>CADEFT010000001.1:0-39676 GCA_902826685.1 uncultured Acidobacteriota bacterium
GGATGCCGAACGCATCCTGCGCACGACGCCCGCCATCGATTTCGTGGTCCGCCGCGAATTCGATCACGCCGTGGTGAAGTACGCCAAAGGCACGCCGCTCGATGAGATCGCCAATGTCAGTTTCCGCCGCAACGGCCAGGTGGTGCATAACCCGGAAGGCGGCTATGTGGAAAACCTGGATGAACTGCCCTGGGTGACCAAGGTTTACAAGCGCGATCTCGATTTCCGCCGCTACAACGTTCCGTTTCTGCTGAATCCGTTTCTTTCGCTGTACACCTCGCGCGGCTGTCCGGCGCAGTGTACGTTCTGCCTTTGGCCGCAAACGCATTCCGGCCACCGGTGGCGGCTCCGTTCGAGCGACGACGTGGCCAATGAGGTGAAATACGCGCTCGAAAATTTCCAGGGCCTGAAGGAGATTTTCTTCGACGACGATACGTTCAACTACAAAGGCGCGCGCACCATCGAATTGTGCAAGAAGCTGGGGCCGCTGAACTTCACATGGTCGTGCACGTCGCGCGTAACGACGGAATACGACACGCTGAAGGCGATGCGCGACGCCGGGTGCCGCCTGATGATCGTCGGCTATGAAACCGGCGATGCGCAGGTGCTCAAGAACATCAAGAAAGGCGCCACGCTCGACATGGCGCGCCGGTTTACCGACAACGCGCATAAGCTGGGACTGACGATCCACGGCGATTTTATCGTCGGTTTGCCGGGGGAGACCAACGAGTCCATCCGCCGCACCATCGATTTCGCCAAGGAACTCGACACCGAGACCATTCAGGTTTCGATCGCTCATCCTTACCCGGGCACGGAATTTTACGATTACGTCAAGCAGAACGGGCTGATCACCATCGATTCAATGACCGACGACGTGGGCCATCAACTGCCCAATATCCGCTATGAAAATCTCGACCGGGCCGAACTGGTGGACTGGGTCGAGAATTTCTACGGCGAGTATTATTTCCGGCCGCGCGCGGTCTGGCGTGTGGTGCGCAAAGCCGTCTTCGACGGCGACGAGCGGCGGCGGCTCTACAAGGAAGCGCGCGAATATCTTGCCTTGCGTTCGAAGCGCAAGAAGTTCGTCAAGGAACAGCGGGCGCAGCGCGCGGCGGCCGCGGTCCGGTAAGCCTTGGCCAGGACGGCGCTGTTGACGCTGGCGGTGATCGCCGCCAACGTTTGCGGTAATTTGCTGCTCGGTATCGGGATGAAGTCGGCGGGCGTGCTGAGCCCCTTCGTCCTGGCCGGCGTGGCGCTGCTGATTCTCTGGACGCTTTGCCGGATGGCGCTGCTGAGCCGCGCCGATCTGAGTTTCGTGCTGCCGGTGACCGCCATCGGCTATCCGCTTAGCAGCCTGGCTGGATATCTCTTTCTTCAGGAACAGATCACAACGCGCCGGATGATTGGCACGGCGTTCATCGTGGCGGGAACGATGCTGGTGGGGCTCACCGCCGGCACGCGGAGCGGGAAATGAAGTGGCTGCTGGTGGGTGTAGTGGTGGCGGCCACGGTGGCGAGCGACCTGCTGCAATCGGCCGAGATGAAACGCCATGGCGAGATTGACGATTTCCGCCCAAGCGCTCTGCGACGCGCGTTCGCCACCGTGCTGCGCAAGCGGCGGTTGATTCTGGCGGTCGTCTGCATGGCCATTTCGTTCTTCGCGTTCCTCGAACTGCTGACCCTGGCCGATCTCAGCTTCGCGGTGCCGGCCACCGCCGCCACTTACGTGGTGGAGACTTTTCTTGCCCGTGTTCTGCTGAAGGAGCGGGTCGAGTGGCAGCGATGGGCCGGCGCGTCGTTGGTGGCCGTTGGAGTGCTGTTGCTTGCCGCGTAGCGCTCCGGTGTGAGTGCTAGATTAGGAAGCGCCGATGCTCAATCGCGAAACCATTTTGAGAGCTTTTGAACGGTTGTCGAAGCGTCTCGAAACGCGCGGAGTGGTTGGAGAGATCAATCTGCTGGGTGGTACGGCGATGGTCCTTGGACTTCAGGCACGGCAGTCTACCAAAGACGCTTCCTTCTGCGTCACCTTGATATGACAAAGCTGGAACAGGTTATGGAAGTGGTTGGCCGCTACTACGATCCATCACGGATCCTTCCTCGATCCATGTATCTCGTGGAAGAAATTCTCGAAGAGAATGAGAGCGAAGGAAAGGCATGAGAAGGCCGGAGTCGCTGGCGGAAGTCGCGGAGTGGAGCGGGACCTGGAACGAAGCCGCCTATCACCTCTCCGATTTTCTACACGAGTTCGCCGCCCGGCCATCGGCTGCCATGCTTCGAGACCGGCCACGCCTTTTGGCAGGCATCTTCCCCGGCGGCGAGGTGTGCGACGCCTACTTGGCGGCGACCGCTGCAACGCTTGCGCCTGGCGTTGGAGAAACCCGTCCGGAATGGGCCGCAGGGCCCACCCGCTACCTGCGGACGCCTTGGTTCGCGAGTCCCGGATCATCGATGCGAGCATGTCTATTGCTCGAAAGTCCAGCCCGTTTCCGGGAACGGAATCTGTTCGTCTCCGCCAACGCGTTATCGGTCGCATAGTACTACGCCGGCTGCACCGCCGGCCGTTCCCGCTTCCCCCGCCACATCACCAGCAGCGCGCTGGCCACGAAGATCGACGAGTAAGTGCCGACCACAATCCCGGCAAACAGCGCGAAGGCGATTCCGTTCAGCACTTCGCCGCCGAAGAAATAAAGCGCCAGACAGGCGAGCAGCGTCGGCCCGGCGGTGAGGATCGTGCGGCTCAGCGTCTGGTTGATCGACAGGTTCACCAGTTCGAGGAAAGAAGCGCCGCGCCGCTTGCCCTGCTCGTTCTCGCGCACGCGGTCGAACACCACGATCTTGTCGTTCATCGAATAGCCGATCAGCGTCAGCAGCGCCGCCACGATATTCAGGTTCATCTCGCGGCCGGTCAGCGAGAACAGCCCGAGCACGATGATGACGTCATGCACGGTGGCAATCACCGCGGCCGCGCCGGAAATCCATGCGAAGCGGAAGGCGATATAGGCCAGCATGCCGCCGAGCGCGCACAAAGTCGCCAGCAGCGCCTGCTCGCGCAATTCCGCCCCGGCGCGCGGACCCACGATTTCGACCGAACGCCGCTCGAACTTCGGATACTTCTCGCGCAGCGTGGCTTCCACATTCTGGCGCGCCTGTTCGAGCTTCGATTCTTCGGCCAGCTCCGTGCCAATGAGGAATTCACCGGTGCCCTGGCTCTCCTGCACGGTCACTTCCCCGCTTAACTTGGCCGAAAGCGCCTGCCGCAATTCGTCGATGGGAGGCTTAGGATCGAACCGCACGCTCATCAGCATGCCGCCCCGGAAATCGATGCCATATTTCGGCCCGCCGTGGGCCACCAGGCTTGCGATGCTGATGGCGATCGCCGCCAGCGAAAGGCCCAGCGTCAGATGGCGGCGCGAGAGAAAGTCGGTATTGCTGACCGGAAACCATTCGCGCCCGATGCTGAGCGTGGCCAAGCGCGGCTGCTTCCAGGTCTGGACGTCGAAGATCGCACGGGAGACGAAGACCGCGGTGAACAGGTTCGCCACCAGGCCGATGACCAGCGTCACGGCAAAGCCGCGCACGGGGCCGGTGCCGAAGATAAAGAGGAAGGCGCTGGCGACGACCGTGGTGACGTGCGTGTCGACGATGGTGACCAGGGCGCGGTCGAACCCGGCTTTGATCGCCCCAGGCACGGCGCGCCCGCCGCGCAGCTCTTCCTTGATGCGCTCGAAGATGAGCACGTTCGAATCGACCGCCATGCCGATGGAAAGCACCAGGCCGGCGATGCCGGGCAGCGTCCAGGTCGCGTCCACCAGGCAGAGCGAGGCCACCGTCATCAGCGTATTGAGCAGCAGGGCGAGCACGGCGTTCAAACCCGCGCCGCGGTAATAAACGACCATCGAAGCGATGACCAGGGCGAGTCCCAGCAGTCCCGCGGTCACGCCCTTGCGGATGGAGTCGGCGCCGAGCGACGGCCCAACGGTGCGCTCATCGATCACCTTCACCCCGGCGGGCAGCGATCCGGAGCGCAGATTGAGCGCCAGGTCCGAAGCTTCCTGCTGACTGGCGGCTCCCATGATGCGCCCCTGATCGGAGATGCGGCTTTCGATACGAGGGGCGCTCAGCACGGCGCCATCGAGCACGATGGCCAGGCGCTTGCCGATGTTGGCCGCGGTGAACCGCTCGAACCGCCGCGCGGCGTCCTGCTTGAGCACGAAGCCCGTGTCCCAGCCGCCGTTCTCGCTGCCCTGCGGCCGTGCGTCGTGCAGGTCGCGGCCGGTGATGACCGGCGATCGCGCCAGCAGCCACCACGATTCGCCGCGTCCGGCGATCTTGGTGCCGAGCGGAGTGACGCCGCCATGCTGGCTCAATAGCTGGTCGCGGCTCGGGTAGGGGCCGTCTTTGGCCTCGGTCAGTTCCAGCATCGCGGCGGTCTGCAGAATGCCTTTCACGCGAGCCGGATCGTCCACGCCCGGAAGCTGCACCAGAATCTCCGCGTCGCCCGCGCTGCCTCCGCGGCGCTGCACGCTCGCTTCCGCCACGCCCAGGCCGTTGACCTTCTTCTCGATGGTGTTCATGCTCTGCGTCAGGACGTCCTGGCGCATCTGGATGGCGGCCTCGGTACGCAGGCGGAGTTTGAAATCGGACCCCAGCACCCAGCTTGAGCCGGCCGCATCCTGCACCACGCCGCGCACGCGCGACGCCTGTGCGGGCGGTACGTCCGTCAGCGCGATCTCGATGGTGGCGGCCGTTTCAAGCGTCGACGGATCGTTGCGGTCTATCGAGCCATAGGCGACGCTTTCCTTGGCCAGCGCCGTCTTCAGCCGTTCGATCAGAGAATCGGCTTCGGCTTTGAACGCATCCTGCGCCTGAATCTGCAGCACCAGGTGGCTGCCGCCCTTCAGATCGAGGCCCAGCCGGATCTTGTTGTAATAGATGGCGAGCGCGCTGCCCACCACCACGGCGCCGATCCAAAACCATTTCCAACGCAAATGTTTCGGCATACTACTTTCCACCTTTCGAGGATTCTTCGAACAGTTCGGCGCGAATGCGCGCGCGTTCTTCGTCCAACTGGTCCGGTGTCGCGCCCAGATCCTGCAGAATGCTGCCGGTGAGGGCGAGCGCGACTTCGCCTTCCCCGGAGAAAACTTCGTCGGCGCCGGCCTGGCGCAGAGTGCCCGCCTGGGCCAGATAGTCGGCTCGCGAGACGATATGGATGCCGGGGTTCAAGCGGCGCGCCAGGCGAATCGCTTCAAGAAAGCCCGCCGAACCCGATGTGCTGAGGATGAAGCTCGCGGCCGAGGCGATGCCTGCCTTATTCAGCACCTCTTCCTGATTGGCGTCGCCGTACACCACGCGGTAGCCGGAGGCGGTGAGAAAGCGATGCGTGTCGATGTTCATCTCGATGATGGTGGGTTCGATTCCCCGCTCGCGCAGCAGGCGCGTTACGGCGCGTCCGATGGGTCCATGGCCCACCACCACGGCGCGATGGGCGGGGTTGGCGGCGCTCTCTTCGATCGGTTCGGGCGCGGCGTGACTCTTGAGCCGCGGCCAGATTCTGGGTGCCAGCCGGTAGATCATCGGGTTGGCCATGATGGCCAGAATCGACGCCGCCACCAGGGCGTTCATGCCCTGTTCGGGCAGCACTCCCATGGTCCGTCCCAGCGCCGCCACCAGAAACGAGAACTCGCCGATCTGCGCCAGGGCGAGCGCGGCGCCAACGGCGACTTTCGGCGTTTGCCCCAGCAGCAGAATCATGCCCAGCGCCAGCAGCGGTTTGGCGAGCATGACGATGGCGATGGTGCCGGCGAGCAAGAGAGGCGACCGAATGGCGGCCATGGGATCGAGCAGCATGCCGACCGAAAGAAAGAACATCACGGCGAAGGCGTCGCGCATGGGCAGCGCTTCGGCCGCCGCGCGCGCGCTGAACTCGGATTGGCCCACCACCATGCCCGCCAGGAACGCGCCCAGCGCCATGGAGACTCCGAACAGCGACGCCGCGCCGAAAGCGATTCCCAGGGCGATCGCCAGCACCGTGAGCGTGAACAGTTCCCGCGAGTTCGATTCGGCGACTTTGGTCAGCAGCCGCGGTATCGCCCGCGCGCCCGCCAGCAGCGTGAACAGAATGAATGCGGCCACCTTCGCCGCCGCCAGGCCGAAGGAAACGGCCAGCCCTTGCGAAGAGGGGGTGAACACCACCGGCAGCATCACCAGCACGAACACCGCGAAGATATCCTCCACCACCAGCCAGCCGACGGCAATGCGGCCGGTGGGGCTGTGCAGCACGCCGCTATCGGAAAGGACTCGCGTCAGAACCACGGTGCTCGACACCGAAAGCGCCAGCCCGAAAACGATTGCCTGGGGCCAGGTCCAGCCAAGGCCGGCGGCGAGCAGCGAGCCGAGCGATGCCGTAACCACGCTGGTGAGAAAGGCGCCCGTCACGACCACGCGCCGGACGGCCAGCAGGTCTTTGAGATGAAAGTGCAGACCCACTCCGAACATGAGCAGGATGACGCCGATTTCGGCGAGCTGATCGGCCAGCTCCTTATCCGCGATGAAACCGGGAGTATATGGGCCAACCAGCACACCCGCAAGCAGATAGCCTACAATCGGCGACCAGCCGAGCCGGTGCGTAAAGTAGCCAAACAGCAGGGCGGCGGACAGGCCGGCGGCCAGTGTGAGAATCAGATGCATCGGAGAGCGGTCCCCCAGGCCGCGAAATCCTGGCTATCGAAGGTGCAACAGTCCGTAGATCGAGGGGATCGCGGACGGCGCTAGAAGTTTAGAGGAAACGCGAGGGAGGGGCGCGGCCAAGCTCGACCCGTACGGCGGCGGACAGAAGGCGCCACGCCGCATCGGAAACCAGCAGGCGCGAACGCGGCTGTAAGTCCGCTTCCGCAGCCGATACCGGCTCTTCGGTATCGATTCCGGGCGATTGGGTCCGGCTGCCATCGAAGGCTGCTTTAGCCCGATCCATCAGCTTGATGGTGGCGGCGCTCTTCAGGGCGCCGATATCGCTACCGGGAATCGATGAATCGAAAGGCTGTAAGTTACCGAGCGAGGATAGAAATGCAAGGCAGACCAGAATGGCTGCCAGTCGACGCCAGACAATTGTGGCGTTATGCATCTTTTCCGATGATAACACGCGATGCGGCGCCTGACGAATTATCGATGAACTGAGTTACCCGCGAGCCGCTTTGCGTGCCGCCGGGCGGGGAGCGGTTTCCGGCGCGGCTACGGCCGGTTTCTTGCTCTGCACAGGATACCGTTCGCCGAGCCAGCGCTCAATCTGTTCCCGTTGGGAGGCCACCACGACACGCTGCCACTTTACAGCACCCGTACGCTCGCTGTACTCCGCCATCACGTACGAACCTTCGTTGAGTACTTCGATGATGCCATCACATTTGGAGCGACGGAAATGATAGGAGGAGAGACTGACGTGATGTTGTTGCATCGACTACTAGTATAGCATTTCCCCGGATAGTCCGAAGGGGGGATCCGATGGTCCTAAGGTTTTGAAAAGAAAAGGCCGATGGAATCGGCTATGCGGGTTCTGATCCGTTTTGGAATCGCGGCGGCGGTGGTAGCCGGCCTGTTCGGCGTATCGATGACGCTATTCGATATCGAGCAGCGCACGGTGGCGACGGCGAAGTTCATGTCCAGTTACCGCAACTCCGCCCCGCAGATCGTGATTGGGGTGCTTTCCGAATTCACCCTTCCCTATCTGCATGCTTCGGGTTTCATACGGCCTGTGGAAATCGAGATCGACAAAGGGATCCGCATGTATCTGGACGCGCGCGACCTGGTGCCGCGCAATATCATCGCCAACGGAGTGTATGAGCCCGTCACCACCACGACCATCGAGGATCGTCTGCCGGTTGGCGGTACGTTTCTCGATATCGGCGCGCACATCGGGTTCCATTCTTTGAAAGCCGCCAAAAAGGTGGGCCTTGAGGGGCATGTGATCTCCGTGGAACCTAATCCCGATACGCTGCGTGAGCTCAAGCAGAACGTGGCGGCGAGCGAGGCCAGGCAGATCGCGATACATCCAGTGGCCTGTTCGGAGCGGGAGGGCACGCTGGAACTGTTCGCGGGCAGTCTGGCCAACACCGGCATGTCTTCGCTTTCAAAGAAGACGGCCGAAGCCGATGGCGTCAGCGGCCGGCGGTTCGAGGTGCGGTCCCGGCCGCTCGACGACATCGTGAAAGAAGCGGGCCTGGCGCGCGTGGATGTGATCAAGATCGATGTGGAAGGCGCGGAGATGTTCGTGCTCAAGGGCGCGCGGCAGACGCTGGAGCGTTTCCACCCCTTCCTGGTGATGGAAGTGAAGGAAGAGCAACTGACGGCGATGGGTACCAGCAGCGCCGCGGTCCTGGCACTGCTGCGGGAGCTCGGCTATACGCCGGGCCGTCACTTCGAAGGGAACATGGAGTTCCTCCATCAGCCGCGGATGACTCGTCAATAGTTGGGGGTGTTATCCTGCCCTTAGAAATCCATGCCCGCACAGCCCTCGTGGCACGGCCGCGTTCCGGAAATTCTTGAGATCCTGCGCGCCGAGAACGCACCCGCGGTCGTTGACCGGCCGGTCGTCGAGCACCTGTTCGGCTTGCGGCGGCGGCAGGCGATCCGGCTGATGAGCGTGTGCCGCGGCTTCCAGGTGGGCAAAACGTTCCTGCTCGATCGGGAGGCGCTGATCGGCTGGCTGGAGCGGCTGGAATCGACTGGCGCGGTGGGGAAGGCGCTGCAGCGCAAGCGGCGTGTGCTGGCCGCCGTCAATGAGGCGGCGCGGCACGCCGAAGCCGCGCGCACCGAAATTCGACCGGTTCCACGGACGCGTGCCGCCGAGCTGCCCGCGGCGATCGAAATCATTGCACCCGGCAAACTGCAGATCTCCTACAAGGACGCCGAAGACCTGCTGGCGCAAGTGGTGGAACTGGCTTCGTCGGCCGCCAACGATTTTCCTCTCTTTCGCCGTCTGTTCGAGGATTCGCGCCGATGAAGGAATGGGCGATCTCGCTCGACCGCTTCGAAGGGCCGGTGGATCTGCTGCTTTCCTTGGTCCGGCGCAACCAGTTGGACCTGTCGGATCTGCCGGTGGCCGAAGTGACGCGTCAGTACCTGGATTACGTGCGGCAGGCGGAAAAGTTGGATGTCAATCTCGGCGCCGAGTACGCCGACATGGCGGCGACGCTCATTCAGTTGAAGTCGCGGCTGCTGCTTCCGGTCGATCCGGAGCTGGCCGCGCGGGAACCCGATCCGCGCCAGCCGCTGATCCGCATGTTGCTCGATCGCGAGCAGGTCCGGCAGGCCGCCGAATTCCTGGAGCAGAAGCTGGCGCTGGCGGAGGCGACCTGGTCGCGGCCGGCCCAGGATCGCGAACAGGACGCGGCACCACCGGCAAATGGAGCGTTGAATGTGCTCGACGTGGTGCGGCTGGCCAGGCGCGCGCTCGAAACGGCGCGGGTGCATCAGTCGATCGACACGAGTCCCGAGCCCATTACCGTCGAAGAGATGACCGGCTGGATCGAGGCGCGGCTGGCGGCCGGAGAGCGTCTGGACGCCGGTGTGTGGTTCGAACAACAGGATTCGGACCGGCGGCGCGTGGTCTTGTTCCTGGCCCTGCTCGAGCTGTCGCGCGTGGGCCGGATTGAGCTGCACCAGGAACGATATTGCGGGCGGATTCAGATCGAGCCGGCGAGGCTCAGCTCAGCACTTCCTTGATCACCACGCCCGCCGTGTCGGTAAGGCGCATGTTGCGGCCGCCGTGGTAGTAGGTCAGCTTGACGTGATTGAGCCCCATCAGGTGCAGGATGGTGGCGTGCACGTCGCGCATGCTGTAAATCTGCTCCACGGCCTTCCAGCCGAGCTCGTCGGTGGTTCCCACCAGCGCGCCGCCCTTGACGCCGCCGCCGGCAAACCACATGGTCATGGCCTTGGTGTTGTGGTCGCGGCCGGGTTTCTCGCGCTGTTCGGCAAGGTTGTCGGGCGTGCGGCCGAATTCGCCGATCCAGACGACCAGCGTGCTGTCGAGCAGTCCGCGCTGTTTGAGATCCTTGAGCAGCGCCGCGATCGGACGGTCGGTCTCCCTGGCGTTCTTGGTGTGGCCGCCGATCAGGTCGGTATGGCTGTCCCAGGATTGCGCGGGTGTGTAGAGCTGCACGAAGCGCACGCCTTTTTCCACCAACTGGCGGGCCATCAGGCAGCGCTTGCCGAAAGATTCCGTGACCGGGTCGTTCAAGCCGTACATCTCCCGGAGGCGCGGATCTTCCTTGTCCACATCGAGCACGCCTGGCACCGTCGCCTGCATGCGGTAGGCCAGCTCATACGCGTCGATGCGCGCCTGCAGGTCGGGATTGGTGAGGTTGTCCTTGGCGTGCCTGGCATTCAACGCGCGCAGCAGCGTGAGCTGATCGTCCGCGTCTGTTTTCGTGACGGCTTCGGGCGGGCGCAAATCGAGAATGGGCTCGCCTTTCCAGCGCATCATCATGCCCTGGAAACTGGCGGGCAGGAACCCCGCGCCCCACTGTTGCGATCCACTGAACGGCAGCGACCGGAAATCGGGTAGGACGACGAAACCCGGCAGGTTCTGATTTTCCGTACCGAGCCCGAAGGTGGTCCACGCCCCCACCGAAGGCCGCCCCGGCAGCACATGCCCGGTGTTCATGAAGAAGATGGCCGCCGGATGGTTGCCGTTTTCGCCCTGTACCGACCGGACGAAGGCCAGATCGTCGACGCATTCGGCCACATGCGGGAACAGATCGGAAACGTCGCGCCCGCATTGGCCATGCTTTTTGAACGTGTAGGGACTTTTCAGAATCAGGCGCGGCTTGGCGAACAGACCCACCTGGTCGGTGAGCTTTTCCTTGCTCCAATCCATCACCGTGTTGTCGAACTTGTCGAGCGCGGGCTTGGGGTCGAAGGTGTCCATCTGGCTGACGCCGCCGAGCATGGTGAGAAAGATGCAGGACTTCGCCTTGGCCTCATGGTGCGGCTTGGCGGCGGTGGCTCCTTCGAGCATGCTCGAAAGCGCCATGCTGCCCGCGCCGGTGAGGCTTTGATAGAGGAATCGCCTGCGCAGGATGTCGGCATTCATGGGCTACTCCAGGTAAACGAACTCGTTGAGATTGAACAGCACCACACCCAGGCGCGCCAGAGCATCTTCGGGCTGGCGGCCGGCATAAAGGTTGCGCGCTTGGGTTCGTTCCGCCACTTCCGGGGCACGGCTGAGGGCGAGCTGAAACGCCCGGTCCACCTGCCTGTCCGGATCCGGGCCGGCGAGCTCGATGACGCGGCGGGCGAAGTGTTTGGCCTCGGTATGGGTGAGCTCGCCGTTCCACAGGGTGAACGCTTGCGGAGGTACCGTGGTCGCGCCGCGGCGGGCGCACGATTCGCTCATGTTGGCGCCGTCGAAGACTTCCATCATCGGGTTCATCACCGAGCGGCGCTGGAAGTGATAGACCGACCGGCGCAGGCGTTCTTTCTCCTCCGAAGGCCACCATTTGAAGAACGAAAAACCCTGAGCCAGATCGGGGCTGATTTCGAAGAAAACACCGGGGCCGCCGCGCGCTGGTTGCAGACGTCCGCTGACGGAAAGGATGGAGTCGCGGATGGACTCGCCTTCCAGGCGCAGCCAGTTCATGCGCCACAGTAGGCGATTGTCGGGATCGGCTTCGGAGTACCTGGCGGCTTCGGAGTGCGCGGTCGCCTGCTGCCAGGTGTTCGACAGCAGCAGGAGCTTGTGCATCGCCTTGAGGCTCCACTTCTTCTCGACGAACTGGGCGGCGAGCCAGTCGAGCAGCTCGGGATGAGACGGCCGGTCGCCGTTCAATCCGAAGTCCGACGGCGTACGAACGATGCCTTCGCCGAAGTGATGCTGCCAGATGCGATTCACCATGACGCGCGCGGTGAGCGGATTGGAAGGACTGGCGATCCAATCGGCCAGCGCCGTGCGCCGGCCGGAGCGGTAGCGTCCCACGAAGGGAAGCTTGGCGGGCTCTTCCTTGCCGGCAATCGCTGAGAGGAAGCCTGGCTCCACCTGCTCGCCTTTGGCACTAAGCTGGCCGCCGCCCAATACAAAGGTGGGCGCCACTTCGAGGATGTCCGGCGGCGCGACTTCGGCTACCGCGTAGGCCTTGGGCTGGTGGCGGGCCAGCAGTTCGGTCACCTGGCGCGTGCGGTCGCGCAGGGCCTCGTAGTGGCTGCGCTCTTCGGCCGTGTAGGTGGCGTTCTTCTTGTCGTTCAGCGCCTTCTGGAACTCATCGATCTGCTTGTCGCCCTCCTTCAGGGCATTGGCGGCGGCGTATTTCCAGCGCAGCGTCTGTTCCAGTTCCTTGAACTTCGCGCCGGCCTCATCGAGCTCGTCTTCGTACTGGCGCATCCGGCGGCGCATCGTCACCGGGTCTTCGGCCTTGACCCAGGCGGCGGGCCGGTCGTCGATGCGGGTGGCGGCGAAGAAGGCCTGCAGGCGATAGAAGTCGCGCTGGCTGATGGGGTCGTACTTATGGTCGTGACAGCGGGCGCAACCCGCCGTAAGGCCCAGGAAGACCTGGCTGGTCGTGCCGGCCGCTTCATTCAAAAAATCGAGCCGGAGCTGGTTGTCGAAATTCGCATCGGCCTCCCAGGGACCCATGCGCAGGAAACCGACGGCGAGCAGGCCTTCCGACGGCTCACCGGCGGCGCGGCGGCCGCGCATTCCCTCGTCGCCGGCCAGTTGCTCCTTGATGAACTCGTCATAGGGCTTGTCTTTGTTGAACGCGCGGATGACGTAATCGCGATACCGCCAGGCGGTGGGACGCTCGCCATCGATGGCGAAACCGTCGGACTCGGCGAAACGCACCAGGTCGAGCCAGTGCCGGCCCCAGCGCTCGCCATAGCGCTCATCGCCGAGCAGCTTGTCAATGACTTTCTCAAGCGCATCAGCGGAGGCATCCGCTTCGAACTCTTCGACTTCGGCGGGCGATGGCGGCAGGCCGATGAGATTGAAGTACACGCGCCGCAGCAGGGCTCGCTTGCCCGCCCGCGCGGCCGGGGCCATGTTCTTCGTTTCGAGTTTCGCCAGTACGAAGGCATCGATTGGATTCTTCACCCAATCCTGGCGCTTCACTTCGGGAACCGCGGGCGTGGCCGGCTTCTGGAAAATCCAGTCAAGCCGGGGGTTGCGTGCCGCGACGGCTTCCGCCTTCATGCTGTCGACGGCGGAAGCGATCTCTTTCCACACCGCGTCGTCGAGCGTGGAGCCGAGCGGCATGCGCGGGCTTTGATCGCCGCGCATGTAGGCCACCAGCAGGCTGGATTTCGAGTTGCCCGGCACAAGCGCCGGTCCACGCTTGCCGCCGTGCAGCGCTTCATTGAAGGTGGTGAGGGAGAGTTCGCTCTGTCCTTTGGCGCCGTGGCAGGAAACGCAGTGCTTGGACAGCAGAGGAGCGATCTTCTCGCGGAAGATGGTCTCATTGCCGGCCGCCCGCGCAGACCCGGCCAGCAGCGCCGTTGCCGCCGTCAGATACCGTAACAACTTCATGCGGACCGACCTCGCTCAGAAAAGAAACTTCAGTCCCAATTGTAAACTGCGCTGGTTGCTCTTGGCGGTGATCAATCCGAAATTACCGGCGCGCGGATTGGTACCCGGATTATTAAGTACCGGATGGTTCGGGAAGTTGAACACTTCCACGCGGAACTGCGAGCTCAACCGCTCGACGATGCGGAAATCCTTGAAGATCGCCAGATCGAAGTCCTGCGACGCGGGCCCGCGAATGATGCTGAGCCCGGCATTGCCGAAAGTGCCGGCCGCCGGAAGAGCGAACGCGGCCGGATTGAACCATTGCCTGCCGATGCCCCGCTCGCCCTGTACATCGAGAGAACCCACCAGGTTCCAGGGCGACGGGCCGGAGCCGACGCCCACTCCGGCAAAATCGGTTGCATCGCTCGAGGCCAGCGGTTGGCCCGAACGCAGGAAGATGACGCCCGATAGCTGCCAGCCACCCAGCACACCGCCCGCCAGCCCTTTGGCCTGCTTGTAGAACGGCAGTTGATAAACGAAGTTGAGGTTCAACAGGTGCGGCCGGTCGAGCTCATCGAGGGCCTTGACGAAGTTATAAGGATCGTAGGGCAGCGCCGGGGCGAGCAGGTTCATCAGGTTCCCGATGCTTCTCGAAAACGTGTAAGAGACACCGAAGCCGAGGCCGGAGTTGAAGCGGCGATCCATGCTGATCTGCAGCGAGTTGTAGTTGACTCGGCCGTCGCGCGTGGTCCAGTCGACAGGGCCGAGACCGTGATAGGGACGCAGCGCCGCCTGGTTGACGCCGGGATTGCGCTGAATGGTTCCCGCCCGCATGTTGTTGATGGCGCGAATGCGCTCCTGGTTGATGGCCGTCTTACCGACGTAGGCGAGTTCGAGCACCATGGAGCCGGGCAGTTCGCGCTGGATCGACAGGCTGTAGCTGAGCGCGGTGGGAATCTTCGCATTCAGGTCGATGGCCTTGACGCTTAGAGGAAAGTCGCGCTGGGTGGAGCCGCCGGGCCGGTCGATGATGCCGTTCTGCACCGAGATCTCCACCTGGTTGGGCGGGTTGCGGAACAGCGAGCCCTGGTTGTGCATCTGGCGGTGGTGGAAAATGCCCGCGCCCGCGCGAATCACCGTTTTGTCGATGGCGCGATAGGCGACACCGAACCGCGGCGCGAAGGCGTTGCGGTAGGAATTGACGAAGCCGCGCGGCAGGTTGTGGAAAAGCCGGTCCACGTTCGGCAGGGACGCGCCGTAAGCGCGCCCGCGCGCCGATTCCGGGTAGCCGCTGCCCGGCAGGACGATGCCGTTGTACTGATCGCCGGAAACGATGTAGCCACCCACCGGATCGACCACGGCGCGCCTGGCGGGATCGTAGTAGCCGAGATTGAAATTGGCGATGTCGTTCCACTTGGCGTACCAGGGCTGGAAGTAGGAATAGCGCACGCCAAGTTCAAGCGTCAGGGTGGGCGTGGCTTTCCAGGTGTCCTGCGCATAGGCTTCAAAGGCCTTGCTGCGCAGCAGCGTGTAGGCGGCCGGGCCGCGCTCGATGTAGTTGTCGAAGGCACCGGTGGCGACGTTGGCGGCGGCCACGCCGGTGCTCAACGGATGGCCCGCGTCGTTGAACGTAATCTGGCCGTTCTGCTGGCCGATCTGGTCGTTGTTGTTCTGCTCGGCGTGTTCGATGGCGGCGCCGAATTTCAGGGTGTGAGCGGAGCCTTTGATCCAGGTGAAATTCTCGGCCAGGGTGTACATGGGACCGCTCGAGGAAACGGGGCGCGAAGAACCGTCGACGGTGGTGAAGCCGGTGATGGCGGCGGTGGGAATCCGCTCCGGAATGCGCTTGGCGCCTGGCACGATATAGGGGAAGTTCATGCCGTAGCGGGTACGCAGGTAGAGCGGCTGGCCGTCGTTGTCGAAGATGCCGATGCGCACGACGTCGTTGGCGGCGGTGACGGTGAGATCGTTGATGAGGGTGGGCGAGAGGGTGCTGGTGACGCTGACGGCGCCGGTCATGTTGGGACGGTCCCAGCGGCTGTTGGAACGGTCGAGATTGGTGAGGAACGGATCGTCTTCGTGATAGGTGAAGTGGGTGCCGCTGAAGCTCATGCGGTGCTTGCCCTGGTAATAGTCCACGCGGATGGAATCCTTGCGGCTGTCGCGCGGGTTGGGGCGCGTCTTGATCCAGTTGTCGGTACCGGCGAGGTAGCCGGGCGTCGGCAGCGGGTAGGAATTGAGGATGCCTACGCCGTTCGGACTGAGGCGCGCGGCGGGAATGATGTTGCCCGCAAACGGCGCGCCGGCCAGGGGATCGTTGATGAGGCGCGTGCGCCGGAAGAACGGGTTGGAAGCCGAAAGCAGTTCGCTGAAATCGCCGCGGCGCATGGCTTCCGAAGGCACCGTGGCGGTACTGGTTTTTTCCTGGCGGAAGATCAGCCATTCCTGCGAGCCGAAGAAGAACAGCCGGTCGCGGCCGGTGTTGAATTTGCCGGGGACGAAGATGGGGCCGCCGATCGCATAGCCCGGCTGGTTGAAGCGGAACGGCGCGGGACGGCGGGATTCATCGCGGTTCGGGCTGTTGTTGCGCGTCCAGCTATTGGCGTCGAGGGCCGAGTTGCGATGGAAGAAGAACGCCGAGCCATGGAAATCGCGCGTGCCGCTTTTCGAGACGAAGCGAATCTGTCCGTCCATGGCGTGGCCGTATTCGGCGGGATAGGTGGAGGTGAGAATCTGGACCTCCTGGATGGTGTCGACGTTCAGCAGGCCGAGTTGCGCCGAACCGTTCCAATCGCCGCGCGTGCGCATGGCGTTCACGCCGTCGATGGTGACGTTATTGCCCGCGCGGCGGCCTCCGTTGATGCTGAATTGTTCATGCAGGCCGGTGGGACTGAATGCGTTGAAGTTCGAGCCGCCCACCACGCCCGCCTTGAGCAGCGTGAGCTTGATGGGGTTGCGGCCGTTGAGGGCGAGGTCGGTGATCTGGCGCGATTCGACGATGCGGCCGATCTGCGCCGTCTCGCGCTGGATGAGGGTGAACGTGCCTTCGACATTCACCGTTTCGCTCACCTGGCCGACTTCGAGCGTGGCATCGAGCGTGGAGCGCGTGGCCGCATCCACCTTGACGTTCGACTGCACGTACTTCTTGAAGCCGGCCGCCTGCACGGAGACGTCGTAATAGCCGACTGGAAGGTTGGTGAGGATATAGGAGCCGTTCTGCCCGGTGGCCGCCGTGGTCCGTAGCTGGCTCTGCTTGTTCAGCGCGACGATTTCGGCGCCGGAGACGACGGCGTCGGAGCTGTCTTTGACGGTTCCCGCGATCTGCCCCTGGTCGAACTGGGCGGAGGCGATGGCGGAAAAAAGCAACAACATCAAGCTGGCGCGGTCCATGGTGGACATAGGCTGGCTACGCTATCACAGCCGGCGATTGCTGACAATGGTGTGGTGTAATCCGAAGATGCCGTGGCTGTTGCTGTTTCTTTCCGCCGTTTCCCTCCCGGGCGCGCCGGGATTCGCCAAGCGCACCGAGATGATTCCCATGCGCGACGGAATCAAGCTGCACACCGAGATCTACACGCCCGAGGGTGCCGCGCGGCCTCTGCCTTTGCTGTTGCAGCGCACGCCATACGGATTGCCTCACGACAAGGACGGGCTGAATCCGCAGTTGACGGGCGCGATGGCGGAACTGGCGGGCGACGGCTACATCTTCGTGTTTCAGGACATCCGCGGAAAGTATCTTTCCGAAGGCGAATTCGTGATGATCCGGCCGCCGCGAACCGATCCGAAGGGCGTGGACGAAAGCACCGATTGCGCCGACACGATCGAATGGCTGCTGAAGAACGCCGCCGGGCATAACGGGCGCGTGGGGATGCTCGGGGTGTCGTATCTGGGATGGACGACGGTGATGGCGGCGCTCGATCCGCATCCGGCGTTGAAGGCGACGGCGCCGATGGCCCCTCCCGACGATATGTATCTGGGCGACGACTTCCATCACAACGGCGCGTTCCGGCTGCAGTATGGCTTTGAGTATGTGGCGCGATTAGAGACGGCGAAGGATAACCGCCCGTTCGATTTCGGCCGCCGCGACACATTCGACTGGTATTTGAAGGCCGGGTCGCTCGCCAACATCGCGCGCGACTGGTTTGGAAAGCGCTACCCGACCTGGAACGACTTCGTGGCGCATCCGGATTTCGATGCGTTCTGGAAGGCGCGCAAGGTCAGCCCCTACGCGCGCCAGGTGAAGGTGCCGATGCTGCACGTGGCGGGATGGTGGGATCAGGAAGATTTCTACGGTCCCATGACGATCTACAAAGCCTTCGAGCCGCATGACAGCCGTGGTTTGAATTTCCTGGTGGTGGGTCCGTGGAATCATGGCGGGTGGATGCGCGGCGACGGCGATTCGCTGGGGCCGGTGCGGTTCGGGTCGAAGACGGCCGAGTATTTTCGGGCTCAGGTGCTGGCGCCTTGGTTTCGCTATTGGTTGAAGGACGAAGGCAAGCTCGAGCTGCCGGAGGCGTTGACGTTTCGCACCGGGTCGAATACGTGGCAGCGCTACAACTCGTGGCCGCCGCGGGATTCGGCCGCCAAGGCGCTTTTTCTGCAGGCGGGCGGAGTGGCATCGTTTGAGCAGCCGGGCGAGGCGGCGGGATCCGACGCGTTTCTCTCCGATCCCGCGCATCCGGTTCCTTACCGCGTGCGGCCGATTCTTCCGGTGTATGGCGAGGGATCGACCTGGGGCCAGTGGCTGACCGACGATCAGAGGCACTTACATGGACGTCCCGACGTGGCGAGTTGGGAATCGGCTCCGCTCGAAGAGGATCTGACGTTGAGCGGCCAGGTGACCGCGCGGCTGTTCGTATCAACCACCGGTTCCGATGCCGATTGGGTAGTGAAGTTGATCGACGTGTATTCGGAGACGCATGAGGAGAAGACGATGCGGGGCTACCAGTTGATGGTGGCCAACGATGTCTTTCGCGGCCGCTACCGCAACAGCTTCGAGAAGCCCGAGCCGATGAAGCCGAACCAGGTGACGCCGATTTCCGTCAATCTGCACACACAGGATTACACCTTCCGCAAAGGGCACCGGCTGATGGTGCAGATCCACAGCACATGGTTCCCGCTGATCGACCGGAATCCGCAGAAGTATATCCCGAACATTTTTCAGGCGAAGGAAAGCGATTTTCAGACGGCGACGCACCGGGTGTATCGCGAGGCGCGCTATCCTTCGCGTCTGGAACTGCAGGTACGATGATTGCTTAGCCGATCCGCAGCAAGCCGCCGGCTTTTGTGAAGGCTTCGCGAGCCGGAGCGTAAATGCGCTCGGCGTAGGCGGTGTCCACGGGCCGCCGCAGATGATCCACCGGACTGACGAGGTGCAATTCGCGGCCGGCGAGCCTGGCGGCGATTTGGGGCAGATCGGTGTGCAGCAGGATGTCGCGAACGAACAGGCCGGCGTTGTATAGATACCGGTCGGAATTGAGCAGTTCGCGATAGGCGAGCAGACCGCGCTCGCAGCGCAGGGCGGAGATACGGGTGTCGAGGGCGGCGGCCATCAGGCTCCAGACGGCTCCGCTGCCTTTGCCGATTACGTTGACGCCCGCGGCGCCACTCGAGCGTGTCATGGCGTAATCGACGCCGCGGACGACATCCTGCACGCGCATGCCCACCAGGGACCGGTCGAGATACCAGGCCATGTAAGCCATGGCGGTTTCGACGTCGAACAGGAATCCGTATTCGCCGGGCCGGTCGCTTGAAGGCGGATGCGGCGCGCGCGTATCGCCGGTGCCGCGCACATCGATGGCGACGACGAGTTCCCCCTGGCGCACCATACGTTCGATGGGGCCGAATTCCATGCCGTCGGCCTGCTTGCCGGCCTCATGCACGTAAAGCGTCGTGCCTTTCTGGTTGGCCGGCGTGAACACCCAGGCCGGGATGTAGATGCCCGGCTCGGAGAGAAACTCGAGTTTCTCGATGCTGTAGCCCTTGCGTTCCGTGGTGACGAGGGAACGGACCTCAAGCGGGCCCGAGGGCCGGCGGAAGTCGATCAGCTTCTCGAGCGGCGCGCCGCCCGAGCCCGGCAGCCGCTCGCGCTTTTTGGCGATCAGCGTATAGACGGTCTCGCCGCGGTGGGAGTGGCGTACCGATCCGTTGGGCGTGCAATAGAGAGCCTGTTCGGTCTCGAGGTTGAAATCGGGTTCGCGATCCGGGCCGGGCCGGTCGAGGAACCAGCGCGAAAACCAGCGCGTGGTGGCCTGGCGAAGCTTCATCGTCCAGGCGTGCGGATCGGTGGCCTGTTCGGTGGCGAAGCGTTCCGGCACGCCGAGCTGCGAATAACGGCCGCGGATATGTTCGGCGGCGCGATTGAAGCGCGGGTTGTAGTCTTCAATCAACGCGAGCAGCGGACGCGGCGCGATGGCCACGTGCAGGTCGCACAGATCGACACCGAGCGCCGCGGCGGGAAACAGGTTTTGCTCGACGTCGGATGGACCGATGCGGCTTTCCGGCTTCAGGTCGATGGGCCAGCGATGACCGGTGCCGCCTTCGTTGATCACCGCGGCTTTCACGCGCTCATCGACGGCGCTGATGAACATGGTGAGCGTGCCGCCGCCGGAATGGCCGGCGCAGCCGATGCGCTGGGGGTCCACTTCGGGACGCGATTGCAGGTAGTTGATGGCGCGGACACCATCCCAGACGCGATAGCCGGTGAGATCCTCGCCCAGGAGCAGCAGCAACTGGCCGCACATGGAATGCTCGGTGGTGGCGCCGCCTACGTCAGTCAGGCGGGTGGCCGGATCCCAATACTGCCGCCGCTCGCCTTGGCCAATGGGGTCGTAGGCGAGCACCACGAAGCCCGCCTTCACCAGGCTGAGATAGGCCGATTGATATTCCGGATTCATGCGCGAATCGGCGTAGTGGCCGCAGGGCGAAATGATGCCGGGGAAAGGGCCCGCGCCTTCGGGCACATAGAGATTGCCGGTGACCCAGAAATCGGGCCGGCTTTGGAACATCACGTTCTCCACGCGATAGCCTTCGCGGCGGAGCGTGGCGGCGACCACGGGCGCCAGCGGCGTGCGTTGCGGCTGGCCGTGCATCATCCTCCACATCGCCGCGCGCACTTCGGTGTTGCGCCGTTCGATGGCGGCGGGTGTGGCAAGGCGCTGGCGTTCGCCGTCCCAATGACTGGCCCTCTCGTTGAGCTGCTTCACCAGCCAGGTGAGCAGCATATCGGGATGGGCGGAGGAATGCGATTGGGCAGCCGCGGTTTGAGTGGCGGCGAGCAGGGCGGCGAACTGGCGCCGCGTCACGCGACCACCAGCTCCGGAAGCTTCTTCTGCGCCGTGGGAAACGAATCGAGCGGTACGCCCAGAATCTCGTTGGCGACGGTGAGGTAGAGATCGCCGAAAGTGCCCGCGGTCTTCGTGTAGGTACCGGTGGCGATCTTGTTGTTGGCATGTCCGGCCACCACCGCGATCAATCCATTGTTCTTGTGCGGATTGGCCTCGGCATGCTCATGCACGTACAGCAGGCAGCAGTTGTCGAGCAGGGTGCGGCTGCCTTCCTTCACCGACTTGAGACGGCCCAGCAGATAGGCGAACTCTTCCATGTGCCAGCGGCAGATGTCGCGCATGATGCGCTGGGCCTGCGGCGATTCGGCGTTGGTATGGGTGTAGTCGTGATGGCGCAGCGCGGTGTAGCCGAGCCACGGCATGCGCACCAGGCTCTGGCACTTGGTGAGCATGTAGGTGGCGACGCGCGTCTGGCCGGTGGCCAGGGCATGCACCAGAAGATCGGACTGCAGCTTGGCGATGCGCGGATAGTCGCGCATGTCGCCGCCTTCTTCGGGCGCCGGCACATGCTTCGAATACTCGGGCGGCAGCGACGCGATGGAACGCTCCAGGTCGCGAATGGAGCCGAGATGTTCTTCAATACGCACGCGGTCTTCGGTGCCGACTTCGCCCGCCAGTTCCTTCGCCTCTTCTCGCACATCGTCGAGGATGCTTTTCTTCCGCTTCACCCAGCCGAGATCGCGCGCCCCGAACAGGCGGTCGAACAGGTTGTGCGGAATCATTTCGGGCGGCAGGGCACGGTCATAACCGGCCCAACTCATGTTGCGGTGGATGCTGTCGCCGTGGGATTCCTGGCAGACGCCGATCTGCAGCGATCGGAAGCGCGAGGACGTGCCCATGCGCGCGGCCAACAACTGATCGATGGAGGGGCCGCCCGCTCCGCGTCCGGTAAAGGTCTTGCCGGTGACCATGGCGCTCATGGCGCGGTGATGATCGTTGCCGGTGCTCGGCATGCGCGCGGCGGGATTGTCGAGCCCGCTCAGGATATGAACATCCTGCCGGAACGGCGTGAGCGGCGACAGGCAGGGCGTGACGGGATAATCGCGGCCCGCCTCGGCCGGCATCCAGTAGCGCTCCGGGATGCCGTTGCCGTTGAACCACAGCACAAAGCGCGTTTCGGGCGCGGCGGCGGTGGCGGCGTAGGCGGTGCCCGCGGCGTTGAACATCGCCTCAAGCGGCGGCAGCGCGATCAGGCCTTTCAACAGGCGGCGTCTGGAAACAGGTTTCGTCTTGCGCATCTAACGCCTCTCAGTAGTCGCTACCGCTATCATAAGCTCGCGGAAACGGAATTGCGAACGGCGGAAGGTTTCGACGGCGGCGTCGATGGCCGGCTGATCCGCGGCGGTTTCGCGGCGTCCCAGCGCGTAACGGAATAGCTGCTTGACGATGCATTCCTGGCAGATGGGGCTCGCTGCGAGCAGGCGGCCCAGTTCCGTGGGGCTCGAAAATTCGGGCGCCGGGCCGGCACCCATGCCCATCAGCGTGCCGCGCGTATCGAGCTCCACTTCGGCCGTCTCGGGCTTGGGGCTCTTGCTTTCCTTTCCGAATTGCGGGTAGAAAGTGAGCTTCAACTTTTCGCGCCGCTGTCCGATGGCGTCGAATTTTTCGAAGGCGAAGCCGACCGGGTCGATCATCTGATGGCAGCCGCGGCAGACGGGGTTGCCCACGTGCTCGGCGAGGCGGTCGCGATTGGCGCGCGGCTGATCGGCGGTGACCTCGGGCAGGGTGGAGTTGGTGCCGGGCGGCGGATCGGGGATGGTCTGGCAGAGCAGGTGATCGCGCACGAACAGGCCGCGCGCGGTGGGGGAGGTATCGCCGGGCTTGCTGGTCAGGGCGAGAAAGGTGCCCTGGCCCAGAAGTCCCGCGCGATCCGAGGTGGCGGGGAAATCGACTCTGGCGAATTCCGAAGGCGGCGCGGGCAGGCGGTAAAGGCGGGCCAGATCGGAGTTGACGAAAGCGTAGCGGGCGGTGAACAGCTCGGTAAAATCGCGGTCTTCCCAGACCAGCGGGTGGATGAGCAGACGCGTTTCCTCCGCCATGGCTTCGGCAAGTTCGGGCGTGAACTGTGGAAACTGGCGGCGGTCTTTCACCGTGCCGGCGAGCAGATCGAACCGCAGCCATTGGGAGAGGAAATCATCAAGAGCCTGGCGAGCGCGCGGATCGGCCAGCATGCGGCGCGCGGTCCCGGCGGCGTTCAGATCGCCCCGGGCGGCTTCGGCCAGCAGGGCTTCGTCGGGCGGCGTATTCCAGAGAAAGAACGCCAGGCGCGAAGCGGTGGCGTAGGGCGAACCTTCGCGCTCGACGCGGAACAGGAAATTGGGCGATTGCAGCATCGTCTCGACGACCGCTTGCGCACCTTTCAGAAAATCGCCGCTCTGCAGGATCCGGTTCACGAAGCGCTGCGTCTCACGGGCGGTAAGAGGCCGGCGGTAGACGCGCAGGCCGAAGCGTTTCACGAATTCACCGGCACAGGCGGCGTCGGACGGTCCCGAGGGGCGGCAGGGAATCAGCTTGTTCGTATCGCCACCGCGAAAGGCGTTGCGGGCGAGCTTCTCGGCGGCGGCGCCGTAGGCTTCGGCGAGCAGCGGCGAGATGCTTTGCGCGCGCGCCTGGTTGCGGAAGCCATCCACGAAATCTTCGGGCGGGAAGTGATCGGCCGGACGGGTTTGATCGGCCAGCAGATCGCGGACGGCGTTGTTGTATTGGCTGTGCGTGAGGCGGCGCAAGGGCTCGCCCGGAAGCTGAGGGGCTAAAAGAAGGATGGCTAGCGCCAACTGAGCCGGCATTGCGGATGCTCCTTCTGGAATCGTTCGACGCCGGAAGCGGTGACGGCGGTGCCGCTCAGAAACAATTGTTCGAGCGGGAGGCTGGCGAGCGCTTCGAGGGTTTTGTCGGTAACGGCGGTTTCGGAAAGGTCGAGTGTGCGGAGGTGTTTCAGAGAAGCGAGCCCGGCGGTATCGTCGATCTTCGCGGCGCGCCACAGGTTGAGACGGGTGAGCGAGGGTAAGGACGAAAGCCTGGCGAGACCGGCGGCGGTGACGGCGGTGCGGCTGAGATCGAGCGTCCGCAGCCGCTTCAGGTTCGCCAACCGTTCGAGGCCAAGTGAAGTGACTTTGGTGCCGCCGAGGTTGAGCTCTTCAAGCGACGCCAGCGAGCCGATGGTTTCCAGATCGAAGTCGGTGACCGAAGTCATCCACATGCCGGAGTTTCGCTTCTGCGTGCCGTTGAGGTTAAGCGTGCGCAGCCTGGGCAGCAGACGCAGGACGCCGAGGCCGGAGCCGCTGATCTTGATGCCGCCGAGGGCCAGCTCTTCGAGTTGCGTGAGATTGCCGAGAGCGTCCAGGCCGTTGTTGGTGACCTGGGTGAAGCTGAGATCGAGGGCGCGCAGATTGCGGAACTCGCCGATGTAGTTGAGGCTGGTGTCGGTGACGTCGGTACCGCGCAGGTTCAGGCGTTCGAGCTGCTTCCAATCCTTGAGATTGGCGAGCGCGACGTCGGCGACAAATTCGGCGTAGTAGAGAGTGAGGTCCTTGACCGAAGTCATCTCGCGCATGGCGGCGAGGCCGCGGTCGCCGATCTGGCCCAGCGACAGGTCGAGCTTTTCGACGTGCTTGAGACGCGCGAGCAGTTCCATATCGGCATCGGTGGTCCAGGTGTAGCCGAGCGAGACTTCGCGGATCTGGCCTTGCGGGCCGGTGACGACCGCTCCCTTCTGGCTTTCGATCCAGCGGGCGATATCGGATTCCGCGGTGACGACGGCGAACAGCAGAAATAGCGGCAGCATGATTCAGCTTCCCCGCCTTACGGGAAGGGCCGACTCCCGTTCATAGACGATGCGGCATCCAGGCAGCGCCGCCTTGAGTTTCTTGTAACCCGCGTCGGTGATCAGCGTGTGATAGACGTTCAGCAGCTTCAGGTCGCGGAAGGCGGAAAGAGGTTCGGCGGCATTGTCGGTGAGGGTGGCGCTGTCGAGCGTGAGCTCGCGCAGGGATTTCAGACTTTGGAGAGCGGCCAGGCCTTTTTCGGTGAGCGGCGTGTAATCCATTCGCAGCGATTCGAGCCTGGTCAGGCTGGCGATGGTGGCGGTGGAGGCGTCCCCGGCGCGAGTGCGTGTGAGGTCGAGATGGGTGAGGTTGACGAGGGCCGACAGCGGCGCGAGTCCGGCGGCGGTAAAGCGGCCATAGCCGAGGCGGAGACGCCGCAGGGCGGTGAGTTTGGCGATCTCGCGAACGCCCGCGTCGCCGATGTCGGCGCCGGTGAGATCGAGTTCGGTCAATGCCGGCAGGGACACGGCAAGGCCCGAATCGGTCACTTCGGAGTAGCTGAGGTTGAGTCGCGCCAGCCCGGGGATCTGCGCGGCCTGGGCCAGGGCGCCGTCGCCCGCGGGTGTATTGGCCAGGGAAAGCTCGGTGAGGTGGCGGAGTTGAGCCAACGCGGCGCCGCGTACCAGGGTCCCGTCGAGCACAAGTTTTCGAAGCGCGGGCAGCGCGGCGAGATTCTGAAGACCCGCGTCGGACACGGTGGTTTGAGCGAGGTTCAGTTCTTCAAGCGCCGTGAGTCCGCGCAGATGGCTCAAGCCCAGATCGCTGACTTCGCTTGAGGAAAGATCGAGCCGGCGCAGATCCTTGCGGGCGGCGATTCGCGCCAGTTGGCTGTCACCGACACCGGAACTCTTACCGCCGGTTTCAAGGAACGCCACCTTGACGGCAGGCAGGGCGGAGCGGAGCGAATCGACGCCGGTGCGCGTGGCGGCGGTGTAGCGTACGTCGAGGTTGCGAAGGTGGCGCAGTGCCTGAAGACGCGCCAGGCCGGAGTTGGTAATCTTCGTGCGATAGACGTTCAGCTCTTCGAGTTCCGTCATGCCGAGCAGGACATCGAGGCCCGAATCGGTAACCTGCGCCCCCAGGATATTGAGCTTGCGCAGCTTGGTGAGAGGGCGCAGATATTCGAGTCCGGCATCGGAGATGCGCGTGGCGTGCAGATCGAGTTCGCGGAGGCCGGTAAGCCCGCTCAAGGCCTTCAACCCTTCGTCGGTGATGAGGGTGTCGCGGGCGAGCAGACGTTCCAGGTTCTTCATGCCGGCAAGCGATTGCATGCCCTGGTCGTCGAAGCGCGTCATATTGACATCGAGATACCGGAGGCCGGTGAGCGATTTCAGGCTACGTCCGCGGATCTTCAACCGGTCGATGCGCAGTTCCCGAAGGTTGGGCAGTTTGGCCAGATGCGCGATGCCGTCGTCTTCGATCGGAATATCGGTCTGCACGGGCTCGCTGACGGCGAAGCGTTCGAGCGAATCGAGCGAGGCCAGCGGGCGCAGCGAGCGCTCGCATTCCCGCGCCGGGACGTTGTGCCAGAACCGGCCGCTGAGGTAGAGCTCCTTGAGATGGGTGAGACCTTCGAGCTTGGCCAGCTCATCGAGCGGGACCACGACACCGACGAGGTTGACGGTGTGGAGGCGGAATTCATCGGCGGGCAGCGCGGTGACGTCCCAAAGGCGCTCCGGCCGGCCTTCGACGGTGACGAAGCCGCCCAATCGCAGCACCCACTCGGCGACGGCGCGGTCCGACGGTCCTTTCAGCCGGTCGACGATCTGGCGCGGGGCTTTGAAGGCGGTGCCGTGACGGGCTCCGGCGGGCATGACGAGTTTCGCGGAAACGTCTTCCCACTTGAGCAGGCCGCTATCGGTGCGGATGGCGCCCCAGCGCTTGTCGCGGTACTTGTCGAAGTACACGATCAACTGGTTGGGGTTGAGCCAGAGGGGCGACGGGCCCTCGGCCCATTCGGGTCCGGAAAGCGAGGGCGAGGGATTCGAATAAGGCCCGGTGGCGGCGGGCGCCACTGCGGTGAACAGGTACTTGGCGGGCGGCTTTTCGGTTTCGTTCTTGGCGATGAGCCCATAGCCGCCGGCGGTTTTGAAGACGGCGCCATCGATGACCTGGAAGCCGGGCTGATAGAAAAGCTCGGGCTCGGTGAAGGTCTTCATGTCGCGGCTGCGGATGGCATAGAGGCGGTGGTTGTAATCCTTCGATCCCTTGCCCAGCGTTTCGGGAAACCGCCCTGGAATGGTAGAGGCCCAGACGATCAGGAAGTCCTTGGAAGTTTCGTCGTAGAACAGCTCCGGAGCCCAGCAGTTCACCACCGGCGTGGCGGCGGGGAAGGGTTCGATGGTGCGCTGGGGACTCCATTGTTTGAGGTCGCGCGAGCTGGAGTAGCCGAGCGTGCGGCCCTGCCAGGACGTGGTCCAAACCATGTGATAGGTGCCATCGGGACCGCGCGCGATGGAGGGATCGCGCATCAGCTTCGATTCGCCCACCGTGGGGGTGAGCAGCGGTTTGTCGCCGTGAAGCGGGGTCCACTTGAGGCCGTCGTCGCTGGTAGCGAGGTAAAGGCCATCCTCCCCGTTGTTGCGGAAGAACGCGAAGACGAACGCATCCGGTCCGGCGGCCGGGAGCAGCGCCGGAAACGCGGCGAAGACGCCAAGCGCGAAACCGATGGCGGGGTTCACGAGGTCGAGTGTATCAGGCTCCGCCGAGCTCCGTTTGAAGCTTGCGCCGGTCGAGGTCGCCGGTCCAGCGGGCGACGACGAGCGTGGCGACGGCGTTACCGATGATGTTGGTGATGGCGCGGGCCTCGCTCATGAACCGGTCGACGCCGAGGATGAGAGCTACACCGCCTACGGGAACGCTGCCGACGGCCGAAAGCGTCGCTGCCAGCACGACGAAGCCGCTGCCAGTGACTCCGGCGGCGCCTTTGGAAGTCAGCAGCAGAACGGCAAGCAGCGTCAATTGATTCCACAGCGTCAGCGGGGAATTGGTGGCCTGCGCGATGAAGACGGCCGCCATGGTGAGGTAGATGGACGTGCCGTCGAGATTGAAGGAGTAGCCGGTAGGGACGACCAGCCCGACGGTGGCGCGGCCGGCGCCGAGCGATTCGAGTTTCGCCATCAATCGCGGCAAGGCTGCTTCCGACGACGAAGTGCCGAGCACGATCATCAGTTCCTCGCCGATGTAGCGCAGCAGGCGCCAAATGCTGAACCCGTGGAAACGCGCAATCAGGCCCAGCACGAGGAAGACGAAGCTCACACAGGTGAGGTAGAACGTGGCCATCAGTTTGGCGAGCGAAAGCAGCGAGGCGATGCCGTAGGCTCCGATGGTGAAGGCCATGGCGCCGAAGGCTCCAAGCGGCGCCAGGCGCATGATCATGCCCACGATTTGAAAGAGGACCTCGTTGGCTTTTTCGATCCACTGAAAGATGGAGTTGGTATGCGAGCCGAGCCGCTGCAGCGCGAAGCCGGTGAGGATGGCGAGCAGCAGCACTTGCAGAATCTCGCCCTTGGCGAACGCATCGAAGAAGGAGGTGGGGATAATGTCGAGCAGGAAGCCGGTGGTGCTCTTCATCTTGTTGGGACCGGCATAGGCGGCAACGGCGCCGGTGTCGAGCTTGGCCGGATCGACGTTCATCCCTTCGCCTGGGCGCACTACGTTGACGATGACCAGGCCCAGGATGAGGGCGAAGGTGGTGACGGCTTCGAAGTAGAGCAGCGCCAGCCCGCCGGTGCGGCCCACCTTTTTCATGTCCGCGGTCCCGGCGATTCCAAGAACGATGGTAGTGAAGATGACCGGGGCGATGATCATCTTGATGAGCTTGATGAAGCCGTCGCCGAGCGGTTTCATGGCGGCGGCGGTGTGGGGCGCCCAGACACCGAGCGCGACCCCCAGCAGGATGGCGGCTAGAACTTGCGGGTAGAGCGAACCGGTGAAGAATCGGCGGAGCATCGTGCGTCTTTAGGATCTGGTGAGAATCAGATCGCCGGACGGCGCGGGCCGCATCGACCATCCTTCGGGTACCAGAAGCGTTGATCCGTAGTAGAGCACAAGAGCGGGTCCGCGCAACGGACGGCGGGGCATTTGCTCGCGGCGCCAGACGGGCAGGGTGACCCAACGTCCTCCGCTGAAGACGCGGCGTGTGCCGGGCTTTTGCGCGGGCACGGGGACGGCGGCCCGAGGCTTCGGCTTGCGTACCGCGGCCGAGGCACGGACGCGAATGGTGACGTATTCGATCGCGCGCGACGGGTTCGAATAGCCGTAAGCCTTGCGGTGGGCGGCGTGAAAGACCTTCGCGGTTCGAGCGCCGCGCCAGGGAACGGTGAGCTCGTAGCTTTGACCCTGGTAGCGGGCGTCGATGGAGCGGATGAGCCTGGCGCCGGGATTTTCATCGGCCGCGCGCCGTTCGAGCTCCCGGTAACGCGGCTCCCAATCGTCGCGCCCCAGCACGCCCGCGGCATAATCGCGAATGCGGCCCGCCAGCAGCATACCGAGCGCCGATAGCACGCCGGCGGTTTCGGGCGCGATGACGGTGCGGATCTCCAATTCCTGCGCCAGTTCGCAGGCGTGCAGACCGCCGCATCCGCCGAAGGCTACCAGGGCGAACTCGCGAGGATCGTAGCCGCGCTCGATCGACACGGCGCGGACGGCGCGCTGCATGTTCGCATTGGCGACGCGCAGAATGCCTTCGGCGGCACGTTCGGGCGTCAGGGCGAGCGCGGCGGCCAGCGACGCGACGGCGGCGTGGGAGCGGGCCGGATCGAGCGGCATGGCGCCATCGAGGAACTGATCGGCGGCAATACGGCCGAGCACGACGTGGGCATCGGTGACGGTAGGCGCCGTACCTTTGCCGTAGCAGGCCGGGCCTGGATCGGCACCGGCGCTTTCGGGTCCCACGCGCAGCAGGCCGCCCTCGTCGACGCGCGCGATCGATCCGCCACCCGCGCCCACGGTGTTGATGTCGAGCATGGGCACGCGCAAGGGGATGCCGTCCACCACGGCTTCGACGGTCTCGCGCGGGGCTCCGTCGGTGAGGCTGACGTCGGTGGAGGTACCACCCATATCGAATCCGATGGCACGGCGGAAGCCGCAACGGCGGGCGGCATCGAAGGCGCCGGCGACGCCGCCGGCCGGACCGGAGAGCACGGTGCGCACGGCGTGGCGGCCCGCCTCGGCCGCCGACAGCAGGCCGCCGTTGGACTGCATAATCCAGATGGGATGTGGCGAGCGGGCTTCGAGAGCGGAGAGGTAGCGCTGCATCAGCGGGCCGACATAGGCGTTCAGCGCGGTAGTGGAGCCGCGCTCATACTCGCGGAATTCGGGGCAGATCTCGTGCGAGGCGCAGACATACCCGATGCCTTCGAGCGCCGCCAGGGCCTCCGCTTCGTTTTGCGGATTCTGATAAGCATGCAGAAAGCAGATGGCCACCGATTCGACGTTGGCCCGGCGAAGCGCGGTCCGCAGCCGCTTTAGAGCCGCCAAAGAGGGTTGGCGGGCGATGGTGCCATCGTGCCAGGTGCGCTCCCCAACGCCGAAGCAAAGCTCTTGGGGCACCAGGAAGCGCCGCGGCGGCGGGGTGAGGTCGTAAAGCGCCGGGCGGTTCTGGCGTCCGATGTGGAGAATATCTTCGAATCCTTCGGTGGTGACGAAGGCCGTACGGGCGCCGCGCCGTTCGAGCAAGGCGTTGGTGCCGACGGTGGAGCCGTGGATGATTTCGGCGCCCGGAGTGGCGGCGGCGCGGGCGATGCCGGCAAGAATGACCGAGGCCGGGTCGGCGGGGTTCGAACGAAGCTTAAAACATTCCAGGCGCCCGGTGTCGTGGAGCACCGCGAAATCGGTGAAGGTGCCGCCCGAGTCGATTCCGATGCGCATCGCCTATACCGACACCTGCTGAACGGAAGGCAGTGGCACGCCCTCCCGCCGGAAGCGGGCGAGAATGCGGCGGCGGACTTCGGATGCGACCATACCCTGGTGCAGGCGATGCTGCACCTGAACCACCAGTTTGGTGTGCAGGTGCGTGGGCAGAACACCAGGGTCGACCAGCAATAAGGGAGTGAACTGAGGCACCGTGTTCTCGACGCGCGCGGCCTCTTCGACGGCGATGCGGGCGATTTGATCGACGTCGGCGTCGAGCGCGGTGAGAACGTCCACGGTGATGACCACCTTCTGATCGGGCAGGGCGTAGTTGGTGAGGATGCTGGAGGTGATCTTTTCGTTGGGAATGACGACGGTGTTGTTGGTGGTAGTGAGAACGCGCGTCGTGCGCCAACCGATGTCGGTGACGGTGCCTTCCTCGCCGCTCGAAAGCTTGATGAAATCGCCTACCGAAAGCGGCGCTTCCACCAGGATATGGACTCCGGCGAAGAAATTGGCAAGCGTATCGCGTAAGGCGAGGGCGACGGCCAAACCGCCGACTCCCAGGGCGGTGAGCAGGGGCGCCACCGTGACGTCGAAATAGCGCAGCAGCACGACGCCGCCCAGCACCAGAAAGAGCAGATGGACGAGGGCGCGGGAGAGACCGGAGAGAGCGAACGGCAATCCGCGCCGCTCCGAATAGAAGACTCCAAGCCTGACCAGGAAGGCCGAAATCGAAACCGAGATGCTGAGCACCAGGAAGATGACGATGCCGTTGATGGCCCAGCGGACCGCGCGGTCCGGAATGTCGGCGAATTGCAGCATGCCGACCAGCGCGGCTACCAGACACCAGAGAACGGACGGGATGCGTAGAGTGTCGTCCAGCAGAAGTGCGGTGGTGTGCCCCTCGCCGCCAAGCTTCCGGAGCGGCCGGAGGATGAGTTGGCGCAGGGCAAGGGAGAGCACCAGGCCGGCGGCTAAAGCGGCGATCGCGGCGGCCCAATCGACGATGATGGCGCTTTTCACAACCACTCAGATTGTCTCACGCCATTTCCGGCGGACGGGTTCAGGCGAAGGCGCGGCGGATGTTGCGATTGAGAGCGGCGGCGAGGTCGTTGATGTGGACGGGCTTGGTGAGGTAATCGTCCATGCCGCAGGCGAGGCACTTCTCGCGGTCGGAGTTCAAGGCATGGGCGGTAAGAGCGACGATGGGGGTGCGCCGGGCGAGCCCCTCCTGGCGGCGGATCTCGGCGGTGGCTTCATAGCCATCCATCACCGGCATCTGGCAATCCATGAGGACGACGTCGTAGGTGCCGGCGGTCCACTTTTCGATGGCTTCCTGGCCGTTGGCGGCGAGGTCGGCCCGATGGCCCAGCTTGCGCAGCAGCGCTTCGGCCACGCGCTGATTGACCGTGTTGTCTTCCACAACAAGGATGCGCAGGGGACCGGCCGCGGCTTCTAGAGCGCTTTGCGCTTCCTCTTCCGGGGGCGTGGATTCCAACGCCAACTCGAAGGCGAAACGCATCCCTTTCCCAGGGACCGATTCCGCCAACAGTTCCGCGCCCATGAGGCGCGCCAGGGCGCGGGCGAGCGCGAGGCCGATGCCCGTTCGCGGCGAGGGCCGGACCGTACGGCCGGCCGGCTCGAACGGCTCGAATACCGCGTCCACGGCGGCGGGCGACATGCCGGGCGATGTGTCCTCGATCTCGAAACGCACCAGGTCCGCCGCGGACCGCGTGACCCGAAGCTCCACCGAGCCGGTATCGCACGATCGAAGCGAACTCGAGAGCAGACTGCGCAGAATCTGATCGAGACGGGCGGGGTCGCCCTTCACCTGCCGCGGCAGCGATTCCTCGATCTGCAGGCGCAGTTCGATGCCTTTGGCCCAGGCCGGGCGGCGCTGCGCACGTACGGCGCCGCGCACGGTGTCGCGCAGTTCGAACTCGCGTGGGTGCAGTTGCAGCCGGCCGGCGGTCAGATCCGTATAGTCGGTGGCGTCGGCGATGAGGGTGAGCAAATCGCGGCCACAGGTGGACATGGTTTCCACCATCTCGCGCTGTTCCGGGGGCAGTTGCGCGGCGAGGGAGTCGGCCATTCCGATGACGCCGTTTAGCGGCGTACGAAGCTCATGGCTCATCAGGGAGAGGAACGCCGTCTGCGAGGCACGGAGTCTGGCGGCTTCGGCGCGGGCGGATTGCAAGCGGCGTGCCATAGTAAGACAACCGACCACCAGAACCGTAACGAGAATACACACCAATCCCGCGACGACCATCCTGCAGTTCATTCTACGCCTAAATGTGGAGTGGGAATTAATACATACCCACCAAAAGTTAACTAACCGTCCCCATTGAGATGTAATATGCCGCTATGTTCGTACTGAGCGTACTGGAATTGCCCGCGCGTGCCTTCCGTGCCCCCGGGAGAGCGGCGCCGCTCTTGAGTTTACAATGGGATGCGTGATCCATATTGTGGGTGGTGGGTTGGCCGGCAGCGAGGCCGCGATTCAGGTAGCCCGTCTGGGTCTACCCGCGATCCTCTATGAAATGCGGCCCACCGCCTCGACGCCGGCGCACAAAACGGACCGGCTGGCGGAATTGGTTTGCAGCAATTCGCTGAAGAGCGAGAGCCTGGATACCGCGCCATGGCTTTTGAAAGAAGAGCAGCGCCGCGCCGGAAGCGGGTTGATGGAAGCGGCGGCGGCGGCACGTGTGCCGGGCGGGCAGGCGTTGACGGTGGATCGCGACGTGTTCGCGGGCGAAGTGACGCGGCGGGTGGAGGCGCTCAAGGGAATCGAGGTGCGGCGCGAGCGGCTGGATGCGATTCCGGCCGGAGGGATCGTGATCGTCGCCACCGGGCCGTTGACGGCGGATGCCCTGGCACAGGATATAGGCCGGCTGACAGGCTCGGAGCGGCTGTTCTTCTACGACAGCATCAGTCCCATCGTGGATGCCGAAACCATCGATTATGGCGTTGCCTTCCGGGGGTCGCGATACGGCAAGTCGATCGATTCGACCGACGATTACCTGAATTGCCCATTCACTCGGGAGCAGTATGAGCGCTTCGTGGACGCGCTGCTCGAAGCGCAGCGGCATACCCCCCATATCCCGGACGACGTTCCGTATTTCGAGGCCTGCCTTCCGATCGAGGAGATCGCGCGGCGCGGCAGGGATACGCTGCGCTTCGGCCCGATGAAGCCGGTGGGGCTGACGGATCCGCGCGACGGCAGGCGCCCCTACGCGGTGGTGCAGTTGCGCCAGGAGACCCTGCGCGCTTCAAGTTACAACATCGTGGGATTTCAGAATTACATGAAATACGGCGAGCAGCAGCGGATCCTGCGTTTGATTCCGGGCCTTGAGAAGGCCGAGTTTCTGCGATATGGGCAGATACACCGGAATACTTATATCAATGCGCCGGAGTTACTGGCGCCCACGCTGGCGCTGCGGAGCGACCCGCGGATTTTCTTCGCGGGGCAGATTTCGGGAGTGGAAGGTTACGTGGAATCGATCGCCACCGGGCTGATCGCCGGACGCAACGCGGCGGCGCTGGCGTTGGGCGAAGCCGTCCGGCCGTGGCCGCGGGAAACGGCGCTCGGGTCGTTGTGCCATTATGTTTCGGGCGCCGATCCGAAGCACTACCAGCCGGCTAATATCACCTTCGATCTGCTGCCGAAGCTGGACGAGGAAACCGCCAGGCGGTTGCGCCACGACAAGAAGGCGCGCCACGCGGAGGTATGCCGCCGGGCGCTGCGGGCGCTGGAGGAGTACCGGCTTGCTGCTGTCTGAAGCCATCGCCGATTATTGCGCCGAGTTGAAGCGGGCCAACGTTTCGCCTCATACGCTGCGCAACTACGAAAGCGACTATGGGCAGTTCGCGGAGTATTTCGCCCGGCCGGGCGCCGGTTCGCCGGACCTGGAAACGCTGAATACGCTGGCGATCCGCGAGTATCTGGGCCACCTGTATCATCGCAAGCTTTCGGCGCTCAGCATGCGGCGGAAGCTGGCGGCGCTGCGGTCGCTGTTCCGGTACCTGCACCAGCGCGGCGCGATCCCATTGAATCCGGCAAAGCTGGTGCGCGCGCCGAAGGCACCGAAGACGCTGCCGCGCGTGCCAACCGAGGAGCAGACCAACGGGCTGATCGACCAGGCGGCCAACGGGTCGCTGGAGAGGCCCAGCCTGAAACGCGATCTGGCGCTGCTCGAACTGCTTTACGGCTGCGGCCTGCGGGTGAGCGAACTGGTTGGGCTCGACCTGTCCGATATCGACTTCAGCGAGAATTGGCTGCGCGTGCGCGGCAAGGGCCGCAAGGAACGGCAGGTGCCGTTTGGATCGAAAGCCGCGGCGGCGCTGAACGCCTACCGGCAGGAGCGCGCGGCGGCGGCGGGAGTGGACGCGGTGTTCGTGAATGGCGCCGGCACGCGGCTCACGGACCGCTCCGTGCGCCGGATCGTCAAGCTTTACGCGACGGCGCTGCTGGGCGATTCGTCGCTGCATCCGCATTCGCTGCGGCATGCCTTCGCCACGCACCTGCTTTCCGACGGAGCGGATTTACGGGCGATTCAGGAGTTGCTGGGACACTCCAAGCTTTCGACGACGCAGAAGTACACGCAGGTGTCTCTCAAGGATCTGATGGCGGTTTACGACCGGGCGCATCCGAAGGCGACCTAGCGCGCTACCAGTTGGTATAGGAGCCGTCGGGGCGCTTGAGCATCGGCGTCAACGAGTACGGTTCCTTGTGATCGCCGATCATCTGCAGTTTGGCGGTATCGACTTCAACGCCGAGGCCGGGCCGGTCGTTGGGCCAGAGCTTGCCGTCCTTGAAATCGTATCCGCTCTTGAGATAAGGCCACTGGCGTGTGCCGCCCATCACCAGTTCCATCAGCGCCGGGCCGGAGAAAGCGGCGCAGCAGTGCACCATGGCGGCTTCCGAGATCGGCCCGGTGAAATGCGGTACCAGGCCCACGTAGTGCGTCTCGCACATGGCCGCGATCTTTTGAAATTCGGTGATGCCGCCAACGTTGGGGATGGTCACGCGGGCGTAGTCGATCAGGTGCGGCTCGATCAGTTCGTTCCATTCCCACTTGGGGCCGAACTGCTCGCCCACGGCGATGGGCACTTTCACCTGGTGGCGCAGGGTTCGATAGACGCCGGGATTCTCGCTACGGACGAGGTCCTCGACGAAATAGGGACGCAAGGGCTCGATCTTATTGGCGAGCGCAACGGCGTCGGGCATGTCGAGTTCGGTGTGAAAGTCGATGCACCAGCCGCCATCGCGGCCAACGCCTTCCCGAACCTGCTGGCAGAGGTCAAAGACGCGGCTCACGTTGTCGAATCGATCGACCACCGGCCCGCGCGAATCGGTGGAGATGCGGTACGCGCGGAAGCCCGCGTCGACGCAGGCCTTGGCGACTTCCTTCGGCGAGCCCTTGGCCGGGAAGCCGGTGGAATAGCATTCAACGAAATCGCGCGACTGGCCGCCCAGAAGCTGGTAAACGGGGACGCCGAGCGCCTTACCTTTCAAATCCCACAGCGCCACGTCGAGCGCGCCAAGCGCGTGGACTTTCTCGCGGCCGGCGGGATAGAAGTAAGCGCGGAACATCGACTGCCAGAGGCGGTCGGTGCGGAACGGATCTTCTCCGATCAACAGCCCGGCGCATTGTTCCATCGTGTCGCCCGCGCCGCCTTCGCCGACGCCCACCAGGCCGGAATCGGTCTCCACCATGACGATGTTGGTGCTTTGATTGAACAGCGGTTGACGGGTGTTGGGGCGGCCCGCGGCGTCGGTGGGCGTGCGGTAATAGCGGATGCGGGTGATTTTGGTTTTGGGGAGCCCGGCGGCATCGGCCCGATCGGCGAGGGAGGCGGCACCCGTGGCTGCCATCAAAGTGCGGAGGAAATCGCGGCGAAGCATGTTCCGGCCCATGGTAACAGTCCAGCCGGCTGGTGGTGCGCCCGGAGTGATTCGAACACCCGACCTTCTGGTTCGTAGCCAGACGCTCTATCCAACTGAGCTACGGGCGCGCAGGACCCCTTGAAAGTAGCACATCGCGGCCTACTCCATCAACCGGTAGCCCATCCCCCGCAGCGTGATCAGATAGCGCGGCGTGGAGGGGTTCTCTTCGATTTTCTGCCGCAGCCAGGCGACGTGTACGTCCAGGGTCCGTGTCAGCAGGGTCGAGTCGTAGCCCCAGACCTCCTTGAGCAACTCCTCACGGGGTACAGTCTCGCCGCGGCGGCTTAAAAGATAGCGCAGCAATTGCAGTTCCTTGGCGGCCATCTCCACCAGGCGGCCATCGCGCTTGACTTCGCCCGTCCGCAGGTCGACTTCCACCGGCCCGAACCTCACCACGTCGATTTGCTTGCCGGTGGCGCCGCCGCGCCTGAGCAGGGCCTCGACGCGCGCCAGCAGCTCCATCGTTTCAAACGGCTTGGTGACGTAGTCGTCGGCGCCGGCCTGGAAGCCGGTGAGCTTGTCGGCCAGTTCGCCGCGCGCGGTCAACAGAATCACCGGCGCCGTCATGCCGCGGTGGCGCATCTCGCGCAGCACCTCGAAGCCATTGCGGCCGGGCATCATCACGTCCAGGATCACAAGGTCGTAGGGCGATCCTTCGGCCAGCTTCAACGCCTCGACGCCGTTTGAGGCATGGTCCACTTCATAGCCGGAAAAGCGCAGCCGGTCGGTGAGCGTCATCGCCAGCGCCGCTTCGTCCTCCACGACCAGGATGCGTGCCATTTAGCTCTTCGCCGCGGGCAGGGAGAGGATGAATCGCGATCCCACGCCCGGCTGGCTTTCGGCTTTCAGGCTGCCGCCGTGCGCCTCGGCGATGCGGCGCGCGATGGCCAACCCGAGCCCGGCGCCGCGAGCGGCTTTCTCGAGCGCGCCGCGGCCGCGATAGAACGGCTCGAAGATGCGGGTGAGCTCGGCGGGCTCGATGCCCTGGCCGCGGTCTTCCACCGCGATCTGAACCGAATCCGGCGATCCATTGGGGCGCGCCTCGACGCGAATCCATTTGCCGCCGCCGTGGACCACCGCATTCTGCACCAGGTTGCGCAGCGCCAGGCCGACCCAATTGGCGTCGGCAACCACGCTGGGCAACCGGGCGTCGACGTCTTTCTCCACCGTGCAGGCCGAGGAAGCGATCAGCGGCTCGCAAGCCTTTAACGCGTCGTCCACCAGGGCGCCCACTTCCGACGGCTTGGGATCCTTGGGCGGCGCGTGCGAGGCGATGCCGGCAAAGGCGAGGATCTGTTCCATCAGATCGCCGAGCGTGCGGCCCTGCTCGCGCAGCATGGCGCCATAGCGCCGCGCCTGCTCTTCATTGCGTACGATGCCGTCGGCCAGGTTATCGGCGGCCGATCGCATGGCGGCGATGGGCGTACGCAACTCGTGCGAAACGGCGGCGACGAATTCCATCTGCTGCCGCGCCAGGGCCGCCGAACGGCGGGCATTGACCAGCACGACACCAAGCGCGCCCGCCATTACCGCGAGAACTCCGAAAGCCATCCAAAGATTGCGGCGGTGGCCGGCCGCCACCAGCGACGCGACACCGCCCGCCTGGTGGCGCAGGTCGAGTTCCCACAACCCGGGCGGTCCTTCAAAGCGGCGAGGCGGACCATCGTCGCGCGCGGTCTCCGGCAGCGGAGGCGGTGGAGCCATCGGCTCGCCGCGCCCACGGAAGGCGCCACCGCCGCCGAAACCGCCGCGCACCAGTTCCACCGTCAGATCGGGATTCGCAATCGCGCCATGCGATGCCACCAGCACCCGGCCGCCCTCGCGTTGCCGCAGCGAAAACTGGTATTCATCGCCCAGATGCTCGCGGATCAGGCGGGGAATCACGGTCTCGGCCAGCGCCCGCGCATCCAGTTCGGCCAGGGTCCAGCGCGGCGGCGCTTGCGGAGAGGTCAACGTGCGGAAGCGCGGCGCTACCAGTAGCAAGGACTTGCCTTCTTCGAACGTGCCCGGCCCCAGAACGGCGCGCAAACCGCCGCCTGAACCATTGCGCTGAAAAAATCCCGGCGCTTCGGGCTGCGGTGCATTGCGTAAGAAGGGGCCGAGGCGTGTCCAGGCCGCAGGCCACGGCATGGATACCAGGCGTTCGGTTTCGGGATCGAAGCGTTCCAGTTTCAACCCGCCGGGCGTAGTAAGTTCCACCTGATAGAAATGACGCAGCAAGCTGTTGGCGCCGCGTTCCTCCCAGGCCTGTTGCCAACGGCTCAGCATGCCGCCATCGCCATCGGGCGCGCCGCGCGCCGGACGGGGAAACAGAAGGCGGATGGTGGACCCGACTTCGCGGTCCACGGCGTCGGAGACAAACCGCGCCGATCGCCTGAGACCGCCGAGAATCCGCTCCTGTTCGGCACGCTGCAACTCCCCGAGCCAGCGGGTTTGCAGGATCCACAGCGCGGCCAGGGCCAGGCCAAGCACGCCGAGGGCGGCGATCCATAGACCTGGCTTTTCGCGCTTCCACATGGTTGGCATTACCAGCCTAACCCGGGGGCTATTTCCATGCAATGGAACGTTAAGAATGCAAAGCGTCATTTTTCATGGAGTTAACCAAACTTTTCGACCCGGCCCGCGTTTGTATTGGTGAGAGGAGGAATCGAACAAATGATTCGAAACCTGGTTTTGACGTTCGCCCTGGCCGCGGCTGCCTTTGCGCAGGGTCCGCGCCGGATGGCGGGTGAGCCTTCAAAGGCGTTGACGGAATATCTGGGGCTCAGCGAGGATCAGGTCAACCGCCTGAACAACCTGAATCGCGACGCGATGCGGCAGGGACGGCCGGACCGCGAACAGATGCGGGAACGGGCCCGAGCGCTGCGGGAACAAATGAATTCGGCCAACCCGGATCCGGCCGCCGTGGGACGCGCCATGCTGGAGATGCGCCAATCGCGGAAAACCGCCGGAGACGCCATGACACAAGCCCGGCAAAACGCGCTGAGCGTATTGACCGAGGAGCAGCGCACCAAACTGGCTGCGCTCGAAACCGCCAGGAAGCTGCAGCCGGCGATCGGAGAAGCGATGCGGTATCGCCTGTTGGCACCTCCCTCCGGCGGGGATGGGGTGGGAGCCGGGTTTGCGCCCTTCCGCCGTGGGCCGGGACGGCCGCGAGGCTTTTGAGGAACCGCGAACAACGGAAACCGGCGCGAGCGAAGTTCCTGATGTTC
>CADEFT010000001.1:39776-504944 GCA_902826685.1 uncultured Acidobacteriota bacterium
CGCTTTTGAGGAACCGCGAACAACGGAAACCGGCGCGAGCGAAGTTCCTGATGTTCTGGAGGACCGCGCCGGTCCCTGTTCGCTTTTGAGGAACCGCGAACAACGGAAACCGGCGCGAGCGAAGTTCCTGATGTTTTGGAGGACCGCGCCGGTCCCTGTTCGCTTCTAAAGGAACCCAGTCCCCTTAACCGCGTTCGACTCCCGAAGGCCGGCCACTTTTGGCCGGTCTTCGCGTTTTTCGGAGTGGTCCGTACCAATACCGTGGGGTTCCCTGACCCTTAGGGCGGGCGTAGTAACATATTGCCAGTGCGTAGCGCCCTTACTTCAAAGAATCGAATGCCGTCCTTCCTGAAGACTCTCTCTGTCTCCGCGGTCCCATTCGCTTTTCTGCTCGTTGGATGCGGCGAACAAGCCGGATCGGACGCCAAGAAAGGCGGTCTGAAAAAGGGTGAGGCCGCAGTGCCGGTGGCCATCGCCAAAGTCACCACCCGCGACGTCCCGGTCGACTTGCAAGTAATTGGAAACGTGGAGGCTTTCTCCACCGTCATGGTAAAGTCGCGCGTCACCGGGCCCATTGATAAGGTCCACTTTGCCGAAGGCGCCTTCGTAACCAAGGGCGACAAACTGTTCAGCATCGACCCGGCCCCCTTTCAAACCGCCCTCAGCCAGGCGGAGGCGAATCTGGCGCGCGACCGTGCCGTTCACCTGCAGGCGCAGGCCAACCTGAACCGGGATCTGGCGCAGCAAAAATTTCTTACGCAGCAGGCGGGCCGCTTCGCCAGCCTTCAGAAAGAAGGCGTGGTTTCGAAGGAACAGGCCGAACAGCAGCAGTCGTCGGTGGATGTGGTGACGCAATCGGTGGCGGCCGACCAGGCAGCCATCGCCAGCGCGCAGGCTTCCATCGAAGCCGGCGAGGCGGCGGTCAAAACCGCGCGCATCATGTTGGGTTATACCACCATCCTGTCGCCGGTGGACGGCCGCACCGGGACGATTCTGACGCGGGAAGGCACGCTTACCTCGGCCAACGTGACCGAACTGGTGGCGATCAGCCAGGTGCAGCCGGTTTACGTTACATTCTCCGTCCCGGAGACGCAGTTGGGGATGGTCAAGGAAGCCATGACGCGCGGGAAGCTGCCGGTCTCGGCCGCGCCGCCCGACGATCCGGCGCATCCGGAAACCGGGCAGTTGACGTTCGTCGACAGCAGCGTGGATCAAACCACCGGCACCATCAAGCTGAAGGGCCAGTTCGCCAATGCGAACCGCCGCCTGTGGCCCGGCCAGTTCGTGCGCGTGACGCTGCGTCTCGGCGTCACGCCGAACGCCCTCATCGTTCCCAACCAGGCCGTGCAAACCGGGCAGGAAGGCTCGTTCGTGTACCGCGTCAAGGCCGACCAATCGGTGGAAGCGGTGAACGTGAAGCTGGCCGGCCGCGTCAACGAAGACATGGTGATCGGCGCGGGCCTTGACAACGGCGACACGGTGGTGACCGAAGGCCAATTGCGTCTGGCGCCCGGCATGCGGGTGCGGCTGCGCGACGAAGCGGGGGCGCGCAAGGGCAAGAGCGGAGCGAAGAAAAAGAAGGAATAGCGGAAGGGCGGCGCGCATGAACTTCTCGTCGGTATTCATCAAGCGTCCGGTGGCGACCAGCCTGCTCATGCTGGCGCTGGCGGTGTTCGGGGCCATCTCCTACACCCTGCTGCCGGTGGCCGACCTGCCCAATGTCGATTTCCCCACCCTGTCGGTTTCGGCGAGCCTGCCGGGCGCCAATCCGGATACGATGGCTTCGGCGGTGGCGACGCCGCTCGAACGCCAGTTCACCACCATCGCCGGACTGGATTCGATGACGTCGACCAGTTCCACCGGCGGCACCAACATCACCCTGACCTTTACGCTCGACCGCGATATCGACGGCGCCGCTGTGGACGTGCAAACGGCAATTGCCGAAGCGATGGCCTTACTGCCGCCCGGCATGCCGAGCCCGCCGTCGTTCCGCAAGTCGAACCCCTCCGATTCGCCGGTGATGTTTCTGGGGCTGACGTCGACGACGATGCCGCTCTACGAGCTGCAGGAGTTCGCCGAAACCGAGATCGCGCAGCGGCTCTCGATGGTCACTGGCGTGGCCCAGGTCAATACCTTCGGCGCGCAGAAATACGCCGTGCGGGTGCAGGTGAACCCCGACAAGCTGGCCGCGCACCGGGTGGGCATCGATCAGGTGGGCGCCGCGCTGCGTCAATGGAACGTCAACGTTCCCACCGGCACGCTTTGGGGCGACAAGCAGGCTTTCAATATCCGCGCCGACGGCCAGTTGCGGCGGGCCGCCGATTTCGCCAAGATCACCGTGGCTTACCGCAACGGGTCGCCGATCCTGCTGCGCGACATCGCCACCGTGCTCGACAGCGTGGAAGACGACAAGACCGCTTCCTGGCTCTATCAGAACGGCAAGGGATACAAGGGGCTGAACCTGGCCGTGATGCGGCAGCCCAACAGCAACGTCATCGACGTCAACGACCGCATCCGGGCCCTGATTCCGGAGATTCGCAAGAAGCTGCCGCCCGCGGTGGAGCTGAACATCCGCGGCGACCGGTCCAAGACCATTCGCGAAGCGTTCGAAGACATCAAGTTCACCATGTTCCTGGCCATGATGCTGGTCATCCTGGTGATCTTCCTGTTCCTGCGCAACGCGCGCGCCACGTTCATTCCCGCCGCCGCATTGCCTTTGTCGCTGTTCGGCACGCTGGCCATCATCTATATGCTGGGGTTCAGCCTGAACAACCTGACCATGATGGCGCTGATTCTGTCGGTGGGTTTTGTGGTGGACGACGCCATCGTGATGCTCGAAAACATCGTGCGCCACATCGAGCGCGGCGAGGGCGTGATGCAGGCGGCCTATCAGGGCTCGAAGGAAATCAGCTTCACCATCGTGTCGATGACCGTGTCGCTGGCGGCCGTTTTCATCCCCATCCTGTTCATGAGCGGCCTGATGGGGCGGCTGTTCCACGAGTTCGCCGTCACCATCGTCATCTCGATTCTCATTTCCGGCTTTGTCTCGATTTCGCTCACGCCGATGCTTTGCAGCCGCATGTTGAAGCAGGCTCACGACGAGCAGAACGGCATCCTGTTCCGCATGACCGAGTGGTTCTTCCAGATCATGCTGCGCTTCTACGACTGGTCTCTGAAGCTGGTGTTGCGGGCGCGCCCGGTCATGATGCTGGTCTTCGCGGGCACCATCTGGCTCACCATGTACCTGTTCGAGATCGTGCCCAAGGGGTTCATTCCCGACCAGGACGTCGACACGATGTACGCCAACAGCGAGGCCATTCAGGGCATCTCGTTCTACAAAATGGCGGAATACCAGCAAAAGATCGGCGAGATTATTTCAAGCGACGAGAACGTGGAATCGGTGATGGTCAGCGCCGGCGGCTCGTTCAACCAGAGCGCGAATTCGGCCCGCGCCTTCATTCAGTTGAAGCCGCGCAAGGAGCGGCCGCTATCGGTCACCCAGGTCATCGAAAAGATGCGGCCGCGGTTTGCGAACTTCGTGGGCGCGCGCGTCTTCCTCACCGCGCCGCCGTCGATTCGCATCGGCGGACGCATGTCGAAAAGCCAGTACGAGTACACCATGCAGGGCCCGGACGTGAATGAGCTCTATCGCGAGGCTCCGAAGCTGCAACGGGCGCTGTCGCAGGTGGAAGGCGTGCTGGACGTCACAAGCGATCTTCAGATCAAGAATCCACGCCTCAACGTGCGCGTGGACCGGGATAAAGTGGCGGCGCTCAACCTCAACATGCGCGACGTCTCAAGCGCCATGTACGACGCCTTCGGGCCGCGCTGGTCTTCCACCATCTACGCCCCCACGGCACAGTACAAAGTGCTGCTCGAACTGCTGCCGGAGTATCAGTCGCACCCGGATCTGCTTTCCAAACTCTATTTCAAGAATCGCGACGGCGTGCTGATTCCCATGGATTCGTTCGCCTCCACTTACCTCGATTCCGGACCGCAGACCATCAGCCACTCCGGCCAGTTGCCGTCGGTGACGCTGTCGTACGCGTTGCGGCAGGGCGCCGCGCTCGGCGACGTGGTGGCAGGGATCGAAGAGGCGGCGGCGCAACTGCCGGACACCATCCGCACCGGCTTCCAGGGAACCGCCAAGGCCTTTCAGGACTCGCTCGCCAACATGACGCTGCTGCTCATCATCGCGCTGGCGGTGGTCTACATCTGCCTGGGCATTTTGTATGAGAGCTACGTGCATCCCATCACCATTCTTTCGGGCCTGCCTTCGGCCGGCCTGGGCGCGCTGTTGACGCTGGTGCTGTTCAAACAGGAGCTCAACATCTACGCCTTCGTCGGCCTGTTCATGCTGATCGGCATCGTGAAGAAGAACGCCATCATGCAAATCGACTTTGCGCTGGAAGCCGAGCGCAAGGAAGGCAAGAGCCCGCGCGACGCCATCTATGAGGGCTGCCTGATCCGGTTCCGCCCCATTCTCATGACGACGCTGGCGGCATTGCTCGGGGTGCTGCCGATCGCCATCGGCATGGGAGCGGGCGGAGAAACGCGGCGTCCGCTCGGCCTGGCCGTCGCCGGCGGCCTGATCATTTCGCAGTTCGTGACTCTGTATCTGACTCCGGTCGTCTACACGTATCTGGACGCCCTCGTTCGCAAGACCCGCCGCGCGCCGGTTCGACGTCCGATCCCGTCGCCGATGCCGGCGGGCGATTAATCCCCCATGAACGTATCCGCTCCCTTCATTGAACGCCCCATCGCCACCAGCCTGATGATGGCGGCCATCGCGCTGTTCGGTTCGGTGGCCTACCGCGCGCTGCCGGTCAGCGATTTGCCGAACGTCGATCTGCCGACGCTGCTGGTCACCGCCAGTCTGCCGGGCGCCAGTCCGGAGACGATGGCCTCGGCCGTCGCCACGCCGCTTGAGAATCAGTTCACCATGATCGCCGGACTTTCGGCGATGAACTCGGTCAACTCGCTCGGGTCCACGCGGATCACTCTTGAATTCGAGCTGAGCCGCGGTCTCGATGGCGCCGCGGTGGATGTGCAGGCGGCCATCACGCAGGCGGCGCGCCTTTTGCCGCAGGGCATGCCGACGCCGCCGACGTTCACCAAGGTCAACCCGGCCGACCAGCCGATTCTCTACCTGGTGCTGACTTCGGACACGATGCCGTTATGGACGCTCAACGAATACGCGGAAACGCGCGTGGCGCAGCGAATGTCGATGGTCAACGGCGTGGCGCAGGTACAGGTGTTGGGCGCGCAGCGTTACGCCGTGCATGTGCAGGTGAATCCGCGGGCGCTCGCCGCCCGCCACGTGGGCATCAATGAAGTCGAGACCGCGCTGCGCAACTGGAACGTGAATCTGCCCATCGGCAGCATCGTGGGGCCGCAGCGCGCCTTCACCCTGCAGGCCACCGGACAGTTGATGAACGCCGCCGCCTATCGCCCGGTGATCGTCGCCTATCGCGACGGCTCGCCGATTCGCCTGGAAGAGCTTGGCCGCGTGGAAGACGGGATTGAAGACGACAAGGCCGCTTCCTGGTATTACAAGGATGGCGACGCCCAGCGCGCCGTCGTGCTCGCCATCCAGCGCCAGCCCGGCACCAACACCATGGAAGTCACCGAATCCATCAAGGCGCTGCTGCCCGTGTTTCAAAGCGAGTTGCCGCCTTCGGTGAAGATGGGCGTTCTTTACGACCGCTCCGACACGATTCGCGAATCGTTTGAAGACGTGAAGTTCACCATGGCCCTCACGCTGGGCCTGGTGATCATGGTCATCTTCCTGTTCCTGCGCAATCTTTCGGCGACGGTGATTCCGAGCCTGGCGCTTCCGTTTTCCATCGTCGGTACGTTCGCCGTGATGTACCTGCTCGACTACAGCCTGGACAACCTGTCGATGATGGCGCTGATTCTTTCCGTTGGCTTCGTGGTGGACGACGCCATCGTGATGCTTGAGAATATCGTGCGCCACATCGAGATGGGCAAGCCGCCGATGCAGGCGGCCTATGAAGGGGCGTCGGAAATCGGCTTCACGATCGTGTCGATGACGCTGTCGCTCGCCGCCGTCTTCATCCCGGTACTATTCATGGGAGGCGTGCTGGGACGGCTCTTCCGCGAATTCGCGGTCACCATCTGCGTGGCCGTGCTGATTTCCGGAGTCGTTTCGGTGACCCTCACGCCGATGCTCTGCAGCCGCTTTCTCGGGTCTTCCCACGGCCGTAAACACGGCTGGTTCTATCGCACCACGGAGCGATTCTTCGAATGGCTGCTGCACCTTTACGACGTCACTCTGGTACGGGTGCTGCGCTATCGCGTGGTGACGGTGTTCGCCTTCTTTCTGCTGCTGATCGGCACCGGTTGGATCTTCGTGCGCATCCCCAAGGGCTTCATCCCCGATCAGGACGTGGACCAGATTCTCGCCTTCACCGAAGCCAATGAAGGCACTTCCTACTTCCAGATGGTGGAGCATCAGAAGCAGGTGGCGGAAATCGTTTCGCGCAATGAAAACGTGGATGCGCTGGTTTCAAGCGTGGGCGGCACCACCGCCGCCACCCTGGGCGGCGCCAATTTCGGCCAGCTCATCGTTCACCTGAAACCGCGCCATGAGCGCAAGCTCGGCATTAATGGCGTCATCGAGCAACTGCGCGGCGAGGTGGATGAGATCCCCGGCCTGCGTACCTATCTGCAGAATCCGCCGACGGTGCAGATTGGCGGCCAGGTCACCAAGAGCCCTTATCAGTTCTCGCTGGTCTCACCCGACCGGGAGGAACTGTTCACCGCCGCCGAGTCTTTCACCAAGGAACTGGCCAAGGAGCCTACTCTTCACGACGTCACCAGCAATCTGCAGATCCGCACGCCGCAAGTCAACGTGAAGATCGACCGCGATCGCGCGGCGTCGATGCAGGTGAACGCCGAGCAGATCGAAAACGCTCTTTACGACGCCTTCGGTCCGCGCTGGGTGTCGACCATTTACAGCTCGGTCAACGAATACAAGGTGCTGCTCGAACTGCTGCCTGAAGATCAGAAGGACCCCAAGGCCCTCTCGATGCTCTATTTCAAGGGCACCGGCGACCGGCTGATTCCGCTCGATTCGGTCGCCACCGTGCATGAGGACGTGGGGCCGCAGACGGTGAATCACTACGGCCAGTTGCCGGCGGTGACGGTGTCGTTCAACACGCGCCCGGGCGTGCCGCTGGGCGAGGCCGTTAAGCGCGTGGACGAAGCGGTGGCCGAGCATCTGCCCACTTCCATCACCACGGCGTTTCAGGGCTCGCTCGACGCCTTCCACGGCTCGCAATCGAATTTGGCGCTGCTGCTGGTGGTGGCGATCCTGGTGGTGTACATCGTGCTCGGCATTCTGTATGAAAGCTACATCCACCCGCTGACCATTCTTTCGGGTCTGCCTTCGGCGGGCTTCGGCGCGCTGCTGACTTTAACGCTGTTCCGCCTCGACCTCAACATCTACGGATTCGTTGGATTGATTATGCTGATCGGCATCGTGATGAAGAACGCCATCATGCAGATCGATTTCGCGCTCGAAGCCGAGCGCACCGAAGGGGCGAGCCCGCGCGACGCCATCTATCAGGGCTGCCTCATCCGCTTCCGCCCCATCATGATGACCACGATGGCCGCGCTGCTGGGCGCCGTCCCGATCGCGGTGGGCTATGGCGCGGGCGGCGATGCGCGGCAGTCGCTGGGTCTGGTGGTGGTGGGTGGTTTGATCTTTTCGCAGATGGTGACGTTGTATCTGACGCCGGTGGTTTATACGTATATGGCGGCGCTGCAGGCGTGGATGCGCCGGGAGAAGAAGACGAAACGTCCGGCGGTGCGGGAGCATCAGCCGGCGGGCGTGTAAGGTTACGGCGGACCAAGCTGGCGTTTCATGTCATCGACAACCTTCTCAAACATGCGACGTACTTTCATGTTCGCTTCCCCACGTGTCCAAGCCTCCATCTTTGCTATGACCGCCCGGTCATTGGCGTTCACCAAGGCCCTCGCCAATCCGAGCCGGAAGATCCAGTCGTTCGCGGGAACTTCATCGAATACCCTTAGAATGTCGCCTTTGTGGCGGCTCACGTCAATTTGTGCAAGAGCTTTCGCGGCCCGGGTCCGGACATTCCCATGCTGAGTGCGGTCGTTCAGGACGGACTGGATAAGCGGTGCTGCACGCACTTCCCCTAACTCTCCAAGCGCTGATATCGACTTCGAGCGTATCGCAGAGTTGAACGTGGAGTCGTTGTCATTTCTGCGCTCGCTCCTGGTACGTTCCAGCATGCGCAAAAGCACCGCTGCTACTTCTTCCCGGGCAGCTAACTTTAGGAGTTCCTGCCTACGGTTGCTTACGCCTTCAGTCTCCAAAAGAACAAGGGTTATTCTCCGCTCCAGATCTTCCAGGGTGCGTGACGGCTGCGCCGCCGCGTTGGACGAAAAGCAGAAGCCAGCTATCAAAACGAATAGGATTGACATACTGCGAGGCGTAACGGAGACCGTGTGCTGCCTACCACGGCCCCAACTGGCGTTTCATGTCATCGACAACCTTCTCAAACATGCGGCGTATCTCCGGCCTCGGTTCTCCTCGCGACCACGCTTCCATTCTGGCAAGTATAACGCGGTCTTTTGCGGGCACGAGGGATTTTGCGAGACCTAGACGTAGAGGCCAGTCCCGCGGTCCCGCCTCGTCGAAGACTCGAATGAGATCGCTCTTGTATGTCTGAACGTCGATCAGTCCAAGAGCCTTGGCGGCGCGGATTCTATCGTTGCTGTGAAGGCTGCCGTCATAGAGAACGGACTTGATTAGCGGCGCCGCGCGGACTTCGCCGATCTCACCCAAGGCAGAAATAGACTTTGATCGCAACGCTGCCGCACGTGTGCTGCGCTTGTCGTCCCTTGGTTCGTTTCTCGTGCGTTCCAGAATGTGCAGAAGGACCGCGGAAACTTCTTCGCGGGAGGCGAGTTCCAGCAACTTCTGTTTGCGATTTATCGGGGCGTCGATGTTCAGAAGAACACCGGTAATCTGTTGTTCCAACTCGTCCAGCGTTAGGGCCCGCTGTGCCAAGGCTTGGGGAGCCAGCGTCACAGCGACTAAGCACTCTAACACCGCCGGTCCCCGCATCTTCATTGCGCTTTGGCCACCACTGTGATTTCTACCGATGGCATCGGCCGGCGGACAAAATTGAACAAATTTGTCAGCGGGCCGCGCCAGAGATTGGCGTGGGCTTCCACCACTTGCCCGGCGCCCTTCCCGAAGATCCTTACCGCATATGTGCCCGGCTGCAGCGTTTCCGGAATGCTGACTTTCAGTGCCAGCTCCGGCGTGGTCATCTGTAATCCATCGGCGCCAAGTTCCCAGGCCTGATCGGCGCGAAACTTTCCTTGCGCGGCGAAGGCCCCCTCCACCCACACTTCCACTTCTTCTTTCTCAAAGCCCTCTTCCCGCGCCATCTGGACTTTGATCTCGGCGGTCCCACCTGGCTCGGCCACGATGCTTTCCGGCAGCGCCCACAGATGAAACGAAGGCCGTCCCGCGGCGGCGCGCAGGCGATAGACATACGATGGGCCGCCACGGCCCAGTCGATCGCGCACCACCGCCGTCCATTCGCCATCGGCGTCCGGCGTATGGAACAGGCTGCTGTCGGGATTGCCGAGGGAAGCGGCGCCGGAGACGATATCGTCATTCGAAGCCACCGTCCTGCCCGCGCCATCCCGCAGTTCCAGCACCGAATCGAGATGGGGCGAACCATACTGCGCCGCGTTCACCCACAGGTGCACCGGCGCGCCCTTCTTTACGGAGATGGGAAACGTACCGCGATCGCCGGGACGCCGCAGCACACCGTCGAAAGCCTGCTCGCCCGCGGGAGACACCTCGTAGGACGAAACGTCGGTCTCGCCGTTCGAACCGCGAATCCACAACCGCCACAGGCCCGGCCGCGCGCCGGTGAGATCGAACTCGAATCCGGCATGATCGGGGCTGCGGCTCACCACCGTACCTTGAATGCGCTCAACCGCGGACGGATCGGACTTTAAATCGATCGCGAGGTTGTGGGGATACGTCAACCGGTAAAACTCGGCTTGCCGCGCGCGTGCCAGCCAGACCGACTCCACCGCCAGCAGCCCGTTCCCGCTAATCCCGGTGCGCGCCTTCGACCCGGCCGCGCCGCCAAGAGAAGTCAGAAAATCGACGCGTGGCAGGCCGGACACACGCAGAATGTAGGTGTTGTTTTTGGGGTCGGCGGCACGCGGACCGTGATACTGATCCACATGCAGCAGGTAACGGCCGGCGGCTGCGAACTGATGCTCGAAATAAGGGGCGTCGTCGTAGTCGGAGCGGTCGTCGGAAGAGACCAACAACCTGCCCTCGGCGTTAAGCAGGTGCAGGCGGCAATCCAGGTTCGATCCATACTCGATGGCGCGGATCTCGAACGTGAGCCGCTCGCCCGCACTGGCTTCGAAGGCGTAGTAATCGCTTTCGCCGCGATCCTTCAACTCCCCATAGACCTCGGCCGGCAGCGCGGGAATGGCTTGGGCATGCGCGTCTTCGTCGTTCGGTTCCATTTCGCGCACGGCGGCGAACTGGCCGGCGTTGAACAGCATGGCATTCGACTTTCCGCCGGGTCCTTTCAGCCGCAGCCAGTGGGGCCCGAGCGCCGCGTTGGGGCCGATCGCCACCACGCCGCGTACCAGGCCGGGCTTGGATTCGATGGTTCGCTTCCAGGCGAGATCCTGCTGGTCAAACTCAGCCGAGTCGATGCGGTCGAGACGCGCGCCGGTGAACTCCACCTCGACTTCGGTACCACGCTGGCCGCCCAGCGGATACAGACGCACGACCGAAGGCGGAGTCAGCGCCGCCGCGGCGGCCAGGGCGAGCAGCAGCATAGCTATCCCAGAACCTCCTGGATCGGAACGCCGTCTTTGTTGATGAGCACGGGCCGGTTGGGCCCGGGCAGCGGCTTGTGCGCGTCGATGCCGAGGATGCGGTAGACGGTGGCGGCAAGGTCTTCAATTCGAACGGGCCGCTCGATGGGCGCCGATGCGTTGGCGTCGGATTTGCCGATCACCAGGCCGCGCGGCACACCCGCACCGGCCATCACCACCGAAAACACACCGGGCCAGTGGTCGCGCCCGCCCTGCGGGTTGAGCTTCGGCGTGCGGCCGAACTCGCCGATGCCCAGCACCAGCGTGGTGGCGAGCATGCCGCGCTCTTCCAGATCCTCCACCAGCGCGGTGAACGCCTGGTCGAAATCCGGCAGCAGCTTGGCGTAGCCGGGCTCGTGACTGGTGTGCGTGTCGTAGCCGCCGTGGTAGACGCTTGAAAGTCGCACGCCCGCTTCCACCAGGCGGCGGCTCAGCAACGCGCCCTGCCCCACGGTGCCGCGGCCGTAGCGGTCGCGCAGTTTCTCCGGTTCCTGGTGGATATCGAAAGCCTTCCGGGTATCGGGCGAGGCGACCAGATCGAAAGCCTTCTGGTAGAACTCGTCCATCGCACCCATCAGCGGCGATTTCGCCGTGGCTTCGAACTCGCGATCCACCGCCTCCAACAGCTTCTTGTTCGAAAGCGCTTCCTCGAGTGTGGTGCCGTCGGGCAGCCCGACATCCTTGACGCGATAGTCCTTCGCCTTCGGATCGCCGGCCACGAATTGATCGTAGGCCGAGCCGAGGAATCCGGCTTCGCCCGCATCCTTGCGATCGGGGATGACGACATAGGGCGGCAACCCGTTGCGCGGCCCCAACTCGCGGCTGACGACGGATCCGAAGCTCGGATGCTGCAGCTCATTGCGCGGCTTGGTTCCGCTCATCATATACTTGCGGCCCACGTCGTGAATGGCGACGTCGGAAGTCATCGACCGGATGAGCGTGAACTTGTTGGCGATGCCGGCCATCCTGGGCACCAACTCGGTGAAATGAATTCCGGGCAGCGCGGTGGGAATCGGCTTGAAGCTGCCGCGGATCTCGGGCGGCGCTTCGGGTTTGGGATCCCAGGAACTGAGCTGGCAGCAGCCGCCATCCTGAAACAGCACGATGCAGGAAACGTCGCGCCGGGCGCCGGCGGCCCGCAGCAGAGACGGCAGGTTCAACCCGGAGAACGCAAGCGCGCCAACGCGCAGCAGCCGGCGGCGGGAAAGATCGCGATGAAAGCGTAGCTCCATGATGGCGGCCTCAATGATTCAACTGAAATTCCTTCGAGTTCAACAGCACGAGCAGAATGTTCTCAAGCGTCCGCCTCAGCGGCCGTCCGGCGGCCGACTCTTCACCCAAATGGCGAGCCATCAACTGCCGCTCCGCATCGCGCATCTGGCGCGAGTAGGCCCGTTCATACAACGTTCCGATCAGGTCCGCTTCCGGCGTGCCGGCCGCCAGCAGGCGCCCGATGACATTGTCCTCGGCTTCGATCTTGTCCTTCAAGGTGGCGCGATTCATCAGGTGCAACGCCTGGCTCATGGTGGGCGCTTCGTGGCGGGTACCCAGAAAATCGCGGCGCGGGAAACCGAACGTGGCCAGAAAATGGGACGGCGCGTCGTTGATCTCCAGATCCTTGGCGAGCGTGCCCGGCGGATGATCGGCGAACTTCTGCGGCACGCCGGTGAGCTGAGAGATGGAATCGAGCAGCGCCTCGGCTGGCAGGCGCCTCGGCTGGTAGCGGGCAAACAGCAGCCGCTCGAGCTCCGGAGATTGTTCCGCCGCCGGCCGCGACGACAACTGATAGGTGGCGGAGTTGTAAATCAGGCGGTCCATCTCGCGCAGGCTGAAGCGCTTTTCGATGAAGTAAGACGCCAGCCGGTCGAGCAGTTCGCGATTGGTGGGCGGATTGGTGGAGCGGAAATCGTCGAACGGTTCCACGATGCCGGTGCCGAAACTCGCATGCCAGACGCGGTTCACGGTGGCGCGCGCAAAGTAAGGATTGGCGGGCGCGGTAATCCATTTGGCGAGCTTCTCGCGCCGGTCTTCCCGGGCGGCGAACCGGTCCGGCGCACTCGCCAGCACGCGCGGCGCAACGGCTTTCTTCGTTACCGGATGTTCGAGCTCGGCGGCGTCCTCCAGATACCAGGTGCGGCGGTAGACGCCATGGCCGATCTTCACCCGCATGCGGGCGAAGAAGGCGGCGAGTCCATAGAAATCGTCCTGCGTGAAATTCTCCAGCGGATGGTTGTGGCACTCGGCGCATTCCATGCGCAATCCCAGAAACAGCCGCGTCACGGTGGGCGTTGCGGCCTTGGGATCGAACTTGTTCAGCATGAAATCGGTGGCGGGCATCCAGAAGCCGCCGGCCGGATTGACCACGGTGTCGCCCTGGCTGGTGAGCAGGTCGCGTACGGTTTCATCGTAGGGGCGATCGGTCTCCACCTGCCGCTTCAGCCATTCGCGAAACGAACCCATGGGCCGGCCCTGGCTGAACAACTGCGTATTGCGGAACCAGTCTTCGAAACGCAGCGTGCGGTAGGCGATGTACTCGGGATGCGCCAGCAGCGTGTCGACGGTCAGACGGCGGCGGTCCGCGGAGGGGAGATCGAGAAAGGCGCGCCGCTCGCCGGGCGTGGGAATGCGTCCGATGGCGTCGATGGTGACGCGGCGCAGGAACTCGTCGTCGCTTGAGAGCGGCGCCGGGCGGATGTTCATGCGGCGCAGTTTGGCGAACACCAGATCGTCGATGAAGTTTTGGGAAGGGGGCGCCACGACGGCCGCAGGCTCGCCGATGACGCCGATCTGCGCGGTGGTGGCGCGTCCCATGGCACGGGCGAGCACGGTGGCCAGGCCCGGTCCGGCGGGCTGCCATGTGCCCGCTTCGCCCAGCTTCACCACACTCTCGTTGGACGTATCAAATCGCACCTCTCGCGTCATGTCGCGCGTGGAGCCGTCGCTCAGCCGCGCCATCACGGCGACGCGCTGCGGCTCGGAGCCTGGCGTGGCGGTGCGCTCGGCGGGGAACATTTCCAGGCGCTCCACGATGGGGCCGGTGGCGTCGAAGCTCGCGCCCTGCCGCACCCATTCGAGCATCGTCCGGTACTCCGGCGACCCTTCGGGCAGTACCTTTCCGCCGCCGTGCGCGATCTGGAACGATGGCTTGGCCAGCAGCAGGCTCGCGGCCGGAGTGGTGCGATCCAGGCGGCGGGTCATCATCGCGTGGTCGGCCGTGGGATCGTAGCCGAACAGCGAGAGTTTGAACCCGTTCTTGCCGGCGATGGCGCCGTGGCAGTTGGAGGAGTTGCACCCCTTGACGGTGAGAATGGAGACGATATCCGGCGAGAAGCGGACCGCGGCTTCCTGGCCGCCGGAGCGAATTTCAACCGTTTGCGAGGCGGAGAGAGTGCCGAACTCGGCGGTGATTACCGTCGCGCCGGGCGCCTTGGCGACCGCGGCAACCTCGCTGGAGTCGATGGTCAGCAGCGCCGGATTGGCGGATTGAATTCGCGCCTGGCGCGTCACATCGCGATCGATGCCAGCCGCATCGGTGGCGGTTACGACCAGCCTCTGCGAAGCGCCGGGACCGGTCAGCACGAGGCCCGGCGGTTCCAGGCGCAGGGCGACATACGTCTGCGCCGGGGCGATCGCGGTAAGGGCCAACGCTGCCAGGAATCGCATGCCGGATGCGGCCATTATACTGTTGGGATTGGCTTCTCTGCCTTGGTACGCACTCGCGGCTTTCGGAGAGATCGGCGGATGCTTCGCGTTTTGGGCCTGGCTTTGGCGCTTCGTGCTGACAAGAATTGACGCGTTCGCTGGCGGGAGCGGCGGTCATTTTGCTGGGTCCGCGCGCTCGCTGAGCGGCATGGACAACCGGCCCGGCGGATACTATCTTGAAAAGGCGGAGGTGCCATGTTTCCACCCTTGTTCGCCGCGGCCATGCTGGCGATGGCCGCTGAAAATGCCGAGCCGCCCGAATCGTGGATCGATCCGGACACCGGCCACCGCGTGGTGCGGCTGACCAAAGAGAAAGGCAGCGCCAGCCTTTACTTCAACCAGAACGGCTACACGGCCGACGGGAAGAAGCTTGTCTACACATCACCTGCTGGCATCCACGTGCTGGACTTGGCCACCAGGCAGGCGAAGCTGGTGGTGGAAGGACGCGTCAGGCTGATCGACGCGGGCCGCAAGACACAACGGGTGTTCTATCTGCGCGACAGCGCCGCCCATTGGACCAACGTGGATACCGGCGAAACGAAAAAGATCGCCGATCTGCCGCCGCGCGGGTCCATCTCCACGGTGAACGCGGATGAGACTTTGCTGGCGGGTACGTACATCGAAGGCGAAGGGCGCGATTACAACAATCGCCGCCCGCCGGGACAGCCGGCCGCGGCGCAGGGCCATCCGCTCGATCAGCCGCGCAACAAGGGCCAGATGATGGAGGAGCGCTGGGCGTCCCGGCTGCCGATGGCTCTCTACACGCTCAACGTAAGCAACGGCGAATCGAAGGTGATTCATCGCGCCAACGACTGGTTGAATCACCTGCTGTTTTCGCCCACCGATCCGTCGATGCTCATGTTCTGCCACGAAGGTCCCTGGCACAAAGTGGATCGCATCTGGCTCATGCGCATCGACGGTTCGATGGCCCCGAAGAAGATCCATTCCCGCACGATGGCGATGGAGATCTGGGGCCATGAATTCTGGAGCGCCGACGGCAAGACCATCTGGTACGACCTGCAACTGCCGCGCGGCGAGGATTTCTTTCTGGCCGGCTACAAGGTGGATTCGGGCGAGCGCACCTGGTATCACCTGCAGCGCAACGAATGGTCGATCCATTTCAACGTCACCGCCGACGGCACGCTGTTCACCGGCGATGGCGGCGACCCTGGCCAAGTGGCGCACGCGCCCGATGGGCGTTGGATATACCTGTTCCGCCCGGAGCTCATCGCCAACCGCGGCCTGGAAGACAAGAGCTTCGTGCAGCCCGGCGTGCTGCGGGCCGAAAAGCTGGTGAACATGTCAAAACATCAGTACCGGCTGGAGCCGAACGTGAGCTTCACGCCCGACCACAAATGGGTGGTGTTCCGGTCGAACATGTTTGGCGACACCTATGTCTTCGCCGTCGAAGTGGCGAAGGCCGTTATAAGATGAACGCTTATGATTTTCGCGCTTCTTGCAGCGTTCACGGCCTCGACCGCCGCGGCGGCCGAGTATCTCGCCTTTAGCGGAACCTATACCAACCGCAGTTCGAGCCAGGGCATCTATGCCTTTCGCTTCGATACGGCGACGGGCAAACTGACGCCGCTCGGTCTGGCGGCGGCTACCGACAACCCGTCGTTCCTCACCATCCACCAGAACAAGAAGTTCCTCTATGCGGTGAACGAGATCGGCAAGTATCAGGGCAAGGATACGGGCACCGTGACCGCGTTCGCCATCGACCCGGCGAGCCACAAGCTGACCGAGTTGAACAAGGTGACCACGCAAGGCACGATTCCCTGTCATCTCAAGGTGGATAAGACGGGCCGGTTCCTGGTGCTGGTCAACTACGGCAGCGGCAGCACGGCGTCGTTTCCGATTCAGCCCGACGGAAAGCTGGGCGAGGCGGTGAGCGTGCAGCAGCACACCGGGTCCAGCGTCGGACCGCGGCAGAAGGGGCCGCACGCGCACTCCATCAATTTCTCGCCGGATTTCCGCTACGGCGTGGTGGCCGATCTCGGTCTCGACAAGGTGTTCGTGTACAAGTTCGACTCAAAGTCCGGCGCGCTCACGCCCAACACGCCGCCCGCCATCGATCTGAAGCCGGGTTCCGGCCCGCGCCACTTTGCGTTCCATCCCAACGGGCGGTTCGGCTATGTGATCAACGAACTCGCCTCCACCATGACCGCGATGGCGTACAACGCCAAGGCCGGAAGCTTTACGGAACTCCAGACGCTTTCCACGCTGCCGGCGGGCTTCACGGGCACCACGCATACGGCCGAGGTTGTGGTGCATCCTTCGGGCCGGTTCGTCTATGGTTCCAATCGCGGGCACGACAGCATCGCGGTGTTCACCGTGGACCCGGCGGCAGGGAAGCTCACCTTCGTCGAAACCACGCCCACGCAGGGCAAGACGCCGCGCAATTTCGTGATCGACCCCAGCGGCCAGTTCCTGCTTGCCGAGAACCAGGATTCGAGCAGCATTGTCACCTTCCGCATCGACGCCAGGACGGGGCGCCTCACGCCCACCGGCGAGAAGCTGGATACGCCGATGCCGGTCTGTCTGCGATTTTTCTCGCGCTGAGAACCGTCCGGCTTTAGAATGGTGCCATGGCAGTTAGCGGTCACAACCAGACGCTGCGATGGAGCGATTTTCCGGGCACCCCGCCGGCGGGTGAGACGCTGGATGCGTACACTTCCTCGACCTACAACCTGAATTGGGGGTTCGCGCCGGGCCGGACCGACGAGTACCGGTTGGCGAACATTTCGGTCGCCGTCGTTTTGAGGCGCGCCCAAATGTGGTCCCGGCGTAGCGCGCAATCGGCGCGGCTGCTCAAACACGAGCAGGGGCATTACGATATCGTGGCCATGACGGCACGCGATCTGAGTACAGACCTGACCGCGCTGGCGAGCCAGGTCTTTACATCCGAAAGCGATCTGCGGGATGCGGTGAACGATCTGGATCGCGCGGCGCGCTCACAGATCGTCAATGCCGATTCGGCCTACGATACGCAGACCGATCACGGCAATATCGCTACCGCGCAGGCCAGTTGGGATGCGGCCTTTCGCGCGGCGCGTGGTGGCACGCGGTTCCTGGCCGCGCTGACGGCGCAGGGAATTTCGATATGAGGGTGTAGTTGGAAGCGGCCGGATTCCGGTCTTAGCAACAATGCGATACGTGTGGGCATTTCTAGCCCTGCCCGCTCTGGCACAGGATCTCGAGGTCCGCGCTGGCCGCGCTCCGGCGGGCGGCACGGTTCAGATTCAGGTTTCAGGGCCCGGTCCCAATCTCCCTTCCACGGGGCGGCTGCGCGTCGAACTTGACACCAGGATCTTCGGGCAGGTCACCGGTGCTTCGGTGCTGGACTCCTCCGGTGGCGCCGTCAGCTATGCCACCGTCCAAGATGGCGGCGTTCAGTTGGAGTTCGCTTCCCGATCTGGCCACCAGAACGGATTGCCGCTGGCAGTTGTGACGGCCGTCCTTCGCGACGGCCTGGTGGAAGGCACAGAAGCTCCTTTTGAAGTCATACTCTCCGCCGATGGCCGGGAAAGTTCCGCCGTGGGAACGGTGGCAGTGGGCGGGAAGGCGTTTATCCGCGAGGTCACCAAGACTGGTGCTACGGTCACCGTGCTCGGTGGTGGATTCGAGCCTGATGCCATTGCCGCAATCGATGGCGTGACAGTGGCCCAATCAAGACGGGTGGGTGAGGACAGGATCGACCTTCTGCTCGGTGGGCCGGCGGAGATAGACGGTCATCGCATCACCTTGCGCACGGGCATGGAGGAGTTGGAGTTTCTTCCGATTCTCAACGGGAAGCCGACGGAGGGAGTGTTTCTGACTCCGCCGCTCGGCCGGCTTACCGCGTTGGAGACCGGCGATCTCACCCGAAGGAGCGGATGGGTGGTGATTCACAACCCAGGTGCCGAATCCGCCGAGGTGGCGGTACAGACCACCGCTTTGCAGCTTTATTCCGTTCGAACGAATCGGGTGATAGCGCTTGATCCGGGTGAAACGAAGACCGTGTCGTGGTCCATGGGTCCAACGGCGGGGCGTTTGCGGATCCTTTCTTCGCTGCCGGTGCGGGCCGGGATTGTGGGTATCGCGACTCTCACGCTGAGCGGATTCAGGCCTGGCGTCAATTTTCCCGGTTTCGCGCCGATCCGCATGGAACCACTCGCGGTGGAGGTGGCGCCGCGGGCGGTGCAGGTGGAATGGAATCGCGGTCTTCCGAAGCCCATCCGGGGCGCGTTATTACGGGTGGCGGGCGTGGAACGCTTTGCTCTCGAAGCCACCGGCGGCTCCTGGCTCTCGCCCGATCCGCGATCGGGTCCGGGCAACTATGTCATCGATCCCAGTGGCCTGGAGGAAGGTATCCATCGCGGATTTCTGGTCGTGAGGCCGATGGTTTCCTACCGCGCCGCCTGGCCGGTGCATGTTCCCGTCACCTTGACGATCCACGCACATCCGAACATGGTGCCCATTTGCTGCGCCCAGTTTACCGATGTAGGAACTCGGAGCGTTCGCATTCCCTTGGAAATCTTCCCGCGGGGATACGAGGTCCGGGCGCGGACGTATATGGGGGGCGATTGGCTTGCCGCCGCTACCAGCACTGGCGACGGAACGATTGCCGTCGCGGCCAAGGCCCCGGAAGCGGCCCCAGGCTCGTTGGCCGGGCACGTGATCGTCCGGGACCCGGACAGCATCGTTTACCTGCCCGTCACCTTCGCGGCCGGTGGCGGCGGGCCGTTGCGGACAGAGGTCAATGAGATTCAACTTCTTTCCGGCGTCGCGCTTGGCCAAAACGTTCGCGTTTCGGCAAACTGCCAGGGCCAATGCTGGACGGTGGAGGCACAGACCGACTCCGGCGGCAACTGGCTAACGGCCGTGCCAACGCCGGCCGGTGCCACGGTGTCCGCCGACGTATCGGCGCTCGCTCCGGGCCTCTACACCGGCGTGGTTACGTTCCGGTATCAGAGCACCGTGGCGCAGGTGCCCGTCCTGCTGATGGTGCGGGCCGCCCGGCGCGGCCTCATCATCGCAGAACCTTCCAGCGTGCGTTCATGGAGCGGCGCCTCGGAGGCCAACGGCTCCGTCTGTATGCGGATCGACAGCGCCGTGACATCTGCCGGTTTCACCGCTACGGCGGAAGGAGATGGCAGTCCGTGGTTCACCGTGAGCCCTGTTGCAAGAACGGCGACGTGCTTTGGCGTTTCTTTCTCACCGGTGCCGCCGGGTACAGCTCCCTACAATGGCGAAATCACAATGCGGATGGCCGGGCAGAGTCTGAAGGTGCCGGTTTCGCTGATTCCGCCGCCGCCGCCAGTGCCGCCCGTGATTGCCCGTGTGCTCAACGCCGCTTCGTTCCAACTTGGTGCGATTGCACCTGGGCAACTGGTTTCTATTCGCGGTCAGCGATTTCAGCCCGGCAGCGAGATCGCCTTTGACGGTATTGCGTCTCGTTTCACGACCCAGTCGGAAACGGAAGTGCTCGCTGTGGTGCCCGGAGCCATTGGCGGACGATTAAGCGTGGAGTTGCAGGTGGGCGAAGGGCGCACGACGATTCCCGTTGCCGCCGCCGCACCCGGCATCTTTACCGCCGGAGACGTGGGACGCGGCGCCGCCGTTGGTGCCGTTGCCGCCCGGAATGCCCAGATCGAGTTCCGCGCAACTGGCTTGGGGACCGGTCCGGTTGAGGTTTGGATAGGCGGCCTGAAGGCCCAATCGGCAAGCGTGACCGCCACTGACGATCCACTGACTGGCTGGCAGCACGTTCACGCCGTGGTTCCGGCAGAGGCGCCCACGGGAACGTCCGTGCCGCTGCAGGTGTGCTCCGCGGGTTACTGCAGCCAACACGGCGTCACCGCTGTCATCGAATAGAGGATTAGACGGCGATCAACTCCGGCATGAAGCCGCTCGAAAAATTGCGTGGCTCGCGGTAGCGCTGAAACCGGTACCCTACGCCGAAAATCGTCTCGATATAGGTCTCGCCGTAGGGCAGCAGTTTCTTCCGCAGGCGGCGTACATGCACGTCCAGTGTGCGGGTGCGGATGTCGCGGCCGTAACCCCAGACGCGCTCAAGCAATACGTCGCGCGGGACGATCTCGCCCGCGTTCTCCAGCAGCAGCGCCAGCAGCTCATGCTCCTTGCGCGTGAGCGTCACTTCGCGCAAATCGATGAACGCGGTCGTGCTGGTGAAGTCGAACTCGAGGTGTTGATCCTTGTATTTCCGTTCCAACTGGGCGGACCTGGCGGCTGCTTGTAGCATGTTGGGTATCCCTTTTTGGGGTGATACCTAGATATTACGTGCCAGAGGCCATTTCGTTCGGCTCCAGTTGTAAAAGAATTGTAAAAGCTCGAACGGGTGTTAACTCGTTTGAGATCTATTCGATAGGGAAGGGTCCGGTCTTGTCCAGGCGAAGGTCCCGGCCGTCGCCGTCCTCGACCCGGATCGAGTAGAGAACGGCCCGCACGGGATCGGACACGCGCAGGTGGAATTCGGCTTCCTCGTCCGGCTGGAGCAACTCCTCCTCCACGTCGCCGCGCTTGGTCTGCAGCAACTGCTTGTCGGTGCCGAGAAAGTCGACGAAGAGGCTGAGCTTCTTGACGGCCTTGGGGCCGGCCTTCAACCGGCCGTCCACCGAGACGTCGCCATTGGCGCGGCGGCAGACGATCTGCAGAATCGCCACTTCGGGCGGCTTGCCTTTTCGCGGAGCGGCGGCGCACAATGAGGCGAGCAATCCAAGAGCGTACCGTCGTTCCATCACTCGACCAGAATACCATTTGAGGAGCGGAATTCATGATCAGCAGACGCGGTGTTTTAGGAGCCGGAGCGGCTCTGGCGGCGGCACAGGCGCAAACGGGCGGGAAGACCATCGCGGTCGCCTCGTCTAATGGATTAAGGGCGTGCGCCCGCGCGGTGGAGATCATGAAGCAGGGCGGCGACACGCTGGACGCCGTGGTGGCCGGGGTCAACATTCAGGAAGACGATCCGGAGGACGATTCGGTGGGCTATGGCGGACTGCCCAACGAAGAGGGCGTGGTGGAACTCGATGCGTCGCTGATGCACGGTCCCACGCGCCGCGCCGGATCGGTGGCGTCGCTGCGCGGGATTCGCTATCCCTCGAAGATCGCCAAGCTGGTGATGGAGCAGACCGACCACGTCATGCTGGTGGGTGAAGGCGCGCTGCGCTTTGCCAAGGCTTACGGCTTTCGCGAGGAGAACCTGCTGACCGAGAAATCGCGCCTGGCGTGGATGGTGTGGAAGCGCAGCCTGCGCGACGCCTCCGGCCATAACAACTGGACCGATGGAGTGGATGCGCCGCCGGCGGAGAAAGCCGTCGCGGAGTTGAAGCGTGCGTTCCCGGACGTGAGCGAGGAACTGCTCGCCTATGCCTGGGATCGCGCGATGTATCCACCCACCGGCACCATCAACTGTTTGGGGTTGAACGCCAAGGGGGAAATCTCCGGTGTGACCACCACCAGCGGATTGGCCTGGAAGATTCCGGGGCGCGTGGGCGATTCTCCGATCATTGGGGCCGGGGTGTTTGTGGATCCCGATGTCGGCGCCGCGGGATCGACCGGACGCGGCGAAGAGAATATCCGCATCGCCGGCGCGCACACGGTGGTCGAGAACATGCGCCACGGCATGAGTCCGCAGGAAGCTTGCCTCGATGCGATGAAGCGCATCTCCAAGAACTATGGCAACGACCGCAAGCGCATGGAAAAGTTCGATATCAACTTCTATGCCCTACGCAAGGACGGAGCCTATGCCGGCGCATCGCTGTGGAGCGGAACGCGGAGGCCCGGCCAGACGCCTCCGCGGCGCAAGTTCACCGTCAACGATGGCGGCCAGAGCCGCTACGAGGATTGCGCGTTCCTCTACGAACGCTAACTCGAATAGGCGAACTTGCCATCCTCGCCGATGGACACGTTTACGCGCGCCAGCCTGCCGCCCTCGGCCATCGACGTCAACAACTGCCGGGAAATATCGGGCAGCAGGGAATTGGTGAGGATGTTGTCCACGTTGCGCGCGCCGCTTTCCACTTCCGTGCAGCGGCGTGCCACTTCCTCCACCAGCTCCGGCGTGTAGGCGAGCTCGATTTTGTGGTTGTCCATCATGCGCCGTTGAATCTTGCCAAGCTTCAGGCGGATGATGCTCTTCAGCGCTTCATCGCGAACCGGATAGTAAGGGATGATGACCAGGCGGCCGAGGAAGGCCGGCTTGAACACCTTGTCGAGTTCGGGCTTCATCGCCTTGATCAGGCCTTCGGGGGAAGGCGCGGTTTCCGGATCGGCCACCAGCTTCATCAACGTATCGGTGGCGGCGTTCGACGTGAGGATGATCACCGTATTCTTGAAATCGATCTCGCGGCCTTCGCCGTCTTCCATCTGGCCCTTGTCGAAGACCTGGAAGAAGAGTTCCAGCACGTCGGGATGCGCTTTCTCCACTTCATCCAGCAGCACGACGGAATAGGGCCGGCGGCGCACGGCTTCGGTCAGCACGCCACCTTCGCCGTAGCCCACGTATCCGGGAGGCGAACCCTTCAGCGTCGAAACCGTATGCGCTTCCTGAAACTCCGACATGTTGATGGTGATGAGATTGTGCTCGCCGCCATAAAGCATCGACGCGATGGTGAGTGCCGTTTCGGTTTTGCCGACGCCGCTCGGACCGACCAGCAGGAAGACGCCGATGGGCTTGTTGGGATCTTCAAGGCGCGCGCGGGAAGTGCGGATGCGCTGGGCAATGCCGCCTAGGGCGTGATCCTGACCGATGACGCGGGCGCCCAGGTGTTTCTCGAGCTGCAGCACCGTCTGCACTTCATCCCGCATCATGTTGCCGACCGGAATGCCGGTCCAGGCGGAAATCACTTCGCCCACCACCGAGCGGTCGACGGCGACGCGAATCAGCGGCTTCTCCCCCTGCAAGGAGGAAAGCTCGGCATCGAGAGCGCCGAGCTTGGCGCGCAATTCATCGGGCGAGGCCGCCTTCTGGCCTTCAGGTGGAGGAGCGTTGGGATCTTCCAGGCGCAGGCGGATGTCGCGAATCTCGCTGACGATCGCCTTTTCCCGGTCGAAGCGCTCGCGCAGGGTTTTCAGCTCGGCTTCGACCTTGGCTTTGCGCTCGGCCATTTCCGCCAGACGCTCGGTGTGATCCATGCCGACGGCGACTTCGCGCTTCAACACGCGATCCTGCACGGCCATATCTTCGAGCTCGCGCGTGGCGGCTTCGATCGAAGTGGGCACGGCGTTCTGCCCGAGGGCCACGCGGGCGCAAGCGGTGTCGAGGACGCTCACGGCCTTATCGGGCAACTGACGGCCGGCCAGATAACGATGCGTCAGGCGCACCGCGGCATGAACGCCTTCATCGAGAATGCGCACTTTGTGGTGCTTCTCAAGCGCGCTCACGATGCCGCGCAGCATCACCTGGCAGACCTTCTCATCGGGCTCTTCCACTTTCACCACCTGGAAGCGCCGCGCCAGCGCCGCGTCCTTTTCGAAGAACTTCTTGTATTCGGCCCACGTGGTGGCGGCGATCGTACGCAGTTCGCCTCGCGCCAACGCCGGCTTCAACAGGTTGGCGGCATCGTTCTGGCCCGCCTGGCCGCCCGCGCCGATCATGGTGTGCGCCTCGTCGATGAAGAGGATGATGGGCGTGGGCGACGATTTCACTTCCTCGATCAAACCCTTCAGCCGGTTCTCGAACTCGCCCTTCACGCCCGCGCCCGCCTGCAGCAGCGCCAGGTCGAGCGTGCGGACATCGACGTTGCGCAAGGGAGGCGGCACGTCGCCCTGCACCACCCGCTGCGCGAAACCTTCGACAACGGCGGTCTTGCCCACACCCGCCTCGCCCGTCAGGATGGGGTTGTTCTGGCGGCGCCGCATCAGGATGTCGATCACCTGGCGGATTTCCACGTCGCGGCCCAGCACCGGGTCGATCTTGCCCTTGCGCGCATTTTCGGTCAGATTCACGGTGTATTGATCGAGATTGGGAGTCTTGCCGCCCGTCTTGGCGCGCGCTTCACCGCCCGCCGCCGCGGCCGCCGCCTGCGCCCCAACGTCCTCGTGCGAACCGGTGATGATGGCCGTCAGGTTCTTACGCAGATCGGCCGCGTCGATCTTCTGCAGCTCCTTGAGATCCGATACCTCCCGCGCGAGTTTCTCATTCGCCACCAGCGCCAGGATGGAATAACCACTGCGGATCTGATGGCCGCCGTAATCGATGGAGCCGAGCGTCCAGCCTTCGGTCAACATCTCAATCAGCGAGGGATTGAAGGCCGGGGTACGCGTGTTGCCGCGCCGCATCTTGTCGAGCGCATGACCGAGTTCGCTGGTAAGCCGCGACGGGTCCACGCCGTAGTGATGCAGGATGCGGGCGCAATCGGAGTCGGTGGCGTCGAGCAGCCGCATCAGGTAGTGCTCGATCTCGATGTCGAAGTGGGTGCGTGACAGGCACAGATTGGCGGCGCCGTCCAAGGTGGTACGGGTGAGGTCGTTGAGCTTTCCAATGAGTGATTTCAGGTTGACGCTCATATGCGTTCTCCTTGTCGATCTTCCAGTCGCAAAGTCGTTTCGTCGGGGTCGCGGCGCATGGGTGCGGTCTTGGCCCAGGTCACCCAGCCAAGACGGGGGCCCGAGCCGCCCGCATGCCCCAGCTCGCAAGGCGGCACTTCGTCGTGCCGCAGCACCAGTTGCAGGTCGAAGTTCAATTCGCCGTTGGCGAAGAACTGAGTCAGCGCCCGCAGGGGCCGGTAGGCGGTGCCGCCGGGCAGGAAATCCAGATACTGATCGAGGTTCAGTGGGCCGACGCGAACGCGCACACCCGATTGAGGATCCCAGATCTCGTCGCCCGCCACCGCCCCGATCCCCAATTGCTCCGAGTAACTGTCGGCTTCCTCGAAGCGGCACTGCGACGAGCGTTCGAGCGGATACCAGGCGCCGCGGAATTGCTCCACCTGTACGGGCACGTCGAAGTAATCGGAAAGAATCTGTTCGAGACCCAGCGTGGAGCGGGAGTGCAGCGCCAGCAGGCCCGAATAGAACACCAGCGAATCGTCGCGGACCTCCTGCCGTTTCTGCAGCCCGGGCGTGCCGAGGCCGATCAGGTGCAGCAGGTGGCGGGAGAGCCGGTCCACTTCGCCGCGCTCATAGGCTGCGTAGAAGCGGTATTTTTCCCACGCCTGGTAGTAGAGCGAGATCAGACGATGGTTGAAGATATCGAGGAACCCGGCCAACGCCGTGTCGGGCACCGACGTTCCATCGGGCCGCTGCACGCGCACGCGCAGCCGCTGCATGATGTATTCGGTGTAGTAAAGCGGCAGCGCGCCCATGGGTCCGAACAGGCCCATGAAGTTGACGGTGACCGCCAGCGGCTTGTCGTCGTGCCATTGCAGGGCTTGAATCTGGCTGGCGGGAAAGGCGCTGGAAGGATTGGCGCCGAAACGCGCCACCTCGGCCATGGGCGGACCCTCGCGGCCCACCTTCTGGCGCCGCCCGAAGTCGCGGTGCAGGATGCGCACCGTCTGGAAGAAGTTAAACTCCCAGGGACGGTCCTTCAGCAAGGCGCGCAGGATGGGCTGGTTCAGATCAGGATCCGGTGTCCCGCTCGTGGCGGCCATTCGCGCAGTACCCCCTTTCTTTGTCCCGTGCGAGCGACCAGTTGGCTGTAGCTATTGATGCTCACATACAGTCCAAGAAACCGCTCCAGCACCTGGGCAAATAGGAAGACACCGGTTCCAGCGAACTTCTCTTCGTCGAACTTGATTTCCACACGCATGCCGCGCGTGAAGCTGATGCCGTGTTCGGAGATGACGCGCGCGAACTGGCGGCTGCTTTGGAGCGCGGCGATCGCCTGAATCTGATTTTCCAGGTGCGGCTCGCGGCTGAAGTTGTAAAGGCGCAGAATCTCCTGCAGCGCCTCCCGCCCGTCTTCGACGATCGAGAGATAGTTGAGCGAAAGATGGGAGAGCAGGCGCCAGAAGGTGGCCTGGCCCGCGGGCGGATACAGCGGCTTGGTGGGTTTGCCGCAATGGATGCGCTGCACCGCCGAGGAGCCTTCCATATGGAAGTCGCCCGGCGGCAGAAGCGACGGCAGGTCGCGATTGGTGCAAAGCGCGCGCACCGTGATGGAATCTTCCGTGGGGTCGATGGGACGGCGGGAGAGATCGACGATGGAAAGCGTCAGATTCGGGCTGTCGTCCTGCGCTTCGGCCTGGCGCCGGTTCACGACCCAGAACTGCTGCGAGTTGTCGCGGATGGAGGCATGGCGATAGGCGTAGAACGGCTCATACACCACGCTGGTGTTGGCGGCGCGATTGATGCCGGAGACCTGTTCCACCGAGTAAATGCCCGTGGTGGCGCGGCGGCGCAGATCGGCCACGATGGGGTATTCGTATTTGCGCTGGTCGAGCGCGATCGGTTCGCAGTCCTTTGCAAACAGGTTGATGATGGGCGTGCAGCCGAGCCGGAACGTATCCTTATCGAGCCGCACTTCGAGCGATTCTCTGCGCTCCTCGCGTTCGTACTGGGAGATCAGAAACAGGATCTCGGCGCGGCGCTTGTAGCCGGAAGCCCATACCGGACGCAAGCCGCTCAAATCGACGAACATGTACTTATCGGGGAAGGCGAAATATTCCTGCAGAAGCCGGTAGGCGAGAAACGACCGGCGCGGATAGGGCAGCAATCCTTCGTCTTCGCCGAATCCCGCCGGACGCAGCGACGAAGGGCTCAGGACATGGGCGGGATGCCGGTGCCGGTCCGGATCGCGCACCAGAATCTGGGTGCAGTTGTTCAGCAGCAGCTCGTAAACGGTGTGCGCGACTTCCGGCTGATTGTTCTGCAGGAAGAAGCGCAGCGAATCGAGCTCCAGTTTGTCGAGCGCCACTTCGGGCGCGCACTCAATCACCAGGCGGAATACGCCGTAGGCGTCGGTTCCCTTGAGATCCAGACCGCCCGGGCCGCGATAGCCGGCTTCCTTGACTTCAAGCGGCCACAGCGTGGTGTCGTAGCAGGTTTGGAATTTGCATTCCTGCCCCTTCACCGGCGCCGAGAACAGCGGAGTGCCGCGCGCCACCTTGTAGCCGGAAGTGAGTTTGCCGCGCTCCGGATCGATGTGCATCTGCGCGATGGCCATCGAAGGCAGAGGACGCACGTAGTGGGGATAAAGAACGGTGAGCAGCGCCTCGATGATTTCGGGAAACTCATCGTCGATCTTCAGGCGGATGCGCGCCGAAAGAAACGCGAAGGCGTCGAGGATCCGCTCCACGTGCGGATCGCGCGCATCGCTCTCCAGCAGCAGCAGCCCGCGGGCAATACCGGGATGCTCCCTGGCAAATTCCTGCCCCATCGAGCGCAGGTAGCCGAGTTCGTCGTTATAGTAGCGGACGAATTCATCCCGCACCGGCTTCTCCCTTTACCTCGAACTGGCCGGAGAGCATGTCGAGATCGGTGTCGAAGGCGACGCGCTCGGCCGTTTTGTCCAGTTTGAGGAGCGCGTCGATCTGAAAACGCAGGCGCTTGCCGCCCGCTTCGGCCTGCTGGGCCAGCTTCACTTTCACCGCGCTGAGGCGAGGCTCGAACACGACGATGGCCGCTTCAATGGCCTTTTCCAGGCGCACACGCTCCTTCGGATTCGACATGCTGAAGTTGGTGACGTCGGGCAGGCCGTAGTTCATCACCGACGCGGCGGCCTCCTTATAGCCGGTGAACCGGGTGGTGAACTCGTGATCGGAGCGCGTGTTGAACAGCCATTCGAGGTCCCGGGCCAGCTTGCGCTTGAGCTTCGCCAACGGACGCAAATGCTCCTCGACTGAATTCTGCTCCGCCGTGGTGAGCGTCGTGAGGCGGTCGAGCAGCGGCATGAGGATGGCGGTGTCGTCGGGGCGCTGGGCCATGCCTGCTATGCTGCCATCTCCGGCTGCTGTTCGCCGGGCTGATTGAACTCGAGCTTGCGAATCTCAAGCACCGGTACCTCTTCGTCGTCCGCCAGAAAAGTCTTCTGGCCAAAGGGCAGTCCGTCGTCCCAAACGGTGGTGCGGCCGAGGCGCACGGTGTCGTCGGAATGACCGGACGAGCCCGGATAGAGCACCGGTATCAGGCATTCGCCGAGCTCGGCCTGGCGGAACCCCGGGCCGGTGCGGATCATCGCCGGCGCCCAGAGCATGTCGCGCAGCCTCTTGGGCGGCTCCATTTCAACCGATTCGATGTGCTCAAAGGGGATCCACAGGTAGGCGCCGGCGGAGAAGACTTCCAAGCGCGGGCCTACACGCGGGTCGGCATCGGCGAATCCGGTAAACGGCTGGCCATTGACGGTGCCGCCCACCATTTTGCCCGCACCCGATGGGAATTCCTTCTTGGCGAACGTTTCCTGCCGCGTGCGCTCGGCATGCATGCACGCTTCGTAGAGCAGGGCGCCCATGCCCGCCTGCTGATTGGCTTTGGCAAGCAGCTCCAGGTGCTTGCGCGCGCGGTCGAAGTCGCCCGCAAAGCACAGCAGTTCGAACAGAAAGGTGCGGCGGCGGATGTCGGTGGGGTTATCGCGGATCTCCGCGCTCAAGGCCGCCACGGCCTCATTGAGCTTGCCGGCTTGAAATAGTTCCCGGGCGGTCATGACTGCATTTCCTTTCTTGCCCGCAAGAAGACGACTGGAGACGAGACGGCCCGGAGCAACCGCCATGCGGCTGCCCCGGGCTGTTCGCATTGATTGTCGTGCGGTTTAGCCGCCCGCGTTCTTCTTCAGATCCCAGAACTTGGAAACGAAGGCGCCCACCTTGCCCTTGGTGTCCTGGCCGGCGTAGTGCATCGTCATCTTCGAGAAGTTGAAGCTGATCGATTCGGTGGGAACCGGATCGCCCTGGCCTTGGCCGCTGACGGTCTGGCTCGATACCAGAATGTCTTCAAAGGTCGCTTTGAAGTACACGCTCTGCTCGCCGCCGGCCTTGCGAACCTTCAACTCCGCCTTCGGAATGTGCTTGCCGCTGGCGCAGGCAAGGAACAGTTCCGCGGTCGCTTTGTCGCAGCGTTTGGTGAAGTGGAAGTCCTGCAACTGCACCTTACCGGCGCCGCCGCCGCCGCCGTACGCCATGGTGCCGGCCTGGCTTGAGCCAAACGAGTAAGACAGCAGTTCGATCTGGTCTTTCAGTGTCTTGTCACCGCTCTCCCCTTTGATCCCTTCGATCTCCAGGAATGCATCAAATACTGACATGGGTATTCTCCTCTCAATTCTTATGTGAGCTCACACCACAGGCGTACTCCAACCAGGGACGTATCCCGCGGCGATTCCGGTCCGGTCTTGATTCCGTGCCTGTTTACTTGCGAGTGGGGCTCGGAAGCTCCGCCACCAGGCGCAAAGAGACAGTCAATTCGTCCAACTGGAAATGGGGGCGAAGGAAAGCGACGGCCTTGTAAACACCGGGCTTTCCGGGCACCTCGGCGACGTCGATGCGCGCTTCGCGAAGCGGGCGTTGCGCCTTGATTTCGGGCGCGGCATTGTCGTCGGGCACCACGTAGTTGCTGACCCACTGGTTGAGCCAGCGTTCGCAGTCGTTACGCGACATGAAACTGCCGATCTTGTCGCGCATCATCGCTTTCAGATAGTGGGCAAACCGCGAAGTGGCCATGATATAGGGCAACTGCGCGGACAGGCGGGCGTTGGCATTGGCCTGCGGCTTGTCGTAAAGCTTCGGCTTCTGTCCCGACTGAATGCTGAAGAACGCCGCGTAGTCGGTATTCTTGCAATGCACCAGCGGCACGAAACCCTGGTCGGCCAGTTCCTTCTCGCGGCGGTCGGTGATAGGCGCCTCGGTGGGGCACTTCATCGCCACGTCGCCTTCGTCGGTATAGAAGTTGTGTACCGGCAGGCCCTCCACCAGGCCGCCGCCTTCCACGCCTCGAATCGCCGCGCACCAGCCGTGCTTGGCGAACGAGTTGGTGAGCCGGGCGCCCAGCGCATAGGCTGCATTGCCCCACAGATACTTGCCGTGGTCGGTACCGTCGACACCTTCTTCGTAGGCAAACTCCTCCACCGATTTGTGTTCCTTACCGTAGGGCAGCCGCATCAGGATGCGCGGGACGCACAGGCCCACGTAGCGGGAATCTTCGCTGGCGCGGAAGGACTTCCACTTGGCGTACTCGGTGTTGTCGAAAACCTTGCCGAGGTCGCGCGGCGCATCGAGCTTGGTGAAAGACTCGATGTTGAACATTTCCGGCGAAGCCGCGGAAAGGAACGGCGCATGCGCGGAAGCGGCCACCTGCGAAACACGCTCCAGCAACTCGATATCTTCGGAACTCCGGCCGAATTCGTAGTCGCCAAGCAGGGCGCCGAACGGAGCGCCGCCGAAGATGCCGAACTCCTCTTCGTAAACCTTCTTGAACAACGCACTCTGATCGAATTCGGCGGCCCGCTGCAGGTCGCGCAGCAGCTCTTTCTTGTTGACGTTGAGCAGCTTGATCTTCAACTGCGCGCTGGTCTCGCTCTGATCGAGCAGGTACTTCACGCCGCGCCAGGTGCCTTCAAGCTTCTGGAAAGCCGGATGATGCAGCACCTCGTTCAACTGAATCGAGATCAGGTGATCGATCTGGGCGATACGGGCGTTGATCATGGCCTCGGCGTCGCGAGACAACGTCATCTGGCCCTGCATGACCTCATTGAGGAAGGTCTGGATCAGTTCCTTGCCGCGATCCTTGGTGGCCGGGTCCCGCGCCAGCCGCCCTTCCTCGACAACCTTATCGAGAAGGCTGGCGTCGAGGGTCTGGACTACCGCCGCCGCGCCGCTCTGCTGCGTCTCACTCATTGGAGCCTCCCTTGTTCACCTGCTTGGCCGCATCGAGCAAGGCTTCTTCCAGCTTGTCGTTGCCCATCAGGGTGCCGCGCAGATCGGCCAGCTTGGTCCGCAGCTTCATCAGCTCGTTGAGCGGCTTGACCTGCTTGGCCACGTTCTGAGGCTCGAAATCGTCGAGGCTCTTGAATTTCAGGTCGACTTTCAACTGGCCGGCGTCGGACTCTTCCGACAGCTTGTTTTCCACTCCGAAAGCGAGGTGCGGATTCATCCCCTCCAGCACTTTGTCGAAATTATCTGGCGTAATCTCGACGAACTTCCGGTCCCGCAACTTGGGCAGAGCCTGCTCGGGCATGCCGGTGAAGTCGCCCATGACTCCCATCACAAACGGCAGCTCCTTCATTTCGATGGCGTCGCCTACTTCGACGTCGTAGGTGATGTGCACTCTGGGAGGGCGTACCCGGTCCAGTTTATGTTGTGAACTTTCTCGTGCCATTGCTTCTTGAATCCTTCTTCTTGCGGGTCGCAGCGCCCGGAACCAATTCAGACCCGCTGTTCATTCCTACCACACGCACCAGCCTAGTTCAACCTGGCTATTTGCGGGCCACCCGTTCCCCTCTCGAAGCCGCCACTTTTTCGATCGCCCTTCCGTCTCCCACTACTGATAGCGGAAAAGCCTTCGAAACTCCATCAACGGGCCGCCCCTGGGTTTCCGATTCTTTCCAGCCCAGCCGGGCCACCGCGCTCCAGCATTGCCAGTAGTGGCCGGCCGGGCGCCGCCGTTTCAGGCCACCACTACTAAAAGCGATAAATTCTGCGGATGTGAGCCGGAGTTGTGCACCCTTGCCACCCAGTTCCGCCGCGGCGGCACGGTTTCGGTCAAGGTGGTGACCACTACGCCGCGCAGAGATTCCTTTCGTGCCAGAGGGACGCTCTGCGCCGCCTCGGCCAGCTCAAGCAGGTAGGCCTGTTCGAGGACGACCGAAGCGGCCGGTTCCCGCTCCGCCGCCACCAGCGTGATGGTGCAGGGCCGGCTGGTCCGGAACGGAAGCTCCAGAAATTCACCGGGATGGAGCCTGGCGCTACGCACCATCTCGTTTGCAAAGAGCCCAGTGCGGATATTTCGTCCTGTCTTCGCCTTCGCGCGCGCGCCGTTCAAGGTTGGATTCTCCTTTTTCCAGCCTACGACGGCCGGACGCAATGTCCAGGGAGGGAAGCGTAAGGGTTTGGTAAGGAATCGGTAAGTCTAGCGGGCAAAGGGTACGGCGGAGATCATCGTGTTTTGTCGAGAGGCGCCGGCGCTACCGTCAAATTGCGGAAATAAGTGATCGAATTCGGACCGGGCGAGAGCGCAATCGCACCCTTGGCATGGGCGCCAAGCTTGAGGTCGTTGACGATCAGCGTCGGCTGTTCCTGACCATGTACGTAGAGACGCGCATGTGAGCCCCGTACCTCGATCCTAACCTTCGTCCACACCGATGGCTGAGCGTCGACGTACGCCTCGTATTTCGATGGCGTCTCTTTTCGCGTTCGGAAGAACGGCCAGTCGGGGCTTGACGCGTACTGTACCGTGTGGTTCCGCCGCTCCTGGTCGTCGGCGCGGCCGTTGGTAGGCCTCAAATAGAATGACTCCAATGTCCGCAGGTCGCTTTGTATCCGAAAGGCGATGCCGACGAATCCACGGGATGCCGGTGGCGCGCCGGGCGACGGTGCGCCCGCGATCTCAGCTTCGATGACACCGTCGCCGAACTCGAACCCCTCAATCACGACGAAGGCCTCACCTGTCACGCGTTGGGCCGCCGTTTGCGACGCAGAAGACTCTGCCTCCGGCGAAAGAGTTACCCGCAAGCCCTTCTTGCCATTAAGCGCCGCCGGTTCAGCGCTGGCATTGACGAGGCGAAGACCTTTGGTCGATTGCAGCGGGTAGCGTTTCGTTTGGGCCAATGCATTGGCAGAAAGAAGCATCAGTGCGGCGGCCAGGTAGAAGTTACTGTTACAGAGCATGGTTGTCCTTCCGGTTTGCGGTCTGACTACTGCGCGTGCCTCACCTTTAGATTCCGGAAGTGCGCCACAGAGCCGTAGTTGACCCAGAGCGCAATCTTCCCACTGCGTTTTGCGCCAGACTTCAGGTCATTGACGATCAATGCCGGCTGAACCTGGTCTTGGACGTAAAGGCGGGCGCGTTCCCCGCGCACGTCAATTCTGACTTTGGTCCAAACGTTCGGCTGAAGGTCGACATAAGACTCGTACCTTGACGGAGTCTCGTTTCGCAGCCGGAACCACGGCCAGTCCGGAAGGGAGGAGTACTGCGTGGCGTGATTCCGCCGCTCCTGTTCTTCGGCCCGGCCGTTGGTCAGACGCAGGTTGAACAGTTCATACGCTCCGTCTCGCAGTCTGAAGCCAATCCCCACAAAGCCGCGGGCGGCGGCAGGGGCGCCCGGTGACGGGGCGCCGGCAATCTCGGCCGAGATGACGCCATCGGAGAACTCAATACCTTCAACGATGGCGTATTGGCCGGCGCGCGCTTGTACGTCGTCGGCTTCCTTGGCGCTCATGCCCTGGAACCGGCGCACGGTCTCGCCGGTCAACGTGACCTTGATCCCCTTCCTGCCCGCGAGGACGGCAGCTTCGACGGCAACATTGTGCAGCCGGAGGCCTTGGCCAGACTCCAGTGGGAAGCGCGCGTCTCGCTCGGCGGCGCCGGCAGGAGCCATGGAAGGCAACGCGATTGCAATAGCATGAACAAGAAATCGTCTCATCGTTATCTCGCGTGCGGAACCGCGGAACAAACTGCGGCTCCGTGCGCCCTGCTTTCTCACCGAGCGTAGCAGCGAGGCCCCGCAAAGCACATGTGCCAAAGGTCACGAAATGGTCACGGTGCCTTGTCCGGTGGCGGGCCACCGGCGGATACTGCACTTGTGACGGGTCGCCTGTTCAAGTCGCCGGCTGGAGATGGCATCGCAGGCTATCGCACCTTCGTGTCCGTCGTAGTTGCTGCGTATTTCACGCTCATTGCGTTAACTCCCCGGGCGTCCTGGATGCCTCAAGTCTCCTGGACGCAACTGTTACCCTTCAGTGGGTTGTATCTGGCGCTGGGAATCTGGGGTTTCGACTACGCTGTCCGGCGCGGCAACCTGTTCCTCTCGCTGGCCTACCTTCTTATCGAGTTTGGGATCGGCATGCGCATCAACACACTCGCCTGGGGCGGCGGCCTTCCGCTGATTCTCCTGCCGCTCGCCGCGCAGGCGGTCATCCTGCTGCCACGAGTGCTTGCCGCGGCGATGTGCCTTCTTGTGATCGCCGGCGTGAGTGGAAACCTGTCATGGGTGCCTGAGTGGCCCCACTGGCTACGGAATATCGCGCAGGCCACGGCTGCCGTAGTATTCGTGATCGTCTACGTTGGTGTCGCGCATCGCGAGCGGGAGGCGCGCCGGCGGGCCGAGATCCTTGCCGCCGATGTGGCGGCACTGACGGCGGCGAACGAGCGCAGCCGCATGGCTCGTGAGATTCACGACACCCTTGGCCATTACCTGACGGTCATCCATGTACAGCTCGAAGCCGCGCGAGCGGTGATGGGCGTCGAGCCGAATCGCGCGATGCTGGGCGTGACACGGGCGCAGACGCTTGCCAGGGACGGCCTTACCGCCTTGCGCCAGTCCGTCAGGGCACTGCGAGACGACGCGCCTGTGGCGAGTGTAGCCGGGCAGATTGCCTCCATCGTCGATGCGGTGCGGGATGAGAGCTTCCGCGCGACGTTCACTGCCTCGGGACAGCCACGCCCGGTCAGTTGGGCAGTTGCACTGGCGCTGCACCGTACGACTCTCGAGGCCCTCACCAACGTCCGGAAACACGCCGGCGCCACGACCGTTGTGGTTGCGCTCATTTTCCTCGAGAATGGGCGTGTGCGATTGCAAGTTCAAGACGACGGGAAAGGGGCCGGGGATGACGCAGCCGGAGGAGGCTTCGGCTTGCAGGGCATACGCGAACGAGCGGAGCAGTTAAACGGCAGCGCAACGCACCATTCCGCGCCGGGGAGGGGCTTTACATTATGCCTGGAACTGCCCACGCAACCCGCATCGTAATTGCCGACGATCAGGCGCTGTTTCGCGAGGGACTCCGCACGATACTGTCAGTAAGACCGGACATGGAAGTGGTTGGGGAAGCGGATGGCGGCGACGAAGCCGTCGCCTTGGTCGAGAAACTGCAACCGGCCGTGGTGCTGATGGACCTGCGGATGCCCAAGGGAGATGGGATTCAGGCAACTACCCGCATCCGCGAACGCTGGCCGGAGATTCCGGTGCTGGTTCTCACCACCTTCGATGACGATGCGAATCTTTTCGGCGCGTTGCGGGCTGGCGCGGCGGGCTATTTATTGAAGGATGTGACCTCGGAAACGTTGGTCTCTGCGATTCACGCCGCAACGCGGGGAGAGTCGTTCTTGCAGAGCACAGTCACAGGGCGCGTCGTGGCCGCCTTCGCGAGACTCATGGAGTCGGGCGGCCCAAAGGCGGAGGCGCTCGTGCTTCCAGTCTCGCCTCGTGAACGCGAGATTCTTGTCCTGCTCGGCAATGGGGCGTCAAACAAGGAGATTGCCGACCGGGTCGGGCTCGCCGAAGGCACCGTCAAGAACCACGTGACGAACATCCTGACCAAGCTCGAAGTCCGTGATCGCACGCAAGCAGCCATCCGGGCTCGTCAACTCGGCATCGTCTAAGGGAAGGCGGGGCGTGCAGGACAGCTTTGGCTTTTTAGTCGCCCAGCGTAGTGCGAGTCCTCAGGTCCGGAACCGGTACAGCCGGTGCGCGGTTCGTCCTAAGATCCATTCCTTGTCCTCGGGCTTGAAGAAGGGAATGATGTCCTTCATGATCACGTACTCGTAGAAATTGGCCCAGATCAGCCGCTTCGGCCCGTAGCGGTCGTAAAGCCTTTCCAGAAACGGCCACACGTCGCGATACGGCATCTGCCTGGTCTTCGACGGATTGTGGAGCGAGGTGCGGATATACACGTTCGGATAGCGGGCCAGATCGAGAAGCGGTCCGAACCCGGCCGAGTCCGGCGCCGCAATGTCGATCATGGCGATGTGGTCGATCACGATGTTGACGCCGGGAAAGCGTGCCGCCATATCGCCCACCTGTCGCACCTGGTGCGGCGCGAGAAAGATGTTGAAGGCCGCCCCCAGCGTTTCCGCCATCTTCCAAAGCGGGTAGCACACCGGATCGTTCAACCAGACCACATCGCGGTTGTAAAGCGGGCTGAGGCGGAGGCCCACCAGCCCATCCTCTTCCATCAACCGTTTCAGGCGCGATGGATTCTCTTTATCGGCGGGGTCATGCAGGCGGTGGCCCACCAGCAGGCCGATGGCGGCAAACTTGCCGGGATAGGTCTTCACGCAATGCGAGGCATACGAATTGTCGCGGCCGTAATAGCAGACATGCGAGATCACCACGTGATCGACCGAATACGTCCGCATCTCCGACAGCAGGTATTCGGCCGAGTATTCGTGCCGGGGCAGATTCGTGGGACAGACGGCGGTGGCCGCGGTCATGGGAAAGCGGGTTCCCGGCGCAGCCCAGGCATGCTCGGCGGCGTTCACCACCGGCGCTTTCGATTGGCCGGTGGCGGCGAAGGCGGCGGAAGCAAGTAAACTGCGGCGGCTGAGCATAGCGCTCTACAGCATACACCCGCTCCCCTTGACAATCGAGGGAAGAGAGTGCATACTTCCCCTAGATCGTCATAGGAGCATTCGGTGGCCAAATCGCCCACGCCCGCCCTTTTGCAAGGTACGCTCGACCTGCTGATCCTGCACGCACTGCAGCGGGGCGAACAGCACGGTTACGCGATCGCGCAGGTGATCCACCTGCTGTCGGATGAAGTGCTGCGCGTGGAGGAAGGCTCGCTCTACCCGGCGCTCTACCGGCTGGAACTCGATGGCGCTATCGCCGCCAGGTGGGGCCTGTCGGAGAACAACCGCAAGGCGAAGTTCTATTCGCTGACGCGGCAGGGCCGCAAGCTGATGACCGAACAGCAGGAAAGCTGGAGCCGCCTTTCGATGGCGGTCGATCGCGTTCTGGCGAGGTGAACCCATGCGCCGATTCTGGTTGAAACTTTTCCGCCGGCGCCGTCTGGACGCCGATCTCGAAGCCGAACTGGCGTTTCATCGCGAGATGGCGGCGGCACATGGCAATCCCATACCGCTCGGCAACGGCGCGATCATTAGGGAGCAAGCCTACGACCTGTGGCGCTTCAACCCGGTCGAGAATCTGTGGCGCGACGTCGCCTATGCCTTCCGTACGCTGAGCGGGAGTCCGGCGTTCCTGCTGAGCGCGCTGCTTTCGCTCGGACTCGGCATTGGGGTGAACACCGCGATGTTCTCTATCGCCGTGGAGTTTCTGCTCAGTGAGCCTTCGGTGCGCGAACCGGAGTCGGTGGTCTCGGTGCGCCTGGGCGGCAACAGCCACGCCAAGCCCGAAGCCATCGATCTGGCTTCAGGTAGCGGCTTGATGCAGGATATCGCCGGTCAAAGCGAAACTCATGTGAACTGGAACGACGGCCGTGAGACGCGGCCTATGTTCGCGATTCATGCCACGCCAAATTTTTTCACCGCGCTGGGCGTTCCTCTGGCGCTCGGCCGGGGCTGGAATGCCGATGACCCTCCGGAGGTCGCGGTTCTGCACCACCGTTTCTGGCTCCAGCAGTTGGGCGGGGACCCGGCGATCGTGGGCCGCGCCATCAACTTGAACGGACGCAGCTACACGGTGCTTGGCGTGCTGCCGGAATCGCATCGCACGTTGCTTGGCATGGGGCTCGCACCGGCCTTGTACATGCCCGCTCCTCGCGACGCGATTCTGGCCGTATACGCCAGGTTGAAACCCGGCATGACGCTGCCCGAGGCGCGGGCGGCTTTCGAGGTCCTGGGCGAACGCCTGGATCGCGCGATGCCCGAACGCTATTTCCAGTACGCCAAACGTCAACAGATCGTTCCGCTGGCGGGACTGGCGCGGTTGCGGCCGGACAAGGAAGGTACGCCCATCAACCTGTTCTTCCTGGTGCTGCTCGTTCTGGTGGGACTGGTGTTTCTGATCGCCTGCGTCAACGTCGCCAGCCTGCAACTGGCGCGCGCTTCGGCGCGGCGGCAGGAGATTGCGATTCGCCTCTCCATTGGAGCCAGCCGCGGACGGCTGCTGCAGCAATTGCTGGCGGAAAGCCTGCTGCTCTCGATTGCCGGCGCCATTGGCGGCCTGCTGCTCGCATTTGTGGCGGCGCGCCTGCTCGCCAGCATTCCACTGCCGCTACCCGTTCCGGTACACCTGCGCATCGACCCGGATTGGCGGGTGGCGGTCTACGCCGCTCTACTCGGCATCGGTTCCACGGTGATCTGCGGGCTGCTGCCGGCGTGGCAGACGGTGCGGGATTCGCTCGCTTCCGGACTGCGGAAGGCACGGCGCCAGCGCTTGCGCCGCCTGCTGGTGGCGGCTCAGGTGGCCATCGCCGTCATCGTGCTATTGACCGGCGTTCTGTTCCTGCGCAACCTGCTGCTGACGGGATCGATGAGTCCCGGCTTCGATATCCACCGCACCATTCGCGCCGAGGCGCACCTGTTGGGCGAGCGGAGCGTGAGCCGCGAAATCTACGTGACCCGCGCGTTGGAGCAATTGCGGGCGCTACCCGGCATCGAAATTGCCGCCGCCGCGGCCATCATTCCGTTCACCGATGGCGCCACGCAATCGGCCACGCTGTCTTTCCTCGAATCCGGCGAGAAGAAGGACGCCCGTTTTCATTGGAACGCCGTTTCGCCGCACTTTTTCCGCGCCATGGATATTCCCATCCTCTCCGGCCGCGATTTCACCGTCAACGACCGGGCCGGCGCCGCCAGCATGGTGATCGTGAACAAGACGTTCGTGGACCGTTACCTGGACGGCCGCAACGCCATCGGCGCAAGCTTCCGCTGGGGCGATCAGCCGCAGGTTTATCAGATCGCCGCGGTGGTGCCGCCCACCAAGAACATGACCATCGGCGAGGACGACAAGCCTCAGCTTTATCAGCCGCTCGAGCAATCGGTGCGGAACGCGAGCCGGATCCAGTTCGTGCTGCGATCGGCCACGCCGCCCACCACCCAACTGGCGGCCGTGCGGGAGGCGTTGCGCCGCGTGGAACCTTCGACGGGTCTGGAAGTGAACACCATGTATGCCAGCATCGGCCTGGCGTTTCTGCCGAGCCGCATTGGCGCCGCCCTCATGGGCTCGGTTGGATTGCTGGGCTTGCTGCTGGCCGCGGTGGGCATCTTTGGCGTCACGGCCTATTCGGTCGCCCGCCGCACCCGCGAGATCGGCGTGCGGATCGCGATCGGCGCCACCCGCGCCAGCATCGCGCGGCTGGTGCTGTTTGACTCGGCGCGTGTGCTGGCGGCCGGTGCCGCGGTGGGATTGGTCCTGGCCCTGTTCGCCGCCAGACCGCTGGCTATGTTTCTGGTGGCGGGCTTAAGCCCAGCCGATCCGTGGAGTATCGCCGCCGTGGTTCTCATTCTGGCCCTGGCGGGCTTGCTCGCGACATTCGAACCGGTGCGCCGTGCCACGCGAGTGGATCCGGTGGCTTCCTTGCGCTGCGAGTAGCGGCCTACCGCGCGCGCCAGTTTCCGATCGCTTCCGATACCCGCAGCGCGCGCGAGTAAACACGGACGCGGTCCACGCCCGCACCAATCCGCAGCTTCGCGCCGCCTTCGCCCGAGCGTAGATTCGGGTTGTAGCGGCCCCAGCCGAACTGACGGTCGTTGCCGCCGTCGTTGAACTTGCCATCGATGACAAAGCTGACGATCTTGGGTCCGCCATCCACGATCGCCGCCAGATGATGCCTCACTCCGGCGCGCAGCATTCCGGGGTCGGATGTCCAGAGGCTTTCGGTGCGCCCGTCGTTGAGCGCGATCCCGACGGCGCCGTTGCCGGTGGTCTGGATCAGCAGCCCCACACCCTCCGCCGTGCGATTGTCGAGCAGGGTCTGTCCGGCGGCGGGCGAAGCCAGGTTCAACCAAAGATCGATCGTGAAACCGGTGCGCAGATCATCGGTGCCATGGCCGCCGCGCGCCCGCCTCAGGAACGCGGGCAGCTTGGGCGCTTCCACTTCCTTCGGGCCCTTGGCATCGAGCAGCAGACCCTCGGTAGCCGCGCCGCGGTTCTCAAACTGCCCCCATAGCCCCTCCAGCAGCTTCCCGTCGATCTCATGCAGACGCGCAATCTCCTTCTGTGTCTCCGTGAGGAAATACTTGCCGTCCGCCTCCACCAGATCCGGATAGCTCATGCGCATCATCGGATCGTCGTCATAGAGCGCAATCTCCGGCTGCGACCATCGGATCACCTTGCCTTTGGGCGAATCCGTCTCGACGCCGCCCACCAGCCACACCGGATTGCGATCTTCATACGCGATGGTGCGGCGCCGTGGATGCTCGCGAATGAAGCGGCCGCCGTGATTGTGAAACCAGTACAGGAACTTGCCATTGATGGCGCGCCAGGCGAAGTTGGCCGCACGCGGATGTTTCATCAGCCGGCCGTCGTCGTAGCGCATGTACTGCGAGGGCTCCCAGGTGCGGCCTCCGTCGCGGCTGTAGGTGAACGCGGAATGCCCGTCGATGGTGCGGAAGACGCAGAACAGGGAGCCGTCGCTCAACTCCGCGAAGCTATGCTCCTCGGCGATGGGACCGCCGCCATCGGCCGGCGTGCGGATGCCTATGTCTCCATCGGGCAGCGTCTCCCAGGTCAACTTAGAGGCATCGCGTTCGGTGGCGATATTGGCGCTGCGCAGCAGCACGCCTTCGCTCGAAGTGAAAAACCCTTCGCCGAAGCCGCCCACCTTGTGCAGCGGCACGTATCCGGCGCCTTTGTGCAGAAACGCCTTGCCCACCGTCCAGAAGAACTTGATCTTGCCGCCGTACGGATTGCGCTTGTCGATCGCGAAATCGCGCTGCGGAATCTCGAACCGCTGGGCCGACCAGGTGCGTCCGTCGTCGTCGCTGTACTTGAATACGAAATGGCCCTGGCTATCGACGCGGCGTACCCACCCATCCGCATACGCTGGCTTGTCGCCGATGATCTGCCGTGTGTTGTCGGTGTTGTGATTGTAGAAAACGTAAAGCCTGCCGTAAGGAACCTTCAGCACCACGGCATAGGAGGCTTCGGGCCCGCTCGAAGGCTCCACGTCCACGGGCGCCGACCACATCCGGCCCTGGTCCACGCTGCGCATCGAAACCACGTGCTGGCCGCCCGCGCCTTCCTGCCCGGGCCCGGTGGTGATCACGCAAACCCAGGCGCCATCGCTGGCCTTGGCGATATACGGCTGATCGGAATATCCTTCGTCTGGAATCAGGCGGCCGTTAGAAAGATGGCGCGCATCTGGCACTTGGGCGGCCAACGCCGCCGCTAACAGGAAAGCAATTGGCATATTCAGAAAAGAAGCTTGAGCGAAAACTGGAACTGCCGTTCGCCGGTGGCCGCGTTGATGACGCCAAACGTCGTCGATCCCAAAGCCTCGCCGGGTGTGAAGAAATAGGGCGTATTGGTGAGGTTGAACACTTCGGCGCGGAACAGCGCCGATACGCGCTCAAACACCGGGAACGATTTCTGCAGCGCCGCGTCGTAGTTGATGCGGCTGGGCCCGCGCACGTCCGGCAGCGTACGCGAGGTGTTACCGAACGTGAACGGATCGGGAACGGTGAAGCGCGACACGTCGAACCAGCGGTTGAGCCGCGTCTGCGGCGCGCCGGTCAATTTCGCCGATTGGCCGGTGTTGTTGGGCCGTAGAACGTCGCTGCCCACGCCGCTGTTGCCCGAGGATGTCAGCGCCAGCGGGAAGCCCGCGTTCCAGGTGAAATTCCCGGTGGCCGACCAGCCGCCGAGCAGCCACTTCACCCGCTTCCCGAAAGGAAGCGCCACGGTGTGCGCGACGACCAGCCGCTGCGACACGTCGCCTTCGGAAAGACTCCGTTCGGCGGCGAGGTTATAGATGTTCTGAACCGGCGGCACAAACGCCGACTCGCCGAAAATGCGTCCGCTGCCGTTGTCGATGAGTTTCGAATTCGTGTAAGTCACCAACAACTGGTATCCGCGGGCGAAGCGCTTCTCCGTTCGCAGCACCATCGAATGATAAGAGGACGAGCCCATGTTCTGCGCCACCGCCGGCGATGCCGTATTCACCGAAGTGTACTGGGGATACGGACGCAGAAGCTGCGATCGCGCCACCGTCGGCTGCGCCAGAATGCCGACGTCGGCGATACCGAAGAACGGATTCTGTACCAGTGCGTTCAGCCCCGCGCCCAGGGCCTGATACTGCGGATGGATTTGATTCCAGTTACCCGATACTGGAATACGGGTGCCTTTGTTGCCGGCATAACCCGCCTCCACCAGCCATTGGCCCGGAAGCTGGCGCTGTACGGTGAGGTTCCATTGCTGGTTATAGATGTTCGACTTATTGCCGCGATCCATCGCCAGCAGACCCAGGCCCAACTGGGTGCGGTATACCGGCGTGTTGGGGGCTTGCAGCAGTCCCGTTGGATAGGGGTTATCAATCAGGTTGACCGGAGTCACTCCGTCCAGGCTTGAAACCCAGGGCGTCGTAACCTGCGCCCCCGGCATGCCGAAGTTCTGCGCACCCGTGGTTCCGAATCGCGGGGCGTGGAAGAGGCCGTAGCCGGCACGCAGCACCGTGCGGTCGTTCAACCGGTACGCCATCCCCAGGCGCGGACCGAAGTTACGGTAAGTGGGATCGAACTGCCCGCGCGGTTGCCCATCCTGCCCGGCCAGCCGCAGCACGCCGCGAAGATCGGGACGCAGCGGCACCGCGATCGGAAACGCGGAATCGAAGTCGAACGTGCCTAACCGGTTGTAGCGTTCGGTGCGCGGCTGCTCATACTCCCAGCGCAGCCCGGCGTTGATGGTAAGCCGCCCCAGCCGGATATCGTCATTGAAGAAGAACGAATAGTAAAGATTGCGGATGGCGCCCGCGGGCACCGCGTTAATGGACCCGCTGCCGAAACCCGTGAGCAGCGATGCCAGTCCATCGCCCGATGTCAGAGACGCGCGCAGCGGATCCGGACCTTGGGTCTGGGCGAGCCCGAAGCTGTAATTGCCCGCCGGCGACCCGGCTTGAAACGGCGTCTGGTTATACATCCTTAGATCCGCGCCATAGACGATCGTGTGGCGCCCGCGATATTGCGTTTGCTCGGCCACCACCGTGTAGATATCGTTGCCGCGGCGGATCCGGTCGCCCGCGGCGGCGCCCAGGCCGGTGAAATTGGCGATGCCGATTGTCGGGAAGATCTGTTCCTGCGCGGCGGCGGCGATGCTTGCCGGAAAGCCGAGATCGGTGAGGTTCACCTTTCCAGAGGAGCGCGGGAGGCGCCCTTCGAAACGCCGCACCGCGCCCAGGCGCAGGTTCAGGATGCGCGACGCCGATAGCGTCGAGGTGAGATTGATCACGCCGGTCAGCGCGTGGCTGACGGTGGTGCCAAGAACCGTGTCGGCGATGGAATTGAACGGGCCCGATTGCCCGGTGTCGCCCGTGTTGCGGCTCAAACGCGCGAACAGGTTGTATTTGTCGCTGAAGCGATGATCCACGCGCGCCGACCATTGATTGCTGTTGACGAAGCTGGCCGGACTCCAGGAGTAATTGTTGATGCCCGCCGGACCCTGGCCGGGCTGGTTCGGTGCCGGCATGTATTCGAGCAGCCGCCGCGCCACGCGGCTCTGCATGGCCGCGGGAATCACGTTACCGGGGAACGGATCGCGCTCAAAACCGCCGGCGATGGCGCGAGTGGTGAACGGATTGTAGATGGTCACTGCGGCCCCCGCCTGATTGCGCCGCGCCGAGAAATCGCCCTGCTTTTCGGCGGCCGTCGGCACGTTGAGAATGCCCGCGCCACCGGCGATGTCCTCGCGATGCCCCTGGTAATCGGCGAAGAAGAAAGTCTTGTTCCTGATCACCGGCCCGCCTACGGAACCGCCAAACATGTTGAAGTGCGAAACCGGCCGCGCCTGGTTACGGGCGTTTGAGAAGAAGTTATTCGCCCGCAGGCGGTCATTGCGGAAGAACCAGAACGCCGAGCCGTGAAACTCGTTGGAGCCGCCCTTGGTGATGACGTTGATCACACCGCCGCCGCTGCGGCCAAACTGCGGGCCGAAGCTGTTGGTGAGAACCTTGAATTCCTGTGTGCCGTCCGGCGTGGGCGAGATGGCGAAGTTGTTGTTCTCCGGCAGCATGATCGACACGCCGTCCACCAGGTAATCGTTGGTGCGAAACCGGCCGCCGTTGATCGAAATATCGGAGAGAACGAACAGCGGCGCACTCACGTCGCCAGTGGAGGCCGTGCTGCCGATGGCTCGCGGATTCACCTGCACGCCCGCCGTCAATCCCACCAGGTCGAAGATGTTGCGCCCGCGGATGGGCAACTCCTCGACGGCGCGCGTGCTCACCACCTGCCCGAGCGACGCCGTTTCCGATTCCACCAGCGGCGTCTCGCCCGTCACCGTCAGGCTGGTGGCCGTGTCGCCCAGCTCCAGTTGAAAATCGATGCGCAGCCGGCCTTCGACAGCCAGGCTCAACCGCTCGCGCACAGCCGTGCGGAAGCCGCGCATCGACGCCGAGACGCGATACGTCCCCGGACGCAGATAGTTCACCTGATAGAAGCCCGAAGCGTCCGCGGTGACTCGCGCCGCCTGGCCGGTTTCGACATGCAGCACCTCGATGGAAGCGCCGGAGACGGATGCGCTTGCCGGATCGGTGACGGTGCCCAGAATCGCGCCCGTGATGTTTTGGGCGCGGGCCGCGCCTGCTACCAGGACGCAAAGGACCGCGACGGAGCGGATCATGAAAGACCTCCAGGAAAGCCCGTTTACCCGGGCGCCGCCTGTGAGTTTACTTCAGTTCGCTACCGGCGTTCCAAGCGGCGGCGGGCGGTGAACGCGGCGGCGAGGCCGAGCGCGGTGAGGAAGGACACCGCGGGCTCCGGTACCGCCTCCACTTGCAGCAGGAACGGACCTTGCGTGTCGTCCCCGCCGCCTGGCGTGTTGTCGAAATTCTGCACCGCGTCGAAGCCCTTGCTTGGAAGTCCGGTCATCGTGAACTGCAACAGCGTGATCTTGAAGCCGCCCACCACCGTCGTAAGTGAGCCGGCGCCGGGAACGAGCGCCTGGCCGTCCAACCGGTAGGTTTGCGCGGAATTGGCCGCCGGAGTCGAAACGCCCGAAGCCACCAGCGCCGAGATTCCAGGCGTCACCGATCCTTCGAAAAACAGGTCGAGGGTCCAGAAGGGAGCCAAGGTGGAGGGCTGAATGCAATAGCCGATCACGTTGGTTCCGAGGTTGAGAGCGAAATTCAAGGCGTTCGACGGGCCGTTGCCCGGATTGAGGATGCCTGCCCCCGCGTCGGCGTAAATGTTCGGCACCGCCGAGGCTTCAAAGCCTCCCCAGGTATTCCAGACCGGGCCGGTGGCGGCGCCAGTGGAGCTTGCGCCGTGAATGACGATGCCCGTCAGAGTGGCTGCGCGGGCGGCGGTGAGAAGCCCGCCCAGGAGGACGACTGTGACCGTCAGGATTCGCATCCTCGCGAGCCTACTCCAATCCCCGGCCTGTTGCTAGCCCCCCAGATTTGGATATAGTGTAGGGTTTCGAAGGCTGGCCCGGTCCGCCGCCCGATGTGTTCGGAACATCAGGGAGGTCAAATGAAGTTCACCGCGCTGTTCGCTCTTTCCGCCGCATTCGCGTCGGCCCAATCTCTCGACACAGGAATCCTTGGCACCGTCACCGATCCGGCGGGAGCCGTCATCACCGGAGCCGAGGTCACCATCACCCAACCCTCCACCGGTCTCACTCGCGCCGTCTTGAGCAAAGCCGACGGGGCGTTTGAAGTGCGCTACCTGAAACCCGGCGATTACGTGGTGGAGGTCAAGGCCAACGGCTTTCGCACCGAACGCCACAGCGGCATCGTGCTGCAAATCTCGCAACTGGCGCGCATCGACGTGAAGCTGCAGGTCGGCCAGGTGCAGGAAACGGTCGAAGTCACCTCCGCCGCTCCGATTCTACAGACCGAGAATGCCGTGCTCGGCGAAGTGGTGGCGCGGGAACGTGTCGTCAACCTGCCGCTGAACGGGCGGAATTTCCTGCAGCTTTCCACGCTTACGCCCGGCGTGGTGGTTCAGGAAGAAGCCAACGGCCAGCGCACTCGCGTGCTCGCCAACGGCACGCGCGACATTTGGATGCAGGTCAACATCAACGGCATCACGGCGGTCAACAATCGCGCCAACTTCGTGAATTTCTATCCTTCAGTCGATGCCATCGAAGAATTCAAAGTGCAAAGCTCGAACTACTCGGCCGAATACGGCGGCAACGCCGGCGCCAATATCAACGTCCAGTTGCGTTCGGGAACGAATCGCTTCCACGGCTCCCTGTTTGAGTTTCTGCGCAACGACAAGCTGGATGCGCGCGGCTACTTCCGGCCCCAGCCGCTCATCAAGGACGTTCTTCGCCGCAACCAGTTCGGCGCCGTGCTCGCCGGACCGGTGCGGCGCGACAGGACGTTCTTCATGGTGGGCTATGAAGGGCAGCGTTCGCTGATCGAGCGGGCGGGCACCAACATCGTACCGCCGGAGGCGCAGCGCCGCGGCGACTTTTCCGGCCTGGCTCCGGTCATCGATCCGCTCAACGGCCAGCCCTTCGCCAACAACATCATTCCCCAGAACCGCCTGAATCCGGTTTCGGTAAACCTCATCAACCAGTACATGCCGCTGCCGAACATCGCGGGCGCGGTCAACTTCGCCGGCGTCACACGCGACGTTACCGACATCAACCAGGTGCTCGGCCGCGTCGATCACGCGCTGACGTCGAAGGATCAACTGGCATTCCATTACATTTATGCCGGGCGCAGTTTCCCGAACGCCGAGTTGAACCCCAACTTCACCTACGACGCCACGTTCCCGAACTCGAGCCTCGGCCTGCAGTACGTGCGAACCATCCGCCCCACGCTGCTGAACGAATTCCGCTTCGGCTACCACCTGGGCAACATCCGGAAGCTCAGCCACCGGCAGGGATCGAACTTCACCATCGAATCGCTGGGCATCCGCGGGTTGAAGGTGGGCGGACCCGATGGGCGCGAGCTTCGCCCGGACGAGCAGGGCTTCCCCGTCATCGGTATCGAAGGCTTCATGGGTATGGGCGACAGCCAGGCCTCCTCCAATCTGGACAACAGCCGGACGTTTCAATGGGTGGATAACGTCAGCCTGTTCCGCGGCGCGCACGCGCTGAAGTTCGGCGGCGACGTCCGCTATCACATGGACGATGCCACCACCAACAACTGGCCGTTCTCGAACATGGCTTTCACGCGCGATATCGCCGCCAACTCGGTCGCCTCTTACATGCTCGGCTTCCCGCGCACGATTCTGACTCCGGAAGGCGTGCCGCTCTCGAAGGTACGCCAGTGGCGCTGGGGCGGCTATTTCCAGGACGACTGGAAGGTTTCACCCAAGCTCACGCTAAACCTGGGCGCTCGCTACGACCTGTTTGGCCTGCCGAAGGAGTTGAACAACGTGAGCCGCACCCTGCGGTTCGACCTCAATCCGAGCGGCCCGGTGCTTTACCCGGAAGCGGGTCAGCGAGCGGATCTTTGGAAGAACGAGTATCACTACATCAGTCCGCGGCTCGGCTTCGCCTACCGCGTGAGCGACCGCATGGTGCTGCGCGGCGGCTACGGCATCTTCTATACCTCGGCGCATTTCGACAACATCAACATCCTGCAACTGAACCCCGGCGCCGGCGCGAGCCTCACCATCGTCAACGATGCGCTGAACCCGCGGGCTTCGATTCAGAATCCGGTGCCGCGCGAGTTGTTCCCCGCTAATCCGATTTTCAACGTCGTCACGCTGCCCGAAGATCGCAAGCGGCGCAACGCCTATGTGCAGAACTACAATCTGCATGCGTCGCGCCAGCTTGGCGCCAACGACGTATTGGAAGTGGGCTGGGTGGCGAGCAAGGGCACGTTCATGGATACGAGCCTGAATCACTTCAACAATCCGGCGCCCAGCCTTGTGCCGTTCAATCAATCGCGGAGGCCTTTCCCTCAGTTCAACCGCATCCGCATGATGGTGGCCGACGGTAATTCGATCTTCCACTCGCTGCAGGCGCGATTCGAACGCCGCTTTTCCGGCGGGCTCAGCGTAACCACGTCTTATGCCTGGAGCCACTTCATCGACGATACGGCGCAGACCATCAATCGCGGCGGCTGCGGCTGCCAGAATCCGCGCAATCGCGGGCGCGCCGAGCGGGCCGATAGCATCAACGACATGCGCCATCGGCTGGTGATCGGCTACGTATGGGATCTGCCAGGCACTGGGCGTCTCAACGGCATCGCCAAGGCCGTGCTGGGCGGGTGGCAGACCGGCGGGATCGTGACGCTGCAAAGCGGATCGCCGTTCAACATCGTCCAAAGCGGCGACACGCAGAACGTGGAGTTTGCCGGATGGTCCCGGCCGCACGCCGTGGCCGGCCGTTCGCCTCACCTGGATTCGCGCGATCCGTTCCTGTGGTTCGATACGGCCGCTTTCTCGCGCAGCACCGGCGAGTTTGGATCCGCGCCGCGCAACGCCGTGGTCGGTCCGGGTCTTCACACCTTCGATCTTTCCTTCTCGAAGTCGTTCGCCATGCCCTGGAGAGAGGCGCACTCGCTGCTGTTCCGCACGGAACTGTTCAACGCCTTCAACACACCGCAATTCGGCCAGCCCGGCGGCACGCTTGGAACGGGAACGTTCGGGCGGGTCACCGGCACACGGTCCGACAACCGCCAGATTCAATTGGCACTAAAGTATATGTTTTAGAAACAAGCCATGCCGAAAACCACTCGCCGTAAATTCGTCGCCGCCGCGCCCGCGGCGGCCGTCTCCCTTGGAGCCGCACCTGCCAGGAGCGGCTTCGAGGTCGCGCCGGTCTATCAACGCCTGGGCGTGCGCACGTTCATCAACGCCGTGGGCACCATCACCACCTTGAGCGGCACGCTGATGCCGCCCGAGGTGCTGCGCGCCATGGAAGAGGCTTCGCACAACTTCGTGCCGATTCATGAGCTGCAGGAAAAGGCCGGCGTGCGCCTCGCCGAACTCACAGGCGCCGAGGCGGCCTTCGTCACCTGCGGCGCTTCGGCAGGGTTGTGTCTTTCCACCTGCGCCGTCACCGCCGGAGACGACAAAGAAAAGATGGCGCGCCTGCCCGATGTGAGCGGAATGAAGAATCGCATCGTGATTCAGAAGCGCCATCGCACCTCCTACGATCACGCGTTCCGCATGGTGGGCGTCAAGCTGGTGGAGGTGGAAGACGCCGCTCAAATGAAGGCCGCCATTGGACCCGATACGGCCGCGGTGGCATTCGTCGAAAGCCACCACGTGCTGGGCGCGAAGGTGAAACTGGAAGAGGCGATCCGCATCGCCCACTCGGGCGGCGTGCCTTTGATTCTCGACGCCGCCGCGGAGTTTCCACCCATCGAAAACCTGTCGAAGTTCGTGAAGATGGGCGCCGACATGGTCGCCTTTTCAGGCGGCAAAAATCTGCGTGGCCCGCAGTCGAGCGGCCTGCTCATGGGGCGCAAGGAATGGATCCGCAAAGCCTACGCCAACTCTTCCCCCAATAACTATTTCGGGCGCATCGCCAAGACCGGCAAGGAAGAGATCGTCGGCCTGCTCACCGCCGTGGAACTCGCCTTCAAGCGCGATCACAAGGCCGAGCGGGCGGAATGGCACGCCATGCTCGACCGCTGCGCCGCGCGGCTCAAAGGCGTGCCCACGCTGATGACCGAATACATCACCAACAACGACTTCTCGCACTCGCCCAGGCTCAGCGTGCAGTGGGATGAGGCGAAGCTCGGTGTCTCGCTCGACCGGATGGTGGAACTGCTGCGCAAAGGCAGCCCGTCGATCGAGGCGAGCGACATGCGCGGCTTTAATCCGCCGTGGAAGGGGCTTGGCGTGTTCCCCTACAACCTGAAGGCCGGCGAGGAATTAATCATCGCCGCGCGCATCCGCGAGATTCTGGATAAGAAGGCTTAAAGCGTGTTCAGCCTGGCGTGCGCATAGTCGATGCAGCGCTGATTCAAATCGTCCTCGAGCGCTAATTGCGCTTCCGGCGTCAAACCCGACGTGCGCGGCAGCGGCTTGCGCGGCGGATGTTTGCGCACCCACTCCACCAGCATCGCCAGGTCGCGCGGCGGCACGGGGCTTTTCTCGTCGTAGACCTTCCAATACCCTTCCGTGAATATGGGGACCTGCAGCGGATCGCGCGTCAGCATTTCCAATTGGAAGAGCATCTTTGGATTCCGCTTCTGCATCCGCGCCACGATGCCTTCCAGATCCAGGTGGCCGTCGCCGAAGGGCACTTCCGAGAGCAGCAATCCGTGCTCGTAGAAATCGACGCCGATGTCTTTGAAGCTGACAAAGATCGTGTAGGGCTCCAGCGTCTCCACGGTCTGCATCGGCGTTTCGATGAGGGAGACGTTGTTCACCAGGTCGAGGCAGACACCCACGTACTCGCTGCCGGTGGACCTGACCCAATCGGCCAGTTCCTGCGCGCGCCAACCTTTGTGATTCTCGATCGCCAGCGGCACACGATACTTGCGCAGGATGGGCTCGGCGCGGCGCACCGCCTCACGGCAGGCGGCATCGAACTGATGGAATTCCGCGGCGCTCTTGAACTGCTCGTAGCGCCGGCCGGAGAACGGATCGTGAACGCACACCACGCGGCCGTCCATCTCCGAGAGCGCCTTCACCGACGTTTCATAGCCGGGCAGATCGGCGTCCGAGCGCGGCGTCCGCAACCCCACCGTCAGCCGCATATCGTACTTCTGAATCTGTTCGCGCAGCCGCTTCGCTTCCTGGGGACCGAGGTTCAACGGCACCGAGGTATGCGCGGCGCCAAGTCCCTTCTCATGGCAGTATTCGACGATATCCCACTTCCTGCCCGCGGCTTGTGTGGCGCGGATACGCGCGGTCAGGCCCGGACCCGCCGACCCCATGTTGCGCAGAACGCGCGAACTCGACAACGCGCGCGTCGCGCTGAGAACGCCGGCACCCGCTGCCTGGAGGAATGCCCTTCTACCCGGTTGCATTTGACCCAGAGATTACCACATCGGAATCGGCGGAAGGAGTGGTGTATACTCGGTGGATCAAAACGGGCAGAACACCCGGACGCAGTCTCAGTCAGACGCGGTTCAGCGAAAAAGGGAAGGGTATGAATCGCATTTTCTCTTGTTTGGCATTCGTGTTTCTAATGCCTGGGCTGTTCGGCCAGGCGGATCGTTCCGCCATTCGCGGAGTGGTCACGGACCCCAGCGGGGCCGTCGTCCCGAACGTTGAAGTGACGGTGTGGGATCTCTCGACCAACACCATCGCCCGCACCGTTCAAACCGATACCAACGGCAACTACGAGATGGCGGACCTGAAGCCCGGTTCTTACCGGCTCAAGGCCGACGCCTCCGGCTTCAAGTCGTTCGTCGCCGAAAATCTGTTGCTGGTCGCCTCGCAGGTGCGCCGCATGGATATCGTCTTCCAGGTGGGCGCCACATCGGAAAGCGTCACCGTGGAAGCCGGCACCGCCGTCATCAATACGGAAACGGGTATGCTCAGCGGCAGCTTGTCGTCGCAGAATATTAAAGATTCGCCGCAGGTGCTGCCCTACCCCTCGGTCTACGCCATTCTCTCAACCATTCCGGGCATTCAGGGTTCCGGATGGCAGGTGCGCATCGCCGGCCAGGCGCCGCTTCAGACCTCGCAGGGCTTTGACGGGATTGAAAACGACCGCTACGGCGGCAACACCAACAACGTCAACTTCTACGAGGACGTGCAAGTGGCCACATCCAACAACACGGCCGATAACGCGCGCGTTTCCAGTTTCAACATGACTTCCAAGCGCGGGGCCAATCAGTTTCACGCGATGGCTTACTACAAGCACATCAACTCGGCGCTGAACGCCCGCAACTTCTTCGATCCGCGCAAGACGCCCTTCATCCAGCACGAATTTCAAGTGGAAGCGAGCGGCCCCATCTGGAAGGACAAGACGTTCTTCTACGCGTCCTATTTCGCTCATCGCATGCCGCTTGGATCGCTAGTGCAGGCGACGGTACCGTCGCTGCCCATGCGCCGCGGCGACTTTTCGCAATTCACGCTGCCGAACCAGATTCTGCAGGACCCGCTGACGGCCGCCGACGCCGCGGGCAACCGTTCGCCGTTTGCGGGCAATATCATTCCCGCCAGCCGTATCAGCGGCGTGGCGACGAAAACGCAGGACAACTTCATTCCAGAGCCGAATCTGGGCAATCAGAATCTGCTCAGCAACAACAATTTCAGCTTCGTGCACCCGTTCCACTACGATTTCTATCGCGGGGACTGGCCGTTTGTGCGCGTCGATCACAATATTTCGTCGAAGAATACGCTCTACGTGCGGTGGCTGATCGGGCGGTTTCCCTACATCCTCAGCCGCAGCCTGCCGAAGTTCAACTGGACGCGGCTGCGCGACCACCGGCAGTGGGCCATTTCAGACACGCATGTCTTTAGTCCGACGGTGGTCAACACGTTCCGCATGGGCATTCTTCCGAACCTCGGCCGCGACGGCGACGAGTTCCGCGGCGTGCGTCCGTTGCAGGGCGACGAAGCGGTATCCACCATCGGCCTGCAAGGCGTGAATCGGGGCAACTATAAGGCGCAGGGCTTCCCCACGATGAACATCACCGGCGTGACCGCGCTTTCCACCATCGCCGGCGGCATCTGGGAAAAGAACCACGAATACTCGTTCGAGGATTCGCTGACCTGGACCAGGGGCAAGCACGTCTGGAAGGCCGGCGGCGAGTTTCGCGCGTTCTCCTCCTTCACTGGAACCATCCCCGAAGGAACCTACGGAATCTTCAATTTCAACGGGTCCATGACCCGGTCCACTCTCGGCTACGCCGATTTCCTGCTAGGGGTCCCGCAAGCTTCCACCCGGCTGGATCCGCTCACCAATCGCACACGCACAAACAAGGAATGGGGGCTGTTCTTCACCGATACGTTCAAGATCACGCAGAGGCTGACGCTCGACTATGGCGTGCGCTACGACTACTACGCGCTGCCCACGTTCACCGACGGCCTGATGTACAACTGGGACCGCGCGAGCAACACCGTGAATGTGACTCCGGAAGGCCGCAACCGCATCCATCCGCTCTACCCCACCACCATCAGGATCGGCTCGGGGCCGGTGGTGCCGGTTCCCGACAAGAGGAACATCCGGCCCCGCCTGGCCGCCGCCTATCGCCTGACCGACAAGCTGGTATTCCGCGGAGGCTATGGCACCTACACCGAACGGCTCGATTATTTCCAGCGCGTTCTCACCGGCGGTCCTTTCCAGATTTCCGAAAACTATCAGAATGTGCTGGCGCCGGAGGGTGGAGCGCTGTTCACGCTCCCCAATCCCTTCCCGGTGAGTCTGGCCTCGGCGGCGATTCCCAGCCAAAGCATCACCGGCTATCCGATCCAGACCGACAACGGCACCATCCATCAGTTCAATTTTTCGATCGAGCGCGATTGGCACAACCTGGGGTTCCGATCGTCTTACGTGGGTTCGCGCGGCATCGGGCAGAATTACACCATCGGGATCAATAAGCCGGTACCAAGCCTGATTCCGTTCGCCCAGTCGCGGCGGCCCTATCCCGATTTTGTCGGTGTCACCGAAGCGCGCTCCGATGGGCGCACCAAGTACGATTCGCTTCAGCTTCAGGTGCAGAAACGGATGGGCGACTTCACCTTCAACGCCCACTGGACGCTTGCCAACAGCTATGCCAACTTCCTGAATCTGGAAAATCCCTATGCGGTGACCGACAAATGGGCGCGCCAAACCGGCGACCGGCGCCACTACGCCGTCATCACTTCCAATTGGCGTGTGCCGGTTGGGCGCGGGAAGAAGTTCCTGGCAGGCGCGCCGGCCGCCGCCGATTTCCTGCTTGGCGGATGGACGTTCAGCACGATGAGCTATTTCACCTCAGGCGCGTATTTTTCGCCGGCGTTTTCGGGCTCCGACCCGTCGAACACCAACACCGTCGGCGGCATACCGGACCGCATCGCCAACGGCAATCTTCCGGGTGGCGAGCGAAACTATAAGCGGTGGTTCGACGCCTCCGCCTTCCGCGCTCCGGCTCCCGGCACCTTCGGCAATTCCGGCGTGAACGTGCTGATCAGCCAGGGAATCAATGTGCATCACTTTGGCGCGTCGAAGCGCTTCCGCGTCACCGAGCGATTCTCGGCGACCTTCATCAGCCAGATCTCGGACGTGTTTAATACGCCGCATTTCACCGCACCGACCAACAACATCTCCGTGCCCGCGACCGTTGGCCAATTCACCAGCGTCGTGTCGGACTTCGAATCGGAGAAGGCAAACGGGCGACGCATCGCCTTCCTGCTGCGTCTCGAGTTTTGATCCGGGCGGGGGCCATCGCGATCTGGTTGTGCGCCGCTGGCGGTGCGCAGTCCGCTCTCGATTGCGCTTCCTGCCACAAGACCATCGCGGAATCGTTCGCCCGCACGGCGCACGCCAGAGCGTCGGGCCTGGCGTCGGCGGAAACGATCGCCGGCTCGTTCGAACCCGGCCGCAACGAACTGCGCACGCATCGCGACGGCGTTTGGTTTCGCATGCGCCAGCGCGGGGGACGCTTCTATCAGACGGGCATCGATGCCGCGGGCGAGCGCACTGAGCCGTTCGACCTGGTGATCGGATCCGGCCGCCGCGGCCAGTCCTATTTGTACTGGCGGGATGGCCTGCTGTTCCAACTGCCCGTCTCCTATCACGTTCAGTCGGGGAAGTGGATCAACAGCCCCGGGTATGAAGACGGAGTGGTCCACTTCGGCCGCGGCATTCCGCCACAATGCCTCGATTGCCATGCCTCGGGGTTCCGGCTCGAATCCTCGGGCTCGAAGCCTCGCTATGCGGCGGGCCACACGACCGGCCTTACCTGCGCCAAGTGCCACGGCGAAGCGAACCGGCACGAAGAGTTGAAACGCCCGGCGAGTCTCGATCTTTGTGCCCGCTGTCATTCGGGTCTGCCGGGCGAGTCGCACGGCGGCCCGGACGTGCATGGCAATCAGGTGGGCCTTCTGCAAGCGAGCCGTTGTTTCCAGAAAAGCGGGTCGATGAGCTGCGGCTCCTGCCACGACGTGCATCGCGTGGAGCGGGACCCGGCGGCGCTATCGGCCCGCTGCGGCCTGTGTCACGCACCCGGCAACTGCCCCAAGGCTGCCGGAAACAGCACGGGCTGCGTGGAATGCCACATGCCCCTCACGCCATCGAAGCTGATCCAGGTGCAGTCTTACCGCACCCATCGCATCGCGGTATACCGGAAATAGACATGCTGCCCGCGCTGCTGCTTGCCATCCGGTTCGTCGAAGTGGGAATCGAAAGCGGACTGATACACAAGCATCAAAGCGGCGCTTCGCCGGAAAAGCTGGTACCGGAAACATTCGGCGCCGGACTCGCCGCCTTCGACTACGACGGCGATGGCTGGGTGGATCTGTTCTTCGTCAATGGATCGGACATCGCACGCGGCAAGCCCGGCTTGGGCAACAGGCTCTATCGCAATCGGGGCGGGATGAAGTTCACCGATGTCACGGACGCGTCCGGCCTGCGCGGCGATGGCGCCTTCGGAACCGGCGTGGCCGTGGGCGACTACGACAACGACGGCCGTCCCGACGTCTACGTCACCGCCTTTGGCGCCAATCGTCTTTACCGCAATGAGGGTGGCACGTTCCGCGACGTGACCGCCGCCAGCGGCGTGGCGGGCGGCGGCTGGTCGAGCAGCGCGGGCTTTGTCGACTACAACCGCGACGGCTACCTGGATCTTTACGTCGTTCGCTACCTGGAGTACGACCCCGCCGACAATCCTTACTGCGGGTTCCGCAAGCCGGGCTACCGCATGTACTGCGATCCGCGCCTGTTCGACGGCAAGCCGGATCTTCTGTATCGCAACAACGGCGACGGCACGTTCACCGATGTCTCGAAAGCCAGCGGAATCGCCAACGCAGCGGGCAAGGGGCTGGGCGTCGCCGTGGGCGACATCGACAATGACGGCTGGCCCGATCTCTATATCGCCAATGACGGCGTGCGCAATTTCCTCTACCACAACCAGCGCGACGGCACGTTTGCCGACATCGCCTACGGCGCGGGCGTGGGTTTCGACGGTGAGGGCAAGCCGCAGGCCGGCATGGGCACCGAGATGGCCGACTACGACGGCGACGGGCTCGCCGACATCTTCGTCACCAATTTCTCCGGCGAGTTGAACACGCTCTACCGCAACCTGGGGAAGTTGGTTTTCGACGATGTGACGAGGAAGGCCGGGCTGCAATCGGGCCTGACGCCGCTCGGGTTCGGAACGCGCCTGTTCGATTTCGACAACGACGGCGACCTGGATCTCCATGTCACCAACGGTCACGTCATCGACAACGTGACGCTGTATCATCCGCAATTGCGGTACGCCCAGCGCGACCTGTTGTATGCCAACTCAGGCGATGGCACGTTTCAGGATGTATCGGCCATCGCCGGCCCTGCCTTTGCCATCGAGCATGCCGGCCGCGGATCGGTGGCCGCGGATTTCGACAATGACGGCGACCTCGACCTCGCCATCTCGAACCTGGGCGACCGGCCGTTTCTTTTTCGCAACGACACGAGGCCGGTGGGCCATTGGCTGTCGCTCGATCTCACCAGGCCGGATGCGCGGGTGGAGGTGACGCTGAACGGCAGGACGCAGCATCGCTACGCAACCAGCGTGAACAGCTACCTGTCGAGTGGCGATTCGCGCGTGCATTTTGGCCTTGGCCAGGCCGTCAAAGCGGACCGCGTTCAGATCCTCTGGGCAGACGGCTCGAAAACGGTTTTCGAAAATGTCGCGGCCGATCGTGTGATCCGGGTTTCGGGGCCTATCCGCAGGTCACGCAATAGCGATATACTGCCCTAGCTTCATCGGCCATGATGCCCATTCGCCTGTTTTGCCTCGTGACCCGGTTGTCACTTGCCGCTATCGTTCTGTGCGGCTTGCTGCCGGGCCAGGTACAGTTAACATCCGGTGTAACGCAACCGGTTGCCATCAACACCTTCGCCACCTGCACGGCGCTCCCGCCCAACACCTGCATCGTCTGGGACACCACCTACTACATTGATGTGCCGGCCGAGGCCACGCGCCTCGACCTTAACGTGGAGCAGTCCACCGGTACGCAACTGCGAGTTTACGGGCGTCTCGGCTCGAGTCCCACCGTGGTAAGCAACACGATCGTAGCCGAATTCGGTTCGGTTCCCGGCAATCCCTTCAGCCTGACCCGCGCCGGCGGCCTGACCACCGGGAGATATTTCCTGCGCACAGCCGTCTCGATATTCTCGTCGACCACAGTCAACGTCAGCGGCAGTTTCACACTCACCCTGCAAGGCACGGCGGCCTATTCCATTGGCGGCACCGTTCGAGACCAATCGAGTAGCCCGGTCTCCGGAGTGCAACTCAGCCTTACCGGCGGATCGGCGAACTCCGCGACTACGGGTACCCCGGGCACTTACTCCTTCGCAAGCCTCGCCGCCGGGTCAAACTATACCGTGACGCCTTCGAAGGCGGGCTGCACATTCATTCCGGTGAACCGGCCTTTTGTCAACCTTGCCGGCAATCAGGTGGCGCAGGACTTTGTGGCCACCTGCCCCACCGTGGCTCCTACGTCGTATAGTTTCGTTCCCGTGGCTCCGTGCCGGGTCGCCGATACTCGCGACGGCCAGGGAAAGACTGGAGCGTTCGGCCCTCCGGCTCTCGGCGCTGGAGCGATCCGGGACATTCCCGTGCCGCAGAGCACCTGCAACGTGCCGGCGAGCGCAAAGGCCTATTCCCTGAACTTTACCGTGGTGCCCAAAGTCGCTCTGTCTTTTCTCACCACGTGGCCCACCGGTCAGGCGCAGCCGTTGGTTTCCACGCTCAATTCCTTCCACGGAGGAATCGTCGCCAACGCTGCCATCGTGCCCGCGGGCGCCAACGGAGCCATCAGCGTCTTCGTCACTGACGCCGCCGATGTGATTGTCGATATCAACGGATACTTCGACAGCCCGAGCGTCCCCAACGCTCTCGACTTCTATCCCATAACCCCATGCCGCACCGCCGATACACGCGGCGGGTTCGGTGGGTTGTTCGGCCCCCCCAGCCTCGCGGCGGGAACCTCCCGCGTATTTCCTCTGCTCACCGGCGGCTGCCCGCTTCCCCCAGCGGCTCGTGCGTACTCGTTGAATGCGACCGTGGTTCCTCCTCAGCCCCTGAGCTATCTCACGCTCTATCCCTCCGGCGCCGCTCAACCTCTGGTTTCCACACTCAATTCCTTCGAAGGTTTCATCGTGGCGAACGCGGCCATCGTGCCCGCCGGCAATGGTGGAGCGATTAGCGCCTTCGTTACCCATCTCACCGATCTCGTGCTCGACCTGAACGGCTACTTCGACGTTCCATCCACCGCCGGTTTGAAGTTTTATCCTCTCGCGCCTTGCCGGCTGGCCGATACACGTAGCGCCCAGGGACCGGTGATGGCGGCTGGCTCCTCGCGATCCTTCGCGGTCGCCGGAGTTTGCTCCGTTCCAGCCCCGGCGCAGGCCTACTCGTTGAACGTTACAGTGGTGCCCACCGAGCCGCTGGCTTTTCTCACGCTTTGGCCCACGGGTCTGACTCGGCCCACGGTCTCCACGCTCAATTCCTTCCAGGGAAGAATCCTTGCCAATGCCGCCATCGTGCCCGCCGGGACCGGTGGAACCGCCTCGGTGTTCGTGACGAATACCACGCACGTGATTTTGGATATCAACGGCTACTTCGCGCCGTAGGCGCAAGGCTCGCGTGACGGGTCCACCTGTACCGCTTGCGCGAACCAAATCCTGGCGCGCGACTCATTGCCCTGGTCGAGATGGATGAAACCTTGTTCGCAGGCGGCCTCACCCAGCAGCTTCTGAAAGTAGGGCGAACTCAATTGCGGCGCGGCCTCGGCAAGTGCGAGTTCCTTCCGCGCTTCATCGAAGCGGCGCTGGCGGCGCAATACCTGGGCGAGACGAAGGTGCGGTTCGGCGCGCGCGGGATCGAGCGCGATGGCTTTGCGAAAGTGCGATTCCGCCTCACCCGGCCGCCGCGCGTCCAGATGAATCACACCCGCGAGCGACAGCGTGTCGATGGATACCGGCGGCTTCGCCATCAGCCTCTTCAGGTCGTCCAGAGCACGCGCGTCGTCTTTGCGATCGCGCCACGCAAGCGCCCGGTAATAGAGGGCGGGCAGCGCCTCATCGCCCGATGCGAGCGCCTGGCCGGTCAGCTCGATCGCCGCCTGCGTATCGCCCTGCTGCCGCCGTGCCTCGCCGAGCAATGCTAACAGGTAATGTTCGCCTGGCTTCTTCGCGATCGCGCGGCGCAGCTCGGCTTCCGCCTGGCGCACACGGCCCAGGTCGAGATCGATGCGCGCGATGTAAAAGCTCGCCAGCACCAGCGATTCGTCGAGCTCGCGCGCCTGTTGGAATTCGGTCTTGGCCTGAGCCACGAACTCCGCCGCACCCTTGGCCAGATAGGCTTGCCCCAGCATCAGGTGAGACGGCGCCGAACGCGGATTCAGCGCCACGGCCCGCGTGAGATCGCGGATCGCTTCCTCGTAGCGGCGCTGCTCGATGTGGTGAGCCGCGGTGCGTAACAAATCCGCCGGGGCGCTTTGGAGCCAAAGAAGAACGGCGACGGCGGCAGGCCCCATTTCGCCGCGATTGTAGCACCGCGTTAATCTGAAGATCTATGACCGCCATGCCATTCCTCTTGACACTGTTCTGCGCACTCGGCTCCGGCGTCGTGGGTGGAGTCTTCTATGGCTTCTCCACGTTCGTCATGGCGGCGCTCATGCGATTACCAGCCTCACAAGGGATCGCGGCGATGCAGAGCATCAATATTGCGGTGATTAATCCACTCTTCTTCGCGGCGTTCCTGGGCACGGCCGCGGCGAGCGTCGCGGCAGCCATCGTCTCGCTGCGAGCCTGGGAACAACCTGGCTCGGGATGGCGTCTGGCCGGCTGCGTCTTTTACCTGGCAGGCTGCATTCTGGTGACGATGGCGTGCAACGTTCCTCGCAACGACGCCCTGGCCAGACTGGACTCAACATCGGCTGCCAGCGCCGAACCCTGGACGGCGTACGCCGCCGAATGGACCATGTGGAATCACGTGCGAACAGTCGCCAGCATCGCCGCCGCCGCAGCGTTCACCATGGCGTTATGCCGCCGCTGAACTACAGCTTCTCGAGCCGCGCTTCCGCGTCGCCGAAACTCGGAAGCTTCACTCCCATGCGATCCATGATCGACAGGTAAAGGCTGCACAGCTTCCGGTTGTCATCGCCAGCCTTCAGGTAATCGAGCGCCCGCCCGGTTTCAAGCGTGCCGCCCAATCCGCCCGCCAGCACCAGCGGCAGCCGCGAATTGTCGTGCTTGCGGCCGATCCACAGGTTCGAGGTGAACATCAGGCAGGAGTTGTCGAGCACCGTCGAGCCATTTGCTTCCGGCATCGCGTCAAGCTTCGAAGCGAGATAAGCCAACTGGCTCAGATGGAACCGCGTGATCCGTTCGTAGCCGTCCGATGTGTTGCTGTGCGAAGCGTAATGGTGGCCTTCGCGTACCTGCAGGAACGGATAAATCTGCGCCGAAAGGTCGTTGGCCAGAATCAGCGTGGCCACGCGCGTGCGGTCGGTCTGGAAGCCCATGGCCACCAGATCGCACATCAGTTTGGCATGCTCGCGCAGATCCTCGGGCAGGCCGTTGGCGGGCCGCTCCATGGTCCAGGCCGGCCGGTTCTTGCCTTTGGCGGCGCTATCGGCCTTGTCTTTATCCATGCGCATGCGCTCGACGCGCTTCTCCACCTCGCGCACCGAACTCAGATACTCGTCGATCTTCGCCTTGTCGTTGGCGCTCACCTTCTGCGCCAGCGTTTCCGCCCGGCCGCGCACGCGGTCGAGGATGCTCGCGTTGCGCAGCAGGCCGCGATTCTCAAAAAGGTTATCGAAGGCCAGCGACGGGTAGCACTCGGTGGGCACCGGCGAATCGGCGCTCTCCCACGAGATATGGGAGCTGTAGGCCATCGAGAAGTTGGTCTCGTGATAGCCGGTCAGCGGCTGCTCACAAGCCAGCACCATGCTCGGCTGCGCCGTGTCCTGCCCGATGTGATCGGCCAACACCTGATCGATGGTCTTGCCGGACTTCAGCACTGGGCCGCGCTGAATGACCGCGCCCGAAAGCATGCTGCCGGTCTGCGCCGGATGAATGCCCTGGCCCGTCAGCATCTTCAGGAACAGCCCGTCGATGATGTTGATCTTCTTCTTCAACTGCGCCAGCACTTCGAGCGTCTTGCTCAACTGCATCGCTTCGCCCGCGCCGCTCGCCGACCACGTCTCTTCGTTGACGCCGTTGCCCATGAACAACACGGCGAACCGTTTGGGCGGCGTGGCCGCCGCGTTCAGCGATTCCAGCCACGGCAACGCCACCGTGGCGCCGGCGCCGCGCAGCACCGCGCGCCGCGAGATCCCAGTTTCCCGCTTGCGAATGAGCATCGTCAGTCTCCCTTATACTCCGGGTTCCGCTGATTGCGGAACTGCGGACTTACGACAATTGATTCTATCAACGCCGAGAACCGGTGTCCGGAGGTGGTGAACCCGTTCTTCATCTGGTCCACCAGCGGCTCATCGGAAAGCTGCAGGCCGCGGCCCAGCGCGTACACGAGCAGCTTCCGGCACAGGTTATTGACGTAGTCTTTTTCGCGGCGGCCGCGAATGTACTCGATCAATCCATCGATGCCGGAGCCCTGTCCGCCGCCCGGAAATTCCGCCTGGATGTCCACCGGCCTGCCGGCCAGATCCTTCGACCTCTGCTCGCCCACCGGGCCATAGCCCTCAAACGCCAGGCCGAAGCCGTCGAAGCGCTGATGGCAGCCCGCGCAGGCCGCATGCTCCCTGTGTTTCGCCAGCATCTGGCGCAGCGGCAGATCCATCTTCGATTCATCCCCCGGCAGTTCCGGCACCGTCGGCGGTGGAGGCGGAATCACTTCGCCCAGCACCTGCCGCGCCACCCAATAGCCGCGCTTCACCGGACTGGTGCGCAGCCCAGGCGAGTTGCGCGTGAGGAAGACCGACATCGGCAGCAGTCCGCCGCGCCCGTACTTGCGCGCGTCCTCCACCTTGATCCACTCGCCCGGCCGGATGCGCAGTTCCTGCATGCCGTAATGCTGCGCCAGCACGCGATTCACGAAGGTGTGCTTGCCATACAGCGCATCGAGCATCGAGCGGTCGTTCCGGATCACGTCGTCGAGGAATCGCACCGGCTCCTCAAACATCGCCGAGCGCAGTTCGTTGGTGAATTCGGGAAAGCGCGTGCGGTCCACGCTGTTGTGATCCTGGAAATGACGGTAGCCAAGCCAGTTGCCGGCGAACTCGGTCGACAGCGCCAGCGAACGCTTATCCTTGAGCATCCGCTTCACCTGCGCCGTCAGCACTTCGGGCTGGTTCAAGCTTCCATCGGCCGCGAGACTCATCAGTTCGGCATCCGGCAGGCTCGACCAGAGGAAATAACTCAGCCGGCTTGCCAGCGCGTTGCCCGCCAGCGATACCGACTTCGCGGGCACCACCTTCGCCGTAGTTCGCTTGCGGACGGGCGCCACCTGGCTGATCGCCTTGGGCGCCGGATCGGCGCGATAGCTGAAGTCCGGCGACATCAGCACCAGCACGATCATGTCGCGCATGGCGTCTTCGTGCTTCAATCCGCTCTTCTCGCGCAGGGATCTGTAATAGGTGAGCAAATCGTCGCGATCGGCGGGCGTCAGCGGACGGCGGTACGCTTTGGAGGCGAACCCGAGCAGCGCCTCCAGATGCGTCGGCTCTGCGTCCAGGCGCGCCTTTTCCACCTGGCGGATGGTGCGATTCACGCGCGCAAAGTGTTCCTGTATCGCCTCGCGTGCCACTTCGTCCCCCGATTCATGCGCCTTATCGAGGTACAGCCCGCGCAGTTGAAAGATGATCTTCTCCGAAGTCACTTCGGTATCGCCCGGACGGAAGCTCCCCGATTCGCGTCCCCGGCCGTCGATCTCGCCGCTTTGGTTGAAGAAGAACTCCACGTAGGTGCGCGTGGTCTGATCGGCGATAGTGTCGAACTCGAGCCACAGGTTATCGAGTTCCTTCCGCCCCTTCTCATCGAGGATGAGTTCCATCAGCGGCGTATCGTCGCGGGTGTATCCCATGACGTTGTGGAACCCGGCGCTCAGCAGCCGGCCCTTGTCTTCGGAATCGTCCGGATAAAAGCGGCCGCGCTCGCGGATGTAGAACGCGTCGGGAAAGACGTTGGCGAACCTGGCGAAAGAGGCTTCGTAAGCGGCGCGCTGGCCCGCTGGAATCAGCAGTTCCGGATCGCCCGCCCGCGCCCGCACGGCCAGGGCCGCGTTGCGCACGCCCACCTCGTCTTCGGTCGGCACGCCGCGCATGCGCGGCATCTCCGGCATTTCCAGCGGCGGCTCGCCTTCCACCTGCAGCGCCGTTTTGTCGAAGTCGCGGCGGTGCGAGGCATAGGCGCGGATCTTCCAGTTCATCAATGGCTGTGAGGTGCCGGAAAGGCCCTGCACCTTGGGACTGCGAAACTGGCGCGCGGTCAGTTTACGGACGTGCAGCACGTAATCGCGCATCTTGTGGCACGCTTCCTTGATCAGATCCGGCTGCTTATGCTCCGGCCCTGGCAGACGGCGCCACATGGTTTGCAGCTTCGCCACCGGACCCACATCCTCTTTCGTCTCTTCGAGAATCTCCCACACCACGGGCAGATATTTCGGGCTGACCTTGGCTTCGCGGGCGGTTTCCTCCAGCGTCGCGCCCGGCTTGCCGAGCGCGGCGCGGTGCTTATACTGCCACGCCGCGAAAAAATAAGCGGAATAGTCCGTTGGTTGCCGGTCGTAAAAATCGACGATGCGCTTGATGGTGTACTTCTCGCGATCCGATTCGGCCAGCAGAGGATGCGGCGCGAACTCGAAGCCGTTGGGCTTCAGCGCCAGGTGCGCCGCCACTTCGCGCGCCGCCTGAACATATTTGTTCAAAAGCGCCGGCGACATCACCAGCGATTCGCCCGAATTATCGAAGCCCGCCGGATTGGCCGGGTCCACCGGAAACTCGCGCGTCGGCTTCAGATCGACGCCGGTCAGGTCGCGGATCGAGTAGTTATACTCGGCGTTGCTCAGCCGCCGCACCAGCACCACGCCAGGGTCGCCCGCGTTCTTGCGCGCCTCATGGGTGCGCATCGCCTCCACCCACTCCACCAGTTGCTTGCGTTCCTCTTCGGTGGGCTGCTTCAGGCCCTTGGGCGGCATCTCCACGGCGGCGACGCGTTCGGCCAGCAGCGCCCAGCGCGGATGATCCCGCACAGTGTCGGCCACCGTGTTGTAGGGTTTCAGATCGAACTGCGCCGCCGCGTTGGCGCCGCTGTGACAGCCGGTGCAGTAGGTGTCGAGCAGCGGACGCACGGTCTGAGTGAACCGGCGTTCGAGGTCCGCACCTTCATCGGCCGCCGGGGCGGACGGGACCAGAAGGGTTAGGACGGCGGCACTCAGAAACCGGGAAGACAACATGGACTCATGATCTCATCCTGGTGGCAAACGCGGGAGCCGGTTCATTCAACCCCAACGAGGTCGACTTGCCTCACCCGCCCTGCCGCCGCCAGAAAGCGGACTTTGCGTCCCGCCTTCAGGCCGATCTCGTGCGGATACTCGCCGCGATAGCCAAGGATCCGGTTAAATCGAAAACAATAGTCGTCGCCATTCTTATCCGTAATGAACGCCAACCCGAAATCCGTAACGCGCGATACGACGCCCTGATGTTCCAAACCGTCTTGCGACATCTCCACCTCACGCTCCAAGCCTCGCTGCCTGCACACCGGGCCGGTAGCTTTCCAAAGCGTTGAATCGGTGGAATCGGTTCGTTTGATTAGGGATAGTACCTTCCAAAAAATTTGGGGTACATGCGACCACACCCAATGCTATGCTTATGCCGGGAATGAAGCCGAGCCGTCACCAAGGGAAGATCGTCCGAATCGAGGCCGAATATGGCCTAGGATTTGTCCGGGACTCTTCGACCGGCAGCGTATATCCGTTCCGATTCGACAAGATTTTAGGTTACCGGGGAGAGGCTCCATCCGAGCTTGGACTATTCGATGGCGCCTCCGTCGAATTCGATCTCGCCGACGAACGAATATCCCATCTTGCGACCGAGTTGCCGTCGGGGCTTGCCAGAGTGGCGAGCAGCTAATCGGGCCATAGTGGCAGATGCAGGCGGTTCTTGATTTCAGAAGCGCGGTGCCCGCCAGATCCTACCGTCCTCTCTTTCCGCTGCCTCCCGCGGTGCGTCAACTGGGGGTGATTCCCGACCCCGATGCGATTTGGCCGGGAGATCTGATTCTGGTGAGCCCACATGAGCCTACATCCATTCAGCGTGGCATACAGCGTACTCAACTTAATGGTGGCTACGATGCCGAGGATGCGCGCTGGACGCACGCGGCCGTCTATCTTGGCTCCGAGTTTCGTCTGTGCGAAGCGGTTCGAACTGGTGTTCATCTCGGAACTTTGCTCGATTACGTGCCCGATCACCTGATTCGAATCCGTAGGCCAGATGGAATCGGTAGGGAGCAGGCATGGCAGATTGCCGTTCAGGCGGTGATGCGGCTCGGCAACAAGTACTCGTGGCGAACAATCTTCAACCTTCGGCGCCGCGCCGCGATGGGCTGGTGGCGGCAATATTCGCAGTCAGCCCACGCTGGCGACCGGCGCATCTGCTCCGAACTTTACGGCGATGCATATTCCGCGATTGTCGACAGGACTTTGATCAACCCGCTGGGTCGTGAGACGACACCTGCATTTCTCAGTCTCACTCCGAAACTGCGCGACGTGACAGTTGAGTGGTGCTCCGTCGCATCACCTGGCGATTCAGCCGGCCGGTCGTAATAAGCTATTTGGCATGACACGAGCTGGGTTGCTGGTGCTGCTTCTGGGGGCATGGGTCCCCCTGCACTCCCAAGTCACCGGACTGGGAAAGATCTCGGGCGTTGTAAGCGATTCGGCCGGCCTCGCCGTAGCCGGAGCCGATGTCACCGCCATCCACACCGCCACCGGCGACGTCCGGCGCGCGCAGACCAATTCCTCCGGCGTATACGTTCTCTCGCCTCTCGCGTTGGGTGAATACCGCGTCGAAACGCGCAAGGATGGATTCAAAGTCTCCGCGCGCTCCGGTATCCGCATCGACGTCAATTCCGCCGAAACCGTCGATGTCACGCTCGAAGTCGGCGCCGTCACCGAGCGCGTCACCGTGCAGGAGCGGTCGCTTGCCATCGAGACCGAAAGCGCCGCCATCGGCAATTCGCGCTACGAGGTGCAGTTGAAGAATCTGCCCGTCATCGTGCGCGAGATTCAAACGCTGGTGGGGCAGACCGCCGGAGTGCCCGCCGGATCCACCGATACCGTGGGCGGCAGTTTCAACCAGGGCGGCCGCAGCGCCATGCAGGTGCTATCGGACGGCGCGCAGGTCAATCCGCTGCAAACCACCGGCTGGCCCGCCATCGATGGCATCGACCGGCGCGCCGATCTCTCCCTGCCCAGCATCGACGCCATCGCCGAGGTGAAGTTCACCACCTCCGGCGGCAACGCCGAGTACGCCGAGCCAACCCAGGTGATCGTGGCCACCAAGTCCGGCTCCAACGAATGGCACGGCAGCGCGTTCGAGTTCTACCGCTCCGGAGGGTTCGGTGCGCGGCGCTGGGAGGTGCCCGAGCGCCAATCGTTCGTGCGCCACCAGTACGGCGGCACCTTCGCCGGCCCCATTCGCAAAGACCGCACCTTCTTCTTTGCCTCCGCCGATAACTTCCGCCACACGGCGGGCCTGGTGACCAATGCGAGATATCCCACCGCGGCCGAACGCTCCGGCGATCTGCGCAGCTACCTGATGCGGGCACCCGCCGTCACGCCACTCGATCCGTTGAACGCGAGCACGCCGTTCCCCAACAACACGATTCCCGCGTCCCGCCTCAATCCCGTTTCGCTCGAGCTGCTGAAGCTCATTCCCGATGCACCGCTGCCCGGCGGCCGCGTGCAGGATTTCAACGCCGCTTATTTCAAGCCGCAGTACGACAACTCCGACAAGTACGACATGCGGATCGACCACGCCATCACCCCGTCCGACAAGCTGTTCGCCCGCGCCACCATCGCGCACCTGGATCAGGCGTCGCGCTACGCAGGCGACGTGCCGGGTCCGCTCGGGGCCAGCGCCAAGAAACAGTGGAACCAGACCACGTCGGCCAACTGGACCCGCATCGTCAGCCCCACCGCCATCAGCACCGTGCAGTTCACCTTCCGCAACCTGCCCTTCAAGAACACACCTTCGGGTGGCGATCAGGCGTTCCCTGTGAGAATCAACGATCTGGCGCCGCAGCCGCCGTTCGCCGGACCTCCGGCCATCGCCATCGGCTCGAATGCGGTGGGCATCAGCCCGCTGTTTGACCGGCTGCTGTTTAACTACTCCGCCGACTACGGGTTCTCGCTCGACCCCACGTTTTCGAAAACCATCGCCAACCACACGCTGAAAGCCGGCATGAATTATCTGAAGGGCTGGAAGACTACCGAACTCGCTTCGCCTCCTTACGGCCGCTTCACCACGGCGTCCGACTTCAACAACGCCCGTTCCACCACTTCGGCCTCGGGCGATGCGTTCGCCGATTTCCTGCTCGGCTATCCCTCCTCCACCGATGTCACGGTTGGCGATGTCGGCGGCTTTCAAACCAAGCGCAGCGTGTCCTTGTTCCTGCAGGACGACTGGAAAGTAACTTCCAAGCTGACCCTGAACCTGGGCCTGCGCTACGACAATTTCGGCTTCTTCACCGATTGGAAGAACCGCGCCGCGGTGGGCGATTTCCAGACCGGGCGGATTCTGATTCAGGATGGCAGCCGGTCTCTGGTGCATCCGGTATTCCGCCAGTTTGACGGCCGTTACCTCGAAGCATCGGCCGCCGGTCTGCCCAACAGCTTCATTCGTCCCAATAACCACGATTTCGGGCCTCGCTTCGGTGTGGCTTACCGTGTCAAGCCCGACCTTGTGGTGCGCGGCGGCTTCGGCACCTACTTTGTCGACTACACCATCAATGAGTTCCGCGGCGCCATCAACGTCGCGCCGTTTGTCCGCCGGGCGCAGCTTTCCCGAAGCCTGCTGCTCTCCCAATCGGTCGACGTGAACAGCCTCTATACCTTCCTGAATCCCACCGCCAACAGCTCCGCCGCGGGCGCCGATGCGCAGTTGACCACGCTTGACGGCTTCAGTCCCGAATACCGCACGCAGCGTACTCATGCCTGGAGCTTCTCGGTGGAAAAGGATCTGGGCCGTCAAATGGGCGTTCGCGCGTCCTACGCCGGTAACGTCGGGCGGAATCTCTCGCGCACGGTGCGTGTGAACGCCTGCGCCGCCGGCCCCACTGAGTGTCTGGCGCGCACGGCCTCCGACGCCACCGCCCGCCGCTGGCAGCAGTTCAGCATCAACATGGGCCAGCGCTTTGCCGACGGCACGTCCAACTACAACGGCGTCGAGCTCGAGTTCACCAAACGCTATGCCAGCGGGCTGTTCGTCAACGTCAACTGGGCCTGGGCGCGCGTGATGCGGCTCGAACCCACGGCGTCCGACCCGGTGAGCCAACCCGGCTGGAACTACGATTACGGCCCGCTGGGGGCGCAGCCGCCGCAGGTTTTCCACTGGAACTTCGTCTATGAGCTGCCCTATCACAGCAAGGGCACCGGTCCCTTGGGCAAACTGTTCGGGGACTGGTCGCTTTCTGGCCTCGGCACATGGCAATCGGGAGCCGTGCTGACCATCACCAGCGCGCAGGGCCAATCGCCCACCGGCGCCACCGGCAACCGCGCCGACCGCATCGCCGACGGGCGGCTTGATCAATCCGGCCGGTCGCGAGGCGAGCGGGCGTTCCTGTGGTTCGATACCGCCGCCTACCGCCAGCCGGCCTTCGTCGACGCGCGCGCCACCCGGCCCACACGCCAGTTCGGCAGCGCGGGCGCCGGCACCGTCTACGGTCCGCGCTTTTTCAGCTACGACATGACGCTGCAGCGGACCTTTCCCATCCGCGATAAGTACCGGTTCCAGATTCGCGCGGAGATGTTCAACCCGTTCAACGTGCCAATGCTGGGCAATCCCGATACTTCGGTGGAGAGCCCGAATTTCGGACGGATTCGCACGTCGAACACCGCCTACACTCCCCGCAATTTTCAGTTCGGCGCGAGATTGGATTTCTGAGCCATGCGCTTCCTCATCTTTCTAGTTCCGGCTCTCGCCGGCGCGGCGGAGCTGTTCCGCGACGACTTTTCCCGCTTCCTGCCCGGGCTGCTTTCCCAACCCATGGGACAGTTGAACGGAGCCATTCAGGAGTATCACTACATCGAGCATCGCGGCGTCCGCCTGGTGCCGTGGCGCAACCCGATCGCCCACAACGACGGTTGGGCCGCGGGCGATGAACTCGGCAAGACCTACGTCGAACAGCACACCGTGAATCCCGACGGCCGGTTCATTCCCACACTGGTCACGGGCGACAACGAATGGTCCGACTATGCGATCGAAGCACGCGTGCGGCCTCTGTCGAGTGAAGGCGCGGCGGGCCTGGTCTTCCGCTATCGCACCTCGCGCCACTATTATTCGTTCGCCTTCACCGCCGATGGGGTTCAGTTGCGCTTACGGCTGCCCGAAGACAAGCAATTCCGTAAGAGCGAGTTCATGATGCTCGGCAAGGCGAAGTTCGCCTTCGAAACCACGCGCTATTACACCATGCGCGTCGAGTGCGAGGGTCCGAAGATCCGCGCCCTCATCGACGGACGCCTGGTGCTCGAAGCCGCTGATGCGGCCATCCTGAAAGGCCAGGCCGGCGTTCAGGCCGACCGCCCCGCGCGCTTCCAGGACTTCGCCGTCACCGCTTCAGACACCGCCGCGGCCGCCCTTCGCACCCGCATCGCCGCACGCGACGCCGAAATCGAAAAGCTGCGCGCCGCCAATCCCAAGCCCAAGCTGTGGCGCAAGTTTGAGACGCCGAAGTTTGGCGCGGGCCGCAACGTTCGTTTCGGCGACCTCGACGGCGACGGCCTCACCGACATGCTGATCGCCCAAAACGTGCCCAAGGTTCGCGGTGACGCCTTCGACCAGATCAGTTGCCTCACCGCGCTCACGCTTGAGGGCAAAATGATCTGGCAGGTGGGCCGCCCCAACCCGGCCAATGGACTGCTGACCAACGACACGCCGTTTCAGATTCACGACCTCGACGGCGACGGACGTAACGAAGTGGTCATCGTGCGCGACTATCAGTTGCAGGTTCTCGACGGCGCCACCGGAAAACTCAAACGCTGGGTCTGGATGCCGAAGGCGCTGCCGAACAATCTCAAAGAGCTTCCCTATGACCTGAACAACGGCGACGCCATCGCGTTTGTGAATCTGTCGGGGGGCAAATCGCCCCGCGAGATCGTGCTCAAGGATCGCTACAGCGGCTTCTGGGTTTACGATGCCGATCTCAAGTTTCTATGGGAAGGCCGCGCGCAGACCGGCCACTATCCGTTCCCGCTCGACATCGACGGCGACGGGAAGCAGGAATTTGTCATCGGCTACGGGTTATGGAACCACCAGGGCAAGGCGCTCTGGGCTCACGACCAGGCGATGCACGATCACCCGGATGCAATTTCCATGGGCAATTTCAGCGGACGCCCCGACGGCCCCTTGCGAATTTACATCTGCGGCAGCGACGAGGGTCTGGTGGTCATCGAGCGTGACGGGCGCATTCACAAACAGTGGCGCATCGGCCATACGCAAACGCAAAGCGTCGGCAAATACCGGACCGATCTGCCCGGGCTGCAGTTGATGGTGTCGAACTTCTGGCGCAACACCGGCATCGTCACCGTGTTCGACCACGATGCCAACATCCTGGCGCAGGAGGAAATGGTGCCTGGCTCGACGCATCTGGCCCCGGTAAACTGGCGTGGCGACGGGCAGGAGTTCGCGCTGCTTTCAGGCAACGTGCGGGAAGGCGGCATGGTGGACGGCCAGTTGCGCCGCGTGGTGATGTTCCCCGACGACGGCCATCCCGACCTCGCCTATCACGTCGCCAATCTCACCGGCGATGCCCGCGATGAGATTATCCTGTGGGACCAGCAGCGCGTGTGGATCTACACACAGGACCGGCCCTCGACTGGCACGCGGATCTACGCGCCGGTGCGGAATCCGGATTTCAATGAGTCCAACTACCGTGCCACGGTCTCGCTGCCGGCCTGGAGGTGAGTGGTCGTGACCCTGAGGGAATATGCCGGGCGCCAGGTGAGCCGCCTCACCGGCCGCGTGGCCGATCAGGCGGAAAAGCTCGCCACTTCGGTGCATCCGGAAGGGATCCACGATCTGCGCGTGGCCGTGCGCAGGCTGACGCAGACGTTGCGCTTGTTCGCGCGCGTTCTGGGCCGGAAAAAATGCCGCGCCATGCGCCGTGAACTGAAAGCGCTCATGGATCTGGCGGGCGAAGTTCGCACACGCGACATCGCGCTCGAGCTTTTCGAATCCACAGGAATCGGCAGGGAATCCGCTCCCTGCGTCCGGCTGGCACTCGAGCGCGACGACGCCATCCGGATGCTGGTAAGCGCCGCCGCCGGCTGGCGTGGAAGCCAGAGCCCGCCATGAAGCACCGCAAGGCCAAGTGGATCGCCGAAGCTCCGGTGGCGGAGAACGCCCGCCGCGAGTTGCCACTGCTGGTCGAGGAGTACTTCGCCGCCGGCCGCAAACTGGCCGCCCGCCGCTCGAGCGCCGCCCGCATGCACGAGTTCCGCCTGCTGACCAAGCATCTGCGGTATACGCTGGAAGTCTTCCGGCCGGCCTATGGCCCGGCCATGGAACGCTATCTGGGCCAACTTAAGAAGGTGCAAACCGTGCTCGGCGAATTGAACGACTACGCCGCCACGCGAGACCTGATGGAAGCCTCGCCGGATGCGCGCCACCCCGATACGCGAGTCCTGCTCCACGCGCTCGCCGGACGCGAGGAGGAGAAACGCAAGGAATTCGCCGCGATCTGGACCGAGTTCGACGCCGATGGGCAACAGAGCCGCTGGGAGCGATATCTGCGCACCTATGGCCGCCATCCCAAAGCCGAGGTATAATGGGCTTGAAGTGGGCGGCTAGCTCAGTTGGGAGAGCACCGCGTTCGCAATGCGGGGGTCGTGGGTTCGAATCCCACGCCGTCCACCAACCCTCACCACAATTCGTCTTTTGAATGGGTATTCGGTCCACACGATGGTTCCACAGCTACCCTCACTTGCGAATGTCCGGTATTCGTAATCATGTTCAGATAACCCTCAAAAAACCGTGGGTCACAACCGCGATTCAGGAATGGGCTGGGCGCGCCAAGCAAGGTAGACTCTTCATAGACCGGCTGTATGAGCATTACACAAAGTGCCGCCAGATGCAGCTTGTTCCAGGGGCAGGCTAATGTATACTCGAGGCATATGGCATCAAGCGGAACAGCCGCTCGTCTTCAGAAGAGCGTTACCCAAGTGAGCGATTCCACGGCAGATCCGAAATTCGGCCAGTTGCGTCAGGAGATCTGTGAGAAGCTGACCAACGGCAGTGAGTGGCTCAATACACCTCACGAGTTGCTGGCTGGTGACACGCCAGAGCAACGCTTGATCGCTGGAGACTATGAGGCGGTCCGGAACCTCGTCGAGTCCATTCTCTATATTGGGATCTCGTGAACGCAGCCAATGTGGCTGCCCTGAGACAGGCACCTCTGTCGGGCACATGGTTTCGCGCTGTAGATCCCAGATACGCATCCTCCGTGTTATCAACGGCGCGTACCAAGACGATTTCCAGCCGATTTTCATCCGCTACGCCATCGGTTCCGGGCTTCGAGATTCTCTATCTTGCCGAGAACCACCTCGTGGCAATGTTTGAGGCGCAGGCCTTGTTCGGGTCGCCGTTGACAGGTGTAGTCTCCCACCCGACCAAGTCACTGTTGACCTTAGCGGTCACAGTTGAACTTTCGAACGTCGTGGACATTAGCGATCCGGCACAAGCCAGTCTTGTGAGCAGCAACGCTCAAGAGTTGACAGGTGACTGGCGTGGCTATAAACATCGAAGTTGGGCCCCTTCAAGTGTGCCACGACCCGTTGGGAAGGCCCCGACGCAGGAATTTGGCGAACAGTTGTATGGGCTTTGCCCGGAGGTAACCGGCTTCGTTTCTCTCTCGGCCAGATTGCCGTATCACAGAATTCTCGTGATTTTCCCCGATCGCTTGATCGCAGGCGCCCACCATGTGCATTACAAACTGACACAAGATGGAAAGAGCGAGGTGATCTCGATTCCATGGAGCGTCTGAGTCCATCGACCCTCACTCCAATCCATACGGCTACCATCGACATCGCCGTGCGCACCTGCTTTCCATCGCTGCTGCTGGCCCTTCTCATCGGTTGTGCGAACCAGGAACCCGCTCCCGCTCCGCCCATCGAAGCCCCTGTTCCCGCCCCCTCCGCCGCCCAGAATGACGCGCGCCCGCTGATCGTCGCGTTCGGCGACAGCCTCACTGCCGGCTTCGGCCTCGATACGGGCCAAAGCTTCCCCGATCTCCTTCAGAAGGAACTGCCCGCCTGGCACGTCGTCAATGCCGGAGTCAGCGGCGACACCACCTCCGGCGGCCTCGAACGGCTCGCTTCGGTCGTCGCCCGCAAGCCCGCCATCGTCATTCTCGAACTGGGCGCCAATGATGGATTGCGCGGCATCCCCGTCGCCACCACGCACCGGAACCTGGATGAGTTGCTGACTGGCCTGAAACAATCGGGAGCCAAAGTGTTGCTGGTGGGCATCACGCTTCCGCGCAACTACGGCGCCGCCTACATCCGCGATTTCGACCGTCTTTATCCCGAGCTCGCCCGCAAGCACGCCGTGCCCCTTCTTCCTTTTCTGCTTGAAGGCGTCGCTCTCGATCCCGGCCTGATGCAGCCCGACGCGCTTCATCCCAACGCCGCGGGTACACGCATCGTCGCCGCCACCGTCCGGAAGGCGCTCACGCCGCTGCTCGCGGGAAAGTAATAATAGGAAGCATGTCGCGTACGCTTGCGCTTGCCGCTTTTCTGTCTCTGGCGCTCACGGCTCAAGAAGCCGGAATGCCCAAGCCCGCCTACACGGAAAAAAGCCGCCTGATCCGTCCCGAAGGCCATCGGGAATGGATGTTCGTCGGATCGAACCTCGGCATGGCCTATTCCGATGCCGCCAAGCCGCGCGTGACGTATCACAACATCTATATTCAGCGCGAAGCCTACAAGCACTACGCCGCCACGGGCCGCTTCCCCGACAAAACCATGCTCGTCATGGAGCTCATGAAGGTGGGAACCAACGCTTCCATCAACCGTCAGGGTTCGTTTCAGGACTCCGCCATCGGCGTCGAAGTCGCCCTGAAGGACGAGTCGCGTTTCCCCGAAAAGTGGGCCTACTTCAATTTCATCGGCGAAGGCGACAAGCCCTTGGCCGATGCCGCCGCGATGCCGAAGCAGCAGTGTTGGGCCTGCCACAACGAGCACGGCGCGGTGGACAACGTGTTCCTTCAGTTCTATCCCATGCTGCGCGACGCCAGGAAACTCGACTCTTCGGGCACCTCGGCCGGGCATCCGGCGCGATAGTAAGAACAGCGCAGGCAATGCGTCCCCTCGCGCAGAGGGAACTGGAGTTCGCTCTGCGCCCGTAGAATCGCCCGGATGGCCGCGCGCGCCGCTTCCAGATCTTCGGCGTTCAAACCCACGAAAACCGGCGTGCCCGTTCGCAGGTACCACAGCACCGCGCGATCGGGAATCCGCCCCGTCAGCTTTTCGATCGCCAGCGCATACAGCCGTAATTGCGGGACGTAGCGGCGCGCGTGCCGCCATTCCTCGCCCGGCTCCACCCGGTCGGTCTTGTAATCCACCAGCAGCAGTTCACCGCCTTCTTCAAACCACAGGTCGATCTGGCCGCGCAGGATGGCGCCTTCCACTTCCACCAGAAAATCGAACTCGCGCTCGACGCGTGACGCCGATGCCGCGCGTCTTCCCAGCACGCTCGCTTCAAACCGCGCACGCATGGCCACCGCTTCGGACGGGGCGTCGGGCCGCGCGTTGCCGGCCAGCAGTTCATGCACGATCGTTCCGAACTCACTCGCGGTCCACTCCCCGGAATCGGCCTCAGGCTCGCTTTCCGCCGGCGCTTTCACGGCGCCGGGCCAGCGCAGGTAACGCGCGAGGTAGTACTGGCGAGGGCAAAAAGCGAACTGCGCCACCGAAGTCACGGGCAAGGTGATTTCATGCTGTTCCGCCAGCGGCGGTTTCGCGATCGCCAGCGCCGCTTCCCGCGCCGCCGCACCATTTCCTTCCGGCAGCCCCTCGCTCGAAACACTGGCGCAGGTGTGAATCAACTTCACCGGCGCCCCCGAACGTAGTGCCACCGTCGAGCTCAGCTCCGACTTCGGAACCCCCGTTGGCAAGCCAAGCCCCTCGCTGACGCGTTTGGCCCAATCGCCCTGCCCGCCGGGCGACGCCGAGCAGATCAGCTTTCGCTCGGCGCGCGTCATGGCCACGTACAGCAGCCGGTCTTCCTCGCCGTCTTCCTGCCTCTGGCGCTCCACGCCGGCCGCCAGATGCACCGGATCGGGAACGCCCTTGGCCGCGCTTGGATGCCGCCACGCCGCGCCCAGCACAAGCCGTTCATCAAAACAGAAAATGGGCTTTCTGTTCTGGGGTCCGGAACGCATGGATGCCAGGAAGACCACGGGAAACTCAAGCCCCTTGGCCGCATGCACCGACATCAGGCGCACACAATTGGCGGCCTCGCCGGTGGCGGCTTCCGCCTCCGTTTCCGTCGAGCGCCACAACTGGAATTCCTCGACGATCCCGGCCAGCGGCGACGGATCGCGCCGCCAGCGCTCCCTCAAGTGCGCCAGCAGTTTGGCGATATTGGCCAGCGCCCGCCCGGGCAGGCCGTCCTGGTAGCTCGAAGCGTCCAGGGCTTCGGCCAGCAGCCGGTCCGGCGCCACTTCATCGCACCGCGCCCGCTGATTGGTCACCGTGCGCCAAAACCAGGCAAGCCGGGGCGAATCCGCGCCGGCCGCAATCGATTCCCCCATCGGGCCGGCCATCTTCAAACGCAGAAGCGTTTCATCCGGAATGCCCACCAGCGGCGATCGCAGCACCGTCGCCAGGCTGATCTCATCGAGCGGATTCACCAGAACCGCCAGCCACGCGACCAGATCGCGCACCTCACGGGATTCATAGAACGAACGCCCGCCGCTGATTACGCTCGGCACGCCAAAATCGTCAAGCGCCCGCTGCACCGCCGCCAGCGCTCCGATGGTGCGCGCCAGTACCGCGGACTCGCCATAGCGGCCCAATTCGCGGATGCGCCGTGCAATCCATCGCGCCTCGATCTCGGCCGCGTCGTCGCCTTCCTGCCCCGCGAAAGTATGCGTGAACTCGATGGCCGGCTCGCCCGATTCCGGAAACTCGCGCCGCGCTTCCAGCCGGTGCGGCTCCACGCCACCCAGCAGATAGGGAGCCGTCAGGTTCACCGCTTCGAGGATGGCCGCCCTGCTGCGATAGTTCTCGCGTAGTTCATCCACCGCCAGCCCGCGCGCCATCAGCGAGTCGCGGTATTCGCGAAACACGCCCGGCCCGGCATGCCGGAAGTAATAAATGGATTGGTTGATGTCGCCCACGGCGAACAGATTGTCCGGCCGGCGCACCAGGCCGATCAGCCGCCACTGCAGCCGGTTGGTGTCCTGCAACTCATCCACCAGCACCTGATCGAAGCTTCCGCGCACCCGCTCCCGCAGCGCCGCATCGGCTTCGAGCAGCGCGATGGCATCCTCTTCCAGATCGTTGAAATCGAGCAGCGCGCGCTCCCGCTTCCATTCCGTGTAGTCGCGATGCAGACGCCGCAGCGCCTCCAGACACAGCGGATACAACCCGGCGTTCTCGCGCAGCACCAGCCGCGCCAGCACCGCCGGAGCCACCCGATCCTTTAACTCCTGCAGCGCCGCCTTCGCTCGCGATTTGCCGCTCAATCCGCTCGGACGCGGCAACCGGTCGAGCAGTGCGATCCGGTCGCCAGGGGTCAGCGCCTCGCGCGCCCAGGCATGCGCATCCAGGTGCGCCTGCTTCTGGCGGTCCGTGCCCATCGGCGTCTCGCCGAGAATGACGCGCACCGCCTGCGCCACCTCGTTCCAGCCGCTGTCCGCCGGCGCTTCCGGATGACGGAACGAACCCACGGGGATGCCGGCCGTGCGTGCCTGCTCGTACAGCTTCAACAGCCCGTCGGCCAGATCGGACCCGCCCGTATCGAGCGCCTTCAGCAGCCGCCGCATCGGCTCGGCGTCACGGCGCAGTAAGTCGTCGCATACCCGCTCGGCGATCCGCCGCCGCGCTACCTGCGAACGCGCCTCTTCCACCAGTGTGAAATCGGGATCGAGGTTCGCGGCGATCGCGTGCTCCTTCAGAAGCCGCGTGCAGAAGCCGTGAATCGTCGACACCCAGGCGCGCTCAATCTCGGCCCGGCGCTCTTCCGACGAGGCGAACGCCTCGATCAGCCGCTTCTTGATCTCCGTCGCGGCCTTGTCGGTGAACGTCACCGCCAGAATGCGCCGCGGCGAGATGCCTTTCTCCTCCACCAGCCAGCGGAATCGTTCGATGAGTACGCGCGTCTTCCCCGAGCCTGGCCCGGCCACCACGCAGACATCCTGACCCCAGCGCTCCACCGCGGCCATCTGCGCCGGGTTCAATTGAACGCTCATTCCTTCACCCGGCAGGTATCGCGAAATTCACACCAGGCGCACTTGTTCCAATCTGCCGGAGCCGGCGCGATCTCGCCCGATGCGATGCGATCCGCCACCGACTGCGTCGAATCCACCGCCGCCGTAATCATGCGCGTCAAGCCTTCGCGGTCGAGCGTGTCGCCAATCTCATCCCAACTGAAAATCGGCAAATGCCACCCGGCCCACGCGACGTCGCCGCGCAAGCCGCAATAGAGCATGCCCGCCGCGGGCTGCCGGAACATCCGCTCCGCGGCCCACAAATAAAGACCGCCCTGCACCAATTGACCGCGCTCATGAAACCGCACTCGCTCGCGGATGCGTTCCCGCGTGGAGTACTTGAAGTCGATCACCACCAGCCCGCGCTTGGGCACCTCCACCACGCGGTCGATCTTGCCGCGCAGTTTCAACCCGGGCTTGAGCGCGATCTCAAACGGCCGCTCCACCGCCACGACCGTGCCGCCGGTGAGCGGCTCGCTTTCGAGAAAGCGCGTCAGATTGGCGATCAGCTCCAGCCGGATCTTCTCGGTGCGCGCCGATGGCGGCACGGCGTTCTTGTCACACGTCTCGGTGAACAGCCGGGAAAAGATTTCGTCCACCAGCAGCGGCGCTCCATGCGATTCCGCCAGGGTGCGATGCAGAATGTCGCCTTGCAGCAGGAAATCCAACCGGTCCGCGGGAGCCTTGGGCGGTTCGGTCAATTTCAGATGATAGCGGCCGAAAAATTGGAACGGGCACTGCAGATAAGTTTCGATGCCGGTGGGCGAAAGCGTCCCCGGATTCCGGCGCACCCACTCGAGCAGCGTGGGATCGGCGATCAGCGGAGCGGGCGGAGCGGCCTTCTCAAATGCCGGCGCAGGACGCACGGCCGCCGGTTCCTCGCTCCGTGGCCCGTGCTGGCGTTCGAATCGCGTCACCAGAAACGATGGCAGCGTCTCTTCGCCCTTGGAACTGGCGCGCGGATAGCTGAGGTAGAGCCTTTCGCCGGCGCGTGTAACGGCTATTTCAAACAGGAACTCCTCTTCCCGCTGACGCTCCTCGGAGGTGCGCAACACCGCGCCGCGCGCCCGCAAGTGCATCCGCTGCGCGTCGTTCAACAGCGGATGCTCGGAGTGATACTGCGGAAAGACGCGCTCCACCAGCCCGCACAAGAACATCACCGGAAGCCGCCACTGCCGTGCTTCGTAAACGTCCATCACGTGCACGACATTGCGCCGCTGTTCGGGCCGGTCAAAAGGTGTGCCGTTGAGCACCTCATTCAGATGCTCGCGGAACTGCGCGAGGGAGAGCGCCGCCGGATCGAGCAGCGCCGCCGTCTCTTCCAGTGCCGTCTCCCAATGCTCCAGCGATGCGGCCAGAGCGCGCCATTCAAATGCGCGCTCATGCGAAACGCCATCGGTCACCGCGGGCATCGAGACCAGCGGGCGCAGCCGCTTGAGTTCCGCCGCCCATTGCCTTGGCGAATGGCGCGCCTGCCGCCACGGCCCCAACTCGCGCCAGGCTTCGAGCGCGGGTGGCAAACCCACACCCGGCAGCTTCCCCTTAAGCTCGAAGTGCAATTGGTCGCCAGCGGCGGTGGCTCCAAAGCCGGAGCGCCGCTGCACGCAGGCCCGCAACACGGCCTCGTAGTCCCAACCCTGTTCCACCGCGTCGAGCAGGGCTGTGTAAAAGCGCACCACCGGCTGCGTATCGAGCGTCTGCTGGAAGTAAAAGCTGGCCGGAATACCGAAGCGCTCGAACGTAGTCTGAAACAGCGGCGCGTAAGGATGTTCGCCGCGCATCATCACGCCAATCTCACGGAAAGGGCGGCCGCCGTCCACCAGCGCCACGATGCGCCGCGCGATCTCTTCGGCCTCCTGCGCCTGCGTCTGAGCGCGCAGCACCGCGGCCTCGGGCGGCGTCCGGTCTTCGCGAACCACGCGCCGCTGGAACCCCGCCTCCTCCAGCGCATCGGCGGTTTCCCGCGCCCCTTCCCAATCCGGCAGCCGCAGCGTCACACCGGGCAGCGTCCGCACGATCGCAATCTCGGCCGGCGTAAGCGAATAGAAGCCGTCGAGGAAGTACTCGCGAAACGGCAGCGACGTCGTGCGAATCCGTTCCACCGCCGCCGCCAAGCGTCCGGCCCGAAGCCGCGTACTGGCCGCGATCTGCCGGTATACCGCGTGAAAAGCCTGCGCCGCCGGCGTATCGGCCACTTCTCCAATCAGGTCCGGCGTCGCGCCCGCCGTCGAAGCTTCCTCCATCAGACCCACCACGGAGCGCCGCAATCCGCGCGAACGCCGCAGCCCGGCGAAAGCCTCCGGCGGATTCTCCTCAAGCAGCCGCGCCGTTCGCCGGTCAAGCTCCGCGCGGGAAGCCTGCGGCACGTCGCGCACAAACGGCTCGATGAAACGCGATAGCGTCAGAATGCTATCGGGCCGCACCACGTGACCGGCTCGCGCCAGCCGGTGGCGCAGGTGTTCGGCCATGGTTGCCGTTGGCGTCAGCAGGCACGTGCGGCCGGAACTAACCGCTTCCAAAGGATCGGGATCCGGCGCCTGGAGCGAGCTGAAAAGAAGCACTCCCGCTCAGTATCGCCCATAATGGACCATGGGCTCTTTCGAACCTGGATTTCCCGAAACCACAGAATATGGCGATGGTTCCGCGGGCTACATCGCCAAGGCCAAGGGGGTCCTGGATCCGGTGGCCGCGCTCACCGCGCAGCTGGCGGAAGTGACCACGCTGCTTGAATCTCTCGACGCCGCCAAACGGGATCATCGCTACGCCGAAGGCAAGTGGACCGTGAAGGAAGTGCTGGGCCATCTCATCGATTGTGAGCGCGTCTTCGCCTATCGCACTCTGCGCATCGCCCGCAACGACCAGACGCCGCTGCCCGGCTTCGATGAGAACCTGTTCGCCGGCGAAGCGGGCCACGCGCGATGCGATTGGAGCACGCTACTGGAAGAGTTCATCGAAGTGCGCAGGTCCTCCATCCTGATGCTGCGCCACCTGCCGCCGGACGCCTGGGCCCGCCTCGGCACCACCAACAGTCAGCCGGTGAGCGCGCGCGCCCTGGTCTACATCATGATCGGCCACGTCACTCATCATTTGGAGATCCTGAAGGAACGCTATCTATGACCGGTGCGTTGCTCGTGTCGCTGCTGAGTCTGGCATCCGCTCAATCGCCAACGGACGCCGAAACCAGACAAAGCTATCTGAAACTGTGCGGCGGCTGCCATGGCGACGATGCTCGCGGCACGCAGCAGGGCCCGGGACTCGCGAGCAATCCCGGCGTGCGCCGCCGTTCGCTGTCGAATCTGAGCAACGTTATTCGCAACGGCATTCCCTCCGCCGGCATGCCGGGCTTCGCTCTTTCCGCGCCGGAACTGGAAGCGATGGCGAAGCTGGTGGCCTCCATGAACGCTTCCGCCGCCGACACCGATGTGCCGGGCGACACGGCCGCCGGCCGCCAGTTCTTTTTCGGCAAGGGCAAATGCGGCGGCTGCCACATGGCCTCGGGCGACGGCACAGCCCTCGGTCCCGATCTTTCCACCGTGGCCCGCGAGATGACCGCCGGTCAGATTCGCGATTCGCTCACCAACCCCAGCGCGCGGATCGCCGCCGGCTACAGCCTGGTGACGGCGGAACTCAAAGGCGGCTCCACCGTACGCGGCTTCGCGCGCGCCCGCACGCGGTTCGATATCGCCCTGCAGGATCTGAAAGGTACCTTCCATCCGCTGTCGCTCGATCGCGTCGCGCGTCTCACCGAAGAAAAAGGTTCGCTCATGCCTGCCACGCAAGCTTCCCCGGAAGAGTTGCAGAACGTGGTGGCCTTCCTCAGCAAGCTGCCCGCCGCCACGCCTTCGCCCACGGCGCCGAAAACCCAGGGCGGCATCGATTTCTCCGCGCTCCTCCACGTCAAAGAGGAATGGCCCACCTACAACGGCACGCTGAGCGGAAACCGCTACAGCACGCTGACCCAGATCAATCGCGACACGGTGGGCAAGCTCGCGCTGCGCTGGTCCTACAGCGTTCCGCTATGGACCCAGTTTCTGCCCGACACACCGTATTACCGCGAGAACATGCGTTACTTCGGACTGGAAACGGTACCGATCGTCGCCGGCGGCGTGATGTACGCCACCGGGCCGAACCAGGTGTTCGCGCTCGATCCGCGCACAGGCACCGAGATCTGGCGTTACTCGCGACCGCGCACCGCGGGTCTGGTATCCGATCCCTCGCTCGGCACAAATCGCGGGGTGGCGATTCTCGGCGACAACGTGTTTTTCGTCACCGACAACGCGCGGCTGCTGGCGCTCAATCGCATTACCGGCCGCCTGGTGTGGGAATCGAACATGATCGACGAGCCGCAGCGCTACGGCGGCACCATCGCCCCGCTGGTGGTGAAGGACATGGTGATCGCCGGCGTCGCGGGCGGCGACTGGGGCATTCGCGGTTTCGTTTCCGCCTACAAAGCCGCCACCGGCGAGCGCGTCTGGCGTCATTGGACCGTGCCCGATCAGGGCGACCCGGGCATCGAAACCTGGAAAGGCTCGGCCTACAAACTGGGCGGCGGCTCCACCTGGCTCACCGGTTCCTACGATCCTTCGACCGACACGCTGTTCTGGGCCACCGGCAATCCGTGGCCGAATTCCGACGATCGCGAACGCGGCGGCGACAATCTCTATACGAACTGCGTACTGGCGCTCGACCCCGCCACCGGCAAACGCAAATGGTATTACCAGTTCACGCCGCACGACACGCGCGATTGGGATGCCACCGAGCCCAACGTCCTGGTGGACGCCAACTGGAAGGGGCAGCCTCGCAAGCTGCTATTGCATGCCGACCGCAATGGGTTCTTCTATGTGTTCGATCGCACCGACGGCCGCCTGCTGGTGGCGAAATCTTTCCTGCACCGCAACACCTGGGCCAGCGGCATCGGCGCCGACGGCCGCCCGATTCTGCTGCCCCCGGGCGAGCTCAACTGCCCCGAACATGCCACCAATTGGAACGGCACTTCGTTCAGTCCGTCGACCAATCTTTACTACGTGATGGCCATCGAGAAATGCACGGTGAAGCTGCGCCCCGGCGCGTGGAAGAATGCCGCCGCCGCGCCGCCGCCCGAGCCGCCCGGCAAGAAATATCTACGCGCGCTGAACATCGAGACCGGCGCCATCGCCTGGGAAGTGGCGCAGGAAGGCCCCATCGACGGCAAGCGTGTGGCGGGCCTGCTGGGCACCGCGGGCGGTCTGCTGTTCCACGGCGACCCCAGCGGCTATTTCCTCGCCGCCGATGAGCGCGACGGCAAAACGCTATGGCGCATGCCGCTGAACGCGACGATCAAAACGTCGCCCATGACCTATTCGATCGATGGGGAACAGTTCGTCACACTCGCCGCCGGATCCACCATTTTCACGTTCGCGCTGCCGCGCTGAAGCCTCGATGCCCTGTGCTACATTCGAGAACGGCTTGGGCCCTTAGCACAGCGGTTAGTGCAGCGGACTCATAATCCGTTGGTCGTTGGTTCGAATCCAACAGGGCCCACCAACGCCTCAACCGGCGGCCTGCTCCTGAACCTTCGTTTCCCGCCGCGCCAGCAGCGCGGCGAAATCGCCCGCCATCATCGGCCTGCCGAAGTAGAAGCCCTGTGCCGCGTCGCAAGCCCGGACTCGCAGGAATTCCGCCTGTTGCCGCGTCTCGACGCCCTCGGCCACTACCTTGATCTTGAGCGCCCGCGCCAGGCTCAACATCGCGGTAATGATCTCTTCGTCGCTTTGGCTGTTGCCCACGCCCTGCACAAACGACACATCCACCTTGATGCAGCTCACCGGGTAGCGCCGCAGATAGGTGAGCGAGCCGTAGCCGGTGCCGAAATCGTCCAGCACCAGGGATACGCCGGCCTCATGCAACTCCGTCAGAGTCTGGAAAACGCGGTCCGAATATTCAAGCAGAGCGCTTTCGGTGATCTCCACCATCAGCAGCCCTCCCTCGACGCCGTAACGGCTCAGCGGTTCGAGCAGATGATCCGCCGTGCGGTCTTCGGTCAGTTGCATCGCCGAAAGGTTCACCGCCACTGGAACCACGGGCAGACCTTCTTCGCGCCATTGCCGGATCTGGCGGCATACTTCGTCCAGCACCCAATCGCCCAGGGTGTGAATCAATCCGCTCGCCTCCGCCAGGCGGATCAACTGAGCCGGGCTGACGTCGCCCAGCGTCTCATGCCGCCAGCGGATCAGCGCCTCGGCCGCCGCCACGCGCCCGGTCGCAAGGTCGATTTGCGGCTGGAAGGCGAGATGCAAAGACCGGTTCTGAAAGGCCGCGCGCAACTCACGCACCATGTAGACCCGCTCCGCCGTTTGCCGGTCGGTGGCGGCGTCGTAGAAGCGATACGTATTGCCGGAGGAACTCTTCGCCTTGTACATGGCGATATCGGCCGCGCGCATCAGGTCGTTGGCGGTGGCCCCATCCTGCGGGTAAACGGCAACGCCCATGCTCGCCGTCACGGTCACGGTCTGATGCGGCAGCGGGAACGGCTCGCGGAACGCAGACAGGATCCGCTGGGCGTACTCGGCGAGCGCATCGTCGCTCGAAGCGTCTTCGACGAAAACGGCGAACTCGTCGCCGCCCAGCCGGCTGACCGTGTCGGCGGGCGCCGCTCTCGCCTCGAGGCGCCGCGCCACGGCCACCAGCAGCGAATCGCCGATCAAATGACCCGCCGTGTCGTTGGTGTCTTTAAACTGGTCCAGATCGAGCAGCAGCAGCGCGGCTCGCCGCCCGTGGCGCCCCGCCCACCCCATCGACTGATCGAGCCTTTCCTGCAACAGATTGCGATTCGGCAGGCCGGTCAGCGAATCGTACTGGGCGGTATGCAACGTGTGCCATTCAGCCTGTTTGCGATCCGCTATGTCGTCCAGCATCACCAGCACTTCGCCTCCCGCCCCGGGCCGCCCGGTGACCGGCATCACGGTCTGGCGCACCGGAATCAGATGGCCGTCGCGATGCTGTTTCACCGCTTCTCCGCGCCAGGTATAGCCTTCCCGCGCGCGCGACCAGATGCTGTCCCAGGTGACGGCGTCGCTTGAACCGGAAAGCAGCACGCGCGCCGGCTGGCCCGCGATCTGCTCGCTCGAATAGCCCGTCATCTGGGCGAAGGCTTCATTGACCCACAGAATGGTGCCATCGCTATCGGCGATGAATACGCCGGTGGCCACGGCTTCAAGCGCGGCGTACTGCAGTTCGGCCAGCCTGTTTCTTCCGTCGCGTATCGCGTAAATCCGGCCGCGCCGCAGCGTGATGTCCTCGCTGGCTGGAGTCACGTACAGAAAGCCCGGCTCCATCTGCGTTCCCTCGGTGGTCTTCTTCACCACGATGGAGACGCGCGAAGCCGATGCCCTTAGCGCCGCCAGTACATCGGCCAACACGCCGACGCCAACGACATACGACTGATCGTCGCCGATGTCGCGAATCTGTTCCATTCAGTGTGTGTTCCATTCTACACACACATGGCAGGAAAATTGAAATCCATTTCTGATAAATCTGCGTTTATTTCACGTCATCACGCCAGCAAAAAGGCGGATGACTCGGCGAGATAGACGTCCAGGCGGTCGTGATGGACCCAGTGCCCCGCTCCCTCCACCCGCACGATGCGCCAATTTTTCAGCGTTTCGGTGCGTCCGTCGGCCTCCGGATCCGGCATCCAACTCTCCTTGCCCCAGAACAGTTGCACCGGACATTCAATGCGGCCGAGAATTTCTTTGAAATCGTCGAGGTCGTGGCCCACCGGATACATAATGCGGGCATAATTGTCGAATTTCCAGATCAAAGAGCCGTCGCTTTGCCAGTTCGTTCCATGCAGGGTCAAATGGCGTGCCACCACTTCGCTGAGGTGTGGATTGGCTTCCTGCATCCGCGCGACGGCCGAAGCCAGATCCGGATACGAACGAGGCTCGCGCTTCTCCGCCTCGCGGATCTTTTCGATCCAGATGCGAATCCGCTCGCCCGGCGGCTTATGCAGCTTGTGCTGCGGTGGAAAGCCCAGACCTTCGATGGAAACGGCCTTCCGCACGCGGTCCGGATATACACCCGAATAGAGCATCACGATGATGCCGCCGAGCGAATGTCCCACCAGGTAGACCGGAAACGCGTGGATAACGTCGAGCAGAGCGGATAGATCGAGCACGTGCTCCAGCACATCATAGGAAGAGCCGGGGGCATGATCGGAGTTTCCATGTCCGCGCAGATCGAGCGCGTAGACGTGGAAGTGCTCCCGGTAGTGGCGCGCTACCCAATCCCAGTTGCGGGCGTGATCGAGCCCGCCGTGTACCAGCACCAGCGGTGGCTTGCCTTCCTGCCCCCAGTCCCAGAACTGCAGCTTGAGCCGGTGGGAGTAGAAGTAATGCGAGACGGGTTCCATGGCTAGTCCTCGGACAATCCGCGCAGGCCCGCGGCGGTGGCGCTGCCGGTCGATGTCACCTCATCAGTTTGCCACGGCCTTGCGCGACCGGATGAACTGCATCCATTGCTCCACCACGCGATGGCTGGGCCCGTCCGCCGTACTCTTGAGGTACGTCTCCAGATGTACAGCGGCTTCATCGAGCCGTCCCATATGTACCAGGATCTGGCCGGCGGCCATGTGGGCGTGCGGCAGTTCCCCGGCCGAACGCTCAAGCAGCGACAGCGCCTCCGGCAGGTTCTTCTTCTGCGCCACCAGGCTCAGCCCCACGATGTAATCGGCATGCCGCGTATTGCGCTGCATCTGGGCGGCACGGCGGGCGGTGCGCTCGGCTTCCACATACTGCCCCAGATGCATCTGTGTAATGGCAAGGTTCGAGTAAGGCTTCGAATCGGCGGGGTCGATCTCGATGGCCTTTTGAAACGCCTGCACCGCGGCCGGCAGCCGCTTCAACTGCAGCAGGCGATTGCCGAGTGAGTTATACGCCTCCATGAATTCCGGATCGGCCTTGACGGCCTCTTCGAGCAGGCGCACGGCCTCTTCGAAACGCCGTTGATCGTTGGCTTTCTCGGCCTGCCGGAAGAGCTTGAACGCTTTCTTGGTGGGCTTGTGGCTCAGGCGGCCCACCGAGACCACCTCGCCGCTCGGCCGCTCGCTCGGCCGGGAGGAAGCAAGGCTCAGCCGCAGCGGACCCGGAGTTGCCATCGTCGAGATATAGCGCTCCTGGCGCAGGACATCTCCCCGCTGATTCACCAGCCGTATATCGAGGCCACCCCCGTTGGATTGCGACTGCGTCCGGAATTCGAAGCTGCCGTTTGGCGCCACCGGCACGCGATCCAACACCATATGGGAAGCGGAGTCGTAGACCTCGACCTGCAGCCTGCCTTCCATGTAAGTTTTGGGGTCGCCTCCCACGACTTCCCCGCGCAGAACCTGTCCGGTGATCTGGGCGGCAAGAAATCCACCGAATGAAAACACGATGAGTACAACAGGAAACACAATTCCTCCTATGCGATTTGAATTAAACCGACGGGGGATTAAGTAGCGGACAACGGCGAAGCACCGCGGCTCAATTCTGAGCCGTCTTGCCGGACTCCGGAATCCCGGGCCCGGTCATGCTCCGTGTTTATGGGAGTTCGATGCGAACTAGGCAGCTTGGAACGGCGAATGAACGTTCGATTCCAGAATCCACTGGAGATGGAGCGACTCGAACGGGGCGGCGCAGTAATCACTGGCGCCGGCTTCAATAGCGTCGATCCAACGATGCACGTCGTCGTGGCGTGACACGGCGATCACGGGCACTGCGTGGCCCTGATCGGAAATGGCATGCAACAGCGCCTGCAATCCGTTCTCGAAGGAGCAGAAGATCACCTGCTTGCCCGCGCGGTCGAGATGATTGAGACACTGATCCAGGTTATGGCAGGGTTCGGCCTGTGCCGACAGGGCGGCAAGCGCGGACTGCAACTCGTTCGTCAAACGGTCGTCGAGTCCGTAAACAAGAAAAGTCGGGGAAGTGCCGTTGTCGATGCCCATTCAAACTACTCCATCGGTCCGTCGACAAGGGCGGTTTAGGTGTTAAGCCAATTTCAGAATACGGGCGTCAGGTCCGTTTTGCCAATCGAATTCATGAATGCGGGGCATAAGAGGTTTTTCGCGTTCGAGTGTCTGGCAGTTGCCTCCGGTTCCACCATAGCGGAGCGCGCGGCGCCGGACCGCGCGAGGCTCCGCCTCAAGAGTGCGGTAAGACTCTGAAAACACTTTGCGCAGCGCGCTTGGGAGGCGCCAGAAATCGTTAGTGAATGACGCCTGAGCCCGATGGCATCGGCCCCTGCGGATCGAGCTTGATCTCTCCAAACGCCTGCTCGTACTCTTTCACATTCTGTTGCAGGATGTTGAACAGCGCCTTGGCTTGCTGCGGGCTCAGGTAGACACCCTGGAAATTGTGGATGGTGACGGCGTCGGGCGAGGTCTGCTGCACCAGTCCGAACATGAGAAAGAAATCCCAAAGGTTGGCGCGAACCTGAACGCTGTTGGCGTAGCCTTCGCGGTAGTCGGGGCGTTGGATGAGATCGATCTTCGGCTGGGCGGGTTGCGACATTCAGTTCACCGGCTTTCAGGTGAGAAGCGCGCTTCAGGTGGGATGGCGGGGACGACGGGGCTCGAACCCGCGACCTCCGACGTGACAGGCCGGCGTTCTAACCAGCTGAACTACGTCCCCGTTCGCTTATTTAGCGCACTCGAATGAGAGTATAACACGCCCGGATCGGCCTAGGCTAGCCCAATCCTGCGAGGGTGCCGGTGCTGTCGCCGAACGATTTCTCCTGAATTCCCGCTCGCTCCAGCATCGATAAATAGAGGTTGCACAGCGGCGTCTTTTCGGCGAATCGCACCCGCCGGCCGGGCCTCAAAGTGCCCTTGCCGCGCCCGGCCACCAGGATCGGCAGATTCTCCGGATCGTGCCGGTTGCCGTCCTTGAGCGTGCCGCCGAACTGCAACATGCAGTTGTCCAGCAGCGTGGTCGAGCCTTCCTTCAAACTCCGCATCCGGTTCAGCACGTAGGCCACCTGCTCGGTATGCCAGTTGATGATCTTTTCGTACATCTCCCGCTGAGCCGGAATCTCGCGGTGGTGGGAGATGCCGTGGAAGTTGCCCTTCACTCCCGGCAGGAACGAATAATCCTGAGACGATTGCGCGTCGCCCATCATGAACGTCGCAATTCGCGTGGAATCGGTCCAGAACGACAACACCAGAATATCCATCATCAGCCGCACGTGTTCGGCATGCGTGGCGGGCGTACCGGCCACCGGACGATCGAGAGGGAACCGGCCTTCGTTGATCCAGCGCTTCTGCGGCTGCAGCGCCTGTTCGAGCCGCCGCTCGACGCTGCGCACCGATTCGAAATATTCATCGAGCCGAGCCTGATCGTCGCGGCTGCCGCGGCGCCGCAAATCCGAAGCCTGATCGCGCACCAGATCGAGCACGCTCGTTTCGTCCCGCTGCAGCGATTCCACCAGCGACCGGTGCTTGGGATCGGCTCCCGAAATGACCCGCGCCTTGCGATTGCGGAACAGCCGGTCAAACGCCAATTGCGGAATGATCTCTTTCGGTACGGGCGTATGCCGGTCGGCCCAGGAGAGAAACGAACCCAAGGCGCGCGGAAATCCGCCACCCGCCGTATCGATGCCGGTGCGCGGCGTATCGATGCCCAGCTCAAGCGACGGCAGCGGGGTCGCGCCGCCGAGGCGTTGCGCCAACAGTTGATCGACCGTGGTACCGCCCGAATCGAGGTCGCCGCCAGTGGTACGCTCCACGTAGCCGCCCGAAAGCCACGCCGGAACCTTCGGCCAATGCCCATTGCGTCCCACCGAATTCTGATTCCAAAGATTCTCCAGCAGCAGGAACTCGCCGCGCAGCGATTCGAGCGGCTTCAGATGGGGCGGGATGTCAAAGCCCGTTTCGGCGTCGCCGGCCGGCGTCCAGTAATCGGGCCGCACTCCGTTCGGCATAAACAGGAACGCCATGCGCAGCGGCGGTTCGGCCAGCGTCTCACCCGCTTTGGCGGGTGCGCCCGCGGCGATCGATTCCAGCCACGGCAGCGACATGGCAGCACCCGCGCCGCGCAATAACGTTCGTCGGGAAACGGTTCGGGACATAGAAATGGCAGCCCTCATCCAAGAGCCTATCATTAAAGAGGCCTAACGGTGGAACTCAGCCGCCGATTGCACGTCGATTGGTGAGGCGCCATGTTTGCAAAAATTCTTCCCTTCCTTCTCCTCCTCTCGGCAACCGCCGCGTTTGGGCAGGATGCGATTACCTGCCAGTCGTTCTCTTCCCCCGCCACCGTGCGCAAGGAAGGGCTGAGCGAAGCGCTCGGCTCCATCACGCTCGATTGCAAGGGCGGAGCGCCGGGCGCCCGCGTATCCGGCACGCTCACTCTCTTCCTCAATCGACCCATCGCGAATCGAGTGGTGAACGACACCGTTCCGGATGCCTTGCTGCAGATGACGTCGGGCGGCTCCACCACCACTCTGAACACCACCGTTACACGCAACGGCACAGGCGGTGTGAGCTTCGGAGGCTTCTCCTTCGATATCCCGGCTTCGCGCCAGTTCACCCTCCAGATCTCGCGGCTGCGCGCCGAAGTCGCCGGGTCCGATCAGCCCATCACCGCCACGCTCGGTCTGAACGGTCTCAACAACCTTGCGTTGAATGGCAATTTCCTCGTCGTGGGGCAGCCATTGACCGGCCTCTACAGCTCCTTCAGCTTCGCCAATATCCAGGATGTCACGAAGACCCTGCCCTCCACCTTCGCCGAAGCCGTGCAGAGCGAACTGCCTTCGTTCACCACGCGCGTGACGGAAGGCTTCTCCACCGCGTTTCAAACCAAACAGGATGGAGCCGACACGGGCATTCGCGTCATGATCCGCTATTCGACCGTGCCCGCCGGCTTGCGGCTGGCCGTGCCCGATCTGATTTCGGGCTCCAGCTCAACCGAGCCCACTTCCACCGGCGGATTCGGCGGAACCGTGCAGGCAGGCAAGCAAACGCCCGGCGCTTTGACGCTCGCTCGCGTTCTGCAGCCGGCTTCCGATGGCTCAAACGGCATCCTGGTGACGTTCAATCAAGGCGGAGCGTTCGGAACGCTGCGCGAAGTGCCGCTGGTGAATGGCGCGGGCGTGGCCGTCTATGAAGTGGTGGACGGCAATCCGTTCCTCACCGAAAGCGCGCAGATCCCCACGTTTCTGGAGATGAAGATACTGGCCTCCGGGACCATTCGAACCCGCACCAGCTTCGCTCCGCTGCGCGCCGCCGGAACGCCCGGCAGCGCGGTTCCATCCTTCATCGACGCCGAACCGGCCACCGACTGCCAGACGGCCAGGGATTGCGAAGCCGGGCCGCGGCTATCGGTGAATGCCGATCCGCTGGTGGTGACCGGAATGGAGGCAACGGGTTTCCAGATCCGCTACGTGCGCATCAACAATGCGGGCTCGGGCGGCTTCCTGTGGTCGGCGAAAATCGCCTATACCAACGGCGCCGATTGGCTGCGCATCGATCGCACCGAAGGCACCAGCAGCGCCACCATCCGGCTCGACTTCCTGCCCGATAAGGTACCCGGCCCGGGTGTCTACAACGCCACGCTCACCATCGACGCCGGTTCCGCCGCGGGCAGCCGCGTGCTGCCCGTGCAGTTTGTGGTGACGGCCAATCCGGTGCTGCGCGGACCGCTGGTGAATTCGGGCGTCCACGCCGCCACTGGACTCGAAGGGATCGTGCCCGGCGGCCAGGGGCTGCTGCGCGGTGTGCGCTTCGACGGGCAGAGTGCGGAAGTGAAAATCGGCGGCGTGACCGCCCGAATCATCACCCGCTCGTCCGAGCAGATCCTTTTCGAAGTGCCGTTTGCCTTGTTCGGCCGCGATCGCGCTGACGTGGTCGTGACCGTGGATGGCACCGCATCGCTTCCTTCGACGGTGAAGCTCTCCCCGGTGATGCCCGCCGTATTTGCCGGCGGCGTTACCAACGCGGGCGGCAACGTCAACTCGCCGGCTCAGCCCGCCGCGCCCAATTCGACCGTCGCGCTGAGAGTGACCGGCATTCCCACCCATGCTCTCGAAACCATCACGTTCCGGTTCGCCGGACGCGAGGAATTGGCACGGCCCACCTCGGTGGCCCCGGCCACGCCCGGTTCACAGATTCTCGAACTGCAGTTGCCCGAAGGACTGGTTGGACCTGCGACGGATCTGCAGGTTTGCGCGGCGGATTTCTGCGGACCGGCGGTCAAGCTCTTGGTCGCGCCATAGATGGGGCGGGCACCCCGCTTGTCTCCACCGCGCTCGGCTCCCGGACTCTCAAGCGGCCGATCCGCCGACCGGCGGTCAAACTCCTTGTCGGGTCGTAGATCTGGCGCGTGCCCAAGGAACGGCCGCGGCCACCCCGATCGTCCACCGCGCTGGCTCCAAGACTCTCAAGCGGCCATCCGCCGACTGGCGGTCAAACTTCCCGGTCGGGTCGTAGATCCGGCGCGTGCGCAAGGAATGGCCCGGCCACACTGCTTGTCTCCACCGCGCTCGGCTCCCAGTTCTCGAGCGGCCATCCGCCGACTGGCGGTCAAACTTCCCGGTCGGGTCGTAGATCCGGCGCGTGCGCAAGGAATGGCCGCGGCCCGCGCGGCTGGGCCGTCGAACTGCGTTAGAATAACGCCGTGCGGCGTTCCCCTGCCATCCTGCTGCTGGTTGCCTTCAGCTTCGCACTGATCGCGCCCCTGCTGCCGGACGCCGGGAGAGCCAAGCTTCCTGCCTGTTGCCGGCGCGATGGCTCGCACGGCTGCGGGATGAAGCACCGCAACACGGTTCCCGATGAGACGGTCTCCGCGGTAAAGGCCACCTGTCCCGCCTATCCATCCGGCGGCGCCGCGCAGGCTCACGGGATGGCGGGCACCGTCGTACTCGCCTCCGCGACTTCGATCCGGCCCGCGGCATCCGCTCCGGCCCCCGAACGCGAACGGACGCGCTACGGCGTTTCGTCCTTCCGATCCTCGAGTGAACGCGGCCCTCCTTCTCTCCATTCCTGACTCACGCTTTCTATAGAAGTTTGGAAATTGAGGGAGCAGTACCATGCAGCGATTGTCAATCGCCGGGCTGGTCATTCTCGCCGGCCGAGCGCTCTGGGCCCAGGAAAGCATTCACCTGGCCAGCATCGGCGGGCGCGTGACCGACCCATCCGGGGCGGCCGTGGAAGGCGCCAGCGTCCACGTCCGTCAAACCGAAACCAATTCCGAAAACAAAGGGACCACCGATCGCGATGGCCGTTTCCGTTTTCCTTATCTGAAGACCGGTCCCTATGAAGTCACCGTCCGGCAGCAGGGCTTTGCCGGTTTCCGCCAGACCCTGACCACCAACGCCGGCGGCGCCTACGAGTTGCCGGTGCAGCTCACCGTCGGCGCGACCGAGACCAGCATCGAAGTGCGCGACGATGCGGCGGTGCTGGAAGCCGCGCGCAGCCAGATCGCCGGCACCGTGCCGCAGAGCGAAGTCCGCAACCTGCCCTTGAACGGGCGCAGCTTCCTCGATCTGGCGCTGCTGATTCCCGGCGTTTCCCCCACCAATACGGGCAGTAACCAGCTCTTCGCCGAAACCTCGGCGGTGCCCGGACAAGGTATTTCGGTCGCCAGCCAGCGCAATTTTTCCAATAGCTTCATCGTCGACGGTCTTTCCGCCAACGACGATGCGGCTGGGTTGAGCGGCGTGCTGTTCGGGGTGGATGCCGTGCATGAGTTTCAGGTGGTGACCTCGGGCGGGCAGGCCGAGCTCGGCCGCTCCCTCGGCGGCTTCATCAACGTGGTCACCAAGAGCGGCACCAACACGATCCACGGCGATCTCTACGGCTTCTTCCGGAACCAGCGCTTCAACGCGGCGAATCCTTTGTCCAATACGAAGCTGCCAATGACGCAATCGCAGTATGGAGCGAGCCTGGGCGGCCCGGCGGTCAAGGACCGGACGTTTTACTTCGCCAACTTCGAACAACGCCGTCTGCATCAAAGCGGTCTCATCACCATCACACCGGCCAACGTGGCGGCGGTGAACGCACGCCTGGATGCGGTTGGCTACCAGGGCTCGCGCCTCGCCACCGGCATCTATCCGAATCCGGTGCACACCACCAACCTGCTGGGGAAGGTGGATCACCGCTTCAGCGCGCGCGATCAGTTCGCGGTGCGGTACAGCTTGTATGACGCTTCCAGCCGCAATGCGCGCGGCGCGGGCGCGCTGAACGCCGCCAACGCTTCTTCGGCACTCGACAACGCCGACCACACCATCGCTTTCAGCAACATCTACACGGTTTCGGCGCGCACCGTGAATGAAACCCGCGGCCAGTATACGCATTCCAACCTCAGCGCGCCGCCCACCGATCTCGCCGGACCCACCGTGAACATTTCCGGTGTGGCCGTGTTCGGCCGGTTTTCGAGCTCGCCCACCGGCCGGTTGAACAAGCTGTTTGAGATCGTGGACAACCTGTCGCATCAGGCGGGCGCGCATGCCATCCGCGCCGGTGTGAACTTCCTCTACAACGACTGCACCATCACCTTCCCGCGATCGGTGCGCGGCGCCTACACCTTCTCCTCGCTCGCCAATTTCCTCAGTGGCACCTACAACAACGCCGGATTCACGCAGACCTTCGGCAATTCCGTGGTGCCGCAGACCAATCCGAACGCCGGGTTGTTCGTGCAGGATGAATGGAAAGTGCGGCCTTCGTTCACCCTCAACGTGGGCGTGCGCTACGACCTGCAGTTTCTTGAGACCATCCGTACCGACCGCAACAACGTGTCGCCTCGTATCGGGTTTGCCTGGTCGCCTTTTGCCTCGCGCCGCAGCGTGATTCGCGGCGGCTATGGATTGTTCTACGACCGCATCCCGCTGCGCGCGCTCGCCAACGCCTTGCTTGCCAGTGGCAACACCACGACATTGACGCCCACCAGCCAGATCAGCCTCAGCCTCTCGCCGGCCCAGGCGGGCGCTCCGGTATTCCCGGCGATTCTGTCCGCGCCGCCGGCCGCCGGCCTGCTGAACTTCACCACCATGGATCCCAATATGCGCAACGGCTACTCGATTCAGGGCAACGTGGAGTTCGAACAGCAGTTGGGCTCGGCCACAACGGTGAGCGCCGGCTATCAGCACCTGCGCGGGCTGCATATGATCGCCGCGATCAATCAGAATGTGCCCGCCTGCGTGGCCGCGGGAACCAACAACGGCTGCCGCCCGAATCCGAATTACGCCAACAACAGCCAGTACCGGCCGGCCGCCGACTCGCGCTATGACGCGCTCCATCTTTCGCTCGTTCGCCGTCCGGGACGCTGGGCCAGCTATCGCATCTCATATTCCTACTCGAAAGCGAAAAACAACGTGGGCGAGTTCTTCTTCAGCTCGCCCATCGACCCCTACAACATCTGGCGCGACTGGGGCCGCTCCGACGACGATCAGCGCCATCGCGTCGTCTTCAACGGCAGTCTGCACCTGCGCGGTTTCCAGTTCAGCGGCATGTTGCAGTATTATTCGTCCTTGCCCTTGAATCTCACCACCGGCACCACCACCGTTCAGGGAACCACCGCGCGGCCCATGGTGAACGGCGAGTTCATCGAGCGCAACGCCGGCACCGGTTCCGATTTCTTCAGCGTGAATCTGCGCCTCAGCCGCGTCTTCCGGCTCAGCGAAAAGCTGACCATGGAGCCCATGGCCGAAGCGTTCAACGCTCTCAATCACCGCAACAATCTGACCAGGAACGGCGTGTTCGGAACCGGGGCCTATCCGTCGAACCCGCTGCCTGCGTTCGGCACCATCAACTCCGTGCTGGATCCCCGGTCCATGCAATTGGCTTTGCGATTCCGGTTTTAAATTCTCAGGAGGATTTCCCATGATGTTGCCTGTCGTGGCGCTGATGGCCATCAGCATCAAGTCCGAAGTGGAGACCGTTCCCTACCGCCAGCCGCAGCTTGCCGCCGCGCACGGCCTGGTGGCGATGACGTTCGGCAGCGGCAAGTCGCTTTACACCGCCGTATCGAAGGATCATGGGCGCTCGTTTGGCGCGCCGGTGAAGGTGGGGGAAGTGGGCGCGCTCGCCTTGGGGCGCCATCGCGGCCCGCGCGTGGCGATTCTCAAAGACGCCATGGTTGTCAGCGCCATCGGCGGCCTGAAGGTGGCCACCGGCCCCCATGCGCACGGCCTGCCGGACAGCGGCGATCTGTTGTCGTGGCGTTCCACCGATCAGGGCAAAACATGGGTGCGAGGCGGTGTCGTCAACGACGTGCCTGGCGCGGCGCGGGAAGGGTTGCATGCGATGACCGCCGCGCCCGATGGCTCGCTGTTCGCCGCCTGGCTCGACCTGCGCGCCAAGGGAACCAAGCTCTACGGCTCCCGTTCGACCGACGGCGGACGCACCTGGTCGAAGAACGTGGAAATCTACTCGTCGCCCGCGGGCACCATCTGCCAATGCTGCCATCCCACGCTGACCGTCGACGGGGCGGGCCGCATCTGGGCGATGTGGCGCAACGTGATGGACGGCTCGCGCGATCTTTACGTGATCCATTCTTCCGATGGTGTGAAGTTTGAATCGGCGGCCAAGCTGGGCTCGGGCACCTGGAAGCTGAATGCCTGTCCGATGGACGGCGGCGGGCTGCTGGTCGAAAATGGCAAGGTCACTTCGGCCTGGCGCCGGGAGAGCACGATCTTCCTCGCCGAACCGGGCCAGCCGGAACGTCAGGTAGGTACCGGCAAGGATGCCGCGATCGCACGCGGCGGCAAGGGCGTGTATGTCGCCTGGACCCAGGAGGGAGGCATCCGGGTGGCTTCGCCGGGCGCGGCGGCTCCGCTGACGCTGGCGGCACAAGGCGGCTTCGCCAACCTCGCCAGGCTCGAAGACGGCACCGTTCTCGCCGCCTGGGAGACGCAGGGCGGCGTGGAGGCCAAACGCCTGGAATAACGTATCCTGTATAGACTATGATGCCCACCGTTTCGCGCATCAGCGGTCTGGACTGGCTGATGATCGCCCTCTATTTCGGGGCTTTGTACTGGGTCGCGCAATGGGTGGTGAAGCGAAGCAAGGATTCGGCGGCCGATTATTTTCTGGCCGGCCGCGATCTGAGCTGGTGGGTGATCGGCGCGTCGATTTTCGCTTCCAACATCGGCTCGGAACACATCGTCGGACTGGCGGGCTCGGGCGCCACCAGCGGCGTCGCCATGGCGCACTATGAACTGCACGCCTGGTGCCTGCTGGTGCTGGCGTGGGTCTTCGTGCCGTTCTACATGCGGTCGATGGTCTTCACCATGCCTGAGTTTCTCGAGCGGCGCTTCGACGTGCGCTCGCGCTACGTGCTCTCGGTGGTTTCGCTCGTTACCTTCGTCGTATCGAAGATCGCGGTGGGTATCTTCGCGGGCGGCGTAGTCTTCGGCACGCTGCTTCCAGAGCTGAGTCTCAATTTCGGCGGCACCGTGATCGACAGCTTTTGGATCGGCTCGGTGGTGGTCATTCTGTTGACCGGCCTTTACACCACGATGGGCGGAATGCGCGCCGTGGCCTATGGCGACGCCGTGCAGGTGGTGGTGCTGATCATAGGCTCCGCGCTGCTGACCGGGTACGGCCTGGCCCAACTCGGCGGTTGGGAGGAACTGCGCCGCTGGTGTGGATCGGACATGTTCAACCTGTGGAAGCCGCTGATTCCCCCGGGCGTCGAAGGCACCTGGGCGCCGGTCAGCGAAGTGAACGCGGCCGGCAAGCTGGTGCGCCAGGCGTGGTATTTCAATGGCTATTTCCCATGGCTCGGTATGCTGTTCTGCGCGCCGATCATCGGGCTCTGGTACTGGTGCACCGACCAATACATCGTGCAGCGCGCGCTCGGCGCTCCGAATGAAACCGTCGCCCGCCAGGGCAGCATCTTCGCCGCCTTCCTCAAGCTGTTCCCCGTCTATCTGTTCCTCATTCCCGGCTTGATCTGTTATGCACTCGCCAAAAGCGGCAAGGTGCCGGAGCTGGCGGGGATGATCGGCCCCGATGGCAACATGCTGCCCGGGGCGTCCAACGGAGCGTTCCCCTTGATGGTGCAATACCTGCTGCCCGCGGGGGTGCGCGGCATCGTGGTGGCCGGGCTGCTTTCGGCGCTGATGAGCTCGCTTGCCGGCGTCTTCAACGCCTGCTCCACCCTATTTACCATCGATCTCTACCAGAAGTGGCGGCCGCGTGCCACCGAGCGGCAACTGGTGCACATCGGCCGTGTCGCCACCGCGGCGATGGTGCTGATTTCGCTCGCCTGGATTCCGGTGATCAAAGGTTCGCGCGGCGTCTACGACTATCTGCAGTCGGTGCAAAGCTACCTGGCGCCGCCCATCTTCGTCGTGTTCTTCCTGGGCGTCTTCGTAAAGCGCACCAATGCCAATGGCGCGCTGTGGGCCATGGTGTCGGGCTTCGCGCTGGGTTTGTTTCGCATGCTGGTGGATACACCCGTATCGCTCGGCCTGGCGGGCTATGAGACCGGCTATCCGCAGGGTTCGTTCCTGTGGATCGTCAACAACATCTACTTCCAGTATTTCAGCGTGCTGATCACGCTGGTGTCGGCCATCGTCATGCTGGCGGTAAGCCACTTGTCGCCGGCGCCGGACTACGCGGCCATCGGCGGCCTGACGTTTGAGACTACAACCAGCGAGCAGCGCCGCCTCTCCCGCGCCAGTTGGGGCTCCGCCGAGGTGGTGGCGTCGGCCGCGGTGCTGATCTTCATCCTGGGCGCGTATCTCTATTTCCGAGGCTGATATTTGACCGAGGTCAAGCTCATTGAATGGATCCGGCGGCGGGCGGGAACTTCCCGCCAGATGCTCAAGGGAATCGGGGACGACTGCGCGATTCTACGGCCCAGGCCCGGCGAAGACCTGCTGTTCACCACCGACCTGTTCGTGGAAGATGTGCATTTCCGCCATGCCACCCACAGCGCGGCCGAGTGCGGCCACACCGCCCTGGCGCGCGGGTTGAGCGACATCGCGGCCATGGGCGGCGAGCCCCGGTTCTGTCTGCTGTCGCTCGCCGCCGGCAAAGGCATCGGCTCGCAATGGGTAGAGGGATTCATTAAGGGATTGCTCGCGACCGCCCGCCGCGTGAAGTGCCACCTGGCGGGCGGCGACCTGGGCCATGGCGCCAGGACCGTGGCCGATATCGTCGTCTGCGGCGCCGTCCCACAAGGCAAAGCTCTGCGCCGCGATACGGCTCGCGCGGGCGATCGGATCTGCGTCACCGGCGCGCTGGGCGCGGCGGCTTTGTCGCTCTCCGAAGGCCATCCGCTGCCGCCCGATCCGCGATTGAAGGAAGGCGTCGCGCTGCGCAAGCTCGGCGCCACGGCGGCCATCGATTTAAGCGATGGGCTGTCGCTCGATCTCCACCGTTTGGCTGAAGCTTCAGGCCTCGCCGCCATGCTCGACGGCCCGTTGCCGGTGTGCGAGGGCGCTTCGCTGGAACAGGCTCTGCATGGCGGCGAGGATTACGAGCTGCTGTTCACCATGCCCAAGAACGCCAGAATTCCGCGTAGCGCCGCCGGCACCCCGGTGACCGCGATCGGCACGATGGTCAAGGGCAGGCGTGGCCAGGTGCGCGTGCCGGGCGGCGTGCTCGAGCCCTTGGGATACGATCATTTCCGGAAACCGAAACCATGACACCTCCCAATTCCGCGGCTGTTGTCGATCTCATCGAAGCGTTCCGGCGGTCCAAGACCATGTTCACGGGCGTTTCGATGGGCGTATTCGATCAGACGCCGGCCACGCTTCAGAGCCTCGCCAGTAGGCTGAAGGCCGATCCCGATGCGCTCGAGCGGCTGCTCGACGGCCTGCGAGCGCTGGGGTTCCTCACGCTCGAAGACGGCGAGTATCGTAATACGCCGGTTGCGGAGACCTACCTGCGCCCGTCGAGTCCGCAAACGCTCACCGGCTACATCCTCTATTCGGATCAGGTGCTGTGGCCGATGTGGGGCGATCTCGAAGACGCCATTCGCGAAGGCACCAACCGCTGGAAGCAAACCCATGGCCTCGAAGGAGCCCTGTTCTCCCACTTCTTCCAAAACCCCGAAAAGCGCCGCGCTTTCCTGTTGGGCATGCACGGCTTCGGCGTTGCCTCGTCGCCGCGCGTGGTGGCGGCGTTCGACCTTAGCCGCTTCCGCCGGCTGGTGGACCTCGGTGGTGCGACCGGGCACCTTCCGATGGCCGCCGTACGCCGCTATCCGCAACTGAGCGCCGCCGTGTTCGATCTGCCGGAAGCGATCGAAACCGCGCGCGAGTTCGCCGATGACAGCATCGAACTCATCGCCGGCGATTTCTTCACCAGCACACTGCCGCCGGCCGATCTGTATTGCCTAGGCCGCATTCTGCACGATTGGAGCGAGCCGAAAATCCGCCTGCTGCTCGGCCGGATCCACGACGCGTTGCCCCCGGGAGGCGGGTTGCTGATCGCCGAGAAACTGCTGCTGCCCGATAAGACCGGCCCCATGCCGGCCTTGATGCAATCGCTCAACATGCTGGTCTGCACCGAAGGCAAGGAGCGTACCGCCGCCGAGTATGAAGCATTGTTGCGGACGGCGGGATTCAGCAGCGTGGACAGCCGATTCACTGGTGCGGCAGTGGATGCAATGCTAGCATTGAAGTCATTGACATAAATGCGACCTCCTGTTATTCTGTCTTCAGTGAAGACTTTGACCGTTCGCAATCTCGATACGGAAATCAAGGTGCGGCTGCGAATCCAGGCGGCCCGTCATGGGCGGTCGATGGAGGAAGAAGTCCGCGCCATTCTAAGGGCGGCGCTGCCAGGCGATTCCGTGGAAAGCGGGTCCGACATGGCCAACCGCATCCACGGCCTGTTCTCGGCCGCCGGTGGCTTCGAAATGCCTGATCTTCCAGCCAGTTACGTCAGCGAACCGCCCAAGTTTGACGAAGCGTGATCATCCTCGATACGAACGTCCTGTCCGCGATGATGCAGCCCGAGCCTCCGCAGGAGGTAATCCGTTGGCTGGCGGACCGGACAGCGGCGGAACTGTACACCACGGCCATCTCGGCGGCGGAGATCAGCCAGGGCATCTGCCTGTTGGCGGAAGGCGCCAGGCGTACGCGTCTGGAATCGGCGGCCGAACGAATGTTCGACCAGGTGCTGCACAACCGTGTTCTGACTTTCGATCATAAGGCGGGGCTGCACTTCGGACGGATGGTAGCCGCCCGTCAAAAGCTGGGACGTCCGGTGCAGTTCGCCGACGCCGCGATTGCCGCCGTGGCCATGGCCCATGGCGCCGAAGTGGCGACGCGCGACGTCAGGGATTTCGAAGGGCTGGGAGTGAAGCTGCTCAATCCCTGGGCCGTTACGGAATCTTGAATTCGAACCCACGCTCGCGGTTGAGCTGTTCGCTGAAGCCGACATCGACACTGGCAAGCGGCGCCTGCCGTTCCTTCCCCTCGCGGGTGATCCAGCGGATCTGGTCTCCTTCCACCTTATACGCCGTCGCCGCCTGCATGGTCTGATCGGTGAACGCCAGGACGTAATATTTTGGGCCCTGCGAGAAGGTCCGCGCGGGCTGCTGTTGCGCCGGGGCGGGGTACGCTTCCGGCTGCCGGTCGCGCCGGACTGGCTGCGTGGATCCATAGCTCGATCCGTAATAATGCTGCTCGATCACGACGGGCTGTGCCGCGTAGCCCTGCTGATATCCCGAATACATGTACGGATCGTAGCCGGCGTACGAATATCCATAGCCCGGATAGCCCCAGTTGCCCCAGCCATAGCCGAGACCAAGTCCGATGCCCAGTCCCCCGCCGTAGAAATACCGCGGCCGGTAGTAGCCGCCGCCGCGGCCATAGTAGCCGCCCGCGAAACCGCCGCGATATCCACCGCGGAAGCCTCCTCCGATGAAGCCGCGCGATCCACCGCCGATGAAGCCGCGAGAGCCGCCGCGGAAACCGCCTCCGGCGAAGCCTCCACCGCCGAACCCGCCACGGAATCCACCACCGCCGCCACGGATCGCTCCGCCACCGCCGAAACCGCCACGTCCGCCGCCGCCGCCGCGCTGCGCAAAAGCCGGCGGAATCGCCAGCGGCGCTAAGAGAGCCAGAAGGAGAACCAATCTTGGGAAAGCCATACCGGAACCTCCTACCCAGAGGCTAACACGGTCATTCCGTACTGCCGAACACGAGACCGGAAGGCAGCTCCTCGCCGAACAGAGACGCGCGGTCGCGATCGGTTTCGCCATCCAAGACCGCCGTCAACGCCTCATCGCCGCCCACCGCTTTGCGCGCCAATGCACGCGCCGCCTCAGGCAGATCGCGTGCCGCATCGCCGGTACGGGCTGCGATGGTCGCCACCGCTTCGCCGCTCTTGGGCGCCTTCATCAGCGCTTCGATCCATCGCGACGCCGGCGCGGCCGGCACCACCAGATTGATGGGCCCATAGAACAGCTTGCGCGCGCCGAGCCGCGACAAGCACCACAGATCGGTGTCATTGGCCTCGCCCGAGCGGACCCGTTTGACCAGCGCTTCGCCGAGCTCGGTCTTGGTGCCGATGGGCAGAAGTTCCAGGCTCGAAGCGCAGCGCCACATCTCGCGATGCAGGCTCGGATTCACGCGCACCGGCCTCTTCTGCCCGCGCGGCAGCAGATAATGCGCCAGCCGCTGATACATGTCGGTCTGCTGATTGCGATTCAACCCGCCCGCCACGCGGCCCCAGAAGATCCACCACTCGATTTCGCACTGCACCTGGTTGCCAAAGGTCAAGCCGGAAGCATAAACGCGGCGCGCCTGCTCCACGCGCAGATCGTCGCCTGGAAAGCCGAAGCCGGGCCGCAGGCAGAAGCCGGTCAGATTCAGCCACCGCGCTTCATGCTGCGGGCTGCGCTTGCGCCCCTCGCCATGTTCGAGCAGCCGGCCGGCCAGTTTGCGGATCGCGCTCAGCGGCCAGGAATTGCGGCCGAGCGCCATCGCCTGCTCCAGCCGGCTTGGAAGCTCGGCCGGGTCGAGCGCGTCGCGTACAAAGGCGGCGGCGATCAGCTCTTCGGCCTTAGCCAGCGCCTCATCGGTCACCACGGCGGCCGGCCGTTGCTGCTGTGTCTTGGCCTGCTTGCGCAATTCAAACTGCAGCCGCCAGCGCTGTTCGCTGATCTTCGATTCGGCCCAGATTTCGAGCGTGCCCACTTCGGTGAGCCGCGCGCCAAGCTTGACCGGAATCAACCGTTCCTCGATCTTTTTGCCGAAGCGGATCACCGCATTAAGCGGCGCATGCGGATGCACGTCGCCGGGTGCGAATTCCACGACATCGCCCAGCTTGTCTTCGGTCCGCGTCAGCGAGCTATAGAGGCGGAACGAGACCGGACGGTTGGCGACCAGTTGCAGCCCTTCGAGATCGAGGTCGAGCGTCGAGCCCTCCTCGGTTCCGCGCGGCACCAGGCACACCGTGCGCAGCTTGTCTTCCCCCGGTGCATCGATGCCGATGAAGAACGCGCGCGGCAGCCCGCCCCGCACCAGCACGCCTGAACCCGACTCCCTCACGTGCGAGTAATACGCCGCGCCTACCGAGACCGCGAGATCGAGATCCTGATTCTCGAACACCGACGGCCGCGCGCCAAACCACTGGCCTACCACATCGGTCACGCGGTTGCGGCAGATTTCAGGAATGAAGAATCCGCCGTTGAACAGAATGGCGTCGACCCTGGTCACGCCCGCGCCACTGAGAAATGAGGCCAGATGCCGCGTCACCGCTGGATCGGACACATACGGCAGGCCCACTTCGCGGAACAGGCTCTTCTTGTCGTCCTTTGGCTGATCGCCCAGTTGACAGAACGGAAGGAAGCCTTCGAGCGTGAGTTCAAGCGCCTCTTCCCGCAGAATTTCGGTGCGCATCGTGCCGCCGATCAGCGACGAGCCGCCGCCGAGCACGGTGATCTCCACGCTCTTGCGATCGGGGTTCGACAGCAGTTGTTCCTTCGCCGAGGCGCACTGGCGGCGCAGGGCGCTTCGCTGGCGGATGGAAAGCGGCTTGCCGAGTTTCGATTCCACCAGCCAGGCGAGCGTGAGATCGAGATTGTCGCCGCCAAGCAGCAGGTGTTTGCCGACGGCGGTGCGCGTGAAGTGCACGCGGTCGCCCTCGCGGTTCACGCGAATGACGGTGAAATCGCTGGTGCCTCCGCCCACGTCGCACACGAGCACGGTTTGCCCGTCGAACAGGCTTTTCTGCGATTGCGAGAGATGATTGGCGATCCAGGAGTAGAACGCCGCCGCGGGCTCCTCGAGCAAGGTGAGCTTCTCGATACCCGCCTGCCGCGCCGCTTCCACCGTCAGTTCCCGCGCCTCCTCATCGAAGGAAGCGGGCACCGTGAGCACGACATCCTGTTGCGCAATAGGACTTCCGGGAAACTGCGCGTCCCACGCCTTTGCCAGGTGCGCGACGACTTGCGCCGACACTTCTACGGGCGACAGCACGCGTCCCGCCTCCTGTGCATCCCATGGCAGCAGCTTGGCGGTGCGGTCGGCTTCGGAATTGGAAAGCCAGCTCTTGGCGGAATGGACCGATCGCGTGGGCACCAGCGCCCCCTGATCGCGCGCCCAGGCCCCGGCCACCGTCTGGTCGCCGAGGTAGAGGAACGAGGGCAACGTGCGCCGCGCTTCGGTGCGGCCCTCCTCGACCAGTTGCGGAACGCCTAAAACGTGAATGGGAGGATAATCCGCTTCGCCCGCCTCGGCGGGATCGATATAGGCGAGGGCGGAGTTCGTGGTCCCAAGGTCGATTCCAATGTTCACTTCATGCTCAGGATACACTGGCGCCTGGGCTCGCTGTCATCAAACGCGCCGCGTTGCACTGCTATGCTCAAATCCATTTAAGTAGAGAGACCGGGCATCCTTTTCGGACCCGGTAAGACACATTTGCGTGACTTGGCACTCCCTGGCAACCGGCTGGAGAAACGGCAAGGTAAGCTGACCCGCACCGGGGATCACTATTCTCTCGCCCCGCGAGCGGTCGAGATCTCTTTAGACTGCTTCCACCAATTCGAAATGTGAGGGATCGGGGATTGGATCTCCGTCTTCGCGCATCGCGGAGAGGTGCATTTCGAGTGCCTTGGCCATTCGTTGTCTCGTCTCTTCGAGCGTGCGCCCCGTGGCCACGCAACCAGGGAGGTCCGGCGCGTACGCTCCGTAACCCGTGGTTGACTTCTCAAACAGAACCAGGAATTTGCTCATGCAATATCCGCCTGCTTCATTATAGACTTCAGCGTCCTCGGCGGTATTTCGTCGGATTCGTGTCCCGCAACCGTGACCTTCCCACGCTTTGCAGGATGGACAAACTGGCGATGGCTGCCTTCCTGATTCCTGAGAATCCAGCCGCCATTGCGAAGCATCTTGAGCACGTCGCGAACCTTCACCGTTATCAGTCTAACGCGCACGGTGCGAAGGCATGCCCACGCGACCCCATGCGATCATGGGCGCATGTCCAAACTGACCCGGCGCGACCTGGCCCTGCAGTCGTTGGCTCTGGCCGCTCAGATCATTCCATCCGACGGCACGCCGGGCGTGCGCGAAGCCGAGCCCTTTCCACCAGCACCCCCATTCTCAGCACGAACGCCTCGAGAGCTTGCTGGGATAACTCCGGCGGCTCCCAACGCGGCACGTTCGCCCGCCGGGAACGAACGCGACTACATATGCGCGATCGAAGAGGTTGTCGAGCGATCAGACAGCGATAACGGCGACTTCGCGTCCCGAAGCTCGCACGAGTTGTTGAATGTCGTCTTGATCGCCGGTAAGAATTACAGCGCTGTTGCGTAGAGCCACGATTGCAACTGCCGCGTCCACGACATCGGTCGTTCTGGTCGCGGCCAGCAAACGTCCTGCCTCGTGCGCCTGAGTCTCGTCGAGAGGCACGACGAAGCATCCAGCCAAGAAGCGGCGGAGTTGGGCCTGTTGTGGGGACCGGCTGACCTGCGCGACAACCGGCGCCGGAACCATCGGAACAACACCCATCTCCAACCGGACCTTGTGTTCAGCCCACGACCGCCGTTCATTTCTATCCGCGGCCACCAGGACTGCGGCGTCGTATACAAAGCCATTCATGCGGAACGTTGGCCCCTTGACGACAGGCGGAGTTGCCCACGCACGCTGCGCCTGGCTTCATCCATCTCCTCTCCCGTGAATCGTCCGTGCTGTTTCTCCCACAGGGCAATCGCGGCCAACCCGGCGCGCCGCCGCAGCGCTTCACGCGCCGCAATAGTCATCCAGGCTGAGACACTTAGCCCGTCGCGGGCAGCGGCCGCTAGAATACTGCGGTGAACCTCCGGGTCCACCGTGATCGCGAGCTTGGGGGATGGGTTTCCACGCGGCATCGAAACTATCCTACTACAGTAGGATACCGCAGCGGCTGCCTTCAGTCCCGTCCCAACTTGTGTGCCATGCTTTCGATGGCCGTTGCGGTCGAGGAACGTCTTGTTACGATCTATTCCCGTTGTGCTCTGCGTGTACGGTGGTCGTTGATGGTCACGAGGGGCGCTCTTTGATCGTCGCCCGTGTCGATGCTAGCGCCTACCTCACCCATGCGATCATGGGCGCATGTCCAAACTGACCCGGCGCGACCTGGCCCTGCAGTCGTTGGCTCTGGCCTATCAACCCGCTCCGTTTGAATACCTCGATCCGGCCGCCGCGCGGGAAATCGAAGCTTTGGCCGCGCAGATCATTCCATCCGACGGCACGCCGGGCACGCGCGAAGCCGGGGTCATCCATTTCATCGACAAGGCGCTCGCCTCGTGGGATTCGGGCAAGCGCGACCTCTACCGCACGGGGCTTGAAGCCGTACAACAAAAACGCCGGGAAATGTTTCCGCAGTCGGCGAGCGTGGCGGCTCTGGAAGACAGCCAGGCCAAACAGTTGATCGCCGCCATCGAGAAAACCGGGTTCTTCGAAGCCCTGCGCACCCACACCGTGCTCGGCTACTTTGGAATCCACGGCGGCGCCGGTTGGGCTCACCTGGGCGTCGAGAATCGCATGATCTTTCAGCCCCCTTTCGGCTATTACGACGCGGAAGCGGCCAAAGAGGACGGCCGGTGACCCGCCCTTCCGAAGCGGTCGATTTTCTCATCGTGGGCGCGGGTGCCGCGGGCGGTGTGGTCGCCAAGGAGCTTTCCACCGCCGGCTTCCGCACCGTCGTGCTCGAACAAGGCCCGTATCTTCATGAGAAAGACTTCGGCCACGATGAAATCCACTATGCCTATCGGCAGGGACTGACCAACGACACGCGCACGCAGCCGGTGATGTATCGCCCGAACGCGAGCGAGCCCTCGCGGCCCTGGAAGGCGGTCGGCTACGGCCGCCAGGTGGGCGGCGGATCCGTTCACTTCGCCGCCAACTACTGGCGCTTCCATGAATCCGATTTCAAGGAACGCAGCCTGTTCGGCGCAGTGCCGGGCTCGGCCTTCGACGATTGGCCGATCTCCTATTCCGATCTCGAACCCTACTACGCCAAGGCGGAGCGCGAGTTGGGCATCTCCGGCCTGGCGGGCGCCAATCCTTTCGAAGGGCCGCGCTCGGGGCCCTATCCGCTGCCGCCCATGCCGGTGAAATCCTCGGGCGTGCTTTTCGATCGTGGCGCGAAGAAGCTCGGGCTCCATTCGTTCCCCGCTCCCGTGGCGATTCTTTCCCAGCCTTACAACGGCCGCTCCGGCTGCACTCATTGCAGCTTCTGCTCATGGTTCGGCTGCGAGATGCGCGCCAAGTCGAGCACGCTCGCCACCGTGATTCCCGTTGCCGAAAAGACCGGCCGGTGCGAAGTCCGCTCCGGGTGCTATGCACGCAAGATCCAGGTGGATTCGAGGGGCCGCGTCACCGGCGTCGTCTACTTCGATGCGCGCAAACGGGAAGTATTCCAGCGCGCCAAAGCCGTGGTGGTTTGCGCCAACGGCGTGGAATCGCCCCGGCTGCTGCTGATGTCCAAGTCCAACGCCTTCCCGCACGGGCTCGCCAACTCAAGCGGCATGGTGGGCAAGTGCCTGATGTGGGACAACTCGCTTGGCGTGCAGGGCCTGTTCGAACATCCCCTGAACGACTACAAGAGCATCAAGTCCACCCGCGTCATCCACGATTACTACCGCGCCGACCCGAAGCGCGGTTTCTACGGCGGCGGCGGTATCGACGCGCGGTTCGGGTCTTATCCCGCGGGTTTCGCGCTGAATGGATTGCCGCGCGATGCGCCGCGCTGGGGCTCGGAGTACAAGAAGCTGCTGGCCGAATTCTTCAACCGCACCATGATGGCGGCGGGCCACTGCACTTCGCTGCCGGTGGAGTCCAACAACGTTACGCTCGATCCGAAGGTGAGAGACGCCTGGGGATTGCCCGCCGTGCGCATCACGTTCACTTACCATCCGGACGACATCAAGACCACTCGGTGGCTCTTCGACCGGCAGGTGGAGCTGCTCGAAGCCGCGGGCGCCAAACGCATCTGGGGATCGCCCGAAGGCGGCCTCGGTACATCGTTCCATCTGATGGGCACCTGCCGGATGGGAAACGAACCCAAGCGGTCGGTAGTGAACGCCGTGAGCCGCGCGCACGACGTGCCCAATCTGTTCATCGTGGATGGCAGCAACTTCGTCACCTCCGCGCGGCAGCAGCCCACGGCCACCATTCAGGCGCTGGCCTATCGCGCAAGCGACCACATGATTCAAGCCGCCAGGCGCGGCGAGCTTTCGCGATAGCTACTTCAGCCGGTCGATCGCCGCGCGCAAATCGGCCGGGCGAAACCCGTAAGGCCCGGGAGCGCTCTTATGCACGATCCTGCCGTCCCGGCCGATCAGGTATAGGCGGTCCGGCCAGCCGGTGTAGGCGCGCTCGGTGGCATTGTCGAACGTATCCACCACGGCAGGAATCTCGATGTTCAATTTGCGGACGCAGGTGTCGGCCAGCGCGTTCCGCTCGTCCTGGTTGCGCGGGCTGGCGTAGACGACATCCTGTTTCTCATTCACCGCCATCTGCCACACGTCGGAAGGATGCGCCTCCAGAATATAAACGATGTGAAAGGCCACCTGATCTTTCTTGTCGTGATACAACCGGTTGAGCTCGGGAACCTCCCGGCGAAAGGGCGGTCAAGTGTAGCTGCCGAAGATGAGCGCCACCGGCCGCACCCCGCGGTATTGCGAGAGCCGCACGCGGGATTGGCGGTCCAGCGTTTCGAGATCGAAATCGGGAGCCATGCCGCCGGGCTGCAACGCGCCCGCGCGGGCCGACCGCCACATCGCGGGAAACGGCAGCAGAACGAAGGGCACCGGCGGTGGCAGCTTCGAAACCATCCGCGCGAACGTTTCCGGCGGCTGCTTCATCTGCCAATAGAAGGCGCCCACCGCGGTTGCGTAAAGCAAGACAAGCGCACCCAGTACGATGGCGGCACGGCGCATTCCGCTAGTCTACTTCACCACCGCCTGCAGCTTGGGCGAAAGCTCGCGTGCCAGGATGTCCGACACGGCATCGGCGCCCTTGTTGGTGAAGTGGATGAAATCGTAGTAGTAGTCGAAGCTTTTCGGCAGTTCGCGCGCCAGGTCGATCAAGGTCACGCCCTGTTTTTGGCCCGCTTGGCGCACCACGTCGTTGTACCACTCAAGCACGGTCCAGGCCGTGCGCGCGTCCTGCCCCGCGTCGTTGGCGATGATGTTGTCGAGTTGAACGCCGGTCACCGGCTCTTTGCCGCTACCGAACAGCGCGGGCTGCGTCACCAGGATGGGAACGATCCCGTTTGACTGGCACAGCTCAACCAGCCGTTCCACACGCTGTTTGTATCCTTCGAGCGCCGCCGTATGGCGGGTCTTGAGGGCCGCCGTTTCCTCGGGCGAAGGGAGCTTGGCGGCGGTCGGCCGGTCGCCGAGATCGAGCGAGCGATGGGTCAGGCCCAGCTTTTGCGCCCGCCGCGCCCGCTGGATATTGAGCGCCGCGCTGGCGGTCGCCGAGTTCTGCGTCACGAAGTTGAATGCGCGCCGCAGCAGCGGGCAACCCGCGCAATCGCCGAACGTCTGGCTGTCGCGATGGTTGATCGCTTCGGCGCCCACATCGTTGATGCCCACCAGGAACAGCACCGCCTTCGGCTTCAACGGAATCAGAATCTGTTCCATCAGATGGGCGTGCCCGAACGTGGAGTGGCCGTCGAGGCCCGCATTGTTCAGCCACAGATCCGGCATGGTCCCGGCCAGCTTCTTGGACAGAAGATCGGGCCACGTCTTGCCGTCGGAGATGTAATAGCACTCGGTGGTGCTGCCGCCAACGGTGAACAGGCTCAGGCGCTTTTCATAATCGGTGGGCATCTCCGGACCGCGAAAGCCGATGGAGTTCCGGCTCACCCGGATCTCGGGGTCCATGCGCGGAATGCCCGTATTGTGAAACGTGGTCTTGATGTTGGTGTTGAGCCGCAGCGTGTTGCCGCGCACCCGCGACGGCAGCGGATCGAAGACGCGCAATACGGCTTCGACCATGCCGAGACAGAACATCAGACTGACGGCAAGCAGAGTCAGATTGAGCGCAAGGGAGCGCATACGGCCGCGCGCCGGCGGCGCCGCTGTTGTTTCCATGGGATTGCCTTTGCTTTAGTCGAGTTCGAACGCGTCTTTGTAGTTCATGCGCAGCGCCGGGTCCTGGTCTTCCTTCTTGAGAAGGCAGTTGCCCACCACCAGCACTTCGATATCGGTGCCCATGAAGCAGCGGAACGCATCTTCCGGGGATCCGACGATCGGTTCGCCGCGAACGTTGAAGCTCGTGTTCACCAGCACCGGGCATCCGGTGCGCTGCTTGAATTTCTGAAGCAGCGCATGGTAACGCGGGTTGGTGTCCGGATGCACGGTTTGGACGCGCGCCGAATAATCGACATGCGTCACGGCGGGTATATCGGACCGCGGCACGTTCAGCTTCTGGATGCCGAATAGCTTCTGCTCTTCGGCCGTCATCTCGCGCCGGCGGTTCTTCACCACATCGGCCACCAGCAGCATGTACGGGCTGTCGGAATCGAGTTCGAACCATTCGGCGCAATCCTCGCGCAGCACCGAAGGAGCGAACGGACGGAACGATTCGCGGTATTTGACTTTGAGATTGAGCGTCGACTGCATGCGCGGCGAGCGCGGATCTCCCAGAATCGACCGGCCGCCTAGGGCGCGCGGGCCGAACTCCATGCGGCCCTGGAACCAGCCGAGCGCTTTTTCCGAAGCCAGCGCTTCGGCGCAGGCGTCGATGAGCGCATCGCCTTCGAGCACGGTGAACTTGGCTCCCGCCGCCGTCAGACGTTTCTCGATGTCGCTCTGCTCAAACTGCGGACCGAGGTAGGAGCCCTTCATCGTGTCCTTGCCCTTGGGCGATTTCCGCTCTTTGCCCAGGAAGGAATGGTAAGCGGCAAGCGCCGCGCCCAGCGCACCACCCGCGTCGCCGGCGGCCGGCTGAATCCAGACATCCTCAAAATGGCCGTCGCGCAGGATCTTTCCGTTCGCCACGCAGTTGAGCGCCACGCCGCCCGCCAGGCACAGATTCTTCATGCCCGTTTCGGCGGCCAGCGACCGGGTAAGCCGCAGCATCACATCTTCAAGCACCACCTGCACCGACGCCGCCAGATCCATTTCGCGCTGCGTCAACAGCACTTCGGATTTACGCGGCGGCGCGCCGAACAGCTTGTCGAACTTTTCGTTCGTCATCGTCAGGCCGGTGCAGTAATCGAAATAGTCCAGGTTCAGCTTGAACGAGCCATCCGGCTTGACATCGATGAGGTTGTCGAAAATCAGCTTGGCGAAACGCGGCTCGCCGTAGGGTGCGAGGCCCATCACTTTGTACTCGCCGGAATTGACCTTGAATCCGGTGTAGTAAGTGAAGGCGGAATACAACAGTCCAAGCGAATGCGGAAAGTGAATCTCTTTGGTGATTTCGAGCTTGTGGCCGCGTCCGATGGCGAGCGACGTGGTCGCCCATTCGCCCACGCCGTCCATGGTCAGCACCGCCGCTTCGTCGTAAGGCGAAGGATAGTAGGCGCTGGCGGCATGGCTCAAATGATGCTCGGTGAACAACAGCCGGTTGTTGTAGTCGTAATGGCCGTTGCCGAGCGCCTTCATTTCCTTGCGCAGCAGGTCTTTCTGGAAGAGCTTCTCGCGCAGCCACAGCGGCACGGCCATTTTGAACGAGCCAAACCCGCGCGGCGCGAAGGCGAGATAGGTTTCCAGCAGCCGCTCGAATTTCAGAAACGGCTTGTCGTAGAAGACGACGTAATCGAGCCCGTGGAAGTCGATGCCCGCCTGGCGCAGGCAGAACTCCACCGCCTGGTGCGGGAAGCCGGGGTCGTGCTTCTTGCGCGTGAAGCGCTCTTCCTGCGCGGCGGCCACGATTTCGCCGTCAGAGACCAGCGCCGCGGCGCTGTCGTGATAGAACGCGGATATCCCTAAGATCTTCATGCGTAGTACTGCGTGTGCCCTAGAAAAGCGTGTAAATGAACGGCGCCAGCGCGCTGGTTTGCGCCAACAGAAGCAGCGTGCCCAGCAGCAGCATTATCATGATGATCGGAGCCAGCCAGAATTTTTTGCGGACTCTCAGAAAGTCCCACAATTCCAAAATCAACGACATATCGCCTCCTCCGAACTTCGAAATCCGTCTCTTTTCCGCTAGAACTGTTTCGCCATGCTCTCAGGCGCGGGCCCGGGCGGCGTGCGGGAGATCCAATAGGTGGATTCCCCTTTGTTGCGCTTCAGCCTCAGGAAGTCCTTTCCCAGAGCCCTGGCCAGAATGCCGGCCGGGGTGAAGACCAAAAAGAAAAGAATTCCGATAACGATTGGATTGACGATGCGGCCCATCAGCAACCCCAAACCCATCCAGGCACGGTTCAGCGGACGGAGCACCTTGGGACGGACGACGGTCAACGTCAGAAACACCGCCGCCAGCGCCAGCGCCCACATTCGAACGGGTTCGTGATCTTTGAGAGGCCAGAGTCCGATGAGCGCGAAGAACAGTGTAAAAACGGTGCCGAAATTGCGGTCCGAGGGGCCCGCAAAATGATGCGCCCGATCGAAATCTTCATGTGTTTTCGAGGCCATATTCTTCTCTGGTGGACTCAGCTTATCATGGCCCTCTTTTTTTGAATCCTTACCTTCGGTACATCGTAGTACTGTTTGAGTTCCATACCCAGCCCGCTATCCGCGGCGTGCCATCATTGGGGGAAGTCATGTCACTAGAAGCCGATTTTCTGGGTGCGTTCGAAGAACATTCGCCCGATGGTATCCGGGAGTGCCTGGCGCGCGGCGCCAGCGCGGTGGATCCGATCAAAGGCAAGCGGCCTATCGATATCCTGATCGAAATGTACACCCGGTCGCAGCGCTTTGCCGCCTGTTTGCGCGTCATGCGGGACGCCGGCGCCAGCGTGGGCGATGAGCTACTTGAAGCCGTGCTGCTGGACGACGACTCCGCTTTGCGCCGTTTGCTCCAAGCGGGCGCCGATGTCGGCCGGAAATTCCATGTCCTGTGCGCCTATACCAATTGCGCCGGCGTCACGGCGCTGCATTTGTGCGCCGAATTCAACTCCCTGCGCTGCGCGAGGGTTCTGATCGAAGCGGGCGCTCAGATCGACGCGAGGGCGGACATCGACGGGCACGGGCTCGGCGGTCAGACACCCCTGTTTCACGCCGTCAACGGCAATCACAATCACGGCCGGGCGGTCATGGAATTGCTGGTGGACGCGGGCGCGGATCTGGATGTCAGGCTGAAGGGGCTGGTTTGGGGCGATACGCTCGAGTGGGAGACGGTGCTGTTCGACGTGACGCCGCTTTCCTACGCCCAATGCGGCCTGTACCGCCAGTTCCACCGTCGCGAAACCGATGTCTACAGCAACCTGGAGTATCTGTACCGGAAGCGCCACGGAAGCCCCCTTCCGGCTCGCAACATTCCGAACCGGTACCTGGCATCATGACGCTGGAATTGGTTCCCGTTCCCGGCGGATGCATCGGCTTTCGGCTGATATTCGGGTAGATTGACCGGCGGCTGTCACTTCCGGCCCGTTTTTTTCGCCAATTGAGATGAGGGCGGATTCTGCCGAAAGCGGGTACCGCCCGTCGAAAATGGGGTCAGGGCCGGGCGGCGCTACCCTTATCCGAATTATGATGGAAGAGACGGGATGGCCCTACCAGATCCACCGGGCGGGTGGATTTGCAACTTCGGTGGGTCATACTGCGTCAAATGAGGTGAGCACACCACAGGCTGAAAGTGTATGGGAGCCCCGGGGCACCTTACGCCCGGTTCCCAATCAATACCTTAGCGTGCCCTGCAGGAAGTTTGGTGTGCAGCCGAACTTGGACTAGGAGTCTTTGGCCGTGAGCCCGCGCGAGTTGTCCGTTCTAGTGCCGAATGAGATCCGGAAGGCCGAACCGGCGAAGCTCGTGCGTGGATTCCGTCAACGGCTCAGCCGCCTGCCGCGCCGGAAAACCATTTGGATTGCTGTCGGTACGGGTGTTGCCCTGTTCGTGTGGATGGAAGTGCGCAGCTCCTGGGTGCAGGCCAAGGTGTTCGGCGTAATTGTACGCAACAATACTTTCTCGGCACAGCCGGGTCCCAGTCCCGACATCCGTTTTCCGCAACACGGGCCCTACGACATGCGGCTCGGCTACAGCCGGATTCCGGAATTCACCGAACAACTGCGCAAGAGCGGTTTCGACATTACGCGGCAGGCCCGGCCCAACAAGATGGTGAAGCACGTTTTGGGCGTGCAGGTCTTCCCTCCTTATAAGGAAAAGTCGCAGGCCGGTCTTACCATTGCCGATGAGCGCAGCAACACGGTTTTCGCCGGCGCCTATCCGGAACGGGTCTATGCGAATTTCGACGCCATCCCGCCGCTGGTGGCGCATAGCCTGTTGTACGTGGAGAACCGGGAACTGTTGAGCACCGAGTACGCCACGCGAAATCCGGCCATCGAGTGGGACCGGTTCGCCAACGCCCTCATCGGCTACGGTCTCAAGAAGATTCACCTGGGGTCGGAACGCTCGGGCGGGTCGACGCTCGCCACGCAGCTTGAAAAGCTCCGCCATTCGCCCCGCGGCATCACCGGCTCGCCCGCCGAAAAGCTGCGCCAGATGATGTCGGCGACGCTCAAGTCCTATCAGGATGGCGATAGCACGCTCGAAGCGCGCAAGCGTATTGTGCTCGATTACGTGAATTCGCTGCCGCTCGCCTCGCAGGCGGGCTACGGCGAGGTGATTGGGCTTGCCGACGGTCTGCAGCTCTGGTTCGGCGCCGATTTCAACGAGGTCAATAAGCTTCTGGCGACGCCGGAAAAAGACCTGCGGCCGGGCGATTACAACAACTGGGTCAATGCCTACCGCCAGGCGCTCAGCCTGATTCTGGCCGTGCGCAAGCCTTCGGGCTATCTGCAAAGCGACCGGATCGCGCTGAAGGCGCGGGTGGATAGCTACCTGCCGCTGCTGGCAAGCGCCGGCATTATCTCCAATCACCTGCGCGATCGCGCCGGTGCCGCCTACGTCACCTTCCACGACCGGGTGAACAAGCCGGAAAAGCCGGAACCGGCCGAGAAAAAGATCGTCGATTCCCTGCGCGTCGACCTGCTCAAAGCGCTGCGCATCCCGTCGCTCTATGAGATGGACCGGCTCGATCTCGATGTCCGCACCGCCGTCGATGGCAAGGCAGCCGAGGCCGCCGCCCGCAAGCTGATCGAGCTTGGCGATCCGAAGGCCGCCGTGCAGGCGGGGCTGACCGGCGAAAAGATGCTCGCGTCGTCCAAGGGCTCCGGCTCGGTCGTTTACAGTTTTACCCTTTATGAACGCGGCCGGGGCGTGAATCTGTTGCGGGTGCAGACCGACAACTACGAAGGCGCGCTCAATATCAACGAAGGCACCAAGCTCGAACTGGGCTCCACCGCCAAGCTGCGCACGCTGGTCACCTATCTGGAGCTGGTGGCCGAGCTGCACCGCCGCTACGCCAAGTATGCGCCCATGGAGGCCAAGGGCCTCGCCGTCAGCCCCGAAGATCATCTTTCGCGCTGGGCGCTGGAGTATCTTTCAGAAACCGAAGACCGCTCGCTGGAAGGCATGATCGACGCCTCGCTCAAGCGCAAGTATTCTACCGCTGCCTGGGAAGGTTTCTACACCGGCGGCGGGCTGCACTATTTCTCCAATTTCGACAAAGCCGACAACGGACGGCAGGTCACCGTCGCCGACGCGCTGCATCGCTCGGTCAACCTGGTGTTTGTGCGCATGATGCGCGACATCATCAACTATTACCTGTTTGAGAAGGTCGGAATCGACCCGGCGCTGTTTGAAGACGCGGAGAATCCGGCCCGGCGCGAGTTTGTGACCCGCTTTGCCGACGTCGAGGGGCAGGAGTATCTGCGCCGCTTCTACAGCCGCCACACGGGCAAGACGCCCGAGGAGATGCTGGATACGCTGCTCAACCGGGCCCGGCGGCGCCGCGTGCCGCTGGCCGCGCTCTACCGCTCGGTGCGGCCGGCCGACAGCATCGAGAAGTTTCGTCTGTTTCTCACCGATTCCTGTCCCGATTGCGATTTGAGCGACATCGAGTCGCTTTACGACAAGTACCGCATGGACGCGTTCAGCCTCAACGATCGCGCCTATCTTTCCGGCTTCCATCCGCTCGAGCTGTGGCTGGTTCACCACCTGATGAACAGTCCGAAATCCACGCTGAGCGAGGTAATGGACGCGACCGAGGAGGAACGCCAGAAAGTCTACAAGTGGCTGTTCCAGGACAACAAGAAGCGCGCCCAGGACGTGCGCATCCGCACGCTGCTCGAAAAGGAAGCGTTCGAGCATTTGTTCCGGGCCTGGAAACGGCTGGGATTCCCGTTCGGTACCCTGGTCCCTTCGTATGCGACCGCGCTCGGCAGTTCGGGCGATACGCCGGCCGCGCTGGCCGAGTTGGCGGGTGTCATTTTGAACGACGGCGTGCGGCAGCCCACCGTCCGCTTCCGCCGGTTGCATTTCGCCGGGAACACCCCGTTTGAAACGGTTTTCGAGCCCAGGCACCAGAAGCCGGAGCGGCTCCTGCCGATTGAGATCGCCCGCGCCGTGAAGCGCGAGATGACCGGGGTCGTGCAGTTCGGTACCGCCGGCCGCGCCTACCAGTCGGTAAAGCTGGACGATGGCCGCGTCCTGCCCCTGGGCGGCAAGACCGGTACCGGCGACAACCGCTTTGAGATCCATACGGCCCAGGGCTGGCTGAAATCCTCGCGCGTGATCAATCGCACCGCGACGTTCGTCTTCGTGATCGACGACCGGTTCTACGGTACGGTAGTCGCCTACGTACCGGGAGCCGACGCCGCCTCGTTCAATTTCACCAGCGCCTTGCCGGTGCAGGTCTTCCGCACCCTGGTGCCCACCTTTAAGAGCACTCTCGAAGCCGCTTACCGCAGCAAAGAGATTCAGGTCGCAACGGTACCCGCCGCCGAGGCCCCCGCCGCCCGCTAAATCGACACAATTTTAATGCGTCCGTAGTATGGCGCCGGGCGTCCCTGGCCTCTATACTGTCTGACAAGCCAGTTAAACGATACCCGAGAATCCGGTGGGTGAACCGGCCTTGTGGTCTCTTCATTAGTTCGTTTTGTCGTAAAAAGTGCGTCCGTTGAGGACGACGGGGGAAGACTGTCATGGTTGCTTTTCAGCCATCCCGGCGCACGCTGGGTCTGGCCGTGCTGGCCATCGCCATACTGGCCGCCATCACGTACTTGCCGTTTCTGACAAACCCATTTATCTCGGACGATTATGTCCAGATTGATCTGGCCCGGAAGTTCGGGCCCATGGCGAACTGGGGGGACCTGCTCGCCGATCCGCTCTACCGATGCCGCGCCACCTCGCTGCTGCTGACCTATTGGACCGATCAGATCTTCGGCCTCAAGGCGCTTGCCTACAACGCGAGTTCGCTGACCGTCCACATCCTCAACGCCGTGCTGCTGCTGCTGCTGGGGTCCTGGCGCGTGATCGGATGGCGTATCTCGGCCGTCGCCGCCTGTTTCTTTGCCGTTTATGAGGGTCATCAGGAGGCGGTGGTCTGGTATGCCGCCCTGCCGGAGCTGCTGGTATTCTTCTTCTCGCTGCTCTCGGTGTTGCTGTGGCTCGCCTGGCTGCGAAACCCGCGTCCGATTCTGTGGGCCGCGACCATGGCGGCTTTCCTGCTAGCCCTGGCGTCGAAAGAATCGGGCGTCGTGGTGGCGCCGTTGCTGATCGTGGTGGGGCTGGTGGAGCGTGCCGAGTGGCGGCGTCTCGCCATCGCCGTCACGCCCTTTCTGTTTCTGTGCGGCGTCTACTTTGGCCTGGCGTTCGCCGAGCGCTCCAACCATCTGCATTTCAATGACGGCACGTTCTCATTGAACGCCCCGTTCTGGATTCCCTGGAGCCGCACTTTCTTCCGCCTCTTCTGGTTCTGGGGCCTGCTGTCGCTGGCGGTCGTCTGGAAACTGCGCGAGCGCCGGCTGATGGCGTTACTGGCGGTGGCCGGTCTGTGGATCTCGGTTACTCTGATGCCTTACAGCTTCCTCACCTATATGCCGCGCATTCCCAGCCGCCATACCTACCTGGCGAGCGTGGGTGCCGCGCTGGTGGTGGCCGCCGCTCTACACGCTCTCACGGCCCGCCTGGGGCCCGGCCGCCGATGGGTGACGCCGGTGCTGGCGGGCTGCATCGTCGTTCACAACTGGGGCTATCTGTGGGCGGTGAAGCATCCACAGTTTACGCTGCGGGCCGAACCTACCGAGCAGCTTCTGAAGCACGTCGAACGGTCGAAGGGCCCGATTTCCCTCGATTGCTTTCCCTATGGGATCGAGGTGGCCGACGCGGCCCTACGCCTCACCGGCCATTCGTCGGAAGTGAATCGCTTACAGCCGAGGCATATCCGCAGCGAATCGGAATGCCGGTCTCGCTCCTACGTCGGCGATTAATACTTGGGAACGCGCGGATCGACCTTATCCGACCACCCGAGAATCCCGCCCTTCATATTGCGCACGCGTTTGAACCCGTTTTGCCGCAGCAGGTCGCAGGCCTTGGCGCTGCGCATTCCGCTCTTGCAGTGGACGACGAGTTCGGCATTGGCATCGAGCTCGGCCAGACGCTTAGGCAGCTCGCCCAGCGGGATCAATCGCGCCCCGATATTGCAGATCTGGTATTCATGCGGCTCCCGCACGTCGAGCAGCACGAAATCGTGCTTGGCGTCGAGCAGCTTCTTCACTTCCACCGGGTCGATTTCGAGATCGCTGGCAGCCGCCGGCGTCGCTTCGGCCTGCTTCGGCACGCCGCAGAACTGGTGATAGTCGATCAACTGGTGTATGGTACGGTTCGGGCCGCAGATCGGGCAATCGGGCGCCTTGCGCAGACGCATTTCGCGGAACCGCATGTTCAAGGCGTCGTACAGCACCAGGCGCCCGGCCAGCGTGTCGCCTTTGCCGAGAATGAGCTTCACGACCTCGGTCGCCTGCATCACGCCGATCATGCCGGGAAGGATGCCTAGCACGCCGCCTTCGGCGCACGAAGGCACCAGCCCCGGAGGTGGCGGCTCCGGATAGAGGCAGCGATAGCAGGGACCTTCTTTCGTCGCAAACACCGAAGCCTGCCCTTCAAACCGGAAGATGGAGCCATAGACATTCGGCTTGCCCAGCAGCACACAAACGTCGTTCACCAGGTAGCGCGTGGGGAAATTGTCGGTGCCATCCACCACGATGTCGTAGTTCTTCACGATCTCCATGGCGTTCTCGCTTGAAAGCGCCACTTCGTGCTTCACCACGTTGACGTTGGGATTGATGTCCTTCATGCGGTCGCCGGCCGAATCGAGCTTCTTGCGCCCGATGTCTCCGGTGCCGTGAATCACCTGCCGCTGCAGGTTCGAGATATCCACCACGTCGAAATCCACCAGGCCGATGGTGCCCACGCCCGCCGCCGTCAGGTAGAGGCCGATGGGCGCGCCAAGCCCGCCGGTGCCGATGCAAAGCACACGCGCCCGCTTGAGCGCGAGCTGCCCTTCCATGCCCACTTCGGGCAGAATCAGGTGGCGGCTATACCGCTGAATCTCTTCGTTTGAAAGCGCGGCCATCACAGACCTCCGGCAATCGACGGCACGATGGACACCGTGTCGGAATCCTTTACCTCGGTCTTGCCTTTGCTCAGGTAGCGGATATCTTCGTCGTTCACATAGACGTTTACGAAGCTGCGCAGCTTGCCTTCGTCGTTGAACAGGTTCTTGCGCAGGTCGCCGTATTGGGTGGTGAGCCCGCCCAGCACCTCATCGATGGTGGCGCCGGAAACGGTCACCGCGTCCTGCTGGTTCACGAATTGACGCAGCGGCGTCGGAATGAGAATTTTGGCCATTTTGCTTAGAACTCCAATTCTTCCCGCGGCGCTTCGGTCTGATCGAAGTTCGGCAGAAAGCTGTTGGCGTGATCGAACACGCCTTTCTTGATGGATAAAACGACAAACGAATACCACGGACAGGAACTCGCCAGATCGCGCTTGGAAAAATAGGCGTCGCAATCGGGGTGGGAATGAAAGATGCCGATGATACTCAGGCCCCGCGCCCGCGCCTCCTTCTCCACGGCAAGCTGCTCGGCCGGATCGAGCTCATAGGTATCTTCCTGCGCCCCTTCAAAGGCGTTGCGCATCTGCCAGGCCACCACGCCGTGCCGGACACCGTCCTTCTCCGTCCCAAGGATGGCCCCGCAGCACTCACGGGGATAGGCGGCTTCGGCGTGCGCTACCATCACGGCCCAGGCTGATTTGTCGATTCGGATCACGTTGCAGAGCTTATTTTAGCGCAGGATGCGAATCTGCTCAATCCCCGTATAGTTTGGGGTGATTTAGCTGAGCGCCGCCCGTGCCAGCCGCATCGCTTCCGGTTCGGCATCGGCCGGACCCTTGGCGTAGTAGACGGCGGCGGCGCAAAGATAAGGCTGCCATTCGGGGCTCACCTGGCCGATGTCTTCAAGAAGCGCGGCGAGGTATTTGTAGTAGTGCACCTCGTTGGCCTTGGCGACGTTGAGCCGGATGAGGCCGCTCAGCAGTTGCTGGCGGCCCGGCAGGCCGCGCGCCATCGCCAGCGCCTGCGAGGCGGCGGTATCGAGCTTGGCCGGAATGGCCGGGAACACGTCGCCTTCGGCCGGTTCGAGATCGGTGATGGCGAAGCGGCGCAGGCCACCCTCGACCTGCTCGCCATACTGGCGGAACTGGCACATCCAACCCACTCCCTGCAGCGTGAGCAGCAGGCGGGTGCGCGGATCGGAAGCCATCGTATAGGCATAGCGCAGCGCGTTGGCCGAAGAGACGGCGTGGATCCCGCCAATGACCATGCCTGGGTTGGCCCGCACGCGCTGTTCGGCCGACATCAGATGGACCGCGTCCCAGACCGAAGCCGCGCCGCATTGCCCTTTGGCCAGGCGCGCGGCGATATCGGAACAGGCATCGTCGAGCTTGGCCTCGCGCATGACCTTGAGAACTTCGCGCACGGCGGTGGATTCCGACGGCTGCGCGATCCAGGAATCGGTGAGGCGCGCCTCACGGACGCGCTTCAGATTTCCGTGGATGCTCTGGTCGTGGAAGGTGAATCCATCGCGCTTGGAATCCGGCCCGAAATCGGTCAGCCCCGTCACCAGGGATCGCAGCACGGGCCCGGCGTGCTGCCAGCCGATCACTTCGAGCGTGCGGTAGACGTTGGCGGTAAAGATCGCCTTGTGGCCGATGTTGCGATAGTCGCGGGCGCCGGATTTCCACAGGGTGGCGAAGATATCGGCCGGCGCGCGATGGCTGGCCAGCACGGTGGCGGCGCGCTCGGCCCGTTCGCCGTCCCAGGCTTCAAGCGCCGCTTCAAGCTCGGCCGCCGCCCGATCGGGCGCGGGCAGCCTGCCGCCGAGCGCGGCCATCGCGTAGTCGCCGGATTTCGATTTCGTATCCCGTTCCTGCGCCGTCTTGAAATTGTCGAGCGCAAAGAACAGCGGCAGCGCGCGCGTATCGGGCGGCGCTTCGAGGCTCAATTGATGCGCCGCGTGAATCACGAATACGCAATGCAGCGCGAAGCCCGGCGGACGCGGGTTCACGTTGCGAACGCCCGCCAGAAACAAAGCAGCCAGGAATTGTTTGTAGGAAACGCCGCGGCGCATCTGGTTGACGGCCATGGCGGCGCAGTCTTGGCGAGGTGTCGTTTCGATCAGCCGCACCAGGGGCTCCATCTCGGGCCGGAAGCGGACCAGTTCGGGCGTCACCTGGGCGTCGGCGCGCGTGAGCGCCAACGGAGCGGCCAGTTGCATCCACTCGCGCCGGGAAAACATGAGTCAGCCTCCGATGAGGGCGAACGCTTTGCGCATGGCTTCGGCGCTGACGGCCAGCGCCTGTTCCCGCGGCATGTTGCGCAGTTCCGCGTTGAACGGCTCCGGACGGACCGGACCGTCATAGCCCATGGCCTGCAACGCGCCCAGGAAAGCCGCGAGGTCGATGACGCCGGTAGCCATGGGCAGCTCACGCGCGTTGTCGATCTGCTGATCGGCGGTCAGGCCCTTGGGGGCGTCGTTCAAATCCACCGATACGACATCTTCGTTCTTTAACGACAGCAGGTCCTGCTTCGATTCCTTCGAGGTGTACCAGTGCCAGCTATCGAGCACGAAGCCGATGTTCTTCCGTCCGGAGGCGGCAATCAGTTCCTTGGTCTCGGCCATGGTGTGGACGAAGGGATAGCGCTGCGAGCTCCACAGCGTCTTCGGACCCACGTATTCGAGCCCGAAGCGCATGCCGTGATCGCCCAGCACCTGGCCGATGGCGCCGAGGCGCCGCGCGTGCTGGTCGAAATTGGCGCGGTAGGTCAACTGATCGTGCATGGGCCGGAGCCAAGTGCCGACGCGGGTCACTCCGGCGGCCTGCAAAGCCTTGGCATGCGACGGCAGCGATTTCATTCCTTCCTGAAATAATTCCTCGGTCCCGCGAAAATCGACGCGCAGCCCGGCACTGCCCCAAACCAGGCGCTTGGCGCGCAGCGCGTCGTTCAGGCGGCGCATCTCATCGGCGCCCAGGGTGGCGAGGAATTCCGGCTGCGGCTCCACGGCCTCATAGCCGTGGTCGTGGGCGAAGGCGATGGCTTCCCGCTGATCGGCTTTCACGCCTATCGATCCGCAGGTGAGATGAATGGTCATTTTACGCGGCATAGCGGGACCCGGTCTCCAATTGTAAACTCAGCCCGGAAAAAAATTCTGGCCACGGAACAAAACCGCCGCCGGCTTCGTCCGTATAAATAACAAACGAGAGAAACGCCTCCTCGCGTACCCTTTCCCCAACACCAACCGCGCGAGGAGGCGCGTTCGTTTTCCGGACGGGCTTTTTAGTGCCCGGCGCTGGCTTCCAACGCCTGCTCGGCCTCATCCGCCGCGGCCGGACCCGCGGCTTCCGCCTCCGCGATCCGGCGGCGTGCTTCCGCCACGTGGTCGTGAGGCACTTGCACTTCAAACGGCAGGTTGGGCAGGGAAGAAGAGCCCACCATCACGGCCGGGATTTCGGCCGCCACCAGCAGCGAGTGAACCGCCATCGCTTCCATCTCGCCTTCTACGCCTACGGCTTCAAACACACTCTCCAGATCGAGCTCGTGAGAGGGATTGGCACTTTCCGGTGTGTCTGTCATGCCCCTACGATAACGCAGCCAAATGCCCGTTGCAGCCGTAGAATAGAGATAGAGAGGAAACTTAACAATGACGGAAGACAACGGTTCGGGAAAAGTGGCGTGGTTCATTGCCGGGGCGGCTCTGGGAGCGTCCATCGCCCTGCTCTACGCGCCAGCCTCCGGCAAGTATACGCGGCGCCGTATTGGCCGGACGCTCGATGAACAACGGGATCGCCTCGCCGAGTCGGGCCGCGACGTGTTCGACCGCGGCAAGGACTTGATCGAGAAGGGACGCCGGGTGGCGGACCAGGCGTCGGATGTGCTCGAAAGCGGCCGCAAGCTCGTGCAGGGATAATCATGGCGACCCCACTGCCGCCTTTCCGCAATGAGACGTATCGCGACTTCACGATGCCGGAACACAAGGCATCGATGGAAGAGGCGATCGCCCGGGTGCGATCGGAACTGGGCCGTACCTATGAGTTGCGGATCGGCGGCGCGCCGCGGCAGGGCGAGGGGACTTTCGCCTCAGTCAATCCGGCGCGGCCTTCCGAGGTGATCGGGCTTCACCAGAAAGCGACGCGGGAGCAGGCGGCCGAGGCCGTGGAAAGCGCGCACGCCGCGTTTGAATCCTGGAGCCGCGTAAGCGTGGACGACCGGATCGGGATGGTGGTACGGGCGGCGGCGCTGCTCCGTTCTCAGAGATCGGAGTGGAACGCCTGGCTGGTGCTCGAAGCGGGCAAGAATTGGATCGAAGCGGAAGCCGACAGCGGCGAGGCGATCGACTTCTGTGAATACTACGCGCGCCAGATGGCGAAGCTCGCCCGGCCGGAAGCGCTCTATCAGATGCCGGGTGAGCGCGGCGAGATGACTTACCTGCCGCTGGGCGTGGGCATTATCATTCCGCCGTGGAACTTCCCGCTGGCCATTCTTTGCGGCATGACGGTGGCCGCGCTGGTGGCGGGCAACACCGTGGTGTTGAAGCCGTCGTCGGACACACCCACCATCGCCGCGCGGTTCGTGGATCTTCTTATAGAAGCGGGCTTCCCGGCGGCCACCTTGCAGTTCGTCACAGGTAGCGGCGGCGCCATCGGCGACACGCTGGTGGAGCATCCGCTGACCCGTTTTGTCTCTTTCACCGGGTCGCGCGACGTCGGCCTGCGCATCAATGAGCTGGCCGCCAAGCCGCGCAAGGGACAGCGCTGGATCAAACGCGTAGTCGCGGAAATGGGCGGGAAAGACGCCATCGTCGTCGATTCGGAAGCCGACGTCGACGCGGCGGCGGCGGGCGTGGTTGCTTCCGCCTTCGGCTTTCAGGGACAGAAATGCTCGGCGTGTTCCCGCGCCATTGTCGATGAGCGGGTTTACGATTCGTTCCTCGAAAAGGTAAAGGCGCGGACCCTGGCGTTGAAAGTGGGCCCGGTGGATACACCGGGCGCGGACCTGGGACCGGTCATCAACGACAAGGCGCGGCGCACGATTCTGGACTACATCGAGACGGGTAAGAAAGAGGGCCGCCTGGTGGCGGGCGGCGGTGCGGCGGCCGGCGAAGGGTATTTCCTTGAACCCACCGTGATCGCCGATATCGAGCCCCGGACGCGTGTGTTTCAGGAAGAGATCTTCGGCCCGGTGCTGGCGGTGACCAAGGCGCGCGATTTCGAGCACGCCCTGGCGCTGGCCAACGATTCCGAGTACGGCCTCACGGGCGCGGTTTATTCGACAAATCCCGAAAAGATCCGCCAGGCGCGGGAGCGCTTCTTCGTCGGCAACCTCTATATCAACCGCAAGTGTACCGGCGCGATGGTGGGCTGCCACCCGTTTGGCGGCTTCAATATGTCGGGCACCGATTCGAAAGCCGGCGGCCCGGATTATCTGCTGCAATTCCTGCAAGCCAAGTCGATCGCCGAAAAAATCTAAGCCGATTCCAGAATCACGTTCGCGTACTGGATCGTGTCGGCGGTGCGAATCAATCCGATCGCGCCCGGCACGCGCTTCTTGAATTCCAGGTGCGGCTCAAAGTGAAGCGGCACGCCTTCGAACGCCTTCAAAAACGCGGCGACGGTGGCTTCGGTGTTGGCGCCGCGAAACTGCTCCGCCATAAAGGCATGGCCGATCAGAAAATTCGGCCGGATGGCGTGGATGACATCGACCACTTTCGGAATGTCGTCGGTGAGCGAGATATCGACGGTTTCAAGCCCGGGCCAATAGGGGAATCCACGATCCGCGATGACGAGCGTATTGGTGTGGCGAATCCGGCTAAGCAACTCGTTGAGGGCCGGATTCAGGATGCCGGTTTTCAGCATTTCCCCATATGATAGTCTGCCAGTATCCCGGGATGCTGACCTCATTCCTCATCTTCGCCGCCTTTGCCCAAACCTATACCGCGGATGTGCTGCCGGTTCTGCGCAAGCAGTGCCAGGGCTGCCATCAGCCTTCGGTCAAGCAGGGCAACCTCGATCTGACGACCTTCGCGGGGCTCGCCAAGGGGGGCAATCGCGGCCCGGCGATTCCACTGTTGATCGACTATGTGACGGGGAAGCGCCAGCCGCGCATGCCGCTTGGCGCGGAGCCTCTGCCCGAGGAACAGATCGCGGCGCTGCGCCGGTGGATTGAAGCCGGAGGCAAGGACGATAGCCCGGCCGAGGCCGTGCCGTCGAGCGCCCCTCAGCTTTATCGTCAACTGCCGCTCATCAATGCGCTCGCCTATTCGCCCGATGGCTCGCTGATCGCCGTATCGGGGTATCGCGAAGTGCTGCTGCACAAGGCCGACGGGTCGGGTATCGCCGGAAGGCTGGCGGGGCAGGCGGACCGGATTCAATCCATCCTCTTTACCAGCGACGGCAAGACGCTGATCGCCGCCGGCGGTGCGCCAGCGCGTTCGGGCGAAGTGCAAGTGTGGGATGTCGCGTCGCGCAAGCTGCTGCGCGCGGTGGAAGTTTCGAATGACACCGTCTTCGGCGCGTCGCTTTCGCCCGACGGCGCGAAGGTGGCCGTGGGCTGCGCCGATAATTCCCTGCGCGTGATCGACGTCGCCACGGGGAAAGAGGAGCGCAAGATTCCGCATCATGAGAATTGGGTGATGGCAACGGTGTTCGGCGTCAACGGCAAGCGGCTGGTGTCGGTGAGCCGCGACCGGGCCGCCAAGCTTACCGATTCCACCAACGGGCAGTTCATCGAGAACGTCAACCTGTTGCGCGGCGAGCTTTCTGCCGTGGCGCGGCACCCGATTCGCGATTTCGTGGTGGTGGGCGGTGAGGAGCGCGTGCCTTACTACTACATGATGGATCGCCCCCGCGTGATGAAGATCGCCGACGATACGACGCTGATCCGCAAGCTCGAAATGCAGAACGGCGTGATTCTGGCGCTGGCGTTTTCACCCGATGGCAAACGGATCGCCGTGGCCGGGGCGGCCGATGAAGTTCGTCTTTACGACCCGGAAACCGGCGATCGCACGGCGGCGCTGCGCGGTCATAAAGCGGGTATTTACGCCGTTACGTTCTCACCCGACAGCCGCCAGATCGCGACGGGCGGCTTCGATGGCTCGGTGCGAATTTACGATGCCGTCTCCGGCGCGCTTAAGACCGAGTTCCTGCCCGTGCCGCTTGAACGGAGGGCCTCCCGATGAAACTGCTGTCGGTTCTGCTGCCCGTCGCGCTGAGCGCGGCGCCGCCCGTACTCAACAAGCTGGAGCCATGGGGGGCGCAGCGCGGCAAGGCGGTGACGCTGACCATCGCCGGGCAGGCGCTGACCGAAGGCGCCAAGGTGATCACGACGCTGCCCGGTACGTTTACGCCCCTGACGCCATCGATGGGGCGGCTCTCCTACCTGGTGGAATTGAAGGCCGATGCGCCGGTGGGTTTGTATCCCATCCGCCTCGACACCCCGAACGGGCTTTCGAACGTGCTGTTGTTCTCCTTGGGCGATTTCATGGAGATCGACGAAGCCGATGCGGCGGCGATCGAGCAGATTCCAGTGACGGTGAACGGAACGTTGAAGGCCGCTCAAATCGACAGCTATAAGATTCACGGCAAGGCGGGCGAGCGGCGCGTGATTGAAGTGGAAGCGCGGCGGATCGGTTCGGCCATCGACCCGGCGCTGCGCATCCTCGATAGCGCGGGCAAGCCGCTCATGCGGGTGGACGACACACCGGGCCTAGGCGTCGATTGCCGCATCGACTTCACGTTTCCGCGCGAGGGCGACTACACGGTGGAAATCCATGACACGCGGTTTTCCGATCAGACCGTCAATTTCTACCGGCTCAAAATGGGCGCTTACAGCTACGCGGGCGCGATGTTTCCCTTGGGATGGAAGCGCGGCGAAGCGGTGGAAGTGGAGCTTTCCGGCGGCAATCTGGCGGCGCCGGTGAAGGTGAAGCCGGAAGGCGCTTGGGTTCGTTTCGCCAATTCGGTGGGCAGCATGCCGCTGCCTTTTGTTCTGGGGGAACGGCCGGAATCGCTTGAGCCGGCGGGCGAGGGTCCGCATGCGCTGGCGCCGGGCACGGTGTTGAACGGGCGCATCGGAAAGCCGGGCGAGCGCGATCGCTACCGGTTCGCCGTGACGGCGGGCAAGGACTATCTGGTGGAACTCGGCGCGCGCGGGCTGGGGACGTCGCGCCTGGATGGCGTGATCACGGTGTACGACGCGGCGGGCAAGCGGATCGATTCGGCCGGCGACGTGCCGCCAAAGCAGAGCGTGTTCGCCACCATCGCGGCGGGCGATGTGGCGAGCGACCCGTATCTGATTTTCCGTGCGCCGAGGGATGCCAAGGAAGTGCAGATCGCGGTGGAAGATATCGCCGGAGCGGGCGGCGCGGCTTACGGCTACCGGTTAACGGCGCGCGAGCAGCCACCGGATTTCGAGATCAGCCTCGCCACTCCTTATATCAATGTGCCCGCGGGATCGACGGCGACGGTGAGTGTGAACGTCGAACGGCGCGGCTTTGAAGGACCGGTTCAGTTGAGCGTCGCCAATGCGGGAGACGATCTCGAAGTGTCGGGCGGCACCGTGCCGGGCGAGATCGTTCTCGCCGATGGGCGCGGGCTCTCGCGTCGCGGTGTGCTGGCCATCAGCGCCAAGCCGGGGGCGAAAGCGCGCACCACCGATCTCGAAATCTGGGGCGAAGCGAAGCTACCCGATGGGTCGGTGATACGGCGCAAGGCGCTTGGGCCGGGCATGATTACCCCGATTCGCGGCACGCTGGGCTTTGTCGATCCCAACCGGCGCAATCAGAACAAGCCGTTCACGGCGCCGTGGCTGGGGCTGGGCCTGCCGGCGCGCGTGGTGGCGAGCGAAAGCGCCGGCGCGCTGGAGGTGGCCGGGCCGCGGCGTGTGCGCATCGTGCAAGGCATGCGGCACGATTTCGCCTGGACGTTCGCCTCGAAGACCCCTGGCGTTCGCGCTCCCATGGCGGTGACGCCCGATACGCCGGGCGCGCTCGATTTGCGGTTGACCGACCGGGCCGCGGGCGAGAGGAAAGCGGGTGCGGGGACGCTGACGATGAACACGACGATCGGCACGCCGGCCAGCACGTTCGATGTGATTCTTAGCGCCAGGGCCGGCGCCGGGATGGAAGAGGAAACGCTGTACGCGCCGGCGGTGACGGTGGAAGTGGTGCAGGGCTACTACGTCGATGAGCCGAAGCAGGCGGCGGACAAACTGGAACTGATTGGCCAGGTGCGGCGCGAAGCCGGATTCAACATGCCGGTGACGATCGCGCCGGATGCCTTGCCGCTCGGCATCACGTGCCAGCCCGCCGAGGCCGCCGGTTCGGAATATCGCATCGCGTGCGAAGCGGGACCGGGCGCTCCCGCCGGGGAGCATAAGATTCTGCTCAACCCCGCCTCCATTCTGCCGGAAGGGGAAAAGGGCAAAGTGCCCTACAAGATCGCGCCGGTGGAGGCGACTTTGAGGATTGGAAAATGATGCTGACCTTCCTGCTGGCGCTGGCGCCGCTCACCGCTCAAGAAACGTTTCTCAAAGACGTGATGCCGATTCTCAACAAGGCCGGCTGCACGTCCGGGCCCTGTCACGGCGCGGCCAAGGGCAAGAACGGCTTTAAGCTCTCCCTGCGCGGGTACGATCCGGAGTTCGACTATGAAGCTCTGCTGTATGACATCAGCGGGCGCCGGTTCAATCGCGCCGATCCGGCCCGCAGCCTGATGCTGGCCAAGCCCACCATGCAGGTGCCCCATGGCGGCGCCATGCGTTTCGATGCGACGTCGCCTTACTACAAGACGATTTTGAACTGGCTGTCGTCGGGGGCTCCGTTCGGATCGCCGGAGAAAGATAAGGTAGTGCGCCTGGAGGTGAAGCCGGCCGAGTTGGCCTACAACGGACCCGGGTCGAGCCAGACGGTGACGACGGTGGCGCACTATGGCGACGGGTCCACACGCGATGTGACGCGCGAAGCCAACATTTCAAGCAACGACCTGGACGTTGCGGAAGTGAGCGAGACCGGCGTGAAGGCCCTGCGCACGGGCGAAGCCGCGCTGCTGGTGCGGTATGAGGGCAAGTTCGTCACGGTGCCTCTGACCGTGTTGAATCCGAAAGCGGGCTTTGCCTGGAACGCACTGCCGCAGCACAACTACATCGATCGCCTGATCGACGCCAAGCTGCAGCGGGTGAAGATTCTGCCGTCGCCTCCCGCCACCGACGAAGAATTTTTAAGGCGCGTCTCGCTGGATCTGACCGGGCTTTCGCCAACGGCGAAGGAGATCCGGGACTTTCTGGCCGAGCCGGGCGACGCGCGCGCCAAACGTTCGCGCCTGATCGACCGGCTGATGCAGCGGCCTTCTTATGTGGATCGCTGGGCGGTCAAGTGGGGCGACCTGCTGCAGAACAGTCGCAAGTATATCGGCGATAAATCGACCTGGGGCTTCCGCGAGTGGATTCGCGATTCCATCGCGATGAACAAGCCGTACGACCAGATGGTTCGGGAATTGATCACCAGCCGCGGCAGTGCGTATGAGAATCCGGCGGCGAATTATTTCCGCGTGACGCGCGATCCGAAGCCTTCGATGGAGAAGACCAGTCAGGTCTTCCTGGGTGTGCGCATGGTGTGCGCGCAATGCCACGATCATCCCTTCGAGCAGTGGACGCAGAACCAGTATTACGAGATGGCCGCGTTCTTCGCCGCCGTGGGGTTGAAGCCGGGCTATGAAACCGGCGATGAAGTGCTGTATCAGCGGCGGGACGATTACGAGATCAAGCATCCCAAGACGGGACGGCCGGTGGCGCCGAAGTACCTGGTGGCGAGCGTGGGCGCGCCCGCGCTTTCCACGGAAGGTGACCGGCGCGAGAAGCTGGCCGCGTGGATGACTTCGAAGACAAATCCGTTTTTCGCCAAGGCGATCGTGAACCGCGTGTGGAGCTATTTCTTCGGCAAGGGCATCATCGACCCGGTGGACGATATTCGCGCGTCGAACCCGCCATCGAACGAAGCGCTGCTGGCGGCCCTGACCAAGGACTTCACCGATCACGGCTTCGACCTGAAGCACCTGATGCGGACGATCGTCAATTCGCGTGCCTATCAGGCAAGCATCGCGACCAATGAGTGGAACGCCGGCGACCGGATCAATTTTTCGCATCAGTCGCCGCGGCGGCTGAGCGCGGAGCAGTTGATGGATTCGGTGGAAGCGGCCACGGGCTCGCGGCCGAAGTTCACCGAGGTGCCGGAGGATACGCTCGCGCAGCAGCTTCCCGATCCTCATGTGGGCAAGGAAGGGTTCCTCGACCTGTTCGGAAGGCCGCAGCGCGAATCCGCCTGCGAGTGCGAACGGCGAGCGGATCTGAGCCTGCCGCAGGCGTTGAATCTGGTCAATGGCAGCGATATCGCGCAGGCGATCGCCGACCCGAAGGGGCGGATCGCGAAACTGATCACCGAAGGCGCCAGCGACCGTCGCATGGTGGAAGAGATGTATCTGGCCACCTTGAGCCGGCTGCCGGACGCGAAGGAATACGATCAGGCGGTGACGTACTTGAAAGGCGTCGAGGGGCGCGCCGGGCGGGCGCAGGACCTGATGTGGGCGCTGCTGAACAGCAAGGCGTTTCTGTTCAACCGTTAGTTCGTCCGGGGACGCAGGCGCAGCACGGCGGCGGCGCTTTCGTCGTAGAAGACCAACAGGCCGTTTTCGATCTTATAAGTGCGCACCTGACGGAGCGCCTGGTGGAAGCGGCCCTCCTGTTGCATGATCGGCTCGGCGCAGGCGCGCAGAGTGGAGGCGAGGTTGCCGATGGCGAAGGCTTCCGAGTCGGCGACATAACTGCCGCCGAAGCTGTTGCAGCCGCCGGAACCTTCCGCCCGGCCTTGCGCGGTGAAGCGGATGTAGGATTCCGCGGCATCGCCGATGCCTTCGGCAATCCATTCCGGGCCGACGAGCGCCGCGGTGGAAGTGGCGCGCATCATCACGATTTCCACCGTTTCCCCGGCCCCGCGCGTGAGCACGGGATTCAAAGTGACCGAGCGGAATAGAACCCGATCGCCGGAAAGCAGCTTGGCCGAGACCGAATAGGTGTGCTCGGGCTGGATGAGGGCCGGGTCGTAATAGAGCGAGAACGCGATGGGTACCTGGGTTTCCGGGGCGATTCGCATGGCGGATAGCGTGACGGAGGGCGCATCGGCTCGCGAAACGTCGAGCAACGCCACTTCGAGGACGGCGCCCGGTTCGAGGGCGATTCTCTCGCGATAGGTGGCGGTGCCGGTGAGCCTGGCCGGCTCGGCGGCGGCCAGAGGGAACGTGGCGATCAGAATGGCAAGGGCCGTGCTGGTGGAAAAAGACATAAATCTCCTCAAGTCGCGCGGGCCTGCTATTGAGATGCGGCAGACGGCGGTTGGGTTTCGGCAAATGAGGGGGCCGGGCACCAGTTGCAATCCCCACCGCCTTTGTAGCAAGCTAATAGGTTTTCCACAACACTTCGGAGTGCCATGAAAGTCCGCGTCCTCTATCACGATCACTGCTTCGACGGGGCGGCTTCCGCAGCTTTCTTCACTCGCTTCTACCGCGACACCGTTCGCCGCGACTGCGAGTTCCTGTACACGGGGATGGCTCACAAGGCATCTCAACTGTTCGAAGACTCCCTGTTCGACGGAGATGAGAACGCCATCGTCGACTTCAAATATTCGCCGCACCCCAGGCTATCCTGGTGGTTCGATCATCACCAGAGCGCCTTTCTGACGCCAGAGGACGCCGAGCACTTCCGCCGCGATTCGAGCGGCCGGAAGCTCTATGACCCCTCGTTCCGGTCCTGCACCGGCTTCATCGCCACGGTCGCGCGCGAGCGCTGGCACTACGATCCCCAGGATCTCGCCGAACTGGTCACCTGGGCCGATATCGTCGATGGCGCGCAATACGCCAGCGCGCGCGAGGCGGTGGAACTGGGCGCGCCCGCCATGAAGCTGACTCTGGTCATTGAAGGCACCAAGGGGTCCGATGCCGTCCAGACCATCCTGCGCGCCATGACCCACGAAAGCCTGGCCGCCATCATCGAAAAGCCCCAGGTGCAGGAGTGGTACAGGCCGCTGCATGAGCGCCACCTGCGCTCGATCGGCATCATCCGTAACCGCGCCGTCAGCGACGGCGGGGTCGTATTCTTCGATCTGGTCGAAGACGGGCTCGACGGCTACAACAAGTTCATCCCCTACGATCTTTTCCCCGATTCTCTGTACACGGTTTCGGTGAGTGTTTCCACGTTCCGGACCAAAGTGTCGGTGGGTTCCAATCCCTGGGCGCCACGGGCCTTGAAGCACAATCTGGCGACCATCTGCGAGCACTACGGGGGCGGCGGGCATTCGAAGGTGGGCGCCATCAGCTTCGAAACCCATCAGATCGAACAGGCGCGCCAGGCGGCCCGCGAAATTACGGCGCTGCTTAAGACCTGACGGCCCACGCGCGGCGTCACGCTAACATGAAGAGTTAGTGACTGCTCTCGAACGTATCCAAACGGATTTCCTTGTCGTCGGCGCGGGCGTAGCCGGGCTGCGCGCGGCCGTAACGCTGGCCGAATCCGGCAGCGTGCTGGTGCTGGCCAAAGACCGGCTGGAGGAATCCAATTCGCAGTGGGCCCAGGGCGGCATCGCCGTGGTGTTGAGCGATGACGACGAGATCGAACTGCACGAGGCCGATACCATCGCCGCCGGCGACGGCCTGTGCAATCGCGACGCGGTGCGCACGCTGGTGGAAGACGGGCCGGCCGAAGTGCAGTTGCTGATGCACTGGGGCACGCATTTCGATCGCGAAGGCTCGCGGCTCATGTTCGCGCGGGAAGGGGCGCACAGCCGGTCGCGTGTGCTGCACGCGCATGGCGATTCGACGGGCCGCGAAATGACGCGGGCTCTTTATGTGAAGGCGTCGTCGATCCCGAACCTGCGCTTTGAAAGCTTCGCCGCGGTGACCGACCTGCTGACGGCTTCGGGCGAGGTGGCGGGCGCGCTGGCGTTCGACGGCAAGACAGGCAAGCTGGTGGAGATTCGCGCCCGCGCCGTGCTGCTGGCCACCGGCGGCCTGGGCCGCGTCTTCCGGGAAACCACCAATCCCGATGTGGCCACCGGCGACGGAGTGGCCATGGCCTATCGCGCCGGGGCCGTGGTCAGCGACATCGAGTTCGTGCAGTTCCATCCCACCGCGCTGCATTTGGAAGGCGCGCCGCGGTTTCTGCTTTCGGAAGCCTTGCGCGGGGCCGGCGCTTACCTGCGCAACAAGGCGGGTGAGCGGTTCGTGAACGAGCTTTCGGCGCGCGACGTGGTGTCACGGGCCATCTTCGCCGAGATGGAACGTACCGGTGAGCCCCATGTGTACCTCGATCTCACACACCTCGCCGATGTGCCCCGCCGGTTTCCGCGCATCTACGAAACCTGCTCCGGCTATGGAATCGACCTTGTAAAGGGCCCGGCACCGGTGCATCCGGCCGCGCACTATGCGATGGGCGGCGTCGAAACGGATCTGCAGGGGCGCACCAGTTTGCCGCGGCTGTTCGCGGCGGGCGAGGTGGCCTGCACGGGCGTCCATGGAGCCAACCGTCTGGCCAGCAACTCGCTGCTCGAAGGACTGGTCTTCGGCGCGCGCGCCGCGCGGGCGATGCGGGAGCTCGCGGGCGCCGGGCGAGCGGACCGCGTCGAGGAGCTGGATCTGCGTTTCCCACGCATCGCCGAGGCGCCGCTTCGCGATATCGCCTGGAAATACGCCGGCGTCGAGCGTCATGGCGAAGGATTGGCCGAAGCGGTGCGGCGGCTCAGCGGCGTTGAGATGGGCGCGGCCGCGGCGCCGGTCCGGCTGGACTTCGAGGTGCGCAACATGCACGCGGTGGCCTCTCTCATCGCGCGCTGCGCCCTGGCGCGGGAGGAGAGCCGCGGCGGGCATTACCGCCTGGACTTTCCCGAGAAGCGGCCTGAGTTTCAGAAACACTCGCTCATCGCGCGCGGCGACAGCGGCGTGCGCTTCGGCTAGGTTGCTCTATACTGCGCAATGTGACCCAAACCCGACGCGAGATGCTGGGCGCGCTGGCGGGCGCCGCCACCGCCTACGGCCAGCGCAAGCGCAAACCGAATCTGTTGCTGATTCTCGCCGACGATCTCGGCTACGGCGACATCGGATGCTACGGCTCGCCCGATGTGCCGACGCCGAACATCGACTCCATCGCCAAGAGCGGCATCCGTTTCACCGACGGCTATGTTTCCGCCGCGGTATGCAGCCCCTCGCGCGCGGCCCTGTTGAGCGGCCAGTACCAGCAGCGTTTCGGACATGAGTTCAATTCCGGCCCGCCGGAACGCGAGGCGGAAGTGGGTTTCGGGCTGCCCAAGGGAGTCCGCATCTTTCCGCAGTACTTGAAGGCGGCGGGCTACACCAGCGCCGCGCTCGGCAAGTGGCATCTGGGGGTGCGGCCGGGCTATCACCCGCTGGAGCGCGGCTTCGACGAGTTCTATGGATTTCTGCCGGGCGCTAACGATTACATCACCACGGCCACCAACGGCGGCCACGCCATCGAAAGCGGCGAATACAGCGCCCATATCAAAGACCGGCGCGACAAGCCGGTGATGCGCGGTACCAGGATCGTGGATGAAGACCGCTACTTCACCGACGCGCTGGGCGCCGAGGCGTCGGCCTTTATCGCGCGCAATCGCGAAAATCCATTCTTTCTCTATCTCGCCTTCAACGCCGTCCACACGCCGCTGCACGCCACCGAAAATTTCCTCGATCGCTTTGCGCACATCGCCAATGAGCGCCATCGCTATCTGGCCGCCATGACGGCTTCCATGGATTACGCCGTGGGCAACGTGCTGCGCACCGTACGCGACAGCGGCCTGGAAAACGACACGATGATCGTCTTCCTCAGCGACAACGGATGTCCGGTGGTGACGGGTGCCGGAACCAACGCTCCGCTGAGCGGCGAAAAGGTGACGTACTACGAAGGCGGCATCCGCGTGCCGTTCCTCATGCAGTGGAAGGGACAGATTCCAGCCGGCATCGGCTACGGCGAGCCCGTGGTCTCGCGCGATATTCTGCCCACGTTTCTCGCCGCGGCGGGTGTGGCGGCGCCCGCGGATACGGCCTTCGATGGCGTCGACCTGCTGCCCTTCCTGACCGGAAAAAAGAAAGGGCAGGCGCCGCATGAAACGCTCTATTGGCGGGCGGGTGAGGCGCGCGCCACGCGGCGCGGCAAGTGGAAGCTGCTCGAACAGGGCACCAGGTTCACGCGCCTGTTCGATCTATCGACCGACGCCGGCGAGAAGAAAGACGTCTCGGCGGCGCATCCCGAAATCGTGCATCAGCTTCGCGCGGCGTGGGCCGGCTGGAACGTGCGGCTGCGCGATCCCGCCTGGCCGCCGCGCTACCGCGAATTGACCGTCAACGGCACCACGCTGAATTGGGAGTTGTAGATCAAGCCGTATGTAACAAGTTGTCACGGGCCGCGAGGACGCTCAGGCGTCCGGTTTAGAATCGGAACATGATGCGCAACCGGGGCTGGCTGATCGCCGGCATCGCCGTAGTTTTGCCGGCGGCGGCTCTGTGCTGGATCCAATACCGCTCGTTCGATGAGCTGGAGGCGAAGACGCAGGCGGTGGCGCGCGACACTTTGCGGCGGAACCTGGAGCAGGTGCGGCGCGAACTCGAAGCGCGCATCGAGGCCATCGCCGCCGATGCACTCTCGGGCGTCGACGAAGCCAATGCCTCCGTGAAGCTCGCCGCCGCCCGCGCCCGGCAGCCTCACGTCGATCGCGCTTTCTTCGTTTCCTACTGCAACTGCGCGCGGAAGCCGGCGGCGTTGGTGGAACCAGGCGGCCATGCCCCGGAGAGCGAAGCGTGCGCACTGCTCGAAGCGTTCCAGGCCTCAAGGCCCGTGCGCGGATTTGAATATTTCTTCTATCGTCCGCAAGGCGCCCGGTGCGCCGGCTGCCATCAGAAGACGTGGATGGAGCAGCGCGATTCCGCGGTGTACGTGTTCCGCGCGATCGGCGGCGCCAGTCAATTCGCCGGCATCCGCATTCCAACCGGGCCCATCGCCCGGTCGCTGCTGCCGGAGTCAGTGGCGGCGCTGCGGCAGGGTGGCGGCGGGCCGCATTGGAAGGCGGCGCTGACCGAAGCCCCGCCGGAGGATGGAGAGCAGGTGGCGATTCACGCGGGCGCGATGCTGCCGCTTTGGCACCTGACGGCCGGCTACGAAGGCGGCGGCATTCATTCCCTGGCGCGCGCGCAGCAACGGCGTTCCCTGTGGCTTTCCACGCTCCTGCTGGCGGGCCTGCTGGCGGGTATCGCCTTCGCCATGCGTGCGGCCGCGCGCGAGGCGCAACTGGCCGAATTGAAATCGGCGTTCGTCTCCAACATCTCGCACGAGATGAGAACGCCGCTGGCCGCCATTCGCGCATTCGCCGAAACGCTGGAGCTCGGCCGCATAAAGGATCCGGCGCGCATCCGGCAGTATTACACCGCGATTCACGACGAGAGCCTGAGGCTTGGCGAATTGATCGACAACGTCCTCGATCTGGCGAGCGTCGAAGCGGCGCGCAAGCAATGGAACTTCGAATGGACCGATCCTGGCCGGCTGGTGGAATCGGTGTGTGAAAGCGGCCGCCAGCGGATTCTGGCCGATGGGTTCCAGATGTCGGTGCGGGTGGACCGTCCGCTCGCGCCGGTCCGCGCCGACGCGCGTGCGCTCGCCACCGTGCTGGCCAATCTGCTGGGCAATGCCGTGAAGTATTCCCGCGACGTGCGCCGCATCGAAGTGCGCGTGTGGCAGGCGGGCGGATTCGCCTTCATCGCCGTCGCCGATCATGGCATCGGCATTGCGCCCGCCGACCTGCGCCGCATCTTCGAAAAGTTCTACCGCGCGGGCGACCCGCTGGTGCATGAGGTGAAAGGCGCGGGTCTGGGCCTCGCTCTTGCCAAGGAGATCGTCGAAGCGCATGGCGGATTCCTCGACGCCGAAAGCCGGCCCGGCGACGGCAGTACGTTCACCGTGAGTCTGCCGCTGGCCGCCTCGCCCGTTTCGCCGGCTGAGGCCGCGCCGCTTGAAACTGCTCATCGTTGAAGACGAGCCCGCGCTGGCGCTGACGCTGCGCGACAACTGCGAGTTCGAAGGCTATGAAGTCATCGTGGCCTCCGATGGCGAGCGGGCGCTGGCACTCGCCGCCGAGTCGACGCCCGATCTGATTCTGCTCGACGTGATGCTGCCGAAGTTGAGCGGGCTCGACGTATGCCGCACGCTGCGCCAGCGCGGCACAACCGCCTCGATCATCCTGCTCACCGCGCGAGGGCAGGAAGACGACAAGATCGCCGGGCTCGACCTCGGTGCCGACGATTACGTCACCAAGCCATTCAGCGTGGCCGAGCTGATGGCCCGGATCCGCGCTCATCTGCGCCGCGCCACGGCGCTGGAGCAATACGAGTTCGGCGGCGTCACGATCGACTTCCGCCGCCATCGCGCCGAACGAGAAGGTGTGCCGCTCGAGCTTTCCGCCCGTGAATTCGAGATTCTGCGCTATTTCATCCGCCGCCGTGGCGAGGTGGTCACGCGCGAGCAGTTGATGCAGGATGTCTGGCGCATGCGCGACTACCCGCTCACCCGCACCATCGACAACCACATCGCCCGGCTGCGCCAGAAAGTGGATGACGGCGAGCCGCGCTTCCTCGTCACCGTGCACCGGGTGGGCTACAAGTTTCTGGGCTAATCCGTGCGCCCGCCGCGTTGCCGGAAGCATCGTACAAGCGAGTGCGCAACCTCATCATCGTATTGGGCGATCAGCTCGACCGCGAATCCTCCGCCTTTGACGGGTTCGATACGGCACGCGACCTCGTATGGATGGCGGAGGTAGAGGAAGAGTCCCGGCATGTGCCTAGCCACATGGCGCGGACGGTGATGTTTCTTTCCGCCATGCGGCACTTCGCGCGCCACGTTGAGTCGCGCGGCTGGCGATGCGATTACGTGCGTCTTGACGGCAAGGGGAACACACAGACTCTGGCGGACGAACTGCGCCGCGCGGTAAAGCGGCATCGGCCGGAGCGGCTGGTGATGACGCAGCCGGGCGATTGGCGCGTTCAGGAGGATCTGTTGAGAGCCGCCGGCGATCTCGGCCTCGATCTCGAGATACGGGAGGACCGGCACTTCTATTGCTCCCTTCCCTGGTTCCGCCGCTACGCGGCTGGGCGCAAGCAGTTGCGCCTCGAGTACTTCTATCGCGAGATGCGCCGCCTGCATGGCGTGCTGCTGGAAGATGGCGTACCACTGGGCGGGCGATGGAATTTCGACGCGGAGAATCGCGAGACGTTCGGAAAAAACGGGCCGGGCCTGCTCGTGCCGCCGCCGGTGGCGTTTCCGCCCGATGAGATCGTTCGCGAAACGATCGCGCTGGTGAAAAGGCGGCTGCCGAAGAACCCGGGCCGCACGGAGCGTTTCGACTTTCCGGTGACCGCCGGGCAGGCCGAAGTGGCGTTGACCGATTTCATCGAGAACCGCCTGGCGGACTTCGGCCGCTATCAGGATGCGATGTGGACCGCGGAGCCTTACCTCTATCATTCCCGCCTGTCGGCGGCGATGAATCTCAAACTGCTGTCGCCGCGGCGTGTGGTGGAGGCGGCCGAGGCGGCCTATCGCGCGGGCCGCGCTCCGCTGGCGGCGGTGGAAGGCTTCATCCGCCAGGTGATTGGGTGGCGCGAGTTTGTGCGCGGCATCTACTGGACGGAGATGCCCGCCTACGCCGGGGGCAACGCCCTGGCGGCGGATACGCCTTTGCCCTGGTTCTATTGGACGGGCGAAACGCCGATGCGCTGTCTGCGCGAAACAATCACGCAGACTCTGGAGTACGGCTATGCGCATCATATCCAGCGGTTGATGGTGACGGGGTTGTACGCGCTGCTGCTGGGCGTGCGGCCGCGTGAAATCCATGAATGGTTTCTCGCCGTCTACGTCGACGCGGTGGAGTGGGTGGAGCTGCCGAACGTGATCGGAATGTCCCAGTTCGCCGATGGCGGGCGCATGGCCTCGAAGCCCTACGCGGCGTCGGGCAAGTACATTCAGCGGATGAGCGACTATTGCACCGGCTGCCCGTTCGACCCGGCCCAGACGGCCGGACCGCAAGCGTGTCCGTTCACGACACTCTATTGGGAGTTTCTGATGCGGAACGAACCGGCGCTGGCGAGCGCCCCGCGCATGGAACTGCAATTGCGCAATGCCGCCCGTCTACCGGCGTCACAACGCCAGGCCATCCTCGATCGTGCGCGAGAGATTCGCAGCGGTCCGCTGGCGGGTTAGAATCGGTAGCGCGGTGAATGTTTTCTTCGACCAGTTCAGCCTCAACCTGAAGGAACGCCGTTTGTGGAAGGGTTCCGAAGAGGTCTCGCTGCCGCCCAAGGCTTTCGATGTACTGGCGTTTCTGGTGAGCCGGCCCAACGAACTGGTGAACCGCGAAACCATGATGACGGAGTTGTGGCCCGGCACCTTCGTCGACGATCACGCGCTTTCGTTCCAGATCACCGAAGTCCGGAAGGCGCTGGGAGACGATCCCAAGGCGCCGCGGTTTATCGAAACGCGCCCGCGCCGTGGGTACCGCTTCATGGCGGAGCTGCGTGCGGCCGAACAGCCGCGTTTCCAACTGATTCAGGCGGCGCCGGAAACGCACTACGCGCGCAGCGGCGATCTGAACATCGCCTATCACGTGGTGGGGAACGGGCCCATCGACATCGTGTTCGTCATGGGCTGGGTGTCGCATCTGGAGTATTTCTGGCGTGAGCCGAACTTCGCGCGATTCCTCAGCCGCCTGGCTTCCTTCTCGCGGCTGATCCTGTTCGACAAGCGCGGCACCGGCCTTTCCGATCGCGTGCCGCTCAACCAGTTGCCGACGCTCGAACAGCGCATGGACGACCTGCGCGCGGTGATGGAGTCGGTCGGTTCGCGCAAGGCGGCGATCGTCGGCGTGTCGGAAGGCGGGCCGATGTCGGCGCTGTTTGCCGCCACGTATCCGGAAAAGACGCTTGGTCTGGTGATGCTCGGTTCTTATGCGCGGCGACTGCGCGACGAAGATTATCCCTGGGGACCCACGCGCGAGGAGCGCGACGCGTATTGCCACTATATCCGCCAGAACTGGGGCGGCCCGGTGGGCATCGAAGCGCGCGCGCCAACGCTTGCCGCCGACCCGGCGTTTCGCGACTGGTGGGCCACTTATCTGCGCATGGGCGCCAGCCCCGGCGCGGCCGAGTCGCTCACGCGCATGAACGCGGAAATCGACGTGCGGCCGGTGCTGCCGATCATTCGCGTGCCGGCGCTGGTGATCCATCGCACAGGCGACAAATGCCTGCTGGTGGAGGAAGGCCGCTTCCTTGCCAGCCGCATTCCCGGCGCCCGTTTCCTCGAGCTTCCGGGCGCCGATCACCTGCCGTTTGTGGGCGATCAGGACACGATTCTGAACGAGATCGAATCGTTCCTCTCAAGCGCCAGCCATCATCCCGAACCCGAACATGTACTGGCCACGGCTCTGTTCCTTGAAGTGCCCGCGGGCGGCGCCGAGCGCTTCCGCCAACAGGTCCGGCGCGAGATCGAATGGTTCCGGGGACGCGAGGGGGATCTGAACAAAGGAGCGCCGGCGGCCACCTTCGATGGGCCCGCACGCGCCATCCGCTGCGCTTATTCGCTGGTCGAGCAGGCCAATCGCCTCGGGCTGCAGACGCGCGCCGCGCTGCACACCGGCGAGTGCGAGTTTGAGGCCGATGGGCAAGCGGGCGGCTTCGCCGTGAATCTCGTTGCACGCATGATGCCGCTCACGCCGCAGGGCAAGGTGGTGGTTTCGCGCGTGGTGAAGGATCTGGTGGCGGGCTCGGGCATTCAGTTCCGCCCCCACAAGGCGCTGCTGCTGGCCGAAGACGGCGAGGATTGGCCGCTTTTCGAAGTCGTTTCCTGCTGACGGTACAATAGCCCGGTGTCTTTCCCGGCTCTTGCCCCTTCCGCCTCCGGCCGCTGGCGTTATGCCGCCGCCGCGGTTTTCATGCAGGTCCTGCTTGGCGTCATTTACTCCTGGTCGATCTTTCGCGGCCCGCTGGCCACGCTGCACGGATGGTCGAAGGCGCAGACGATCGCGCCGTACCGCTATTCGCTTCTGACCTTCGCCGCCGGCATGATCGTCGCCGGCTTCTGGCAGGATCGCAAGGGTCCGCGCCTCGTGGCAAGCGTGGGCGGCTTGCTTCTGGCGGCGGGATGCCTGCTCGCGTCGCAGATGAGCGGCACGGTGGAAGGCCTGGTGTTTTCTTACGGCGTGGTGGCGGCGCTCGGCGTCGGCTTTGCCTATGTCACCCCCATCGCCACCTGTATCAAATGGTTCCCGGATAAACGCGGCATGATCGTCGGTCTGGCGGTGATGGGCTTCGGGGTCGGCCCGCTACTGTTCGGTCCGCTGCTTGAGGCGTTGATCGGAAAGGATCCGGCCCGGCTCGGCGAGACGATTCCCCGTACGTTTCAAGTTTTGGCGGCGATGTTCTTCGTAGGCGTCATCGGCGCGGCACAGTTCTACAAGGTGCCGCCGCCCGGTTGGAAGCCGGCCGGATGGGCGGGCCCTGCGGCGAAGTCCGGCGCGGGGGCCGACCTCGCTCCGTCCCAGGCGCTGGGCACCTGGCAGTTTTACCTCCTCTGGGTGGTGTATTTCCTTGGCACCAGCGTTGGACTGACGGCGATCGGCGAGGCCACGCCGCTGCTACAGGAGATGGCGAAGAGTTCGGCGGCCATGACGGCCGGGGCCGCGCTCGGCGTGATGAGCGTCTTCAACGGGCTGGGGCGATTGGGCTGGGGCAGTGTTTCCGACCGCTTCGGCCGCAAGGTGGCGCTGTTCGGCATGTGCGCCGCTTCCATCACCGCGTGTATGGGGATTCTCCGCCAGGCGAACGGATTCGGGATGCTGTTGGCCGGGCTGTGCCTGGTGGCGTTCGCCTATGGCGGCTACCTGGCGCTGATGCCTTCCCTCACCGCCGACTTCTTTGGACCGAAGAACGTCGGCGCCAACTACGGGCTCTTGTTCACGGCCTGGGGCATCTGCGGATTCGTGGTCCCCGGCTATTTCGCCGCCATCATGGATCGCGCCCGCGCCGCGGGCGACCTGGCCGGCGGGTATAGCGAAGTCTATTGGAAACTCGCGGTCCTGGCGCTGATCGGCGCCGCGGCGGCGGCCGCTTTGAAAGCGCCTCGCCGCTCGCCGGAATAAGTCTCACCCGTTCGCGTTTGAAACGTTCCAGGAAAAAAGATCACCAACTCGTCACAAGTGCCCCGGGTGTCACGGCCCTGGGGACGTTTGGAGAGGCGGAAGGGGAATGCACGCTTTCGGGTGAGAATTCTTACCCGCATCGTCGCATTTTGGGAACGGATTCCGCTTTCTATTACAACGGACCCAATTCTGAAACAAGGAACGGGCCACGCGAGAAGGTCGAGACGTTGAATGAAATCGAATGTCGCTCACTACCATCTGCCGGCACCTGAAACCGCTATACTCTCAAAGAGATACGTGGAACGATACCAGTTCGACGCGGAGTACCTGCGTCTTCTCATTGAGCGCGACCCTGAAACCGAGAGGCACTTTGTCGCCTACTTCGGCGATCTGCTGAGCGTTAAGCTCCGCTCCCGCCTGCGCCACGCCGATCTGGTGGAAGACGCGCGGCAAGAGACCCTTTTGAGGGTTCTGCGGGCGTTGCGCACGCAAGGAATTTCCACGCCGCAGGCGCTGGGAGCGTACGTAAACTCGGTCTGCAACAACGTACTGTTTGAGATGTACCGCGCCGAGTCGAAGTCCCCCACCCTCACCGAAGAACTGCCCGACCTCGCCTCACACGAGGAAAGCATCGAGTCCAAGCTGATGAACGCCGAGCTGAGGGCCAAGGTGCGGCTGGTTCTGACCGAACTGCCCGCCAAGGACCAGGAGATTCTGCGTCAATGCTTTTTCGAGCAAAAGGATAAGGACGAGATCTGCCGTCAGTTCCGGGTGGATCGGGAATATCTGCGCGTTCTGCTGCATCGGGCCAAGATCCGCTTCCGCGCCTGCTTTGTCAAAGGCCAGGGCGCCTGATTTTCACGGCGCCCGTTGAAACGAATGGGCCGGCGCTGTCACCAGGAGATGGGTTGGACAGCAATGGATCATCGCAAAGCAATTGAAACAAAAGCCTCTGAGCGTTATCTGCTGAACGAGATGACCGAACTCGAACAGCATCTTTTTGAGGAGCACTACTTCTCGTGCGAAACCTGCGCGGAAGATGTGCGCACCGGACTCCTCTTCCGGGAAACCGCGCAATCGATCTTCGCCGAAGATCGGGCCGGGCAACTGGAAAAGGAGGAGCGCGCCGCGGTAGCAACCCTGCCACAGCCTCTTCCGGACTCGAAAAGGCCCCCCAAAGCGATGCGGGCGCCTGAAACCTGGCAAGACCAGGGTGGCTGGTTCGATTGGATGCGTCCTTCGACCCTGATTCCGCTGGCTGCCTCCGTCTCGTTCGCCTGCATCACGGCCTGGCAATCGCTGGTGACCGTGCCGGGCTTGCGGAACGTAGCGGCTCCGGCGGTAGCGGCTCCGGTAGTACTGGCATCGGCGACGCGGGGTGACCTGCCTGTCGTGACGGCTCCGGCGAACGGCCTGATGGCGGTTTCCGTCTACGTCAACGGAAATGCGCCGCAGGTGGCTTTCGACTTGCTGAGCAAGGGTGATACAATCATCCACTCGGGGAATGGCCCAGCTCCGGCGCCTGGGGCGCCGCTGGTCCTGTTCTTTCCGGTATCGGTTGTAAAGCAGCCCGGCGAACATAAACTGCTGTTGCGGGAATCATCGGCTGGCGCCCCCGGTGCTGCTCTTGGCGAGTATCGGTTCGTGATTGAACGCAAATAAGCGCCGGCTCGAATAAGGAGCCATCCGTTCCATGCCAGTACACACGCGGCGAATGTACTTTCACGCGCAGGCGGTTGGGTTCGGCGGCATCATCGGTAAGGTGCAATCCAAGCCCAGCGAGATCCTCGTAGACAATCTCGGCGTCAGCGCCCTATCGGGCGCCGGCGGACGCCACAAGCAGGAAGTCACACGAAGTGATATTCCTCAGAACCTGCAGCGCTGGGTCGATTTCGACCGGATCACTGTCTTCACCGAAGGCCGGTTCACCGACCCCAACGCCGTTTTCAAGATTTCCGAAAGCAAGGACAAAAGCGTCGATGAGGGCAAGCTGCCCACCACGACCACCAGCGAGGTGACCGTTGAGAACCTGTCGCTTCTGGGCGGCATTTTCAAAGCGGGTCTGATCCGCGCCAAGATGGTGGGCCAGTGGCCGCAGCCGGAAGAAGACAGTCCCATCTTCATCGAAAGACCCGCGTTTGAAAAGATCGAAGTGCGGCAGAAAGGCGTCGAGGTATTGCTCGATCAGAACATCCTCGGAGCCAGCACCATCGAGCGGCTCGAGCATGAACACAAACGCTGCTCGGACAGTTTCTTTGAACCCAAGGGAGACATCGGCACCAAGATCGCGGACGTGTTCAAGGGCGGCCCCTACAAGAACAAGAACGGCGAGGTCCACTACACCTTCGTCACCGGATTGAAAGGGGAAGGAATCGCCAACGACCGCAATCAGCCGAACCGGCTCACGGTGAAGGATTTCGGCCAGATCTTCTTCGGCGAAGTGATTGCCAGCAAGAGTTCGCGCCGGGTGGCGCTGCTGCGCTTTGCATTGGGCTCGGAAGAAGGCGCCAACTTTGAGATTGGCAGCATGGAGAAAAACGGCTCCTGGAGCCCGTAGGAATGAGGGCGCGGATGGCGATGGCGGCGCTAATGGCGCTCGCCGCGTGCGCGCCTTCCGAACGTGCTCTTCAAAGACAGTTGGAGGCCGCTCAGGCCGATTTCGACGCCGAAAACTACACTCAGGCGATGGCCCATGCGGGCAGGCTTCGCGAGGCGTCGAAGCCCGGTTCGAACATCGAGTGGCGCGCCCGCCTGCTCGAAGCCAACGCCGCCTATTACGTAGACTCGGAGCGCGTGAAGGCGCTGCTCGAAAAGCCTTGTCCCGATCTGCCTGAAATCGAAACCGAGCGCCGCATTCTTTTGGCGCGCACACTGATCGGCGACCGGGACACGGTGCGATCGGCGGCCCTTCTCGATGGGGCCAGGCAGGACGCCGACCGGAGCGGCAATGAGCGCCTGTCGCTCGATGCGCGCATGACCGAAGCCCGGCGGCTGCTGATTTCAGGCCACCCGAAAGACGCCGGCCGGCTGCTGCTCGAAATCCTCGCCCGCGCCCGCAAGGCTTCGCTCAACGGTCCCTTGTCGGCGTCGCTCGCCAATCTGGGCCTGCTGCGGCTGCAGGACGCCCGCTATGCCGAGGCCATCCCATTCCTCGAAGAAGCGATCAAGCTCACCGCCTCGCGCCGGACCGTCGTCTACTACAACAGCCTCAATAACCTCGGCATCTGTTACGCCCAGTTGGGCGAATTCGATCTGGCCATCGAGCGGCAGCTCGAAGCGATTTCCGGCTTTGAGAAAAAGAACTACCAGCGGGGACTGATTGAGGCTCTGGGCGAGGTGGGCTCCAGCCACTACTACCGGGGATCGCTCGACAAATCGGCCGAGTACGTCGAGCGCGCCTACCGGCTCGCGAAACCCGCCGGCGGTGAGAACGCCGCCCGCATCGCCACCAATCTCGCCACCCTGCACGTCGAACGGGGAGATTGGGTCCGTGCCGCCCAGCTCAACTCGGAGGCCCTGGAACTGAAGAAGCGGAAGGCGATTCCAACGACGGTTTACAACACCCTGATCGCCGCGCAGATCGCCGGCGGCCGTGGCCATCATGCCGAAGCGAAGGGCCTGTATGGCGAGGTGCTGGCCACCGGCGGCGATCCTTCCGTTTCCTGGCGCGCGCGGCAGGGTCTGGCGCAACTTGCATGGAAGGCCGGCGACGCGGCCACCGCCCGCGCCCAGTTCGAAGCGGCCATCGGCGAGGTGGAAGGCTCGCGCGCCGAACTGGAGAAGGCAGACCTGAAGCTCGCCTTCTTCACCTGGCTCGCTCAGTTCTATCAGCTCTACGTCGACTTTCTGGTCGAACAGGGAGACGAGGCCGGAGCATTGGCTGTGGCCGAGTCGAGCCGCGCCAAGGTCCTGCGCGAGCGTACGGGCCGGGGCGAGACCGCGCGGCTGCCGGCTGCCGCCTTTCAGCGCCTGGCGGCCGAATCGAAGTCGGTGATTCTCTCCTACTGGCTGGGACAGCAGGTGAGCTATGCGTGGGTGGTCACGCCGGCCGCGGTTCACATGCTGCGACTGCCGGCGCGCGCACAGATCGCCGCCTGGGTCGAGCAATACTCCGGGGTGATCCGCAACCAGGCGGATCCGGCCGCGAATCGCTTCGAAGCCGGAGCGAAGCTTTACGAGGCTTTGATCGCGCCCGCGTCGCGGTGGGTCGCCCCTGGCGCGCGCGTGATCCTGGTTCCCGATCAGGATCTGCATGCGCTCAGCTTCGAAACGCTGCCGGTCTACGGGCCTTCGAAGACGCACTTTTGGATCGAGGATGTCGAGCTCTCCGTAACTCCGTCCTTGACCGCGACCCTGTCGCGTCCCGCGGCGCGGGGGAGCCGCCTGTTGCTGATCGGCGACCCACTGAGTACCGATTCGCGATATCCCCGCCTGGCTCATGCGGCACGGGAGGTCGAACGGGTGGCCTCCGGCTTTCCCGCTTCGCTGCGCGCGATCAAAACGGGTGAGATGGCGACACCCGCCGGATTCCTGACGGGGAAGCCGGAGGCCGCCACCTACCTGCACTTCACCTCGCACGCCATCGCCAACCGGCAGACGCCGCTCGATTCCGCCATCGTGCTGACTGGCGGCATGCTCTATGCCCGCGACCTGATGAAGCTGCGCCTGAACGCTGAGCTTGTCGCCATCTCCGCTTGTCGGGGCGCCGGCGGCCGTGCCTTCGCCGGAGAGGGATTGGTGGGCTTTGCCTGGGCCTTTCTACGCGCAGGCGCCCGTCGCGTGGTGGCCGGTCTATGGGATGTGGATGACGGCGCGACGGCGGAACTGATGGGCTCGCTCTACGACGGACTGCGCAAGGGCCTGCCGCCGCCGGCCGCGCTTAGGGAAGCGAAACTCGCGCTGCTGCGCGGCAAACAATACAGTAAGCCTTACTATTGGGGGCCGTTCCAGCTTTACGCGGCGGTGCGATGATCCCCAAAAAGAAACCGGTGAAAGCTATCCGAAGACTGCCTTCACCGGTCAGTATACTTGCCCCACCGCGTTTTTGCCCCCACGCGAGCGGAGCCGAATAGAACTCGCAAGATCTGTCTACTCACTCTTACTAGCGAGAACGAGAGGCGGACAGGCCCACTATTTCTGAAAAATTTTCTTCAATCGTCATACGGCGCGCGTAAACTGTTGATTGTGAAACGGCTACTCGTTCTTCTGTTGACCACGACGTTTGCGGCTTTCGCCCAAACCCCCAAGCCGATCGCCAACGGCTACGACCTTCCCAATGGCTGGCGTATCACTCCGGCCGGTAAGCATGTGGTAACAAACGACTACGTGCTGAACCTGGTGCAGGCGCCCGACGGGCGGAATACCATTGCCGTCCATTCCGGATTCAGCCCCCACGGACTGGTGGTGGTAGATACGCGGAACGTCGAGATCACCCAGCGTGTCGGCCTCAAGTCCGCCTGGCTCGGCATGGTCTGGGCACCCGATGGCAAGACGCTATACGTCTCCGGCGGCAATGCCCAAAGCCGCCGTGACCCCTCGGTGGCGCCGGTCTATGCCTTCCGCTATGAGAATGGGAAGCTTTCGGAGAAGCCGCTGCAGGAGTTCAAGCATCGCCTGCCGCTCGATCAGACCTACTGGTCGAGCCTGGCCCACCATCCCACCAAACCCTGGCTTTTCGCCGCCAATCGCGGCACCAAGGCCACGCCCGGCCACATCGTGGTGTTCGACACCCGCACGGGCAACCGCGTGACTGAGATCCCAACCGAGGTCAATCCCTACGACATCGTGCTCGACAAGACGGGCGACACGCTGTACGTGTCCAATTGGGCGAGCGAATCGGTGAGCGTCCTTGACACGGCCACCAATCGCGTCAAGGCCATCATCAAGGTCGGCCACAATCCAAACGACATGGTGTTGGCTAAGGACGGCCGGCTGTATGTGGCCTGTGCCAATGAGAACTCGGTCTACGTGATCGACACCAAGGCGCTGCGGCCGGTGGAAGTGATTCAGACGGCGATGTACCGGATGGCGCCGCTCGGTTCCACGCCGAACGCGCTGGCGCTCGACCCCGGCGAAAAGATGCTCTTCATCGCCAACGGCGACAACAACAACGTCGCGGTGGTCAACATCGCCGAACGCGATGCGAGCAACGTTATGGGATTCATACCCACCGCCTGGTATCCATCGGCCCTGGCCGTGAGCGCCGACGGCAAGTCGCTGTTCGTAGGAAGCTCGAAAGGGCTGGGCGGATATTCGAACATCCGCGGGCCGCACAGTCCGATCACCGATGAGGGGGATGGCAAGGGATCGAGCAAATCGCTGCAGCGCGGCAGCGTCAGCGTGATACCGCTCACCAACCTGAAGAATGAGATCAAGGCCATGACGCGGCAGGCCATGGCCAACTGTCCCTATAACGACGATATGCTGGCCAAGGCGCGTCCGCCGGCGGGCGGTCCCTCGATCGTGCCACAGCAGGTTGGCGCCGGATCGCCGATCAAGCACGTCATCTACATCCTTAAGGAGAACCGCACCTACGATCAGGTGTTCGGCGACATCGCCAAAGGCAACGGCGATTCGAGATTGACCATCTTCGGCCGCAAAGTCACGCCCAATCAACACAAGCTGGCCGACGAGTTCGTGCTGCTCGACAATCTTTATTGCGATGGCGAGGTGAGCGTCGACGGCCATTCCTGGTCCAATTCCGCCTATGCCACCGACTTCAACGAGAAGCGCTGGCCTCCGGCTTACGGCGGCATCAGCGCCGCCACCAGCGGCCCCGCCGATACGCCATCGGCCGGACACATCTGGGACCTTGCGGCCCGCAAGGGATTGACCTATCGCAGCTACGGCGAGTATGCCGCGCGCGTCAGCGAAGGAGGCCAGATGGACGCCCGCGCGGGAGTCTTTGGACTGGTGGGTCACGTGAGCCCGCGCTTCCGCTTGCCCGGTATGCGGGACACCGAGAACGTGGCCGTGTTCCTTGAAGAGCTGGCTGAGTTTGACAGGAACTTCGACAATCCCGATCCGAACAAGCGCCTGCCGAACTTCAGCGTGATGAGCCTTGGCGAGGATCACACGCAGGGAACCCGCCCCGGAGTGCCCACGCCGGTGGCCGCGGTGGCCAACAACGACTGGGCGATCGGGCAGTTGGTCGATCGCGTTTCGCACAGCCGCTACTGGCCGGAAACGGCGATCTTCATCATCGAAGACGACGCGCAGGACGGGCCCGATCACGTCGATGCGCGCCGCACGGTGGGCCTGGTCGTCAGCCCCTATACCAAGCGCAAGGCGGTCGATTCGACGCTCTACACCACGTCGTCGATGCTGCGCACGATGGAACTGCTGCTCGGTCTGCCTCCCATGACGCAGTACGACGCGGCGGCGATGCCGATGTACGCTTCCTTCAATCCCACCGCCGACCTCACGCCGTTCCGCCATACGCAGCCGGAGGTGGATGTGAATGCCAAGAACACCGAGCTCGCCTGGGGCGCGGGCGCCTCGCTGGCCATGGATTTCTCCGACTACGACCGCACGCCGATGTTCGAGCTCAACGAGATCGTCTGGAAGAGCGTGAAAGGCGCCTCGAGCGAAATGCCGCTGCCGGTGCGCCGCTTCCACTTCCGGTATTAGAATCGAGCCGTGGACTACAAGGCGGAACTGGTTGGCTGCTTCGGGCGGCCGGTAGCGGAAAATCCCACCGGCGTGATGCAGGAGGCGGCTTTTGCCGCCGCCGGATTGAATTGGCGTTATCTCACGATCGAGGTGGGACCGGAGAATCTGCGCGACGCCGTGCAGGGGGTACGGGCCTTCGGCATGCGCGGCATCAATCTCACCATTCCGCACAAAGTGGCGGTGATCGAGTATCTGGATGAGCTGAACGAAGCCGCGCGGCTGATCGGCGCCGTCAACACCGTCGTCAACAGGAACGGGTGGCTGGTGGGCGACAACACCGACGGGAAAGGCTTCCTGCGCGGCGTGCGAACCGACGCAGGCTTCGATCCGCGCGGGAAACGCGCCGTGATGCTGGGCGCCGGGGGAGCCGCGCGCGCCATCGGCACGGAACTTTTGCTGGCGGGCGCCGCCGATCTGCTGGTGGTAAACCGCTCGGTGGAGCGGGGCGAAACCACCGTCGGGCATTTGCGCAAAGGCACCGGGGGCCCGTTACGGTTTGAGCGATGGGACGGGACTTTCACCGTTCCGGCGGACACCGATCTGCTGGTGAACGCGACTTCCATCGGGCTGTTCCCCAACGTGGAGGCCATGCCCGATGTAAGCCTCGATCGCGCCCCGGCCAAGCTCCTGGTTTGCGATGCGGTGTTCAACCCAGCCGTAACCGGACTGTTGAAGCTCGCCCGCTCCAAGGGCATGCCGGTGCTCGACGGGCTTTCGATGCTCGTCTATCAGGGTGTCATCGGATTTGAGTTGTGGACCGGACAACGGGCTCCGGAAGCGGTCATGAAGAAGGCCTTGCAGGAGGCGCTGGGCGCGCTACCATGAAGACGATATGCCCGTTTCACGCAGACTGTTTCTGGCAACAGGCGCGGCGTTCACGGCGTCGGGCGCCGGGTTCAATCTGCGCGAAGCGCTTGACAAGGTAGAGAGCCGGTATAACGGTGTGCGCACGATGCAGCTCGATTTCGAGCAAACCTTGCGCTACAACATGCAGCCCAAGGCGAGCCGGTCCGAGTCCGGCACGTTATATCTGCGCCGCCCGGGGAAGATGCGCTGGGACTATTCGTCGCCCGCGCGCAAGCTGTTTCTCACCGACGGCAAGGATGCCTATTTCTACAGCCCGGCCATGAACCGCGTGGAGAAGACGAAGCTGAAAGAGTCCGACGACATGCGGGCTCCGCTGGCGTTCCTGATCGGGCGGCTGGATTTCGACCGCGATTTTCGCGAGTTCCGCTCGAGTGAAGAGAGCGGCAAGCGGTGGATCACGGCGTTACCCAAGTCCTCCAAGGCTCCCTATCGCGAGGTGCGGTTTCAGTTGGGGGCGGATTTCCGCATTGCCGAATTGCGCGTGATGGGACAGGATGAATCGGTGATGGCCTACGCGTTCCGCAATGAGCGGATGAATCCGGAAGTGGCCGACTCTCTGTTTCGATTCACGCCGCCCGCGGGAGTCGAAATCGTGGATCTGACACGGGAACAATAGTCAAAAGAAAAAAACCGGCCATCCACAAGTGGGGTGGCCGGTTGTTCGAACGAGACGGAGGAAACGGTATTTTTACTTCCGTCTGGACAGACCGAGAAGAGCCAGGCCCGCGCCCATCAGCAACATCGTGGCCGGTTCCGGCACCGTGCTGTCGGTGAGGGCGATATCGTCGAGGATCAGGCTGACATTGTCGGCTCCAACGCCCTGAAAGCTGAGGGTCGAGGTGCCGGTGGAAGTGGCGACGAAGTTGAGGGAGTGCTGGGTGAACACGTTGTCACCCTGGGCCTTGTTGATGGTCGTGGTCGAGGTTCCGAGATTGACAATCATCGAGTCGGGGCCAAGAAAATTCCTCTGGCTTCCCGAATTCCACCAAGTAAGGGTATAGGTCACGCCGATGATGGTCGAGAACGAGCGGCTCAAAGTGCCCGCGCTCGCCGATCCGGTGCCGTCCATGTCGATGCAGCGCGTTCCGCTGTGGCAGGTGAGACCGCCACTCAACCCTGGGCCTACCAGGTCCACGGTGGGAGTGATCGACCAGACGCCGCCGTCGGAGGCGTTGTTCAAACTGGTCTGGTTGTTGCCGTCCGCGTTGGGATTGCCGACGTTCCCTTCGAACGTTTCGATAAAAGCTGCATTCGCTAGGCCTAGCGAGAGTACGCCAACCACCGCAAAACGGAGTGCTTGACGCAGGTGAACTGTCATTTTTTGGTAAGACCTCCGTTCCCCACACAGGCGGGGAACTTCACTACCGGGCACTAGCTTCGCCCGCGAAAACCGGCGCCTTCTCAGTCGAGGAATGCGCCGTTTTTAGGGGGCGGAACGAAAAACCGGTCACTCCGACATGGGAGTGACCGGCCGTATTCGATCAGACGAATGAAGTTACTTCCGGCGACGCAGTCCGACCATGGCCAGACCCAAGCCGATGAGCGCCATCGTGGCGGGCTCGGGAACGGTGTTGTCGGCAACCGTCACGTCGTCGATCAGGATACCAACGTTGTCCGGACCGGAAGTGTTCATGAAGCTCACCGTCGCGGTGCCATTGCTGGCCGCTACGAAGCTCAGAGCCGAATTGCTGGTCCAGGTGCTTGCACCCTGCGCCGCGTTGAGGGTGATAGGCGCGGCCGTGCCGAAGCTCACCTGAATGCTGTCCGGGCCCAGGAAGTTGCGCTGGCTGCCCGACCACCAGAAGCTGAGGAAGTAGGTAACGCCGCTGGTCACGGCGAAGGACCGCGACAACACAGCGCCTGCCGTGCTACCGGTTCCGTCCGTGTCCACGCACTTGGTGCCGCTGTGGCAGGTGAGGCTGCCCACAGCCGTTCCAACCACGTCCATGTTGGCTCCGCCTGGCGAAAGCGTCCAGTTGACGATCGTGCCACCCGGGGGCGGCGCGCCGCCGGCGGCAGCTTCAAAATCGTCGGTGAAAATTGTTACAGCGCCCGCAGTGGCCATCGAAAGCACACTGAGGATGCCGATTTGCAGCATTAGCCTGAGTTGAGATTTCATCTTTGTTCGTTTACCTCCGTTTTTCTCTTGCGAGAAGTCCGTTGCCCGACCCCGCCCACCGTCCGTACCTAGGTAGACACAACCGTACATCTCGGCCGGTACATTTCATGCTAAGCGAAAATATCCCCGAATACCAGTGGGATGCCGAATTTAAATGGGCCGAAAGATTGTTTTTTTGACCGGAACGTGCTGCCCCAAAAGTACTGCCGCTTACAATCTTAACAGGATCGTATTGTTACTTTCAACTTGCTGATATAAAAGGCCATCGCGCTCTTTTTAGATTCGCGCCGAAGTCCGTATTTGTAATTTGAAATACTATTTTCTCTGCCCCTTAACGGGCTAGGCTTACCCACGGAATGGGGGGTCGCTATATGACCCGATCCACACATAGTCATTGCGGCTTACCCCAACTTTTGTCGGCGAAGTTGAGGAATTGTTCCCAGTCGTAATCGGTCACATCGTGCTTCCCCTCACGAATGTGATATCCGACCCGTCCCATGGCCGGCTCATGGATCCGCGGCATTTGGGAAACCGGCAGGCCCTCTACTCCCAGCAGCCGGTAGACGGGGTCGGCGGCCTGCGCCGAGAGAAACTCGCCACGAGGGTCGGCCCAAAGATCCTCCTGAGCGCTTGCGACATAAACGGGACGCGGCGCGGCCAGCGCCAGCAGCATGTGCTGATCGACGGGCAACTGTTCGGGGCGCCCGTTGTAGTTTTGGAAGCTCGCGGCGAACCAGTGGGGAAACGCGGTATTGATGCGGGCCGTCGTTTCGCCGAAATTCCGTCTCGCCAGCGCCGCGCCGCCTTCGCCCGAGTTGTTGGAAATCACCAGGGCGAATCTTGTGTCCTGGGCGCCGGCCCAAAGGGCGGCCTTGCCGAGCCGGGAATGCCCGATCACGGCGACATGTTTGGCGTCGATGGCGCGCTCCTTCTCGAGGTAATCGAGCGCCCTCGAAAGTCCGTAGGCCCAGGCGCCAATGGCGTTCCAGCTATCGGACTCGCGCGCCACACCGCCGGAAACCGCGGGGATGATCGAATCCGGAAGGCCGTCCTTATGATCGGGGAACAGATCTCCGTAATAGACGGTCGCCAGGGCATATCCGCGCCGCAGAATGGTTTCCACCGGCCAGCGGCTCGACTCCGAGCCCCGCGACGCCTCGGTCGCCCGATGCTCCACCACGCCTTTGCCTGGCCGCATCCAGTTCCCGCTCAGAACGATCCCCGGATCGGTGTGCACGGCGTGGTTGCCGTTGAAATTCAATCCCAAAAACGCGGGCACCGGCTTTGACGACTCTCTCGGCAGATAGAGAAGAAGGTGCATGGCGGGCGCCTTGCGGCCCGCCGTCCAGATGGTGACCTGCTTGCGCCGGGCAAGCCCGCCGAGAGCCTCCTGACTGGAGGTCACTTCATACTCGATGCGCCGCGCCGCGGGAGTCCGTCCGTAGACGTGCTTCTCAAAAAGAGCCAGAATTTCCGGCCGGCGGCGCTTCCGCCACTGGTCCGCCGTTTTGACCGGACTCCCATCGGCGAACTGCAGCAGGCCGGGCAGATCCTCTCCGCCGGCTTTCGCCTCATCGTAGTTGGCTCCAGAGGGGTTCTGGCCGGCAAGCGCCAGGACGAAGACAAATGCGATCGCGTAACGGATCATCGTTCAAGTCTAAGTCAGGTTTTGGCCGTGCGGCGATCCGCTAATGAAGGACGGCGATCTGGCCGATCCGGAATCAGGAGGGGCATGCTCAAATTCATCCGGCGCATCGCCATCACCGTAATCGTCTGCGCGCTTCTGTGCGGCGCGCTGATTCGCCTGGCGCCGGGTTATGACTCCGATGAGCGAACCCTCGATTCGAGCTTGTCGGCCGAATCGATCGCCGCCATCCGCGCCGGGCACCAGCAAAGCATCGCCGAATTTTACGGCGCGCTTTTGAAGGGATATCTGCAGGGCGATCTCGGCGTCTCGCGGCAGTTGAATCAGCCGGTGCGCGCGCTGATCGCCGAACGGCTGCGGCCGACCCTCTCCATCGCCACGGCGGGGCTCGCCCTGGCGTGGATCGCCGCGATCGCCACCGCCGCCATGGCCGGTCTGTGGCCTAAGCTGGGAGGGCCGTTGCGCGGCCTGCTGACGGGGCTGTTCGTTTCGCTGCCAGTGGCGCTGGTGGCGCTTCTACTGCTGATCGCCGGAGGCGGCAGCCAGACGGCGGCGGCCCTGGTGGTGGCCTCGGCCGTCTTCCCGCGCCTGTCGCAATATCTGGCTCACATGCTCGAAGCCGCCGGGCGGCTGCCGCACATTCTCACCGCGCACGCCCGCGGTCTCGCTCCCTGGCGGGTCTTTCTCGGCCATGTAGTGCCCTGCTGCAGGGCGGAGATCCTCGCCTTGGGCGGCGTCTCGCTCAGCTTCGCCCTTGGCGCCACCATCCCGGCCGAAGTCGTGCTGGATGTGGCGGGCGTCGGGCAGCTTGCCTGGCAGGCTGCCTTGGGACGCGATCTGCCACTGCTGGTAAACGTCACCATGCTCATCACGCTGCTGGTGGTCACCGCCAACGGGCTATCGGAGTGGGCGGCGGAGCGGTCATGACACAACCCCTCCAGCGGCTGGCTTTGGCCTTTCTCGGCCTGATGGCGCTAGGCGCGGCCGGCGCGGACTGGCTGGCCCCGGCGCCCTACGATCTGCAGAATCGCGAGGCTCTGGGCGAGCCGCCTTCCTCGAAAGCGCCGCTTGGAACAGACGAGCTCGGACGCGACCGGCTGTCGCGCCTGCTGCATGGCAGCCGGGTTTCGCTCGTCCTTGCGCCCACCGCGGCGCTTATTTCGGTTTTCGCCGCCGCCGCGCTGGGAGCCTTGGGTGGCTGTCTCGGCGGCCGATGGGAGCGGGCTGTCGCTTCGGCGGCCGATCTGACGCTGTCGCTGCCGGGCCTGTTCCTTTTGCTCGCCTTGCGATCGGTCCTTCCGCTGAACGCTTCGGCCTGGCTGTCGCTCGCCGCCACGTTCACGCTGCTTGGGCTGCTCGGCTGGGCGGCGCCGGCGCGGGTGGTGCTCGCCTCCATCCGGCGTCTGCGCGATTCCGATTTTGTTCTGGCGGCCCGTGCGCGCGGCGTCGCCGAATGGCGGATCCTCGCCGTTCACCTGGTCCCCAACGTCCGTCCCATTCTGGCCGCGCAGTTCCTGGTCGCGGTTCCGGCTTTCATCCTGGCCGAAGCCAATCTCGGCATGCTCGGACTCGGAGTTCCCGAATCGATGCCCAGTTGGGGTAACCTGCTGCGCGAGCTCGAAGGCCAGCCCGAGGCGCTCACCCGCCCTCTCGAACGTCCGGAGCTGTTTGCGCCCGCGCTATTGCTGATCGCCGCGGTTCTCTGCTTCCAGGCGCTGGCCGGCGCCCGCACGGAGTCTTCCACATGAACTTTCTTCTCGCCCTCTTGCTGACGGGCCGTCTGCAGGCCGCCGCTACGGCCGGTCCTCAGAGTGGCGGCGAACTGCGATTCGCCATTCAAGCCGAACCCCGTTCGCTCGATCCGCACCTGGTGAGCGACGAACCTTCGGGCATCGCCAGACTGCTCAGTGGAGGATCGCTTGTGCGCATCGACCACGTGACGCAAAAGCCCGAACCCGAACTGGCCAGGAGCTGGAAAGTGGAAGCCGGCGGCCGGCGCATCGTGTTCCAACTGCGCGAAGGCGTCTCTTTCTCCAACGGCACGCCGTTTACCGCCGAGGATGTCGCCTTCACCCTGCGCCGGCTGGCCGATCCCAATCTGCACTCGTCGGTGGCCGATGGCTTCCGGTCGAGTTCCGGCGCGGCGCAGGCCGAGGTGCTAGGGAAATATTCGGTCGCCGTCCGCTTTCCTTCCGCCACACCTAACTCCGAACGCCTTTTCGACGTCGTCACCATCGTCTCGGCCGCCGCGCCAACCGATCCGCGCGCCGTCCTGGGACCCTTCTTTCTGGAGGAACACAAAGCCGGCAGCTATCTGCTCTACAAGCGCAACCCGCACTATTGGAAGAAAGACGGGCTGGGCCGGCCGCTGCCCTATCTCGCCTCGGTACGGGTCGAGATCCAGCGCAACCGCGAGATGGAACTCATGAAGTACCGGCGCGGCGAGCTCAACCTCATTCAGAACCTGGACCCTGAGTCGTTCCGCCGCCTTTCGGCCGAACCGAAGGGTGGCGCGATCGACCTGGGCGTCTCGCTCGATTCCGAGATGATCTGGTTCAATCAGGTGGCCTCCGCTCCGCTGCCGGATTATAAGAAAGCCTGGTTCACCTCGCGCGACTTCCGCCTTGCCGTCTCCGAAGCCATTAATCGTGGCGACATCGCCCGCATCATATACAAGGGTCATGCCACGCCCGCTCCCGGCCCGGTCTCGCCCGCCAATCTGCAGTGGTATTTGAGTGCGCTGCGCCCGCCGCCGCGCTCCCCCCAGGCGGCCCTCGAACGCCTTCGCAAAGCCGGCTTCTCGCTCACCGGCGGCGTCCTGCGCGATTCCGGCGGCCATCCGGTCGAGTTCTCCATCATCACCAACGCAGGCAACCGCAACCGCGAGCGCATGGCGTCGCTGATCCAACAGGATCTGAGCGGACTGGGCATCAAGGTAAACGTGACCACGCTCGATTTCCCGTCTCTGATCGAGCGGATCGGCAAGACCTGGCAATACGAGGCGTGCCTGTTGGGCGTCATCATCTCCGATCTCGATCCCAACGCCCAGATGAATCTTTGGATGAGTTCCTCCAGCACCCATCAATGGAACCCGGGCCAGAAGAAGCCCGCCACGCCATGGGAGGCGGAGATCGACCGCCTGATGCAGGCGCAAAGCCAGGAACCGAACGCGCTCCGCCGCAAAGCCGCCTTCGACCGCGTGCAACAGATCGTGGTCGATCAGGCTCCGTTCGTCTATTTGGTCTACACCAACTCGCTGGTCGCCATCTCGCCTGCCGTTCGCAACGTCAGACCGGGTGTGATGCGGCCTTCGGCGATCTGGAACATTGAACAACTGGCGCTCGACGAGGCGGCGCGATGAGCGCCTTGCTGGAAGCGCGCATCACCGCCCGCTACGGCGGCCGGCTCGTTCTCGACGGCGCCGCGTTCGAGGTCGAAGCGGGGGAAATCGTCGGTCTGGCGGGCCCCAGCGGATGCGGCAAGAGTACCTGCGGATTGGCGGTGCTCGGCTTGCTCGATCTGAAAGGCGGCAGGGCGGAAGGCGTGATCCGCTTCGATGGAGCCGATCTTCTGACGGCTGCGGCCGGCCATGTGCGCGGGTTGCGCGGGCGCGTGATGAGCCTGGTGCCGCAAAGCCCCATCGCGTCGCTTAATCCGGCGTTGCGTCTGGGCGCGCAGCTTCGCGAGGCGTGGGAAACGCACGCGCCCAAAGGGGTATCGTGGCTCGATCCGGTGCGGCGGGCGCTCACCGCCGTAAGTTTTCCGGAAGATCCCGCCTATCTCGACCGCTACCCGCGCCAGCTTAGCGTCGGTCTGGCGCAGCGCGTTCTGATCGCCATGGCTATCCTCCACAAACCGAAACTGATCGTCGCCGACGAGGCCACCAGCGCCCTCGATCCCATTACGCAATCGGAGATTCTAGGCCTGTTCGAGAAGCTGAGCCGCGAGTCGGGCCTGGCCATCCTCTACATTTCGCACGATCTGCTGTCGATGGCCCGCCTGTGCCGCCGCGCCGCCATCCTTCAGGATGGGAAGGTGGTGGAGTTCGCGCCCATACGCCGGATCTTCGATCAGCCGGGCCATCCCTACACAAGACGTTTGATCGCGGCGCTTCCGGCGCGTCCCTCTCACTGGGAGAACGATCTAGCCGGCCTTTCGGAAAATCTACTTAACCCGAATACGGAGAACCACGTGTCCTACGGAATAAAGTCTAGCGTCAGATAAGGCCGTCCTAAGTGTACTTACCGGAAACATTAGAGGATTACGGAGATACCAATCTCCCTCACCGTAGGCTGTAATACTTTCAGGGATGTCTTTCACCGAGCAGGTCAACCTCTCCGAGTTCCTCGGCGTCACCGCCGTATGGGCGAGCCCTGCCATGGAGGGCCTGTTCGAGAAGGTGAAGCGGATGGCCATCAGCAACGCCGCGGTGCTGATTGAAGGGGAAACCGGCAGCGGCAAGGAAATCATCGCCCGCGGTTTGCACCACTATTCGATGCGCGCCGGAAAGCCCTGGGTGGACGTCAATTGCGCCGCGCTGCCCGAACATCTGGTGGAAAGCGAGTTATTCGGCTACGACAAGGGGGCTTTCAGCGGCGCCAACGCCTCAAAGCCCGGCTTGTTTGAGATGGCCGATACCGGCACGCTGTTTCTCGACGAAATCGGCGAGCTCGATTCGCGCCTGCAGGTGAAGCTGCTGCGCGTGCTCGATGGAGTGGGCTTCTACCGCCTGGGCGGGGTGAAGAAAGTAACCGTCAACGTGCGCATCGTCGCCGCCACCAATCGCAACCTGGAGCTGGAAGTGGCCGAGGGGCGGTTCCGCAAGGATTTGTATCACCGTCTTTCCCAACTGGTGCTGCGCGTACCGCCGCTGCGCGAGCGTGTGGACGACATCGTTCCCATCGCCCAGCTTTTCCTGCACCAGCAGAATCCCGATCTCGAACTGTCGGCCGAAGCGCAGCAGGTATTGCGAACCCATCGCTGGCCGGGCAATGTACGCGAGCTGCAGAACGTTGCGATCTACTGCGCCACCATGGCCGCCGGCACCGTCGTCCAGCGGGACGAGCTGCCGCCGGCGCTGCTTGGGTTCGCTCCGCTGCTGGCGGCTACCGGCGCTTCCCCGCGTCCTCCCGCCGCGCCGGCCGTCGAGCAGCCGATGCAACTGGACGACCTCGAAAAGCGGACCATCCTGCAGGTGCTCGAACAAACCGGCGGCCATCGGGAACGCGCCGCCCGCGTGCTTGGCATCTCCTCGCGCACGCTCAGCCGCAAGTTGAAGAGCTACAACATGCAGTTGGAATCGGTGGAGCCGTAGGTCTGCGCACGATCCTGCGGGTGAGAACCGGCGGCCATCCCGGAAGTTGAGAGCTACAACGTGCAGCCGGAATTCGGTAGACGCTGATATTTTCTGCCGGGCAGCCGATGCAACTGGACAGACCTCGAAAGGCGCCCGGTCCTGAAGGTCGCTCCAACAGACCGGCGGCCATCGAGCGCGAGCATGATCGGCATCTCTGCGCACGCTGAAGAGCTACAACCTGCATCTGGAACCGGTAGACGCTGACATTTTTGTCCAGCAGCCGATGCCGCAGCGCTCGAAAGGCGCGATCCTGCAGCGATCGAACAGACCGGCGGCCCATCGGGAGCGCATGCCCGGCATGTAGCCTTTAGCGCGAGTACTTCGTCAAATTCTGGCTCGTCGTGCCACGCCAGGATTCGATTTCCGGCGCCCCGGCCCGCGTAAACCAGGCCGCCATCTCTTTGTCGAGCGACGCGATCTGGCTCGCGTACGAAGGATCGCCGATCAGGTTCTTCTTCTCGCCGGGGTCGTGTTCCAGGTCGTAGAACTCGCTGGGCCATTCCTTGGTACGGCGCACCAGCTTCAGGTTCTCCGTGCGCACGCCGCGCACGAAGGAATACTCGAAAAACAACCGGTTCTGCCAGGCGGTCTTCTGGCCGCGCAGCACTCCGGCATAGCTTCTGCCCATGCGTTTGGCATCGGGCGCCGCCTTGATTCCCAGGTGGTCCATCAACGTCGGGAAGTAGTCGTAGGAGGACACCATCTGCCGCGGCGTCTGACCGCCGCGAATCCGCCCCGGATGGTTCCAGATCAGCGGCACGCGGATCGATTCGTCGTACATGTTGAAAGGCCAGGTGCCGTTGCCCTTGCCCCAGACGCCGTGATGGCCGGCATTCCAGCCCTGATCGGCGGTGAAGACGACCGTCGTATCGCCGCGCACCCCCATTTGTTCGAGCTTGCGCAGCACGCGCCCCACATTGGCGTCGGCACCAGTAATTAACGCCGAATAGCTCTGCATGCTCTTGCGGTTGCCGTGATGCGTTTTGAGCCCGGGGTTCTGCCAGTCGTGCATCCGGTCCGGCGGGAAGCAGGAGAACGTGGCGTCGTTGTAGGGGGCGCGGTAGGCCTCCGGCTGGAAATCGAACGGGGTGTGCGGGGCGTAGAACGGCACCAGCAGATAAAACGGATCGCGCTTCGATTGTTCCAGGAATTCGAGCGCGCAATCGCCCACCGAATCCGTCTTGAACTCGCTGAGCTTTGTCTTCTGCCCGTTCTTGACGAACTCCACGTTGCGGTAGGGGCCGCCGCCGCCGGGTACGGTCGCCCAGTACCGGAATCCGTATTGGGCCTTGTCGTCTTCCCCCATGTGCCACTTGCCGCACATGCCGAGGTTGTAGCCGTTGGCGGCCAGAATTTGCGAGTACGGGGTATGGCCTTCGAGCCAGCGGCGCGTAGTGGGCTCGAAGCTGTCTTCGGGCCGCAGCCAGTCCTGCACGCCGTGGACCGAAGGTATCTTGCCGGTCATCCAGGTCATGCGGCTGGGCGAGCAGACCGGCGTGCAGGCAAAAGCACGGTCAAACCGAGCGCCGGTGCGAGCCAGTTCGTCGATGTTGGGCGTCCGCATTCCGGCGCAGCCATAGGCTCCAGTGGCCCAGGCGCCATGGTCGTCGGTCATGAACATGACCACGTTTGGCCGCTTGGGCGCCGCTTTCGAGGCGGTGTGGACGAACGGAGCGGCGGCGAGGGTGGAGAGAAACCGGCGGCGTTGCATTTCCCGGCCACTATACAACAGGAAACATCCCCATTGACTCCCACAACAATTCGAGTAGAATTTGTTAGGCGGCTCGAAGTAAACGGAAGTGGTGCCGAATGTTCAAAACAAAAAAGATAAAAAGTGATCCGGAAGTACTTGAACGCAGTTTCAACTCGAGCGAAGTGGCGCGTCTTGGGGGCGTCAGTCTTCGCCAGCTCCAATGGTGGGACGAAAAAAAGGTCGTATCGCCGCGCCATGAGGGGCACAAGCGCGTGTACTCGAGCGAGGAAGTGGTGGAGATCACCGTAATCGCCGAACTGCGCCGCAAGGGATTCTCCCTACAAAAAATCCGCCGCGTTTTGCGGTTCCTGCAGCGGGAAATGGGCAAGCGGTTAAGCGAAGTGCTCGCCCAGGAGTCCGATCTGCACCTGGTGACCGACGGCAAGTCGATTTACCTCGAACAGGACTCCAGCCGCATCATCGACATCTTCAAGAACGCGCGCCAGCCGATGTTTCTGGTTTGCGTCACCGACCAGGTGCGCCGCCTGGGCGCCATGCGCCTGCCGGTGCCGAAGAAGCCCGCCCGCGTGGAGAACCTGGCCGCGCCCGCGCGCCGGTCCCGCGCCGTCTAAGGCATAACCCTGTTTGGCGTTCCCGTGTCGCCTTAGCCGCGCCGGGAACGCCGGTACCTCTGGGTTATACTGAAGGTGGCTCTGGGGGGCCTAAGGCCGGTGACGGATAACGGTCGTTTTGCAATACTTTCAGCCTGCCTGATCCTGTCGGGCGCTTTCCTGGGCGGTGTTTTCGGTCCCGGGGTCAGTGGAGTCGCCGCCGCCAGCGACGATGAGCAAATCGATGGCAACGTCCGGGCGTTCACCAAGATTTTCCAGGTCGTCGAGGAAAACTACGCCGACAAGGTGAATGCCGATAAGGCCGTTTACAAGGGTGCCGTCACCGGCATGCTGCGTACGCTCGATCCACACTCTTCTTTCTTCGATCCCCGCGATTTTCAGATTCTGCGCGAGGACCAGCGCGGCTCCTATTTCGGAGTCGGCATGATGGTTTCGGAGCGCAACCGCCGCACCATCGTGCTGGCGCCGTTTCCCGGTTCGCCCGCCTACAAAGCCGGCATCCGCCCCGGCGACGTGATTCTGGAAGTCGACAAACGCCGTACCGACAACTTGAGCAGCACCGAAGTCGCCGACATGCTGCGCGGGCCGCGCGGCACGCGCGTGGTGGTCACGGTGGGCCGCGAAAGCGTCGAAAAGCCGCTGAATTTCGAGATTACGCGCGACGAGATCCCGCGCAAGAGCGTGGAAACCGCATTCTGGCTGAAGCCCGGCGTGGCCCACCTGCACGTCAAGTCGTTCAACGAGAACACCAGCCGCGAAGTGGACGACAATCTCAAGACCCTGGGCGAGGACAACATCAAGGGGCTCATCCTCGACCTGCGCGATAACCCCGGCGGCCTGCTGAACGAAGGCGTCGCCGTCGCCGACCGGTTCCTGCGCAAGGGCCAGCTTGTGGTTTCTCACAAGGGTCGCGCGTCGGCCGAGAAACCCTACTACGCCCGCCGCGGCAACAGCGGACGCGACTACCCCATCGTGATTCTGGTCAACCGCTACTCCGCCTCGGCCGCCGAGATCGTTTCCGGCGCCCTGCAGGATCATGACCGTGCCTGGATTCTGGGCGATAACACCTTCGGCAAGGGCCTGGTGCAGACCGTGTTTCCGATGATCGAAAACACAGGCCTCGCGCTCACCACCGCCAAGTATTTCACCCCTTCGGGCCGCCTCATACAGCGCGATTATTCGAGCGGCAGCTTCCTGGACTACTACTACAAAAAGGACGTCGCCACGCAGAACACCTCCGATGTGAAGCTCACCGACGGCGGCCGCACCGTCTATGGCGGCGGCGGCATCGCTCCGGACGAGAAGTTCACCGCGCCCAAGCTCGACAAGTTCCAGGCCGATCTGCTCTTCCGCCATCACGCCTTCTTCAATTTCTCTTCCCGCTACTTTGCCCGCCACGACACCAAGCTCGCCAAGGACTGGGTGCCGGACGAGGGCACGCTGCAGGAGTTCCGGCAGTTCCTGACCAAGGAGAACGTGCCGTTCCTCGAAGCCGACTTCGCCAACAGCAAGGATTGGATCAAGCAGCAGATCCGCCGGGAGCTGTTCATCACCGCCTTCAACCAGGAAGAAGCCCGTAAGCTGACGGTGGAAATCGATCCGGTTGTGCTCAAGGGCATCGAGTCGCTCGGCAAGGCCCGGCAACTGGTGGAAAATACCAAAAAGCTGATGGTTCGAAGGTAGGGCGTCTCACCCGCGAGACGAAGCCGGCCGCAATCTCACCGGCGAATCACCCCTCATCGGGTACGGGCGGCCTTGTTAGCCGTTCATCTCCCACCCGGTCAATCAGTTACCGATATCACCCGTTTGTGGATATCCGTTTGCATTTACGGGACGGCTGAGAAGCAACAATGCAAACTGAAGTTCTACTGATCTCCGACCTTCAAATCATGAGGGACGGTATCCGCGCCCTTCTGGAAAACGACCCTTCCTTCCAGATCACACGCGAACTCTACACCGAATCCGCGATTCTCGAAGTCTGCCGCGCGCCTCGCGGCAGCATCGTAATTGTGGACCTTGAACAACCGCAAGCCGCCTTGGTGGCCGGTCTGGGAGAAGCCCTCCGCCAGCGTGGCGGATCGCGCATGGTTCTGCTTTCGGCCGCCGACGACGAAGGAACCGTGATCGCCGCCATCCGCGCCGGCGTGGACGCGTTCGTTCCCAAGCGAACCTCCTCGCGGCGCGACCTGGTGTCCGCCCTGCACACCGTCGCCTCCGGCGCCTCCTATCTCAGTCCCCATCTCACCACCCGCCTTCTCGACCGCATCCGCCGAGGCGACCTTTCCGAGAACACGCCCGTGCAGCCCATTCATCAGCTTTCGCGGCGCGAGCTTCAGGTGCTCAGCCTGGTGGCTTCGGGCAACACGAACAAGGAAGTGGCCGTGCATCTGCAGTTGTCGCTCGAAACCGTGCGCAGCTATCGCAAAGCGTTGATGAAGAAGCTCGGTGCCTGCAACGCGGCGTCAGTGACGCGCATGGCGCTGGCCGGCGGACTGGTACCGGCGGGACCCATGCGGGCCAGCGCGGCCTAACCGACCCTTGGATCGCGGCCCGATTGGTGTACTATAACCTAGACGGTTGTAGCCATGACCAACGGAATTGCGCCTTTAATGGCTCCTCAGGACGTATCGTCCGGCAACGTAGACCAGATTCGCGAAATTCTTTTTGGCGCCGACAAACGCCAGATCGACCTGCGCTTTGAAGAATTGCGCCGTATCCTGGAACAGCACACCGACGACCTCCGCAACGAGGTTCGGAAGAGAATGGACACCTTCGAGCTCTTTTTCCGGAAAGAGGTTGAAGCGCTGCACGCCCAGGTGGCCGAGGAGCGGGCCGACCGCTCCAAGGCGGCTTCCGACGCCCAGCGGGACACACGCCAAACGATGGACGCTTTGGAACAGCGTCTGGACACCGGCAACCGGCAACTGACCGCGGCGCAGGCCGCCCTCCGCTCCGATCTGCTGGGCCAATGCCGGCAGATTCTCGATCAGATTACCGATCTCGACCAGCAGTGGAAGCGCCAGCTCGATCAGCGCTTCGCCGAGGTCGGACGGCAAAAGACGGACCGCACCGCCTTGGCTACCATGCTGAATGAGATGGCAGCCCGGCTCGACGATGGGAAGCAAAGCTGACAGATTCTCAGGCGCAGCCGGTCCGGTTCCCCCGGGAGCCGAGTTGGCCCGCCTGCGTCTGCTGCTGAGCGTTCCGGACCCGGCCGAATGGTCCTCAGTGCGCGGCTACGTCGCCAATCCGGAACAGCGCGCCCGCGACCTGAGTGAAGCGCTGCCCGAAGCGGTTCGCCTGGGACACTCCGGCGGCAAGCTGCGCGCGGCCTTGAGCCCCGCCATTGAGGAGTCGCTGCGCCTTTCGGTCCAGCGCCATCCCGAAGTCATCACCACGGCGCTGTTTCCGATCATCGGCGCCATGATCCGGCGCTACATCGCCGACGCTCTTACCGATCTGCAGGACTCCATCGCGCAGACCGTGGAATCGTCGTTCTCAATTCGTTCGCTGAGCTGGCGCTTTCAAGCCTGGCGGCAGGGGCGTCCGTTCGCCGCCGTCCTGCTCGAAAAGAGCCTGTGCTTCCGCGTCGAACAGGTCTTCCTGATCGACCGCCGTACCGGCCTGCTGCTGCTGCATCGCCGCGCGCCGGAAGTGGATGTGAAAGATCCCACGGTCATCTCCGGCATGCTGACCGCCATTCAGGATTTCGTCCAGGATTCGTTCGGCGGCCGGGAAAGCGCTCTCGACGCCGTGCGGCTCGGCCACCACACCTTGTGGATCAACACGGGCCCCAAAGCGGTGCTGACCTGCGTCATTCTCGGTGTCCCGCCGGTACCCTTGCGGCAAACCACGGAGCAGACCGTGGAGGACATCCATCGCGATTTCGCGCAGCAACTGGAAGAGTTCGACGGTGAGACGGGACCGTTCGGCGCCGCCGGCGGCCATCTCGACCGGTGTTTGCTCGGAGGCGCGGGCGGCAAAGCGGGCCGCGGACCGCGAAAGCTGCTCGCCGCGTTGGCGCTGGCGGCGTTGGTGCTGGCCGCCTGGTACGGCTATCGGACCTACCAGCAATATCGCTTCGATCGATTGCTCGGGATGCTGCGCGCGCAGCCGGGCCTGGCATCGATCTCGGCTCATCGGGAAGGCGGTAAGTGGGTGGTGCGCGGTATGCGCGACCCCATGGCCGCCGACGGATCGGCCCTGGCCAAGTCGGCCGGATTCGATGACGTGCGGTTCGAGTGGCAGCCTTACTATTCGCTCGACACGCCGTTTGAAATAAGGCGCGCCGGCGAAGAACGCATTCGCCTGATTGAGCGTTCCGTGCTCCGCTACGACCAGTTCGCCTTTCGCGCCCCGTCCGGCGAAATGGAGACTCTCGCCGCCGATTGGAAAACGGTACTCGCCGCTTTCGGCCCGGCCTCCCGGCTGCGCCTTCTCGGCGCCGCGGCGGAATCGGAAGGCAACGGCCTCGACGAACGGCTTTCCCGCCAGCGCGTGGCCGCGGCCGAAACCGCCTTCAGGGAGCAAGGCATCGCCGCCGAAACCCTCGTGGTGGTGCCGGGCCCTCTGCCCGCCGACCGCACCATCCGCTTCCGTGTCGAGCTTCCAAAGCAATGAGCGAGACCAGGCCGCCCCTTCAAAAGAAGATCTGCCTCGCCGGCGCGTTCGGCGCTGGAAAGACCAGCCTGGTGCGGCGCTTTCTACAAGGCGTTTTCGATGAGCGCTACCTCACCACGGTCGGCGTCAAGATCGACAAATACTCGCTGCTAGTTGATGAACGGCAGATCGACCTCGTAATCTGGGATCTGGCCGGCGAAGATTTCCTCGCCCCTCTGCAGATTTCTTACCTGCGGGGCGCCAGCGGCTATCTGCTGGTCGCCGACGCCACACGGAAGGAGACTCTGGAAACGGCGGAAAGCATCGTGGGGCGCATCGCCGGAACCGAAGGCGCTCTGCCGTTCGTTTTAGCGCTAAACAAGGTAGACCTGGCCGGCGAGTGCGAGGTATCCCGGGAAGACCTCGACCGCCTGGAAACGGCCGGCTGGCGGATTCTGCGTACCAGCGCCAAAAGCGGCGAGGGCGTGACGGAAGCTTTTGAGGATCTGGCCCGGCGGTTGCTGTAAAGAGGCACGCGAACTTTGGACTGGATTTTACCCATCCTCGATCTGGCGGTCATCGAACCGGTGACGCCCGGCCTGTGGAAACCCAGCCCGCCTGTACCCGATTGGCTCGGTTGGGCCGGAGGGGATCTGCAGAGCCTCGGCAACGAGTTTCCCATGCTCGAAACCTTCCTGCTTGACGCCATGCCATTCTGGGACCGCGGCCAGCGGGGACGCCTGCGCTCGGCGATCTGGAAACAGAAGGTGGGACCGGCCGAGGCCGCCTTCCGCGCCGACGCCATCTTTGGCGACGGCAAGCGCGCGCTGCTGCTGCAGCGCATCGACGAAGAGGCCGAGGAGATGCGGCGTGCCTATCAGGGAGCACGCGATCTCGCCCTAACCACCCGCAAGTTCGATAAGCAGCGCGCCCAGGCGGAACTGATCGGCCGCCGCAAGGACGACTTCCTGGCCAGCATGAGCCACGAGCTGCGCACGCCGCTGAACTCCGTAGTGGGTTTCGCCACCCTGCTCGAACAGCAGCGAGGCGGCGAGCTCACCGGCAAGCAGCAATCGTTCGTTTCCAACATTCTCACCGCGTCGCGCCACCTTCTGGCGCTTATCAACGAGGTGCTCGATCTGGCCCGCATCGACGCCGGCCGCCTGGACCTGTGCTTTGAAACGTTCAAGTTCGGCGATTGCGTGGCCGAGGTGCTGGCGATCCTGGGACCCCAGGCGGCCGGCCGCCACGTGGCCATCGACGCCGCCGGCGTGGATATCGAAATCTTCGCCGACCGGCTGCGCTGGAAACAGATCCTGCTGAACCTGGTCGGCAACGCCGTAAAGTTCGCGCCCGAACAAGGCTCGGTGCTGGTGGAAGCCTCCTCCGGTGACGCCGTTTACGAGGTGGCGGTGAGCGACGACGGCCCCGGCATTCCGCCGCAGAAGCGCGAGGCCATCTTCGACCGGTTCAGCATCGCCTCCGTTCATGGCGCTCCGCAGGAAAGCCATGGTCTGGGTCTGGCCATCACCAAGCGGCTGGTGGAGGCGCATGGGGGACTGATTCGCATCGAGACGGCATCGATGGGAGGCGCCCGGTTCGTCGTCACGGTGCCCTGCGCGGACCGGAAGTCGCCGTGATCGCTTCCGCGCCGAAGGCGCGCGTCCTGGTGGTCGACGACGATCCGCTTTCTCTTGAACTGGTAGCCGCCGCGCTCGAATCGGACGACGCCGTCATTCTCACCGCCGGCGATCCCAGGGAAGGGCTGCGCCTGGCGCGCGAGTGCCGCCCCGAAATCGTCGTCACCGACCTGATGATGCCAGGTATGTCCGGCATGGATCTGCTGAGCGCGATCCTCGAGATCGATCCCGCCGCCGAAGTCATCCTCGTCACCGCACACTATTCCACCGAGTCGGCGGTGGAAGCGATCCGCCGCGGCGCCGCCGATTATTTCAACAAGCCGGTGGATGTGGCGCGTCTGCAGAACCGGGTCGCCGGTATGGTGGAAAGTGTCCTGCGCATGCGGCGCGCCCGCAGGCTCGATAGCGAGCTGGCCGAGGCGTATTCTCTCGAAGGCATGATCGGCCGCAACCCTCTAATGCTCGACCTGTTTGCGCGCGTGCGCCGCGTGGCGCCGCACTTCCGCACGGCCCTGGTTACGGGTCCAAGCGGTTCCGGCAAGGAACTGGTGGCGCGTTCCCTTCACAACCTGAGCCCGCGCGCCGCGCAGCCTTTCGTTGTCTGCAACTGCGCCTCGCTGACCGAATCGCTGGCCGATAGTACCCTGTTCGGCCATATGCGCGGATCGTTCACCGGTGCCGTGCAGGATAAAGTGGGCCTGTTCGAGGCCGCGCACGGCGGCACGTTGTTTCTCGATGAAATCGGCGAAATGCCGCTGGCCACGCAGGCCAAGCTCCTGCGCGCCGTGCAGCAGCAGGAGGTTCTGCGCATCGGCGCCAACACGCCGCGCAAGGTGGACGTGCGCATCGTCGCCGCCACCAATCGCGATCTGGCGGAATCGATCCGCCAGCGCGAATTTCGCGAAGATCTCTACTTCCGCCTGTCGATGGTGCATCTCATGCTGCCCGGCCTGGCCGCTCGGCCCGAGGATCTGCCTCTGCTGATCCCTCACTTGCTGCGGCAATGGTCGGCGCAATCGGGCAAACAGGTGGACGGCGTCGACCATCGCGCCATGCGCCTGCTCGGCCAATACCATTGGCCCGGAAACGTCCGCGAACTCGAGAATGTGCTGGCCTACGCCGCCATGATGACCACATCGGAGACGATCGGCGTGCGCGACCTGCCGGAGAATTTCAACACACCCGCAACCGCCGGACAGCCGGCGCCGGGTGGATACCCGATGGTTTCGCTCGAAGCGATGCGGGGCCTCCACGCCCGCAAGGTGCTTGAAGCTCTGGGAGGCGACAAGACCCGCACCGCCGAGGTACTTGGAGTCAGCCGGGCTACCCTTTACCGCCTGATCGCCGAGGCGGACGGCACCCCCGCCGATTGAACCCTCGTCCGTTATTTGTCGGCGTAGCCTTTGTCTGAAATCCACATATAGAAGTTCTTGCGGGGCGAACCGGTGCAATAGGCGTCGGCGTCGTATCTGCCTTCGGTCAGCTTCCAGGTTTTCGCCGCGGTGCACGTAAAGACCAGATTGTCCCACCACACCCGATTGCACGCCGGGAACACGTAGCGATTATGAGCGCCGGCCGGAATGCGAATCCGGTCGTTCACGTTGGCCCAGGGGAGATCGAATTGAACCGAGGAATGCGCGCTGCGATTCCGTAGCGATACCGGCGCGCAATCCGTTCCTTTTCCATCCAGTTGCGGTCCCTCGGGAATCTGCTCCACGGTGGCATTGCCGCCCACGCAGCCTCCCTTCTGCGCGCCGCTGAGCATGTAGACTCCCACGTTGGTGCCCGATCGGGGCGTGCACCGGTTCAGGGCAATTTTCGAAAACTTGCCGGTTTTGCATTTGTAATTGACCAGAATCTTGCCGTCCGAGGGCGGTGTCGTAGCAGGCAGGGCGACCTTCAGGTCCTGGCCGGGCTGAATCTGGATGCACTCGCCGCTGACCTCGAGCTTCGCTGTAGTTGGCTCGTAAACCGAAATAATCCGAGTGACGCCCTTTTCTTCCCACGACCCACTCAGTTCCGGGTCGATTGTCAGCGTCCCGCCCGAGGAGAGCGGCATCGCCCGGGCGGACATTCCCGACGTATCGAGAAACATCACGTTTCCCACGTTAATCACTTCCACATAGACGGCCGGAGCGTCGATGGGAGTCCAGACCGGAGGCGTGGTCGGACTGGCCACTTCCTTGCTGACATCGCTATCGGTTCGATGGTACGGTTTGTTGTCGGTGCCCATTCCAGCCAATGTGCCATCCAGTCCCGCCGAGAGCTGCTTGAATGCGCCCTTCAGCTTGCGCCATTCCGTCCAGGACGGACGCATGAGCTTGTAGAGCTCTCCCAAGGCGGTGATGCCGTAGACGTGGTTGGGCGAGCCCACGGTCAACTGAACGATCGGAGGGGCGCCGTCCAGTACGGCCCAGTTGTTGGCGGTTGTGTCCCACCGCACGAGCCGGTGTGGAGCGGCCCACTCGATCCCCAGCACCAATCCGCCACCCTTGGCCACTACCACCTGCTGGAGGCTGCCAGGCATGGTCTGCCAGGTGGAGCCCGACCATCGGAATACAGCATGGGCGGCGTTGACGCCCCACACCTCCGTTCTCGAGCCGGCGGATACCTGCACCAGATTCCCCCCCAGTCTCTGCCAGGCCGCTCCATTCCCGTTCAGAATATTGCCCTGATTGTCGACGGCCACTTCGGTTCCGTCGGGAGCCACGGAAAGCAGCGCGAGAGGAGTGTAGTTAAGGGTGGTTAGCGGGTTGGTGCCGATACGGTATTCCCCGCTGTTGGGGTCTTGCGCGAACAATGCCGGAAAAACAGGCACTAGAAGAGCTGCGATCATTTTCACTTTCATTGGATCTCCGTGTCCTGAGTGGGGATGTGTTGGTCGCCCTACAGATGAAAGGGAGGCGACTGCCAAAAGTTCACGAAGTTTTTTGGCCAGCCTTCTGTTCTCATCGTCGCGACGGCTTTCGCAGGTCTGAGACGGTTCCTCGCCTAGGCGCCCGCCAAACCATTGATCCTGCTTGGGCCCCCTTTGGCACGCCAGATGCATCCGAATACGGCAGACGACCTTCTCTTAGAAGCGACTGGACGCTTGATCGGCATCCAGCCCCTTCGGCGGGCAACCTGAAACTGGCGTGCAGGCTGCCCGCTTTTTTCATTTCCTCAACAGCTGTGGCGTGTTGGGCACGGGATCCGGGCCGGCCGCCCCTTTGCTTTCAACACGTGCTCGCGTGGAGTCTGGCGTGCCTCGGCCGCGGGGTATGCGTTTTCTCTTGCTGTTAGCCACCGCCGCCGATCTGGCCGCCCAGTCCGAGCCGGTTCTCTCCATCCGGCCTGGTTTCAAGATCGGCGCGCCTATCAATAATCCGCCCAGTCGGAATCAGATCTATTCGTCCTACGAACAGGGCCGCTGGACCGGCGGCCCCACCATCGAAGCCCGGTTCCCTCATGGGTTCGCGGTCGCCTTCGAAGCTCTGTTTCGCAACTACCAAGAGCGCGGCGGCTTCCCTTTCCAACTCGGCTCGAATGTGAATCCGTATTTGTTTCAAACATTTAAGAAGGCAAATGTTTGGGACTTCCCGCTTCAGTTGAAGTATCGTTTTCGCCTGGGACCGGTGCGTCCCTTCGTCAGCGGCGGCTATCAGTGGGGCCGTGAATCGAGTGAGTCTTCGAGCCTGTATTCCTGCAGCGGACCGCAAGGCTCCTGCCGCCCGCCGGAGTATCCCACCGAGATACGGGGAAGCTTTACGCGCCAGACCTCCTCGCGCAACGGCCTGGTTGCGGGCGCCGGCATCGAGTTCCGTACTCGATATGTGACCATCGCGCCCGAGGTTCGTTTCACCCGCCCGAGACCCGATGGCAGCCGGGAGAATCGCGTCACCGGCCTGGTCGGATTCACGTTCGGGAAGTAGCATGTAAGGATGTTGTCGATCGCCGTCATCGGCGCTGGAGTCATCGGCCGCGAACATGCCCGCCGCCTGCGGGATCATCCGCGATGCCGCCTCGCCGCGGTGGTGGATCTGTCGCCGGTGGATCTGGGCGCACCGTTTCACCCGGACATCGAGGCGCTGCTCGCATCGATGCCGATAGACGGCGCCATCGTCGCCACACCGAATGAATTTCATGTTCCGAATGCGCTGGCGCTGCTGGCGGCCGGCGTGCCGGTGCTGGTCGAAAAGCCCGTCGCGCATACCGTCGAAGAGGGCCGCCAACTGGTGGCCGCCGCCGCGACTGTGGGCGTCCCGGTGCTGGTGGGCCATCATCGGCGCCACAGTGCGGCGATGCAGGCCGCCCGTAGGTGCGTGGAACAGGGACGGCTCGGCCGCCTGGTGACCATCGGCGCCACCACGCTGTTCCACAAGCCTTCGCCGTACTTCGAAGCCGCGTGGCGCCGCGGTCCCGCCGGCGGGCCCGTGCTCATCAACCTCATCCACGACATCGATACCATGCGCTTCCTGGCCGGCGAGATCTCCGCCTTGCAGGCGGTGGCGTCCAATCGTGTGCGCGGGTTCGGCGTCGAAGATACCGCCGCCGCCCTGATGGAATTCGCCAGTGGAGCCATCGGCACGCTGCTGATTTCAGACACCGTCGTCGCCCCGCGCAGTTGGGAGCAAACCAGCGGCGAGAATCCCGCTTTCGCGCGCGACCCCTCGCAGGATTGTCTCTTCCTCACCGGCACGCTCGGCTCGCTCAGCGTGCCGTCGCTCAACCTCTGGCGGCAGGAAGGACCTGGATCGTGGACCGAGCCGTTTTCCACGTCGAAACTTGACTGCGCCGCCGCCGACCCGCTGATGCGGCAGTTGGATCATTTCTGCGACGTCGTCGAACGGCGGGTAGAACCGCTCGTCAGCGCGGCCGATGCGCTGCGCACACTCGAAGCCACGCTGGCGGTGAAAGAGGCAGCCCGTTGCGGCGGCCGCGTCAGCCTCTCACCAGCCCGCTGATCGCGCGAAGCCGCCCGAGCATCGGCGCCAGCAGATCGAGCCGCAGCGCGTTCGCTCCATCGGAAAGCGCGCGCTCCGGAGCTTCATGCACTTCGACGAACACTCCGTCCACGCCCACCGCCGCCGCCGCGCGGGCCAACGGCTCGATGAACCGCGGCTCACCGCCGGAAACCGTGCCGCCCGCGCCCGGCATCTGCACGCTGTGGGTGGCGTCGAAGACCACCGGATATCCGAACTCGCGCATCACCGCGAGGCCGCGCATATCCACCACCAGGTTGTTGTAGCCGAACGAAGTGCCGCGCTCGGTCAGCACGATGCGGTGATTGCCGGTGGACGCCACTTTCTCCGCCGCATGCCCGATGTCGTAAGGCGAGACGAACTGGCCTTTCTTGATATTCACCACGCGGCCCGTGCGTCCCGCGGCCAGCAGCAGATCCGTCTGCCGGCACAGGAACGCCGGAATCTGCAGAATGTCCACCGCTTCCGCCGCCCGCTCGGCCTGCCACGGCTCGTGGATATCGGTCAGCACGGTGTGCCCCAGAGCGCGGATGCCTTTGAGAATCCGCAATCCTTCTTCGATCCCCGGGCCGCGAAACGAACCCACGCTCGACCGGTTGGCTTTGTCGAAACTCGCCTTGAAGACGAAGGGACCGTCCACCGCCTTGGCAATCTCACTGGCGAGGAAGAACGCGTGGGCTTCGCTCTCAATCACGCAAGGCCCGGCGATAAGCCCCAGCGGCGCTTCAGCGCCCAGCCTCAAGGACTCTGAGATCTGCATCGGCCGGTTCCTTTCCGAGCGCCTTCTGCTTATTGCGGTACGCCGCGCCAACAAAGGAACGGAACAGCGGGTGCGGTTCGAGCGGCTTCGATTTGAACTCGGGATGGAACTGGCAGCCGAGGTACCACGGATGATCTTCGAGTTCGCAGATCTCGACATAAAGGCCGTCCGGCGTCTGCCCGGTCAGCCGCAGCCCGTGCGATCGCAGCACGTTCTCATACTCACGGTTGAACTCGAACCGGTGGCGGTGGCGCTCACTGATCTCCGGCGCTGAGTAGGCTTCCATCGCATAGCTGCCTTCCGACAGCTTGCAGGGATACGCACCCAGCCGCATCGTGCCGCCGAGCTCATCCACGCCCTTCAACTCACGCAGCTTGTAAATGACGCGATGCGGCGTCGCCGGATCGAATTCGGTGGAATTGGCGGCGGGCAATCCGCAAACGTTGCGCGCGAACTCGATCACCATGGTCTGCATGCCGAGACAGATGCCAAAATACGGCACCTTGAACTCGCGCGCATAGCGAATGGCGTTCAGCATCCCTTCGATGCCGCGGCTGCCGAAACCGCCCGGCACCAGGATGCCATCGAAGTTCTTGAGCCGGCGGATGCAATCGGGCCATTGCAGCTCCTCGGCTTCGATCCATTCGATGTTGGCCTTGATGTTGTGCGCCAGCGCGCCGTGCAGCAGCGCTTCCTTCAGGCTCTTGTAGGCATCCTCATAGGCGACATACTTGCCAACCAGCCCGATGGTGACTTCATCCATCGGATTGCGCATGCGCGTCAGCATGTTGCTCCATTTGCGCAAATCGCGCTGGCCCGAAAGAAGGTTCAGCATCTTGAGAACGATGTCGTCCACGCGCTGATCGGCGAACATCAGCGGCACTTCATAGACGCTTGAAACGTCGTGCGCCGAGATGACGGCCTCGGTCTCGACATCGCAGAACATGGCGATCTTTTCCTTCACGTCCTGGCCGAAGGGACGCTCGCTCCGGCAGATCAGCATATCGGGCTGAATGCCGAGGGCGCGCAGCTCCTTCACGCTGTGCTGCGTCGGTTTCGTTTTCAGCTCGCCCGCGGCGGCGATGTAAGGTACCAGCGTCACGTGCAGGTTGATGGCGTTGTCGCGGCCCACCTCGTGGCGCATCTGGCGGATGCCTTCGAGAAACGGCAGCGACTCGATGTCGCCCACCGTGCCGCCCACTTCCACGATGATGACGTCGACGCCCGCGGCCACGCGCCGCATCGCCGCCTTGATTTCATTGGTGACGTGCGGAATCACCTGTACGGTCTTGCCCAGGTAATCGCCGCGCCGCTCGCGCGAGATGATCTGTTCGTAAAGGCGGCCGCTGGTGAGGTTGTTCGATTGGGTCAGATGGGCGTGCGTGAAGCGTTCATAGTGGCCCAGGTCGAGATCGGTCTCGGCGCCATCGTCGGTGACGAACACTTCGCCGTGCTGGAACGGGCTCATCGTGCCGGGATCGACATTGAGATAGGGATCGAACTTCTGCAGCGTCACACGCAGACCGCGGCTTTCCAGCAGGCAGCCGATGGAGCCGGCCGCGATGCCTTTACCAAGCGAACTCACCACGCCGCCCGTCACGAAAATGTATTTCGTCATCCCCTTGTTGCTCCCTCCTCAATTCGACAACGTGAACATCCTGGATACGCGCTCCAGGTCTTCGGGTGTATCCACGCCCAGCGATTCGTAATCGGTCTCCATCACGCGGATGCGGTATCCGTTCTCAAGCGCCCTCAGTTGCTCCAGGCGCTCGGCGGTTTCGAGCGGCCCCACCGGCAGCGCCGAATACGCAAGCAGAAACTCGCGCCGGTAGACGTAGAGGCCGATGTGTTTGTACCAGGTGTTGGGTTCGTTCCCACGCGTATAGGGAATCGCGTGGCGCGAAAAATAGATCGCGTCGCCGGCGAGACTGGTGACCACTTTCACCACGTTCGGATTCGATATCTCGTCGGGATCTTCAATTCTCTTCTTCAGCGTCGCCATCGGCGCGTCGATATCGTCGAGCAGCGCGAGCGTGGCGGCGTCGATCGCCGCCGGGTCGATCAGCGGCTCATCGCCTTGAATGTTCACCACCACCGAAGCGAAGTCGGCGCTGGCGGCTTCGGCCACACGGTCGGTGCCCGAAAGATGATCGGGCCGCGTCATGATCGCGCGAGCCTTGAACCGCCTCGCGGCGGAGTAGATGCGGTCGTCGTCGGTGGCGATCAGGACATCGGTGAGATACCGTGCCTGCGAGGCGCGTTCCCACACATGTTGGAGGATGGGTTTGCCGGAGAGTTCAGCCAATGCCTTGCCGGGGAACCGGGAGGAGGCGAACCTGGCTGGAATTACACCCAGGATTCTCTGCGGCACGCACTAGGATAACATGCCAACGGCCTAGAAAATGATCTTGGCCGAAAGCTGTAAAATCCTCGGATCGAGCGTGCTGGAAGGACGCTGGAAGGCGGCGTTCGGCGTGAAGGTGAAGGTAGCGGGCGCGATGTTCCACACCACCGGGTTCACACCGCCGATGTTGGTTTTGTTGGCGATATTGAACGCTTCCCCCATCAGGCGCAGCTTCAGCCTCTCGCGCAGCGGGAAATCGCGGCTCAGGCGCATGTCGACGGTCGACCACGAGGGCAGCCGCCGCGTGTTGCGTCCCACAAACGGAGGCCGGTCGTTGCCCAGGTTGCCGTCGTTGGTCAGATCGATGTTGACCCGCTCGCTGTATGGGAAGCCGCTTTGCGCCTGCACGATGGAAGAGATCTGCCATCCATTGATGAGCGCCTTGGCCGCGCGGTTGTTCAGATTCCGCGCCAGGTTCACGTCCCATGATCCCGACAGCACGAAGCGATGCGTGATGTCGGCGTTCCCCAACGCCTTATCGAGGTTCGGATTCAGCGTGTCCTGCGCGATCTTGAGTTCATCGCCGCCGCTGCCGGGCAGCACCGCCGTTCCATCGGGCGCGGTGTCGATCACGCGCGAGAACGTGTACGAAGTCTGCACCTGAAAGTCGGACCCGAAGCGCTTGGTGAGTTGCAGAAATCCACCGTGGTAGTAACTGTCGGCGCCGCTCTCGGCGAGGCTGATGCGTCCGAAGGCCGGGTTGGGCCGCGCCAAAGGCCGCCGCTGGAACGCGATGGCTCCACCGGTGGAAACCGTGCCCGTCAGAATCTGGTAAGGGAACAGATTGATGTCGCGCGTACGCGTCAGATGCAGGCCGCGCACACCCAGATAGCCGAGTGTCAGCGAGTAGCTGGAAGCGAGCTTGGTCTCGAGGTTGAGGCTCCACTGGTTCGTTTGCGGATTCATCAGGCCGGGCTCGGCGGCGAAGATGTTGGGCGTGCGCCCCACGTTCGGAGGCGTGGCGAGAATGTTCGGATACTCCACCGGAATGGCGGGCGAAACGAACGTGTAGTTCTGCACCTGTATGCCGTTTTGCGAATGCACGGTACCGGTGAGAATCGCCGGAATGCGCGCGTAGAAACTGCCGAAGCCGCCGCGCACCACCACACGATCGCTCTGCGTGAGCCGGTAGGCGAAACCCAACCGGACGCCGATGTTGTTGTTGTCCACCGGAATGGTGCTGGTCTCAAGCCCGGCCGCTTTCAACGGCGGATCCGGATTCAGCACCGAGTTCGATTCCGTCTTGAAGAAATCCTGCCGCAGGCCGAGGTTCAGAGTCAGCCGGTCCGTCACGCGCCAATTGTCCTGAAGGAAAAACGCAAGCTCGCGCAGATTCGGCGTGGTGAGCGCGCCGTTGGTCCCTGCGCCGGCCAGCGCCTGCGCGAATTGCGCGGGCCGCCTGGCCTGAAAATCGGCCAGGCTGTTGAACGTGTAAACACCCGAGAATTGGCCAGGAAAGAAATTCGCGATGCGGTCGATCACCAGGTCGCCGCCGAACTTCAACGCGTGGCGGCCCACGTTGCGCGAAAGCGTGCCGATGACCTGGTTGCGCCTGGTGTTGGTGTAGCGCGGGCTGAAATTGTTGCGCCCGAACGTGATCACGTTGACGCCGTTTTGCCGCACGGTCACTTCCGGATCGGTGGAATTGGCTTCGCCCGGTTCCCGGTCGCTCATGTAGGTGTACCGCAGATCGAGCACGGTCGCTCCGCCGAACAGCTTCGTATAGGCGGCGGTGATGGAGTCGGTGTTCACCTTGCTGTCGCCGGTCGCCTCCGGTGCGCGCTGGTTGCCCGAATTTTCGAAATTCCGGCCCGTGAAGCGGTTCAGGTTGTAACGGAAATTGAACGTCTGTGACGCGGAGGCGAGCCAGTCCACCTTGCCGAGCACGACGTCGTTGTTCAAGCCGCGCGTATAGTTGGCGAAATACCTGGACAGCGAATTGAGAGCCGCCAGCCCCGCCGCGTCGCTTGCCGCCGGCGCCGAACCGACACCTGGAAACACCGGGATCGGCTCGCTGAAGCGCTGCCCGTCGTAGTTGGCGAAGTAGAACAGCTTGTTCTTCACCACCGGGCCGCCGAGGTTACCGCCGAACTGATGAATCTTGTACGGCAGCCGCGCGCGGTTGAGCGATTTGAAGAACGAGTTGTTGGCGTTGAACGCCTCATTGCGCCCGAAATAAAACAGCGTTCCATGCAGGTCGTTAGTGCCCGACTTGGTGATGACGTTGATCACGCCGCCGCCGGCCCGGCCCATCTCGGCCGAATAACCGGAGGTTGAGACCTGAAACTCCTGAACCGCGTCCTGGCTGATGGAATACGGATTGCGTACGCCCTGGCGCCCGGAAGACTGGCCGAAGAACAGGTTGTTCGAATCGGCCCCGTCGATCAGCAGGCTGTTCATGGTGCCGCGCTGGCCGCCGAAGGCCAGGTCGCCGCCGCGCGGGTCGCGCACCACGGCGGGCGAAAGCACCGTGAAGTCGAGAAAATTGCGCCCGTTGATCGGCAGATCGCGAATCAGCTTCTCGCTGATGGTGGTGGCCGTCTGCGTCCGCGTGGTTTCCACCACCGGCACATCGGCGCTCACGGTTACGCTTTCGGTCGCCGCGCCGAGTTGCAGCGCGAGGTCCACGGTGGCCACCGCGCCCACATTCAATGGAATCCCCTGGCGCTCGGTCCGCTTGAACCCTTGCGCCTCGATGGTGAGTGTGTAAACGCCCACCGGAAGGCGCACGAAGTTGTACAAACCTTCGGCCGTCGTTTCGATCTCCCGCAACAGGCCTGTGGCCTGATTTCGCACCGAAGCTTTGGCACCGGCGATGGCGGCACCACTGGGATCGGAGATCGTGCCGTTCAAAGTGCTGGTTCCCGTTTCCGATTGTCCGTGCAGCAGGCTAAGGCTGGCGGTGAGATGAACTAGAAGCAAAAAAGGGCGAGTACCCATAGCGGAAATGAACCCCAAGCATAGCAGGCGCCCGAAGCGTCATTCGGTCACCGTGAGCGTCACCGGAATCTCGAGCGTGCGGTGGAAGGCTTCGTTGACCGTCACGCGGATGGTGGCTTTGTGTTCCCCCTCCGCCAGGCCTTCGGGGTTCACGCGCAGGGAGAGCTTCATGGGTACCGTCCTGGCGCTGGGTGTGATGGTCAGCCAAGGCTCGCTGGCGGCGATCTCCACCGCGTCGAACGGCTGCGTGCAACCCGAGAACACATCGAGATCCATCGCTTGCGCACTACCCTTCTGCATCTGGAGCGCCGCCTGGGGAAACGAACCCAGCCACGGATCGCAGATCTGCGCCACGAAGGCATCGTTGAGGCTCGCCAACCGCGGCTGCGCGGCGTTGGCGACCGGCAGGTTCGGCGAGTACGATTCGCCCACCAGCGTGGCCGCTTCGCCGGGACCCAGGGCGAGCGCCGATCCCGCGTCGCGCTTATCGCCGCCCCAGAACGTGGAGTAAAGAACCTGGCTGGTATCGAGATCCAGGCGCATCAGAAAGGCATCCTGCGCGCCGCCGTGCGCGGCCTGCACTTCGCGGCGGCCAAGAAAATCGGGCGATACCGTTTCACCGGCGACATATACGTGCCCGTGCGTGTCGATTCTGACCGCGTTCGCCACTTCGTCCGGATCGGCCGCGCCCTTGGTGCTGCCGCCCAAATAGGTAAGATACTCGGCCATGGAGCCTTCCGCGTTCAACCGCAACAGGAAGGCATCGCGAAAGCCGCCGGCGAAGGTGGACTGAATCGCGCCAGTGGTTACCGGCAGTTGCTTCGAGCTGGTCTGTCCCACGACATGGGCACGGCCCTGGCTATCGACGGCAACTCCGCGAGCGACGGTATATCCACCACGCCAGCCGATGTAAGTGAAGTAAGTGACGGCGCCGCCGTCCGGGGCGATCTTGGCCACATAGCTCGAGTAGGGCTGGGCCGTGCGGATATACGCGTTCTCGCTCGCCAGGTTGGGCGACATCGATTCGCCGGTGACGAACAGCGAATCGCCGGGACCCACGGCGATCGATGCGATGTTGTCGGTACCCGCCGTGCCGCCCAGATAGGTAGCGTAGGCCAGCCGGTGATCGGGCGTGTACTTGGCGATAAAAGCATCCTGGCCGCCTCCGCCCAGCGTGGCCTGCAAAGCGTTCTTCACCGGCAGATCGGTGGAAGTGGCGCGGCCCGCCAGGTAGACGTTGTCTTTCGAATCGATGGCCAGTGCGAGCCCCTCCTCGTTGCGATTGCCCCCGAAGTAGGTGGAAAACAGCAGCTTGCCTTGCGGATCGAACTGCATCAGGAAGGCGATGTTCAAACCGGTCTGCTGGCTTTGCACCGGATTGATCATGGGCAGGTCGCGGGCGCCGGTGGTGCCCGCCACGTAAACGTTACCGGTGCTGTCAAGCGCCACGGCGCGAGGAACGGTGTTCGACGAGCCGCCGATCAGAACGCGCCAGAGCACCTGCTTGCCGCCAGGCGAGTACTTGGTCAGATAGCCCTTGAATACCGCCGCCGTCAAAGGCTTTCCGCCCACCGGATTCGCCGCCAGGTCGCGCGATTCAGTCTCGCCCGTCACGTAAACGAATCCCGCAGGGTCCACGGCAACGGAGTTTGCATCGTCGTTGCGGTCGCCGCCTTGAAAGGTGGAGAACACCAGGCGCTTGTCTTGGGCGGCGAGGCCTGCCGCCAGCAGGGGGATGAGGAAGAGTGCAATCACATTCTGGCACGCGCGGTTCACCGGCAAAGCGGCTCAAACGGTGTATTTTGAGAGGATGCTGCGTACCATGCTGCTGGCCACGCTCGTCTGCGCTTCCGCTATGGCGGAAAAGAAAGCAATCCGTCCGCCGGCGAGCGCCACGGCCGGCCCTTACAGCGCGGGCGTATTGACGCCGAACCTGCTTTACATCTCCGGACACGTGGGACCGGAACCGGCCGGCGGATTCGCGCCGGGCGACGTGAAGACGCAGACGCGGCGCTGCCTGGAACTGCTCGGCAAGGTTCTCAAGGAAGCCGGGCTCAGCTACCGGCACGTGGTCAGCACCACGCTTTACCTCACGGATATTCGCACCATGGGCGCCGCCGACGCCGCCTATCGCGAGATCTTCGAAGAGCCCTTTCCGGCGCGGTTCGAAGTGGAATCGCAACTGCTGATTCCGGAAGCCCTGGTGGAAGTCAGCGCGGTCGCCGTACGCGGCGATTGGCGCGGCGTCATCTATTTGAAGCCGGACGGCTGGCGCGCTCCTTCGGGTCCGTTCAGCCACGCGGCGCTCGCGGCCGGGACGCTGTTCTTTTCATCGCTGCGGCCCGTGGATCCGGCGACGGGCGCCCTGGCAGGCCATACGATTCAGGAACAGGTGACGCAGGTGATGCGCAATCAGGAAGCGGTGCTCTCGGCGGCCGGACTTACGTTCGCCGACATGGCTTCCACGCGTATCTACCTGAATGACTCGAGTTACTACACCGGTTTGAACGACGCTTATCGTAAGTTTGTCACGGCGCCGCCGCCCGCGCGGGCCACCGTCAGCGGCACGCCGGTGGAGCCGGGCCATCTGGTGCAGATGCAATCGGTGGCGGTGAAAGGCTCCGGGAAAGGGCGTCCTTCCGGGGAGGGGGTTACCTCGCCCATCCATAGTTACTCGGTGATGGCGGGCGATTCCCTCTACATCACCGGCATGACGGGCCGCGCGCCGGACGGCACTTTCGCCCGCAACGACATCAAGGCGCAGACGCGCCAGGCTCTGAAGACGATTGAAGAGCAACTGGCGCGTCATGGGCTGACGTTCGCCGATTGCGTGGATGCCGTCGTATGGCTGCGGGATCCGCGCCATGCCCAGGCGATGAACGAGGTGTATCGCGAAGTGGTGAAGCCAAATCCGCCGGCTCGGGCTACCGTGCGAATTCCGCCAAGCTCAGCCGAGGGGCTGATCGAGATCATGATGATCGCCCACAAGTAAAGCTATCCCGATTTCAGCTTTTCGATCTGCCGCCGGTCGCGCTTCGAGGGCCTGCCATCATAGTCGAAATCGAACTCCAGGCCGGCGCGGCGCCGTTCGGCCAGTTCCGCGCGCGCCTGTTTGCTGGCATCGGTCTCGCGATAGAGAGTTTGCGCAATGGCGGCCGGGCCGCGCATTTCGCTCAATCCCAGCACTTCGATCTCAAACCGTCCGGCTTCGTTACGCACGGTGAGGATGTCCCCCGCCCTCACCTCGCGCGACGGCTTCGCGGCGGCCCCATGGCAATCGATCCGCCCCAGCGCGCACGCCTTTGAAGCGAGCGAGCGCGTCTTGAAGAAGCGCGCCGCCCACAGCCACTTATCGGCTCGCACGCGGCCCGGCCGTCTCACGGCGGTTGAGGGTGTAACTGAATTCCAGATGGCCTGTCATGGGCCGCAGCTCCCGATCGAGGAAGAACAGCACGTTGTTGTCGCCTTCAAGCAGCACGGGTGCCGGAACGCCTGACGACGATTTCAGCCGGAAAGTGCCCTGCTGGCGCGACCATGTGCCTTCGCCCGCGCCACGGCGGTAGAGGGTGCCTTCGATCCGGTAGCGCGCATCCTGGAAAAGGGTGAGGCGCCATTTCGCCTTCGTGCATCCGGCGTGAACGGGGATCTCCAACTGCCTGGCAATGCGGTGGCAGGGGCTGCGCCCTTCGAACACGGCGTAGACATCAGGGCCGGTTTCGAGAGGTGCGATTCGATAGGACATATCGGGCGCGGAATTCGCCAAAGCCATATCCACGGGCGTTTCGGCCTCTTCTTTGCGATTCAACGAATAACTGAATCCACCATCGCCGGTCAGCAGCGCGCGCCCGGCGTCGAGCACATGCAGCACACCGGTGCCGATCCGCCGCATCGCCGGCGCTCCATCGAGTTCCAGCACGGCCGCGTCTGGATTGTCCGGCGTGCCCTTGGTTTGCGTAAACGAACCCTGGCGTTGCCCAGTGCCCGAAATCTTCGCGATTCCGTGAAATCCGGGAGCGGTAATGCCGTAGTCGTAGCGAAGCTCGTAGCGGCCTTCGCGCAGCGTAAGCTCCCAGCGGATTACTTCGGATTCGGGCTGAGCCGGGATGGCGAGCATCCGCCGGATAGCGGCGCCGCAAGGGCTGGTGCCGGCGAACGTCCCGGACACCGGGCTTTGTCCTCCGGCCCCAAACGTAAAGGCGGCGAAAGCGATGAGATACCGCACCTGCTTTTCTCCTCGATACTCATTATGACCGCAAGCGGCGGTGCGTGTGGTACCCTGAAAAATCGTCTGAAAAGCCTTCTTTTCCATCGTTCCCAACTGAATGAGCACGCTTCCGCTCCTAATTGAAATCGGCGTAGAAGAGATCCCGGACTGGATGATCCGGCCCGCCGTTGCCAACTTTCAGGAGTTGGTCACGGGGTTGCTCTCCGGCAATGGCCTTGGCGGTTCGATCCGCATGGCCGACGCGTCGCCGCGCCGCATCGCGGTGATCGCCGACGGCGTTGTGGAGCGCCAGGCTGATCGGGAAGAACTGGTGATGGGGCCGCCCAAATCGGCGGCGTTCAAAGACGGCAAGCCCACCGGCGCCGCCATCGGTTTTGCAAAGAAGCAGGAAGTCGACCCCAGTGAGATTCGCATCGAGGCCACCGCGAAGGGCGAATACATCGCCGTGCTCAAGAAGATCGCGGGCCGCGAAACATGGCGGATTCTGGCCGAAGCGCTTCCCGAACTGATCCTCAAAATCTATTTCCCCAAGACGATGTATTGGACCGGAAAAGGCGGCCCACGCTTCATCCGGCCGATTCGCTGGCTGGTTTGCACGCTGGGCGAAAAGGTGGTGCCGTTTGAGCTGGCCGGCGTCGCTTCCGGCAATCTGACCTACGGCCATCGCCGCATGGGTGGACGCGCGCTGGTGGACGCCGCCAACTATACGGAGCAGTTGGAAGCCCAGGGCGTGTTCATCAATTCCGCCGCGCGCCGCAAGCGCATTGAGGATGGCATCGCCGGGTTGCTTAAGGGGCGCGGACTGCAAGTCAAGCCCGACGGCGCGCTGCTCGACACGCTCACCTATATCACCGAGTGCCCCACTCCGATTCTGGGCGGTTTCGACCCGCGGTATCTGAGCCTGCCGGAAGAAGTGCTCATCACGGTGATGCGCCATCATCAGAAGTATTTTTCGGTGGTGGACAGTTCCGGAAAGCTGGCGCCGCACTTTCTGGCGGTGATGAACATCGCGGGCGATCCGGATGGCATCGTGCGCCATGGCAACGAGCGCGTGCTGACGGCGCGGTTCAACGATGCGCGCTTTTTCTGGGAGTTCGATCAGCGCAAGAAACTGGCCGATCGCGTCCCGGACCTGGCCAACGTGACTTTCCAGGCCAAGCTCGGGTCTTATCTCGATAAGACCAACCGCATGGTCGCCCTGGTGAAGGAACTCGGCGGCAACGCGGACGCCGAACGCGCGGCGCTGCTTTCCAAATGCGATCTCACCACCGACATGGTGAAGGAATTTACGGATCTGCAGGGTATCGTTGGTGGCCTTTACGCGAAGGCGCAAGGCGAATCGCCCGCCGCCGCGCAGGCTATCTACGATCACTACAAGCCCACCAGCATGGAAGGCGAGATCCCCTCGACCGCGGAGGGGCGCATCGTGGCGCTGGCCGACAAGATCGACACTCTGCGTGGATGCTTTGGCATCGGGATGGTGCCCACCGGATCGAAGGACCCGTTCGCTCTGCGCCGCGCCGCGCAGGGCGTGGTGAAGATTCTGGTGGAAGGCCGGATGCCGCTGCCGCTTTCGAAGCTGACCGCGGGCAACGCCGCGCTGGCCGAGTTTTTCCTCGACCGCATTCGCTACTACTTCAAGGATGTGCGCGGCCACAAGTACGACGAAGTGAACGCCGTGCTGGCCGCCGGCTGCGACGACCTCACCGACGTGGAGCAGCGCATCGCCGCCATTCAGGCCGTGCGTCCCACGGCCGATTTCGAGCCTCTGGCCGCCGGCTTCAAGCGCATCAAGAACATCCTGAAACAGGCCGGGTTCGAAACCGCCGGACCGGTGAATGCGGCGCTGCTCGAGCCCGGGCCCGAAGCCGCCTTGCATGAAGCTTTCGAGCGCAGCAAGGGCGAAGCGGCCGCCCATCGCGCGCGCCAGGATTACCGCGCCGCGCTTTCCACCATCGCTTCCCTGCGTCCACAAGTGGATCTGTTTTTCGACAAGGTCCTGGTGAACGCCCCCGACGAGCAGGTGCGCCGCAACCGGCTCAGCCTGCTCGCCAACCTATTGACCGAATCGTCCGCGATCGCCGATTTTTCGGAGATCGTAACCAGTTCTTGAAACAGGAGACAAGTTTCCACGCTATGAAAAAGCATGTCTATTCGTTCGGCGGAGGCACCGCCGACGGCGACGGCAAGATGAAAGATATTCTCGGCGGCAAGGGTGCCAACCTCGCCGAGATGTGCCGCGCCGGCGTTCCCGTACCCCCGGGTTTCACCATCGCCTGCCAGGTGTGCAACCTCTACTTCGAGAACGGCAACGCGGTTCCCAAGAACATCAATGAAGAGATGTATGAGGCACTGGGCGTGCTCGAAGGGCAGATTGGCAAGAAGCTCGGCGACGCGTCGAATCCGCTATTGGTGAGCGTGCGCTCCGGCGCCAAGTTTTCCATGCCCGGCATGATGGACACCATCCTCAACCTGGGACTGAACGATGAAACCGTGAAGGCGCTGGTGGCCTCCACCGGCGATGAACGGTTCGCCTACGACTGCTACCGCCGCTTCGTGCAGATGTTCTCGGGCGTGGTGCTCGAAGTGCCCAAGGACGAGTTTGAGCACATCATCGAAGCGCGCAAGCACAAGGCGAAGGTGAAGCTCGACACGCAGTTGACCGCCGCCGATTGGAAGGCGGTGATCGCCGATTACAAGAAGATGGTGAAGAAGCGCTCGGGCGGTGAGTTTCCGCAGGACGCGCGCAAGCAGCTTGAAATGTCGCGCGACGCCGTGTTCCGTTCCTGGAACAACGACCGCGCCATCTATTACCGCAAGATGAACAAGATTCCCGACGACATCGGGACCGCGGTCAACGTGCAGGCGATGGTCTTCGGAAACATGGGCGAGACTTCGGCCACCGGCGTCGGCTTCACCCGCAATCCGGCCACCGGCGAGAACGTGTTCTACGGCGAATTCCTCACCAACGCGCAGGGCGAAGACGTGGTGGCGGGTATCCGCACGCCGCGTCCCATCAAGGAACTGGAATCGGTGCTGCCCGAAGCCTACCAGCAACTGCGCCAGATCACGTCGATGCTTGAGAACCACTACCGCGACATCCAGGATTTCGAGTTCACGATCGAGAAAAAGCAACTGTGGATGCTGCAGACGCGCAACGGCAAGCGTACCGGTCCCGCCGCCGTTCGCATCGCGGTGGAGATGATGAACGAAGGGCTGATCAACAAGCGGGAAGCGGTGCTGCGCGTCGACCCGGCGCAGCTCGATCAGTTGCTGCATCCGTCGCTCGATCCAAAGTCGATCAAGACGTTGGCTAAACTCGCCACCGGCCTGCCCGCTTCGCCGGGCGCCGCGGTCGGCAAGATCGTGTTTTCTTCCGAAGACGCGGTGGAACAGTCGGCCAAGTATCCCGTTGTGCTGGTGCGCAATGAGACCACGCCGGACGACATCCACGGCATGGAGGTTTCCAAAGGCATTCTCACCTCGCGCGGCGGCATGACGTCGCATGCGGCGGTGGTGGCGCGCGGCATGGGTACGCCCTGCGTCGCGGGCGCCGAAGCCTGCCACGTGGATCATCGCGCCAAGACGCTTACCGCCAAGGGTGCAAAGCTCAAAGAAGGCGATTGGATTTCGATTGACGGCGCAACCGGCGACGTCTATGCCGGCCAGGCCGCGACGCTCGAAGCCGACCCGACTTCGGGCGTGCTGGCGCAATTCATGTCCTGGGCCGACGAGTTCCGCGGCGGCTTCGGCGTGCGCGCCAATGCCGACATTCCACGCGACGCCAAGCAGGCGCGCAAGTTCGGCGCCGAGGGCATCGGCCTCTGCCGCACCGAGCATATGTTCTTCGGCGAAGACCGGCTTCCGCACGTACAGGCGATGATTCTTTCCGAAAACGAGAAGGATCGCCGCAAGGCGCTGCTGAAGCTGCTACCCATGCAGCGCAAGGATTTCGCCGGCCTGTTCGAAGCCATGAACGGTTTCCCGGTGGTGATCCGCACGCTCGATCCGCCGCTGCATGAATTCGTTCCCAAGCGGGAAGAGCTGATGGTGGATCTCGCCAGGCTGCCGCACGCCGATACGAAGACCAAGAAGGAAATGGCCGCGCGCTACCGGCTGGCGGTGGGCGATCTGAAGAAGTCGCTGCCGGCGCTGCTGCATCGCGTGGAGCAGTTGCACGAGTTCAATCCGATGCTGGGCCATCGCGGCTGCCGCCTCGGCATCACGTACCCCGAGATCACCGAAATGCAGGCGCGCGCGATCTTCGAGGCCGTCGTGCAGGTGGCTAAGAAGGGCGTAAAGGTGATTCCCGAGGTGATGATTCCGCTGATCGGCGGCGTGCAGGAACTGGAGAATCAGAAGGCGATCGTGAAGGCCGTGGCCGATGAGGTGCTCGCCAAGGCGGGCCTCAAGAATCAGCACTACATGATCGGGACGATGATCGAAATTCCGCGCGCGGCGCTCACCGCCGACCTGGTGGCCAAGGAAGCCGAGTTCTTCAGCTTCGGCACCAACGACCTCACGCAAACCACCATGGGTCTTTCCCGCGACGATTACACCAAGTTCTCGAAGGAGTATGAGAACAAGAAAATCTTCAAGGCGGATCCGTTTGCCGTGCTCGATCAGGAGGGCGTCGGCAAGCTGGTGAAGATGGCGGTGGACCTCGGCCGCTCGACGCGCAAGGACCTGGAAGTGGGCATCTGCGGCGAGCACGGCGGCGAGCCGAGTTCGGTTGAGTTCTGCTACCGGGTGGGGATGAACTACGTGAGCTGCTCGCCGTACCGTGTGCCGATCGCACGGCTGGCGGCGGCGCAGGCGGCGATCAGTGGGGACAAGGCGGAGATGACGCGGACGGCGTAGTTCGAAACACCAGGACGGATCGGACAGCCCCGCGCTTCGGCGCGGGGTGCTGAAGCCTGGCAGTCAAGCCGCTCACGCCGGCGCCAGCCAACGCGCGGCAACATGCCGGCCGATCCAAGTGAAGTCCGTATGGTTGGCTGTTATGACCGTCGCTCCGAAGCGCGAAGCACTTACAGCGATCAGGACGTCATTGGCGATCTGGCGGCGGTGGATCGCTCCCATTCCGTCCCTTGCGAGCTTGGCGAGAACGCGTCCCGCTTCGCGAAAGCACTCGTGGTCCGGCGCGATCACGCGGCCGGCCCGTTCGAAGGGTTTGAGGAACTTGTCCAGTTCCGTCTTATGCCGGGGCGTCCGGCATCCGGCGTGAAGTTCCATTGCCACAATGGAGCTCATGTATAACAACGGCCGGCGTGTCCGCGCCTCAAAATCTTCCTTCAGATGTGGATTGCGGAAAAAGGAAACCAGAACGCTTGAGTCGAGCACGACCTTCATCGAGTTGGCTGCACATCCAGGCTGGCCAACGCCGGCCCGTGGCGCTGAAACGCCTTGTCGATCTCGTCCCGAATCAGCATCTCCTGAAGAGCGCGGGTAACCGTTTCCGTTTCAGTACGGGCGCCGCAGATCTTCTGAGCGCGCCGGACCAGCGCCGGATCGATCAGCCACGTCTTCTTTACGGTTCCCATACGGATGATTTTACTACATATCCGTATCAGGCAAATCTGCGCCGCGCCAACACGATCCAAACCCCAAACCCCACCACCGGCACCAGCGAGGCCAACAGGAACGCATCGTCATACCGCCGCTGATCGAACAACCTTCCGAAGACCGGCATCAATACGGCCACCGCCGCCGACCACGACCCCGCGCTCAGGCCCGCCAGAAAGCCCGCATGCTGGCTCGAAAACGTCGCGATTCCGTAGGCCATCACCGCCACCACGAAGCCGCCCGCGATGAACATGGCGAACGCCATCAGCGCCATCGACATGGCGAGGGACCCGGTGTGAGTGGCCGCGGCCAGCGGCAGGCTAAGCGCGGTGAGCAACAGAAACAGCCCGCGGAACCGTCCTTTCTCCCGCAGGCCCGTCCGGTCGATGACCCAGCCCCAAAAGTAGTAGCCCACTTCCCAGCCGAGCGGTGGGATCCACAGCAATTTCCCGATCTGGATCTGCGGCAGGCCGAGTCCCTTGGCCAGATAGAGCGAAGATCCGTACAGCACGAAAGCGAGCGGCAGGCAGCCTAGCGCGTAGAGCGACATGTAGGCCCAAAGCCTGGGATCGCCGAAACGGGGATGCGCGAGATTGGAAGCCACGGTAGGCAGGGAATGCCGGACTTCGGGCCGGCGTCCGACGATCAGCCACATCGCGATCCACAACGCGCCGATGAGCCCCGTGAACCAGAACGCGCCGCGCCAGCCCCACTGCGCCGCGATGGGCGTGACCAGAATCGGCGTGACGACCGCGCCCAGCGCGCCGCCTGAGTACGCCACCGCGATGCCGCGCGATTGCTGGTGCGGCTTCAGGGTTTGAACCACGGTGCGCAGGCCGCCGGGAAACGTCGCGCCTTCGCCGAAGCCGAGCGCCGCCCGCGCCACGGCGAACATCCAGAATCCGGCCGCGAACACATGCGAGACCGACGCCAGCGTCCAGAACCCGACCGCGGCGATCATGCCGTAGGCCACGCCCGCGCGGTCGAGGACGCGCCCCCAGACGGGGTTTCCGATCATGTAGGCGATGGAAAAAGCCGAGATGATCCAGCCGTATTGCTCGGCGTCGAGGTTGGTTTCTTTGAGAATCGTGGGCGCAAGCAGCGCCAGGGTGTTGCGGTCGATGTAGCTGATCAGCGAGACCAGCATCATGGCGATGGCGGGGATCCACTGGGACACGGGAATCCTTGAGTGTACCCCGCCAGCGCTTGGCGAACGTTTTAGAAGAACAGCTTCAAGCCGAACTGCATGCGCCGCATCGGATTGCGGATACCGCGAATCTCACCGTCGCGGCTGCCGTTGGGCGTGATCTGATTGACGGTGGAGAACGTGATGCCGCCCGGGTCGCTGAACCAGGGAGTATTGGTCGCGTTGAACGCCTCCCACCGGAACTGCATCTTCACGGTCTCGGTGATGGCGAAGTTCTTGTACATGGAGAAGTCCATACGGCGCTCGCCCGGTCCGCGCAGGGTGTTGTAGCCGGTGCTGCCGAGGTGGCACAGATCCGGACGCGTCGCGATCAAGCAGGTCACGCGCTGAAAGGCGGCGGTGTTAAACCACAGCCTGCGCGTCGGATTTTCGAGTTCCGGATTGCCGATCATGTCCGGACGGACGGAGCCGTTGGGCAGCGACAGGTCGCCGGCGCCCTGGCCAACGGTGAACGGAAAGCCCGAGGCAATGCTCACGATGCCGTTCAACTGCCAGCCGCCAACGACATGCCGGGCCGGTCCTTTCAGGTTCTGGCCAGGCAGTTCGTAGACCCAGTTGGCAACGGTGCGGTGGGTCTGGTCGAAGCGGAACAGACCGCGGGACCCTTTGCGGTCGCGCGGATTCTGAAGCGACGCGCCTTCCTGGCCGCCATTCTCGCCATCGCCGTGCGCCTTGCTGTAGGTGTAGGCCAGGCCGAAAGTCAGCCCCTTGCTGAAGCGCTTATCCAGCTTGACCTGTAGTCCGTGATAGAACGATTCGCCGAACGAATCGATGTAGCGGATGCGGCCCGTGCCCTGCACGCCCAGCGAGGGTGTAGCGGCATCGAAGAACGACGGATAGGGCCGGTTGGCCTGCAGGAAGGTGGCGGCCGGTGAGACCGGATCGTTCCAGTTGATCACGCTGTTGCCGATGTTGGACCCCTTGCTGCCGGCATAGCCGACGCTCAGCGCCATGGTGAAGGGCAGTTCGCGCTGCAGGTCGAAGCTCCACTTCCACACCTGGCCGTCTTTGTAGTCGGGCGGCAGGTAGAGCACGTCCACCGGGCGAATTTGCGTGGCACCGCCGCCGCGCGTCAGGAACGGATCGTCAAACGTGAGGATGTTGGAACCCGGCGCGTACCGCTGCGACCCCTGTTCGGGGTTGGCCTGCATCGAGGTCAGGTAAACCTGGCTGCCCGCCTTGGGCGGCATCAGATTGAAGATCGTATAGGTGTTCTGGTGCTGGATGTTGTCGAACCAGCCGGCGCCGGTACGGATGACCCACTTTTCGGTGGGCCGGTAGGCGATGCCGACGCGCGGCATGAAAAAGCGGAACCGCTGCTGGCGCGCCAGCTTGACGGCGCCGGTGGAATCGACCGCGCGCGGAAAAACCTGCGGAATGATCTGGCCGGTGGGAGTGCGATAGCCTTCCCCGCGACCGATTTCCGTGCCGAGTCCAGGGATATCGAAGGTTCGCTGCAGACCTTTACCGTCGACGGGCCAGCCATTGTAGTCATAGCGCAGCCCGAGGTTGACGGTCAGCTTGGAAGTCACCTTCCAGTCGTCATTGATATACGCACCGCCGCGGTTGGCTTTGGGGAACGTCAGCGGCAGTCCTTCCGGGGTCTGGGTGGTGTTCGGACGGCCCAGCAGGAATCCGGCCAGCGCCGACCCGGCCTGGGCCGGGGCGAAGCCCAATAGTCCTTCTTCGAGGTTGGCCGCTCCTCGTTCGATGGTGAGCCCGTAGTACTCGACGCCGATTTTAATGCCATGCTTGCCGCGGAAATAGGAGACGTGATCGCTCACCTGGAAGGTCTTCATCACGTCATAGCCGTTGCCGTTGGTTAGCTCCTGCAACTGAAAGGGCAGGCCGGTGAATTGCGGGATGCCGTGCTCACGCGGCGTGAGCTTGCGGTTTCCATCGGCCGGAATGCGGAACAAGCCCACTCCAAGCGCATCCATGTCGAAGCTGGTGTTGTCGGTGCGGGGATTGAACGTGAGGTCGTCGGAGAAGTTGAATCCGAACCGCAATTCATTGATCATGCTCGGATTGAACGTATGCACCCACTGCGTGGCGAGATTGGTCACGTTCGAATCGACGAACACGGGCAGGTTGGGATTGATGTTGGTGCGGGTGAGGCCGGAGCGGTCCCACGCCACGCGCCCGAACACACGGTCGCGGTCGGAGAAGTTATGGTCGACGCGCGCAAAGTAGGTATTGACGTCCACCGGCTGAGCCACCGCCGCGCGGGCCGTGAAGTCGAGCGGATCCTCCTGGATGAACTGAGCGCGCGGCACGTACTTTTCGAGCATGTTCACGGCGCCGGGATGCAGCCGGGAGCGCGGAATGATGTTGCCGGGGAACCGTAGGCCGTCGGCGGCCGGGTCCCAGACCGGCGTCGCGCCTACCTGCCGGCCATTGGCCACGTAGGGATTGGCCAGGCGGCTGAAATCGCCCACCCGGAAATCATCGAGGGGGAAGGCTGCCGTCTGCAGGACGGCTTCACGCGTGCGCCGCGATTCCCAATTGAACGCCCAGAAGGTTTTATTCTTGCCGTTGTAGATCTTGGGGATGAACACCGGCCCGCTCAGCACCAGACCGAACTGATTCTGCCGCAGCGTGTTCTTCTTCAATCGCTCCAGATTGGCCGCGCGTTCAAAGTTGAGGAAATAATTCTCGGCGTCGAACTTGTCATTGCGCAGGAAGTTGAACAGCGTCCCACGCAACCGGTTGGTGCCGCTCTTCATCGTCACCGTCACCTGGGCGCCGCCGCCGAACCCGTACTCCGCCGTGTAGGCGTTGGTCTGAATCTTGAACTCTTCAATCGCCTCGATGGACGGCACGAAGTTCATGATGTGAATGCGCGGATCCTTGGCGTCCACGCCGTCAAGCGAAGCCACCTGGTTGGTTTCGCGCTGGCCATTGGCGCTGACCGAAAAGCCCTGGCCGGGGATGGGAAATCCGCCCGATCCGTCGCCGCGGCCGGTGCGTTCGCCGAACTGAACGCCGGGCACCAGCACCGCCAGGCTCTGCATGTTGCGGCCGTTCAGCGGCAATTCAATGATGCGCTTGTTCTCGATCACCGCGCCCACGGTGGCGTTTTCGGTGTTGAGCAACGCACCCGAAGCCGAAACTTCAATTGTTTCGGTCACGCTGCCGACATCGAGGTTGAAATCGGTGCGGACCTGCGCCGCCGTTTCCACGCGCTGGTTGCGTACCGTCGCGGTCTTGAAGCCCTGCAATTCGCAGCGGACATCGTAGTTGCCGACCTGGACCAGGGGGAAGGTGTAGTTCCCGGTGGAATTGGTGGTGGTGGTTAAAGAAACGCCGGTGTCGACGTTGGTGATGGTTACCTTGGCGCCGGAGACGACCGCGCCCGATGTATCGGTCACAAGACCCTGAATGGCCTGTGTCGTGGACTGTCCGAACATCTGTACCGCTAACAAGCAGCCCAGAACGGCGGAAAAAACCGCTTTGGTCATGATGAGCTCCTCCTGAAGATGATCGCTACGCGAACACGGCGCGCACCGCGTATAGACTCCCGCAGTATGGCTTCTATCTTATTACAGGACGGCGCGGTCCGTTGTTCCAGTACCACAGCGCACCATTTTTGACGCCCTGGGGCCCGCGTTTGCGCTTATGATTAGTGGACAAATCCCATGAGCGCCAAAACAGCCCTCGCCCTTGTAGCCGTGGTCTGCCCAAATCTCGCTGCACAAACCCAGGCCGTGCTTGTGCTGCTGAGAGACCAGCCTCAAAGGGCGGTGATGGAATGGGCCGAAGGCGCCAGTGCACTGCGGCGCCACCTGGCGGAGGGAGATTGGAATCGCGCCGCCAACCGGATTGCCGCCTCTGAAGAAGAGATCGCCTTGGCGCAGGAGCGTTTGGACCGGATTACTTTGGAAACACGCCAGATGGCGGCCGCCGGGATCGCAGCGCGCACCGCCCCATCGCAAGGCTCGGTGCGGGCGCGCATGGAAGCGCTAGGCGCCCGCGGCGTGCGCGGTTTCACGTTTCTGAATCTCCTCGCCGGAGAGATTCCGGTCGGCGCGATCGGCGAACTGGCCGCTCACCCCGACGTCGCGCTGGTGATTCCCGACGAGGTGTATCGCGGGCAATTGGACGTCAGCACGGCCGCGATGGGCGTCAACGCGTTCTGGTCCCGCTCCTTCACCGGCGCCGGCGAATCGGCCGCCATACTCGACAGCGGCCTGAACTCCGCTCATCCGGCTTTCGCGGGCCGCCGGATCGTCTCCCGCGTGTTCTCCACCGCCGCCGCGCGCAATACGCTGTGCTTCGACGACCAGGCCGATTCGGCCGACGACAAAGACGGGCATGGAACGCATGTGGCCGGAATCGTCGCATCGGGCGGATCGCCATCGTTTCCGGCCGTCACGGGCGTGGCCAAGGGACTCAGTAACATCTACGTGTTAAAGACGGCCTTCCGGTCCAAGGAACTTCCGGGACAGTGCATGGGCGGGACGGGAGGCATCGGCGCGGACCTGATTGCCGCCATCGATTGGGCCGCCGCCAATACACCGGTCAAAATCTTCAACTACAGCGCTGGATCGGCGGCCCTGACCGACGATCCGGGAATGAGCCAGATCTTCGACTACTACGCCGAAACGCTGGACATGCTGTTCGTAGTGGCGGCGGGCAACTCTGGACCCGCGCCCGGCACGGTGGCGGCGCCTTCGATCGCATTCAACGTTCTGTCGGTGGCCAACCTGGACGACAGGAACACCTCTTCCCGGTCCGACGACGTGGTGGCTGCCAGCTCGAGCCGCGGTCCGACCATTCGCGGGCGGGCCAAGCCGGACCTGGCCGCTCCGGGAACTCTCATCAATTCCGCGCGTCACGATTCCACCGGTTTTGTCAATCTCAGCGGCACCAGCATGGCCGCGCCGCATGTAGCCGGGGCGGCGGTGCTGGTGTATCAGGCCGGTTTGAAGCATCCCCTCCCTGTCAGAGCCCTGTTGATTAACACCGCGGACGCCAGTTCAGGGTGGGAACCCGGCCTCGGTTGGGGCGTGGTGAACCTCACCCGGGCGCAGACCGAGATGAACGCGGTGGTCCGCGGCACTATCGCTCCGGGTTCGGTACGCTTTTACCGTGGAACCGCGCGCGCCGATCTGAAGGCGACGCTCGCCTGGAACCGCCACGTCTCGATCAGCGGCCAATCCATACAGGCATCGTTGAATAACCTGAACCTGGAAGCCTACAGCCGCGAAGGCTCGGCGCTTGTCCGCTCCGACACCAATCTGAACTCGGTGGAGCAGGTGCGCACGACGATCCGAGGCGAGATGCTGCTGAAGGTCAAGGCGGAACCGGCGTTCCTCGGAGGAGTTACCAGCGAGCCGTTCGCCCTGGCGATCTCGGAGGCTGGCTTTACCGAGATCGGCGCACCGGTCCTCTCGGCAACCTGCCGATGGCCGGCTTCGGTCGCTCCCGGTGCCACGTTCACGTTGTCCTGCGATGTTTTGAACTCCGGCGCCATGCAGGCCAGCGGCGTATCGGGTGCCTTGGAAGTTCCCACGGGTTTCCCGGCGGTCCCGCCGGTGAACGTCGAAACGATCGCGGGGGGAGGCCGGATCCTTGCGACCTTTACCGTGCGCGCGCCCGCCAATCCGGGTCAATTCGCCCTCAGCGCCGCCTTCACGTCCAACCTCTACGGCGAGACGTTCCGCGCCGCCGCTCCCATAGCCGTAGCCGTCGGCGGCGGAAACCTCACGGCCGTCACCGTAAGCGTGCCACGCATCGACGTGTCCTACCGCACGGGCGAGCCCGCGCCCGAACCGCGTACCGTGCAGATCGGTATCAGCGCCGGCTCGGGTTCCTACTCCGCCTCGGCCACGGGCACGGGCGGGTGGCTGGCGGTGAGCCCCGCTTCCGGGGCGCTGCCCGCTACGTTGCGCATCGTGATCGATCCGTCCCGGCTGGCCGCGGGAAACCACTCCGGTTCGGTCGTAGTTACAGCCGCGGGCGCCAGCAATAGCCCCTTCACCATTCCCGTGAACGTCTCGGTCCACTCGACTTCTTCGGTACGGCTGGACACCCGGATGCTTTCCAAGACCGTGCCCGCCGGCACCGCCTGCACCGCGCCCGCGCCTGCCACCAGTTTCCTGCCTACCGACGCGCGGGCGTACGTCTGGTTCAACGTCAGCAACACCGCGGCGGGCGATCGTCCGTCGATGGAGTGGTTCGCGCCGGATGGAACCGTTCATCAAACGGGCGAATGGCAGCCGGTCGCGTCGGCCGGAGGCTGGTGCTTCTGGGGTTCGATGCCGATCGCCGGGGCCACGGCGGCGGCCAAGCGCGGCAACTGGCGCGTCCGGGTCGCCTGGAACGCCACAGAGTTATTCACCCTGCCTTTCACCATCGATTCTCCGATCACCGTCCGGCGCAGCGTCGTCGCCACCGAGGCGGATGCCTCCAGCCCATGCACCGAACCGGCGGCCGCCACGCGGATCCTGACGACGGACCGCCAGGTGTTCTTCTGGTTTCTTTTGGATGGAACCAGCGGCGGCGAAACCATCCGCTACGAATTCCTGAACCCAGGCCGGCAGACGGCGGCAAGCGGCCGCTGGAACCCGCTCGAAAAGGGCGGGAGCTGGTGCTTTGTAAGCAATGCGGTGCGCCTGGCCAATACCGCCAACGCCAACCAGCCCGGCATCTGGACCGTCAACCTCTTCGTGGCCGAGGCCCTGGTGATGACACGGACCTTCACCCTCGTCAAAGGGTTCACCCTGGAATCGAGGCTGATGACCAAAGACGTACCGGAAGGATGTATCGAGCCGGATCGCACCACCACGTACTTCCGCGGCGATCCACGCGCCAACGTCTGGTTCCTGGTCTCGAACCCCTCGGCGGGCGATGCGGCCATCGCCGAATTTGTCAAACCGGATGGCGAGGTGTACAGCACAGTCACCTGGGATGCAGTGGGGGAAGGGGGAAGGTCGCAGTGCTTTTGGGCCTGGATCGCCATCGCCGGCCAGGACCCGGCTTCGATCTTCGGCGAGTGGAAGGTCCGGGTCTCCTGGAATGGCGCCCCACTGTTCACCGAGGGTTTCCATATCGTCTCAGTGGAAGTGCCTAACAGGATGACCACGAAGGTTGTGCCCGAGGGTGCCGGCTGTCCCGTTCCCTCACCCACCCGGACTTTCACGACTTCCGACGAAGCCGTGATTGTCTGGTTCATCGTGCGGGGCGCCAAAGCCGGAGAGGCCCCGAGGGCCGACTTCCACGATCCTTCTGAGCGCCGGACCACCACGTTCACCTGGCAGCCGCTACCCACCGACGGCAACTTTTGTTTCCGTGCAACATACCCGCTGACCAGCGCCGGGGCGTCGGCGTTGGGCTCCTGGACGATCCGCGTCTTTTGGAACAACGTGTTTCTGTTCAGCCAGCCCTACACGATAGCCGAGCCGTCCGTATCCGAGACGGCCAGCTACCTTGGCGCGATGAAGGTTCGCGAAGAAACGGAGCAAGCCGGGGAGGTGCATCGGGCGCTGGAAGAGGTTCCCGCACATCGGCCGGAGGCAGGGGGCGCGCGCCGCGGAGCCGGACAGGCCGTCAGGAAGCCAGGTCCAGGCACGCTTATTCGGGACGCGTCTCCCGCTCCGCCGCCTTCGCCGCAATAGACCGGCCGCGCGGGCCCAGTTCGATCGCCTTCAGCTCCGCCACCTTGCCCGCGCACCTCGAATTTCAGCACCGTGCGCATCTGGTGCCACCCCTGATGGCCCGCCGCGCCAGGGTTCATATGAATCAATCCGAGCGCCTGGTCGCGCATCACGCGCAGGATATGCGAGTGGCCGCAGAGAAACAGCCCCGGCTTTCGAGCATGCAGTTCGGCCTTCACGCCGCGTTCATAACCGCCGGGATAGCCGCCGATGTGTGTCATGTAGACGCGCAATCCCTCGCACTCCCATTCGAGTTTGCGCGGGACGGCCGCGCGCTCGGCCGCGCCATCGATGTTGCCCCATACGCCGCGCAGGGGCTTGAACCGCTCCAGGCGCTCGAGCACGCCCGGTCCGAAGTCGCCCGCATGCCACACCTCGTCGCAATCGGCGAAATAGGTGAATAAAACCTCATCCAGGAATCCGTGCGTGTCCGACATCAGGCCGATGCGCATTCCCATCAGCGTACGATAAACTCGGTGACGAAGCCTTATGCGCACACTCGTTCTGTTCACCCTCGCGGCGTCCCTGTTCGCCGCCGACAAGCCCGCCAAGCCGGAGAAAGGATTCAAGTCTCTGTTCAACGGCAAAGACTTCACCGGTTGGACGATCGCCAAGGAAAACGAAGGAACCTTCAGCATTAAGGAAGGCGCCATCGTCGCCAACGGCAATCGCTGCCATCTTTACTACACCGGCCCGGTGAACAAACATGAGTTCAAGGACTTCGAGCTCAAGGTGGACGTGATGACGCAGCCCAAATCGAACGGCGGCATCTATTTTCATACCGCCTACCAGGAAAAGAGCTGGCCGAGCAAGGGCTTCGAAGTGCAGGTCAACAACACGCATGGCGACTGGCGCAAGACCGCCGGTCTCTACGCGGTGGAAGATAACAAGGACAAAGTGGCCGAGGACGGCAAATGGTTCACCGAGCACATCGTGGTGAAAGGCAACGTCGTCACCACCTATGTCGATGGCAAGAAGGTGATCACCTGGACCCAGCCTTCGGATTGGAAGGGGATCAAGGACACACCCGATCGCGTGATCGGTACAGGCACCTTCGCGCTGCAGGGCCACGACCCCGGCAGCACCGTGATGTACAAGAATATCCGCGTCAAGCCGCTGAAGTAATGCGCCTGCTTCCCTTGCTGATATGGGCTTCGGCCCTATGCGACGCCCAGGACGGCACGCGGATCCGGGCTCATGTGAAGTTCCTCGCGAGCGACCTGCTCGAGGGCCGCGGCGTCGGGGTGCGCGGCGGCGAGCTTGCCAGCGAATACCTGGCTACGCAGCTCGCCCTGATGGGACTGAAGCCGGCCGGCGATAACGGAACTTTCTTTCAGGCCGTGCCGCTGGTGGGCGTGAATCCGCTGCCCGGCGCGCGACTCTCCGTTCAAGGCGGCGGAAAGTCCTTCGATCTCCGCTGGCTCGACGACTTCGTCGGCTACACGCTGCGGCAGAGCGAGTCGGCGTCGATCGACGGCGAGGCCGTCTTCCTGGGCCATGGCATCTCCGCCCCGGAGTTCAATTGGGACGATTACCGCAACGTGGACGTGAAGGGCAAGGTGGTGGTGCTCTTCACGGGGGAACCGCCCTCCGAGGATCCGAAATTCTTCGGCGGCCGGGCGCTCACTTACTACGGCCGCTGGACCTACAAGTACGAAGAAGCCGCGCGGCGCGGGGCCATGGCCTGCATCATCGTCCACACCACGGCGACCGCCAGCTACGGCTTTGAAGTGGTGCGCAGTTCCTGGGGCCGCGAGGACATGCAGGTAAAGCTCGAGGCCAACCAGCCCGCTCTGCAGTTTGCCGGCTGGGTCACCGGCGAAACCGGCGACCGCCTGTTCGGTCTGGCCGGCAAATCCACGGCGGAGATGTTGAAGCTGGCCGATACGCCCGGGTTTCAGCCGATGCCGCTGCTTCTGCGTTTCAAGGGAAGTTTCCCGGCCAAAGTGCGCACACTCGAATCGCGCAACGTGGTGGGCATGGTACCGGGCAGCGATCCACGCAAGAAAGACGAGGCGGTGGTGTTCAGCGCGCACTGGGATCACCTGGGCATCAATCGTACGGCGCAGGGCGACGGCATTTACAATGGAGCCGTCGACAACGCCACCGGATGCGGCATGGTGCTTGAAATGGCCCGCGCCTGGCAGGCGCTCGATCACAAGCCGCGGCGGTCCGCTCTCTTTCTGTTCGTGACGGCGGAAGAAAACGGCCTGCGCGGTTCGGAATACTACGGGCGCCATCCGTTCGTCCCCGCCGCCAAAACCGCGCTTAACCTGAACTTCGATGCGTTCTATCCCTTTGGACGTACCGCCGATATCGTGACCACCGGCGCCGACCGGACCACGGTCTGGCCCACGGTGCAAAACATGGCGCGCCGTTTTCACCTGGAGATTACACCCGATCCCAGGCCGGAACATGGCACTTACTATCGTTCCGATCATTTCTCGATGGCGCGTGTCGGCATCCCCTCGTTTTCGATCAATATGGGGAACAAGTTCGCGGGCAAGCCTCCGGGATACGGCGATCGCATCTTCGAGGAATACAACTCGAACCACTATCACCAGCCGTCGGATGAATATCGCGACTCGTGGGATTTTTCAGGCATCGAAGAGATCGCCCGCTTCGGATTCGCGGTGGGACTCGAAGTGGCCAACTCCGAAAAGATGCCGACCTGGCGCGCCGGCGATGAATTTCTATCCGCTCGCGAGAAGAACTGATCAGGGGCGAGGGCCGACCAGGCCGTGAAACATCGCAAACCGCGTCAGTTCCGCGGCGTTGCCAACGCCCACTTTCTTCATCAGATTCTTGCGGTAAGTTCGCACCGTCTGCACGGAAAGATCGAGTAGCACGGCGATCTCCTTGCTTGACTTGCCGGAAGCGATCAGCCGCAACAATTGCACCTCGCGCGGAGACAGCCCCGCGACGGCAACGGGCGGCGCCTGAACGCGCCGGTCCATGTGGCCGTCGCGCAACGAGCTGAAGATGCGATCGGCGATGACGGGGCCAAGAAACACGCCGCCGCGAGAAACGCTGCGGATGGCGTCCAGAAGCGAAGCGGACGTCGTGTTGCGCGGCAGCAGACCGTGCACGCCGGCCTTCACGATATCGAGCGGGGCTTCCGAATCGCCTTCGTTTGAGAACGCGACCACGCGCAGCGAGTTGTTGTCACGGAACAGGGCGCGTACGCCGGCAGGGCCTGTATGATCGAACATTTTCAGATCGACCACGGCCACGTCGGCCGGCTGGCGTTTGAGAAAGAGAATGGCCTGTGGAACGGAGTCCGTCTCACCGATCACCCGGAAATCCCGATGGGCCTCGATTACCGTGCGAAGCGCTTCGCGAAATAATCTGTGATCTTCAATCAGGAGCACTCGAATCGGGCTGGATTGATCGCTCATTCCGAGACCGCTGGCTTAGGCAACAAAGTAGTGAGTATGACCCTAACCTAGCCGCGATGGCAATACCCACACAAGCGGAGACAGCCGGTACTAGGAAGCGTTCAAACTTCTAGACCGATCGAGCGCATTAGCTCGAGGGCGTTGCTTTTCAGGACGACCCCGGGGCGCAGGCGGTAATCGAAAATCAGCCGCCCGTCGCGCATGGTGTCCTCGAAATGAAAGTTGGCGGCCGCCGGGCCGAGATTCTCGGCGATCGCCGTCAGGGCGAGATCGTGCGTGGTCACCATGCCGAGCGCGCCGCGTGCCACCAGCGCTCGCAGCACGCCCTCGGCGCCGATGCGGCGGTCGTGCGAATTGGTACCGCCTAGAAATTCGTCGAGCAGAAACAACGCCCCGCCGCCGTCCACCGTCAGATCCACGATCTGTTTCAGCCTGGTGATCTCCGCATAGAAGCGCGAACTGCCGCCCTGCAGCGAATCGTTGATACGAATCGAAGCGCCCACGGCGAGCGGGCATAGACGCAGGCGCCCGGCGCGGACCACGCCGCCCGCCATGGCCAGCACGGCGTTGATGCCGACGGTGCGCAGATAGGTGCTCTTGCCGGACATATTCGATCCGCTGATTACCAGCAGCCGCGGCTCCGGCGCGAGATACGCGGGATTGCGCACGCACTTCGACGCTTCGAGCAGCGGATGCCCCAGTTGCTCCCCATCGAATACACGCTCCGCGGCGATCTCCGGAAAGGGATCGGCGGGATGTTCATAGCTATACGCCGCCAGCGACAGCAGCGCTTCCATCTCGCTCACCGCATCGATCCAGCGGCGCACCTGCGGACCGTTGCGCGCCTTCCACCGTTCCACCGCGAAGGCCAGATGCGTGCCGTAAAGAAGCGGCGGGCCGATGGTCCGCATCGCGACGTTATCGCGGGAGTCGATCAGTTCCTTCAACCGGTAAAGACGCGCGATGGGAACCGACGGAGGCTCGCCCAGGCCGCGCAGCGATTCGGAAAGCCGCCGCGGCAGCTCGCTTGAGAACGATTCCACTTCCAGGCGCCGCAGCAATCCGCGCAGCAGGCTGATTTCCTCCACCGCTTCTTCCACATGCACCAGCACGGCGAGCACGCGCGGGCGCAACAGAAAGCCAACCGCGGCCGTCGCCGCCCCCGCCAGCATCACGCCGGTCACCAGTCCGGTGCGGCTCCAGAAAAGGAATCCGGCCAGCAGCAGAACGTTCGCCGCCAGCGCCAGCCCACGCCAGGCCGGCAGCACGGCGGGCGATTCGGCCCAATCGACCAGCGCCCGCGAGCGCAGCTTGCCGCGCGCCTCTTCGCCGAGCGTGAACACGTGTTCCCGCAGATCGAGCTTTTCGCGCAGTTCCGTCACCGCTTCCTGCCGCGCGAGAATCGTCTCGCGGGCGGCGCCGCCTTTCAACCACGAGGCCAGCCGCTCCTCCCCGCCATGCGTGCGCGCGGCGTTCAACAGCTCGAACAGGCTGCCCTTGCCGAACAGATCGAGATCGGCGGCGTAGGGATGCTCCGGATCCTCAAACTCATCGCCCGGCTCGCCCGTGCCGGTCCAGCGATCCTCGATACGCGCCAGCCCGCGTTCATAGAAGCGCGCCGCCCGATCCGCCATCGCCCGCCGCCGCACCACCCGCTCATGCCATACCGCCAGCGGGACGAAAGCCAGCACCGGCAACAGCAGGCACCAGCCCGGCAGCGTTTTTTGCGCGAAAACCATCCAGGCGATGGCCGCGGCGCCAATGCCAACCAGCAGCCGCACGTTTCCGATGGTGATGTGCTGGCGCTGTTCCCGCGCCGCCAAAGCCTTGCGCTCCTCCAGACGCTGGCGGTAGATCTCCGCCGGAGCCTGGCTCACGATTCCTCCAGCACGCACACGTCGCGTAACTGGCGGTAATCCTCGGCGTAATCGAGCCCGTAGCCCACCACGAATTCATCGGGAATCTGAAAGCCCACATAGTCGACCGGCACCGGCCGCTTGCGGCGCTCCGGCTTATCGAGCAGCGCCGCGATACGAATCGACTTCGGCTTGCGCTGCTGCAGAATCTGTACCAGGTAGTTGAGCGTGATGCCGCTATCGAGGATGTCTTCCACGATCAGGATGTCGAAACCTTCGATGGAGGTGTCGAGGTCCTTGGTGAGCTTCACTTCGCCGGACGACGTCTTGCCGCGCCCGTAGCTGGAGATGCCGATGAAGTCGAGACGCACCGGGTGCCGGATCGCCCGCACCAGGTCGGCGTAGAACAGCACCGCGCCCTTCAGCACGCAGACCACATAGAGCGGACCCGAGCCTTCATAATCGGCGTCGATCCGCGCGGCCAGTTCGGCGATGCGCGCCTCGATGCGCCCGGCTGAAATCAGAACACGCAATCTTGCCGTACTCACCCTAAGGAGTATACCCGCTCGCCGTCGCGGCCCGGCGCGAGCGCGCGTGCCCGCCAATAGACCAGCGCCGCCGCCGTCACATCCTCCACCGCCAGGCCCAGCGATTTGAAGATCGTAATCTCGCGCTCCGTCTCACGCCCCAGCACGCTGCCTCCCAGCACCTCCCCCAGTTCGCCGCGGATATGATCGGGAGCGATACGCCCCTGGCGGATGGCTTGCAGAATGTCGCCCGATTCCACCAGCGCCGCCGCGCACGAATCGACGTACAGACGCGCCATGGGAAGCAGGGCGGGGTCCATTTCGGTCTGATCCGGCCGCGCCGCGCCGATCGAGATCACGTGCGTGCCGGGCCGGATCCATCCGGCCTCCACCACGGGCACCGGCGAGGAAGTGGCCAGCACCAGCACATCGGCCGCGCGCGCCACCTGTTCGGCCGACCGCGCCGCCTCCACCTTTCCCCCGCTTTCTTTCACGAAGCGTTCCAGACGATCGCCGTTCGGGCTCCAGGCCAGGATGCGCTGAAAGGCGCGGAGGCGGGGCAGGAATTCGAGATGGCCGCGCGCCTGGACGCCGGAGCCCAGAATGCCGAGCGTGGCCGAATCGTCTCGCGCCAATGCCTTCATCGAAAGCGCGGAGACGGCCGCCGTGCGCGCCTCGGTGAGGTAACGGCCGCCCACCATCGCCTGCAATCCGCCCTGCAGCGGGTCCCATAGAAATACGGTGGCGTCGTGCGTCGGAGTATCCGAATTGTCAGGGCAGACGGTAACGACTTTCGCGCCCAGCAGGTTGGCCGTGAACGCGGGCATGAAGCAGGCGAAAGAGTGCGGCGACGGCAGGTCGATGGTGGTGCGAACGGGCTGCACCGCCTGCCCGCAGGAGAATCCGATCAGCGCGTGTTCGAGCGCTGAAAGCAGATCGTCGGGCGAGAGCAGGTTCCGGACTTGCCGCTCGGAAATCACCAGCATGAATGGTCTCGCTTTAGATTACCGCCGCCCGCCGCGGGCGGTTTCTCAGAGCTTCAGGAGGGCTCGCAAGCGCTTGGTCTGCACACGGCTGACGGGAATTTCCGACTGTTTTTTGTCGTCCATTTTCAGTTGGAAGCTCGACTTGAACCAAGGCACCACTTCGCGGATGCGGTTGATGTTCACCAGGTAGGAGCGGTGAGCCCGCCAGAACACATCCGGATCGAGGTTCGACTGCAGCTCCTCGATGGTGCGGTAATTCGACTGCCCTTCGATGGACGAAGTGACCACCGTAATCAGGCCGTCGTCGATGGTGGCGTAGATGATGTCCTGCGCGTCGACGATGAAGTTGCGCTGGCCGCTCTTGACCAGCACCTTGTTGCGCTGCAGAGCGGGTTTCGACGCTCCAGGGACCGGATTGCCGGCCGCCGCCGCTTCGGCCTGGCGATCGGCCAGGAACCGGCTCACCCGGCCAATCGTCTCGCCCAACCGGTCTTTCTCCACCGGCTTCAGCACGTAGTCGATGGCCTCCAGCCGGAACGCTTCGACGGCGTAGCTATCGTAGGCGGTGACCAGGACGAAGTAGGGAAGGTTCAGCTCGGGGGATTCGCGCAGTTTGCGGATGACGCTCATGCCGTCCATGCCGGGCATCTGCACGTCGAGGAAGAGCACGTCCGGTTCCAGCCGCTCGACCAGCTGCACGGCCTCGAGGCCATTGCGGCCGACCGCCGTCACTTCCACGTTTGGAAAGTCTTTGAGGAGATAGCTGAGCTCGTCGCAGGCCAGTTGTTCATCGTCGACAAGCACCGCTTGAATCGGCTGCGCCGCGCGCAAGGGCATGAAAATGCTAGTATAGCATTTGGCGCATTTTGCCCCGCAGGCGTTCTTTTCAACCGTTGCGGTTTCCGCGCGCCCTGCCAACCCATTCGAGGAGCCTATTCCGTTTGTTCAGCCAAGACGCTCGTAACTCCGCCCTAGGGACGCCAGACTTCGGAGTATGAAGGCTCTCGTCGTCGGAGGTACTCTTTTCGTTGGCCGGGTACTGGTTCAGTCTTTGCGCAAAGCGGGACACGACGTTACCATCCTCCATCGCAAGCCCGGGCACGATTTGGGAAAGCAGGTCGCCAATCTGCAGGCCGACCGCAACGACCCCGCCGCGGTGAAAGCCGTCCTGGCAGACCGGAAGTTCGATCTCGTTTTCGATAATGTCTACGACTGGCAGCGCGGCGGCACCACGGCCGCTCACGTCGAGGCCTGCGTAAAAGCCTGTGGGGATAACCTCACCCGCTACGTTTTCCTTTCGAGCGTCTCGGCCTACGGCGACGGGTTGAATCACCACGAGGGCAATGCGCTGGCGCCCGACGATCATCCCGACCCCTACATCCGCAACAAAGCCCAGACCGAACGGATGCTGTTCCGCCTGCACCAGCGCTACGGCACGCCGGTGGTGACGCTGCGCCCGCCATTTATCTACGGGCCCGGCAATCCGTATTACCGCGAGGCTTTTTTTTGGGATCGCCTGCGCGACGGCCGGCCTATCGTCATTCCGGGCGATGGACGCCGGCTCATGCAGTTCGCGTTCGTCAAGGACGTGGTGGCGGCATGCCTCAAGGTGGCCGAGGAGCCCGCGGCGGTTGGACACGCCTTCAACATCGCCAACTCCCGGCCGCTGACGCAGACCGATACCGTGCTTGCCTTTGCGGGCGTGATGGGACGCAAACCGGTCCTGGTCCGCATTCCAAGGGAGCGCATCCTGCAGGCCGGCGGCAGCGCCCTTGTCCCGCCATTTTATTTCGGTTCCTGCTTCGATCTACCGCCCATCACCATGGTGATCGCCAAGGCCCAGCGCGTGCTGCGTTTCAAACCAATCCCGTTCCAGGAAGGGCTGAAGGAGACGTATAAGGCGTATCTCAAGACGCGCGAAAAGGACCCGCTCGACTATGCCTTGGAGGACCGCCTGCTCGGCTCCTTCCAGGTGGATGTCGCCGCGACGGCTTAACGCTCGAGCAGCGTCTGCTTCCAGGATTCCGACAACGCCGGGCAGGCCGCCAGCGCATGGCTCGCCGCGCGATCCTTTTTGCCGTAATGCATGATCTGGTGCGCCCGCGCCACGGTCCACTCCGGGTACGGACGCTCAAGCAAGACGAACCGGTCCCCGGCACGCACCTCGCCTTCGCGCCGCACGCGCAGATACCAGCCTGAACGGCAGCCTTCAACCATCCGCGCCACCAGGTCCGGAATCTTCCAGCGGCGCGACTGTGTGCGGCAGGGCTGCCGGGGCTGGGAGATTTCCACCTCGGCGCCGCCCAGGGAATAGATGTCTCCGACGCACACGCCGGCTTCGTTGAGCCCCGTCACCAAAATGTTTTCGCCAAAGGCGCCGGGCGGCACCGGGCCGCCAAACAGGCCAGTCGCCTCCCACCCTGCATGGTGGTCCTGGCTGTACACCAGCGCGGCCTTGTCGATGCCGCCGTGATGGCGCCGGTCCGCCTGCTGGTCGCCCTCAAAGCCGAGCGTCGTCAGCCGCAGAGGACCCTCGACGGCGGTCTTGAAGGTGGCCGTGCGCCAGCCGCGTTCCTGGGGATTGGCGGCATGGGGATCGTGAATCGTTTGAATGCGACCGGTTTGCAGCGAAGTGACGACCATTGGCCCTAGGATAGCTTGTCGCCTTTGAGAGACAGGCAAGTGTGATATTTTGATAGGTCTCCGGAACGCCAATGACCCCAAACCCAGCCGAGGTCACCCAACTGCTTCATCAATGGCGTGCAGGCGATCCGGTAGCCGAGAACCTGCTGTTCAATATCGTTCTGCCCGAGTTGCGGCGGCTGGCGCAGATGCAAATGCGCAAGGAGCGGCCGGGGCATTCGCTCGATCCCACCGCGCTGGTCAACGAGATTTATTTCAAGCTAAGTTCGGCACGCCATCAGGATTGGCAAAACCGGGGCCACTTTTTTGCGGTGGCGGCACGGGCCATGCGCCGCTATCTGATCGATTACGCCCGGGCGCGCCGCAACGGCGAAAAGGTTCCACTCGATGGGGCGGCCGAAGCGCTGGCGGGCCCGAAAGACAATTTCGAACAAGCGGTGCTCATCGATGTGCTGCTCGATAAGATGGGCAACGCCGAGTGGTGCCGCATCGTTGAGTTCAAATATTTTTTGGGCCTGACGGACGACGAGGCCGCCGAGTTGATGGGTATCAACGTGCGCAAGTTTCAGCGGGAGTGGTTTGACGCGCGCCGGTGGCTGTTTGACCAGCTCAAAGGCGATGGCGCTACAGCGCCCGGACCTCCTGCCGCGGCGCGGGATTCGGAAGCAGGCTCTCGTGGCGCGAGTGCAGGTGGTCCCACTCGGTGATCAACCGGCCGCCGCCTCGTTCGAACTCGTCTTCAAGCGAAGTCAGCAGATCCATGACCGCGTGGTCGATGGTCACCAGTTCCGCGAAGTGAACGTGACAGGAGATGTCGCGCGGCAGCGATTCGAATGTCTGCGCGATCACCGGTAGTTTTACGAAGGTGGCGGCGCCCGAAATATGGACGTCGGCCCGCCGCTGTTCCGGACTCTGCCGGACCCAGATATCGATCTGCGACGCGGTGTGCACCAGCTTGACGAAGGAAAGCGCGATGCCGAGCAGCACGCCCGTGAGCAGGTCCACGCCCACGATGCCGGCCACCGTCACGCCGTAAATCCACATGGGCATCTTGCCGTACTTGGCCAGCGCCTTGGCGCTCTTCCAATCCACCAGCTTAAAGCCGGTGAAGACCAGGATCGCCGCCAGCGCTGAAACGGGGATTTTTTCGAGGATGAAGGGCACGGCGGCGACGAAGCCGAGAATCCAGAGACCGTGCATCACCGTGGACCAGCGCGTCTTGCCACCGGCCTGCACGTTCGCCGAACTGCGCACGATCACGCCGGTCATGGGAAGCGAGCCGGCGATGCCGCACAGGATGTTGCCAACGCCTTGCGCCCGTAGTTCCTTGTCGTAGTCGGTGCGCGGGCCGTCGTGCATACGGTCGACGGCGGCGGCCGATAGCAGCGTTTCGGCGCTCGCCACAAATGCCAGTGTGAACACGAAGACCAGCGACGATTTCTGCGTAAGCATCTCAAACGCGGCCGGCGTGATCCAGTTGGCCGCCGAGAGCAGGTTGGCCGGAACCGATACGTAGTTGACCTTGGCTTCGATCAGGGCCGCCACGATAGTCGCCAGAACGACGCCGATCAGCGCTCCGGGAATCATGCGCAGAGCCTTCGGCCGGAAATGGTTCCAACTCATGAGTGTGATGATGGTCAGCAGGCCCAGCATGGCCGGCACATGGTGCTGCGCATAGCCGTCGGGGTTAAAGAAGTCCTGGTAGATCGCGTTCGGGATGGTGACCAGATTGACCACGCCGTTGCTTTTGGGCTTGTCGTCGAGCATGACGTGAAACTGGCTGGCGAAGATCAGGACGCCAATGCCGCTCAGCATGCCGAAGATCACCGCCGGGGAGATGGCCCGGAACCATTGGCCCACTTTCAGAATTCCCGCTCCGATCTGGATGATACCGGCGGCGATTAACAGGGGACCGAGTGCCGCCGGGCCAAGCTCCCGGACGATTTCGGCCACCAGAACCGCCAGGCCCGCCGCCGGCCCGCTCACCTGGAGCGGCGATCCGGCCAGCATGCCAACCACGATTCCGCCAATAATGCCGGTGATCAGGCCCGCCGCCGGAGGCATGCCCGAAGCGATCGAGATGCCCATGCAGAGCGGCAGCGCCACCAGGAAAACAATGATGGACGGCATGATGTCGCCCGAAAATTTCGGTTGCATGAAAAGTCTCCTCACAGATCTCGCAGAAACTCCGCTCTTAACGGATCGGCGCCAACAGGCGGCGCCGGTAGACAATCACTCAGCACGCCAACAGACTCGTCTTACGAGCCGAAGGTAATCGGAATGTAGGGGAAATGGATTAGGCGGTGAAGGGAGGGCCGCGCGTTGCGGCGGCGGGACCGGGCAGCGGAATCGCCGGACCGGGAGTGAGCGACGGCACCAAACCACAGGCGATCAGCACCGCGGACGGGATCTCGATCGCACAGGCCTCGGCCAAAAAGGGAGGCGCTGCGGTGTGGAACCCTTCCATCGCCCGGAACACGCAATGTGCCGAGTTGGTGGAGTGGGCGATCCGGCCCCGTCGCGGGGCACCCCGGGAAGCATCGGCGCGCGGCGCCCAGCCCGATTCGATATCCAGCCCAAACGAACAGAAGGCGAGCAAAAGGAAGAGCACGACCCGGGACAAAGACCGGGTATGGAGCCTGAATGCTCGAGTGGACTGTCGCACGCGCCCCCTCATTATATCGCTGTTGGCGTCCCGCGGTTCCGCTAATTTTCGTTCCTATTTCGCTTCCCGTGCCCGCTACTAAAGTTCTAGGGACCGGCCGCCGATCAACCGTTGGAAGGAGACGTATGTACCGGTCACTCATACTCGGATTCGCGCTGGCGGCCAGCCTCGCCACGGCCGCGCCGTGGAACAAGCTCAACCCGTTCAAGGGAAAGAAGGCCGCTCCGGCCAGGACGACTGCAGTTTCCACCGAAGCCACGCCCACCCACGCCACCGGGAAGAAGGCGGGCAAGGCGGGAAAGCAAAAGGAACAGAAGCCGCGCGACTACTCCGGCATCTACACCAGCGGTACCGTCGCCGCCATTCCCAAACAGACCGCCGGAAGACTCGACCTGAACAACGCCGAAGTCCTCACCTTCCATTACGGCAAGCCGAGCTGGTCGATCGCCTACCGCCGCATCAAGAATGTCGAGGTGGCGGACAAAAGCCTGGATGCCCTCATCCGCATCCCCAAGGTGAATGAGCGCCGCCGTACGTTTACCATCGAATTCTTCGGCCCAAGCGACGATCTTCAGTTCACCACTTTCGAGATCCCCCTCAAGGACTCCTTCGAAGTGCTGCCTCTGATCGAGCAGCGCACCGGCAAGGCCGTCGCCGTTTCCGGAGCCCAGACGCCCGGCGCCTGGTGGGGTGATGGCATCTGGAAGACGACCCGTAACGCCGCTCTGTGGGAAGAGGCCGCCGGCCAGACCAAGACCACCGTCGCGCAGAAAGACTGATCGATCTCAAACCGCTGGGGCGGCTCCTTCCGCCCCGCGCGCTAGACTGGAAGAGTGACTCGAAGGCAGTTCGCGGTATCCAGCCTGGCCTCCGCCACGGTTCTGCGGGCACAGCCCCGCTCGGTTCGCGGCCGGCTCACTCAAACCGAATCTAAACCTTCCTCCCTTACTCTTTCCGATGGAAAGTCGGTCGCCCTGGAAGGCGACGGCCAAACCACCGGCGTCCTCGGCGATCCCCGTCTCGCCGGCGCCGATTTCGAAGTCCTCGGCTCTTTCCTGCCAAGCGGCGTCTTCCGCATCGACCCCATTCACAAACGCGCCGTCTTCGTTCATAAGGACGGCAAGCGCCTCTATGTCACCTATTGGTGCGCCGTCTGCGCTATCCGCACCTACACGCCCGGCCAATGCTGGTGCTGCCAGGACGACACCGCGCTCGACCTGCGCGAGAAACTCGACGTCGATTAAAACCTCATGAACTACACGGCTGAACGCCAGACCGCCGGCGGAGTCGACATCATCGAACTGTCCGACTCCAGGGCGAAGGCGATGGTCCGCATCGCTCCCTCCATCGGAAACAATTCCTACGACATGACGGTGAACGGCCAGCGCGTCTTCTGGTCGCCCTACGAGACCGTCGCCGAACTCAAGGCCAAGCCCGCCATGGCCGGCAATCCGCTGCTGGCGCCCTGGGCCAACCGGCTGGACGAGGAAGGTTTCTGGGCCAATGGCAAGAGGTACAACCTGAATGCCGGTTTGAAGAACTACCGGCTCGACGGCGCGAAGCAGCCGATCCATGGGCTGCTGGTCTACACGCCGCACTGGCAGGTGGTATCGCTGATGGGCGGTGAGGAGCAGGCCGCCATTACCAGCCGTCTGGAACTGTGGCGCTATCCCGATTGGATGGCGCACTTCCCTTTCGCGCACACCCTCGAAATGACGTATCGCCTGAAAGATGGCGCGCTCGAAGTGGAAACCCTCATCGAGAATAACAGCGTGGAGGCGATGCCGGTATCCATCGGCTATCACCCTTATTTCACGCTGCCCGGCGTGCCGCGCGATTCCTGGAAAGTGCGTCTGCCGGTGAAGGAGCACGTCGAGCTCAACGGCAAGCTCACCCCCTCCGGTACGCGCACGCCCTACACACAGGCGCAACCAGTCGAGCTCGCCGGCCGCCAATTCGACGACGTCTTTGCCGGCGTGGACCCGAACGGCGAGTTTTCCGTCGAAGGGGGCGGCAAGAAGATCGCGCTCCGTTTCGGACCGAAGTTTCCCGTCGCCGTCGTATACGCGCCGCCCGGCCGCGACTTCATCTGCTTTGAACCGATGAGCGGGGTCACCAACGCGTTTAACCTCGCCCACAAGGGCCAATACCCCGAGTTGCAGAAGATCTCTCCCGGCGGCCGGTGGCGGGAAAGCTACTGGATTAAGCCTTCCGGGTACTGACCTGGCGTCTCCGGGTGCGGCTTGCGAATCCGGCTTCCGTAGTCAATGGGGCCGCGTTAAGATGGTGGCATGCGCAACGAATTCACCGCGGTTGTGGAAGAGGATGGGCCGTGGTTCGTGGCCTATTGCGCCGAGGTTCCAGGTGAGAATGGGCAGGGCGCAACGCGCGAGGAATGTCTCGCCAGTCTACGCGACGCGATTCAATTGATACTCGAGCACCGAAGAGAGGAATCGTTGCGCGCGTTGCCGCCTGAAGCCAGACAGGAACTCGTCGTTGTCGGCTAAGCCACCTGGATGAAGCGGGATGCCTGCGAAGCACCTGGCCAGCGGCTCGGCGTACGTCGTGGAGATTCTACCCCCCAACCATTCGCGGTGTGACAGCCGGGATTCCCAGAACGGTTGGGAGTTCGGGCGAATCCTTCGATTGACGGATACGGCCGCCTGCCGTATGCTTCTCCCATTCCCATCCGGCGTGTCTCCACGGAACGATGACTGCGGTCCTACGCTATTTTCACGGTGCGGCCGGCGACTATCTGCGCCGGGCCGCACGCGTGCGGGAACTCGCGCTGGCGCCGAGATCCGGCGATCCCATCGCCAGGCTGGGCCGCCAGTTGATGCAGCGTGAGCTTCGTTTCCTCGATCTGGTGCTTCGCTTCGTGTTCGAGCGCGCCGGTAATCCTTACTTCCACATGTTCCGCCTGGCCGGCTGCCGTTATGAAGACCTGGTGGAGATCGTTCTCGCCGAAGGCCTCGAGGCGGCGCTCCAGATGCTGCATCGCAACGGCGTCTTTCTCACCGGGGAGGAGCGTAGCTGCTCCAAGCCCATCGTGCGGCAGGGCCGCGAGATCGCCAGTTCGCCCAACAGCTTCGGCCACTGGCGGGCCGAGGGCAGTCTGCAGGCGATGCGCAACGGCTATTTCGAAGGCTACGAGCTTCTGCGGCGGCGCGAGTTTGGCCTTGCTGGACGCGCTCATATTCAAGTGAGACCCGTTTGGCCGGCCCAGGCGGCCATTCACGACTGCCTGCGCGCAGCCCGCCGCGGCGGGATTGTCGACCGCTGGTTCGCTCCCGGTGGATTTAGCGGCCAGGACGGGCGTCAATGGCTGGGCGCGGGGTTTCTCGCCGCCGTCGCCCGCGTCCATGGCCTGGCGGTTCCGTTTCCCTCGCCGTTTGCCGGCAACGACTATGGCGCCGTCTCCCGCTTCATCGCCGAACGGAAACGGCACGGCACGGCCAGCTTCGTCGGCTCGGTGACCAGCCATGCGTCGCGCGTCGCAGGAGCGGCGCTGGCCAACGGCCACGACATCGCCGGTGCCATCTTTTTCGCCGGCGGGGAACCGGTCACTGCCGCCAAGCGCGCCCTCGTGCGGCAGGCGGGCGCCGCGATCTTCCCCATTTATTCGATCCCCGAAATCGGCCCGATCGGTTTCGCCTGCCGGGAAATGGAGGATGGCGCCACCGTCCATCTCTTCGAGGATTCGGTAGCCGCCATCAGCCATCGCCGCTCGCTGCTGTTCACCACGCTGCTGCCCATGGCGCCGCAGATCCTCATCAATTTCGAAACGACGGACTCGGCCACCCTCGAGCGTGCCTCCTGCCACTGCTGTTTCCGGCGCGCCGGTTTCACCCGCCGGCTGAGATCCTTGACCACATTCGGCCAGCTGACCGCCTTTGGCGCGGCCGTTCCCGCCGCCGCCCTCACGCGGCTGGTCGAAGTAGCGTTGCCCCGGCGATTCGGTGGCGCGGCGGGCGACTATCAACTGGTTGAAGGTGAAGGCGGCGCCCAAACCGAAGTGACTCTAAGGATCAGCCCGCGCGCCGGAGTCGAATCCCTCGAAGCCGTCAAACAGTTCTTCTGGAACGAGTTACCCGCCTCCCGAACCTGGAGCCAGGCGGGAGCCTTTCACGTTTTCATCGCCGATCCCGTTCGATCGAGCTCGGGTCTTGTGCCATCGCTCGAACTCCTGGCTAGGGGTTAACACCGACCGGCCTACCCCCTCATGGCACGCCAACTCCATGCAGAATTCGTGAAACACATACGGCCTGCCGTGTCACTAATAAAGGCGGGTCTTCCCTTTGGCGGGATTCTGGATACGCGCCGGGGCCTTCGCGCTCCGATCACGTGTGCCCCGATTGCTCGTTAAGGGGAAGACCCACTTCGCCTCCGGCGCCGTCCGGAGGCGGCCCTCACCAGCCCGTTTCCTCCCGCACCACACCCGTCAGGCGCTTGCTGACGACGAACTCCATGCCGTTGGTCATGCGCAGCATCCAGCGTTTGCTCGACAGCGGTGAGATCTTGCGGATGTGATCGGCATTGATGATGGTGGCGCGATGGATCCGCCGGAATTGATGCGGCGGCAGCTTTTCCTCGAGCGAACGCAGCGTGTGGTTGGCATAGAACCGTCCCTTGGCGGTGACGATGTACACGACATCGCCCTCGGCCTGAAAGGCGATCACTTCCGCCGCGTCGAGCAGATGCATTTCGCCGCCCAGCCTGCCTACGATCTTGCCCGCGGTCTTGCGAGGTTCGACGGCCGGATCCGCGCCCGGCATACCCGCCAGTTGCGCGCGCGCCTTGCCGAGCGCCACCTCCAGGCGATCGGATCGAACCGGCTTGAGCAGATAGTCCACCGCGCCCGCGTCGAACGCCTCGAGTGCGTGTTTCTGATAGGCGGTGACGAAAATCAGCAGTGGCTTCCCGCCTGCGCGCAGCCGCCGCGCCACCTGAAAACCCGTGAGCCCCGGCATCTCCAGATCGAGCAGGATCACGTCCGGCCGCAGGCGCGCGGCTTGCTCCACGGCTTCAAGGCCGGTGGACGCTTCCCCGGCGATCTGGATCCCAGGCCAGGCTTCGAGCAGTTCGCGCAGCACCAGCCGCGCCACCGGCTCATCGTCGGCGATCAGCACCTTCATGGCGCCACGGCCTCCGTCTTGTCGGCGGGCAGCAGGAATTCCACCGTCGCTCCGCCGGCGCCCGATTCGATTCTCAACGCCGCCGCCGTGCCATGGGAAAGGCGCAGACGTTTCCGCACATTGTCGAGTCCCACACCGGCTCCGGCGCTCTCTTTTTCTACAAAGCCCACACCGGTATCGGTCACGCGAATCCGCAAGCCCTCGCCTTCCACCCGGGCTTCGAGCCGCACCAGACCGCCTTCCGGGCTCGGCGCGATGCCATGTTTCACGGCGTTCTCGACCAGCGGTTGGACGGTCAATATGGGAATCGGATAGCGCCGCGCTTCGTCGTCCACTTCGATCTCCCAGCGCAGGCGGTTGCCGAGCCGCAATTGCTCGATCTCGAGGTAGGAACGCACAATCTGCAACTCCTCTTCAAGCGGCAGGAACGCGCGGTCCGTGTTGAGGAAATAGCGGAAGATATCGGACAAATTCAGCACCGTACGCCGCGCGCCCTCGGCCTGGCGCGGAATCACGCCATACAGCGTGTTCAACACATTGAACAGGAAATGCGGATGGATCTGCGATTGCAGCGCGCGCAGCTCCGCCTCGTTCACCAGCCGCCGCATCTCGTCTTCATGCAGCCGCTCGATGGTTTCCACCAGTTGCGCCTGGATTCGCCGCATGCCGGCGAAGTCTTCGCTCAGGTACCGGCGTCCGCCGCTGCGGCGCCCGAGCAGAATGTAGCCGGTTTCCCGGGCCGCCGAGCGCAGCGGAATCACCGCCTCGACGCCCAGCCGCTCCAGCCGCTCGCGATCGGCGGGCGCGAGATCGCTCACCGGAGCCGCGATCGCCAACGACTGCTCCGGCCGCGCGGCGCTTACCACCGGGGCATCGAAGAATTCGCCCACCAGGCGCGCCGCCCATGGCACCAGTTCCGCCTCAACGCCCGTGTAGGTGCGAATCGGCTGCAGCACCGTCCCAACCTGCCGCCGCGCCAGCAACAAGCGGCTGAACAGATGATCGATGCGAGAGCGCAGGAACGCATAGAGCAGGAACGAAAGACAGCAGCCCACCAGCAGCATGCCGTCGCGGAACGGATCGCCCGCGGCCCAGCTTACCAGCGCGCGAGCGCGCACGGCGGCAAACACGAAACCCGCCGCCAGCAGAATGTTCACCAGGAATCGCAGAAACGCGTCCAATAGCAGGAAGCGGTAATCCTGCAGCAGCACAAACAGCGCCAGCACGATGCCGGCGTGATGCGCCATCAGCTCCATCGGCCAGGAGTGTGTGTGAACCCCGCCCAGATGCACCAGCGACAGCGAGAACAGAAACAGCGACATCGCCGCCAGCAGACGCGGCACCAGACGCCGCTCTTCCCCCGGCGCCATGCGCAGCAGGCTCACGATCGAGGCCGCGGTCAAGGTACCGAAGCCGAACGTCGTCAGATTGAGCGCCATGAAATGCAGGTCGAGCGAGCTGTAGAAAACCTCGGCCGTGTGCATCACCACGGTCGCGCCGGCCAGCGCGTAACCGGCCATGCGGATCCACCCGAAGCGCGGTCCGAGCGAGATGTGCAGCAGCACGCCTGGCAGAATGCTGAGCGCCGAAGAGCTGAGCGCCACCAGCGCCTGCGCCGCCAGGCTGCGCGGATCGGCCGCCATGACCAGTAGCGAGGCCAGGTTCCAGATCAGCGCCAGCGACGCGGCGGCCAGCGTGAGTCGGCTGCCGCGAAGTCTCGCGCCAGCTCGATCGCGCAGCAGCAGAAAAACGAAGATGGCGAAGATCAGCGTGCCCGCGCTGTGGCCGAGCGTATTAACCAGCAGCGGCTCATGGACGGGCAGCACCTCGCGCATAATCGCCCTATTCGCCGTTATCCGGCGGGACCTGCCAGCCTTCGCCAGGTGAGAAGATCTTGAAGCGCTGGCCGGGCTGGTGGAACAGCATGTGATCGAGGAATGCTTGCGGTGTGCCTTCGTGGTGCGCCGGCACAAGCCATCGCGCGCCGATGGAAGCCGCCAGTTCCGCCGCCTGCGCCGGAGTGAAACCTCCGTCCGTCCCCACCGGCACCAGCGCCGCCTTGACGTTATAAGGACGCAGCCGCGCGGGCAGACCTTCGTATGGCATTCCATCGCCGCCGTGGTAAATCGTCGTGTCGCCGCAGCGGATCAGATAGCCCAGGTTCGGATATCCGCCGAGCGGCGTCCAGGCCAGATCCGGGTGCGCGCCCGGCACCGCATACACCCGCGCATACACGCCCGTCTTGAAATATTCGATGCGCAGGTCCGAATCCGTCGTTGTCATCCGCTCGAGCGGCACGCCCGCCGCCACGCCCTCTTGAGCCGCGCTCTTGGGAAGCACTACCTTCGCTCGCGGCGACGCTTTCAGGATGGCGGCCAGCGTGGGCGGATGCATGTGTCCCGCCCGCGTGCACAGAATCATGTCGGCGTGGCTCACCGCATCCGCTTCGAGCACGCCGCCCGGCTCAAGCACCGGGTCGATGTAGAACACGATGCCGTAATACTTGATCGCGAATCCGCAGCGGCCAAGCCACCAGAGCGTGGGGTTGGCCGCGTGTGTGGTTTCGATCTCCTGGAGCAGGCGGCGGCCTGAGTTCGGCATCGGCAAATTCAAGATTACCGGATTTCGTCCGCATCGGACCCGCCTGCGATAATGGGGGTTTCAGGCACGAATGGCAAATCCGCCGATCATCGAAGTCTCGGGCCTTCAGAAAAGCATCACCAACGGCGGACGCACCGTTGAGATTTTGCGCGGCATCGATCTCGCCGTCCCCAAAGGCCAGTTCATCGCCATCATGGGTCCATCGGGCAGCGGCAAGAGCACGCTGCTCGGGTTGCTGGCCGGGCTCGATTCGGCCACGGCGGGCAGCATCCGGCTCGACGGGGAAGAGATCACCGGCCTCGCCGAAGACGAGCTGGCGCGCGTGCGCGGACGCAAGATCGGCTTCGTCTTCCAGTCCTACCAGTTGATCCCCACGCTCACGGCCCTTGAAAATGTGCTGCTGCCGCTTGAACTGGCGGGATCGAGCGACGGCCGGGCGCGCGCGCTCGAACTGCTCGATGCCGTCGGTCTCGGCGCGCGCCAGGAACATTACCCCGTTCAGCTTTCCGGAGGTGAACAGCAGCGCGTGGCCATCGCCCGCGCCTTTATCGGCCGCCCGCCGGTGCTGATGGCCGATGAGCCCACGGGCAATCTCGATTCTTCCAACGGCGCCCATGTGCTCGAACTGCTGCTCGCTCTCAACCAGCGCGAGGGAACCACGCTCGTTCTGGTCACGCACGATGAGTCGCTGGCCGCTCATGCCGGCCGCATCCTGCGCCTGCGCGACGGCCGGATCGCCGGAGACGAACTGCGGTGACGGGACGCTTTCTGTGGTCCACGGCGTGGAAGATCGCCTGGCGCGAGGCGCGCGCGTCGTCGGCCCGGCTGATCTTCGTGGTGGCCGCCATCGCGCTCGGCGTCGGCGCGCTTACCGGCGTGCGCGGCTTTTCTCAAGCCTTCCGCGGCATGCTGCTGCGCGATGCGCGCAAGCTCATGGCAGCCGATCTCACCGCCCGCCAGTTCGCCCTCCCCGACGAGCGCCAGAACGCGGCGATGGCCGAACTCGCCCAGGCCGGCGTGTCGCAAACCTGGATCACCGAATCGCTATCCATGCTCGCCTCGCCGGACGGTAAACCGCCCGTGCTGGTCTCGGTCAAGGCGGTCGACCCGGGCGTCTATCCCTTCTACGGCGAGTTGAAACTCGATCCGCCGGCCCCGCTCGGCGAGACCCTGCAACCAGACGCCATTGCCGCTTCCGACGATCTGCTGGTGCGGCTCGATCTGAAGCGCGGCGACAAGGTGACCATCGGCGACGCGGAGTTTCGCCTCGCCGCCACCGTCGTCCTGGAACCCGATCGCATGGCGGGCTCGCTCAACGTCGGCCCGCGCGTGCTCATGAGCCGCCAGGCGCTCGACCGCGCGGGACTGCTGGTCGCCGGCAGCCGCGCCGCGCAGCGATTTCTCTTCCGGCTCCAGCCCGGCTCCCTCACCGTCGAGCAGGTGCGCCGCCGCCTGCGCACCGCGTTTCCGGAAGCGCAGGTGGTCGACTACCGCGAAACGCATCCGCTCATCACGCGCGGGCTGGAGCGCGCCACCATATTCTTGAGCCTGGTGAGCCTGATCGCACTCGTCGTGGGCGCGATCGGAGTCGGCATGGCCATGCATTCGCACCTGCGCCAGAAGCTCGATTCCATTGCCGTCATGAAATCGCTGGGCGCGCGCTCCGGCCAGATCATCCACGTGTATACGCTTCAGACACTGATGCTTGGACTGGCGGGCGGCGTGGCCGGCATTCTCATCGGTGTCGCGGTGCAGTACGTGTTTCCGGCCCTGATCGCGCGATACTTCCACCTCACGCCGGGCCTGAGCTGGGATGCGGCTTCGGCGGCGCAGGGTCTCGCCATCGGATTGTTGACCACGCTGCTATTCACTCTGCCGCCGCTGCTTTCCATCCGCGCCGTCAAGCCCGCGCTGATTCTGCGGCGCGATATGCAGGAGGCGCCGCGGCGCACCCCGGGCGCGGCCTTGGGAGCGGGCGTTCTGATCGCCGCCGGCATCCTGGGCATCGTGTGGTGGCTCAGCGAATCGGCACGCGTCGCGCTTTACTTCACCGGCGGGTTCCTCATCAGCATCGCGCTTCTGGCCGCCGTTTCCACTCTTCTGCTGCGCGCCATCCGGCGGCTGGCGCAATCGTTTCCCAACCTGCCTTCGCTCACACGCCACGGCGTGGCCAATGTTTACCGGCCCGGCAATCAGGCTCCGGCGCTGCTGGTGGCGCTGAGCCTTGGCGTCATGTTCACCCTGACGATCTACCTGCTGCAGAAGTCGATGCTTTCGCAGTTCGCCAGTTCGGCTCCACCCAACATGCCGAACGTGTTCCTCATCAACATCACACCGAAGGATCGCGCGGGTGTGCAGGACCTGCTGCGGGCGCAGGGTGGAGTGACCTCAGGGGCCGACCTGGTTCCCGCCGTCTCCGCGCGCCTGCTGCGCGTCGATGGCAGGCCGGTGGAAAGCTTTCCGCTGCGCGGTTTCGCGCGGCGCTTTCAAGGCACACGGACCGTCTCATGGTCGGCCGCGCCGCCGCCCCAGGCCGTGGTGACCGAGGGCCGCTGGTTCCCGCCCGATCCTGAATTCGCGCAACTCTGCGTGAGCGAAGAAGTGCCCAAAGGCCTGCCCGTGAAGGTCGGCACGCAGCTCGATTGGGATGTGCAAGGCAAGGCCGTCGCCTCGCGCGTGGTTTGCGTCTACCGCTCCGAAGCCGTGCGCCTGGGCGCCAACTTCGATTTCCTCTTCAATGAAAAGGCGCTCGCGGGCGCCCCGGTGCTTTACTTCGCCGCCGTGCGCATGAAGCCCGCCGCCGTGCCGCAACTGCAGCGGGTGAGCTTCGAACGCTTCCCCACCGTCACTGTCGTCAATGGCGCCGATGTGCTTGCCATCGTGCAGGACGTGGTCGATCAGATCGCCCTTGTCATCCGCTTCGTTTCCGCGTTCGCCATCCTCGCCGGCGCCATCATCCTTTCCTCCTCGGTCGCCGGTACGCGCTTCCGGCGCGTGCGCGAAGTCGTGATTCTGAAAACGCTCGGCGCCACCAGGGGCCGCATCGCGCGCCTGTTCTCGGTTGAATTTTCCATCCTGGGCCTGGCCGCGGGCATTCTGGGCAGCCTGCTGGCGGCGGCGTTTTCCTGGCTCGTGCTCAATCGTCTCTTCCAGGTGGAGTATCGCTTCGAGCCTGTGCCCTACCTGGTAACCGTGCTGTTGACGGCCCTGCTCGCTAACGCCGCCGGCTGGATCGCCAGCCGCCGCATTCTGGCCCAAAAGCCGCTTGAGATTCTGCGGGAGAGTTTATGAATTCCTACGATGCGTTTCTACTGGTCAGCTTCGGCGGACCGGAAAAGCCGGAAGACGTGATGCCATTCCTCGAAAACGTCACCAGGGGCCGCAACGTGCCGCGCGAACGTCTGCTCGAAGTGGCCGAACATTATTACCACTTCGGCGGCCGCAGTCCTATCAATCCGCAGAATCGAGCGCTGGCGGAGGCGCTCCGCGGCGTGCTCGACCTGCCGGTCTATTGGGGGAATCGCAACTGGCACCCCTTCCTCGCCGATACGCTGGCCGCGATGAAAACCGATGGAATCGAGCGCGCCCTGGCCTTTGCGACCTCCGCGTTCAGCTCCTATTCGGGCTGCCGGCAGTATCGCGAGGATATCGCCAGGGCACAGGCCGAGGTGGGCGAAGGCGCGCCGGAAATCGAGAAGATCCGCGTGTTCCACGATCATCCCGATTTTCTCGGCGCCGTCGCCGCCCAGACGCGCGAAGCCATCGGCCGCCTCACCGCGCCGCTGGTTCTATTCACCGCCCACAGCATCCCGATGGGCATGGCCGGTGGCTGCCGCTACGTCCCGCAGCTTGAGCAGGCGTGCCGCGAGGTCGCGCGTCTCGCCGGAATCTCCGATTGGAGCCTTGTTTATCAAAGCCGCAGCGGGCCGCCCTCGGTGGCCTGGCTCGAACCCGACATTCTCGACGCCATCCGCCAGGCTCACGCCCGTGGCGTGCGCGAAATCGGAATCGTGCCCATCGGTTTCGTCTCCGATCATATGGAGGTGCTCTACGATCTCGACACCGAAGCGCGCCAGTTGTGCGAGGAGCTGGGCGTCGTCATGCGCCGCGCTGCCACCGCGGGCCTGCATCCGCTGTTCCTTTCGATGATTGGCGATCTGGTGGATGAACGGCGGCGGGGAGAAGGCCTTCGCCCCGATCTGTGTACGCCCGAATGCTGCCTGCCTGGCACACGCCGCGCAGCCGGGCCGGGTTGAAAAGGCGGAAGTGGTGGCCAGGGACGGAGTTGAACCGCCGACACGCGGATTTTCAGTCCGCTGCTCTACCAACTGAGCTACCTGGCCACTCCACCGAAGTTTACCATGATACGATCGGTTCGGTATGCGGCGATCCTTCTGTCTGGCCCTGTTCTGCGCTGCCGCCCTCTCCGCCAAACCCCGCTTCGATAAAGACGTCTACCCGCTGCTGGCGCGCCATTGCCTGAGCTGCCACGGCGCCGCGGTCAAGATGGGCAATCTCGACCTGCGCACCCTTCCTTCAATGCTCGAAGGCGGCAGCAAGGGCCCCGCCGTCGCGCCGGGCAAATCCTCAGCCAGCCTGCTGATCGCACGCATCACCGAGGGTTCCATGCCGCCGGGCCAACAAAAGATGGCGGCATCTGAATTAGCCGTACTGCGCGAGTGGATCGACTCGGGCGCCGAAGCCTCGCCCATCGCCCAGGACCCGGCGTCCCACTGGTCTTTTCAATCGCCGCGCCGGCCGCCGATTCCTCGCGTGCAAGGCACGGCGCGGACGGCCGTCGATAACTTCCTGCTGGCCGCGCTCGAAGCCAGGGGTTTCACCCCCGCCGCCCCAGCGGGCCGGGAAACGCTGCTGCGCCGCGCCTACATCAATCTTCTGGGACTGCCGCCTTCGCCCGCCGAACAGGCCGCCTTCCTGGGCGACAACTCGCCCGATGCGTGGCGCAAGCTGGTGGAATCGCTGCTCGCCCGCCCGCAATATGGCGAACGCTGGGCGCGCCACTGGCTCGATACCGTGCGCTATGGCGAAAGCAACGGCTATGAGCGCGACGGCACCAAGCCGCACGCCTGGCGCTATCGCGATTACGTCATCCGAGCCTTTAATCAGGACAAGCCGTTTGACCGCTTCGTCACCGAACAACTGGCGGGCGACGAGCTCCCGGACACGAACGCCGAGACGCAGATCGCCACCACGTTCCTGCGCCTGGGCACCTGGGACGATGAACCCGCCGAGCCCGCGCAGGATCGCTACGACCAGCTTGACGATATCCTGGCCGCTTCCTCCACCGCCTTCCTTGGCCTGACTCTGCGCTGCGCGCGCTGCCACGATCACAAGTTCGAGCCGTTCTCGCAGAAGGATTACTACCGCGTGCTTTCGGTGTTCACGCCGCTCAAGCGTCCGCAGGATGATCGCAAGGATCTGGATCGCCTGGTGGGTACCGCATCGGAACTGGCCTCCTACGCCCGGGAGAAAGAGAAAGCCGACGGCCTCGTCAAAGACGTCGAGCGGAAGATCGAAACGCAGCGCAAGGATCTGCTGAAGCGCCTCTTCGCTCATAAAGCGGAACGAACCCAAGCCACGTTGAGCTTTCTCGATCACGCCGAGGTCGTGCTCGCTTTCGCCACCGAAGAGAAGCGCCGCAACAAGGAGCAAAAGCAGGTCGTTGAAAAGTTCAACGCGCAACTGGATACGGCCCTGCGCGCCGAGGCAACGGCGGTCGAGAACGGACAGCTCGACGAATGGAAGCGCGACATCGCCGCCATCGATGCCGCCCGCTCTCCGGAGCCGCCACGCGCCTACGTCTGGTACGAGGAAGGTCCCGATGCGCCAAGGGCGCGCCTGCTCGAACGCGGCGATCCTTCAAGGCCCGGCGAGGAAGTGGCGCCCGGCGTCCCCACGGTGATCGCCGGTGACGCCGCCGCACCGCCCGCCGCCACAGCCCGTTCCTCCGGCCGCCGCCTTTGGTTTGCGCAATGGCTGACCCGGCGCGACAATCCTCTGCTTGCCCGCGTCATCGTGAATCGCCTGTGGCAATGGCATTTCGGCGAAGGCCTGGTCGCCACCGAAAACGATTTCGGCGTCGCCGGCGCGCGCCCGACGCACCCCGAACTGCTCGATTACCTGGCCACCGAGCTGATCGACTCGGGCTGGAGCGTCAAGCATATCCAGCGCCTCATCCTGAACTCCGCCGCCTTCCAGCGTACTTCCGAGTGGAATGCCAAGGCTGGCGCGGCCGATGCCGGCAACTCGCTGCTGTGGCGCTGGAAGCCGCGCCGCATCGATGCCGAGGCAGTGCGCGATTCCATGCTCGCCGCCGCTGGCCACCTCAATTCGCAGATGAGCGGTGCCAGCATCTTCCCGGAACTTCCGCGGGCCGTGCTCGAAGGCCAGTCGAGGCCAGGTGACGGATGGGGCAAGTCCGCCGCGGATCAGGCCTCCCGGCGCAGTGTGTATATCTTCGTGAAGCGCAGCCTCGCGGTACCGGAGCTCGAAGCGCTCGATTCGCCCGATACGGCCTCCAGTTGCGAGCAGCGTACCGTTTCCACCACTGGTCCTCAGGCGCTGACATTTCTCAACGGCGACTTCACCCATCGGCAGGCGCGCGGCCTCGCCGCCCGGGTCGTTCAGGAAGCGGCCGGCTGGGAAGCGCGCATCGCACGCGCCTACCAGATCGCGCTGCAGCGGGCGCCGGAAGCGGAAGAGCGGAAAGCCGCCTCCGCGTTCCTCGATGGTTACGGCGGCGCGCAACAGAGCGCGTTCGAAGCCTTCTGCCTGGTTCTGCTCAACAGCAACGAATTCTTCTATCTCAACTGATGGAACGTTATCGTATCGATGAATCCTATGACTGGAACTACGCCCATGCGCCGTCACAGACACCCGAAGTGGACGTGCCGCCAGTGCCCGGCCAGTGGGATTTTTGCGGCCTGCCTGTTGAATCGCCGCTCGGAATGCCCGCGGGCCCGCTGTTGAACGGCTGTTGGATCGCCTACTACGCCGCGCTCGGATTCGACGCACTCACGTACAAGACCGTGCGTTCGTCCTATCGCGCCTGTTACGCGCCGCCCAATCTTCTACCGGTGCACGCCGCCTCGCTCAACGCCAATAATGGAGACGTGACGGAAGGCCCTGGCTCCTCGTGGGCGATCTCTTTCGGCATGCCTTCGAAGGAGCCGCGGGTGTGGCGCGAAGACATCGGCTGGACGCGACGGCGCCTGAAGCCTCGCCAGGTGCTCGCGGTATCGGTGGTCGCTTCCCCCGAGCCTCACTGGACTCTCGCCGATATGGCGCGCGACTTCGCTCAACTCGGCCGCTGGGCCTGGGACGCGGGCGCGCAGGTTGTGGAAGCCAATCTATCCTGCCCCAACGTCTGCAGCCAGGAAGGCATGCTCTACACGTCGCCCGAATCGGCTCAGGCCATCGCCGCGGCGATGCGCGCCGAACTCGGCTCGCGCGTTCCGCTGGCGCTCAAGATCGGATTGTTCTCAACCGGCGAACAGGCCGAGGCTGTACTTGAAGCCGTCGCGCCCCATGTGGACGCCATCGCGACGACCAACAGCATTACCGCGCGCGTGCGCGATGCCAACGGCCGGCCGCTGTTCGACGATCTGCCGCGCGGCATTGGCGGGGAATGCATTCGCGACGGCTGCCAGGTGGAGCTCGAACGCATCGCGGGCATCGTGAAGCGCCGCGGCTGGAACCTGAAGGTGATCGGGGTCGGCGGCGTCTCCACGGCCTCCGATGTCGCGGCGCGGTTGGGAGCGGGAGCGCACAACGTGCAACTCGCTACCGCCGCGATGCTCGATCCGCTGGTGGCCGTCAGGATACGCGGCGCCTGGGAATCGCCAACAGCGGACACACCATAGCCGTCGAACCCCGGTATGGAGCCGAGCGACGGCCAGAGCGGGAGCGCACAACGTTCCACTCGCTGCCGCCGCCATGCTCGATCCGCTGGTGCGGTCAGGATGCGCGGCCCTGGGAATCACCGACGGCGGGTACGCCATAGCCGTCGAACCTGGGCATGGAGCCGAACGAGAGCGGGAGCGCACAACGTTTCCACTCGCTTCGCCGCCATGCTTGATCCGCTGGCGGCCGTCAGGATACGCGGCGCCTGGGAATCCACACCAGCACGTACGCCATAGCCGCGAAGCCGATCGTCGAAAGCCATCCGCCCCGGCCGTCGAACCCGGGCATAGAGCCGAATGACGGCACGCCAGCCAGAAAAGTGACGGCCAGCACGATGCCCATAATCGCTTCGCCGGAGACCAGGCCGGACGCGATGAGCGTGCCCTTCTCTTCCACTCGCGCCGCGTCCGACGGAGCCGTCATGCGGTCCGAAATCCACTTGAACAGCCCACCCAGGAAAATGGCCGAGCTCGTATCGAACGGCAGATACATCCCCACCGCCACCAGCATCGGCGCCCGCGCGCCGGCAAGGATCAGCGCGACCGCGAAGGCGGCGCCGATGGCGAGCAGCCCCCAGGCCATCTCCCCACCCACGATGCCCTTGGCCAGTTGCGCCATCAGTCCAGCCTGCGGCGCGGGCAGGGCGCGCCCGCCGATGCCGCCGGTTGCCAGATTGGCTTCGTGCAGCGCGATGATCGGCCCCATCAGGAAGAACGACAGCAGCGCCACCGCCACCAGTTCCACCAGTTCCATCTTCCATGGCGTGCCGCCCAGCAGGTGCCCGGCTTTCAAATCCTGAATGAGCGAGCCCGACACACTGCACGCGCAGGCGACCACCGCCGCCACGCCGATGACCGCCGCCACGCCCGCCGCCCCCGTCACGCCGATGCCCAGAATCACCAGCGCCGAAAGGATCAGCGCGGAAAGCGTGAGTCCCGACAGAGGCTGGTTGGAGCTGCCCACCAGGCCCACCAGATAGCCGCCCGCTGCCGAGAGCAGAAATCCCACCAGCGCCATCACCAGCGAAATGAGCGCGGCGGCCATCAGGCTGCCCGTGAAGTTGTAATAGATACCCGTGATCGGGATCAGCAGCGCCACGATGCCCAATCCCACCCAACGCATCGGCAGGTCACGCTCGGTTCGTTCCACGCTTTCGGCGCGTTTCGCCGCCGCGCCGCCGAGGGCTCCGCGGAACGACTCGGCCAGCGACCGGCGAATCGACCACATCGTTTTAACGGCCGCCACCAGCATCGCGCCCACCGCGATCGGACGCACTACGCCGCGCCACAACTCCGCCGCCGCGTCCGGCTGCGTGTTTGGGTCGAAGAACAGCAATAGCGGAATCAGCACCCACCACGCGAGCAAGCCACCGCAGAAGTTGATGGCCGAAGCCTCGAAGCCGATGATGTAGCCGATGCCGGTGAGCGCCGGCGAAAGCGCCGGTGTCGACCACGGGATTCCGCCCGCGCGCGGCACGCCATTGAGCACCGAGCGGGGAAAGGCCAGGAACCCTTCGCTGTATTCACGGAAGAGTTGAAAGCCCTTGTCCGACTTCAAAAACTGAATGAGCCCGCCAAAAGCCATGGCGGAAAAAATGGTGCGCGGCGCATCGCCCGATTGGGCACCGGCCTTCACGATCTCCGCGCTGGCGACGCTTTCCGGCCAAGGGAGCTTGGCGTCCACGCAAAGCGCGCGGCGCAACGACACAATGAACAGCACGCCGATCAGCCCGCCGGTCAGCAGAATGAATGAGCCTTCCCAGTAATGCGCGCGCAGATCGGCCCACAGCCTTCGCCCATCCACTTCGGCCAACAGGAACGCGGGCAGCGTGAAGATAGCGCCCGCCACCAGCGCTTCGCCGACGCTGGCCGCCGTGCGCACGATGTTCTGCTCGAGCACCGTGCCCTTCAACGCAGGCAGGCGGAACAGCGCCAGCGCGATCACCGCCGCCGGGATCGTGGCCGCCACCGTCTGCCCGGCGCGCATGCCCAGGTACGCGTTGGCCGAGCCGAACACGAACGCCAGAAACAGGCCCAGCGCGACCGACTTGAAAGTAAGTTCGCGCTGGGGTTCCTGGGTCATAGCATCGCCCGCAACGCCGTTATCAGCCGGTCCACGTCTTGTTCGTTGTTATAGAAATGCGTCGATATGCGCAGATTGCCGTGCCGGGCCGCGATCAGAATGCGCTGCCGCTCCAGCCGCCGCACCAGGTCCACCGCGTCGCGTCCTTCAAATCGCGCCGCCAGGATGGCCGAGGGCAGCGGACTCGGCACCAGTGCCGCGCCCAAGGATTCCAACTTCCCTCGCGCATAGTCCGCCAGTTGGAGCACGCGCGCCTCGATCGCCTCCGGCCCCAGTTCGAGCATCATCTCGACGGAAGCGCCCATCGCATACAACACCGGGAACGGCAGCATCGCGCCTTCATATTTTTCGGCCGAATCGGCGAACTCCGGCTTACCGTGATGAAGCGCGCTCACCTGCCGCCAGCGCCGGTCGCTGCGCCATCCCACCACCGCCGGCTGCAGCCACTTTCGCGCCGCCGGACTGATATAGGCAAACCCCGCGCCGTTGGGACACAGCAGCCACTTGTAGCCATCCACCGCGAACATATCGGGCTTGATCGCGGCGCAATCGAAGCGCAACGCGCCAAGGGATTGTGTCCCGTCCACATAAAGCAGCGTGCCGGTGGGCAAGGCGCTCAGATCGGCCCGCTGGCCGGTGGTGTAGTTCACCGTCGAGACCATCATCAGCCGCGTTTCCGGCCGCCACGCCGCGCGCCATTCGCCGAAAGGAACCTCGTCGAAATGCACGCCGCGCGCGGCCAGCATTTCGCCCCAGTACGGATGATTGGGGAACTCGTTCTCAAACGTCAACACACGGTCGCCCGGCTTCCAATCGATGCCGTTGATTAATAGCGAAAGCGGTGTCGCTGCGTTCGGAAAGAAGGCGATATCGGAAGGTTCGCAATGAATCAGCCGTGCGATGGACGCGCGTATGCCGTCCAGGTCGTCAAACCATGTGAGGAAATCGGAACAGGCGAGCTCGTTGCGGCGTTCGTAGTGCCGGAGGCTCGCCTCCACGGCGCGCTTGGGAACCTGCCCATAGGTGGCCGTGTTCAGGTACGTCCAGCGTTCGAGCGCCGGAAACTCGCCGCGCACGTTCATTTGGTCACGGCGGCGATCGCTCCGGCCAAAGTCACTTCCTCGGCCTTCTTCGTCTTGCGGTTCACCAGTTCCACCAGGCCCTGCGGCAGCTTTTTCCCGATCGTGATGCGATAGGGAATGCCGATGAGATCGGCGTCCTTGAACTTCACGCCGGGCCGCTCGTCGCGATCGTCGAGCAGCGGATCGAGGCCCGCCTGCTTCGCCTCTGCGTAGAGCTTTTCGGCCGCCTCGCGCTGGCCCGCGTCGTTCCAGTTTACCGGGGTGATCACCAATCCGAACGGCGCGATCGCCGGCGGCAGGATCATCCCGTCGGCGTCGTGATAGAGCTCGATCGCCGAGCACAGGATCCGTTCGATGCCGATGCCATAGGAGCCCATGATCGGCGTCACTTCCTTGCCCTGCGCATCGAGCACCTTCAGCCCCATCGACTCCGAATACTTGTAGCCGAGCTTGAAAATATGGCCGATTTCAAGCGATTTCACGATCTCCAGCGGCTCCCCGGTTTCCACTTCCGTATCGCCCGCCATCACCTGCCGCAAATCGAAGTACTCGACCTTGAAGTGCTGCCCCGGCGTCACGTTCCGCAGGTGATAGTCGTTTTTGTTGGCGCCCGCGATCAGGTTGCGCCGGCCTTCCAGAGCCCGGTCGGCGATGACACGCATGTTGCGCACGCCCACAGGACCGAGCGAGCCGGCCTCGGCCCCCATCCATTGTTCGATCTCGGCCGGATGCGCGGGCCGGAACGTTTTGGCCTTCACCGCCGCTTCGAACTTGGGCTCGGAAAGTTGATGATCGCCTCGCAGCAGCGCCAGCACGGGCTTGTCGTCGGCTACCAGCACCAGGCTCTTGATGTGCGAAGTGGCGGGCAAGCCGTCGAAAGCGCAGACGTCTTCGATGGACTTCTTCCCTGGTGTGTGAAATTCCTCCGGGGCCAGATCGCCTTCGGGATCGGCCGCAGACGGCGCGCTGGCACGCGACACGGCCTTTTCCATGTTGGCCGCGTAGCCGGTCTTCGCGCAGACCACGATCAAATCCTCACCCGCATCCGACGCCACCATGAACTCATGCGACTGCGAACCGCCCATCGCCCCCGAGTGCGCCTCCACGATGGTGTACTTCAAGCCGCAGCGGTCGAAAATGCGGCAATAGGCGTCGTAGTGCCTTTGATAGGCGGCGTCGAGTCCGGCCTGGTCCATATCGAAGGAATAGGAATCCTTCATCAGGAACTGGCGCACGCGCAACAAGCCGGACTTCGGCCTCGGCTCATCGCGAAACTTGGTTTGGATCTGATACCAAAGCTGCGGCAGTTGCTTATAGGAGCGCAGCTCCCCGCGCGCGATGTAGGTCATGATCTCTTCGTGAGTCATGCCCAGACACAGGTCGCGGCCCCAGCGATCCTTGAGCCGGAACATGTTGTCGCCCATCACGTCCCAACGCCCGGATTCCTGCCACACCTCGGCCGGGTTCAAACCCGGCAGGTACATCTCCTGCCCGCCGATGGCATCCATCTCTTCGCGCACGATGCCCTGAATCTTGTTCAGCGACCGTTGCGCGAGGAAGAGGTAGTTATAGATGCCGGCGGCAAGCTGGCGGACGTAGCCGGCGCGCAACAAAAGCTGGTGGCTCGGAACTTCGGCCTCGGCGGGATTCTCGCGCAAGGTCGGGATAAACAACTGGCTCCAACGCATGGATTCCCAATTCTAGCAAGGGGGCGGCTTTACCAGACCACTTGAGCGGCATACTTCTGGAATTCCGGATCGGGCGTCAGGATGGTGAAGCCGCCCGCGACCGCTTGGCAGACCAACATACGGTCGAACGGATCCTTATGATGAGGCGGTAGAGTGGCGATTTGTAAAGCGGCCTCCATCGAGAACGGTAGTACTTGAATCTGATGGTCGCGGAGACCCAGAATCTCCGCGGGTGGCCTCATAGGGATCCGCGAAAAGGGATCGCGCACGCGGCGAGAGTCTGCCGTGATCAGCCGCCAACCACAGGAACGTACATGTATCCAACAGCAGGCGCACCGTTAACGACCTTCGTACAGGCTCTGTAAATCATCCGGCAAAGCGTCATCGAAGTCCGGCGAAACTGTGATCTCTCCCTTGGCCCAGCCGATCGTTCTCGGCTTTCTTGCCGGACGCAGCTCGGCAATCGGCTGGTCTTCGCGATAGATGACGAAACCCTCACCATTGCCTGCGCGGTCCAGATAGTGAGAGAGATTCGCCTTTAATTCACTATCAGCGACGCGGACAAGGCGGTCCAGCGATTGGGATGGAACTGGCGCTGCCACGCCAGGAGTATAGCTCACTAGAGGGAATCGTCCGGCCGCGACCTTCCCTACATAGGCCTTTTCTCCCACGCTTTGCTCATCCGCCGCGCGAACCAGGATCCCGGCGCCAAGCGCCGGCTTGGCACATCCAGACGCACCATCAGCCACAATAGAACTTGCACGAAAAATTCCCCGCCCTTACCGGTGTCCGTGCCTTAGCCGCCTACCTCGTCTTTTTGCATCACTACACTCCCGCCGCGGCACTGATTTCGCAACCGGTGGCGAGCCTTCTGACCGAAGGGCACATTGGCGTCACCGTATTTTACGTGCTGAGCGGATTTCTCATTACCTACAACTACGCGGACCACGCGGACCCGCGCTCGCGGCGATTCTGGATCCCCTACCTGATGCGCCGCGCCGCGCGAATCTATCCGCTTTATCTGTTCCTGCTGCTGCTCACGTTCCTCTTCGCGCGGCCACCCGGCAGCCCGCTCACAGCCTTCCTGAACGTCACACTCTCAAAAGGATTCTTCGCCGAGTTCTATTTCTCCGGCATTCCGCAGGCGTGGTCGCTGACCGTGGAGGAGACCTTCTATTTCATGGCGCCGTTGCTGTTCGGACTCATGGCGCGGTATGGCGCCGTTCCGGTGCAGGTGCTGCTCTATGCGACCGGCGGCGCGCTGATGCTGATCGGAGCCGCCATTCCGTTTCATGGCTTCTTCAGCGGAAGCCAATTCGTGATCCTCTACACCTTCTTTGGCCGCAGCTTCGAGTTCATCGCCGGTATGTGGCTCGCGCGGCGGCAGCCGGAGCGATTGGCAAAAGGCTGGTGGGCCTACGCCGGGCTCGCGGGCTGCCTGATCACGCTCGCCGGTCTGGCAGCCCTGCGAGGCGCACCTTACAAATTCGGGCTGTTCCATCCGGCAGGCATGGTGCTGAACAACCTCGTTCTGCCTCTTTGGGTGTGCCTGATGTTTGCGGGATTGATCGCCGGACCGACGCGATTGAGCCGCGCGCTGTCGTCGCGGCCGGCGGTGTTTTTAGGAAAGGCGTCCTACGCGTTCTACCTGGTACACCTCGGCGTCATCGGCGATTTCGCCATCGCAAGGCTGCCCAACAATGTGTGGCTGCCCTTCACGCTCTTTCTGGCAATGAACGCCGCCGCCGCGCTGCTCTACCTGGCGGTGGAGCATCCGGTCCATTCCTGGGTTCGCTCCGCACTGGCGCGCGGGACTATGCCTTCTTCGCCGCCGCCCCGGCCTTTGCGGGCTCGGGCGTCTTCCCCATCTTCTCCATCTCGTTGAAGAAAACACGCCGGCCTTCGTCCATCGCCAGGTTGGCCAGAATCACGGCGGTGGAGTCATTGAGCCCAATCTCGAGATCGGCCACCGGCTTCTTGCCCGTGCGGATACATTCGAGGAACGATTCCAGTTGCGTATCGACGGGGTTCTTCGGCTCTTCGGGCGTCATGATGCCCTTGCCATAGAGCCAGCGCTTGGCGAACTTCATTTCCTTCGCCAGGAAGCTGTCGGCGTCGGACATCTGATCTTTGCTCAACAGAATCGGCAGCGGACGTCCACCCTTGCCCGTACTGGTGAGCGACGCGGTGGCGGCGGCGGCTTTCTCCTTGCCCTCGCCGGCCTTCTCGACCTTCGGGCCCGGTTCGTAGTACCAGACGCCGATGGCCGGTTCGTTATCGGTGCCGACGGTGATCTCGATGGTGCCCTGGGTCCCCATGATCATCTCGCCGAACTCGGTACGCGTCCCCTGGAACATAGCCAGATGCTTGTTGGTGCTGATGTAACTGCCCATCAGCTTCTGTCCCTTGGGGTATTTGAAGATGAGCTGGCAGTTGTCGTAGATGTCGCGGCCGTCCTTGTAATAGTCGATGCCGCCGACGCCGGTCACGAACTCGGGCGTGGCGTCGAACATCCAGTCGGCGATGTCGATCTGGTGGGAGGCGAGCTCGCCGACCAGTCCACCGGAATATTTTTTGAAGCAACGCCAACTTGGCGGCGTCCACGTTTTGCCGAGACCGACGCGATTCCACTGTGTGTACACATTGGTCACCTCGCCGATCATGCCCTTCTGCACCATCTGCCTGGCGGTCTGGTAGAACTCGCTGTAGCGCCGCTGCAGGCCGACCTGCATGGTCTGCTTGGGCCGCTCGGCGCACAGCGCGCGCAGCGCATGTACTTCCTCCGGCTTGAAGACCAGGCTCTTTTCGCAGAACACGTGCTTGCCGGCCATCATGGCGTCGCGCGTGATGGGGAAGTGCGTGTAGAGCGGCGTGGCGATCTGCACGGCGTCGATATCCTTGCGGCCGAGCAGCTCGCGGTAATCCTTATAGGTCTGCGGCTTGTCGGGAGCCACTTCCAAAGCCTTTTTGATCGCTTCATCGTCGACGTCGCAAATGGCGACGCAGCGTCCGCCGTCCACCTTGCGCCAATGATCGAGGTGGTAACGGCCGCGGCCGCCCGTGCCAATAACCGCATACTGGATCTGGTTGTTGGCGGCTTTCACCCTGGAGATGAAGGGGGCCGAAAGGGCGACGGCGCCGGCAACCTGAGCGGCCTCGCGACGCGTGATTTCGGGGATGGCGGATGGCTTCTGGGACATGGCTGTTCCTCGGACATCAGGATATCAAACCCGGCGGACACGATTGCCGATGCACGCCGGATCGTGGGAGTCTAAATCCGGTTGACGATACCCCGTTCCGCAGCCTCGTTGTTGCGCACCAGCAGCAGCACGGCGGCCATCGCCACCAAAGGCAGGATACTGGCTCCAATCAGAATCGGTTCAAACGAATACCGGTCCGATACGACACCGGTAAGGTAAGTCGCCGCAATCGTGCCGAGGCCGGCGCCGGTGCCTCCCATTCCACTTACCGAGGCAACCGAGCCCGTGGGATAAATGTCGGCGGGCAGATTCAGCAGCATGGTGGAAAAGGCCGCATACGCCAGGGTGGAGATGGCAAAGCAGGCTACCAGCCAGAAGTAGGAATTCGTGAATGCGGTGGGAATCAGCAGGGCCATGCCCACGCCCGAGATCGCCACCACTAGTTTTCGGGCGGCGCCGACGCTCCAGCCGCGGGTGATGAGGCGGCTCGAAAGGCCGCCACCGGCGAAGTTGCCGATATCGGCGGCCAGAAACGGCACCCAGAACGCGAGCAGGCTCTCTTCCATGCGATAGCCTTTGCTGACCAGGTAGATGGCGAACCAATCCGTCACGAAGAACCACACCGGGTCCGTGAGCGATTTGCCGACGATGTAGCCCCAGGTCTGGCGAAGGCTTAGTAACGTCCGGTAGCTCAGGCGGCCGGCGGGTATCGCGCGCGTATCGGCGCGATTGGCGAGAATATCGGCCCGCTCCCCGGTCCCCAGGCGCGGATGCTCTTCCGGACTTCGATAGAGCAGGCGAAACAGAATCAGCCAGACAAAGCCCAGCGCGCCGGTTACAAGAAACGCGGGGCGCCAGCTTCCGAACGCGTGATAGACCCACAGCACCAGCGCCGGGGCCACCGCGCCGCCAATCGCCGATCCGCTGTCGAACAATGCCACCGCCCATCCGCTTTCGCGCTTGGGGAACCATTCGGCCACGGCCTTGGTGGCGCCGGGCCAGTTGGCGGATTCGCCCGCGCCCAGCAGGAAGCGGCACAGAGCGAAGCTTCGCAGTCCCGTGGCGAGCGAGGTCACCATGGCCGCGCAGGAATAAAGCGCCACGGCGATCGTTAACCCGCGCCGCGTGCCCACGCGGTCGAGCAGGCGTCCCGATACCGACTGGCCCACAGCATAGGCCGCGCGAAACGCGATGATGAGCAGCGCGAAGTCGGAGTTACTCCACCCGTATTCGGTTTTGATGTAGGGGGCCAGGGCGCTCAGCGTCTGGCGGTCGATGTAGTTGACGGTTGTGGAAAGGAACAGCAGCCCGCCGATCCACCAGCGCAGATGCCGGATGGGCGGGCGCGCCACGTTACGGCTTCACCCGGATACCCAGGATGCGTGCCATCGTTTCGCCGAACACCTTGCGGCGGCTTGCCTCCGGCACTTCGCTCGCGTTCAACATGGCTTCGTAGCGGCCCAGGCAGGCTTCCAGACTCTCCGGATCCTCGTCGGTGCCGAAAACCAGTTTTTCAAAAGCGTAGACGGCGTCGGGCGAGCTGTGCGCGGTGGGCCCTTCCCACCACAGATACTCGCGGAAGACGCTGAGATTCTTCGCTTTTTTGAGCAGACTGGAACCGGTCAGATCGAAATATAAATTCTTTTCCCAGCGCGCCGCCTCGGCCGCTTCCTCATACCACGGGTTGCCGAGATGGGCGCCCTGAATGACCAGCTTTGGAAAAGAACGCGCGATGGTGTGCAGGTAGGCCGGGCGCATACGGGCCATCGACGAGGGCTCCGGTTCGTCGCTCGAGCCGGAGACGATACCCGTGTGAAACAGCGCCACCAGCTTCAGCGCCTGCAGCTTTTCGTAGATCTGGAAATAGCCGAAGTCGTCCCAATTGTTCTTGGGGGTGTGCATCTTGATGCCGCGAAAGCCGGCATCGGCGAACTGTTGAATCTCGGCGAGCACCTTCGGGTTGTCGACCTGCACGTGGCCGAAGGGAATGATGACGTCGGGGTGATCGGCGGCGGCCTTGCGGATCGTGTCGAAGCCGGACATCGGCGTCAGCACGCAAGCCATCGCATTGCGGGCGCGGTAGATCTTCACCAACCGCTCGACGTAATCGGGCTTGGAGCTGTAGTGCTGGTGCGCATCGATGACGAACCGCCGCGGCGCCTGCGCCCGCAAGGCCCCGGCGAATGCCACCGAACCCAAAAATACACGACGGTTCGCCGCCACTTATACCACCAGCTTCCAAGGCTTGCGGTACTGGTAGGTGAGCAGCTTGCGGGCTTCGGGCTGCTTCACGGTTTCGCCGTCCCAATCGAGCCGCATCCGGCTGCGCAGCGCGACATTCGCCAAAATGCAGGCGGCCGAGGAGCGGTGGCATTTCTCGATGTCGCTGTTCGGCTTCTCCCGCGTACGGATGCAATCGATGAAATTCTTCCAGTGCGCCATATTCGCCTGATTTGAGGATTTCACTTCCACTTCTTCCACACCGCCGCCCTTTTCAGACCAGGTCTGGTAAGTGCTGCGATCCACAAACAATGTGCCCTTGTCGCCGTGAAACAGGATGCCGTAGCTTTTGCCGAACATGGAATTGGCGTTGCCGTAGCGGTTCTCGTAGGTACACAGGAACGACGGATATTCATAAGTGGCGAGGATGGTATCCGGCGTTTCGCGATTGTCGGTGAGCCGGAACTTACCCGCCACGCAGTTGACGACGCTGGGCATCGCTTCATCGAACGCCATCTGCACGATGTCGATGAGATGCACGCCCCAATCGGTCATCATGCCACCCGCGTAATCCCAGAACCAGCGGAAATGGGAGAAGGCCTTGGGATCGACACCGAAGCGGTTGGCATTGAACGGACGCTTGGGCGCGGGTCCGAGCCACATGTCCCAATCGAGTTCGGCCGGGGGCGCGGCGTCGGCGGGAGTGCCGATGCCTTCGGGCGCCATCAATCCATAGTTCCAGGTGCGGACGAAAGTGACCTTGCCGATGCCGCCCGATTTCACGATCTGCGCGGCTTTCTGGAAATGATCGCCGGAACGCTGCATGGTGCCCGCCTGCACTACGCGCTTGTACTTGCGCGCCGCTTCCACCATCTTGCGCCCGTCCTCGATCGCCACGCAGATCGGCTTTTCGACATAAACGTCCTTGCCCGCCTTGCAGGCTTCGACGGTCATATAAGGATGCCAGTGATCTGGCGTGGAGATGCAAACCGCGTCCACGGACTTATCGGCCAGAATCTCACGGAAGTCGCTCACCGCCTTGGCCTGCTTGGCGGCGGCCGAAGCCTTCTCCAGGTTCGGCTTGTACACGTCGCAGACCTGGGTGACGGCGACGGTGTCCTGCTTCATGGCGAAGCTGAGATTGCTCATCCCCATGCGGCCCATGCCGATGAAGGCGGTGTTCACCTTGTCGTTGGCGCCCTTCAAATTGCCGGTGAACAGATTGGTGGTGAAGGCGGTGGCGGCGGAAGCCTTCAGGAAATCGCGACGCGGATTGTCAGGCATCACGGGAATTTTAGCTCATCCGGCTTCAATGGCGGTCGCATTCCGCAACGGCCCTTTCGGCGGCTTCGCGGCGGCGCATGGTATCGGGCGTTTCGGGTTTCCAGTTGCGCCAGCGGTGAACGTTCTTGAGCAGCATCTGGCGGGCGTGTGTCCAGTGCTTGTTCGCCATCAGCATCTCGCCGTACATCTGATCGCGGTCCGATACCGCTTCGAGCGCGGCCAGGCTGGGGCGGGGAACCGCCAGCAGTTGGCGCGAGAAGGATTCCCCGCGCTCGATGAGCGCTCCGGCTTCCGCCCGATCGCCTTTCTTCAATCGCTCGGCGGCGGATTGATTCAAGCCGGCGAGCTCGGCGATCGCGGCGCGGTAACCCGGAGCCGCGGTGGGATCCGCTTCCGCCTTAGGCGGAGGAGGTGGGGCATTGCATGCGGTCCAGAACAGCAGGGCAACGGCCAACCAGCGCCTCATGCCGCAGTAGATGATTTGCGCGTAAGCAAGGCTTCGATTTTTTCGAGCAGCCGCGCCAGGTCCACGGGCTTGGTGTCGTAATCGTCGCAGCCCGCGGCCAATGCCTGCTCGCGATCGCCCACCATGGCGAGCGCGGTGAGAGCGATCACCGGAATTTTACTCGTCTTCTCTTCGCTCTTCAGCGCCCTGGTGGCGTCCCAACCGCTCATCACCGGCAGCGTCATGTCCATCAACACCAGATCGGGCGAATGGGCTTGCGCCAGCGCGACTCCTTCGGCGCCATCGACGGCGATCAGCACTTCGTAGCCGCGGCGAATCAGGCGGCGCGACAGCATGTCGCGGTTCAATTCGTTATCTTCCACGAGCAACAGTTTGGGCATTGCTTTTTCCTCGCAGGAATTCGGTTACGCAGGCGTCGAGCTCGCGCGGCAGGCCGTCACGCGGACAATCGGCGGCGCTCACGATGCGGACACGATCGCTTCTCAACGCGGCGCGTTCGGGTTCGGTCAGTTCGCGGGCGCTGTAGATGAGGACGAATACCGATTCCCATCCGGGACGCTGCCAGGGCGGTGGCGACGGAGGCGGTGCACCGTTGAGCTCCAGCACCATCGCGGCCGGAGCCTTGTCCGATCCTTCGTGAATCTGCCAGCCGGCCGCGCGAAACGCCTGTTCGGTGGCCTGGCGCGCAGCCGCTTGCGAATCCATGACGAGCACCGCGCCCCGCGCGCGCGACAGCGTGGACACGGTGGCCACCAGCCGCTCCCTGTCGATGGGTTTGATCAGGTAACCGGCCGCGCCGAGGGAAAACGCCAGATTGCGATCCTCCATGATGGTCATCATCAGCACGGGCACGCCGCCCACCTGCGGATCGGCCTTCAACAGCTTCAGCGTCGCCCAGCCGTCCATGCGCGGCATGAGCGCATCGAGCGTGATGACGTTGGGCTTCTCGCGGCGCGCCAGCTTGATGCCTTCCTCACCGCCCGAGGCGGCGATGACGCGGAATCCTTCACGGCTGAGGAACCGGCTCACCAGGTCATGGACGTTGGCGTCGTCGTCGATCACCAGCACCGTGGGCAGCTTCGGCGCGGGGGCGGGTTCGGCCACGGGCGCGGCGGCCGGCACGGGCTTGGCCTGCTCCACGCGCGCCGGCAGCTTGATGAAGAACGTGGTGCCTTTGCCCGGCTCGCTCTCCACCCAGACATCGCCGCCCATCATCTGGCAGAACTTCTGGCTGATCGCCAATCCCAATCCCGTGCCGCCGAACTTCCTCGCGATGGAGGCGTTGGCCTGCGAAAAAGATTGGAACAGCTTGGCCGTCTGCTCCTGGGTCATACCGATGCCAGTGTCGGTCACGCGGAACAGCATCCACTCGTCTTTGCGGGACGCGCTGAGCGTCACGATGCCTTGCTTGGTGAACTTGCAGGCGTTGCTCAACAAATTGAACAGCGTTTGGCGCACTTTGGTCAGATCGGCATACATCGTTCCAGGAGCGCCGTCGAATTCGATCTTCAAATCGTTTTCGTTCTTTTGCGCCAGCGGCTGAATGATCGCGGCAACGTCCCGCGTCATCCGCTCCACTTCGAAGCTTTCGAGGAACAGCTCCATCTTGCCCGCTTCGATCTTCGAGATATCGAGCACGGCGTTGATCAGCTCGAGCAGGTGCTTTCCGGCGGACTGGATCTTTTCGAGGTCGGGCGTGAGATCCTCGACGCCGAGCGCGGCGGCTTCCTCGATCAGCATCTCGCTATAGCCGATGATGGCGTTGAGCGGCGTGCGCAGTTCGTGGCTCATGTTGGCCAGGAAAGCGCTCTTGGCTTTGCTCGCGGCTTCGGCCGTTTCTTTCTCCGTGGCCAGGGTCTGTGCCATCTTCCGCTCGGTGGCGTCACGCAGATTGACGACCACGCCCGCCACGGCCGGATTGTCGAGCAGGTTGTGCATCGTGACTTCGAGGATGCGAACGGAGCGGTCGGCGTGTTCGGCACGCAGCTCGACGCGCGCCGAGCCCGAGGGTTCCGCCACCGCCGCCGCGAAGGCCGACCTGGCGGCTTCGCGATCCTCCGCGAGAAGCGTAGAGAAGCCGCCCCGGCCGATGAAATCGGCGGGCTTCAATCCGAGTACGCTTTCCACCGATGGGCTGGCGTATTTGACGACACTGGCGGCGTCGAAGATGGCGACTACGTCGGAGGTGTTTTCAATCAGCGAGCGGAAATACATCTCACGGCGCAATAGCTCTTCTTCGGCCCGTTTCAGGCGGTTTTCACGGGTGGAGACCTCATGCACCATGGTCTGAAATCCGCGCGCGAGTTGACCGAGTTCGTCGGGGTGCGCGGCGACCACCGCCAGTTCTTCCACGCGCTCGTAGTTCTCGTTGGCCACTTCGGCGGCGACGCCGGTGAGGCGGCGCACGGGCTCAGTGACGCGGCGGGAGACCATCAGCGCCAGAGCAATCATGCCCAACACCGAAAGCAGCGCAACCACCAGGGTGCGGATGGCCAGTTGGCGGGCCGGCGCCACGATGACCGCTTCGGGAATGCTGAGGGCGACTTTCCAACCGGTAAGCGGCGCCGTGGACCAGAAGACCAGGCGGTTGCCTTCCGGCCTCACCACGGTAGCCGAGCCTTCGGCCGATTCCGCGATCTTGCGCCCGTCTTCGATGTCTTCGATCTTCAGCCCATTGGAATCGCCGGTGAGAACGTACCGGCCGTCGGGGTGGCTCAGAATCCACCCGGCGCGGCTGGCGAGAAAGGCGTATTCGCCGCCCGCTTCGGCGCCGGGACGGAGCCGTACCTGGCTCATGATGGCGCGGATGAGATCGAGCGAAAGATCGGCTCCGGCGACGCCTAGCATTTGGCCCTTGGCGTCGTAGAAAGCCTTGGTCACACTGACCAGCAGAGCGTTGGAGCCTTGCCGGTCGAACAACGGCTCCGAGATATGGATCTTGCCGCTGCTTTTGGCGCCCTGAAACCATTCGCGCGTCCAATCGCGTACACCGTCGCGCGCACCGACCGGGTTGGGATGGCTTTTCCGATCCACCCAGGGCATGGAGCGGATCGCGCCTGAAACCTTATCTTCGAACGCCAGATAGACACCATATGCTTCTTCGGGCGTCACGCTGTCGAGCAGGTGGGCGAGGAAGGGAATCGTGTTGGCATCGGGATCCTTGCCGATGGCTTCCTGCCTCGCCGCGATGCCGCGAACCAGCACGGCGGCGCGATCCACGTAGGAATCCATGGTGAGGGCCGTCGAGCGCACCTGCTTCATGGCCTCGGCCGTGGTCTGCTCTTCGAGCGCCCGGCGTCCGCCGTCGTAGCTTACGCCGATGGTCGCGATGAGCAAAGCGCAGGTCGCGCCGGCGATATAGATCACCAGTTTCTGCGATAGGGTGCGCGGCCTCCAGAGCGTGAGTTTCATGCGGGTCCTACCATCGGAACTTGAGCGCGAACTGGAATTGCCGCGGATCGAATGCGGACATGAAGGAAAGCGGGTCTTCCACTTCGCCGCGAACGCCGGTGAGCGGACGCGGCAGATCGTCCACCGTCACGGCGTCCACCGTGTTGTTCAACCGTTTGAAATTGGTGCGGTTGAGAAGGTTGAACCCTTCGGCGATGGCTTCGAGGCGAAGGCGTTCGGTGAGCGCGAACACGCGGCTGACGCGAAGATCGGCGCTGAAGTAGCTGGGGCCCTTGCCGATGTTCCGGCCCGCGCCGATGGGACGGCGCGAATTGAAATCCTGCCCCACGACGACGTTGAAGGGACGGCCGCTGTTGGCGATGACGATGGGCGCGATGACGATCTTGCGGAAGTCGATCACGGCGCTACCGACGACGCGGTGGCGTTGATCGAAGGTGGAAAGGCCGCGATCGGCGCGTGCGTTAAGCGAGTCGTTCGGAAGGAAGTTCACGTCGGTCGATTCGTCGATCGACTTGCTGAAGGTGTAGTGCGCGTTGAGGGTAAGGCGGCGATAGCGGCGCGACGCCTGCACGAAGAGCGCGTGGTAGAAGGAGTTGGCGGCGCTTTCGTAAATCAGCCGCTGGCCGAGCAGCGGATCGGCGCTGGTGAGTTCCGCCACACCGAGCGGGCCAGGAGCGCCATAGGCGGAATTGAGATTCCGCAGCCGGGGCAGGTGAGCGCCGCGGTTGAAGTTGTAGGAAACCGAGAGGGCGGTGGCGCCGAGGGCACGCTCGACTTCCACACTCGCCTGCTGCGCGTATCCGTTCCGGAAGCCGACGGGATCGCGGAACATCACGAGGAAGGGCAGCCTGTTGCCGGGCGTAAGGCCCCAGGGCGCGAGGTCCGATTCCTCGATCATGCGCCGTCCCAGGACGCCGCGCTGGCTCAGCACCTGGTAGATCTCAGCCGATGTGATGGGCCCGCCGCTCAGCGGACTGCGCGATCCGGGCAGACCGGAAAGCGGCACGACCAACTGCCGGGCGGTGCGTTCCGATTCAAGCTCGGTGGCGGCGGCGAGCTGCGTTTGATGCCGCAGATAGAACAGGCCATAGCCCGCTCGTAGAACGGTTTTCTGGTCGCCGGTGAGAGACCAGGCCAGTCCAACACGTGGCGAGATGTTATTGGCGTCGGTGCCCAGCGTGGAGGGCGGAGCTTCGAGTTCATAGCGGACACCGGCGTTCAGCGTGAAGCGCGGCGTGATTCGAATCACGTCGTTGAGGAAAAAATTGTAGCGCTGGAACCATCCGCTCCAGCGGCCCGTGCCGAAGTTCTGGGCGTAGAAGGCGGGCGCTCCGACGTTGAACGATTGGATGGCGGTCAGCGGAATATCGAGATTGTTGACCAGGCCGCGGCGCTGCGCGGCGAACAGCGCGGCGAGATTGGCATAGGCGTTGGGGTCGCCGGTAACGAGGTTGTAGAACGCCCCGAGCGGCAGCACTTCGCTGAAGAGAAACCTTCCGCCCGAGTTGGTGCGCAGGATGAGGCCGGACCGGACTGGATTGATATCGGTGCCAAAGCGAAGGCTATGCTTGCCGGACATGAGAAAGAAGTTTTGCTGCAACTGGCCGTGCCATTCGCCGGCGAGCGACGGCAGGAGCCAATCTTTGCCGAAGAGTCCGAAGCCCAGGATGTCGAGTGAAGGACCGGTCTGATCGCGGTTGGCGGCATTGAAGCGGACGCGGTTGAGCGACAGACGGGATTCGCTGACCAGGCTCGGTGAGAGCACATAGGTGTCGTTCAGCATCAGAGTCTGGTCGCTGAAGCTCGAAACCACGCCGCGGTTGCCCGCCTGAAAGCCTTCGACGTTGGAGTTCTGGCTGTCTCCGGTGGACACGTTGAAGCGGAGGAAGAAGTTGTTGTTGTCGGAGAAGCGATGATCGAGCCGCAGCGAACCTTGATGGTTCGATTCACCGAACGGGAACAGGCCGCGGTTGGCGTCGAACAGGGCGATTGTGGCCGGGAAGTTAGTGGTGAGAAGTAACTGCTCGGTAAGCGCCCCGAGGCGGCGCAGTCCGGGGTCCGGAGCGGCATTCAAAAAAACGGCTACCTCTTCCTGCGTGCGGCGCAGACGGTAGAAGGGACCGCGGTCGCGGCCGAGCGGCACGAACGCGCTTTCCTGGCGGCCCAGACGTTCATAGGAGAGGAAGAAGAACGTCCGGTCCTTGCGAATGGGGCCGCCCGCGGTGGCTCCGGCCTGGGTGCGGGTATAGGCGCCCTTGGACGGATAAAAATAATTGCGCGCCTGTACGCTGCGATGGCGTAAAAAGCCGAACAAATCGCCATGAAACGCATTGCCGCCGGTCTTGGAGACGATGTTGACGATGCCGCCTACTCCGCCTCCGAACTCGGCGGAATAGTTGGAGCGGTCGACGTGGAATTCGGCCACGGCTTCCTGGCTGATGGAGGGACGGACGCCGCCGGTGTTCAGGTAGTTCTCGCCCCCGTCGAGCCAGAAGACGTTGCCGCGCCCGTTGTTGCCTCCGAAGCTCAGGCCGGATTGCGGGGCCTGGGTCAGCGGGGCGTCGGTAATGCCGACATAGTCGTTCACTTCCGCCACACCGGGAGTAAGTGCGGCCAGGCTGAGGTAATTGCGCCTGTTGACCGGCAAGTCATTGAGCTGGCGCTCGGTGACGAAGTCGACCTGGTGGGTTCGTTCCGCATCGACGACGGGCCGGTAGCGTACGGCTTCGGCGGGCTGCGCTTCTTCAAGCGTCACCGGCGGCGCGGTGCCGGGAACGGTGACGCGATCGAGCTTCACCTCTTGAAACCCTTCGTTCTGGAATCGCAGATTGTAGATGCCGGCGGGCAGGGAAAGCGTCCAGGCGCCTTTCTCGTCCGTTCGGGTTTCGACAGAGGCCGCACCGCGCGCGGTGACGCGAACGCCGGCCAGCGGATTGCCCGACGATGCGCGAACGAGGCCCGTGAGGCTGCCTTCCTGGGCCGGCAACAGCGCCGCAAACAACGTGATTCCGACAGCGATTGGTAGCATCATGGGGTTCACATCTGAAAGCTGAACCGTATCGGCCCAACGGCGCGGGTGGTGTGGCCGCCGGCCTGAAACGGAGTGAACTTCCATCGCTTGATGGCCTGAAGGCTCGATCCGACCAGCAGGGTGTTCCCGCGCAGTACGTTCACTTTCTCGACTGCGCCGGCGGTATCGACGTGCACCTCAAGTTCGACATCTCCGGTGAGACGGATCTGGCGCGCGACCGCCGGATACTCAGGCTCTACTTTCTGCGTGGCCGCGCCACGAAGATCTTTTTCGGTGACCTTCACGCTCGCGTCGGACTGTTCCTGCGCCGCGCCGCCGCCGAGAAGCAGCGTTAACGCCAGCGCGAGTATGGCCAGCCGTGTGCGCGGTCGCGTAACGGTCATGCGGTCACCTTAGGCGCCGCCGCCTGGAGTGATCGTGATCTCCGCCTGTTCGGGTCGTACCATCAACGGGGCATTCTGAGAGCCCATCATATTCGATTCGACAATGATGACAGACGTCGGCCCGGGTGCGATGGCTTCGAATACGAGCACGGCGGCCGCGCCCGAAAGAGGAGAAGCGGAAGCCGGGCCCATCGGCGTAGGCGGAGGCGCGAGCTTCAGGATCAGGCGTCCGTCTTCGATGCGGGCACCGGGCGGCGCGGTGATGCCGCGGTCCGCCAGCAGACGGCCGGGTGTAGTGCCGGTGAGGCGGAGCATACGAGGATCGAACTGCACGGTAAGGGTGCCCTGCGAAAGATCGGTGATGCCGGAGAGCGACACTTCCACCGAGACGGTGGATTTCACGACCGCCTGTTGACGGTCTGGCGTGAAGTAGAGCCGGGCCGGTTGCGGGGGCGCTCCAGGCTGGCCGGGCTGCGGCATTCCCGGCTGACCGATGGGTGACGGAATTCCCGGCATGCCGGGCTGACCGAAGCCAGGCTGCTGGGGCATTCCAGGCTGACCGAAGCCGGGTTGTCCCATTTGAGGCATACCGGGCTGGGGCATGCCAGGCATGCCGGGTTGACCGAAGCCCGGTTGCGCCATTCCAGGCATGCCGGGTTGGCCGAAGCCAGGCTGGCCCATACCGGGCATTCCAGGTTGACCGAAGCCGGGTTGACCGAAGCCAGGCTGCATGCCGGGCATGCCTCCCATCTGCATCGCGGCCGCGGTGGCCGGACTCTGCTGCACATCGACGATCTCATCGGTGGTCCTGGAGGCAACCGTGCGGCCTTCCGGGGTCGAGTATCGCAGGCGCACCGTCTGGTCGTTTCCGGAGGGGAGACCCATCAGGTTGACCATGCGGATATCGGGAGCGCGAATGATATGGGGGACGAGGAGCGTGAGCACCTGCTGTTCCGATTTCACCAGAGTTTCATTGGTGAAGACGCGGCCGAGAACGGGGATCTGAGACAGGCCAGGCACTCCGGTGGTGTTGCGCTGGTCCTGTTGCTGCGTGACGATATCCCAGAAATTGACCTCACCCTCTTTTACGCGGACATCGGCCACGCGCTTGCGCTGCGAGATGACAGGCTGCAGAATGCCGCCCAGGTTCACACGGTCAACGACGGCCGACGTGTCCGACTCGATGTGCAGGCTCACTTCATCGGGCTCGTGCACCTTTACGACCACGTCGATGTTGAGGCCGACGTCGAAATACTGGAACTGCGTGTTGACCAGCGGCGACGCGCTTCCGAGCGCTCCGGGGCTGAAGCTGCCGGTTGCATACGGCTGGCGCGATCCGATGCGCAAAGTCGACTTCTGCCCTTCGATGGTGCGGAGCTGCGCTTTGTCGAGCACCTTGGTGCCGCGAGTTTCAAGCAGCGCCTGCAGCGCCGCGCCGGGCAGCGTCACGTTGTAATCGCCGTGCTCCAGGCGGCGGATCGCGTCGAGCGGCACGCCGGTTCGGCCGCCCACCTGGGCCGGGTTTAACAGCGCGCGTGGGGCGAATACGGCGTTTCCAAGGCTGCCATCGACAAGGCCGAGGAGTTGGATGCCCAATTGGCGCTGCCAGCTCTTGGTCACGGCCAGGATGATGACGTCGATGATAATTTCTGCCTTGGGTTTATCGAGATCGCCGACGATCTTTTCGGCGAGGGCGATGCGGTCGGCATCGGCGCGCGCGATGATGACGTTTTGTGCCGGGTGGACGAGCAGTTTCTTGATGTCGGTGAGCCGCTGCACGGTGCTGGCGATGTCGTTGACCTCCTGCGCCACTGGTGCGTTGGTGAGATAGAACGCTTTGGTGACCTGCTCTTCATAGGCGCCGCGGCGCATTTGATCGTCGTTGGTCACGAAGATGGTGTCGGGCGCCAGCGGCTTCCAGAAAGATTTCGTGACCAATGCGAGGTAGTCGAGGGATTGTTCAAGCGTCGCTCCCTGGAAGTCGAGAATTTGGTTCAGACCGAGGCTACGGTTCATGTAGTCGGGGTCGAACAGCACTCGCAGTTTCGCTTCCTTGCATACCGTGAGGAATACGTCGCTGGCCATCTGGTTGTTGACGCGGATGGTGGGCAGCGGCTTTTGAAGCTTCACGGTCAATTGCGGCACGGAGGCGGCGCTGGAAAACATGGCTTCGTCGGTCTTGTTCTTGCGCGGCAGGGGACGCATCAGCAGATCGTCGACGTTCGCCGAGGGATTGCGGCGAAGCTCATTGACGAGAGCGCGTGTCCGCTCCAGTTCCTGAGGCGCGACCACGGAAGCGGGATCGAGCGAACGGGCGCGTTCAAATTCGGCGATAGCTTCCTTGATCTGGCCCTTGTCGCGCAGCACCTGGCCCTCATAGACGTGATACTGGGCGGCGAACGCCCGGAACCGGGCGACGGCGAGCTGATAGGAAAGGTCGCTGCGGTCGGTGGCCAGGGCTTGCTCGGCGAGCTTAAGCGCCTCATCCAGATCCTTGGCCGTATCGCGAAGCTCCGCCTCGCGCGCCTTCGCCAAGAGGGAGTCGCCGTTGCGGGTCCGGGCCGGGGCGGGCCAGGGCAGCAGCGCGGCGGTCAACCAGACAGTGAGAAAGGTGGTTCGAGTTCGGTTCATGGCAGACCGGCAGCGCCTCCACAGGGATAAGGGAGACCGGCGGGAGAAACTGCGCCGCGGTTTGCGGAATATTTTATGTATATATTAAGGTCTACATGTCCTAAATTTGACGAGGGCGGGAGGGCGTCTGGTATCCTGGAGAATAGCGCACTTAGCCGGTGTAGCTCAGGTGGTTAGAGCGGCGGTCTCATAATCCGCAGGTCGTAGGTTCGAGTCCTACCGCCGGCACCAAGCTTTCTATTTCCCTTCCACAATCTGTGTGTAGACGCGGTCGAGGTCTTCCTGCGTAAAGTAGTCGATCTCGATGCGGCCGCGCTGCGGATTTTTCTCCACGATGCGAACACGCGTACCTAAGACGCGTTGCAGTTCTTCAGCAGCGGCCCGTACATTTGGGTCCTGCCTTGGCTTCTCCTCTTGTTCGCCTTCCCTCGATTCGGTAAGCTTTTGGACGGTTCGCTCCACCTCACGGACGGAAAGACCCTGGGCGGCGGCCTTCTCGGCGAGTTGACGCTGGGCTGCCTCGTCAGGGAGTCCGAGAATGGCTCGGGCATGACCCATCGAAATTCGATGCTCGGCTACGAGAAGCTGAACGTCCTGAGGCAGACGTAACAGCCGTAGCATGTTGGTTACGGAGGATCGGTCCTTACCCGTGCGCTTAGCGATATCCTCGTGGGTTAATCCATGTTCCTGTTGGAGGCGGTCATACGCTTGAGCTACTTCCATGGGATTTAGATCTTCGCGTTGCAGGTTCTCGATGAGGCTGACTTCGAGGAGCCGGTCATTACCGGTAGTCTGGACGACCACGGGAACATCCGCTAGTCCAGCCAGGCGGGCGGCGCGCCATCGGCGCTCACCGGCGATGAGTTCGTAACGGTCCTGTTTTCGGCGAACGATCAGAGGCTGGATGATGCCATTCGCCTCGATGGAGTTCGCCAGCTCTCGAAGCCGGTCCGGTTGAAAGACGGTTCGAGGCTGAAGAGGGTTCGCATCGATCTGGTCGATGGGGAGGCTGGTTGGGGAAGCTTCTCGTGTTTGGACGGGTTCGGGGGCCGGCGCCGGTGCAGCAGCGGCTCCCGACGGCGCTGGCCGGGTGGGCAGTAGGGCTGCCAGACCCTTACCGAGCGCTCGTCGCGGATTTTCGAGCGGCTTGTTCATTTGTCAGGATTTCCTTCGCAAGCTTGATATAGCTTTCCGCTCCTTTAGAGCGTGGATCGTAGAGCAGGATCGGTTTGCCGTGGCTCGGCGCTTCGGCCAGCCTCACACTACGGGGGATGATGGATCGAAAGACCTGGTTACCAAAGAATTCCCTGAGGTCACCGGCCACCTGGCGGGTAAGGGTGGTTCGATCATCGTACATAGTAAGGAGAATTCCTTGAATGGCCAGGTCGTGCGCAAACGATTTCTTGAGACGGTCGATGGTGTCCATGAGCTGCGAGATGCCTTCGAGGGCGAAAAACTCACATTGGATCGGGATCAGAACCGAATCGGCAGCCACTAGCGAGTTCAGCGTCAACAGATCAAGCGCTGGCGGGCAGTCAATGAGAATGAAATCATACGCGTCGCGGATCTCCGCCACCTTTGTGCTCAATCGTCGTTCGCGGTCCTCAAAGTCGATCAGCTCGACGTTGGCGGCGATTAGGGACCGGTCGGATGGGACAATATGGAGGCCTTCACACTGAGTCGGCTGAATGACGGCGCTGAGCGCTTCGGTTCCGATCAGGGCGTTGTAGATCGTAAGGCGGTTCGGGTCCTTTTGAACTCCAAGACCAGTAGTGGCGTTACCTTGGGGGTCGTTGTCGATCAGCAACACTCGCATTTCGCTCGCCGCTAGAGAGGCTGCGAGGTTTATGGCGGTTGTCGTTTTGCCGACGCCGCCCTTCTGGTTGGTTATGGCGATGACCTTGCCCATGATGCGCTAGAATCTCCATCCTAGCATTGGTGCAGTTCCACGTGGAACGTCTAGATCATTCGACCCGTCACCAATCGGTCATCTATTGACAGCGCGCCTTGAACGTTCCACGTGAAACCCTCAACGCGCGCAATCGCCGAGCCGTCGTTTGCGCTGAGCAGCAATGCGACTGACGGCGCCAAGTCGGCCCGAAGCACACCCTCCCACCTGACAGCGCGAGACACCACCCAATCGAAGCGACGTGCAACGGCATCACCACGCGAAGCCGTCACTCGTACGTTAGGCAGATCGCGAGAAGCTTCACGCAGGAAAACCGACTTACGCTGGTGAGATTCGATGAGCGTAACCATGATGTCGGGACGCAGAACCCCGATAGGAATGCCGGGAAAGCCCGCACCTGAGCCAAAATCCGCAATCTCAAGCGGCCCTGGTGGCAAAATGCGCGCTATCAGTGCGCTCTCACCATAGTGCTTTCGGCTGGCCTGCTGCGGATCCACAACGCGTGTGAGATTCAGCCTCGCATTCCAACGGGCCATCAGTTCATAATGCGATGCGAGCGCCTCAATCTGATCGTCAGAAACTGGCAATATGCCAGCCAAATCCGCACGCAGAAACTCGCGAATGCCGGACTCACTCATGTCTCGGAGCGCAAAGCAAGAAAGGTTTCGAGCACTGCCACAGCGGCCGGCGTCACCCCAGGAACACGACCCGCCTGGCCGAGCGTGACAGGCCGGACGCGACTCAACTTCTCCGCCACTTCCCGGCTGAGACCGGAAATATCTTCAAAGCGAGTATCGGACGGGATCGAACGGGATTCGGAGTGCCGCAGGCGAACAACCTGGCGCTCCTGTTGCGCGATGTAGCCCTCGTACTTGCACTGTGTTTCCAAGGTAGTAAGGAGCCCAGGAGCCGGATCATCGCCTATTGCCGCACGCAAACGCACGGACAACCGATCCATACGGGCCTCCGGCCGGCGGAGCCAGGTGGCATACGTCGGCCTCTCATCCCGGGCCAAATCAAACTCAGACGGAACAACACGCTCTGTCTCGAGAAACCGAATGGCCAGTGCTTTCTGAGCCTGTTTGCGCTCGAATAGGCGCCAACGTTCGTCTGAAACTAAGCCGCATCGCCGCCCGATCGGCGTCAACCGCTCATCCGCATTGTCGATCCGCAAGTGCAGGCGAAACTCCGCGCGAGACGTAAACATCCGGTACGGCTCATCGGCGCCTTTTGTCACCAGGTCGTCAATCAGGATACCGGTATACCCATCCGCCCGGCCGATGATGACAGGCCCGGTACCCCCCAGCCAGCAGGCGGCATTCAAACCGGCGATCAAACCCTGGCAGGCCGCCTCCTCATATCCGGAGGTACCGTTGATCTGGCCAGCGAGAAACAACCCCTCAATCGACTTCGCCATCAGCTGATGCGTCAGCTCCCGCGGATCGATCGCATCATATTCTATGGCGTATCCTGGCCGGATCATCTCTGCCGACTCTAACCCTGGCACACTGGAGACCATCGCGGCCTGAACGTCGATCGGCATGCTGGTAGACATCCCGTTAACGTAGATCTCGTTGGTATCCAGGCCTTCAGGCTCCAGAAAAATCTGATGACGATCCTTATCGGGAAACTTGACTATTTTGTCCTCTATCGATGGGCAATATCTTGGCCCGATGCCTTCAATCTGGCCAGAATACAGCGGTGACCTGGCGATGCTATCTCGCAGAATCCTATGGGTTTCCCAACTTGTGTATCCTACGTAACACTTCACCTGGCTCCGTGTGATCTGCGCCGTCAGGAACGAAAACGGCGTCGGCACGGGATCGCCGTCCTGCGCCTCGAACCGGCTCCAATCGATCGTTCGCCCATCCAAACGTGGCGGAGTGCCCGTCTTCAAGCGCGTCCAGGCCATCCCCAACCCACGAAGCTGATCTCCCAATAGCTGGGAAGGTGCCTCGCCACTGCGACCACAGCTATACTTATGTTCACCGACGTGGGCCAGCCCATTCAAGAAAGTGCCAGTCGTAACGATTACTGAATGACCGGAAATCTCCCGCCCGTCCCGCAAGTGGACGCCCTGAATTCGCCGCTTACCGGCGCCGTCCTCTATCCAAAGTCCGGCGACTTCGGCCTGCAGGATGCGCAAGCCCGGTTCCTGTTCCAAGAGTTCCCGCATCCGCGTGCGGTAAAGCTTCTTGTCGCATTGGGCCCGAGGCGACCAGACGGCCGGGCCGCGGCTGGTATTCAACAGCCGGAACTGGATGCCCACGGCGTCGGTCAACTCACCCATCACACCGCCAAGGGCGTCGATTTCGCGCACCAGATGCCCTTTGGCGATTCCACCCACGGCCGGGTTACAGGACATCTGCGCGATCAGGTCGATGTTCATCGTGATCATCGCCGTGCGCAATCCAATGCGCGCGCAGGCGCGTGCCGCCTCGCAGCCGGCATGCCCGGCGCCGACAACGATCACGTCGTATTTAACGGCACGGCCCAAATTCGCCATGAATCCCGAACACTCCCTCTAATTGTAGCGGGCAGGAGTTAGCACTTGAAAGTACTCGTTATTGGAGGCGGAGGCAGAGAGCATGCCATCGCCTGGCGGCTCGCCCAGGAACCCTTCGTTCAGGTCTATGCGGCACCGGGGAATCCAGGCATCCGCAAGATCGCCGAATGTATCCCTGTGGAGAAAGCCACGCCGGAGGAATATCTTTCGGCGGCGGAGCTCGAAAACGTCGATCTCACGGTGGTTGGCCCGGAAGCGCCACTGGTCGGCGGCATCGTCGATCTGTTCCGTTCGCACGGCCGCAAGATCTTCGGACCCACACAGGCGGCCGCGCGGCTTGAGGGCAGCAAAGCATTCGCCAAGGAGGTGATGACGAACGCCGGCATTCCCACCGCGCGCTATGTCAAGGCATCGAACGGCGAGGACTACGCGCGGGCCCTGGATGAAATCGGCTGCCCCGTGGCCATCAAAGCCGATGGCCTCGCCGCGGGCAAGGGCGTCATCATTGCCCACACGCGCGAGGAAGCCGAAGCGGCTGTGCAAAGCATCGCCACTACGATCGGTCCGTGTATCGTGTTCGAAGAGTTTCTGACAGGCGAAGAAGTCAGTTTTATCGTACTGAGCGACGGCACGCATGTGCTGCCGCTCGACGCTTCCCAGGATCACAAACGAATCTTCGACGACGACATGGGGCCTAACACCGGCGGAATGGGCTCGTATTCCGACGGACGCATTCTGAATTCCGATCAGACACGACAGGTCCTCGAGACGGCCATCTTTCCGGCCATCGAATATCTCAACCACCAAGGAACTCCGTTCACCGGGTTTCTCTACGCAGGCCTGATGATGACCAGTTCCGGGCCGAAGGTGCTCGAATACAATGTCCGGCTCGGCGATCCCGAAACGCAAAGCCTGCTGCATCGCATCAAGGGTGGATTCGCCAATGCGCTGCTGGCGGCGGCCAATCAGGATCTCTCCGGTACGTCGCTCGAGTGGAAGGGCGAGCCGTCGGTCTGCGTGGTGATGGCGGCGCACGGATATCCGGATCGGGTGCGCACCGGCGACACCATCACGGGGATCGATGAGGCGGAAGCGGCGGGAGCCGTCGTCTTCCAGGCGGGAACGCGGTCCAATAAGAAGCGCCTCGAAACGGCCGGTGGACGCGTACTGGGAGTGACAGCCTCCGGCTCCACTTTGCCGGGGGCGATCGCCAACGCCTACCGCGCGGTGGAAAGCGTTCAGTTCGACGGAATGCAATTCCGGAAAGATATCGGCCGCAAAGGCTTGCGTCACTGGTAGAATGGTGGCCAACCGGGGGGACGTAGCTCAGTTGGATAGAGCGGCCGCCTCCTAAGCGGCAGGCCGGCAGTTCGAATCTGCCCGTCCCTACCAATCCTTCCGGGAAAACGCCGGTCCGTCGCGCCAGGCGGCAACCAGCGGAGTCGAGGTGACTGAGTGTCCGGAACACAGACCAAACACGCTGTAACGCAACTGCTGTCGGACTTGCAGGTTGGCCGGCCAGGGGCCGCCGACGAGTTACTACCTCTCGTTTATCAGGAACTGCGCCGGATCGCCGCCGCTTACATGCGGCGCGAGCGCCCCGACCATACGCTTCAAGCAACCGCCTTAGTACATGAGGCCTACTTACAGTTAGTCGATCAGACTCGCGTCGACTGGAAGAACCGGGCCCACTTCTTCGGCGTGGCCGCGCAGCTCATGCGCCGCATCCTGGTGGAGCATGCACGCGCCCATCAGGCGCAGAAGCGCGGGGGCGGCGCTGGAAAGATCGCGCTCGAGGAAGTGGCGGCGGCGTTCCCGCAGAAAGATCTGACGCTGGTCGCTCTCGACGACTCGCTCAAGCAGTTGGAGGAAATGGATCCGCGCCAAAGCCGCGTCGTCGAATTGCGGTTCTTTGGCGGCCTCACCACCGAGGAGACCGCCGAGGTGATGGGAATCTCGACGGCCACCGTCGAACGCGAGTGGCGGGCCGCGCGCGCCTGGCTCCATTCCCAGTTGAGCGATCTGAAGGCGCGCGAAGCCATCAACTGAGAAGCATTCACTCCGACCGGAGCGCGTCAACCGGGTTGAGGGAGGCGGCGCGCCGGGCGGGAACGAATGCCGCCAACATCGCGGCGGCGAGGAACAAGGCGAGGACGCCGCCAATCAACGGGATATCCATCGGTTCGGTTCCGTACAAAAATTGCTCGACCGTCCGTACGGCGGCGAGGGTCGCAACCAATCCTGCCGCCAACCCCAGCGCCACCGGCGCCCACAGCTCGCGGGTAGTCGCCCGATAGACGGTGCCCCTGGTCGCCCCCAACGCCATCCGCAGCCCGATCTCTTGCCGCCGCGCAGCCACTGAATAGCTGAGCACGCCATAGATTCCCAGCATCGCGAGCAACAGCGCGCAAGCGCCGAACGCGGTGAGGACGAATGTCTGGAACCGCTCGCGCGCAAGCGAATCGGTCAATTGCGCATCGAGCGTCTTGGCGCGCAGGATGGTCGCGTGCGGCGACTGCCGGGAGATCGCCTCCCGCAAGACGGCGGTCAAAGCTCCCGGGTTATGCGATGGCCCCCGCGCCAGAAAGAACGTTTGTCCAGGCGGGCGGTAACCGTAGTGCACGTAGATCATCTTTGGCGGTGCCGCCTTCAAAGAAGTGCCGCGCGAATCGGCCACTACGCCGATGACGGTGAACGTCTTGCCCAGGGCGTTGATTTGGCCTCCGGCCGGATCGGCCGTCCCCCAAAGAGCCTTGGCTGTGCCCTCGGAAATCACGACGCTGCTTGCTTCGCGGTCGCGCTCTTCAAAGAACCGGCCGGCAATCAGTTTCTGCCGCGTGGTCTCGAAGTATCCCGGGCTTACCCAGCGGGCGTTCACCAGCGGAGCGTCCCCGGCGCTCCGATCCGGACGGCGCGCAAACTCGATCCAGCTTTCCCCCTCCAGAGGCATGGCGCTGAAATACGCCGCGGATTCAACCCCTGGACTCGATCGCAACGCCAACAGCGTCTTGTCGATGAATCCGGCTCGAGCGGCGGCATTGGAGAAGTACTTCGGAATCAGGCGCACTTCGGCAATCGCGGAGTGGGCCGTTTCAAAGCCACGATCCTGGTGGAGAAGATGCAGCAGGCTTTTGGAAAACAGTCCGGTCACCAGCAGCAGTACCGTGCATCCAAACACCTGCAGCGCGATCAGAACCGTTCTAACCCGCCTGCCGGTCCGGCTACCCAAGGTACGCGAGCCTGCCTGCTGCAGTGCCGCGTGCGGCGGCGTGTGTGCCGCCCGAATCGCGGGCAGAATGCCGGCGGCCACTCCGGCTGTAGTGGTCAGAGCAAGGGCGAAAAGGATCACCAAGGGGTTTATCCGTACCTCGGCGAGGCGCGGCAGGTCGATCGGCGCCGCGGCGCGAAACACATTTAGCCCGGCGTATGCCAGTCCCACGCCCAGCGCGCCCCCGATGCCGCTCAACAGCAGGTTTTCGGCCAGCACACTCCACAACAGCCGCCAGCGCGCGGCGCCAAGCGCAGAGCGAACCGCCGCTTCATGACCGGAGGCGACGGTGCGGCCCAACTGGGTGTTGGCCAGGTTGAGACAGGCCAGCAGCAGCAGTCCCGCCACCGCAAACATCAGCAGCCAGATTCCGTAGCCCGAATCGCCCACCATCGCTTCCTGCATCGGCTGCAGCGATGCGCGGAAAGTCCCAGCGGGATGGTTTCGCTGTCCCGGCATCTCACGCAGGATCTGTTCCTGAATGCCGTTCAAATGTGCCGTGGCGGCGCCAATACTGGTGCTGCTGTCCAGACGCGCCAGCGTCACCCAATTCCCATAGTTTCCATTCCACTCCATCGAGGTGTACTCGAACAGGACCGGTATGAAAATCTCAGGCTCATGGACTCCCGCCTGTGTCTGACCCTTGCGGAAGGCGCGGAGCGTATTGGCGTTCGGGAAATGGAATCCTTTCGGCAGCACGCCGATCACTTGCCGTGGAGCATCGTCTATGCGGAGGATTTTGCCAACCACTTCCGGATCTCCGCGAAACAGATTCTGCCAGGCCCCATGGGTCAGGATGGCCACGTCCGGCCCCGCGCCTTTGCCTTCGCCTGGCAGGAAGCCGCGGCCAAGAGACGGCTTGGTCCTAAGAACCTGAAACAGGTTCGGAGTGGAAGTCACCACGCCCATCGGCCGCGGCGGCTCAGCTCCCAGCGCGGCACCGCCAACACTCTGGCGGAACGTCGCCCATTCCGCGAAGCGATTGGTGCGTTGGCTCCAGACGTTCACGTGACGCGGATTCGGGCCCACCGGGTCCCCGCCTAGAAACGCGATGTGTTCCCAGGCGGCCACCAGCCTGCCGCTTTGTTCATAGGCCAAGGGTTTCAACAGGACCGAATCGACCACGGAAAACACGGCGGTGGCGGCGCCGATGCCGCCGGCCAGTGTGAGGATCGCCGTGAGGGTGAAGCCGGGTTCCTTGCGCAGGCCCCGCCACGCATAGCGGAATTCGAGAAGCATCGCTTCGAGCCGCGTCCAGCCCCACGTGCTTCGCACGCTCTCCTTGACAAGCCCCATGTTGCCGAACGCCCGGCGCGCCGCCGCTTCAGCTTCAGCCGGAGAGAGCCCGGCCGCACGCCCAGCGGCGGCTTCCTCGTCCAGGTGAGCCTGCAACTCGCGATCCAGATCGTCTTCCTGTTTGCGGCGGTCAAGCCAGTCCATTGGAGCCTCCCGGGGGCCTTGAATAATGGTAGACATTCTACCACCATACGCAGCCGGTAAAAGCAGGTACCTTGCGAAAAGGGGCTCTCACTTGAAAGAATCTTAAGCATGCGCGTTGCCTGCTTGTTGGCCCTGATCGCGCCTGGCTGGGCGGCCGAACCTGGCGTGGAGTTCTTCGAATCGAAGATCCGCCCGGTGCTGGCTGAAAGATGCTACGGCTGTCACTCGTCGAAATCCAAATCGCCCATGGGCGGTGTCACGCTCGATACACGCGACGGCCTGCGCCAGGTGATCGCGCCCGGCAAGCCCGGAGAAAGTAAGCTGGCGGCGGCGCTGCGGTACGAAGGCACGGGCGTGAAGATGCCGCCCACCGGCAAGCTGCCGGCGGCGGTGATCGGCGATTTCGAAAAATGGATTGCCGATGGCGCCGCCGATCCGCGTGCCGCCACGACCGGCACGACCGCCGCGTCTACCGCTCCGGATCTCGCCAAGGGACGCTCCTGGTGGGCGTTTCAACCGCTGCGCGAGCTGCCGTCTCCCAACGTGAACAACCGGGCTTGGGTTCGTTCCAAAACCGATTCCTTCATATTGCAAGCGCTGGAGAGCAAGGGACTGCCGCCCTCGCCCGAAGCGGATCGCCGAGTGCTGATCCGGCGCGCTTACTTCGATCTGACGGGCCTGCCGCCCACTTACGAGGAAACGGAAGCCTTCGCCGCCGATAACGATCCATCGGCCTACGCGCGGATGATCGACCGGCTGCTCGCCTCGCCGCGCTATGGCGAGCGCTGGGGGCGTTATTGGCTTGACGTGGCACGCTGGGCCGAAGACAATCCCACCGGCGAAGCGACGAATCCTCCCTATCCTTATTCCTGGCGGTATCGCGACTGGGTCATTGAGTCGGTGCAGAACGACCTGCCATATGACCAGTTCGTCAAGCAGCAGTTCGCGGCCGATCTGATGCCGGGCTTTGAACGCTCGCAACTGCGGGCTTTGGGCTATCTGGGAACCGGACCGGTCTATCACAAAGACATTCGCCTCTCCAAGGACGTGATCGAAACGCTGGCCACCGACGACTGGGATGAACGGGTGGATGCCGTCAGCCGCGGGCTGCTCGGGCTAACCGTGGCCTGCGCGCGCTGCCACGATCACAAGTTCGATCCGATCACCGCCAGGGACTACTATTCGATGGCCGGCGTTTTCGCCTCGACGTGGCAGGTGAAGCGGCCGCTCGAAGCCACAGAGAAAGACAAAGAGGATCGCATCATGTGGGTGCTCGACCGGCACTTCCGGTTGAAGTCGGGCATGGCGCTGCTGAGCGGCAAGGAGAATACCGACGCGGCCATCATTGCCGAGCGGGAGCGCGTCCAGAAAGATCTCGACGCGATCAAGGCGGAAGCCGAGTCCTACGAAAAGCTGCCGCTGATGAACGCCGTCTCCGATGCCGGCATCTGGATCGATGGAACGAACCCGGCGGTGACGTGGCTCGATATCCGGCCCTATCGGCCCCGCGACCTGCCGGTCTTTCTGCGCGGCAATGTCACCACGCCGGGCGAAGCGGCGCCGCGCCGGTTTCTCTCGGTGCTGTCGAGGAATGAGACGCCGTACCGGTCTGGATCGGGGCGGCTCGAACTGGCCGAAAGCATTGTGGGCGAGGCGGCGCCGCTGGCGGCTCGCGTCTGGGTGAATCGCGTCTGGGGCTGGCACTTCGGCCGCCACCTGGTGACGACGCCTTCCGATTTCGGCACGCAGGGCGACAAACCGTCGCACCCCGAGCTGCTCACCGATCTGGCGGCGCGTTTTGCCGCCAACGGCTGGTCGCTCAAGTGGCTGCACCGGGAGCTGATGCTCTCCTCGGCTTACCGCCAGTCGAGCGCATCGACTGCCGCCGGCATGCAAGCCGACCCGACCAATTCCCTGCTGTGGCGCATGAATTCCCGGCGGCTGGACTTCGATGCCTGGCGTGACGCGCTGCTCAACGTCACGGCGAGTCTCGACGAGCATGCCGCCGGCCCATCGGCCGACCTGGACAACAAGGCCAACAACCGGCGCACGGTTTATGCCAAGGTGAGCCGCAGCCGTCTGAATCCGCTGTTGCGGCTGTACGACTACGGCGATCCCAACCAGCACATTCCGGTGCGCGAAGTGACTACCACGCCCTTGCAGCAGCTATTCGTGATGAATAGCGATTTCTTCCGGGCGCGCGCCGAAGCGCTGGTGGCTCGCGCGGGGGAATCGGCGGACGCCAATCGGGTTAGGGTTCTCTACCATCTGGCGCTCGCCCGCGATCCCAAGCCGAAAGAGATCGACCTCGCTCTGAGCTTCGTCGCCAAGAGGAACTGGACCGAGTATGCGCAGGTGCTTTTGGGCTCGAACGAGTTCGTGTTCTGGCGCTAGAGAGTGCTTGCCTGCGATCCCGAGCGGAAAGAGATCGACTCGCTCTGAGCTTCGTCGAGTTCGCGCCGGTGCTGCTGGCTTGCCCGTGATCCCAAGCCGAAAGGAGATCGACTCGCTCCGAGCTTCGTCGCCGAGCGGAACTGGGCCGAGTGCGCGCAGGTGCTCCGGCGCTACAGTCCCTGACGGTAGAAGTGGATCAGGTCCAGCACCGGCGGCGTCTTTCCCATCGCGCGTAGCATGCCGGAAACCTGCCCGCGATGGTGAGTTCCATGGTTCACCAGATGCAGGACGATCTGCCATACGGGTGTGCGGTGCGAGTTGCCCTTGAGATCCTTATACTCGGCCACGCGATCGGGTTCATGGGCGAACGCCAGCCACCGGTCGAGGATGCCGGGCCAGTCCGACTGAAGCGTCGCCAGGCGCATGTCCGTTTCCGGATCGAACTTGGCAGGCGTCTGTCCCTGCACGCGAGCCAGCCAGACACGGTCGGCGGCGAAGACGTGAACCAGCGCGCCAAGCACGCTCTTCTCGGAAGTACCGAAGTCGCGCGTGAGTTCGCCGGCGGTCAGCTCCGCCGCCGCATCGACGAGCCGCCGGGAAGCCCAGGCGGTATAGCGCAGGTGCGATTCCAGCACCGGAACGGGAACGCTCATAAGACACGATGTTACCGTAAGAGTAGCCGGATCTGAATGATCGCACCACTGTTTCTTCTGGCCTTCCTGGCCGATCCTCTCCCGCGCGGTTATGTTTGTTACCGCGCCCCCGAGCCTATCCGCATCGACGGCCGCATCGACGCGCAATGGAACGCCGCCCCCTGGACGGCCGACTTCGCCGATATCGAAGGAGCCGTCCGGCCGAACCCGCGCTTCCGCACCCGTGCCCGCATGATGTGGGATGCGCAGTATTTCTACTTTGCCGCCGAGTTGACCGAGCCGCATGCCTGGGCCACTTTGACCAATCACGATGCGGTTATCTTTCACGACAACGATTTTGAGATCTTCATCGATCCCAATGGCGACAGCCACGAGTATTTCGAATTTGAGATCAACGCTCTTAATACCACCTGGGATCTGTTTCTTCCGAAGCCCTACAAGGACAGCGGAAAGGCCGACAACGGATGGGAGATACCGGGTCTGCGCAGCGCCATCGAGGTGCGCGGCTCGCTCAACGATCCGCGCGATCGCGATGAAGGCTGGACGGTGGAGGTCGCGATTCCCTGGGCTTCCTTTGCACGCGGGGCGCACATGCCGCTGCCACCCCGCGACGCCGACCAGTGGCGCGTCAACTTCTCGCGCGTGGAATGGCGCCATCAATTGACGGGTGACGGTAAGTATCAGCGCGTGCCCGGCGTGGAGGCGGATAACTGGGTCTGGTCCCCTCAGTATGCGATCAACATGCATTTGCCGGAACTATGGGGATACGTGCAGTTCAGTACGCAGACGGCGGGCCCGGTGGAGTTCAGACCGGATGCGTCATGGCCTGAGCGGCAGAATCTTCAGTCCTACTACCGCGCGCAACACGCGTTTTGGAGGACCAACAAGCGCCAAGCTACCGAGGCGGAGGTGCCGTCGCCAGCCGGTCTGCGTGTCACCCGCACCGCGGCCGGATGGCGCGCCTGCGCCACGTCGCTTTGCATTGAGCAGGATTCGAAGGTCTCGCGCGTCGACCGGTAGCTCGCTGAGTGGTTTGATCGTTTCTTCATCAACTGCTCCTACGATTACGCATAAGTAGCCGCGCCACTCGCTACAGATGGCGGAAGCGGAGCACCGGTTCAAACCTTGCAAAGTCTGTATCCGCCGAAACCCACTCGCAGCCATATTCCACCGCGACCGCCGCATGCGCGGCGTCCGCCACTGCCTTGCCTCGAATCGCCTTGTCGAGGCAAAGGCCGCGAAAGAGGCGCCAGTGGGCGGGACCGGGACGGAGTACGGTACACCCGGGCCGTTCGAGCAAGCCATCCAGGAACTGGAAGGCATCCGCCGCCGAAGATGGCGGATCGAAAATCCGAGCATTGGTCACGACTCTAACAAAGCCTTGTAAGACCGGCTCGGAAAGGGCGAACGGGGAAGGTCCCGTCGCCAACGCCGTGAGCCAGGCGGCGTACCGGCCGTGCTGCTCGGTTCCGGCTCGATGGGCGTAAACGAGAACGTTGACATCCGGCATCTGCACGGCGAGCTACCTTTCCCCATACCGGTCGATATCGTCGGCTTCCAGCAGCTCTGAGATCCGGTCCAGATCGATCCTTGGATTTACCAGCCGTCCCGAAACCGTGTGCAGTTGGAATGGCTTCGCCTCGGTCTGAGGACGGGAACACAGGTGCTTTTGCACCGCTTCCTCAATGACGTCGCTAATCGTGACCCCACGCTCATGGGCGATCCGCCGGGCCTGTTCGAGCGTGGTGTCCCGCATGGTTACGGTCGTTCTCATGCTTTGATGATAGCCTATGATGTGACTGGTGTCGATATGTGATGCGGATCGCATCATGCAACCACGGCGATAAGCGACAGCACGTGCCGGGCGAGCTCCGTGCCGGACCATTCGATCAGACTCTCCGCCGTTTTGCGATCCATCCCTTTGGTAAAGATCCGCCAGGCGATCTCCTGGGGAATCCGCGCCGTCGAGTTCGGTGCGGCCGCCGATTCCACCAGCTTCCATGAGCCATCCTGCCGTGCCAGGTTCCAGACGCCCCCGGCATCCCCTGTGACCTCGAACCGGATGAGCGAGCCATCGCGGGCTTCGACACCGCGATAATGATGGGGCAAGGCACGCAGGAAGCAATCGAGAACCGGGTGATAGAGCTCGCGTGAGAAGATGCCCGGCCGGCCGGTGGCCAGGCGGATCTGTTGCTGATGATGCCAACGTTCGGTGTACTCGCGGGCCGTATCGAACCAGTGGAGAGACACATCCTCGCCGGCCCAACTCACGGCGAAGCGGGCGGCACCCGCCGGATCGAGCGAGGGGAAATGCTCCGCCAGTTCGCCGGTGGCGGTCCTCATGAGGCTGATCAGAACAGGGGAGCTCAGGCGGCCGTAGGTTTCGACGCCGCGTTGATTGATGCGGTTGATGAAATCGGCCAGGCTGCCTTCCGGAGCCTCCGTAAAGAAGCCGTCGCGGCCGAGAGACAAGCGCCGCAGAGCCGTATCGAGCAGATGGGCGGCGACGTCGCGCACCTTCCAGCGCGGCGCTACGGTAGGCAGCTCCCATTCCCCCGGCTCCAGGCCTTCCAGCAGTTCGATCAGTCTGCCATCCAGCGTAGGAAAAAGATGCGCCGTTTCGATTCGGTCCATGCCTCATTGTAAGAATGGAGGGATGATCCATGACGGGACGGCTCCTGAACTCGCGACACAGGAGGCTTTCGACAGCTTCCTGACAGCCTTTGACTCCGGCCTGGTGCCGGAAAGGGAATGGACCCATGCCGCGCACCTGGCCGCAGCGGCCGGATGCCTTCATCGGGGGGCGGACAGCGGTCAGGCGTTTCTGGCCATGAAGTCGGGGATCCAGAACCTGCAGCGAAGCTTCGGAGTGGAAACGACCCTCGACCGCGGGTATCACGAATCCCTCACCCGCTTCTGGATTCAGGTGTCGGATGCGTTCCTGGCGGAGTCCGGGCTGGCGCCTCTTGAGGGAACTCGGGCTCTGGTGGCGCTGCACGGGCGGAATTCGGGGCTGTTCCGCGAGTATTACGGCATCGAGGTTGTCCGCAACGCCCAGGCGCGCTATGGCTGGATACCGCCCGACCGGCAAGCGCTGCCGGCGGCCTGGCGGAAGGGGGAGCTGCTGGTGAGTACGAATCCCCGTCTGCTGCACCTGCCCACGATTCACGGGTTCCTTAAGACCAGCTATTGGGCGGAAGACATTCCCCTGAACGTCGTGGATCGTTCCCTCAAGAACTCGCTGTGTTTTGGCGTTTACGAGGGGGGCATGCAGGTGGCGTTCGCCCGCGTGGTGACGGATCTGGCGACGTTTGCCTACGTGGCCGATGTGTTCGTACTGCCCTCGCATCGCGGACGCAAGCTTTCGGTATGGCTGCTCGAATGCATCGGCGGGCATCCCAGCCTGCAGGGGCTGCGGCGGTGGCATCTGGTGACACGCGATGCCCATGGACTCTATGAAAAATTCGACTTTCAGACGCCTTCCGACGTGCGCCGCCACATGGAGAAGTGCCCGCCGGGAGTTTATCGAAGAAGAGGGGTTTGAACTGGAGCGGGAGACGGGATTCGAACCCGCGACATCGACCTTGGCAAGGTCGCACTCTACCAGCTGAGTTACTCCCGCTTGGAGCCGCCGGATCGGCTGGCACCCCTATTGTGCCTCAGCCCGCCCGGAACTGTCAATTTTTCAGGAACATGAAGCGAAAAGGGGGGGATAGGGTATCCCCCATTGCTACAAGTGTCGAATGCTTCGATCATGTAACGATAAGATAACAATGGGTTTATAAATCCCCTAAAGTGCTTGCTATCCGCTCAGACTTTCGTGCTAGACTGAGGTTCCGCGGACAGATGGCACAGGTGCGGGATGTCGTACCCCGCATCAGGCTCGGACGGAAAAAACAAAAAAAGACGATACTGATTCTCTGATTTCCACAACCCTGTGGAAATTCTGTGGGAATGTTGTGCCTTGGAGTGTGTAGTGGCAAATGACAAACTATTGGGAACAAATCAAAGAAAAGCTTGCCGGAGAGCTGAGCAGTGAAGCGTATCAGAATTGGGTGAGCCGGAGCACTCTCGATAACTGGGATGGCCAACGATTGGTTGTCCGAGTCGCCAACGAATACTGCAAAGACTGGTTGGAGCACGAATACCGGGACCGGGTGCAATCGGTCATTCGAACGCTGGGCCTGCCGGTGTCGGAAGTCAGCTACAGTGTCGCCCTGGGGGGGATGATCCCACGGCCGGCGCTTTCCGCCGACTCGCCGGCGCCTGAGACGGTGCCTCTTTCCTCCCACACGAGCCAGTTGAACCCCAGATTTACCTTTGACCGGTTTGTGGTGGGGTCCTGCAATCAATTCGCGCATGCTGCCGCCAAGGCTGTCGCCACGAAGCCTTCGGGCAGCTATAACCCTTTGTTCGTTTACGGCGGCACGGGGATGGGAAAGACGCATCTCATGCACGCCATTGGGCTTGAGCTGATTCATCAATACGCGGGCATGCGTATTGTCTACACCTCGAGCGAACGCTTCATGAACGAGATGATCAACTGCATCAAGACGGAGCGGATGTCGACGTTCCAGCAGTATTACCGCACAGCCGACGTGCTTCTGATCGATGACATCCAGATCTTGAGTGGCAAGGAACGCACACAGGAAGAATTCTTCCATACGTTCAATGAACTCTACGATCACCAGAAGCAGATCGTGATATCGAGCGACTCGTCGCCTAAGAATATTCCGGGCCTGGTGGAACGTCTTCGGTCGCGGTTTGAATGGGGCCTGATGGTGGACGTTCAGCCACCGGATCTCGAAACGAAGATGGCCATCCTCGACAAGAAGTCCGAGGCCGAAGGGATCAACCTGCCGGAAGACGTGCGCATCTTCATGGCCACCAAGACCAAGTCGAATGTGCGGGAGCTCGAAGGCTCACTGGTAAAGCTCATCGCTTATTCGTCGATGACGCAGAACCCGATTACGCTTGACATGGCCAAGCAGGTTCTAAGGCACGTGATCCAGAACACGGAACGCCGTGCCTCCATGGACAGTATTCTGCGCGCCGTTGCCGAGAAGTTCAATCTGCAGCCGGCACAGCTCAAAATTAAGACCAACGCCCATCACATCTCGTTCCCCCGCCAGATTGCGATGTACCTCTCCAAAGAGTTGACTCAATCTTCCCTCCCCGAGATCGGACGCTTCTTTGGCAACAAGCATCACACCACGGTGTTGCACTCGATTCAGAAGATCGAGCTGCAACGGCAAAAAGACGCTGATTTGAACAAAGTCATCCTCAGCGTAAGCGATTCATTCGTATAGGTTTAAGCAGGTTATCCACAAATGGGGCGGGAAACGGGAACAGGAAAAGCGTGGAAAAGTCTTCCCGAAGTGAAACATCCTCACCGCCCACCCTCTTTTCAACAGACAGCCGAGACAACAAGGGTTTGGGTTTTGTATAATTTAGAGAGATATCAACATTTCCACAGCCCCTATGATCTCTGTTCCTTAAGAGAAATACCCTTAAGGGGAAAACAGTAGAAAGAAGCGGAGCGAAAACAGGCCCATGGAATTCACCGTCAGCAAGTCAGACCTGGTCCGAGAACTCAGCCTTTCCCAGGGCGTGGTGGAGAAGAAAACCACGATCCCCATCCTGTCGAACGTGCTGGTGGAAGCGGCCGACGACCGCGTTACGCTCACCGCCACGGATTTGGAGCTTGGCATCCGATGCTCCTTCCCGGCCCGCATCCAACGGCGGGGCGCAGGCACCATTCCGGCGCGGAAACTGCTCGATTACGTGCGGCTGCTGCCGGAAGCCGACGTGGCCGTGAAGTTTCAGGACAATCACTGGGCGTCGCTGGTGTGCGGCCGCAGCCGAACTCGCATCGCCGGCATGTCGCGCGAGAGCTTCCCGGAACTGCCCGCCATGCCGGAGCTGATCGCCGAATTTCCCATCGGTACGCTGGCGTCGATGATTTCGCGGACGATCTTTGCGATCTCGGCCGAGGAATCGCGGTTTACGCTCAACGGCGCGCTGCTGTTCATCAAGCCGGGTTCGATGATCATGGTCGCCACCGACGGGCACCGGTTGTCGCTGGTGGAACGGCAGGAGACGATCCCGGGGCTCAATTCGGCCTACAAAGCCCTGCTGCCGCGGAAGGCGATGGCGGAGGTGATGAAGTTCGCGTCGAACACCGAACCCGACGCCAAGCTGAGGTTTTCGGGCGACGACAATCACCTGTTCTTTCAGTTAGGCGACCGGCTGTTGATCAGCCGCAGACTTTCGGGCAACTTCCCCGACTACGACCGCGTTCTGCCTAAAGAACAGCCCAACTCGGTGGCCATGCAGAAGGACGAGTTGCGCGCGGCCATCGAGCGCGTGATGCAGTTTGCCGATGAACGCTCCCATTCGATTCGCGTGCGGTTTTCCGAAGGCGAAGCGAAGGTCTTTTCTTCGCTTTCCGACACCGGTGAGAGCGAGGAAGTCATCAACGTCGAATATGGCGGTCCGCCGGTGGAGATCAGCTTCAACGCGCAATACCTGCTCGACTTTCTGCGCGCCATTTCCGAAGACCAGGTTGTGTTCCGGTTCAAGGACGCCACCAGCGCCGGCGAGCTTCGGCCGCTGGGCGACGAAAAGGTGTTGCTCTACCGCTATGTCGTCATGCCCATGAGGCTGTGACCCCCGGGGTTCGCCCGCGCGATTCGAAACGCTGGTCCAGGAGACAAGGAACAAAGTGAGTCAATCCGAAGTTTACGATTCCTCGAGTATCAAGGTGCTGGAAGGCCTGGAGGCGGTGCGGCTGCGCCCCGCCATGTATATCGGTTCCACGCGCGAGCAGGGTCTGCATCACCTGGTCTATGAAGTCGTCGATAATTCGGTGGACGAAGCGCTGGCCGGTTTTTGCGATGAGGTGTCGGTAACCATCCACATCGACAACTCCCTTACCGTCATGGACAATGGCCGCGGCATTCCCGTGGACATCAAACCCGAGTTTGGCGTGTCGGCGGCCGAGATCGTGCTGACCAAACTCCACGCCGGCGGTAAGTTCGATTCCAACAGCTACAAGGTATCCGGCGGACTGCACGGGGTCGGCGTAAGCTGCGTGAACGCGCTCTCCGAGCTGTTCAAGCTCGAAATCTGGCGCGACAAATTCACCTGGGAACAGGAGTATGAACGCGGCATTCCCAAGGGACCGCTGACCAAAACCGGCAAGGCCGGTACCAAGCGCGGAACCAAGATCACTTTCAAGCCCGACCCCACCATCATGGAGGCGAGCGAGTTCAACTTCGATACGCTCGCCCAGCGCCTGCGCGAACTTGCGTTTCTGAACAAAGGCCTCAAGATCATCCTCACCGATGAACGTGTAGAGCCGATCCGCGTGCAGGAGTTCTTCTACGAGGGCGGCATCGCCGAATTCATCAAGCACCTCAACAAGGGCAAGAACGTGCTGCACGACAAGCCCATCTATTTCGAGGGCGACAAGGAGATGCCGGCCGGAGCGCTGCACATGGAAGTGGCGCTGCAGTACAACGACAGCTATTCGGAATCGGTCTTCAGCTTCGCCAATAACATCAACACCGTGGATGGCGGCACGCACCTCACCGGTTTCCGCACCGCCCTGACGCGCACCATCAACGCCTACGGCCAGAAAGAGGGGCTGTTCAAGGACGTCAAGGAAAACCTCACTGGCGACGACGTGCGCGAGGGACTTACGGCGGTGGTGAGTGTGAAACTGCCGCAGCCGCAGTTTGAAGGGCAGACCAAGGGCAAGCTGAATTCCGACGTGCAGGGCCACGTGGTGAGCCTGATCAACGACAAGCTGGGTGAATATTTCGATAAGAACCCCGGCATCATGAAACGCGTGGTGTCAAAAGCCATCGACGCGGCGCGGGCGAGGGAAGCGGCGCGCAAGGCTCGCGATCTGACCCGCCGCAAGGGAGCGCTCGATTCCGGCGGACTGCCGGGCAAGCTTGCCGATTGCCAGGAGCGCGACCCGGAACGCTGCGAGCTGTTCCTGGTGGAAGGCGAATCGGCGGGCGGCACCGCCAAATCGGGCCGCGACCGCCGCAACCAGGCGATTTTGCCGCTGAAGGGCAAAATCCTGAACGTGGAAAAAGCGCGCTACGACAAGATGCTGAGCCACGATGAAATCCGCGCCATGATTACCGCCATCGGCACGGGCATCGGCAAGGACGATTTCGACGTCACCCGGCTGCGCTATCACAAGATCATCATCATGACCGACGCCGATGTGGACGGTTCGCACATCCGCACGCTGCTGTTGACTTTCTTTTTCCGCCACATGCAGGAGCTCATCAATCGCGGCCATGTCTTCGTCGCGCAGCCTCCGCTTTATCGCATCAAGAAGGGCAAGAACGAGAAGTACATCAAGGACGACAAGGAATTCACGCGCGAGATTCTGCGCCGCGCCACGGATAACATGGTGGTGGAGCTGAAGGACGGTTCGAAGCTTGAGGGCGGGGAGCTGCGCGCGTTCCTGATGACGCTTGACGACTATCAGCAGATCAGCCGCCGCGTGGATCGGTGGACGCGCGACGTGCGTGTGAGTGAAGCGCTGGCCGATACGGAAGTGAAACTGGACAACAAACAGGATTTTCAGGATCCGGCCGGTTTGAAAGCGCTGGCAGCGAAACTGAAGGCCGTCAAGCTGGAAACGGAACTGGAGGCCGATGAAGAGCATTCGGCCCATATGCTCTCCTATCGCGACGGCACCAACGCCAAGCGCCTGGTGAGTTGGGAATTCGCGCAGCAGCCCGAATATCGCCGCATGCGAGCCATCTCGCGCAATATCGTCAAGAACAACCAGCCACCGTTTGCCGTGGTGCGCGATGGCGTCCGTGATGTGCAGGCGAATTGGCGCGATCTGCTGTCGTTCATCAAGACGGAAGGCACCAGGGACGCCAACGTTCAACGTTACAAGGGCCTCGGCGAGATGAACGCCGAACAGCTCTGGGAAACGACGATGGATTCGGAGAAACGCACGCTGCTGCGGGTGTCGCTGCAGGATCTGGCGGAGAGCGAGATTATCTTTTCGACGCTGATGGGCGAGGATGTGGAGAGCCGGCGTAAGTTTATTGAAGAGAATGCGCTGGATGTGCGGAACTTGGACGTCTAACTCGCCAGGATTCCCCGCACCACTTCGCCATGAACATCGGTAAGGCGCATCTGCCGCCCGCCGAACGGATACGTCAGCCGCTTGTGATCGAGCCCCATCAGATGAAGAATCGTCGCGTGCAGGTCGTGCACATGCACGCGATTCTCCGTCGCGTAGTACCCGTATTCGTCGGTTGACCCATAGGTCAGGCCAGGCTTCAATCCGGCGCCCGCAAGCCACATGGTGAACGCGTAGGGATGATGATCGCGTCCTACGCGATCGCCGGTGCCCTGGGCCGTGGGGCTGCGTCCAAACTCACCGCCCCAGATCACCAGCGTATCCTTCAACAGGCCGCGGCTCTTGAGATCGCGCAGCAGCGCCGCCGTCGCCTTGTCGGTGGCGCGGGCGTTGATCGAGTGCCCGTCTTTGAGCGACGCATGCTGATCCCACCGGTCGCAGCCGTCGCGTTTGGGCGACAGGACTTCGATGAAGCGCACACCGCGTTCCACCAGGCGGCGCGCGAGCAGGCAGGCGCGACCGTACTCCTCGGTGTCCTTGTCTTCGAGGCCGTAGAGTTTTCGCGTGGCCTCGCTCTCTCCGGAAATATCGGCCAGCTCGGGCACCGCCGATTGCATGCGGAACGCCAGCTCGTAGTTGGCGATGGCGGCTTCCATCTGATTCACGTGGCCATAGCGCTCGACCGTCATGCGGTCGAGGTCGCGGATGAGATCGAGTTTGCGCCGCTGCCGCGCCGGGTCGGTCTCGCGCGGCACGATGTCGGCTACCGGCTGCTGCCCGCGGCGGAACAGCGACCCCTGGTAGCTGGCCGGAAGGAAGCCGCTGCCAAAGATATCCATGCCGCCTGGTGGAATCATGTTGCTGTCGAGCACGACATAGCCAGGCAGGTTACGCGATTCGCTCCCAAGTCCGTAAGTCAGCCAGGCGCCCAGGCTTGGCCGCCCCTGCAAGCCGGACCCGGAGTGCATGAAGTAGTTGGCGGCGGTGTGTTCGGAATGATCGGCTACCATCGAGCGGACGATGGTCAGCTCGTCGGCGCATTCGGCCACATGCGGGAACAGGCTGGAAATATGGGCTCCCGAAGCGCCGTGCTGGCGGAACTCGAAGGGCGAACCCCACAGCAGGGGGCTTTCGGCGCGCACCAGCTTGGGGCGCGCCAGCGGAATGGGACGTCCGGCCTCGGCGGTGACGCGCGGCTTGGGGTCGTAGGAATCGATGTGGGAAACGCCGCCGTCGAGGAACAGAAAGATGACCGACCTGGCGCGGGCGGCGTAGTGCGGCGCTCTGACCTGCAACGGATCGGTGGAAGCCGTTTCGGCCTGCAGCGCGGCCAGAGCCAGCGCCCCGAAGCCATTGGCATGCCGCAGCAAGAAATCGCGCCGTCCCAGCATTTCGCATTTACCTCGTGAACAGAAATTCCTTGGTGTTGAGCAGAGCGTGAGCGGCCTCGGTCCATGTGCCGCCCTGTTTGAGAAACGCCTCGACGCGGGCGCGCTCCGCCGCCGTGGGCGGACGCGCGAACGCCCGCTCATACATCGACGTCAGGCGTTCGCCGGGATCGTGAAACTCGCGTCCGGCACGCACGGCCCACTTCTCCGCTTCGCCCGCGACGAACTCATTGTTCATCAGCGCCAGCGCCTGCGACGGCACCGACGAAATCGAGCGGCGGCCCGCCGCGGTGGCAGGCAACGGATAGTCGAACGCCAAAAGCAGCGGCGTCAGGAAATTGCGTCTGACTTCCAGGTAGACGCTGCGGCGTCCCTTGCCATCGAGCGGGCCGGAGGCGGGCTTGCCGCGGCCATCCTGCCACGGGCTGATGTGCGGCGTTACCGAGGGCCCATGCACCGTGGTATCGAGCGAGCCGGAAACGGAGAGAATGGAATCGCGAATCGACTCGGCATCCAGGCGGCGCGCCGGCATGTAGGACAGAAGCCGGTTGCGAGGATCCTTTTCGATGGCCGCATCGGTCGGCGCACTCGCCATGCGATAAGCGGCGCTGCCGAGAATCAGCCGGTGCATCGCTTTCACCGACCAGCCCGATTCGATGAATCGCGCGGTGAGCCAGTCGAGCAGTTCCGGATGCGATGGCCGCTCGCCCATGGCGCCGAAATTATCCACCGTGGCCACCAGGCCTTCCCCGAAATGATGCTTCCAGATTCGATTCACCATGACGCGCGCCACCAGCGGATTACCGGGGCTGGTGAGGGCACGCGCCAGCGCCAGACGGCCGCTGCCGTCTTTGTAACTCTCCGGCTCATCGCCGCCCAAAATGCGCAGGAATCGCCGCGGCACTTCCTCACCGGGATTCAGATGGCTGCCTCGAACGTGGAGGCGCATGTCATGCGCGGCGTCTTCATACGACACGCGCCCGAAGGGCTCTTCCGGCAGATCGAGATCCTCGCTCAGGAGCGCGGCCAGCGAGTGTTCGGGCGCGGCGGGAGGCTCCTTGTGATCGGAGAAGACGATGGCGGCGACGGCCAGGTGCCCGTCGCGCTGCCGGTCGGCGATCTCGAGATGGCAGACCTGGCCGATCTCCTCTTTGAGCGTGATGGTCTTCCAGCGCAGCTTGCGGTCGCCTTCGCCGGCGACGCCTTTCGGATAGCGACCGCTGGCGAAGATGGTCACCGCCAGCAGCGACGGTTCCTCGCGGACGGGCTTGAACGTGGTACCCGCCAGGCGCACATGAATATACTTCCGCTTGGGAACGAAGCTGCGCGACACCAGAATGCCGGTGAGTTTGTTCGACGCTCCGCGGGCGGAATCGAGCAAACCGGGCTGTTGCCCGTGGAACGCGGTGCCCGACACGTGCCACCGGCCGAGGCTCTCGAAGTCTTCGAACAGCTCATCGCCGGGCCGCAGCGACACCGAAGGCGGAGGCGTGCTGGCGGGCAGCCGAGGCAGGCGCGATTCCATCGCAGCCGAGGCGGCCGGAGATTCGATCGACCGCAGCGTGGTCCGCGTGCTGTCGACGATACCGCCAAGGGCGTAGTAATCGGCCGCCGCGATGGGATCGAATTTGTGATCGTGACAGCGGGCGCAGGCGATGGTCAGTCCCAGGAACGCCTTTCCGAAGACGTCGATCTTTGAGTCGCGCATTTCCGAGCGCACTTCTTCGAGATCGGTCGCGCCGTTGCGCTCCTCCTGCAGGCCGAAGAAACCGGAGCCCACGGCCGATTCCAACTGCCGCCCGTTGGCCGAAAGCCGGGGCGAGGGCAGCAGATCGCCGGCGATCTGTTCGGCCACGAAGCGGTCGTACGGCACGTCCTCGTTGAAGGCGCGAATCACATAATCTCGATAGCGCCACGCCTCGTATTTGTAGAAATCGAATTCATGGCCGTTGGTTTCGGCAAAGCGCACGACGTCGAGCCAGTGGCGCGCCCATCGCTCGCCGTAGTGCGGCGATTCCAGCAGCCGGCCGGTCACTCTATCGAAACTGGTTGGGGAAGTGTCGCGCAGGAAGGCTGTCACTTCGGCGGGCGTGGGGGGCAGACCGGTGAGGTCGAAGGTAACGCGGCGCAGCCAGTCGCGTTTGGTGGCCGGTGCCGCCGGTACGAGGCCCGCCGCTTCGAGCTTCGCCAATAGAAACGCGTCCACTCCCGTGCGGATCCAGGTGCGATTGGCGGGCTTCGGCGGTTCACTGTCGCGCACCGGCCGGAAGGCCCAGTGGCGCGCGGCCTTCTGCCAGTCGATGCCTTGGGACACCGGCGCGGTACCGGCGCGAGGATCCACCGCGCCGCCGCGGATCCACTGCTTGAAATCTTCAATCACCGCCGCGGGCAGCTTTCCACCCGGAGGCATCTTCAAATCGCTTTCCGTATGCGAGAGCGCGCGCATCAGGAGGCTGGAATCCGGGCTTCCCGCCACCAGTAGCGTCCCTCGCTTGCCGCCCCTCTCGACTCCGGCTTTGGAATCGAGTACCAGACCGCCGGATGCGGTCTTCGTGTCATGGCAGGAGTAGCATTTCTCCGCCAGCACGGGCCGGATTCGCGACTCGAAGATCTCTTCCGAGCCCTGGGCGTAAGCCGCCCACGCGATGATTGCCGGCAGGAACGGGCGCATGTTGACGCGCCCATCCTATCGCAGCCTCCGGTCGAGCGGAAGCCCTACTGCACGGTGAACGTGGCCGCCTGCACCCACTGGCCGCCACGCCCGCTGGTATCGGCCGCCGACAGAAAGACGCCTTTCGAGCCCGTATAGCGCGAGCTGAACTGCATCGGAAGGGTCACCGTGAGCCTGGTGCCGTTGGCGTCAAGCGTCATGCCCTGCGCCGTCACCGAACACTGGCTGTTGGCCAGAGTGGCGGTCTGGCCGATTGTGGCGCCGCTGCCCCACGAGGAGGAATTGTCGTTGAGCAGGAAAACCTGGCGCGTGGCCGGCATCACCATCACATAGCAGGACTGCGCGGCGGCGAGTCTTTGATTCACGATGAGATTCACCGAGCGGATCTCGCCGGCGCCATTCAGATCCTGTACCACGGCGGTGAACGTCGTCCCGCTGCCTTGCCCCGAAGACGGCGCAACGGAGACGACGGTGGGCGCTGTGGGCGCGGTGGTGGTGGTCACTGGAACGGGAATGGTCCAGGAGCCGAGCCGCTGCCAGCCCGTATCGAGCCCGCCCGTGTCGATAGCCCGCAACTGCAGATCCTTCGCGCCGCGGAAGGCGCCGAGGAAGGTGACCGGGAATCGCACGGTTAGCGTGTTACCCGAAACCGAGACGGACGCCGAAGCGGCGCTGACCCGGCACTGGCCGTTTTCCATCACCGTCTGTGAACCGGCACTCGCCCAGCCGGACCAACTGGAGCCGGAATTGTCGCGCAGCCAGAGTGCGCCACTCGAGGCGCGAAAGACCACGGTGCAGGCCGACGCCGCGGCCGTGCCGGTGGTGATCGATACATGGCCTTCGGCGATTGTGGAGGCGCCGTTGGTGTCCTGGAACACGGCGGTGAAGACAGCATCGGTCCCCGTACCCGCCGAAGGCGACACCGAACTGACCGTGGGCGCGTTGTTGACCGGAACCGGAGTGGGGGTAGGAGTCGGCGTTGGCGTTGGCGTGACGGTGGTGGAAGCGCGGAACTGCTCGGCGAAGCCGCGCGTGTTATTGAGGGTCTGCCGGTTGTCGGCCGCATTCGATTGAGAAACGGGAACGCCAGTTGGCCAGCCGGCATAGGTGACATCCGGGTTCGACCAATAATTGATGCGCGGACAGCCGCCGCAGCCGTTGCGATAGGCCATGATGGTGGCAAAGCGCTCCGCCGCGGTGCCTTGCGGCTGTTGATATCCGTACGAATAAGGATAGGCGCCCGTGTTGTTGCTATTGGCTCGGTCGTGCATGGAGCCGAGATTGTGCCCCATTTCGTGAATGAAGGAATAAGAAGGGCCGGCGGCGAAGTTGGTTTCCACCACGCTGAAGGCCGAAGAGGCGAACGCTAGCCCCGCCCTCGTCATTACCCAACCGATGCCCACCGTACCGCCGCCGGCGCCCGCGCCGTTCACCCAAACGCTCACCAGGTCGGCGGCGTACTGGTTTCGAAGCGCGGCGATTGTGCTGTCGCGTCCCACCGCGGAAAGGTAGGAACCGGTTGCCGCCTGCCCGCTTGAAGGCGCCGCTTCGGCCGCGTGCGCCAGGCGCATGGTGATGTTGACGCCGCTGTTGATGAAGCTTTGATTGGCTTCGGCGATCGCCAGGTTGATCAGATTCTGAATCTGGGCGGTGCCCCCTTGGGCCGCGCGGGCCTCGGCGGTGTAGACCACCATGACGTCGATGAAGCTGTTGATCGCGTCGCGCGATTCGATTCGCGCGGCTCTGTCTGAATCCTTGCCGCCGTCCGCCACCTCCTGAGGAGGCTCGAGCGTCTCATCGTCGATGTCCACCAGGTGCGGATCCAGCTCTTCGATCAGATGGGATCCATCCTCGCGCGGGCGGATGCGGAAGAACTGGCCGTCCGCCGTGCGGACGCTGCCGGTGACCATTCCTTCGCCAAACGCCAGCACCACTTCCGAGCCGGTATCGTTTTCGATTTCGCCTACCCAGACGCTGCCGCCGCCGGTCGCGCCGGTCGCCGATCTTTGCCGTTTCGCCAGCAGATCCGAGCCTGGAAACAGGTTCAACAGAATCGAATCGCCGATCGCTTCCATGCGGACATTGGCGGAGCGGCTGCGTGTCGCGCGCCCGTCGCCGCTCGTTTGCGCCGAGCGTGTAAAGTCGCGTCCGGCGGGAGTAAATAAACCGTTCTCCTGGCCCCAGGAATGAGAGGCCACGGAAAGAAAGAGAGCGCACCAAACGTAAGAAAGTCTTGATCTCATGAAGGTCCCTTTTTTGTGCAGACACACCTTCGCCCTTGACGCCAGGGGCATCAGGAAGCGCGGCGGCTAGCGATTTCTCACACGGGGATGCGGGAACTCAGCGGTTCCCTTCGGTCAAACGGAGTTTCCGGTCGTGCAAATGGAAGCGGCTCCGAATCGTCTGACGGCCGGCGTGCGGGCACAGAGCGACTAGTTGGGTTCTCCTTAGCACGTGACATACCACGGCGCACACGTGCCAATTTCGCCTTGATTTCAAATCGCACTCTCTTGCGCGCCGCCGAATTTTTTGCGCTGCGAGTAAGAATTACCGTGCCGCGGTCACTCCACAGGAGCAGCGGTTACGATAGATCGTGGCTTGGATCCTGGCGGCACTGTGCGCGGCTTCGGCGGGCTATCAGCTCACGGCGCTGCTCGCCGTCCTGCGTCAGCTTTGGCGGCGCGATCCAACGCTTGGCCGTTACACACCGGCGGTGTCCATTCTCAAACCGGTTCATGGCCGCGACCGTTTCTTCGACGGTGCCATTCAATCGCACGCCTCGATCGACTATCCACGATATGAAATCCGGTTCGCATTAGGCTCGCCCGAAGATCCCGCGCATGAGGTGGTGCGGCGCGTTGCTGGAGCACACCTGCATTACCGGGTGGAGCAAACGCCCAATCCGAAAGCGGGCAGTTTGATGGAGCTCGAGCGCCACGCCACCGGCGAAGTATGGGTGATCAACGACGGCGATATCCGCGTGACGCCGTCCTATTTGAACCGTGTGGTGGCGCCGTTGGCCGATTCCGGAATCGCACTGGTGACCTGCCTGTACCGCCCCATCGCGCACGGCTTGCCCGCGATGTGGGAAGCGCTCGGCATTGCGACGGACTTCGCACCCAGCACGCTGGTGGCGCCGCTGGTAGGGATCGGCGAATTCGGCCTCGGCTCCACGTTGTGTTTTCGCGCGGCGGAATGGAAGCGGCTGGGCGGCTTTGAATCGATTGCCAGCTACCTGGCGGACGATTATCAATTGGCGTCGCGCCTCACGCGGGGCCAGGGCAAACGCGCCTGGATGTCGCGTTACGTGGTGGACACGGGCCTCGAGTACGGATCGTGGCGGGCGATGTGGAAGCACCAGGTTCGATGGGCGCGCACCATCCGGCACAACCGCGCCGAGTATGCCGGCCTGCCCGTCACGCACGCGGGTCTTTGGGCGGCGCTGGCTCTGGCGCTGGGACATGCGGATTGGGCGCTGGGCTTGGCCGCGCTGCGCATGTCGACGGGCTTCCTGGCGGGCGCGGTGCTGTTGCGCAGTGGAACCGGCTGGGCGCTGCCGCTGATGCCGGTATGGGATTTGTTCGCGTTCGCGGTTTGGATCAGCGGCTACACGGGCCGCACCATCGAATGGCGCGGCCAGCGGATGCGCATTGGCGCCGGCGGACGCCTCGCCGATTCCTGACTCAGGCGAGCGTCTTCAGTTCGGGCGCGGCGTAGGCGTTCAACAGCAGAGTGTCCTTTGGCTGCAGACCCAGTTGATCGAAGGCGAAGCGCAGACGGGGGAGCGAAGGCAGGTCTTCCTGGGAGCCGCTCCAATATTCGGCCAGGTACAGCACGCTGGCGAGGGGCGTGGACCCGTTCTCCGGCTGATGATGATGGGTCACGGCGTCGATCATGTCGACGGGCATGTGCCAGTGGCGCAGAATCTCGCCGCCGATGGCCATGTGATCGAAGCCGCAGGTCATCACATCGGCGAACACCGTTTCCACTTCCGCCTGCACCATCTCGGTGTGGCGCGCCACCAGCCGGGCGGGCAGCCCGGCCAACGCCAGCCTTCCGGCATCATGCACCAATCCGGTGAGAAAGGCCTGCTCCGGAGGCACCTTGCCGGACAGGCGCGCCACGCTCTCCGATAGCCGCGCGATTTCGAGCGAGTGGGTCCACAGCGCCGTGGCGTTCGGCGCGCGAAACACCGGCCGCAGCGCCGCCGCCGTGATGACGCGGCAGCAGGTGGGCATGCCAATCCACAGCGCCGACTGGCGAATGGACCGGATCGGCATGGCGGGAGAAAAGGCCGGCGAATTCGCCGCGCGCAGAATCTCACCGGCCAGCACGGCATCGGTGGCCACCACTTCTTCCAGCCGCGCCATGCTGGCAAACGGATCGGCGGCCAGATGCATCGCCTTGATCGCCGCGATCGGAAAAACAGGCAGGCGATGAATGATCTGCTGCAACTCGCTGAAGCTGGCCGAAGGCACGCGGGCCAGGGCGAGCACGTGGCTCTGCTCAAAGAATCCGTCGGCGGCCAGGCAGCTCAACTCCTCCACCACCTGATCGAACGTCACCGGCTCGAAATGAGAGTATTCCCACCGCTCGACGAACAGGCAGCAGAGCTCGAGCAGACTCGCCATTTCCCTGGTGGTCTTGGGCGGCGTACTCGGCGAGCCGCCCGATTCCCCGCCCCAAACGCCGTGAATCACGCGTTGCAGAAAGCGCGGATCGGGAAAGCAGACGTGGTGCGATTTTACCGACTCCCGCAGAGCGATCTGCCGGGCTTCCTCCCACCGCAGGCGCCGCGCCAGTTCCACCGCCAGAGCGTCCACACGGCGGCAATGCGCTTCGAGTGCCGGGCCCTCGACGCAGTGACTCCTTTCGAGCGTTGTGCCTCTAGTTTCCATATGCGTTCAAAGCCCATATCGGCAGGATCCCGTCAGTATGAGAAGCCGGGCCTCGTCAGGGAAGCGTAAACGTGAACAATGCCGCGTCCGAAGCGATGGCAATATACTGTTTGCCGTCAACGGAATAGGAGATCGGCCCGCTCTTGATCGAGGCACCGGTCTGGTAATGCCAAAGGTCGCGACCGGTCCTCGAATCGAGCAGGATCAGGTTGCCATCGGCGCTGGCCGCGGCCACCACGCCGCCCGCCGTCGCGAGCACACCGGTGGCCGACGATCCCGTGTGGATAGGGAAGTTCCACTTGCGATCCCCGGTGGTGGCGTCGAGCGCACGCACGGCGCCTGGCGTGCCCACTTTCGGATCCAGCTCCTGGCCGCCGCCGGTGAAGCCCTGCCCCGGTACGGGTGTCTTGGTAACGCTGGTGTAAACCGCGCACGCCTCGCGCACCGATACGAAGAACAGTCCGAGTGACGCATCATAAGACGGAGCGCCCCAGTTGGCCGAGCCCGCCGCATCCGGACACACGTAGTTGCCTTCGGCCGTGGGAGTCGTATTGGGCAGGACGATGGGGCGTCCTTTGTCGTCGAGACCCTTGGCCCACGTTTGTTTCGCGAACGGCTTGCCGGCCAGAAACTCGCCCGTGGTGCGATCAAGCACAAAGTAGAACGCGTTGCGCTGCGCAGTCACCAGCAGCTTTCTTTTCGCCCCGCGCACCATGCCTTCAATCAGCATGGGTGTCTGGTTGCCGTCCCAATCGTGGACGTCGTGAGGCGTGAACTGGAACCACCATTTCATCTTGCCCGTGTTGGCGTCGATGGCCAGCACCGAGCAACTGTACAGATTGTCGCCCGCGCGCGGCGATCCGTCGTAATCGGCGCCCGGATTGCCGGTCATCCAGAAGATGGTATTGGTCTCGGTGTCGAAGGTTCCGGTGGTCCAGGTAGGCGCGCCGCCGTAATTGGCGGAGTCGCCCGCCCAGGAGGCGCGGTTGGGGTCGCCCGGCTGCGCCACCGAATGCAGCCGCCACAGTTTCTTTCCGGTCTTGGCGTCGTAGGCGTCCACGAATCCGGTCAACGCGCATTCGCCCGCCGTTACGCCGACGATGATCTTGCCGTCGATGGCCAGCGGCGCGTGGGTGATGGAAAGGCCCTTCTTGAAATCGTCCACTTCCTGTTCCCAGATCACGTTGCCAGTCTTGGCATCGAGCGCCACAAGGTGCATGTCAAGCGTGGCCATGTAAAGACGGTCGCCGAGCATCGCGAACCCGCGATTGGTCATTACCGTGCAATGGCTGGCCACGTTCGGCAGACGGCGCGTGTAGCGCCAGATCACGCTGCCGGTGCGCGCATCGAGCGCCGCCGCGTTGTTGAGCGGACCGGTGACATACATGACGCCGTCCACCACCAGCGGAGTGGTCTCGTTGGTGGAGCCGCCGAACTGATGCGCCCACGCGCTTCGAAGCTGGCCCGCGTTGGCCGGTGTGATTTGTTTCAGCCCGCTGTAATGACGCCCCTCGTAATCGCCCCAGTAAGTGAGCCAGTTCCAGGGTTCCGCCTTCGCGTTGCGGAGGCGCGCGTAGGTGACGTTGAGGTCGTGCGACGGAGTCCAATCCGGCGGCGCAACGGCTTTGCCGCGGACCAGAAACGCCAGCAGATGGTTGACTTCGGCGGTATTGCGCGCGGCGCCGGGCATCAGCGACCGGTACGGCTCTTCGAAACTCGCCAGATCCTTCTTGAGCAGCAGATGGAGGCGTCCGGCCGTATCCATCATCTGCACGGAAAACGTATCGTCGTTCTTCTTGACGCCGCGAATCGTGGCGCCCGCTTTGGTTTTCACCTCCACGGTGCGAAAGCCTTCGGCGAGTTTCGCATCGGGCTTCTCGATGGCCTCGCGCAGATCTCTCACCTTGAGCCGGTTGCGCGAATCGGTGAGGTCCGGGCCCAGCCTGCCGCCGCTGCCGCCGAACATATGGCACTTCGAACAGCCGGCCGAACCGAAGAACAATCCGCGGCCCGTTTCGGCGTCGCCGTCCACCTGCTCGCTTGGGCCGGCTGTCAACGACCGCAGAAACGCAACGATCTTGCGCGCGTCTTCGGTGGCCATCGGGATCGCCGGCATCTGTGTACCGGCGATGCCGGCGGTCATGTTCCGGATGAGATCTTCGTCCGAACCGCCGTGCTTCCATTGGCCCGAGGTGAGATCGGATCCACGCCCACCCTTGGCATTGTCGCCGTGACAGGCCGAGCACATCTTGACGAAGAGCTGGCGTCCTTCGCGAATCTGCCCAGGATGCTGCGCATGGGCGGAGGTGAGGAGAAGGGCGAGGATGGTAGCCGTCATCACGGCGATGGTATCACCTGGCACCATCGCATCGAGGCGGCCTCAAATATACCCCCATCGATGGCTGGCACTTTCACTGGAACAGCCTTCCCGAAACCTCGATAATGTAGGCATGAGCCCTCTCTTCACACGGCACCGCTTTCTCCGTCTGGCCGGCGCGGCGGCACTCGTTCTCACTGGCGCGATGGCCCAGGATCCGGCGCCGCCGGCTCCGAAGATCGCTGAGCGCGCCTATGCGTTCCGCACCAGCAGCGGATACTATCTGACGGCCGAAAACGGCGGCGGCGCGAGCGTGAACACCGATCGCACCGAGCTTGGCCCCTGGGAATCGTTTGTTATCGTGCAGACTGCGCCTGGTGTATTCGCGTTTCGCACCGAAACCGGCCACTACCTGACCGACATGATGGGCGATCGCCGGTCGCGCCAGAATCGCGGAGGATTGAGCGCCACCAAGAGAGAAGCCGATCAGAACACGCAGTTCAAGCTCATTGTCGTGAATCCGGAAGGTCCGGTGGTCGCTCTGATGACGGCGGGCGGCCGGTACGTCACGGCGGAATCGAGCGGCGGCCAGAAGGCACGCGGCCTGCGGGCGATGTCGAGCGACCGCAACGAAATCGGCGAGTGGGAGCAGTTCACGCTGGTGGACGTGGAAAAAGCGAAGGCGCCGAAGTAACTTCAAGACACTTCGCGATCCGTCGGTCGGCCCTTCACAACCGTCGCGGTGCGCAGCTTTGCCAGCTCGCGCCGCGCCACTTCGGCCCAGTTGCTCGACGGATCGAGCTTCAGATAGGCGCGCCAGTGGCGCACAGCCTTCATGGTCTGTCCGGTGCGCTGGCTCAGCAGAGCCAGGTTGTAATGAGCGTCGGAGTAAGACGGCGCGATCCGTAGCGCCACGGTGTAGTGATGATAAGCCTCGGCGTAGTCGCCGCGCTCATCGTAAAGGTTGCCGAGGTTGAAATGCGCCAGCGCATACTCCGGTTCGATCTCAAGCGCCTTGCGGTAGAACCCTTCGGCCTGTTTGAACGCTCGCCCCTGGTAGTGAATGGTGCCGAGGTTCACCAGCGCGCCGAGACAGCGCGGATCGATTTCGATCGCCTTCTCGTACGCCTCCACCGCCTGTTCCACCGGCAGACCCGATTGCTCCACTTCGAGGCCGCGCTGAAACCAGTCGGCTGCCTCCTCGGCCCGGCGTTCGCTTTTCCGCGCGCCTCTCTCGGCCGGAAACGAAAGAAGACGGTTCACCTGGTCGGCATCGAAATTCAACAGCAACTGGCCTGAGACCGCTTCCATGCGATGGCCGTCGATCTGCACCTGGATTCGTCCATGATCCACCAGCACGTTCAGATCGCTGAGCGGATATCCGTTGTCATGCAGTTTGCGTTGAATCTCGACGATGGCCTTTTTCAGACGCTTGGGTCCGAAACCGGCCTTGCTCAATTTCGCCAGCGTTTGAAGCGATTTCAAATCCGCCCAGCGATATTCGGGCAGCGCTTCGACCAGGCCCTGCTTCTCCCACGAACGTATCTGCCGCTCGCCGACTCCGGAAATACGAATCAGTTGATCGCGGGAGTAAACAGGCTCGGAGAGCGTGCGCGGCACATTGTGATTGTATCACCCGCCTTGCGTCAAATCACCGGAAAACCCATATAAATCGGGCTTCACAAAGGGAATCAGCGCCATCGTGACCGCCTGCTTGTAGAGCTGGCGCCGGTCGAGCCTGCCGTCTGAAAGAATCCCTACCGCGCCTTCGTTGTGTTTGGAACCGCTGCGCCCGAAGAAGCGGTCGTCCGCCGCGCCGAGCTCGAGTCCCTCGTCGCGAATGAGCCGCGCCACCCCTTCCGGCAGCAGATAGCGTCCGGTCTGGCCCTTGCCCACGCGGCCCGCGCGATCGACGATGACGATCCACGCGTAAGCCCACATGCCATGCTCATCCTCGACGACGCCGCCTTCAAGGCCAACACCGTGGCTTGCGTCCTCTATCGCGGCAAGCGCCGCGGCGGCGCGATTGGCGGCGCCCTGGAATGCTTCGCGCGCCGTGCGTGGCTGATGCGCGACGCCCGATTCGACGGCGGCCCCGGTCACAACCGCCAATGGCCAATACTCGCGAAACGCTTCCTCCACGGACGCAACCTTCACCGGATTGCGGCTTCCCACGGCAACTGTCATTCCTTCAGGATCGCTCGATCCTCACCCGCATCGGGGGCTAGGAACAATCGCCCGTGCCGGGGCATCATAGAGAAGGAGGAGCCTTCCATGACCGTTCGAACCGCATCCATGGCTTTGTTGGCCGCATGCACGCTGGCCGCGCAGAATACCGATGCCGTCTTCCGTCCCAGGCAAATGAGGGAATGGAACGAGCGCGACAGCAACGGCCGCTGTATCATCCGCGTGCTGGTGGACGATGAAGTGGACGTCGAACTCGCCGGCGACCAGGTGCGCGCCCGCGTTCTCAGAGGCGGCGAAAGCCGTGACGACGGCTCCGAATGCACGCAGCCGCTGCCCATCGGCGGCTTCAGCCGCTTCGCCTTCAGAGGCATCGATGGAAGAGGGGAAGTGCGCCTGGTGCAGGAACCTCGCCCCGGCAACAACTATTCCGCCATCGTCGCCATCAAGGACACGCGCAAGGGCACCGAGGGCTATACGTTCGAACTCTCCTGGACCACCGACGGTTCCGCTTTCTGGCGCCCCGGCGCGCTGCCGGTCTCAAGCGGCGGCGGCCTGCTGCCCGGTATCGGCGGCGGCGTTGCACAGCAGGCCGTGCGCGGCCTCAACGAAACGCGCCAGGGCTCCGGCCAGATCCGCCTCGGGGACCGCAGCGACTCTCTCAACCGGATGCGCCTGAATCTCAAGAACGACGGCAGCTTCGAAATGCAGGCGTTCAGCTCGGTGGTGACCTCGATTGCCGGCCGCTGGTCGTCGAACCAGGCGGGCAGCGCGGACCTGCAGGTTTCGGGCTTCGGGCTCGATAACGCCTCGGGCGGCGGCCGCGTCTACGTCGGTACAGATGGCCGCCTCACGCGGGTTGAGCTCAACGGGCGGACCTCGCAATCGGGTGCCGATATCGCCATTTCGTTCGACGCTTCCGGCAACTCGCGATCGGGCGGCGGCATTCTGCCCAACCTGAACCCGCGTTAAGCGCGATCTGATAGAATCCCGCCAGGGGGATTCCCGTTTGGCTACTATCGCTGCGCCTCCATCGGCCGCCGTGAAAGCGGCTTCCGATCGATCGAAGCCCGCGGCCGCGCCGGGCCGTCTCGTTTCGCTGGACGTGTTCCGCGGCCTGACGATGCTGCTGCTGATCTCGCACGGCTTCGGCTTCCACACCGCATTCCAACAGAGCGCCCCGTGGCTCGCCTATCAGTTCGAGCACGCCGCCTGGGTGGGCTGCACGTTCTGGGATCTCATCCAGCCCGCGTTCACTTTCATCGTGGGAGTGGCGATGCCGTTCTCCCTCAGCCGCCGCATCGCCGAAGGCGGCCAGAGCGCGGCGGTATGGAAACATGTGCTGTGGCGGGCCTTTCTGTTGATTGCGTTGGCGAACGTGCTCTCCAACTGGAACTCCTCGAAAGGACTGCAGCTGCAGTTGATCAACGTGCTGTGCCAGATCGCGTTCTCTTACGTGATCTGCTATCTCATCCTGCAGCTGAAGTTCCCGATGCAGGTGGTGGCGGCCATCGGACTGATGGTATTCCATCATGGGCTGTTCTTCGCCTTCCCCGGCCCGCAGGGCGCCTTCGACCAATCGGGCAACATCGGCGCCGTCATCGATCGCGCCGTGCTTGGTTACAACTACCCGGGTTTCTACACCACCATCAATTTCCTGGGCAACGCCGTGACGGTGCTGTTCGGCGCTTGGACGGGTCTGCTGCTGCTCGAAGAGCGCAGTCATGCGTCGCGCCTGCGCATTCTCGCGGCGTGTTCGGCGGCGGCTTTCGCGCTCGGGTTGGCGCTGGCGCCGTTCCTTCCGATGGTGAAGCGACTGTGGCTCGGCTCGTTCACTTTCTTCAGCGCCGGCTGGGTGCTGCTCGGTCTGCTGGTCTGTTACTGGATGATCGAAGTGCAAGGCTGGCGGCGGTGGACGTTCCCCGCCGTGGTCATCGGCACCAACTGCATCTTCATCTACAGCTTCGCGCAGGTGCTGCGCGGATGGCTGGCGCGCGGCATCGGCAACTTCACCCACAACTTCGATTTTCTGGGCGTCTATGGCGCGATCCCGCTGAACCTGGCCGTCATGGCGGCCATGTGGGGCATGTGTTACTGGCTGTACCGGCATCGCATTTTCTTTAAAATCTGAGAATGCCCACGCCCAAGGCTCTCAACGGACTCAAGGTTGTTTCGTTCCATGCCCTCGATCCGGAAGGAGCCAAAGTGCTGGGGCCGATCAATCGCGAATTGAGCGCCCCCTCGGCGGTGGGCGGACTTTCGGCCGCGCAGCTCGACCCGGAATCGGCCGCCGTTCAGATCCTGAATCGCGCCTTGACCGAAGCCCAGACCGCGGGCGCCAGCTTTCGCAAGCTGGGCACCGAATCGGTTCCGCTTACCGGCACTCGCATCGTCAAGTTCCGCCAGGAGCTGCAGAAGGTGCCGGTCTACGGCTCCTATGTCAGCGTGGAACTCGACGGTCAGAATCAATGCCTGGCGTTGAACGCCATTCTCGGCAATCCGAAGAACGTGGAGCCGATCGCCAAAGTATCGCCCGCCCAGGCCGTGAAATCGGCCGCCAAGGCGCCCGGCCTGGCCGTGGACGCCGCCGAGGACGCCCCACGTCTGCATTATTATTTCGATGCCGCGGACAAGGCATGGAAACTCGTCTATATCGTCGAGGACGCGCCGGTCACCGCCAAAAAACCTTCTCCGCATCTGACGCCGGCGGCCGCCGATTTCGTGGTGGATGCGAACACGGGTAAGCTGATTGCCACTCTGCCGCGCACGTCCACTCTGGAAGCCACCGGCATGGACGACCTGGGCGTCGCGCGCACGGTCACCATCGCCCGCCGGGGCAACAAGCGCGTCCTGCGCGACGACACGCTGCGCATCGCGACGTACGATTTTGGCTTTCGCGATCCGGAGACGCAGTTCAAACGTTTGCCGGGCCGTCTCATCACGTCGCCGTTTTCATCGAGCGCCATCAGCGCGCACGCCAACGCCTCCGTGGTCTCGAAGTTTCTGCGCGATACGCTGCTGCGCAACAACATCGACAATGAAGGCGGCGTGATCGTCTCATCGATTCAGGCTCTGGTTCGCGAGGGCAATCCGAACGCGGCCACCAAGCAATGGTTCAACGCCTTTTGGAACGGCGATCAGATGGTTTACGGCCAGGTGCTGAATGAAGGCAAACTGAGGTCGCTGGCATCGAGCCTGGACGTGGTGGCGCATGAGATGTTTCACGGCGTCACCGATGGAACCTCGCGCCTGGAATACGTTACCGAGTCCGGCGCGCTGAACGAATCCTACTCCGATATCTTCGGCACCGTGATCGCCAACTTCGCCAACCCGGACATTGCCGCCTGGAACTGGGAAATCGGAGAGCGGCTGGCCGCCAGCAACGTGCCCTTCCGCGACATGAGCGATCCCGGGCGGTTCGGCCAGCCGATGCTCTACCGCCAGTTCCGTCGTCTTCCGGCGAGCCAGCAGCCATCGGATGCCAACGACTGGGGCTTCGTGCACGCCAACAGCGGCATCCACAATTTCGCCGCGTTCCACGTCATCACCGCGCGGGATGGCGCGGGCCGGTTCCTGTTCACCGCCGCCGAATGCGCGGCGATGTTCTATATCGCGCTCACGCAGCATCTTTCCCGTACGTCGCAATTCGGCGACAGCCGCCGGGCCGTGCTTTTGGCCGCGCAGACGCTGTTTCGCGCCGAAGCGCCGGCCGCTCGCGAAGCCCGCCTCGCGGGTATCGAAGCGGGCTTCGCCGCCGCCGGCATCCCGTAGACAGTGATATGTTCATGTCTGATGCGTCCGTACGCGCTTCTGCTTCTGCCGGCCGCGCTCGCCGCTGCGCCCGGCGACGATGCCGAATTCTTCGAGAAAAGCGTGCGGCCCGTGTTCGCCGAACACTGCTACGGCTGCCATAGCACCAAGGTGAAAACGGCCTTCGCCGGATTGCGTCTCGATTCCCGCGATTCGGCGCTGAAGGGCGGCGACGCGGGTCCGGTCATCGTTCCCGGAAAGCCCGCCGAGAGCCGCTTGCTCAAGGCATTGAAAGGCGAAACGGCGCAGCGCATGCCGCCGGCCGGGGCGCTCAAGGACGAACAGATTGCCGCCATCGCCCGCTGGATCGAATCGGGCGCCGCCTGGCCCGCCGATCCGGTGGCCGCCCCTTCCGCGCCTATAAGCGCCTTCAACCTGGAAGAGCGCCGCGCGCAGCATTGGGCCTGGCAGCCTGTGCGGCAGGTGGAGCCGCCCGTCGCCGGTAACGCCGCCTGGCCGAAGCAGCCCATCGACAACTTTGTGCTGGCGCGGCTCGAAAGCCGCAACCTGCCGCCCGCCGCTCCGGCGGACCGGCGCACTCTGCTGCGGCGCGTGGCGTTCGATCTGACCGGCCTGCCGCCATCGCCCGAAGAGCTGGAAGCGTTTGAAGGCGACACCGCGCCCGACGCTTACGAAAAGCAGGTGGACCGGCTCATCGCCTCGCCCGAATTCGCCGAACGCTTCGCGCGCCGGTGGATGGACCTGGTGCGTTATTCGGAATCGCATGGCAGCGAGGGCGATCCCGATACACCCGAAACGTGGCGCTATCGCGACTACCTGATCCGCGCTTTCCGCAACGACGTCCCTTACGATCAGCTCCTCCGCGAACACTTCGCCGGCGACCTGCTGCCCAACCCGCGCCTGAACGCGCGCGAGCAGATCAACGAATCGATTCTCGGCACCGCGCTTTGGCGCATGGTGGAGCACGGCTTCCAACCCGTCGACCCTTGGGAAGACCGCGTGAAGTGGGTTGACAACCAGATCGACGTGCTTTCGAAGGCTTTCCAGGGCCTCACCGTTTCCTGCGCCCGCTGTCACGATCACAAGTTCGATGCCATCAGCCAGAGGGATTTCTACGCATTGTTCGGCGTGGTCGCCGGAGCCCGCCCCACACAGGTGGCCATCGACGCGCCGGAAGCGCTTGATCGCAATAAGGCCGGCCTGGAACGCGTGAAGGCAGCCATCAAGAATGAACTGGCGCGCGCCTGGAAGCAGGAAGCGCGTTATGTCGCCGACCGGCTGATCAACGCGGCCGAGCAGCCCGCCGAAACCATCGCCGAAACGCCACTCGAAGCCTGGCAGGCTCTGCGCAACGCACGCGATTTCTCGCGGAGCTGGATAGAGCTCGGCGAATACTGGACCAAGGAGATCGAAACGCGTTCGAGTTTCAACAAGGCGAATTTTACCGTTGCCTGGGATCTGGCCGCGGGCGGCTACCAATCGTGGCTGCGGCACGGCAGCGGCGCGCCGCCCGGTGCTTCCGCCGCCGGCGAGTTCGCCATCGAGCCGCGTACCGACCGCATCGTCCGCGCCATTTACCCGGCGGGCGTTTATTCGCATCGGCTGTCGCGCAAACACAACGCCGTCATTCAATCGCCGCGCTTCCGCATCGATTCCGATTCCATCAGCCTGCGCATGCTGGGCGGCGACTTGAGCTTCGCCCAGTTAATCGTCGAAAACTATGCCGTGCCGCGCGGCGGCATCTACGGCCAGCGCTTCAGCCCGCGCAAGGAACAGATGGGCTGGTTCACCTGGGACGTCACGTTCTGGAAAGGGTTTACGGGCTACATCGAGTTTGCCACCGCGCAGGACGCCACCCATTTCCAGCTTGCGGGCGAAGAGGCCCGGCGCAAGCCCGCGCCCACGCCGCGGCCCGATGGCCGCTCGCATTTCGGGGCGCAGCGCGTGGTCTTTCACAACAACAAGCTCACGCCGCGCGAGGAAGCGCCGCCGATCCTCTATCTGCTCGAAGGGCCGCCTTTGAAATCCGCCGACGATTTCACCGCCCGCGTAGCCGAACGCCTGGAAGCCGCGGTCAACGCCTGGGTTGCCGGCAATCTGACGGACCGCCAGGCGGTCTTCCTCGATTCCTGTCTGGCGGCGGGCTGGCTCGGGAATTCGGCCTCGCAAATGGAGGCGCTGCGCCCCCTGGCCGCCGAATACCGCCGCCTCGAAGATGAAGTTGTGGTGCCGCGTCGCGCGCCAGGCGTGCTCGAAGAGAGCGCGCCCGACGCGAACCTGCTTGTGCGCGGCAACCATGCCAACCGTGGCGAGGCGGTGCCGCGCCGTTACTTGACGGCCCTCGCCGGCAAACCCTACGAAGATCCGCGGCTGGTGCGGCTGCGTCTGGCCGAAGATGTCGCGAGTCCCGCCAATCCGCTGACGGCGCGTGTTTTCGTAAACCGGCTCTGGAAGTATTATTTCCGCCGCGGGCTGGTCTCGACGGTCGACAACTTCGGCAAGCTCGGCGGTGAGCCGTCGAATCCCGAGCTGCTCGATTACCTGGCGCGCCGCTTCGTCGACGATGGCTGGTCGATCCAAAAAATGGTGCGGCTAATGGTGACTTCCGAGGCCTACCGCATGTCGAGCCAGGCCGGTAAAGAAGCCCTGCAGGCCGATCCCAACAACGAGCTGACACACCACATTCCCGTGCGCCGGATGGAAGCCGAAGAGCTGCGCGATGCCGTCCTGGCGCTATCGGGCGAACTGGACCGCAAGCAGTTCGGCCCTTCCATCGAAGTCTTCTACGCCCATGAAACCGGTGCTACCAAGGGCGATCGTTCCAAGGGTCCGCTCGATGGCAAGGGCCGGCGCAGCGTGTATCTGGAGATTCGCCGCAACGCCGCCAATCCGTTCCTCGAAGCCTTCGACGCGCCGAAGCCGATGGTCACCCGCGGCGATCGCGACGTCACCAACGTCCCCGGTCAATCTCTCGCTCTGCTCAACAGCCAGTTCGTCATCGACCAGGCAAGTAAGTGGGGCCGGCGTATCGCCGATGCACCCGGTACGGAGCAAGAGCGCATCCGGCGCGTCTTCGATCAGGTTTTGGGCCGCGCCCCCACACCCGCCGAACTCGACGATTCGGTGAGCTTCGTGGCCGCGCTGGCACGGGAAAATTCAGGCGACGCCGCGCGCGTGTGGCGCGACTACGTCCACGCCATGCTCAACCTGAAGGAGTTCCTGTATGTCCGCTAGATTCACGCGCCGCCAGATCCTCGAACGGGCGTCGATGGGCTTTGGCGCGCTCGCGCTGACGGGAATGAACGCCTTCGCCGCCGCGGCGAAAGTGAAGCACGTCATCTTCTGCTACATGTCGGGCGGCGTCTCGCATATCGACTCCTTCGACCCCAAACCGCGCCTCGCCAAAGAGGCGGGCCAGCCCATGCCCGTCCCCATCGACCGCACCATGTTCAACCAGAACGGCAACATCATGCCGTCGCCCTGGGAGTTCAAACGGTACGGGCAATGCGGAATGCCGGTCAGCGATCTCTTCCCGCACATGGGCTCGGTGGCCGATGATCTTTGCCTCATCCGGTCCATGACGGTGAAGTTCATGGAACACGCGCAAGCCAACAATTACTACCATTCGGGACAACCGCTCACCGGGTTCCCGAGCCTGGGCGCGTGGACGACATACGGTCTGGGAACGGAGAGCGAGAATCTGCCGGGCTTCGTGGTTTTGGGCAGCGGCGAGATTCCGCTTGGCGGCATCAACGTCTATGGGAATGGATTTCTGCCCGCCATCCATCAGGGCTCGTTCCTCTACCCGGAGCGTCCCGAACCGCTGCAGGACGTCACGCCGAAAGAGCCCGACGCGCTGCAGAAGCGGCGGCTGGCATTCGTGAACTCGATGGATCGCCGGTTCCTCGAAACCGCGGGCGGCAACAGCCAGGTGGAGGCCGCGATCCGCAATTACGAAACCGCCTATCGCATGCAAGCCGCGGTGCCCGAACTGGTCGATATCCGCGGCGAATCGGAAGCGACGAAGAAGTTGTATGGGCTCGATTCCGATAACGCCGGCAAGGCCGCCTATGCGCGCCAATGCCTTCTGGCGCGGCGGCTGGTGGAGCGCGGCGTGCGTTTTATCGAGCTCACCATCGTGCCTCCCAAAGGACTGGGCGGCGGCAATTCGTGGGATCAGCACGGCAAGTTGAAGGAAGGCCACGCGGCCAACGCGTTTCATGTCGATCAACCGATCGCCGCGCTCATCCAGGATCTGAAAGCGCGCGGGCTGTTCGATAAGACGCTGGTGCTATGGTCCGGTGAATTCGGCCGCACGCCGTTCGTCCAGGGCAGCGACGGGCGCGATCATTGCCCGTCGGGCTTCAGCCTTTGGATGGCGGGCGCCGGTGTCAAAGGCGGAACCATCTACGGAGCCACCGACGACTACGGCTACCGCGCCGTCGAGAACATCCTCACCATTCACGATCTGCACGCAACGATTTTGCATTTGATGGGCGTCGATCATGAGAAGCTGACGTTCCGTTTCGGCGGACGCGACTTCCGGTTGACGGACGTGCATGGGCAGGTGATCCGGCCGATCCTTACCTGAACCCTCGCATCCCGGCGCCAAATGTGTTGGACTATGCCTCATGAGAAAACCGTGGTACATTTCCGGGCTCCTGGCGGGACTGCTGATTTACTTCACCGGCGCCTTCTGCCACACCGCGCTTCGACTGGGCGATTCGGCCCTTCAGCCGATCCCCAATGAAACGGCCACTCTCACCGCGCTTTCCGAACGGGTGAAGCAACCGGGCCTTTACCTGTTCCCCTACGAAGAAGACATGGACAAGGCCGCCGCGGCCTGGAAAGCGAAGCCACACGGCCTGCTGATTTACAGCCCGCCGGGTGGATCGTTCTCTCTGTTCACGAACCTGGCCATACAACTGGTGACCGACCTCGCGCTCGGCCTGGTGATGGCGTGGCTGTTCCTTCACCTGCGGCCTGCCTCGATCGGGGAAGGCCTGGCCTGCGGCCTCCTGCTCTCGGTGCTGATCGGTCTCGCCACGCTGGCGCCGTATTGGAATTGGTACGGCTTCCCTCCGGCATTCGTTATCGGGTTGTTCGGCGAGACGGTGCTCACCATCGGATTGGCTGGCGGATTGCTGGCTTATCTGCTGAGGCCCGGTGTACCGGAGCCCGTGGCAAACGCCGCGCGTGCCGCCTCGCTGTAAGGAACCATGAATAAGTTAACGATCCTCCCGGTTTTCGCCCTCGCCGCCGGAGCCTACGCCTGGCAGGTCGCGGCAAAGTTGCCGAAGCCTTATCACACACCTTCGTCCACCAATCGCCCGCGAGTGGTACCGAAGCCCGAGGGCGCGCAACTATCGCTACCCGCTGGATTTCAGATTGAGGAGTACGCCTCCGGCGGCTTTGAGCGTCCGCGCTTCATGCTGCGTGGACCGTCGGGCGAACTGCTGGTGAGCGACGCGGTGGCCGGTGGCAAGGTCGTCGTGCTGCAGGATAAGAATAAGGATTGGAAAGCCGACGCCGATCGCAAAACGCTGCTCGAAGGGCTTGACCGGCCTTACGGCATGGCGTTCTGGAAGGATTACCTTTACGTCGCCGAGACCACTTCGGTGAAAAGGTACCAGTACAACAAAACCGCCATGACCGCCGGGACCGGGCAGGAAGTGGTCAGCCTGAAGGATTTCGGCAAAGGCCACTGGACGCGCAGCATTCTCTTCGACGCCAAGGGCGAGAAGTTTTACCTGGGTGTCGGCTCGGAATCGAATGTCAGTCCGGGGGAGCCGCCGTCGCGCGCGGCCATCAATCGTTACAATCCGGATGGCACCGGCCATGAAATCTTTGCCTCCGGCGCGCGCAATCCGATCGGGCTCAAGTGGTATCCCGGCAGCGCCACCTTATGGGCCGCCGTGCAGGAACGCGACGGGCTCGGCGACGACCTGGTGCCCGATTACCTCACGTCGATCAAACAGGGCGGCTTCTACGGTTGGCCGTTTGCCTACATCGGGCCGAATGCCGATCCGCGCAATGCCGGCAAATCGGACGACCTGGTGGCGAAAACCATAGTCCCCGACGTGCCGCTGGGCGCCCATGTGGCCGTGCTCGATTTCATCTTCTATCAGGGCCGGCAGTTTCCGGCCAAGTATCGCGGCGGCGTGCTGGCGGCGTTTCACGGATCGTGGAATCGCTCCGAACGCACCGGCTATTCGGTGAACTTCATCCCCTTTGAGAACGGCAAGCCCACCGCTCCGCCGGAGCCCTTCCTCACCGGCTGGATGTTGGCCAAAGACAAACAGGAAGTCTGGGGCCGCCCGGTGGCGGTGCATGAACTGCTCGACGGCAGCATCCTGGTGACCGACGACGGCGGGAACAAAATTTGGCGTATCTCTTACAAGGGCTGATCGTCTTCGCCGCGTGGGGCGCGGACTTCTCGCATCCATTGCACTTGAAGCTGAAGCCGGATTGCCTGAGTTGCCACACCGGGGCGGCGGCCAGCACGAAGCTCGAAGACAATCTGCTGCCTGCGGCCGAAGCCTGCGCGGGCTGCCATAAGGAAGTTTCCATCAAGCGTCCGCGCGCGGTGCGGTTAGTGAAATTCGATCACGCCTTTCACGTCCGGATGGGCAACATCGCGCCGCTGCTGCTGGCGGCGGTGAAGGGCGGCACGTATCTCGAAGATCCGCTGCCCGCCGCGCTGCGGCCCAAGCTCGAAGCGGCGCAATCGGCCTGCACGTCGTGCCATCGTGGACTGGCCGAGTCCACCGCGACGGGCCCGGAACATTTCCCGCACATGGCCGATTGCCTGGTTTGCCACAACAAAATCGACCCGCCGTTCAGTTGTGAAACCTGCCACGGCGCCGACAAAGCTCTGAAGCCCGCTACTCATACCAACGATTTCCTGGATACGCACAATCGCAAGGGCTCCATCGCGAAAACGGGCTGTTCGAACTGTCATGGGCGCAAGTTTACCTGCCTCGGCTGCCATTGACGTTCAGGCGCGGCAGGCGGCGCGCACCGCATCGATCATGCGCTTCTGCAGCCGGTCCACCGTGGCCTGAATCGTCTTCACCCTGGCTTTGGCGCGGGCCGGATCTTTGTGGATCGCCGCCAGACGCGACCACAGTTCGTCTCCGCTCGTCTCTTCGATCTCAAAGAACCAATCGCCGGAGCCGAAATCGCGATACATCTGCCCTTTGCACGTATCGGTTGGCTGGCGGACGTAGAAGGCCGGAGTGCCGTTGTGCAGCGCGATCAACGGCGAGTGGCACTCCACGCTGACGACCGCCTGGGCCTGCGAATAGATGGATGCCGCTTCATCGGGCAGCCAGTAGGTATCGCGCCAGACCACGTTCTTGCGGATGTCGGCGGGCAGCGGGTCCACCAGCTCCTGCTTCGCCATCTCCACCTGATACGTCATTTCGGCGCACGCCATTACTTTATTGCCGGTATGCTTCACATACGAGACGATCATCTCGCGCAGCCTGGCGTGATCGGGCCCGGTGGTGCGCTGGTTGATGGCGTCGCGCACATCGTCGGCGGCAACGCGCGGCGTGTTGCGGATGCGATAGTACGGCGTGCAGCGCAGCCTTGGAATGACGCAGATGAACCGGTTCGCTTCGAGGCCGTGAGCACGCAGCCACGCGAACCCCTTGGCGTCGTCGCGCAGGTGCATTCCAAGCTGCGCATCCGGTCCGAACTCGAGAACGGGCGTCTTCACACGCTGCGCCTTCAGGTAATCGCGCGAGATCGTGTCGCGGCAGAAAAAGAATGCCGCCCGGTCGAGGATGGAGCGCAGCGCGGGACTCAAATGCGTAGGCGGCAGCTTCAGCGCCGCGGCATGCAATTGCTTCAACGTGCCACCCTCGGCCCGCAACCCTTCGCCGATGCCGGAGACCGGATCCGTACTCACGCCGAAAACGCCCACGGGCTTGCCGGTCGCTTTCTGGAAGGCCGCCGCATGGTTGCTGGCTGGAAAGCCGGATCCCGATCCGCTCAGGTAAAGATCGGTCTCTTCCCAGGCCTTGGCGAGCGCCGCCGTGGACGGTTTTCCATCGGGTCCCAAGGTCCCTTCGGCGATCTTCAGCCGTGGATAGCCCTTGGTCAGCAGCTCGCGCGAACCATGGCCCAATTGGCCGGGCCACAGCGTTACTTCCGCTTCGGGGAAATGCTTCTCGATGAGCGACAGCGCGCCCGGCGTGTGGCCGATGTCGCCGATATTCACGCTCTGCCAGGAACTGCGCAGCAGAATGCGAGGACGTCCGGCGGCGGCAAGCGCAAGGGGAGTGGGAAGAAAGTTCCGGCGCCGCATATTCAATCCGGGTCGCGTTCCCACAGCAGGCGTCCGGTGGCGCGCGGCGTATCGGCGATCAACGTCAGCCGGCTGTTGCCTTCGAGCTCATAGCCCCGCTTCAGATCGGTGCCGACCCAGTTGGGCAGCAGGCAGCCTTTGACGTGGTGGACGATGGTGCGGGCGGGTTCGTCGACATCGTAGGTACCGTAATAGGCGATGAATCCGCCGGTCATCTCGCGCAGCTCGGCTTCGCTGGCGGTGGCGAGGATGGCGAACGCGCCCGCTTGCGGCACCTTGCCTTCGAGCGGCTTGCGCCCTGGCCGCATCAACTGCGCCGACATGCGTCCGGCGCGGTCGTAGGTGATTCGTCCTTCCGGTTTCGGGCCGTAAGGCAGCACCACCTTACCGCCGGTTTTATCCTTCATCTCATAGCTCACCAGATGCCAGACGCCGACGATACGGTCGCGGACGGCGGCCCCGGCGGCGGCATAGGGCGCGGCCAGCATCAAGGACCGGCGGTCGATCATTCGCCCACCTCCGCCCACACCACAAGCTGCACCGGGGAATTCAACGGCATGGCGTAGATGCCGAGCGCGATGCGCACGTGCTTGCCCTGCTCGCCGAAGATCTCCACCAGCAGGTCCGAAGCGCCGTCGAGCACCTTGGGATGATCGCGGAATTCGAGCGTGCAATGAACGTAGCCTTCCAGCCGCACGATGCGGCGCACGCGGTCGAGGCTGCCAAGCTCGGCTTTCAATTGAGCCAGCGCATTGAGGCAGCAGATGCGGGCGGCCTGGTAGCCTTCCTCCGCCGTAACTTCAGCGCCAAGCCGGCCCGGATACTGCATCACCTTGTTCACCCAGGGCAGTTGACCGGAGGTGGTGACCAGATCGCCTGTTCGTACATGGGTGACATAGGCGCCGACGGCGGCGGGCGGTTCCGGCAGAGCGATACCGAGGCTCGCGATTTTTCCTTCAGGCCGCATATTGGCGTTACAATATCAGATCCATGTCGATCACCACAGATCTCGTCCGCAAGACCCTTGCCAAGAATGATGGAATTCTGCGTCTGGCGCCATGTTGGGTGCCGCGATCGTTTCTGATGCCGGGCGGGCGCCTGAAGCTGGATCCGCGCGATCTGTACGCGTTGGGCGCCCATCGCGGCGGCATCGATGAACGCTGGTTCTCTTCCACCACTAATGCCGATAACGGTCCGGGTACGCCGCAGGATGAAGGGTTGAGCTATCTCGACGTGGGCGGAAAGCGTGTGCTGATGAAGGCGGCCATCGATGAGATGGGCGGTGATTTTCTCGGTGCCGGCGTCATGAACGAGCAGGGCGGCTGGAACCTGCTGTGCAAGTTCTTCGACAACCTGGGGCCGATTCCGCATCACATGCACCAAAGCGAGGAAGATGCCGCGAAGGTCGGCCGCAGGGGGAAGCCCGAGGCTTACTACTTCCCGCCGCAGTACAACTTCAAGGGCAACAACTTTCCCTATACGTTCATGGGACTTGAGCCCGGCACGACCAAGGCGGACGTGAAGCGCTGCCTGGAACGGTGGAACGAAGGGGACAACGGGATTCTGGATCTTTCGAAAGCCTACCGGCTGCAGCCGGGCACGGGATGGCAGATCGATGCCGGGATTCTACATGCGCCGGGGTCCCTGGTGACCTATGAGCCGCAGGTGAATTCCGACGTGTTCGGCATGTTTCAATCGCTGGTGGAAGGCCGCTTCGTACCGTGGGATCTGCTGGTGAAGGACGTGCCCGCCGAGTATCACCACGATATCGACTACATCATCGGCATGCTCGATTGGGACGCCAACGTGGATCCCGAGTTCGGCAAGCACAATCTGTATCATCCGCGGCCGGTGCGGGATGAGGCGGAGATGGCCGGCGGAGGATATTCGGAGAAGTGGGTGGTGTATTCGACGCCGCTGTATTCGGCCAAAGAGCTAACCGTGATGCCGGGACGGACGGTCACCATCCGGGATGCGGCGGCCTACGGCTTGATTCTGACGCAAGGCTACGGCAAGATCGGCAAGCTGGAGGCGGAAACGCCCACCATCATCCGTTATGGACAGATGACCAAGGACGAGATGTTCGTGACGGCGGAGGCGGCTGCCCGGGGCGTTACGATCCGCAACGCCTCGGACAAAGACAACCTGGTGCTGCTCAAACATTTCGGGCCGGGCAATCCGGATGCGGCCCCGCTGGTCACCCGGAAATACGGCCGGCCCAGGAAGTCGAAGAAGAAATAGCGCCCTCAGTTCCGATTGTTGGCGAGGTTGGGATCGCCGGTCGTCGAGCTCACCTCGCCCCGCGTTCCGGAAGGCGCGTTGAAGTTGATGGGAGTAATCAATTCGTTGGCCCGTATGGTTCCCATCTTGCAAAACGCCTGGCGGCCTGAGACAGAGCATCGCGCATCGGCCGTCTGAACGGTTCCTCCAACGGGCGCCGTGAGGGAGACCAGCACACCGGTGGCGTGATCCGGCCCGATATTCTGGACGAACGCCGAGCCGCCGTTCAAGGTGAGAGCCAGGTCTGCGCGCTCCTCAAACGTCTGCAGCGACGGCGTGATCATGAGGAAAGCTTCCGTGCCGCCCACGGTGAAGCCGCTATTGGCCGGAAAAATGGCCGCCGGAACATAGTTGACGCCAGCCATGTTGTAGAGCACGCGGCCGCCGTTTTCGAGCCTGGATACCAGCAGCGTGTTGCCGCCATGTAACTGGCCCGCCGCGAGCGTCTGGCCATTGGTGAGCACGTTGATTCGTGTGACTTTGCTCTGCTCGAGGCCGGGAAGGCAGGTGGAATAGGCGAGCGAAGCCAGCGTGGATGCCATGCGCGTCACGAAGCCGTCGGCGCCCGAGCAGGCGGCGCTATCGGAGCCCGCCAGCGGGAAATTCGACGACGACGTTTCGCCGCCGAGAGTCAGTTGCCCGTTGGATTGAAGCCGCATGTCGCGCACCGCATCGGCGCCGCCGCCACCAAGAAACGTCGAGCTCAGCACCTGGATGCCGTCAAAGCGCACCTTCATCAGGAATCCGTCGCTGGCGCCGCCGCCATACACCGGCTGGAACGCCGCGATGGTTTGCAGATCGGGGCCGGTGACACCGGCCGTAAACAGGGTTCCATCCGCCGCGCGCGCCACCGAGGTGGCTTCGGTTCCCGAACCGAACAACACCGAGAAATTGAACGACTGGCCGGTGGCATCCACCTTGGTGAGGAAGCCGTGGCGCGTTCCGGGAATGATCGGGCCGAGCGCGCTGGTGGCCGGATAGGCGGTTGCCTCGGTGAATCCGGCGATGTAGGCGTTGCCCGCGGTATCGAGCGTGATGGCATTGACTCCGTTGTTGCCGTCGAGCCGCACGCAGGTGACGTAGCTGAATGTGGCCGCGTCCGGCAGCACCTTCATGATGAGCAGGAAGATGCCGGGATTGGCTACCGAGCCGATGAAACGCGTGGTGTTGGCCGGGCACGACTTCGATTGGCCCGCGATGAAAACGTTCTGAGCGGCATCGACGGCGAGGTGAAAATCGGCGAGGAAGGTGGGGGTGGGGGTGTTGACGCCGTTATCGATCGGCAGCACGGTGGTGGACAATAGCGTGCCGGTGGGGCTGAGTTTGCGCAGCAGCGAGGCGTTGTTGGGCAGCGACCATGTGCCGAAGTAGGAGTTGCCGGCCGAATCCCTGGCGACGCTCAGAGCCTTCTCGAAATTGCTGCCGGCGAGGACGCGCTGCGTGATGACGGGATCGATGACCAGAGGCAGCGCGCGATCATACAGGCCGAGTTCGAATCCGGCGCGGTCGCCGTGCAACACGAAGCGGCTGGGAACGCGGCGCAGCCCGCCATCCACGATCTGGTAGGAGATGGGTGCACGGTGGCGGATCTGGCCGGCGGCGGTGGTCAGGACCAGGTCTCCACGGGGGTCGATCACCATGGCCGCGGCACCCGGAAACTTCATGCCGATGCGGGCGGGATCGGCTCCTGGGGCGAGAACGAAATCGTATTCCAACTCGCCCGCGGCGCGATAGAAGTCGAGGTGGATGCCCGCGTAGATCTCCCAGTAGCGAAGCCGTCCCGGCAGTTCGGAAAGCGACGGCGCGGCGTTGGCCTGGGCCAGTTCCATGCGGATCTCGGTGGAGCCGAAGCGGAGCGTACGGGAATCCGGCGCCAGGTGGGCGGACCAATCGGGGCCCGCGAGGCGATGAGTTCCGGCGAAAGCCGCGCCGGCGGCGAGTAGTGCGAGTATTGCGGCAGCCATGAAGAGGAGTGTAGTGGGCAACGCCCGATTTTCCAGGCAGGAACGGGTAAGGAATCGGTAAGGAAGCCGTAAGGTGTTTTCGCACAGGGCGATGCGATCGGGCGGCGAAAAACACGTTAAGGGTGGAGGTGTTGCCGTGTCGGAGACCGTTCGCGAAGCAAAGCGTGTGGCCATCATCGCCGTGGCATTGAACCAGGCCTATATAGGCGCGCACTACTTGCGCGGTTCGGTGGGAAATTTCCCTGGCCTCGGCGGCGGGTACAAGAACCGTGACGTGAAGTATCCCAACGAAGGCAGCTACAACTTGTTGGCCGTGCGCGCGGCCAAGATCGGCAAGCTGTGCTGCCTGGGGCGGTACGGACTGGTGGGCGGATTCCCGGTGCCGCCGGGCGACACCTGGAAGAAGTCGATCGAGGATTACATCGCGCGGGAAGAGGCGCGCGGCGTGGCCGTCTCGCAATGGGCGCCGTATATAGGTGTCTGTTATCCGCGGCGGGTGAAAGAAAAAGGATCGTCGATCTACATTGGAGAAAGCTGCGAGGGCAAGCGGCATTTCGACTGTTTGAGCCTGGTGAACTGGGCCATCGGACAGATTCTCTCCGTTCAGCCGGAGTACGACGTGCCGGTCTGGGAGAAAGGCGCCAAGGGCCTGGCGACCGTGATGGACCCGCCAAAGGCTTCCGAGATCAAGAACGCCGACGTGGTGGTGCGGATCAAGCGCAAGACCAACGACGATGGCGAAGAGGAAATCACCAGCGAGCACATGGCGATGCTGACGCGGGATGGATACGTGATCGAGGCTTCCGGAGCGGCTTCGGGCGTAGTGGTGACGCCTTATAAACGGGAAGAGTGGACGGGGGCGGCGCGGATTCGGGACGGGTATTTCTAAAGGAAGAAGGGGCTCCAAAAACCGGAGCCCCTTCGTCGCGTCAATCCGAGCTTACCCTGGAGTTGAAACGATCTGGTCCCCTTCGAATCGGGGCATTTTCGATCATATCACGAGGCCGAAGCCGACCGACACTTCCAGTTGCCCGATCAATCCACTGCGGTCCCCCAGGAAGCTAAAGGGCTTTCCGTTCTGGTAGTAGCGGGCATCGAACCGGACGGCATATTTATAGCTGACGCGAAACTTCACGCCTCCGCCGTAGTTGAATCCGAGCTTCGACGAACCGCCGCCCGAGGTAACGCTGGTCCCCGGCGGGGTGTAGTTGTTGAAGTGCGCGCCGCCGGCGGCGAAGGGACGGATCAGGGCGCCGTCGGGCCGCGCGTAGGCCAGCAGGTTGTAGAAGCCCTGGTGGATCGCCATCCCGCCTGCATCGGCGCCGTTGGAGCGAAGCTGGCTGCGATTGTAGCCGTAGCCGAATTCCTGCCCAAAGTAGCGCCAGGTGTTGAGCGTGGTCCGGAAGCCGAAGCGAAAGCCGTCGCCGAGGCTGTAGCGCGTGGTGCCCGATGTCCCGATGCCGCTGTTGTTGAGGCGGCTGACGCCTCCGTGCACGGCGAACTCCGCCGATTGGGCGAACGCCGCGGGGACGGACAACAGAACCAGGGCGAAATATCGGGTCATTCTTCTACCACGATAACGTGAATCGCCTTGGGCCCGTGTACGCCGCGAACCAGGATCATTTCGATGTCGGCGGACCGGCTGGGTCCGGTGATGAACACGGTGGAGCAGGCTCCGCCGGCGGGCTTCGGCACCAGCGTGTAGAACTCGTCCAGTCCCGTCAGGAGGCGGCTGAGCCGCAGCAGAGCGATGTGGACGGGCGGCAGCAGCGATACAAGGCGCGATTCGTTGGCGGCGATGGTGACCAGCGATCCGGTTTGCGCCATGCCGTAGTCGGCGCCGGTGATGCCGCAGGCGGCGCTTGCGCAAACGTCGCGCAGGCGCGATTCTTCGGTGAGTCCGGTGAGAATGTCCGGCAGCGACGTGATACCCGCCTCCCGCAGGATGGGCGCATTCGAGGCAACCGCCGGTCCGGGCGGGCGAATCTGCGTCACCAGGCGCCCGGCATCGGCGAGTGCGGGCGCGCGATATACCTTGCCGCCTAGCGCTTCCAGGCGCGTCTGAAACAGGCCGAAGCGCTCGTCGGCCGGAATCTCCGGGATCCGCAGACGCGGCGCAGCCGGAGGCTTGACCGGCTGGCCGGGGTTGCGGCCCAGAGCCGCCCGCACGCGGCCGAGAATCTCTTCGCGCGCCGTCACTTCGCCGCCTTCCGCTTCCGCCACTGCGCGCGGAAGCTCTCACTCGCCGGCATCGGCACTTCGCGCACTTGTCCCCATTTGGCGGCCGGTCCGATCCTGGTGGCGAACGGGAGTTTGGCTCCGATGGCGCCAAGCCTTCCCGCCAGCGCATACAGCCTGGGATGGCGCATCAGCCACGAGTATCCCTGGAAGGCCCATTTCTCGAGGCGATTGGAGGAAGCTTGGGTTCGTTCCGCCACCACGTCGCGCCGCAGATCGAGCAGGATTTTCGGAATGTCGATTTTCACCGGGCACACTTCGGCGCAGGCGCCGCAAAGGCTGGAGGCGAACGGCAGCCACGGATCCTGCAAAACGCCTTTGTACTGCGGCGTGATGATGGCGCCGATGGGGCCCGAATAGGTCCATGGATAGTTGTGGCCGCCGATCTTGCGGTACACAGGGCAGGCGTTCAGGCACGCTCCGCAGCGGATGCAGTTGAGGGACTCGCGTTTTTCCTTGTCGGCCAGAAGCCTGGAGCGGCCATTGTCCATGAGGACGACGTAGAATTCCTCCGGTCCATCGACGTCGCCCGGGCGTCGCGGACCGCCCAGCAGCGAGGTATAGACCGTAAGCAATTGGCCGGTGGCGCTGCGGGCGAGCAGTTTGAGAAAGACGGCCAGATCCTGTGCGCGCGGAATAATCTTCTCGATGCCGGTGACGGCGATGTGAATCTTCGGCGCGGTGGTGCAGAGGCGGGCGTTTCCTTCGTTCTCGACGATCAGCAGGGCGCCGGAATCGGCCACCAGAAAATTGGCGCCGGAGATGCCGATGCCCGCCTCGAGGAACTTCTCGCGAAGCACGCGGCGCGCCAGGCCCGCCTGTTGTTCCGGCTCGTCGCCGCACTCGGTGTTCAGGCCCTTGCGGAAGATCTCGGCGATATCCTGGCGCGTCTTATGGCAGGCCGGCGCGATGATGTGAAACGGCGGCTCCTTGGCCAATTGCTGGATATATTCGCCGAGGTCGGTTTCCACCGCTTCGATGCCATGTTCTTCCAGCCGCTGGTTGAGGTGGATTTCCTCGGTCACCATGGACTTCGATTTGACCACCATCTTCACGCCGCGCTGCCTGGCGATGTCGAGAATGAAGCCGGCGGCTTCGTCGCCGTCGCGCGCCCAGACGACCTTGCCGCCGTGCGCGATCACGTTGGCTTCGAACTGTTCGAGGTAATGATCCAGGTTCTCAAGGGCGTGTTTCTTGAGGGCGGCGGCGTGGGTGCGAAGCTCCTGATACTCGGGCAGCTCTTCCACCACTTCCTGGCGCTTTTCCTTGAGCCGGGCGGTGGCGGAATAGACCGCATTCTGCAGCTTGGTGTCGGCTACCGCGTTCTGAATCTGCACCAGGCGTTCGCGCGTCATCATCATGATTGCGGTTCCCTCGAGGCCAGCACCTCGGCCAGATGCATCGTGCGAACCTTCGATCCGGCGCGGGAAAGCGCCCCCTGCAATTGCATGAGGCAACTGGAGTCGATGGAGACGACGGTGGAAGCTCCGGTGCCGTGGATGGAATCGATCTTGGTGCGCGCCATGCCGCCGGAGACTTCCGGAAACTTGATGGAGAACGTGCCGCCAAAGCCGCAGCACTCTTCGGCGACGCTCATCTCCTTCAAGGTGAGACCGCGAACCTTGCGCAACAGGCGGCGCGGCGCTTCCTTGATATGCAGCTCGCGCAGGGCGTGGCAGCTATCGTGATAGGTCACGGTCTGTTCGAACTTCGCGCCCACATCCTCCACCTTGGCCACCTCGGTGAGAAAGCGGGAAAGCTCCCACACGCGCGGGCCGAGGTATTGAGCCTCTTCGTGCATCGCCGACTCCGGCGGAAAGACATCGAAGTAATGATGGCCGATCATCGACGCGCAGGAGCCCGACGGGACCACGACGAAATCGGCGTCGCGGAAGGTGCGGATGAAATGTTCGGCCACCTGCGCCGCTTCGGCGCGGTAGCCGCTGTTGAAGGCGGGCTGGCCGCAGCAGGTCTGCTGTTCGCGGAAATCGATGGTGTAGCCGATGCGCTCGAGCACCTCCGCCATCGCAAGGCCGACTCGTGGAAACACCTGATCGACGATGCAGGTGACGAAGATAGAGACGCGTCCGGGCATGTGGTCGAAGTTGTGATTGTAACAGGCGCGTCCGGCCGGACTCTAACGCTTGTGACCAAGAAGACTCCTCCCAAAGCGGCGAAGAAGATCGCCAAAGTGATGCACGAGTTCAAGGAGGGCACGCTGCGATCGGGCAGCGGCCGCAAGGTTACCGATCGCAAACAGGCGATCGCCGTGGCGCTGAGCGAAGCGCGCGAAGCGGGAGCGAAAATTCCGAAGAAAAAGAGCTAGCGTGCGCCCCCCTGGCGCGCGCCAGTGCCGTTTTCTATACTCTCGCTCATGCGGACATGGGCTCTCGTCCTGTTCCTGGCGGCCGGCGCGGCTTCTGCGCAGGATCCCGCCGAACCAGCGGGTACGTTGGATCGGATCCAAACGCGTTTGCGCGATAACCTGGCGCGGCTTCCGGATTTCACATGCCGGCAGTCGATCCAGCGCATGCGCCGGGTCAAACCCGACGCACCCTGGGAAAAATACGACACGATGCGCGTCGAGGTCGCCTATGTCGGCGGCGAGGAAGTTCACGGCTGGTCGGGATCGAAGCTGGGGGAGAAGGAGTTGCGCGAGCTTACGGGCCGGGGCAGCGTCAGCACGGGATCTTTCGCCACGCACGCGCGCAGCGCCGTGCTCGGCAAGAACAACGGGTACGGCTACGCGGGCGAAACGGAACTGCGCGATGGCCGCAAAGCGATCCGTTACGATTTTGAAGTTCCCAAGGAGGTCAGCGTTTTCAAGGTGCGTGCCGGGGCGGCGGAGGCGGTGGCCGGCTTTCGCGGCGCCTTCTGGGTCCATCCGGAAACCTTCGACCTGATGAAGCTCATGATCGAGGTGGAGGAAGCTCCGGGACTGCCGGTGGCGGCCCTTTCCGAAGCGATGGAGTATGAGCGCATGACGATCGGCGAGGGTAGTTTCCTTCTGCCAAAGACCGCCGAGCTCCTGATCGAGCTGCCCGACGGCACCGAGAATCGCAACGTGACGCAGGTGGAGGCGTGCCGCCAGTATGGAGCCGAATCGAAGATCCAGTTTGCGGGAACGGAAGCGCCGGAACGGCCGGCGGCGGAGCCTGTTGCCGTCCAGGGCGGCCCGGTAGAGCTGCCGGCGCGCTCGATCGTCGAAGTGCATCTCGATACCGAGATCGACCCGGAGCGCGCGGCGGCCGGCGATCCGGTACGCGCCGTGCTCGCCAAGCCGCTGAAGGCGAGCGAAAAGGTGCTCATTCCGGAAGGCGCATTGCTGCAGGGCCGGCTTACCAGGCTTGAGCGCGAGGCCAAGCCGCTGCCGCACTACGTCATCGCGATGGAGTTGACCTCGGTTGAATGGGCGGCCGGAAGCGCCGAAATCCGAGCCACCATGGAGGACGCCGCCGGCCAGGGCGTGATGCGCGTACAGAAGACGTTCATGCCCACTTTCGACCGGCAGCGGCGCGCGCCGGCGATGTCGATTCTGGTGCGGGAGCAGCAAAAGGGCCAGGGCGTCATTCACTGGGACGCCCGCCAGAGCCGCGTGAAGAAGGGGCTGCGTATGCTCTGGCAACTGCACGGGCCCGGGTTAGAATTGCGATAGTGCCCGACGACCTGGTTGTCCTGTTCGAACATCCGGAATGGCAGAAGCCGCTGTGGGCCGCGCTCGACCGGCGCGGGCTGCGCTACTCCGCCTGCGATCTGAAACGCGCCGCTTTCGATCCGGATGCGGTGCCCGCCGCGCCGCTTTACTTCAATCAGGCGAGCCCCAGCGCTTACGTGCGCGGTAACACGCGCGCCGTGCCGCTCGCCTTGTCGCTGATGCGATCGCTTGAGATGGGCGGCGCTCGCGTGTTGAACGGCTCGCGCGCCTTTGCGCTCGAACTGAGCAAGTCGGCGCAGGCGGCGCTGCTGCACCGGTTGGGGATCGCGCATCCGCGGTCGCTCGCCTTCAACGATCCGGAGGCGGCGCTCGAGCGATGGACCGGCGGATGGCCCGCGCTGGTCAAACCGGAACAGGGCGGCAGCGGCGCACGCATGTTCCTGTTGCAGTCGCCGGAGGAACTGCGCAAACTGCTCCGCGAACAACCGGACCTGTGGCTGCCCGACAATTTGTTGCTGTTGCAGGAATACTTCCCGGTGAAGCCGGGCCAGGGCATCGTGCGCATGGAATTCCTGGGTGGAAAGCTGCTGTACGCGATGCGTGTCATTTCACACGGCGCGTTCAACCTATGCCCTTCGGAAGCCTGCAATCCGGAAAGCGGCGGTGAAGCTTCCCATTGCGTTGTCCAGGCGCCGGTGAAGCCGGTAGAGTTCTATCCTTACAAGGAAGTGCCCGCCGAAGCCGTGGCGGAGGGAGAGCGGATCATGGCTGCAGGGGGCCTGGACGTGGGTGGAATCGAATACCTGGAAGCGGCGGACGGGCGGCGCGTGTTCTACGACATCAACGCCAACTCGAACCTGCGCGCGCCCATCGGGCAGGCGTTCGGGTTCGATCCATTCGAGCGGGTAGTGGATTGGCTGCGCAGCCTTAAGTAGCGGCGGGAGCGGCCTTCTTGCGGGCCCGGGTAGCACGCTTTTCGGCGGGCGGCTGCCGGTCGCTTTTCTTCAGATTGGGCAGCACCATGTGGGCCACGAACTTCTTCTCGCCGTGCTCGTCGAACTTGATGACGACGTAGTCTTCGGTGCAGGAAACAACGCTGCCCAGTCCGAACTTGGTGTGTTCGACCTGAGCACCCGGTGCGTAGGCGGGCTTTGTGGCCATGGGTGTTCGAAAATCCTCAGCTTCTAAGTCTAACAAATTCAGCGGTTTCGTGCAAAGTTAGAATTTTTCGCGCGTCCTGTCGCAAAACGTGCCGCCTCTGGCGCTTCCTCGACTGAAGAAAGAAACGGCGCTCATTGCGCTGAATCAGGAGAAAACCCATGTCATCACCGAAACCACGTTTGGAAGCGCTCCGGCCGGTTGTAGCAGCAGCGGCGTTTCTCGTCCTCGGCAACCTTCCGGCCGGCGCCTGGGACGCCGCGAAAGCCGATTGCAAACACTCCGAATGCAACGGCGGAACCTACGCCGACACGTCCAACAGGAGATGGAGCGGGAATACGCACTTGTGGATCGTAAACCGCGCGCTCGAACTGCTTTCGCGCACAAGCGACCCCGTGGCCGCCGCCGTGGTGAACAAAATGAACAACGCCACTTGCCGCCCCAACTGGGAACTGGGCATCTGGGACGGCGATGAGAAGTGGGTGGACGCGGGCAGCTATCCGGGCTCGCATTTCTACAATGCCTCCGGCAGGAATTGGGTAGGCGATTCGACCAGTTCCGTCACCTACCGGATCGTGGGCAATTTGCACGACGAGACCAACGGAAAGTATCCCAACGCCAGGAAAGCAATGCAAACCCGCATTCGCGCGATTGGCGCTCTCTCCACCGCCGCCACCTGCTATGAGCTTGGCGTCGCTCTTCATTACATGGGTGATATGACCCAGCCGATGCATACTTCCAGCATGTCCTCCGCCACCACCTTGTACGAAGGACTGCACCCGCTGTTTGAAGAATATGTAGGGGCGATTCACAACCGTTTCCCGCTGCGCCCGGCCGACAAATGGGATGGACGCTTTGCGATCACCCCCGATTGGGTCCTCGAAGAGACTTCCAAGTTCTTCAACCCGCGCACTCCCGTTCTGCTGAACGCGATCAAAGGCTCCGGCATCGCCTGCACCTACGGCACCACCTATGGCTATACCGCGGGCTGGTGCTTCCACGGCAACGCGGGGGTGGATGCGCAGGTGGAGGCTATTCTTCGCGATGCCTATCAATCCATGGCCAGCTTCATTTACACCGCGGCCAAACCCCGCCGCGTATCCCTTGCGGCAGGCGGCAATGAAGTCTACCTGGTGGGGGACAATTCCGACGGTGGCACCAACTATCTCATCCGGCGTCTAAACCAAAACAGCTGGGATCTGGTACCAGGCTCGGCTTCGACCGTAAGCGTGGATGGCACCGGCGCACCCTGGGTGGTTACGTCGGAGGGAGCCATCTATCGCCGCGAGAACAACAATTGGGTTCTGAAGCCCGGCCAGGTGCAACAGATCGGCCTTCGCAAAACGCCGCCAACGGCCGGCGATCCCGCGGATGCGAAAGAAGGAATCTGGGCTGTCGGCTATACGCGCCAGAGCGATGACTTCTGGATCCACAAATGGGGCGGCTCCGATTTCGGCAACGCCTACAACGGAGCGGTCGGCGTAAAAGTGGCGGTTCTCGGCGTGGAACCGTGGCTGTTGAAATCGAACGGCTCCCTCTGGACCAGGAATGCGCTCTATAATTTCGACAATCGTATGAGCCTCAATGTGGACGGGCAAGGTGAGCAGCCGCTTTCCGACATCGCATGCGGAACCAACACCTGCTGGGCGATTGGCACCAAGCCCTCGCCCGGTTCGCCCGGCAACTTCAACGTACTCAAATGGAACGGGAAGGGATGGACCACGGTTCCGGGCGAGGCCGTGGCGATCGCAGTCGATGGCGCGGATGTGCCCTGGGTGGTAACGGCCGCTAATGCCGTTTGGAAGCAGGACAGCACCAGCGGCTGGCGGCGGATGAACTGACTCCTCACGGCGGCCGGTGGGTCTAAGCTGGAATCCTATGGGATTCCGATTCCTGCTCTCACTGGCCGCCGCCGGCATTCTGAGCGCCGAGTTCCGCGCCGCCGCGTCGAAGGTCGAGATCACGCCCAAGACTCCGCAGGCGCTGCTTGGGTACGCGCCGCGGCAATCGACGGGCGTGCACGATCCGCTGTTTCATCGCGTGGTGGCGATGGATGACGGACGGATGCAGTTCTATTTGATCTCCACCGACATCGCGCTGGTATCGCCGATGGTTTACGAGGACTTCTGCCGCGAACTGGAGAAGCAGACAGGCATCAAGCGGCGGCAGGTCTGGTGGAGCGCGACGCATACCCATTCAGCCCCGGAAGTCGGCGCCCCCGGTCTCGACAAGGTGTTTCTGGCGGACCGCTATAAACACGAGCCCGATTGGGAGTACGCGGCCTACGTCAAGCGCACATTGATCGACGCGGTGAAAGAGGCGCGGCGGCGGCTGGCACCGGCCCGGCTCAGCACCGGCACCGGATTCGCGATGGCCAACATCAACCGGCGCGGGCGCGATCCCGAAGGCAGGATCCGGCTGGGGCTGAATCCCTACGGCCCGGTGGATCGCGAAATCGGGCTGCTGCGCATTGAAGCCACCGACGGCGCGCTGGTGGCGCTGGTGGTGAACTACGCCATGCACGGCACCGCGCTCGGCGGCGCCAACACGCTGATCAGCGGGGACGCGCCGGGTGTGGTCGCGGCCTATCTCGAAGGGAAACTGAAGGCGCCGGTGCTGTACATCAACGGGGCGGCGGGCAACATCGCGCCGATTTATTCGGTGTATCCCGATATCCGCTCGGCGCACCTGACCGAGTTCAACGTGCTGCTGGGCGACCGCGTGCTGGAGGCCGTGAGCCGTCTGCCGAAGGCGGCCGCGGCGCCGAAGTTCGCCGAGCAGGAGCGGGTGATCGAGACGCCGCGCAAGGCGGGTCTCGGCTGGACCAGGGAGCTGAGCGCCTACTCGAAAGAATCGGCTGGCGGGCCGCTGGTTCGCTTGCCGTTGCGTTTTCTGCGAATCGACGCGCAAACGGTGCTGTGGGCCGCTCCGCTCGAAATGTTCTGCGAGCTGGCGCTGGAGGTGCGCGACCGGTCGCCGTTCCGTCAGACGTTCTTCTTCGGCTACACCAACGGCTGGATGGGATACTTGCCGACGGCCGCGGCGTTCGCCGAAGGCGGCTATGAGCCCAGCGTTTCGGCGTTCACGCCGCGGGCGGAGCGGGAAGTGGTGGAAGCGGCGCTGGCCGGGATTCAAAAACTCGCGTCGAAATAGGGTGGTATCCTTCACCAACATGAGACGTCTTCCCGTCCTCGCCCTCGCCGCTACCGGCCTGATCGCTCAGCTTCCCCAGGCGGAACAGAACGCCGCCGCCCTCGGCCACATCGAAGCGGCGCGTAAGGCCGCCGGGAAAGAGCACCACGGGATTTTCGAAGGGATCTGCACCCAGTTCGCCAAGCCGGCCGCCGGGCGCACGGCCGCGGCCCCACGGCCCAGACGCGCGGACCCGCCCGATCGCGCCACCTGGCATGCCGAGCCCGTCAAGGTTTTCGACAACCTTTACTTCGTGGGCGAAAAGGATTATGGCGCCTGGGCGGTGACGACTTCGGAAGGAATCATCATCGTCGACGCCGTCTTCGACTACTCGGTGGAAGACGAGATTGTCAACGGCTTGAAGAAACTCGGCTTCAACCCGGCCACGATCAAATACGTGATCGTCAGCCACGGGCATCGCGACCATGTGGGCGGCGCCGGATACCTGCAGGAGCATTTCGGCTCGCGCGTCGTCATGGCCGCCGAGGATTGGGACCTGGTCGCCCAGACACAGGGAAAGTGGCTGAAGCCGCGCCGCGACATGGTGGCAACCGATGGACAGAAGCTGACGCTCGGCGACACGACCATCACGATTTATAAGACTCCCGGGCACACGCTCGGTACGCTCTCGGTGCTGGTGCCGGTGAAGGACAACGGCAAGCCGCATCTTGCCGCGTCCTGGGGCGGCACGGGATTCAACTGGTTGAACGGAGGCTCCGCTTACATCACGCCGGACAGGCCCAGTCCGTTCTGGTTCGGCCAATACATCAAGTCGGCCGCACGGTTTCGCGAGATCGTGGCCAAAGCCGGAGCAGATGTGCTCATCGCCAATCACACTCACTTGGACGATGCGAAGAACAAGCTGCCCGCGATGGCGAAGCGGCGCCCCTCCGATCCCCATCCTTACGTGATCGGCAATGACGCCGTGGTGCGCTATGTGACGGTGGCTTCCGAATGCGCCCAGGCCGGGTTGGCTCGCGAACGATAGCTATCGCGCGGCCCGTGGCAAATCCCTCGTCGCCGGGCCACCCATTGTTCCCAGCCGCTTCGCCTGCATCGCCTCGAGTTTCTTCTTCACCTCCGCCGCCTGCGCGAACAGAGCCTGGGCGGCATCCTTGCGCCCCTGCGCCTGGCGGATCTGCGCCAGCGTATTGTAGGGCCCCGGCGTACCTGGATCGAGCCGGATCGCCTCTTCGAGCGCCTGCGCCGCCGCGTCCATCTCGCCCTTCTGTTTGAGCGCCGTTCCCAGCATGTAGTGCGCGGCCGCGTAATCCGGCTTCAACCGGATGGCCTGCCGCATGGCCTCGGCGGTCTCTTCGAAATCGCCGGCCTGCCACGCGGTGATGCCGAAGGTGTAGTAAGCTTCCACCATCCCGGGATTGAGCCGCATGGCCTCGCGAAACTCGTGCTTGGCCTCATCCAGACGGTCCTTCTGCTTCAGCGCCAGCGCCAGGTCGTAGCGGATCACCGCTTCCCGCGGGTACCGCTTGGCCAGGCTTTCGAACTCGCGCACGGCGGTGTCGTAGTCGCCCTTCTGCAGATAAGCGTAGGCGATGTTCACCTGCGCGGCCATGTGCTCTGGATCCTGCTTCAGAATCGTGCGGAACTGTGCGATGCCCTCCTCGGCGGCACCCGTATCGGCCAGCAGGAAGCCAAGATTATTGCGGAACTCGAGCGACTTCGGATTCAATGCGACGGCCTTGCGGTAAGCCGCGCGCGCCTCGTCGGCCCTGCCGCGCCTTTGCTCGGCCAGCCCCAACTGATTCCATGCTTCGGCCCGCGCCGGACTGCGCTTCACCGCCGCCTGCAGTTCCGCCGCGGCGTCGTCATCGCGCGAAACCTCGTATAGCATCGTCCCCAGCCGGAACCGGTATTCCGCGTTCAACGGATCGAGCCGTGCCGCCTCGCGCCCGGCTGGAATGGCGCGGTCCGGATCCTTCTCCAGCCACGCCGCGATGGCCAGGTGATAATGCGCCGGCGCGTAGCTGGCATCGATCGCGATGGCCTGCTCGAACTGCGCGATCGCTTCCCGCCGCCGGTTCTGAACGGCGAGAAGAAAGCCGATCTCATCGCGCGCCTCCGCTGAGCGCGGATTCCGCTCCACCGCCTTTTGAAATGCCGCCAGCGCACCCGCGCCGTCACCCTTGGCCTTCAACGCGCGGCCCTGCTCCATCCATAAATCCGCCGTCTGCGCGAACAGGGCTGCCACGGCGAGGCAAGACAGCATAGCTGTATTATGACGGCTTTTCCCCGATCGCCAGCAGCGTCTCGAAATGCGGACTCTCCTCCTCGCGATGCACCGGCGCCACCTCGATTCTTTCAAAGCCCGCATGGCGCAGAAAACCGTCCAGTTCCACTTCGGAGAACCCGAGCCACAGATCCGCGTATAACTCCCGCGCCTCTTCGAACCCGTGCTTCTTGAGATCGAGGATTACGATCCGTCCGCCGGGCTTCAGGATTCGCCGCGCCTGATCCACCGCCCTCTGCGGCCGTACCGCGTGATGCAGCGATTGGCTGAGGAATGCCACGTCCACCTCGCCGTCGCCGATCGGAAGCGATTCCAGATCGCCCAGCCGGTATTCGATATTCGCGAGGCCGTTGCGCTGTGCCAACTCCGATCCGAACGCCACCATCTTTTCCGAATTGTCCACCGCGATCACCCGCCGCGCCCGCCGCGCCAGCAGTTGCGTGAACGATCCCTCGCCCGCCCCCAGATCGGCGATCTCAAGCGGAGGCATCAGCATCAGCAGCGTTTCCGCCAGCCCCTTCCACGACCGGCCCGGCACATACTGCCGCCCAAACCGCCCGGCCAGTTCATCGAAATACGCCCGCGTCTTGTCGGCCCGGTGGCGCAGGGCGAGTTCGAGCGCCCGGCGGTCCTCGCCGGCCTCGGGCAATTCGGCCGCGCTGGCATCCAAAAGTTGCAGAATGGGCGTAGCAGTTGTGGATCTCAGCCGATAGAGAATATGTTTGCCAGATCGCCTATCCTCCACCAGCTCGGCCTGTTTCAATTGGGCCAAATGCGTTGAAATGCGGCTCTGCCCCATCGAGAGAACATCCTGCAGTTCGGCTACGGAGACCTCTTCCTTCTGCAAAATCAGTAAGATACGAAGGCGAGAGGGATCCGCCAGCAGTTTCAGCGCTTTGAGGATTGACGGCATGGGACGGGTTGCTATAAACTATCAACATATCTGGATTTGTTGATGCGAAGCAAGTCCGGCTATTCGAATCCTGAGAAGGAACCAAACTGTACTATGAGTTCTGCCGTTCTGAACACCACCGATTTCAAAGTCGCGGACATGTCCCTGGCGGAATGGGGCCGCAAAGAGATCAAGATTGCCGAGCATGAAATGCCCGGCCTGATGGCCATCCGCGCCAAGTACGCGAAGGAAAAGCCGCTGCAGGGCGTTCGCGTCACCGGCTCGCTGCACATGACGATTCAGACGGCGGTTCTCATTGAGACGCTGGTCGACCTGGGCGCCGACGTGCGCTGGGCAAGCTGCAATATTTTCTCGACGCAGGATCATGCCGCCGCCGCCATCGCCGCGGCCGGCGTTCCGGTGTATGCCTGGAAGGGCGAGACGCTCGAAGAATACTGGGACTGCACGTATCAGGCCGTGAGCCATCCCAAGGGCTTGGGACCGGAACTGGTCGTCGACGACGGCGGCGACGTGACGCTGCTCATCCACAAAGGCTACGAACTGGAAAACGGTTCCGACTGGGTGAACACGCCGTCGGGCAGCCACGAAGAGAAGGTCATCAAGGACCTGCTGAAGAAAGTCTATGCGGAAAACCCCACCCGCTGGCACGACGTGGTGAAGGCGTGGCGCGGCGTTTCCGAAGAGACGACCACCGGCGTTCATCGCCTCTATAAGATGCAGCAGGCTGGCACGCTGCTGGTGCCCTCCATCAACGTCAACGATTCGGTTACCAAGTCGAAGTTCGACAATCTCTATGGCTGCCGCGAATCGCTGGCCGACGGCATCAAGCGCGCCACCGACGTGATGATGGCCGGAAAGGTCGCCGTGATCTGCGGGTTCGGCGACGTCGGCAAGGGTTCGGCCCAGTCGCTCGCCGGTTTCGGCTGCCGCATCATCGTCACCGAGATCGATCCGATCAACGCCCTGCAGGCCGCCATGGCCGGCTACGAAGTGACGACGATCGAGGAGACGCTCGGCCGCGGCGACATCTACGTCACCTGCACCGGTAACAGCGAAGTGATTACGCTCGAGCACATGCGCCACATGAAGGATCAGGCCATCGTGTGCAACATCGGCCACTTCGATAACGAGATTCAGGTGGATAAGCTGAACGCCTCCGAGGCCAAGCGCACCAACATCAAGCCGCAGGTGGACATGTACACCTTCCCCGACGGCGACTCCATCTACATGCTGGCCGAAGGGCGTTTGGTGAATCTCGGCTGCGCCACCGGCCACCCGAGCTTCGTGATGTCCAACAGCTTTTCGAATCAGACCCTGGCCCAGCTCGACCTGTGGCGCAACAAGGACACTTACAAGGTTGGTGTCTATACGCTGCCGAAGAAGCTGGACGAAGAAGTGGCCCGGTTGCACCTGGATAAGATCGGCGCCAAGCTTACGACGCTTACCGCCGCGCAGGCCGATTACCTCGGCGTGGCGGTGGAAGGTCCGTACAAGCCGGATCACTACCGTTACTAAGAGAACGAGTTTTGAGAACACCCCGCCTTGGAGACAGGGCGGGGTTTTGTGTTTTGTAGGTGGGCTTGGATGGAGGCGCGATCTTCGACTCGCGACAACATTCAGACTGCGAGCCCGAGACATTTTCGCGGCCCCGGCTCGGGCCCGGTCTTCTACCTGACACGCCAAAGCTGGCGCGGGGGCCCTTCGCCATCGCGGTAGTAGTCGAGGCGGGTCACTTGGCCAGACTCGTCTCGGACCGGCACAAAGTAGCTGAGCAGATCGGGTGCGTAATGGAGGCTCCTATCGGCGGTCATCTGCAATGGAATCGAAGTGCCCGACCTACGCTTGGCGTGGAAGACGCCATTGGTCAGAGACAGCGTGCGCTGAGCATCACCGCTTCCGTAAGTTCCCTCGAGGGACTGTAGTTCGCTGGCGGAAGGCTGAATGGCGGCAGGGTCCCGATACGGAAGTCCGATGGCAATGGCGGCGAGGCGGCGGCCCGCTTGGCGCGCATCGAAACTGTCGTCGTTGCCGAGCGCGACGATTGTGACGTCGCGCCGGGGCAGGTAGAGTGCTACGGAGGCAAAGCCAGGGATCTGTCCCGTATGGCCGATTGTGGTCTCACTCCGGACCGTCCCAATATAGACACCAAGGCCATATGGGTCATCGACCGACGCCGGGGAAGGTTCGATCATCTCTTCGAAAGCTCGACGGCTGATGGCCCGGCCTGAGGAGAGTGCCCGAAACCAAAGAAGGAGATCATTGGCGGTTGAAATCAGCGCGCCCGCCGCGTCGGGCACTGCGGCGGGAACATGATCTGCGTTCCGAATAAGGTTCGGCGACACCGTGGTGTACCCTTTGGCGCGTCCAGTAATTAGGACCGAAAGGTCACCATATTGAGTGTGTACAAGTCCTTGGGGAGCCAACAGTTGTTTCCGCATTGCGACATACCAAGGTTCGCCCGTGATCTTCTCGATCACCGCTCCGAGCAGGATGTAGGCCGAATTCGAGTATGCCCAACTCGAGCCAGGACGGAAGTTGAGCGAACGATTGCCGATCTCCAAGATCCGCCCTCCCCGATCAGTGCGGCTCGAAGACGATCGGTCCGAGATACCAGCGGTGTGGTTGAGTAAGTGACGAATGGTAGCCTCGCCCGCCTCACCCATCTCAGGTAGATGGGCGGAGAGTCGATCGTCCAGCGAAATGCGCCTGTCTTCCGCCAGCTTAAGTACCAGTGCTGCGGTGAACGTCTTCGTGATGGATGCGATTCGAAACGCGTGTTGCGGCGTAAGCGGAACTCGAAGTTCGATGTCGGCCAAGCCGCGTGCTCTTAGGAAGACTACTTTGTCGCCGCGAGCAATCAGGACCACAACTCCCGGACCGTCGACTTTAGCCATGCGATCAAGCAGTGCCTGGGCCCTTTGGACGACTACCTCGTCCCCCGGACTCGCCGAAACCGGGCTCACCACCAGCAAAAGGCCAACGGCCATGAGCCGGAGCGCATGGGCTGATTTTCTCCTAGTGTCGTGCATTCCGTTTTGACGATTCCGAGTGCCCCAGGTTAGCAAACATTGGACGAGGAGAACCATTCACGCGAGGTCGATGTGAATCCACCAGGTTCTCAAGGCCTATGACCTGACCCAAACCGAAGGTTGCCGGAGTGTCATATTGGGCAAGGAGGTTCTCGAAGTTGGGGGCAGCGCACGGACATGGATGTTAGCTGCTACCAGCCAGATGCAGTCCGTGGGCCGGGATCTTTAGGTTCGCACGCTCTTTTTCGAATAGAGGTGCCGTCAACATCACCAGTTTTCCCAGCGATACGGGCCGCTACAATCGGCCCTGAAATCAGTCGGTTGAGTCTTCTAGCGGCGGATAGGTCGCCGAAAACGCCAATGTCGGCAGAAGATCCGAACGCCGCTTGAGGCTGTACTGTCCGCGTCCCACCACGGGCGGCGGCGCGCTGCGGGCTGCCCTTTAGAAAATCGTCAATGCTCGATCCGATATGCTTTTACCGCTGCGAAAAGAGCTACGTTTTGAGATCACCCCCGCCGTGGAGACAGGGTGGGGTTTCGTGCGCCTGTCCGCGCAGACGCTTGACACTCCCCCGCAACCGTAAATACACTGGTCCCCACCTCGATCCCTGAATCGAGTCGTAAGGGGGCATCGCATGACTGGGTCGTCCTGTAAAAGCCTTGCCGTCGTAGGGGCTTTGTCGATTCTCTTCCACCTGCCCGCGCAGATCACAACCGGTGAGATGACGGGCACGGTTACCGACAGCGCGGGTGCGATTATCGCCGGCGCCACCGTCACCGCAACCAACGCCGCCACCAACACACAGCGCACGGGGAACACCTCGGGCGCCGGTGTGTACAACCTCACCGCGCTGCCACCCGGCACCTATACCCTGCGAATCGAAATGCAGGGCTTCACGTCGCAGGTGCGTTCCGGCATCGAGCTGCAGGTGGCGCAAACCGCGCGGTTCGACGCCACTCTACAGGTGGGCAACGTCACCGAAGTGGTGGAGGTACAAGGCGGCGCGCCGCTTATCGAGACCGAGAACACCTCGCTCGGCACGGTGATCGAGAATAAGCGGATTCTCGATCTTCCCCTGAACGGAAGAAACTACCTGCAACTGGCCGCGCTCACGCCTGGCGCGACAACCGCGGCGCCGGCCTCCTTCGTGATGGGGCTACGGCAGGGCGGCACGCGCAGCCTGTTCACCCTTACGGTCTCGGGCCAACGCATCATCTTCAACCGCTACCTGCTCGACGGGCTTGAGAACACCAGCCCGAACTGGCAGTCGTACATCTTTCTGCCGTCGCTTGACGCGCTGCAGGAGTTCAAGGTGGAAAGCGGCATCACGCCCGCCGAATACGGCAAGAACGCCACGCAGATCAACGTCACCACCAAAAGCGGCACCAACGATCTGCATGGATCGGCGTGGGAGTTTCTGCGCAATTCCTACTTCGACGCGCGCAATTATTTCAATGCGCGCGGCGTGGCGCAGCCGCCGTTCAAGCGCAACCAGTTCGGCTTCACGCTGGGCGGCCCGGTCACGATTCCGAAGGTGCTCAACGGGAAGAACAAGCTGTTCTTCATGGTCAACTATGAAGGTCTGCGCGAACGAAAGGCATTGGTGCAGCCGGCCACGGTGCCGCCGAGCGCGTGGGTGGATGGCGATTTCTCTGCCGTTGCCACTCCGGTGTACGACCCGGCCACGCGCGTGCTCAACGCGGCTGGCAACGGCATCGCCGGTTCCACGCCGTTTGCCGGAAACCGGATACCCGCCAGCCGGCTGCAGCCGATCTCGCTGCGCTACATGCGCGACTGGATGCCCGGCGTGACCGCCGCCACCGCCACGGCCAACAACTTCGTCAACACCGAAGGCCGCCCCACCGACAACAACCAGCAGAACGCGCGGTTCGATTGGGTGCAGAGCTCGAACTCGACCTTCTTCTTCCGCTATTCCCATTCCGGAGAGACGCAGTACAACCCGATTCCGATTCCGCGCCACGGCACCAATGTCGACGTGCAGGCGCATCAGGGACTGCTCGCCCATACCTGGGTCATCGGCGCGAGCAAAGTCAACGAATTCCGCGCCGGCGTCAGCCGCTTCGAAAACGCCAACGTGCCCTTGCAGGCCGGTGTGCGCAACGTCGTGCAGGAGCTCGGCATTCCGCTCGACTCCAGCATTCCGCTCTATTGGGGCGTTCCCAATGTGACCTTCAATGCCGGATTCACCCTCACCGGCAACTCGGCCGATTCGCCGTTCATCAACTACGACACCATGATTCAGGTGAACGACAACTTCGCCTGGACCGCCGGCAAGCACAATTTGAAGTTCGGCGGCGAGTTCACGCGCACCCGGTTCAACCAACTGGGCGGCGTCACCACGCGCGGCCGATTCAGCGTCAACGGCCAGTATTCGTCGAGCGGCATTCCCGGCGACCCCATCGTCGCCGCGCACAACATCGCCGACTGGATGCTCGGGAACTTCTCGATCTCGGAGTCGCAATCGGGCATTCCGCTTGCCAACTACCGCAACAAATATTTCGCCTTTTACTTTCAGGACAACTGGAAGGCTACACGCAAGCTCAACGTCAACTACGGCGTCCGCTGGGAAGACTACACGCCCTGGGAGGACAAGTACGACGCCATCATCAACGTGAACATGCGGTATGACAACACGCTGTTTCCCACCTTCGTCCGCGCCGGCAACGGCGACCCTTACGAAGGCGGTCCCTATTGTTGCCGCATGCCGGGGACGGTGCCATACCTTCGCGACGGCAGCCGCGGCCGCGGGATTCAGAAGAACCGGCTGGATAGCTGGGGGCCACGTCTTGGGTTGACTTACCAGCTTGGGCCCTCCACGGTGCTGCGCGCGGGCGCGGGCATCTATTTCGTGCAGGAGATTCAGAACAAGAATTTCGAAGTGGTGCGCCATCCTCCCTTCACGGTCAGGCGCAATGAGACGGCCAATAACCTGATTCCCAACCTGACCTGGCAGCAGCTATCGGTCACCGGCGTCAATATCCCGTCGCTGTTTTTCGGGCATGAATACGATGTGAAGCGCCCGAACGTAGCGCAGTGGTCCTTTGGTCTGCAGCAACAGGTGCGGAGTAACATGTCGGTGGACGTGAACTATCTCGGCTCCTCGGGCCAGTATCTGGAAGGCGCCGGCACGATGAACACCACCGCGCCCGGGCCGGGCGCCATCAACCCGCGCCGCCCGTTTCCCATCTTCGGCGGCACAGGCGTCTGGATCGAGGGCGCCTATCATTCTTCCTATCACGCCCTGCAGGCCAAGTTTCAACACCGGCCCAAGCATGGACTCAGCCTGCTGACGGCGTTTACCTTCGGCAAGTCGATCGACGATCTGAGCGCCTATCGCATTCAGTTCGGCGACGGCGGCATCTCCAATCCTTTGAACAAGCGCGCTTCCCGAGGCCTTTCGGCATTCGACTTCCGCCGCAATCTCACAAACTCGATCCTGTATGAGCTGCCATTTGGCCGCGGGGCCAAATTCGCCAACGGGATCGGGCGCGGTGCGAATCTGATTGTGGGGGGCTGGCAGGTGGGCTCCATCGTCACGCTGGTCAGCGGCTTCCCGCTCTCCCCGGCGTGCGGTTCGGGCGCGGTGCAGAACGGCGACGGCACCTGCTATCCGGACAACATCGGGCAGAACCCGAATGTGGCCCGCGGCAGCCAGGATCCGCGACGCTGGTTCGATACTTCGGTCTTCGTCAACCGGCTGCCAAACTCCGGCTTCCGGTTCGGAAACGCGGGCCGCAATACGATCATCGGCCCGGGTGTGATCAACTGGGATTTCTCGCTGCTCAAGGAGTTTCGCTTCACCGAGAAACACAACCTGGAGCTGCGATGGGAAGTGTTCAACGCTCCGAATCATCCGCTGTGGGATATTCCCGGCGGTACGGTTGGCGCTCCGAACTTTGGAGTGATCTCCGCCACCAAGATCGACAACCGGCAGATGCAGGTGGCGCTGCGTTATTCGTTCTGATGACGCCCGAGTGTGCGTTCGATGCGCCGGTCCGGCACGACCCATAGCAGAGCGACGCCCAGATAAATCGCGTTCGAAAACCACGGTTCCACGAAAGCCAGCAGAACAGCGGCAAAATAGAGCACCACGCAGAGCTTGCCCTTCCAGTCGCTTCCGACGGCCTCCGCCAGCAGGGAATTTTTCCCCTGGTGGGCGATGATCGACTGTTGCAGCAGGAAGTAGGCCAGACCCGCCATGGCCAGCACGAAGCCATAGACGGCCACCGGCACCGGCTGATCGGGATGATGACCGGCCCAGGCGGTGGAGACCGGGAACAGCGAAAGCCAGAACAGCAGATGCAGGTTGTGCCACAACATGCCGGCTCCCACGTGCTTGACCGTGTGCAGCATGTGGTGATGGTTGTTCCAATAGATGCCGATGTAAAGGAAGCTCAGCACGTAGGCGCCGAAGTTCGGCAGCAGACCGGATAGATCGTTGAAGGAGGAGCCATGACTCGGCGCCTTCAATTCGAGCACCATGATCGTGATCGCGATGGCCAGCACGCCATCGCTAAAGGCTTCCAGGCGGTTCTTGTGCATATGGAAAGGTAGGAAAAATTCTAGCGAACCTGCTACTTTGTTAGTGATCACCCGCGTCCCAGTTCCGCTTTGGGAGTTTCCATGTCCACTCGAACCATCGTTCTTTTTCTCACGCTGGCCGGCTGTGCCTTCAGCCAGACAGCACGCCGTTCCGTCGTGACGGCCTCGGGTGAAGGAGTCGTATCCGTGAAGCCCGACCAGGCCCGCGTCACCGTGAGTGTGCAGACACGCGCGGCCACGGCGCAGCAGGCGGCGGATCAGAATGCGCAGCAGACCACCGCGGTGCTCGATCAACTGCGGCAATTGCTCGGCCAGGCGGCGGATCTGCGCACGGCCGGCTACAACGTCTATCCGGAATATTCGAACGCCCGCGTGGTGACCAGCTACATGGCCACCAATTCGGTGACGGTGACGTTGAACGATATCAACCTGGTGAGCCGCGTTCTGGACGGTTCCACGCAAAGCGGCGCCACTTCCATCGGCGGCGTGCAGTTTCTGCTGAAGGACTACGGGCCTTCGCGGTTGCAGGCGCTGCGCCAGGCGGCCCAACAGGCGCGCGCCAACGCCGAGGCGATCGCCAGCGGCCTGAGCATGAGTATCGGCGCGATCACGGCGGCTTCCGATACTTACGCCGTGCGCACCATATCGCCGGTCGACACGCGCACCGCCGCGCCGGGCGCGGGGTCGGGTGTGGCGACGCCGATCGAAGCCGGGATGATCGAGGTGCGGGCGACGGTTTCGGTTGAGGCGGAGTTGCGGTAGGGGCTACAGGCGGGACGGCCACCTTTGCCGGCCGTTGAATACGGCGATGAGCTCGAGCCGCTCACGCCTTATCCGGTAAGGGATGACGTAGGGCGTGCCGGGCACGACCAGTTCCCGTGTTCCGACAATCCGCCCAGGTCTTCCGATACCGGGCTGGGTTTGAAGAAGCTCGACGGCGTCCACCAGGTGCTTCGCCATCGCCGCCGCATTCCCTTCCGAGTCTTTTGCAATAAATTCTCGAAGAGAGATGAGATGGCGAATGGCACGCCGCGTCCAGACAACCTTCATAGAGGCGGTTTCGACTCGCTTCGCTTGCCCCAGGATTTCAGCCACTTTGAAACCTCATCGTGGCCAATTTCCTGTCCAGCATCCAGTTCCTTGAGCCCCGCCTGGATCTCTCCCAGTTGCCAATCTTCCGAAGCCACGTAGGTAGCGATTGCCTCCGCGGCGAGGAACGACTTGGACCGCCTGGATCGCTTCGCCAGAGCGTCGAGGCGCCTTTTCGTCTCACCGTCAATACGGATAGAAAGTGTTTCAGTCACCGCTTATCCTCACTTGTATACACCTTAACACATTCGGCTACGGTAGCGCGAATGCCAGCACGTTCCCGCCCGACGCGATCGCTACATACTGCACGCCATTAACCATGTAAGTCATCGGCGACGCTTTCCACTGCTGCCCGGTTGGGAAGTGCCACAACGTACGTCCATCGCGGGCGTCCACCGCGGCGAAGCTTCCGCCGGTTTCGCCGTAGAACACGAGTCCTCCGGCGGTGGACAGTACGCCCGAATAATTCCCTTCCGGCGGGCCTACCTGCGGCGATTCCCAAACGATCCGGCCGGTTTCGATGTCGAGCGCGCGCAGGAATTTCTCGGCCGGGTTGGCCGGATCCCGCAGTGGAACGTAACCGCCAAAGCCCGCCTGCCGGTAGATGTTGCAATCTTCCACCGCCATGACATAAAACAGCCGGGTCTGTGGATTATACGCCGTGGAATACCAATTGGTGGCACCGCGCACCGCCGGGCAGGTGCGCGTTCCGGCCCGCGTGGGTTTGTTCCCTTCCGTCAACTGCGGGCGTCCGTCGGCGCCAATGCCCGAAGCCCACGTAAGCCGCTTCACGAAGGGCTTCCCCAGCAGAAACTCACCGGTCACACGGTCGAGCACATAAAAAAATCCGCTGCGATTGGCCTGCAGCAATAGCTTCCGTTCGCGTCCCTGGAAGGGAGCGTCCACCAGTACCAGCGGCTCCGTGGCATCCCAATCGTGTAAGTCATGCGGCGTAAATTGATAATGCCACCGCAGTTTACCGGTGCGCACATCGAGCGCGACGACGCAATTGGTGTACAGGTTGTCGCCCAGCCTTTGATCGCCGTCGGTATCGGGGAAGGGATTGCCGGTCGGCCAGTAGAGCAGGCCGGTGGACGGATCGTAACTGCCGGTCAGCCAGGTCGCGCCGCCACCGGTTTCAAGCGCGGTGCCCTGCCACGTTTCCGAGGCCGGCTCGCCCCGCTTGGGGATCGTGTAGAACCGCCAGGCCTGCTTGCCCGTCGCCGCATGATAGGCCGCGATGAAACCACGCAGCGGCCCATCGCCGCCCGCTACGCCCGAAATCACCAGATCGTCCACCACCAGCGGCGCGGCCGTCGATCCGGGAACGCCCGGTCCATCGGGCATGGACACTTCCCACATCAGCGCACCGGTCAACCGGTTGAGGCAGATCAGATGAGCGTTGTCGGTGGCGAAAAACACACGATCGCCGAGCAGCGCCGTTCCGCGGTTGGCCCCTTTGGCCGCATCGCCCGCCACCGTATTGCCAGGCGAACGGGGGCGCGAATAGCACCAGATCTCGCGGCCACCGCGCGCGTCGATGGCGCAGACCTGATTAGGCCCGGATACATACATCACGCCGTCACTTACCAGCGGCGTCATTTCCAGACCGAAGTAAGGGATGGTATAACTCCACTTCAGTTGCAGCCGGTCGACGTTAGCCGCCGTGATCTGATTGAGCTCGCTGTGGCGGTTGGCACTCAGCGAACCGTTGTAAGTGGGCCATTCGCCTTTACCGGGCCTAAGGACGCGCTCCCAGGCGCCGGAAGGAATAGCCCCTCCTTCCACCGGCCCCGGCACGATGCCGTTCAAGCCGGCCAGATACGCAAGCAGGTCGCGGCGCTCGGCGGGCGATGCCTTTAGCGGAGGCATATAGGACTCCCGCTCGCGTACCACCGCCGTATATTCGGAGCCGGTCAGCATATGCAGCTTCCCGTCGAATGTCTGCAACTGCAGATCGTGCTTGCCCTGGCTGCGAGCGAACCCGCGCAGCCTCGTGCCATCCTTCAGCGTAACGTTCACCACCACCCACGGCTCCTGCGGGCAGAACGCCCAGCCAGGACAGGAGGATGTGGACCGCGCGCCGATCTGAGCGGTGGGATTGTCGAGCACCTGCTCGATGTCGCGCAGCGTCAGTTGCCGTCCCACCTCCGAAAGATCGGGTCCATTCGATCCACCCGCGCCGCGCACCATGTGGCAACTGGCGCAGGCGCCCTTACCGTGGAAGAACGCCCGACCGGCCTCGATGTCCCCGGCCGGCTTGGCCTCGAACGCCGAGGCGTTGAACGCGCGCACGTACTTCACCAGCGGATCGAGCTGCGCCGCGGGCAAAGGAAAGCCCGGCATGCCGCCTTGCGTCCCATTGCGGATGAGGTCGCGAATCTGATTCTCACCGCGCCGCCGCAATCCGCGATTGTTCACCAGGGCCGGACCACGGTCGGTACCGCCGGCGGCCTCGCCATGGCAGCCGGCGCATAGGGCGGTGTACTGCCGGGCGCCTTCCCCGCCCTCGGGCTGTGCCTCGGCGGCGGCCACGACGAAAAGCAAACAGAGCATCACGCGCATGTCGGCGTTATCATACCCGATTCGACCCGCTCGGGCTAAAGATTCCGCTCGATCGTCCGATGGTAGGAGCGGCCGAATGCGATCTTCCGCCATCCTGTTCCTGGCCGCGGCCCTGCCGTCGTTCGCCCTCACCGTTTCGCAAAGCGCCACGGGTCTGCAGGCCAATGGCGATCGCTGCTCCATTACTCGCGCGGCGGCGGCCTTTCAACAAACCGACGCGCAGGTGTTCTTCCGCTTCCTGGCGGGCGGTGTGCGCGCGGGCGATACGCTCACCGTGGAATGGATCAGTCCCAAGGGCGAGACGGCCTCCGCGGCGGCTTACGATTCATTGCCAGCCGCGCCGAGCCTTTGTTTCCTGACGCAGTTGCCGCTGGCGGGCTTCGACGCGGCCGCACAACCGGGCCGCTGGTCGGTACGCGTAGTCTCAGGCGGCCGGATCCTCGCCGAGCGCGCCTTCACCATCGCCGGCGGCTCTGGTGCATCGCTCTTCCAGATTCGCTCGGTCACGCGCACCGGAAGCGCGATCGTACTCGAAGGCAGCGGCCTGGCGGCGGCTGAGCGCGGACATCTGGCGGTCTTCACCCAATCCGGCGGCTGGCAATACATCGCGGAGATCTTTCCTTCCGCCGTCGAGCCTAACCGCCTCACGTTGACTTATAGCGGCGAATGGAAGACGGGGGAATACCTGATTGTGCTGCGCGCCGCGGGCGGCGGTGTCAGCGGGCCCGCGCGATTCCAGATTTCCTCCTCGGCCGGCTATCGCCTGCCGGTGCTGGCCGGCGAAAAATGGATGTTCAGCCAGGGGCCACATGGCTCCACGCACTTCGGCAATACGTCGCAGGCTTACGACATCGCGCCACTGGCAGGCCGCTGCATCGTCGCGATGCGCGCGGGCGTGGCGCACGCCTTCGACAGAGGCGAGCGGCAATGTTTCGGTTGCCGGTCCTACGGCAACTACGTCACCATCGATCATGGCGACGGCGAGTTCAGCCATTACGGGCATCTGAAGACCGGAACCCTGCAGGTGCGCACCGGGCAGCGTGTGGAACCGGGCCAGCCGCTGGCCGTCGTGGGCAACAGCGGATATACGCTCGGGCCGGGCGGCGGCTATCACCTGCACGTGCAGGTGACGCGGGCGTTTCCGATTCACTCGCAAAGCGTCCCGTTCCGCTTCGAGGAAATACGGGGACGATCGGGCGTCAGCTTCGTTTCGGCCAACGGCACGGCGGGTGCCGGTTGCGGACAGGCCAGCCCCGGCTTTTCGCTGAGCGGCGCCCGCCTCGATGGCAGCGTCGCAGTGGCGGAGTGGTGGAACGGGGAGTTGACCGTGAATCGCGGAACTCGCCAGTTGAATCTGCGTCTGGCTTGGGAAGGCACCGGCCGCGACATGGATCTGCACCTGGTCAGCCCATCGGGCAAACATTATGGATGGTACGGCGCGACCGATGGATACTCCGGCCAGCAAAGCGCGCCGGAGGAATTTCACATCGCCAATCCGGAGCCGGGCCGCTGGAGGGTTTCCGTTCAGGGGACGAAGGGCACAGGCGAGGCGATGCCGTTTCGTGTGGAATCGGGCACGTCGTGAACGCTTACTCCAATCCGAACACGAACAGCGAATTGCCCAGCGCCATCGCCACGTGCTGCTTGCCATCGCTCAAATAACTCATGGGGTTTGAGCGAATGAGGCCGCTGGTCTGGAATTTGTAAAGCAGCTTTCCGCTATCGGCCTGCAGGGCGTAGAACTGTCCTTCGTTGGTGGCGCCGAACACCAGGTTGCCCGCCGTCGAAAGCAGGCCCGAATAGGGCGGTGAGAACAGCTTGTGCTCCCAGACGACTTTGCCGGTGGTGGGCTCGAAAGCGCGCACCGCGCCCCATTCCTCATCGCCCGGAATGGCGCGGAATCCGCCGCCGTCGAACCGCTCGCCTACCTTGTACTCGGCCTCGCCGAAATAGTACACCGAGCCGGCCTCGCGCGTGGCGACATAGAGCAACCCCGTTTTCGGGCTGTAAGTGGGACTGTACCAGTTGTTGGCTCCCGCCACCGAGGGCCATACCTTGGTGCCTTCAATGCTGGGGAAGGTGCCCGGCAGGCGGATCGGCCTGCCGCTATCGTCCAGGCCCTTGGCCCAGGTCTGCTTGGCATACGCCTTGCCGAGCAGGAACTCGCCCGAGACGCGATCCAGCACGTAATAGAACGCATTGCGGTTGGGGAACAGCACCAGCTTGCGCTTCTGCCCGCGCACCTCGCCTTCCACCAGCACGGGTACTTCGGTGGCGTCCCAGTCGTGAACGTCGTGCGGGGTGAACTGGAAATACCATTTGAGCTTGCCGGAGTCGGCATCGACGGCGATGATGCAATCGGCGTAAAGGTTGTCGCCTTCGCGCACATCGCCGTTCCAATCGGGTCCCGGATTGCCGGTGCCCCAGTAGACCAGGTTGGTATCGGGATCGAATGCGCCGGTCACCCATGTGCCGCCCGCGCCCGACTTCCAGCTATCGCCCTTCCAGCTTTCATGGCCGGGTTCGCCGGGGCCGGGGATGGTCCAGAAACGCCAGGCGCGTTTGCCGGTCTTGGCGTCGTAGGCATCGAGCAGGCCGCGCACGCCGTATTCGCCGCCGGCGACTCCGATGACGATCTTATCCTTCAGCGCCAGCGGCGCGACGGTGATGGAATAGCCATCCTGATACTTGACGACTTCGGTATCCCAGCGCACCGCGCCGGTCTTGGCGTCGAGCGCGACGATGTGCGCATCGAGGGTACCGAAGTACACCATGTCGCCGAGCACCGCCACGCCGCGATTCACATTGCCGCAGCAGACGCGCAGATCGTCGGGCATGGTGCGGCGGTAGCGCCAGAGCGGCCGGCCGGTGCGCGTATCAAGAGCGGTGACGTTGCTGGGCGCCTCGGCCAGGTACATGATGCCATCGGCGACGATGGGCGTCGCTTCGAATTTCTGCAGCGAATTGACCTGGTAGGTCCACAACGGCCGCAGGTTCTTCACGTTGCCTTCGTTGATCTGATTGAGAGGCGAATGGCGGTGACCGGCGTAGTTGCCGGAGTAGGTGAGCCAATTGCCGGGTTCCTTGGCGGCGTCGAGAAGCCGCTCGTAAGTTACCGGCTGAGCGAAGGCCGGCAGCGCGGCGGCCAGCAGGATCCAGTTCTTCATTGAGCGCCCCGCAATCCGGCCAGATAGGCCACTACGTCGTTGATTTCCCCAGCATCCAGACGCTGTTTGTAGGAAGGCATGGGAGTGCGCCTCTCCGATCGGAGCGACGCCAGGCTGTCTTTGGAAAGCGAATGGAAGCGATCGGAGAAATCGCGCACCTGGATACTCCAGGTGTCCTCGTTCAGGCGGATACCGGTGATCTGGCGTCCGTCTTTCGTGCGAACGTCCACCAGGCGAAATGTTTCGGGCACATCGCTTGTGGCATCGATCAGTTTATTGCGCAGGTGGCCCGGACCGCGGCGCGCGCCGATGTCGGTAAGGGCGGGTCCCATGCGTCCGCCCTCGGTGCCGATGGCATGGCATTGCAGGCAGCCGCCCTTGCCGCGCACCAGTTGCGCGCCGCGGCCGGCGTCTCCGGCGATGGGTTCGTTCCGCAGTTTTCCAAGCGAGCGGACGTAGGCCGAAATCTGCCAGACCTCGCGGGGCGCCATCAGCGACGCGGGCATCTCCGTGTCGGGAATGCCGTAGCGGACCACCTGATACAGACTGCGGTCGCTCACGGCGCGAGGCAGCACCGGAACGGCCAGGTTGGCGCCTTTGCCGCCGTCGCCGCCGGGGCCGTGGCATCCGGCGCAGCGGCCCGCGTACAGCTTGCGTCCCTGCTCGACGTCGGCTTCGGTGGTATGCGGATTGTTCGATACCTCCGGCAGTTGCATATTCTGCTGCCAGAGCAGGAGAGCGGCCCACCAGATCATGGATTGGCTCCTTAGCCGCGCTTCAGTTCGGCCTTGGCGGCCTGATGCAGCGCGCGGATGTAGCCCATGCTGTAGGACCATCCGTTGCCGCGGCCGCCAGCCATTTCCGGTACATGGTCGGCGATGAGGTTGCCCCGGAAATCGACTTCCACCAGCGTCCGCATCAACTTGTACATGTCGGTGTAGCCATTGTCGATGTAAGTCTCGACGAAATAGGGAATGGGCGCGTTGACGTTGCGGAAGTGGATCTTCCACAGCTTGCCCATCTTGGCGAAGCCGCGCACCGCGTCATAAACGTCCTTGCCGGTGCTCTTGCCGCCTTCCATCCAGGTGCCGCAGCAGAGGCAGATGCCGATGGCAGGGGAGTTGGCAATTTCCATCGCGCGCACATAGCCGTCGTAGGTGCCGAAGATGTGGCGCGGGATGCCGCCCAACTCGGGCACCGGCGGATCGTCGGGGTGAATGCCGATGCGGACGCCGGCCTCTTCGGCCACCGGTGCGATCTGTTTGATGAAGTAGGTGTAGTTCTCCCACAGCTCTTCCTTGCTGTATTTGCGGCCGTGGGTCAGGTCGCCGGAGTACACCTTGCCGTTCCAGAAGCCTTTTGCCACACCCAGCTTGAAGGCGCGGGCCGAAGCGCCGCCGCGAATCTCTTCGCGCTTCTCGTTCGACCAGATGCCGTTGGCCATGTGGGCATAGGTGATGTAGCCGATGCCCGCTTTGCCCGTGTCGCGGATATACTGCTTGAGCCATTCGATCTTGGCGTCGCGGCCGGACAGGTTGAGCGTGATTTCTTCGATGTTGCGGTTGTCGTTGTTGGAAATGTTCCAGACTTTGAGGCCCGCGGCTTCACAGCGTTTCTTGATGGCCATGAAGTTGTCATAGGTGCCGCGGCCTTTGCCGGTTTGGACGTTGAGATACTCGACGCCCATTTGCTTGATCCATTTGAGCTCATCGTCGCCCACCTGCTCGCCCACCTGCATCGAGATCTTGATGCCGGGTGTAAGAGCTTCGATCTTGGCGCCGGCAGCGGGCATGGCGGCCGCGGCGGCAGCCACCAGTCCGGTTTGGGCAAACTCGCGGCGTGGGAGTTTCGTCATGATGAATCCTTCCTGACAGGAAAGCATATCGCTGACGATCCGCCGCTGTCCATCGTCACGGCGCGAAGTAGCCGTTGATGTCGAGGATCACGTCGCTGGCATTGGACGTAAACACGCTGACCGAGCCGGCCGTAGCGGGCACCAATGCGGCATTGGCCGCCGTCTGCCCTTCGAAGGCGTTGAGCGTCGATACCAAGGGCAGCGCGGAGCCGCTGGGCCAAAGAGTCAGGTAAGCGAGCGGCGCGGGCGGCACCACCGTTACGTTCAGCGAGTAAGCGGAGGCCGTGGGGACGCCGCAGACGGAAGCGGCGACGGGGATTGCGCGCGATTCGGCGGCGGCCATCGTGGGCGGGCCGAACGAGCCGGAGAAGCCTTGACCGGCGCGTGTATCGGCGATGCGGCACGGAGTCACCGTGCGGAAGCTCAGCCCGCCTGCCGCCGCCGGGGCGAAGTAACCGTTGACGTCCAGTACGAGATCCGTGGCCTCGGTCGAAAACACATCGATGGATCCGCCGGTTCCGGCGGGTACGATCGCGGCATTGGCGAGCACGCGGCCCTGGAAAGAGTTCAGCGTCGACACCAGGGGCCGCGCCTGTCCGGTGGGAAAGGCGGTGATGTAGCTCAAGGGAGCAGGCGGCACCACGGTGAAGTTCAGCGAATAAGCCTGGGCGGTGGAGGGAACGCCGCACCCGCCTTGGGGAACCGGGAAGCTGCGCGTGCCGGAGGCGGCGAGCGAAGGCGGGCCGAAGGAGCCCGTCTTGCCGGACCCGGTCCGCGTATCCGCCAGGCGGCACGGTGTCACCGGATAGAACAGCAGCGTCTCGGCTCCGGTGGACTCGGTGAAGTAACCGTTGATATCGGCAATGGCATGCGTGTTGTTGGTGACGAAGATCGAGATGGAGCCGTTGGTGCCCGCGGGCACGATGGCGGCATTGGCGGCAACCTGGCCTTCGAACGCATTGAGCGTGGAAACCAGCGGACGCGCCGAGCCGGTGGGATAGAGAGTCAGGTAGCCGAGCGGCTCGGCGGGCACGACTGTCACGTTGACGGAATAGGCCTTGGCGGTCGTGGGTACGCCGCAGCCCGATTGCGGCACCGGAACGTCGCGCGTTGAGCCGGCCGCGAGGATCGGCGGTCCGAACGAGCCCGATTTGCCTTCGCCGGTGCGCGTATCCATGACGCGGCACGGTGCGACCGGAACGAATCGCAGCGCGGAAGAGACGGAGGTCAGGCCCGCGGCCTGCGCGATGGAAACGTTGATGGTCGCTCCGGAACCGGTCACCACGATCAGTCCGGAGCGGGACACCGAAGACGTGTTGGCTTGCAACGTATAGGCAACCGTACCCGATCCGCTGCCGGTGGCACCCGAGGTGATCGAAATCCACGAGTCGGCGGTGGTCGAAGCCCAGGAGCATCCGCCTCCCGATGTCACCGCGAGGCTGCCGGAGGAGGCCGAGGCCGCCGCGTTCACCGTGGTGGGGGAAACCGACAGGCTGCATTCGACGATCGCCGATGCCTGGTTCACCGTGTAAGTCAATCCGCCGATGGTGATGGTTCCGGTGCGCGCGCTGCCCGCGTTGGCGGAAACGCTGTAGGACACCGTTGCCGTTCCACTGCCGGAAGTAGCGGAAGTGACGGCGATCCACGAGGCGTTGGAAACCGCGGTCCAGGCGCATCCCGTACCGGTGGTGAGCAGCACGGAGCCTCCAGTGGCGGTGCCAGCCACGGTGGCCGACGTACTGCCCAAGACATAGCTGCAACTGTCCGAGGACGTGGTCACCCGCATCTGCAAGGGATAGATGGCGTAAGTATGCCAGTTGGCTCCGGAATCGGAACTAACGCCCCAGGAATACTGGTAACCCGTGCCATCGCCGTTGCTGTTGGCGCTCCAGCTCCAATCGAACTGGCCGGAGTCGGCGCGGAGCACGATCCAGTAAGTTGTATTGGCGGACAGCGGCGCGCTGGAAGTGAAAGTGGTTTCAGAAAGCGTCGAAGAGTAAGTAGCCGGCGAGGTCAAAGTGGCAATCAGCGAGCCCGGCTTCAATCCCCCATCCGAGTAAAGGGCGGCGGTGGCGGCACCAGCCGTGGAGTTCCTCAACAGCAGGGAAACGGAGCTGAGCGTGGACGCGGCGGAACCGGTCCCGAAACTCGCCGCCAGGTAGGTGGCGGATGTGGCCGCCTCCGTTCCGGCCGATGTCTTGGCCATGTTGTCGGAAAGGATCTCCGCGCGCAGCGCGAGGACGGTCAGGCAGGTAAGAATCATCATGACGGCGCTCCCTATACGTTGTTCAGCACGACGTGAAAAGACGCGACGGCCGACGTGCCGTCCCTGCCCATTCGCAGAATGAGATTCGTTCCGCCGCCCTGATTGAAGATGCCGTCGGTGGTGTTGAGCGTGTCGCGGTTCGGCCTGCTGGCGTAAGGGCTGAGCGAGTAAACGCTGGTGGTAAGAACTTCGTTGAAAAACAGTTGTGAAGTGAATTCGTAACTGGTTTGATTTCCGTTGAACAGGCGCACTTTGTAGTGCATATGCACCGCGCGTCCGGAATACCATCCCGGATAGACCGTGAGAAATTGCGCGTTGCCGTGGAGGTTGGTTACCTGATAACCCCGCAGAAACTTGCGCCCCACCGAACTCTGCGCCGAAACGTCCGAATAGACGCCCGCGGCGTCGCAATGCCACAGATCGACGGTCGCTCCGGTGAGCGGCGAAACCACTCCGCCAGAGAGCCGCGAGACCGTTACGCCAAGCCTGACTGGAAAGCCGCTGCGCACCGAATTGTCGAAGGGGTCGATACGGATATCGGAACGGTTCAGCCGTTCATCGACGAAATAGGGGCCTTCGGTCAGCGCCGGCGTTACGACAATGGTTGGCCCCGTTTCGGCGAAGGCTTCCCCGGCGCCTCCAGCGAACAGCAACAGTCCAGCGGCGCCGGTACGCAGCGCCTCGCGCCGGTTCGGATTCAGGAAGGCGAGTTCTGGTTTTACAGCCATGCAAGCATCCTAACTCCAAAGTTAAGCGCGCGGCGTGAACGGCCTGTGCCTTTTTACGAAGTTTACTGGCCGGATTAAGAACGTGCCACGGGCCGGCTGATGTAGAATCCAGTCTGTGAACTCCGCGATCTCATCCACGCGCCGGGCGTTTCTGGCGGCGGCGGGAGCCGTGACGGCCGCCGCCGCGGCAGGGGACTCCATCCCCATCATCGATACGCATTTCCACCTCTACGACCCCACCCGGCCGCAAGGCGTTCCGTATCCGAAGACGCCGAATCCGGCGCCATTCCTGCCAAAGCAGTTTCGCGAGTCGGCCATCCCGCTCGGCATCGTGGGCGGTATCAAAGTGGAGGCCAGCCCATGGGTGGAAGACAACCTGTGGGTCCTGATGGTCATCGAAGACGAGCCGATGATTGTGGGCATGGTGGGGAATCTCGATCCCACCAAGCCCGAGTTTCGCGAGTATCTCGACCGCTACCGCCGCAACCGGCTGTTTCTTGGCATCCGCTACGGCAACATCTGGGAGGGGCACGATCTGGTGGCGGCGGTGCACAAGCCGGAGTTCATTGAGAACATGAAAGCGCTGGCCGCGGCGGGATTGACGCTGGAGGTTGCCAATCCACGGCTCGATCTGATCGATGCCACCGCGCGCCTGAGCGACAAGGTGCCCGAGTTGCGCATTGTGCTCGGCCATTTGCAGGCGCTCGCGCTGCCGGCCGATGCGGCGGTGATGAAAGCCTACACCCGGAACCTCGAGAATCTGCGCGGGCGGAAGGCGTACGTGAAGATTTCGGGCGTGCCCGGCTGGCGGCCGGGATCGGCCGGTGCGCCGGAAGCGGCGGTGTACAAGCCCGTGCTCGATCTGTTCTGGGACACGTTTGGGGAAGACTATCTGGTTTATGCCGGACGCAATAAGACGGCGCTCGATATTCTGCGTACTTACTTCGCGGGCAAGGGGCCGGCGGCGGCTGGGAAGTTTTTCTGGAGGAATTCGGTGCCCGCGTTTCGCTGGGTGAAGCGCGATCCGTCGCAGCCGTCAATATAAGGTCTGCGGCACGCGTGTCACGTTTTCCTCATCCAACTTCTTTCCATCGACAAAGCCGCAGGTGTGCGCTTCCAGCATGGCGCCGAAGGTGGGTACGGCATCCCCGGCCGCATGCAGCGCCGGGTTCCACAGATCGGCGCGGACCAGCGCGCGGCTGCAGTGTGCATAGGCTTCCTTGACGGCCACCACCAGCACGGTTCGCGGAAGCTGCCCCTGCATGGGGAACTGGGCGAGTAACTCGGGATCGACGCTCACGGTGGCATTGCCGTTTACGCGCAGCGTGTGCGTGACGCCGGGGATCAGGAACAGCAGGCCCACCGAGGGATTCTCCACGATGTTGCGCAGCGAATCGACACGGTTGTTGCCGCGCCGGTCGGGAATCAGCAGCGTGCGCGGATCGGCGACCCGTACAAATCCAGGCTTATCGCCGCGCGGGGAGTTGTCGGCGCACTCCGGTCCCTGAGTCCCCAGAATCAGAAACGGCGACGCGGCGATGAACGCGCGGCAATATTCGTCGATGTGATCGAGCTGCTTCCGCACCGATCGTTCCAGCGGTTCTCCATAGATGCCGTAAAGCTCCCGGGCGGTGCGGACGGTATGAGGCGCCATGTCCGCATTGTAGCCGGGCTGGTGGTGGTTTTCAACCAGTGGTTGTCTTCAACCAACTAAAAATAAACGACTTATCTTCGATTCGGCGAAACTTTCAGTCCTCGATCCGCATTTGTATAAGTGAAAGGATGGTGGCTCAGATGAAAAACCTCAAAGTGATCGCCGCGATGGCAATCCTGGCTTTGCCCGCTCTTGCCGGGGACCGGGGCCGCGGCAATGGTTATGGACGAGGAGGCCGCGATTATCGCGGTGGAGTGGTGGTGAGCCCTCGTCCCGTGTATCCGGCCTATCCGGCTCCGGCGTACGTGGATCCCTTCTACGGGAGCTACGCCATGAGCGCGCCATTCGGCCCGCCCGCCATGATGTATGACCGCCCCGGACCTCGTCCCGGACCTGGCTTCGTGTGGGTGAACGGCTTCTGGCGCTGGGGTGGAGCCCGGTACGTGTGGGCGCCCGGCTTCTGGACGCGTCCTCCGCGGCCGCATGCCAACTGGGTTGCCGGTGGCTGGTTCGGCGGACCTCGCGGATTCAGCTTCCGCGCCGGATTCTGGCGCTAAGCGATCGGAGGAGTTGGTACGAAAGGGGCAGGCCTTCGGGCTTGCCCCTTTTCGCATTTCAGCGGCTCAGTTGGGTGAAGGTGCGCGACGGTCCCTGACTGCCCGCGCCCGCAAACGGCCAGTAGAGCAGGCCGCAGAGGAAGCCGAGCCCGTAGGAAAGGTGATAAACGGCGAAGACCGGCGGCATCATCGGAAACACCTTCCAGCCGGCGAGCGCCACGGTCTTTCCCGCAAACAGCAATCCGGTGAGCGCATACGATACCAGCATGGCCGCCCAGGTCCAATTGCCGATCACCGCGGCCGTTTCCCACTTCATCGCGAACGAGAGCAGGCAGTTGAGCAGCAGCAGAAGATTGGCGATGACGAAGGCCGCTGGAATCAGGTGGCGCACGGAGGCCGGAACGCGATGCTTCCGGATCACGGCCACCTTCCAGAATCCGTACTGGAAATATTGGCGGAAGAGCCTGCCTACCCGATCGCGCGGGTGGTACCAGGATTGAATCCGCGGCGACTGCCAGATCTTGCCGCCGGAGCGCGTGAGGCGCAGGTTCAGTTCATCGTCCTGGTTCCGCACCAGTTTCTCATCGAAGCCGCCGAGCTCGAGCAACGTGCGCTTTCGCCAGCAGCCATAGGGCACGGTATCGACATAGCCTTCATAGCCCGCCATGTGGAATCGCGCGCCGCCGCAGGCGAACGGATTCTTATAGGCCATGGCGATCACGCGCTGCATGTAGCTTGAGGAGCGCGTTCGCGCCGGGCCACCGACGTTCTGCGCTCCAGTGGCGTTGAGGGTATCGACACAAGCGCGCACATAGTCGGGCGCGTATTCGGTGTGCGCGTCCATGCGCAGGACGATTTCGCCCCGGGCCATGCGCAAGGCGGCGTTGAGCCCGGTGGAGACGATGCGGCCCGGATTGTCGATCAGCCGCACGCGCGGATTCTTCGCGCAATGCGCTTCGATCAGTCCGCGCGTGCCGTCGTCGCTCATGCCGTCGGCGATCAGCACTTCCCAGTCGAGGCCGGTCATATCCTGCGCCTCAATGCATTCGAGCAGCTTGACGATTCCCTTTCGCTCATTGCGGCAGGGAATCATGATGGTGACGGGGACGGGCGGTGCGTTTGGATCGGCGGCGGCCTTTCGGCCCGGCCCCGAGACGGCGTAGGCATGGGCGGGCGCGTTCGGCGATTCACCGGCCGCCACCGGGGCGGTGTGGCGGGCAATCAGCTCCACATCTTTCATCGTGCAGAACTGGATCTGGCCGGAAGCCATCTCGGCGCGGAAGGAGTCGAACAGGCCGTCCAGCGTCTGAGCTCCTTCTTCGCCATCGAAGATCGCCGAATTCGGGTGGCCGTAGATTGAGACATGCTCCACACCCGCTTCCAGGGCCTGGCGCAGCATGGCGCGGGAAGCCTTGCCGAATCCGGTGAGGTGCACCGGGATGGCGATCACGCCCTCATGGGCGAACGGTTGCGGATAGGGATCGGCGCCACCCGGCTTGAACTTCGGATGCAGCGAGATGCGGCACCAGCGATAGCCGGCGAATCGCGCCTGGCGCAGCATCGAGGGAATATTCTGCCGGCTTCGGCCGCGCCCGAGCAGGCCGAAGACTTCCGATGCGCTAAAGGCGCCCTTCGAAAGAAACTGCATGGGACGGTTGAAGGGTGGAATGAAGCCGGTGACCGGGGCGCCGATGCATTCTTCGAGCGCCGCCTTGCTGCCGGCGAATTCCAGAAACAACTGCTCATCGCTCAGCGACGGCAGATAGCGGTGCCACATGGAATGGGAGGCGATCTCATGGCCCCCGGCGTGAATGCGCCGGATCTGATCGGGCGCGTGCTCCGGCGCCTGCCCGTTGCGCGCGGCGTTGCCCACGATGGCGAAGGTCGCGCGGACGTTGTGTTTGGCCAGCACTTCCAATAGCAGATCCGCGCCGCGCTGATCGGCGTCGGGCGGCAGGTAGCGTTGGGCGAACGACTGGCGCATGCCGGCCGGCGAATCGTAGTCGAAAGAAATGGATACGCGCATGCCGGCTTTAGTCCTCCAGCGTGACCGTGTGATAGAGCTTCGGCGACCGCTCTTCAAAGGCGGCGCGCGTGAGTGCGGCCTCTCCGCCGAGCATCTGTTCGAGGAACGTGCGCGCCGGGCCGTTTTTGGCGGTGGCTTCAAAGTCGAAGATCACTTTGGCGACGCCCGGACGTTCGAAGATCTGCCGCAGACACTGATGTTCGATACGGCGGCTGAACGCGCGGCAGCTTAGCACCCAACTGCCGATGCGCACGGTATCGCCTTCCTGGCGTCCCAGCAGTACGCCGATCTTGCCGAGCGGGCCGAACTTATCGGAGTAGGAGACCACTTGCAGGAGGCAGGCCGGATCGGCCAGCAGATCGCGCCAGACGGACTCGGTCAGGCGGCGCCCGTTGAGGTTGAACTGATTCGTTTTGTTGATCAGTTCGAACGGGCGCGCATCGCCGGCATCCTTGGCGTATTGAATGCGGATCTCGGCCGCCGCGGTTTCCAGGAACGATTCCGGCAGCAGGCTGGTGCCTTCGGCTTCCGTCATCGCGCCCGATTGGCGCAGGCTATCGAGGCGGAACCGGTCTTCCTCGGATACGATTTCCTTTCCAAACAGGTCGCGGAGGCGTTCCATCAGTTCGGCGGCGGCCTGTGGATTGTTCTTGGGAAACAGGATGGTCTCGATTTGTGGATGCGCCTGTTTCACTTCGCCAAGCTCGGCGGGGTTGTCGTCGATGAACACTACCGCGTCGGCGCCGATGTTCCACTTCTTGAGGATGCGCGAGACCGAACCCGATTTCGGCCCCCAATGCACTTCCATCGGAAATACACGATCCTTGGTGAGAACGATGTCGGGCCGTTCGAAGGTGCGCTCGACGGTGGCCGGTTCGTTCTTGCTCGCTACCGCGATCAGAGTTCCCTGCGCCGCCAGCGATTTCAACATCTGCTGGTAGAGGCCGTGCAGGATGCTCTTGTTGTCCAGGTCCCAGTGAACGTTGGCGGGTCCCACTTCACCCGCGATGCCATTCCACAACGTGTCGTCGAGATCGGTGACGATGCCCTTCATCGGCTGGCGCTTGACCAGCAGTTGCGCCAATTGACCGGCCAGTGCGGCGGTATGGGCCGCTGTATAAGGGAAGCCGCCTACGATTTCCGAACGCGCATCGAAACGTGCCGCGGGCGCCGACACCTGATCGAGCCGCTGCGCGCTCAGCACGCGTGTGTGGGGACGGCGCGCGGCGGTGGCCGCCAATGACGCAATCACCGAACGCAAGGAAAGCTCGAACACGCCGCTCTGCCAGCCGGGAATCGTATCGGCGGGCGGCAGGGGCAGCGTAGGCATGGAAAGCGCCAGAGAAATGCCTTTCGGCATGTGCCGCAGAATGTCGCCGTACTCGGCCGCCTTGGCCTGCGCATGCTTCAGGATGTCTTCGACGGCATCGGGTCCCCAGCCGCCGAGGCTGCGCAGACTGAGGCGCGGATCGAAATCGGGCCACTCGAATACGATGGCCGCCGCGCGGATCTGGGCGCCGTCCAGCTTGCGCAGGTTGCCCGCCAGATCGCCAAACAGGCCGGTGCGCGTCGCCACGCGATTGCCTTGGGGCAACAGCAGTTGAACCTGCGCGCCAAGGAACGTCTCCAGATGCAGCGGGGTGAATCCGCAGACCAGTTGCACTTCGAACGGCTGCGCGCCCGGCATCGGTTGGCGCAGAATGCGCAGCGCATCCACCAGGCGCATGGGCGCTTGCGGACCGGTGGCGAGAGGGATGGCGTGTGCCAGCGACATAACCAGAGTTTCGGGTCCGATTCGGTTTCGGCCAATCAGCCTTTGGAACTAAGGAGTGAGATCCAGCGGTTCAGGACTAGGGGCCAATCGACGGTTTCGGCCAGCGCGCGTCCGGCGGAAGAAAGCCGCGCGGCCAATTCCGGTTCGTCGATCAGGCGTTCGATGGCGCCGGCCATGGCTTCGGCGTCGTCCGGTGGTACCAGCAGCGCATTGCGTTCATGGGTCAACAGGTAAGGGATTCCCCCTACACGCGTGCTTACCACGCAAGCGCCGGAGGCCAGAGCCTCGAGCACGGTCACCGGCGTGTTGTCGACGTTGGTGGTGTTGAGGAAAATGTCGCCGCGATCCATCGAGCGCGCGATCTCCGTCTTGGGAACCGGGCCCGCGAACTCCACGCGGGCAGCCACGCCGAGGGCCGCCGCTTCCGCCTTGGCGGCTTCGAAGCTGCCGTCGTGCTTATCGGGACCCACCATGAGCAACCGCGCTTCCGGGAAGCGCTTCGCCACAACGGCGAGCGCGCGGATGGCCAGCAGCGGGTTGTAGGTATAGTCGAAGGCGCGGACCCAGACCAGGTTCGGCGTGGCGTGGCGGCGCGGACGGAATGGATAGCGCGCGATCTCGAGTGCGTTGGGAACCAGCAGCACGTCGTCTCGATATGGACGCATGCTCTCACGCAGGTAATCCGAGGGCGCCGTCACGGCTTTGGCCGATTGCAGCAGGGCGCGGCAACGCGCGGGGTGTCGCGCGGCGAACTTCGGCAACCCTCCCCCGTGCATGGTGACGACGTAGGGCTTACCCGCCAGGCGCAGCGCGTAACAGGCGGCTTCGGCCCACAGAAAGGCGGGACCGCTGTACAGATCCACCTGCGCGATGCCGTAGCGGGAGCGGCTGGTGAGCACGGTGCCGATCATGTCGATCATCCGCGCGGCCTTCGATGCCTTATCCGATGTCTTGATAACGGACCAGCCCGCCTGCTGCAACCGTTCGGCGAGCTCCTCGCAGACACCGCGCACGCCGACGGTGCCCGAAAGAAAATTGCCGACCATCAGAACCGTATTGTCCGCGGTGGCGCTCATTCGGCGGCGCGCCCTGTGCGGAGGAGAATGAACGCGCCAAATTCCGGAGCCGTGTGGCGCGGCGCGGTCGGCACGACGCCGTTGGGCTGGGCCACCGTTAAGCCGTGCATGGGAATCATCACCGGATTGCCGACGAAGCTGCCCGAAAATACCGGATCGCCGAAGAAGTTCTGCGCATCGCGAATCTCGAACGAGTCTCCGGCGTTCAGCAGCGGCGAGAGATCGACGCCCACCGCCTCGGCCAGGTCCCAGTTGTAGACGGCGATGTGCGCGCGATCGGCGTCGAATTTGTTGGGGCGAACGAAAGTCCACGCCCCCTTCGGCTTGCTTTGCTGGTAGGTGCTGTTGGAATCGAACGACGTCTTCTGGCGCCAAGCGTCCCACGAATTGGTCTTGCTCTCGGCGGTGAAGAAGCTCTTGCCGTAGTAGGTGTTGTTGTCCCAGATATAGGCTTCGGGCGCGGGCGGCGTTTCAAGCCAGGCGATGTGCCCGTTGTCGCTATAGGCGACGTTGTTGCGGAACTCGGCCTGTTCCCATTCGCTCATCATGACAGCGATATAGCCGCCGATCCAGTAGTTGCCGGTGACGGAGACATTGCGGTGCACCGCCGAGCCGAGCGTGCCGACGCGCGAATAACCGGCCGCGCGCGACGGAAAGTAGGTAAAGTTGTCGCGCACCACGATGTTTTCCATCGGCGTGCCGGGCCACAGCAACAGATTGTCGACGTACTGTTCGCGCCTGGAAAGCTGGCCATTGGAGAACACGATGTTGCCGTCGAGCGTCACGTTGCGAATGAACGCCGAGTTCGAGCCATAGCCATGCAACCCCGCGTAGAACTGGCTGAACACGATATTGTCGGCAATCAGCTTGGCGCCGTCCTTGTTTTGAAAATAGATGCCGTGGCCGTGCGCGCGGTCCTTGTCCTGATAGCCGTTGTAATAGATCAGATTGCCGTAAACCTCGGTATCGGGGGCTTCGCTCCACACGCCCATGCCCTGGCGCGTATCGTGAATGATCAGATTGATCAGCTTGGTATTCGGCGCGCGGCAATTGATGGCGTCGTTCATGGGAATGACGCCGTTTGCATCGGCTTCGCGCACCGTTTGCGAACTGGTGATCTCGAAACCCCAGAACCAGGTGGATTCGCCTTCGATGGCGATTCCTCCATCGACGACGACGCGCTCGCCCGGACGCCCACGCACGATGATCGGCTGTTCGGCGGTGCCTTTCAGTTTGCTGAAAAGCAGGCGACGTCCGGTGCCGTCGGTGTAGGTACCGCCGCGAAGCCACAAAACGTCGCCGGGCTGAACGGCGGCGGGATGGGCGAACGCCGTCGCGATGTCCCACGGATCGTCGCTGGAGCCGCTCGCTTCGGGCCGGCCATCGGGAGAAACATAGAATTCCACCGCCCCCGCGGGGATGAGAAACGAACCCAAGAAAACGGTGAGCAGCGCTTTGTTCATCGGTTTGCTCCTGGCAGCACGGTGTCGTAAACCTTGATCAACTGATCGACGATCGCCTTCGATCCATAGACCGTATCGACGCGATCGCCCAGGGCATCGCCAAGCTGCCGCCGGCGTTCCGGAGACCCAAGCAGCGATACGATTTCCGCGGCGAGCCGGGCCGGATCCGACGGTGGCACCAGGATGCCGGCCTTGCCGTGATCGAGCACTTCGGCGCACTGGCCCACCGCCGTGCAGATGGAAGGCACGCGCAGCGAACCGTATTCGAGCAGTACCAGCGGCAGACCTTCGGAGATGGAACTCAGCACGGCGATATCGCAGGCTTTGACGATGCGCGGAATGTCGGTACGGCGGCCGAGCCAGGTGACGTTCGACGTGAGACCAAGCTCCCCGAGCTGGCTCATGACGCCGTCTTTGTAGGCGGCGTCGGCATAGTCGCCGACGAGAATGAGGTGCGCTTGCGGATCGCGGCGCACAACGTCCACCATGGCGCGGAACAGCGTGGGATGATCCTTCTGCGGCCGGATGTTGGCGACGCAAAGAATGCGCTTGCCGGGCGTTCCGGGCAGATCTTCGGCCGGCGTGACGTGGCCCGGCGTTTCGACCGCATTGCGGATATACCAGACCTTGCCCGAAGGCACGGCCAGCGACTGGCGCGCCCAGGTGGCCAGCATCTCGTTGACCGTGATGACCGCGCCGATACGGGCCGTGGCCAGACGATAGAGCCACGCCGGCCGGTCGTTCAATTCGCAGCGGCCGTAATGATCGTGCCAGACCACCTTGGGATATGGCGGGAACATGGCCGCCAGCCGCGCAAAGAACAGCGCGGAAGCATGGGCGTGAATGATGGAGATGCCGTTGTCGCGCACGAAGTGAACGACGCGCCGGAGCGCGGCCGGGTCGACGGGACCTTCGCGCTTCAGATGAAGCTTCGGCACGTCGCCCGAGAGAAACTCGCCGAGTGGACCGTCGGTGCGCGTGGTGCACAGGAAGGGGCGGAATCGCTCGCGCGGCAACAGGTTCGATAGAGTGACACCCATCCGCTCGGCGCCGCCCACCAGCAGCGAATCGACCATCTGCAGTACGCCGGTGCTCATTCGCTTGAAACCTCCCGCAGACTGACGGCCGGCAGTTCCACCGACCAGTGCTTTTCCAGCAGCGCGCGCAGGGCGGCGCGCAGGCCTTCCATGGAAAACTGCTGCGCCCAGGCGGCGGCCCGTAGACGCATTTCGTCGTATTTCGCCGGGTGGCGCGCGAGATCGACGAAGGCGGCGGTGAGCGCTTCGACGTCGCGCGGCGCGATGGCGATGCCGCGGCCTTCGAGCATTTTCTGGAAGAAGCCGCGATTGGACCCGATGCAAACCAGGCCGAATGCCATCGCTTCGGCGGCGGATTTGGGCCAGCCTTCCGATTCCGAGGTCAGCACCAGTGCGTCGGATCGTTCCAGATGGCGCAGCACGGTTTCGAAATCGACGCCGCCGGTGAATTCGACGTGCCGTTCGATGCCCAGGCGTTTGGCGTAGGCTTCGAGATCGCCGCGTTCCGGCCCTTCGCCCACGATGGTGCAGCGGACCGGAGCTCCCTGCGCGCGCGCCCGTGCCGCCGCTTCGAGCATGCTGTCGATGTTCTTGGCTTTACTGAGGCGCCCGGTGAACAGCAGCCGGACTTCGCCCGATGGCTCGCGGCCAGAGGCGGCGCGCCGGGCGCGATTCATCTGCTCCTCAGTGGTCAGCGACGTGAAGAACGACGTGATATGTTCCGGCTCGCCCGGCCATTCGCCATAGACGGTAACCGGCCCTTTGAACCAGCGGCGCAGGATGGTGCGCTGCAGCCTGGTGGTGAAAACGTCACCCGGCATCTGCTGCCACGATCCGGCGTATTTGGCGACGAGGTTTCGCGAGAACAGCGGCGCCAGCAGCGCGCCCAGCAGCCCGATGTTGCCGGGACATCGGACATGGATGGCGTCCGCCCACAGCATTGCCTTGCCGAGATCCCATACGATGGCGGGCGTAACGGCGGCCAGTTTCAACTTCGAGACGAACGTTTCGCCGCCCGCTTCGGCCAGTGGAACGATGGCGATGTTGGGCCGCGAGAACGCTACACAGTCGCCCGGCGGCGCCTCGCGCCGCAAGGGACACGCGATTCGAACCTGGGGAAACAGATCGGCCCACAGGTCGATTTCGCGGGCGTATGGACCGTAGGCGTAGAACCGGCCCTCATGCTCGAAATGAATGACGTGAGAGACGATCAACAGCTTCATGCAACCTCCCGGGCGGCGATCAAAGAATCGGCCTGGCGGCTGACGCCCATCCGCTTGGCCGCCTCGTCGATGAAGAACAGATTGCGCCCGCAGAATTGGATTTGCCAGTAAGAACCGGTGTGGCGCAGACCGGCGCTCGAATGAGTCCTGATGGAAGCTGCGTTCGAAGCCTCCACCCAGCAGACGACGCGTCCGGCCTGCCCGGTGAAGTGGCGCTTGAGGAACGTGTAGAACGCGGGGCAGATCCGGTTGCCGCGAAAACCGGCATGGGTGAAAAGCTTGTAGGCGTAGATGGAGCGGCCGGAAACCGGGCGATAGTCGCCGAGGCCCAGGTCCATCTGGCCGAACATCAGCCAGCCGAAGTAAACCACTTTGCCCGCGGCGATGCCCAGCACCAGCCGGTCGCCGGCGTTCATTCGTTGCAGGCTGAAGGCGCGCGCCTCAGGGCTGTAACCGTACTCGCTCGCGTCGAGCGCCAGCAGATCCTCGCGCGCGGCGAAGCGAAATTCCACCGGAATGCGCGGCGCGGTGTCGCGAAGGTCGGCGAGCGGCGCCGAATAGATCAGCTTGCGGCGCGCGAAGAAGAGCCACGCGGCGCCGCGCGCCAGAGGCCGCAGCCATGTGGGGACGTTCATGCCGAAGACCCCTGTCCGGCGAGCCACTCGGCCGCGATGCGGCGGCGGGAAGGCTTGCCACCGCGCGTTTCATATTTCTCCTGCGCCCATAGCGCGGCGTTGCGGGCCAGCTTTTCGGCGGCAAACTTCAGCCGCGGCTTCTGAAGACGCGCCCAGACCAGCACCGCCGTGTTCGTGGAAAGCCGCAGCTTGAACTCCTCGTATCCGCCCAGAAATTCATAGCGGCGGCAGCCCGCCTTGACGCTGTGCGTTACCGCCTCGGCATGACAGACGTAGCCCGGCTTGAGGCGGTTGTCGGCTTCGTACTTGAAACCGGCCTGGTAGTAATAGACTCTGCCGTCGAGTACAAGGTTGTAGAGAATGCCGACCGTTTCGCCATTACACGTCGTACGCACCAGTTGAATTTCGCCCGCGTCGAAACGGTTGCGGATCAGGCGTTTGTGAAAGTCGTCAAACCAGGCGTTGGCGAACGCGCCGGTTTCGCCTTTCTCACGCCAGGACTTCTCGTGCAGGTCCTTCATCTCTTCATAGAAAGCGAGAGCCGTTTCGAGATTCTCCGCTACTTGCGATTCCAGCGGTCCGCGCTCCCGGTAGAGCTTGTAGGTACGCCGCAATTGCGAGCGCGTATTGCTTCCGAGCGCGGCGGCATAGTCCCCTTTCTTCCGGGCGACAAGGTCGAGATCGACATAGGGGGACGGCATGCGATTGAGCACGTTCATCTCACACCCGTCGATCTTTTCGTTGAGTGCCGACCCCGGAAACAGCGACGTATCGAGACCCGAGAGCCACAATTCGTCCCACTGGCCGGGCAGAAGTTTCACGACTTCTTCCAGGTTTATCGCCGAGTCCGGACGGGTGAGGAACGAGTTGCACTCCACGTATACCTGATCGTATTGGCGGTTCCCGGTCTCGTTCAATAGATAGGCGGTACTGCGGAATATCTTCCGGCGTATTACTTTCGAGTGGCCCAGAAACGCCGCCATCACGGGTTCGCCGTCGCGTTCAAAGACGGCGAGGCGAAGGTCGACGTCCTTGGGCAGGCCTTTTACCCAGTTCTCCATCCAACCCCAGGAAAGGAAGTAGGAAGGAGCGCCGGAAGCCGTAAGCCGCTTCCAGATGGTCTCGATCTGCGCAAGTTCGGAATGGATGCTGAGGAATCTGATCTGCATGGAATCTCTTTCTCACCGCGCGAGCGCGAGCAGGGGCGCGAGTTTCGCCGCGCCAACCGAATAGGTAGCGTCTTCGCGGTGTAGGCCAAGCATGCCGTCGCGGCGGGGCCGGGCGGAGCCGCCCTGGGTCAAAAACGCCACATTCGTATTGAGCCCTTCGAGCAGGCGCGAGGTTTCGGAGGAAACGTCGCGGCTCGATCCGTAGGGATAACAGAAGAGGCGGCGCGGCGCGGGATAGCGCCGGTCGAGCGTTTCGAAGGCCTGCGCTACCTCTTCGGCAAACCGTTTGGGTGGGTCGGCGAAGCGGGTGGAGTGGGACATGGTGTGATTGGCGATCCACATGCCGCGGCGATGCATCTCATCAAGCTGTTCCCATGTGGCCAGGGGATAGGATGGCGTGCCCGGAAGCACTTTCATTTGCATCCGTAGGGAGGCAAAGAGCGCGGCATGATGACTGCTGACGGAGCGGTACACATGCGGCCATAGAAGGTGGTAAGCGGCTTTGCGGCTGGCATCGTCTCCGATGACAATTTCGAGCGGGAGAGTTTCCATTTCCAGGGCCGTACGCACTTCGAGCGCGATCCGGTGGTGGCCGGCGGCGGCGCCCGCGCAAATATCCATCAATTCCAGGCAAGGGATGTTACGCCGCTGTTCGATCAAACCGGGACACACGAAGAAACACGCTTTCAGGCCGCGCTTTTCGAGTTCGGGAAGAGCGTGCGTATAGGCATCGCGCGTGCCGTCGTCGAAGGTCAGCATGATGGCGCGCGGCGGCAGCGTTCCGGCTTCCAGGCGGTCGAGAAAATCGGCGGGCTCAAGCGGCGCCATGTGGCGGCAAACGAAATCGAGCACGTTCGAAAAGGAGGATGGTTCGAGGAAGAGGTCCTGACAGACGCCGGGAATGACGGGTACCCCAACGTAATGGAAGGTATAAATAAGTCCCACGTTCCCGCCGATTGTTTGATCAGACACGAAACGCGTGAGGGCTGGCCACAACATGTGGCCAAGCAGAGACTTCATGACAGGTCGTGGGCTTAGGCTGGTCATAAGAGATTTGATCTGCCGGCTTCAGGCGAGGACGGCATTGCCTTACGCGGGCGTCCCCTCACCTTCAAACATCGGCCGGGGCGTGGAATCAGCCCCGGCCGAACTTACTCTGGCCACACGATAGACGGTGCGCCGCATGCGCAACAGCGCCAGGCCGAGAAACATTCCCGTGGCGCCATCGATGGCGGGCACGCTGAGGGCGACCGTGAAATAGGCAACGGCTCCAAGCAGCGGCACGGGCTCATTGAATTCGCGCGCATAGTACCAGGCGCGGCGCAGCGCGAAGCCCGCGAAGACGGTAAGCAGCAGCAGGCCGAGGAAGCCGAGTTCGGCGCCCAATTGCAGATAGAGCGAGTGCAAGGCGAGGTAACGTCCGGCATATTCCGCCGCGACATGGCGTGCCATGCCGGGGCCGTGTCCCCAGAGAGGGGAATCGGCGAGGATGGCGGGAAACGCTTCCCACTGTTCGGCGCGGCCGGTGGTGCGCTTGGCCATCGTCACATCGCCGCCGAAGGTTTTTTCGAGATACCAGGAAAGCGTGGAGCCTTGCTCGGTCTGCGTAAAGACGGCGGCCACCAGCAGGAGCCCGAGCATATAGAGGATGAGCGCTGGACGTTGTTTGCGGTCAAAGGCGAAGATGACGATGAGGCCGGCGATGGCCATGAGCCACGATCCGCGCGAAGTGGAAAGCAACAGCGCCATGCCGGACAGGCCGACCAGAAGGCCGCGCCACAGAGGGCTATCCTTCAGCAGAATCCAGCGGCCGTTACCGGCGATCGACAACAGGAACAACAGCGCGGCCGGCACGCCAAAAGAGATGGGGTTGCCGATGAGATCGCCGCCGACGGTGGCGAATCCCAGGCGTTCGCCGTAGCCCATCAACGAGCCCCCTTGCAGCAGGATGCCGAGGCCGACGCCAAGCAGTGCCGTGCGGAACGTGGATTGTTCGGAATAGAGCAGCGTGATACCGGCGATCGAAAGCGAAAGCTCAAGCGCGCGCAGATTGGCGCTGTAGTCGGTGGTGATGAGGAAAGAGAGCCACCAATAGAGGACGCTGAACCCGATGAGACCCATCACCAGCCGGTCGCGCAGCATCTGGCGGACTTCGTTGCGCCGGAATTCGGCCCACAACAACAAGGCGAAGAGATAGAAAACCTGCGGCGAATTATAGAAAAAGTAGTTGCGGAAGACGCCCATCGCGGGCAGCGTCGCCAGCAGCAATCCGGAGACGCGATGCGGCTGTTTGTGCACCCAATGCCAGAGGAAGAACACGGCCAGCAGCCCGTAGTACCAGACCGCGGCCGCGGAGGGTCTGCCTGAAGCGACGATCGCCCAGGCGGGCACCAGGAGAGCCAGAACCTCATACAACAGTCCCTTATCGAGCGACAGGGAGGCGGCCGCGCGCGGCGCCGCGAAGGTTTGCGGAATCGGAATGGGGAAGGTTGTAGCGCTCATTGGGTTCAGCTCACTATTCCGGCTTTTCCCTGCGGGCAGCCGAGCACATACCGGCGCGCGGCCGGGGGCTCCTCATAACGAGGCGGACGGACCAGGCATTCCACGGCGCCGAAAGCGAGGCCGCCGGCGCGGGCGGCCGGAGCCAGGCTCCAGGGACGCCGCAGCCAGGTGACGCCCTCCATGGCCACCTGGAAGGCGATATCGAGCCAGAACTTCCGCACATACTCGGGTTCGGCGTCGGGCGTGTGGCGCTTCCAGATGAAGTATTTGTTGACCACATCCATGCGGCCTCGCGCGAAATGAAGCGGGCGGCCGCCGGCGGCGTGCAGGTGAAGGATATGGGCGTCGCCGCAGCACACAAGTTTCCAGCGGCGCGCCGCGCGCAGCGACATCTCGACATCCTCGCCCTGCGAGTAGCCTTCGAAATATTCCGAGAATCGCTCGGTGCGGAAAACTTCGCGGCGCCAGGCGCTGGCGCCTCCGGCGACGATATCGACATCGATGGTGCCGGTGAACGGCTTCATGAGCCCGCGCGGCAGGGAAGTACAGGTGCGGTAGTAACGCATCGGCGGGATGTTGCGGTCCACCAGTCCGAGCGCCAGCCGCAGCTTCCAGCGTCCGGCGATGGGGTGATCCATTTCGTTGACGATGCAGGCGCCCACCACCCCGATGCGGCGCGCCGTGTCTTCGGCGAACACGCGGCGGATATGGGCGAAATAGCCGGGCTTGGGAACCGTGTCGTCGTCGAAGTAGAAGAGGAAGTCTCCACTGCTGGTGTCGATACCGGCGTTGCGCTGCCGCGTCAGGCCCGGCTTGCTATGGGCGTAGACAAGGTCGAAGCGCAGGGGCTTGCCTTCGGCCCAGCGGCGAAGCTGCTCGCTGAGCGCGCCGGAAGGATGACCATCCACCACCACGACTTCCCCGGGCTGATCGGGCAGGCCCGCAATCGCTTCCAACAGACGGATCACCATCTCAAGCCGGTTGTAGGTGGGGATGATGGCGGAGCAGTCCTCCAGACGCCCGATGCGGCCTCCGGCGATACGCCAGCCTGCGAGCATTTGCACTTCAGGCATGGGCGGTCAACCTCACTCGCGCCAATGCGCGGAACTGCGACGAGGACTGGCGGTAGCAATCGATGCAGCCGCGGTAAAAGCTTTCATGCTGGCCGATGAGCGCCTGGCGGGAAAACCGGGCGCGAATCATTGCGGCGCCGGCTTCGGAAAGCCGTTCCGCCAGCGCGGTTTCATTCAGCAGCCGCAGAATCGCGGCGGCGATTTCCGATGGTTCGGAAGGCTCTACCAGCAGGCCGTTTTCTTCGGGCGTAATCAATTCCGGTCCGCTGTGGCGCTTGGAGAAAATCACGGGGCAGCCTTCGGCCATGGCTTCGAGCGGTACCAGGCTGAAGGCTTCCGAGAACGAGGGGAAGACGGCCGCGCGGCAGGAGCGGAAAGCTTCCGCCACTTGTTCGCGGGTCACATGCCCGTGGAAAACGACCGAGCGCAGCGCTTCGGGGCTGAGCAGCGAGAGAAGATGCTCGCGCATGGAGGCGCCACCTTCGATGGTCGCGTCCTTTCCAAACAGATGCAGTTCGGCGCCGGGGGCCGCGCGCATCACTTCGTTCCAGGCCTGCATCAGGGGTATGACACCCTTTTTCGCCACCAGGCTGCCGGCGAACACGATGCGCGTCTTCGATCGCGGTTGATTCGACGGCGCGGCGGGAACGTCCACGAAGTTGTAAAGCACGCGCGGACGGGTGGCATGCCCTCCGAACAACTTCTCCGTCATCGCCGCCGTGTAACGGCTGGTGGATGAGCAATAGTCGGCGCGGTGAAACGAATTGCTCTCGATCAGGCAGGCCGGCTTCGAAGCGGTCTGGTTCATCTCGCGGGCGAAATAGGTAAGCGAGCCATGCAGGCGCGCGACGACCGGAACCGGCAGACCCGGCCAGCCGGCGGCCATGCCTTCCCAGTCGGCCACTTCGACGCAATCGATCTCGCCGCGCCGCGCCCAATCGGCGACCGTCTTGTAGAGAAGGCGCCGGTCGTGAATCCAGCCGAGTTTGCCGGCGGCTTTGGGGAGCCGGTAAACCGACACGCCACGATCCTGTTCGACGGGGCCGCTTTCCGGATATACGCCCACGACGCGCACCTGATGTCCGCGTGCGGCAAACGCACGGCCGAAGACCTGGGTGGTGGATCCGATTCCGCCGTGGCGGAAGGGAGGATATTCCGAGCAGACGTAACAGAGATTCATTTCGACCTCCGCCAAAGCGCGGAAAAGACGTTGCCGTCCATGGGATATTGCGCCTTCAACCCGGCGTTCACGTTCTGCCATCGAAGCGGCAGGTGATTGGGATTCTGCTTGCCCAGATGGCGCGCCGAAGAAATCCATTCCAGACGGAACTCGCCGAGCGCTTCCGCCACTTCCTCCCAGTCGAGGCCATCGCCGCCCAGCGGATGGCGGCCCGGCGTCTCGTCGGGAAAGAACGGATCGGTGATGCGATTGATTTCCTTGAGCGTCAGACGGCCGCGCAGATTGAGGCGCTGGCGCAGCATCAGATTCACTTTGCGTTCGAACGAATCGGTTTCCCTGGCCGCCACACCGAGGGCGGCAGCGAAACGGCCAAGATAGAAGAGCGGATTGGCGCACTGGCGCAGCGTGCGCCGCTGGGCTTCGCTCACGTTCATGGTTTCAAACGCGCGTTGCACTTCCTGGTTGGCCCAGAAACGGCGGTTGGGTTCGTTTCCCATCACGTAGCTGCCGTGCCGGCCGGTGCACAGGCGGATGAACCGGCAGAAACCTTCCTGATCGAGGAAGTAGTGCGCCAGGGAATGCGTGACCACCAGGTCGAAGGTGCCTGGGGCGATGCCGTAGATGGTTTCCGGTTCGAGATCGAGCCGCGCGATACGGGCTCCGGCTCCCAGCACCTCGCGCGCGACCGTCGCGGCGTACTCGGAATCGCGGCCCGGCACATCGTTGCCGGCGCCAATCACCAGAACGGATGCCTGCACCGGGGAGCGCTCGCTGGCCTGCGCCAGCGCGCCTCTGAAATCTTCGAATGACGGACACTCGCGGAACCCGACGATCAAGTGACCGCCCGCCGAGGGCGGACGCGCGTCGAGGAACGCGCGCTGCACGGCGACGACGAACTCGGCGGGCTCCATCGCGACGCCGGTGCGTTCGAGCATCCGCCGCAGCAGAGCTTCGTCCGCTTCCCGGAAGCGCTGTCCGAGGGTGGCTTTCATACGGCTGCGGTGAGCACCATTTCCGGCGTCCGCTGGCGGCCGCCGCCAATCCGCTCGAGGGCGTCTTTGATACGGCGGCTCGATTGGCCGAGCGGCACGTTCACCTGCTGTTCGACCAGTCGCTTGCGGCCCTCGCGGTCGAGGCCGGGGTTGTCGAGATAGGCGTTGACGAACTCCGCCAGTTGCTCCCGGCTGCGCGCGATGCGCGATGCGCCGAACCGGATCACCGGCTGGAAGTGGTCGTACTTGTAGTAATACTCGTAGACCGGCATGCCGAACAGCGGCGGATCGTTCACGTCGAAGGCGGTATTGACCACCGGACGATCGTGCAATCCGAAGTCGAGCGTCATGGTCGACCCGAGGTTGATGTTCATGTCGGCGTGCGCCGTGAGATTGGCCAGAAACTGCGTGTCGTTGGCCGTGGGGATGATCTTCGACCAGTGGCCGGGATCGGTGAACAGCCATTCCGGCTGGCAGTAAAGAATCTCCGGATAGGCTTCGCGGACTTTCTTATAGCGCGCTCCGTCGTCGACCGGGACGGGGCGAACCAGCAACTGCGGATTGCCTTTGATGGCGCCGGAGCGGATGAGTTGCAGGATGGCTTCGACATGCAGTGGATCTTCCGGACAGGTTCCGGCGTCTCCGCCCGAGAAACAGATCAGCTTGCGCGACGGGTCGGCGCCAACGCGGCGGAAGAATTCCTCGCGCGTCCACTGGATGGAGGGATCGCCATAGGGATCGAATTGCGGCGTGCCGACGACATGAATGCGGTCCGCGGTCACGCGCGGATAGAAGCGCGTCAACTCTTCGGCCATATAGTCGCTCCACACGAAGTAGTGGTCGAAGGGAGCGACGATGCGGCCTTTGCTTGAGAGGTTGTCCCAACTGAAGATGAAACTCGCCGTGGGAATCCCCAACTGCCGCGCGGCGAGGACGGCCGGTGCGATGGAGGCCGGGCGCTGGTGGGAACAGAACAGAACGTCGGGGCGGAAGGCTTCGAATTCACGGCGGTAGTAGGCGATCTCCGGCCGCCGGTCGACCGCGGCGCAATGCAGATCGTCGAGCCGGTCCACCAGGCCGAGCGCCGAGGCGGTGCGGCCGGCGAACTTTGAAGCGTTCAGGTAAGCGCGGCTGCCGAAAGATCCTTTCGCCTTGCGGGCCAGAGCGCGCTGCATGGAAGCCGTATTGGCCGAATACATGTGCGCGTAGGACAGGGCGTACTGCAGCGCCGTGGTGACGTGATCGGGATTGTAGGGGATCATCGGCCGCCAGGTGACGCTTTCGGGCGCGGGCCCGGCGTACTGGGGCAGCACGTGATCCGGCATGACGTGATAGACCGCGATCTCGGCCGAGCGGTTCAGCTCATGCAGGAACTTGCCGATGATGAAGTTCCGGACGCCTACGCCGTCCGGGATGAGAATGGCTACTTTCACTCGGAGCTACCTCGGTTTCCGGAACATCAGCAGTTGGCAGGAAGCGAGACCCGGCAGGGTCTTCAGCATGGGCCGCATTCCCAGAGCCCGCTTGATGGCGTGATGGAACCGGTAGGCCGGAATCACCAGTCCGCTTTCGAGCGATTTGCTCGCAAACACCGGGTGATAGCCGTTGGCCGGGATGGAGACGGCGCCGGCGATACCCATCTCGCTCAGCAGGCGCACGTAGTATTCGCCGTCGTAGTCGTTGCGCGGGCACTCTTCCTCAAGGGCGGTGAGGCGCGCGCCGCGATGCGGCCGGATGAGCGACTTGACCGGCTTGGGAATCAGGCGCGACGCCAGCCGCCACGGAGCGAACAGCGCATCGGCCAGCAGACGTTTGCCGTCGCCCGATTCCGGGATGATCAGCCCGTAATGCAGGCCGCCCGGCGCAAGCAGCCGGACGCTTTCCTCGAGCAGCGCCTTCGGGTGCTCGAAATGTTCGATCAGCCCGATACTGAGAATGCAATCGAAACTGGCGGCGGGGAGCCCGGTTGCACGGGCATCGCCCACGAGAGTTCTGGGCTTTCGAAGACCCGCCTTATGAAAGTTTTTCTCCGCCACGCGCAGGCCGACCGGAGACAGATCGAGCATCGTCACGTCGCAGCCCCTGGAGGCCAGGTACATGGAAGCGGTGCCGCGGCCGGCGCCCAGTTCCAGGTAGCGGCCGGCGGCCGCCTTTTCGCCCATCAGCGACCATAGATCCTCGAAGTAGCAGCGCGCCCAAAGCTGATGAATCGTCTTCGGCGTTCCGGTGGTGTAAAGCTGGATATGATCGTCTTCCAGCGCTTCCCACGCTTCATCCCAACTAAGCGCCCTGTCTTGCATTTCTGCCGGCATCGTTCCTCCGAAAACAGCTTCTCAACTGGCGGTGTTTGCGAACATCGGGGCTTGGTACTAACCGCGGCAAACTTGTTCCATAGCCCATTTGGGGTTGGGGCTCAGGATCGAGTTGTAACCGCAGGACTCGCCCCCGACATCCAGATGGAGTACGTCGGAGTGAACCTTGCCGCCCGTCTCATGGCCCCACATGATGGCCTTGAAATAGAGCGAATAGAGGCCCGGTTCGAGCCAGATGGCGGGCAGCTTCACGTTGAAGGTATAGGAGCCTTGCCAGGTGCCCTTGTAGCCGAAATCGGGCGAATCCTTGCGGATGTGGAAAACGCGGCGCTGGTGCATATCGTCGAGAATGCACAGCAGGTTGAAGCCCGCCACCTCGCGCGGCAGGTTGAGCGTGACCTGCGCTTCCATGCTTTCCGACTGTTGAATGGACGCCTTCTCGTGGCTCACCAGCTTGATGGGACTGAAGCCCATGCGGCCGGAGGAGCCTGGGGTATTCGCCTCCTGGTCCTGCGTCGTAAGCCGGTAGTAAGTCTCGATCGAGCTGGCGATATCGCCATCGGCCACCACGCCGCCCTGATTCAGTACGATGCCGCGGCTGCACAACGAGCGTACCGCGCCCATGTTGTGGCTGACGAAGAGAATGGTGCGGCCCTGCTTGGCGACATCGCTCATCTTGCCGAGGCACTTCTTCTGGAAGGCCAGGTCGCCGACGGCGAGCACCTCATCGACCATGAGAATTTCAGGTTCCAGGTGCGCGGCCACGGCGAAGGCCAGGCGCAGGTACATGCCGCTGGAATAGTGTTTCACCGGCGTATCGACGAACTTTTCCACTTCGGCGAACGAAACGATGGAATCGAAGTGGCGGTCGATATCGTGGCGCTTCATACCGAGGATGGCGCCGTTGAGATAGATGTTCTCGCGGCCGGTCAATTCGTTGTGGAAGCCGGTGCCGACTTCGAGCAGGCTGCCCACATGGCCGAAGATATCGGCCTTGCCGTGAGTGGGTTCGGTGATGCGCGAAAGCACTTTCAGCAGCGTGCTTTTGCCGGCGCCGTTACGGCCGATCAGGCCGATGACTTCGCCCTGCTTCACTTCGAAGGAAACGTCCTTGAGTGCCCAGAGGATGCTGTCCTCTTTGCGGGAGGGCGCTCCAGACATCATGCGCTTCACGGCGCGATAAGGCTTGGCGGCGGTCTCCATGATGGTGTCGCGCAGCGTGTTGTAAAACTGGACGCGCTCGCCGAGCTGATATTGCTTGGAAAGGCCGTCGACCAAAAGTGCTGTAGAACTCATATTGGGTAATCTCCTTAGGCAGTCACGGCCAGGCTCGATTCGGCGATGCGGGAGAAGGCTTCGGCCATTCTCCGGGCAAGGAACTCTTCGGTTTTCCTCATGGACTCCAAAGTGCAGCCTCCGATATGCGGCGTGACGATCACGTTTTTATGCTTTCTGGCGTATTGCACCAGCGGGTGATGCGCCATTCCGCGCGCGCTTTCCCCTGTCAGAACATCGAGCGCGGCGCCGGACAGGCGGCCGGATTCGAGCGCGGCGATGAGGGCGGATTCGTCCACCAGTTCGCCTCGAGCGGTGTTGACGAAGCCGGCGCCGGGCTTCATCAGATCGAACTGCGCCTTGCCGAAAAACCCTTGCGTGCGCTCGTTCAGGTCCACGTGCAGGCTGACGATGCCGGACGATTTGAGCAGATTCGGCAGCGTGGTCAGCGTGACGCCGGGTTCGACGTAAGCCGCGTCCACATGCGGATCGGCGGCCAGCACGCGGCAATCGAAGGCGAGCAGATAGCGGGCCACCAGGCGGCCCAGGCGGCCGTAGCCCACGATGCCAACGGTTTTCTCATATAGTTCGGCGCCGCGGAACCAGTCCCGGGTCCAACCGCCGGCGCGCACATGAGAGCTGGCTTCGACGGTATGGCGCTGCAGCGCGAGCATGAGCCCGACGGTGTGCTCGGCGGTGGCGCGCACGTTGCGCAGGAATTCCACTTCCCCGCGCAGGGAAACCAGGTGGATGCCGCGCCGTTCGAGCTCGGCGGTATCGATGTGATTGAGGCCGGTGGTGGGGCTCACCACCATCTTGAGATCCGGCGCCGCGTCGAGCAGGTCGCGGTCCACCTGGTGGCGCAGGCGGATCCAAAGCACGTCGGCCGCGGCCAGGTGCTTCTTCAATGTTTCGCGATCCATGTCGCCGGCGGTGACCTGGCCCGTCCGGCGCAGCATGTCAAGCGCGATGGGTGAGAAGGCTTCCGATTCCGCTATCAGGATTCGTGTCGGCATTGCGGTACCTCAACATCTGCCCGGCCAGAAACAAATCAAACGCATCGTCGATATTGCAGGCCCGCCCGGCCGGGATCACATAGGCTCTGCAATCGGCTCCTTTGAGCGAGCCCTGCTCCATCAGCACGTCGCGGCGGGTGAGGTAGATGGACCCTTCCCGCAGGTAAAGCTTGGGGAGCTGCTGGCGCGGCTGCCCCTCGAAGCTTTCGGCGAACGGCGGATCGACGGCCCGCCCTTCCGCGTCGATGCTCTTCATTCGCGCCGGATGGCGTTCCCCGACGTCGATGAAAGAGATCACCGAATCGGCGCCGGTGCGTTCGAGCAGCTCCACGGCGGCGTCGATATCCGATGCCTCGCGCAGCGGCGTGGTGGGCTGAAGAAGGAAGATTCCGTCGTAGCGGTCCCCTTCGGCCTCCAGGCGCCGGACGACATCCTGCAGCACCGGCACGGTGGGCGTGGAATCCTGCGCCAGTTCGGGCGGCCGCAGGAAGGGAACTTCGAGTCCCCAATCGCGGCCGGTTTGCGCAATCTCCGGGCAGTCCGTGGAAAGCACCACCCGGTTCAAGCGCCGCGACTGGCGCGCGGCTTCCGCCGTATAAGCCAGCAGCGGTTTACCCAGCAGCGGCGTGATGTTCTTTTTGGGGATTCCTTTCGACCCGCCGCGCGCCGTGACGATTCCAAGAATTCGCATTGCCATCGGTAGCCTCGTCGTAGATGTAGTGGAGCCGCTTCTGTCTGTAAGGGACCAGGTCCGTCATCGCCTGGGCGATGCGTTCGCTGACGAACCCGTCGCCATAGAGCTTCGAAGGGGTGTAACGGCCATGCATCAACTGGTGGCTGATGGCGCCGTAGATCTCTTCGGTGGTGGGAACGACGGGGGTAACGTGCGTATCCCATTCGCGGCCTTCCTGGCGTTCGCCCACCAGCACCACGGGCGTGCCGAAGTAGCCGGCATCGCGCACGAAGCTGGAGGAATTGCCGATGGCGCAGGCGGTGCGGGCCAGCACACGCAGGTAATTCTCAGGCAGCAGGTTGGTGATGGTGCGCAGCCAGTCGGGCGCGTGCTGATCGCGATAGATGCGGATCACTTTGCTGATGGCGTCGGAACCGGCGTCGATATTGGGCCACAGCAGCACGGTCTGCTTCTTCAACCGGTCAAGCGCGGCCAGCAGGTTCTCCATCTGCTCGTTCTCGGCGCCGTAGCGCGTGGTGGTGGGATGGAAGATCACCAGTTGGAACGGCTTGCTGAGATCGATCTGCGCGCCGGAACCGGTGCCGTTCACGACTTCGTCGGCCAGGTCGCCGGTGAGCATGCGGGCCAGATCGCTTGAAGGGCAGCCGACGCCCAGAATCGTTTCCGGCGACTCGCCCATGCGGACCAGGTAGTCGGCCGAACGGCGGGTGGCGGGGAAGTGGAAGTGCGAAAGCTTGCTGATGGCGTGGCGCGCGCTCTCATCGATGGAGCCTGAAACCTCCCCACCCTGCACGTGAACGAGGCAGATGTTCATGTAAGCGGCCGCGATGGCCGCCGCCAACGCTTCGTAGCGATCGCCGATGAGCAGTACCACGTCGGGCGAAAGCCGCTGGAATTCACTGGCGAACTCCACTACGCCGAAGCCGACGCTTTTGGCCATGGTGGCGGGCGTGGAGCCTTCGAGTTCGATGAACGTTTCGCCGGAAACCGGGAAGCCGTCCTTACGAACCAGATCCACCGGGCGGCCGAACCGCCCCAGCACCATGGTGCCGGCGGCGAGCACTTGCAGCTCCAGTTCCGGACGCTCCGCGATGGCGCGCATCACCGGCTTTAGGCGCCCGTAATTGGCGCGATCCACCAGCACAACGCATACTTTTCTCTTGCTGGACACGGGTTTCACTTCCTCCTTGACCGCTTTCATTGAAGCGCCAGCTTGCAATCGACCCTGGTAATCGAATAGAGCGGAGCGCCGGGTCTGTTGTCTCCGCTTTCCGTCGAAAAGGCGCAGGCGAATTCGAGATCCCGCAGCAATCCGACGGCGTGACCGGTATAGGAATCCTTCTTGCCGTAGGGGTAACAGAAGGGCCACACCGGTTGCGGCGTGAGATGAGCGTCAAGCAGACGACGGCAGTTCTTCAGGTCGCCGTCCAGTTCCTGCTCACTCACGCCGCTCAAAGGCTTGTGCTGATGGGAGTGGCCGCCCAGCATCATGCCGGCGGCGCGCATCTGGCGCGCTTCCTCCCAACTGGCGTATAAATCTTTCGAAAACGACGCTTCGTCGCCCAGGTACTCGACGAACATGCGCCGCACCACCCGGTCGCGCAGGTTCGCGTCGAGCTGGAAATTGAAAAAGCTCTTAAACGCGGCGATTTCGGGCGTATCCCAACGGTAGCGGCGGACGGCATCGGCGAGATCGACTTTGTCCATGGCGGCGGACGCTTCCGGGCTCATCTCCCGCAGACGCCGCAGGAACGCGCCTTTGTATTCGTTGAAATCGAGGCTCGCCATCAGGAAATGATTCATGTGCACCGGGGCGACGCAATGATCCTCCATGCACCCGGTGATCAAAAAAAACAATCCCTGGATCTTTTGTTCGGCGAGCACGGGCGTGCATTCGGCCCAGTGTTCTTTCAAGCCGTCGTCGAACGTAAGCAGGCAGAGATCGCGGGACGGCTTGTAGCCGCCGTTGAGAAACGCCAGGGCCGACTCCATGGTCGCCATTTCATAGCGTTCCTTGAGGCTTCTTACCTGTTGTATGAATTCGCCAGTCAACATGCCCTTTATCGAGGGAAAGGGCGTATTGGGCAAGTCACGGACGTAATGGTACATAACAACGCGTAGAGCAGGATCCATAGTTCCTCCGTTTTCAGTTCGGCCTGTCCTGATCGGAATCGGACTTGGTCCAGTACCACGGGCAGGCGGCATCGAGCGAACACGGGGCCACGCCGTTCTGGATGAACATCGCGCTAAGGATGCCGCCGCCTTTGCCGTCGAGCGGCTGGAAGCGCGTGGGAATGCGATCGCTATCCGGTTGCTCCTTGGCTTCCTTGAAGCCGAGGCGGCGCATCTGGCAGCGCAGCTCGCCATGGAAGCCGTAGAAATCGGCGGCCACTGCATCGTGTGCCTTCAACTGCTGCACGAAGGCTCCAAACAGGTTGCCGGCATTGGATTCGGACACGGGCAAAAACTCAAGCAGACGGCCGATGCGGTCGAGATCTTCGCGTCCGGTTTCGGTCTTGCGGCGAATGGTCTCCAGGCGCCACACGGCGAGGCCGTGGCGGCCGTTCTCTTCGATGGCCAGAAAGCGATAGTCGAAGGTGGGGTGCTGGCGGTAGCGCCAATTCAAATAGTCGGCATCGCGGGCGGCGCCCACGAAGTTCCGGGAAAGCTCGCTCCAGTCGGCGCGGTCCCAGGTGTCCGGCAGCGCGGATGAGAAATCGGCTCCATCGGGAAGGGCCGGCAACTGGAACTGACGGGTCAGGTTGCGGGCGCGTCCGGCGTCCCAGTCGGGGTAGGCGGCGTGAAGAATATTTTCCATTCTTTCCTCGCAGCCCGGCATGACCAGGAAGTGGCGTGGAATTTCGGGCAGCACCTGGCCGCGCAGCACCTTGTAGATGGTGGCGGTGGCGGGATTGATGCCGAAGGCCACCATGGGATGAAACTCGGGCCGGCGGAACATGCTGAGCAACTGCAGCGCCGTGGAGCCTTTGCGATATTCCGGGTGCACCACGTAGTTGGCGATCCACATGCCGTTTGAGGAAGCGCCGCGGTTGTTGAAGGTGAACGGAATGCCGCCGAGGATGCCTACCAGCAGGCCCTTGTCTTCGGCAAGGGCGAAGCTGTACTGGTCGTCGCGCCAGTGCGTGGAGCGGGCAAACGTCCAATCAAACAGCGCCTTGTCGCGGCAATAGACGTGGTTGTTGGCCCAGAATTCATGCAGAAACCGGCTGATTTCGGGATATTCGTGGCGAGTGGCGTAACGCAGTTCAACGGCCATTGGCTACCTCACATGAGATTTTTTCTTCCACCAGCATTGAGATCAGCTCCACCGATTGAAGCTGTTCGATCTCTTCGGGTGAGAACTGAATCTGAAACTCCTGCTCGAGAGCGAGCACCAGGTTCAGGTGTTGCAGCGAATCCCAGGTCTCGATGGTTTCGGGAGTCGATTCGGGCAGCACCAGCGCCCTGTCGATGCCGAAGATCTGCGCGACCAGATCCTGCACTTTGCTAAGTATGGTGACGTCCACTGTTTTCAGTACCTCGGATGTTTAGACCGGATTCAAACCGCCCGCGACGGGAATGTCGGCGCCCGTGATGAGGCGGCCCGCGTCGGAGCAGAGAAACAAAACGCTCTGCGCCACGTCTTCGGGCTGGCAGAGCTTGCGCAGCGGAGCCTGCATGGCCTGCAGTTTGCGAATCCGCTCCGGCGCCTGGCTATCGCCGTTTAACTCCACCATGCCGGGGGAGACCATGTTGACGCGAATGCCTTTGGGGCCGAATTCATGCGCCAGCGAACGCGTGAGTCCGCGCAGGGCCGACTTGGCGACGGTGAACGGCAACTGCGGCGCCGAGCCGGCAAAGCCGATGTTGACGACGATGCCGGAGCCGCGCTCGAGCATGCCGGGCAGCACCGCCTGGCAGCAGTTGTAAGAACCTTTCAGATGCACGTCGAGCGAGGATTGAATGGCGTTCCAATCGGTTTCAAGGAACGCGCCGGCACGGCTTGGGGAACCGGCGTTGTTGACCAGAATGTCCACCGGCCGGCCGAATCTTTCCCGCACCTGGGCGACGGCGGCCTTCACGTTTTCCGGGTCGGTGATATCGGCTTCGATGGGGAAAGCGTTACAGCCTTCGGCTTGCAAGGCCTGGCACAACGAGGCCGCTTCCCCGCCGCTCGATTTGTAGTGCACCGCCACCGCCGCGCCAGATTGAGCGAGGGCCGTGGCGATGGCGGCGCCGATGCCCCTGGCGGAGCCGGTGATCAATGCGAGACGTTCATTCATTGGAACCCCTTCCTGTTTGGCGCGCTCTTCGAGCAGCTTCACCGCGCCTTCCCCTTCCATGACCAGCGCCCCGGACTGATTGGTGGCCGTCAACGCGATCGACACCGTACGCAAGCCGCGCGATTGAAACGCGATCTTCAGCGTCACCGTCAGCGTGTCGCCGATGTAGACCGGCAGCCGCCAGCGGAAATTCTGTTGCGTCCACAGACTGCCGGGGCCCGGCAGATGCATGCCCACGGCGGTGGAAACGAAGCTGGCGAGAAGCACTCCGTGCACCACGCGGCCTTTGAAGCCGTTGCGGCGGGCGTAGCCGTCGTCCATGTGCAGCGGATTCACGTCGCCCGAAAGACGGGCGAAGGTATCCACGTCGGCCGCCGTGATGGTGTGCACCAGCCGGGCTTCCTCGCCCACGCGCAGATCTTCGAACTTGCGGATCGCCGGCCGTTCCTGAGTCACCATATTGTTGACCTAGGCGGCGCGCACGGCGGCGGGTTCCAAATCCGATTCGGCGAGAAACGCACCGGCGGTGATGGAACGGGCGAGTTTGCGGCCCACGATTTCGGCCAGCCGGTCGGCGGCGATGCCGGTGCCGGGCTTCTTCATCGTCAGGTGCGCTTCGGTGAGCACGGCCCCCGCGGGCAGGTCCGCGCGCACGGCGATGCTCTTGAGGAAGAGCTTACGCATGCCTTCCATCTCAGCCGCCATCTGGTTCTTGTCCACTGGATGGGCCTGCATCTTTTCGATGAAGCGAATGCCATCCACAAGCTGGCGCAATTCGGCCGTGGTGATGGAAGCGGGCACGTCGGGGCCGAACATCTCGCGGCTGAGCGTCACGTGCACTTCGAGCACGTCGAGGCCGAGCGCCGCCGCCGCCAGGCCGGGGTAGATGGTGCCCGAATGATCGGACAATCCGGCCCCGCAGCCGTAGCGTTCGCGAATCTCCCGCAGCACGTTGAGTCCTACCTTCTCCGGCGGACAGGGATAGGCCGAGGTGCACTGAAACACGGTGAGCGGCACGTTTCTCGAAAGCACGCGGCTGGCCGCCGAGTCGATTTCGCGGAAGCCGCTCATGCCGGTGGACAGCCACACCGGCTGGCCGGTGGCGAGGATGTACTGGAACAACTGGTGGTTGTTCACTTCGCCCGATGCGATTTTCCAGGCGTGGACACCGATGCGATGGAGCAGCTCCGCCGCTTCGATCGAAAACGGCGTGCTGAGGAACAGCAGCCCGCGATCGGAGGCATGCTGTTTGAGCCCGGCCCATTGATCGGGCGTGAACTCCATGCGCTTCCAATAGTCGTAGCGGGTCGCATCCTGATAGCTGAACTTGACGCGCCACGGTTCGGCGGGCGAGCTTTCGGCCGCGGCAATATGCGTCTGGAACTTCACCGCATCGGCGCCCGAGTTGGCGACGGCATCGATGAAAGCGTGGGCGAACCCCAGGCTGCCGTCGTGCGCCTGCGCGATCTCCCCCACCACCAGGCAACGCGCGTTAGACGACATCGGCGAAGCTCCTCTCCATGCGGCGGAAGTAGAACAGGCCGCCGATCAGAACCACCACCGCGGCGCACGCCGACACCAGCACAATGGGACCGGGCTGCGTGTTGGTGCCAAGCAGCGCCCAGCGGAAGCCCTCCACGACGCCCGCCATCGGGTTCAAGCCGTACAGCATGCGGTACTGTTCGGGCAGCAGCGAGCTGGGATAGGCGATGGGCGTGATGAACATCCAGAACTGCGTGAGGAACGGCACCACGTAGCGGACGTCGCGGAACTTCACGTTCAGCGCCGAGAGCCACAGACCGACTCCGAGGGCGGTGACCAGGGCCAGCAGCACGAACGCGGGCAGCCAGATCACGTTTGCCGTGGGGTGGGCGCCGTAGTAGTAGCAAAGCCCAAGCAGCACGGTGAACGAAATGCAGAGATCCACCATGGTGGCCGAGACCGTGCTGATTGGAATCGCAAGCCTGGGGAAGTAGACCTTCTTGATCAGGTTCGATTGGCCCACCAGACTGTCGGAGGATTGCGCGAGGCCCTGCGCGAAGAACTGCCAGGGAACAAGGCCGGCGAAATAGAACAATTGGGGCGCGACGCCATCGGTGGAGATTCGCGCCAGCTTGCCGAAGAACAGGGTGAACACGATCATGGTGAACACCGGCTGAATGATGGCCCAGGCAAAGCCGAGCAGCGTCTGCTTGTAGCGGATCTTGATGTCGCGCCAGATCAGGAAATAAACCAGCTCGCGGTAGCGCCAGAGTTCGTCGAGCTTCAGGTTGAACCAGCCCTTGGTGGGCTGGATGACCAGATGCGGCACCGGACGTTCGCCGGTGGCGGCGATGGCGGGCATCTGGGCTTCGAGTTGCGATGATGCGGTCAAGGTATCTCCTCCGGAAATATTGCTGGTCAACTGGCGATGGCGATGCCCGATTTCAGGCGGTTGCGCCACGCCGGATCGGGCGTGTATTCGGGAACCAGGTAAGCCAGTTCGCGGACGGCGCCCAATTCGTCGCGGCGCACGATGCATTCGGCCAGCCGGGTCAGGCCACGCTCAATCTCATTGCGGTCGAGGTTGGTGTTGCGAAAGATCTTGATCTTCTGGTGGAACGTCGGCAGTATGTTCTCGCCTTCGACGATCAATTCTTCAAACAGCTTTTCGCCCGGCCGCAGTCCTGTATAACGGATCTCGATCTCGGAATCCGGTTCGTGGCCGGAGAGGCGGATCATATTGCGGGCGAGGTCGACGATCTTCACCGGTTCGCCCATATCGAGCACGAAAATCTCCGAACCGTGGCCCATGGTGGAAGCCTGCAGCACCAGCTCCACGGCTTCGGGAATGGTCATGAAGTAGCGGCGGATATCGGGGTGCGTCACCGTCACCGGCCCGCCGGCGGCGATCTGCTGCTTGAACAGAGGGACCACGCTTCCGTTGGATCCGAGCACGTTGCCGAAGCGCACTGAGACGAATTTGGTGGGCGGGACGAGATGGCGCGACTGGCGCTGCGGCATCGAGGAAACGATCAGCTCCGCCACACGCTTGGTCGCACCCATGACATTGGTCGGGTTGACCGCCTTATCGGAGGAGATCATCAGGAACGACGACACTCCGCAGCGATAGGCGGCTTCGACGACCGATTGCGTGCCGAAGACGTTGTTCTCGATCGCTTCGACCACGTGAGCTTCCATCATCGGCACGTGCTTATAGGCGGCGGCGTGGAAGATGGAATCGACGGCGTATTTCTGCAGGACGTGTTCGACCGAGGAGCGGTCGCGGATATCGGCGATCTGCGGCACGAACGGCACTTCGGGCGCGCGGTCCTTCATTTCGAGCTCAAGACGATAGAGATCGCTTTCGGCGCGCTCGAGGCCGACGATGCACTTGGGCTGATAGGCGGCCACCTGGCGGCAGATTTCCGAGCCGATGGAACCGGCGGCGCCGGTTACCAGCACCGTCTTACCGCGGATGGTTTCCTGAATGAGCGTGGAATCCAGTTGTACCGGCTCACGGCCGAGCAGATCGTTTACCGAGACGTCGCGAATCTGGCTGGAGAGCACTTTGCCCGCCAGCAGCTCGCTCATCGAAGGAATGGTCTTGACGGCGGCTCCGGCGGCGCGGCAGTTGGCCAGAGCTTCCTGCATCTTGCGGCCGGAGGCTTCGTGCAGGGCGATGATGATCTCGTCGATGGCCCGTCCACGAGCGGCGAAACGCTGGAGGATTTGGGCCACTTCGCGGCCGCGGCCGATCACGGTGATGCCGTGTACGGCGGTTCCGATCTTCTCGGCGTCGTCGTCGAGCAGTCCGGCGATGCGGTAATTCAGCGAGCGGTTGGCCTGAATCTCGCGCACCAGGGTGGCGGCTTCGGGCCCGGCGCCGTAGATGACGGCGTTCTTGACACCGGGCTGGCGCTGTCCGCGCGTGGCGTTTTCATGATGGATGCGAACGGCAAAGCGCAGGCCGGCCGTCAGCAGGAAACACAGGATGAAATCCACCACGTAGATGGCGCGCGGGAAGCGGGCGCCGATCAGCATCAGCGTAACGGCGGCGAAGCAGGCCGAGCCGAGGACGTTGCCGTAGAATACCTTCACCATGTCGGCGACACCGGCGAAACGCCAGCCGCCGCGATCCATTCTCGACAGGCGGAAGACAGCCGACTTGACGATCAGGGCGATCCAAAGTCCTCGCGTCAGGATGTAGGACTCTTCCTGCGGCAGATGGAAATCGAAGCGCAACAGCGCCGACGCCATCAGCGAGAGGCAGATGAGGACGACATGCGCAAGAACGATTACGATGCGCTGCCAGTTCTTCAAGGTCGATTCCTCCGTTCCCTTAGGCGACCGCCAGCCGGCGGCGGCGAGATTCCGCGATCACAGCCTTTACCGAGTCCGCCACGTATTCCACCTGCTCTTCGGTCATGCCGGGATACATGGGGATCGACACCAGCCGGGGGTAGAGTTCAAGCGCGCGCGGACACTGGTTGTGCCGCCGGTTGGCCCAGCGGGCGAAGAACCGGTGCAACGGAATGGGAATGAAGTGGACGCTGGCGCCGACGTTGCGTTCCCGCAGCTTTTCGATAAAGGCGGCGCGGTCGATGGTGAGCCGGTCCAGGCGCAGGCGCAGCATGTAGAGATGCCAGGCGTGGCGATGAGCCGCGTTGTCGATGGGAAGCTCAATCTCGTCGACGCCCGCGAGCATGTGGTGATACATCGCGGCGAAGCGGGCGCGGGTGGCGGTGAAGTTTTCGAGCCGCTTCAACTGATGAATGCCGATGGCCGATTGGATATCGGAGAGGTTGTATTTGAAGCCGCACTCGATCACTTCGTAAAACCAGTTGCCGGTTTTGGCATAGCGCTTCCAGGCGTCCTTGGAGATGCCATGCAGGCGCAGCACGCGGACGCGCTCGGCGAGATCGGGATTGTTCACCGTCAGCATGCCGCCTTCACCGGTGGTCATGTTCTTGTTGGCGTAGAAGCTGAAGGCGACCGCATCGCTCTTGCTTTCCTTGCCGCCCAGGTGAGTGCCGCGATAGAGCGTGCCGGCGGCGTGCGCGGCGTCTTCGATCACCTTCAGGTTGTGCTTGCGGGCGAGCTCCCAGATGGCGTCCATATCGCAGGGCAGCCCGGCCATGTGCACGGGCATAATGGCGCGGGTACGCGGCGTGATGCGCTCGGCGATCGACCGTGGATCGATGTTGCCGTCGGGGCCGATGTCGGCGAGTACGGGCGTGGCGCCCACGTGCAGAATCGTATTCACCGTGGCGCAGAAGGTCAGCGGCGTGGTGATGACTTCATCCTCGGGGCCGATATCCATGGCGGCCAGGCCCAGGTGCAGCGCGGCGGTGGCGGAGTTGACGGCCATCGCCTCGGCGGCGCCGGTGTATTGGGCGAAATCGCTTTCCAGGCGATGCGTGCGCGCGCCGGTGGTGATCCAGCCCGACTTCAGAACTTCGACGACTTCGTCGATCTCCTCCTGACCGATGGAGGGGAAGGCGAACGGGATGAATTCCATGTGCTTCAAGTGGTGCTCCTCTGGGACAGGGCCTTCGACACTCGGGTTTGGTCGAATCGGCCGGGAAAGAACGAACACAGTACGGTGTAGATCAGAATTTTGAGATCGTTGCCAATGGACTTGCGCTCCACGCCACCGGCGGCGATGCGCAGTTTTTCGGGCAGGATCACGCGGCGGTAGTGCGCTTCCGGATCGGCGGCGCCGGCGAGCATCCCTTCCTCGTGGCGGTAGTAAAGCGAAGCCAGGTCCGTGATGCCGGGCCGGACGCTTAACACCGTCTTCCACAACGGTTCGGAGAGATCGACGAACTTGGGAACTTCCGGGCGCGGGCCGATGAGGCTCATGTCGCCGCGCAGCACGTTCCACAATTGCGGCAGCTCATCCAGCTTGTACTTGCGCAGAAAGCGCCCGCCGCGGGTGACGCGAGCGTCGCCGCCGGCGGTGACCGAAGTGCCCGCCTGCGCCTGGCGCATGCTGCGGAACTTGAGCATCACGAAGGGGCGTCCGTCGCGGCCGATGCGCGTCTGGCGGAACAGCACGGGGCGGCCGTCTTCGAGCGCGACGGCGGCGGCGGAAAGCGCCATCACGGGAGCGGCGGCGATCAGGCCCGCGGCGGATACGGCCAGGTCGATGGCCCGGGTGCCCAGTGCGCGCCAACGTTGGCTCATCATGCCTTTGCGCCTCCTTTCTTCGAATTCCAAAAAGCGGCCATGGCGAAGGCCGCCACGAACGAGAGAACGTTCAACCAGACATCGCGCCAACTGGCGGTGCGGGTTCGACTCCAATACTGCAGCGCCTCTCCGGTCAGGCACAGAGCCAACCCTCCTAAAAACTTCTTAGTACCGGTTCTGGTTCCGCCGGCGCCGCAAAGCAGGCCCAGGGTGCCGTAGAGCACGACATGCACGGTCTTCTGGAGGAAGAGAATCCAGGCGTAGGGCGCCTGTTGGGAGTCGATGTAGGCGCCGGTGAAGAAGCGCCAAACCTGTTGTACGGCGCGATGACCGAACAGGCCCGCGGCGTCGGAGGAGGCCATCAGACATAGCGCTCCTCCGGCGAGCAGAACCGCGGACGAGGCGAACCGGTTAGGCCGTGGCCGCATCCTCGCCATAGCTTCCGTAGTAGCCCGAATAGCCGTAGCGTGCGCGGGTACTGGGATCGTAGCCGTTGAGGATGGTGCCCATCACTTCGACGCCGTCTTCCACCAGGCGCTGCTTGGCGCGCATGGCGTCGTCGCGCGTGGTCTTGCCGGCGCGCAGCACAAGGATCGAGGAATCGGCCACGCGGGCGAGAACGCGGGCGTCGGCGACATAGAGCATCGGCGGCGTGTCGATGATGATGGTGTCGAACTCCTGGCGCAACCGGTCGATCAACTGCGGCAGCCGGTTCGAATAGAGCAGGTTGGAGATGCTGGCCGTGCCCGGGCCCGAAGGCAGCACATAAAGATTTTCGATGCGGGTTTCGCGCACCAGAGCCTGCACGGGAACCTGATCGAGCGGCGTCTTGTCGCGCAACAGGTCGCTGAGGCCCCAGTTGTTGGGCAGCCCGAAAATGTTATGCATTTGCGGCTTGCGGATATCGGCGTCGATCAGCACGACCCGCTGATTGATTTCCGCCAGCGAGATGCCGACGTTGCTGACCGTGGTGCTCTTGCCGTCGCCGCGCGCCGGGCTGGTCATCAGGATGACCTTGGGGCGCACGCGGTTGCGGCCTCCGATGAGGATGGAAGCGAGCGCGCCGCGGAACGATTCCGCCGTCAGCGACGGGCGATCGTGCCAGGTGACCAGGGCCACGCTGCGGCGGTCGGAGTTGGTCTCGTCTTCCGGTGTCGCGCGCAGGGCGGCGAGCGCCGGCGCACCGGTGAACTGGCCGTCGGCCTTGTGTTCGGGAATCACGCCGAGCTCGGGAACGTTCAGGTGGAACGGAGTTTCGCCGGGCGCCTTGAGGCGGCGGTTCACCCAGTCGCCCGAGAGCACGAAGCCGATGCCGAACAGCAGACCCGTGCCCAGACCGACCATCAGGTTGCGGATCAGGTTGGGCTTGTAAGGAGCGGCGGGCGCTTCGGCCACGTCGACGACATGCACCATGTTGGCGTTGAGCGTGGAAGCCACGGCGGCTTCCTTCATCTTGCGCAGCAGTTCGTCGTAGAGTCCGCGCAGGGAGTTTACTTCCTGGGCCAGAATGTCGGCATACATCGATTTGCTGGACTTATCGGAAACCACGGCGGCCTGGGCGGCGAAATCGGCATTCAACAGCGCTTCGCGGCGTTGGGCGGCGCGGTAATCGCTTTCCACGCGGCGAAGAACGGCGCCGCGTTCCCGTTTCAGAGTCGACTCCAACTCTTCGATCTGAGCCTGCACGCGCTTCACGCGATAGTGTTCCGGCGTGTACTGGGCCGACAGTTCGGCGAATTCGCGCCGCAGGTCGGCCAGCTTCGATTGATAGCCGCTGAGCCGTCCGTTGTCCATGACTTCGGGCAGCGAATCGACCGGGCTCTGGCGGGCTACTTCGTATGCCGACTGTCGGGTGGCGCGATCGCCCGAGGCGCGGGCGAGCTCATCCTGCAGCTTCAGCAGACGCTCCATGCGTACGTCCTGTTTGGCTTCGCCCACCTGCAGCAGGCCGGAACTGGTGCGGTAGTTGCGCAGTTCGGTTTCGGCGCCTTCGAGCTGCTTTTTGAGGTCGGCAAGCTGATTGGTGAGCCAACTGGTGCTGCGCTGCGCGGCCTGCCAGCGGGAGGAAACGCTGGCATCCATGTATTCCTGCACCAGGGTATTGGCGTAATCCGACGCCAGGCGCGGATCGGCGGCGTCGCAGGTGAGCTCCAGCATGCGCGTGTTCTCGATGACGCGCACCTTGCACTCGCTGCGATTGCCCGGCGCCGCGGGAATCAGGCGGGCCGGCAGGCCCAGGGCCTTGGCCCACGCCGCGGTCTTCGGAAGCCGCCGGCTTTCTTCCGCCTGGGGCCTTTCGGCCATCTTCTTGTCGACCGCCTGGCGCAGGGATTTGCTGGTGAGAATTTTGGCCTGCGTATTGACGTAGGATTCGGCCGGCAGCGACGGGCCGCCGCCTTCCTGGCCGAGGCGAATGCCGCCCGGGTTATCCGGAATGGCTTCGATCTCGATGGTCGTGCGGGCCTGATAGACCGGCGTGACCAGGAAAGTGACCAGCGCCGCGAGAATCGCGCCCAGCGTCAGGAAGAGGGTGACCGTCCATTTGCGGAACAGCAGCAGATGCCAGTACTCCACTAACGCGGAGGCATCGCCTTCCCCGGGCACGTTCGGAACGGGCTCCAGATAAACATATTGCTGCAGAGCCTGATTCTGGCCGCGAGGGATGGGCACGGGCAACTGCGATCCAGTGATTGATTGCATGAATTTCCTCCGTACTACTTCGTTCCGAATGCCTTTGCGCCGCGTCAGAAACGGCCGAGCGTGAAGATGCCGGCCGAGATGGCGGAAGTGGTGGCCGACTGGATGTAGGTCGTCATCTTGTTCGACGGGATGATGACGATGTCGCCCGCCACCAGCTCCACATCCTTGGCTTTGCCCTTCATCGTCTTGTCCAGATCGATGATGGCCTGCGAGGTCTGCTTCCCTTCGTCGTTCACGTGAATGATGAGGGTCCGCTTCGGGGCGGCGAGATGAGTGAGGCCGCCGGCCAGGGCCAGTACCTTCATGAGCGAAACGCTTTCCTGCGTGATCAGCTCCACCGAGCCGGGGCGCGACACTTCACCCGAGATGTGAATGACCTTGGGCTGCTTTTTGGCGGAAACGGTGATTACATCGAATGGGTAAACGGTGAGGTTCGAGGCCGCGCCGCGCCCTTCCATGACTTCGGCCAGGTCCAGATCCGCCACGCTGTACTTGCCATCGGGCGAGGCATGGGCGCCGGGAAACGAAATGTGCCCCGCCGCGAGGTTGCGCGTGACGGTGACCTGCGGGCCGGGATCCTTGGGGCCGCCGGCGCGGATGAGAATATCGAACAGCGTTCGAGCGCCTTCCATCTGCAGCGCGCCCGGCTTGTTCACGGCGCCGAGCACGGTAACGGGCTGGCTGCGGAATTCGGCGATGAAGACGCTGACGTGCGGCTCCTTGATGTACTGCTTGAGCCTGGCGGCGAGGGCGGCTTCCAGTTCTTCCGTGCTGAGTCCGGCCGCTTTGACCGGACCGAGCATGGGAAGAATGATGTCGCCGGAAAGGCCGACGCGCCAGTTCTTGCTGATCTCCTCGGCGCCGAGCGCATAGATGGAGATCGTATCCTCGGACCCGATGCGGATCCCTTGCGTGTTGGGCGCAATTTCGGCCGCCGCCAGCCCGAAGGCGCCGCTAAAGCAGGCGGCCGCCATCCATAAACTACGTTGTGCGATTCCAGTCATCGAATTACCTCTCATGGAGTCTCGGGTTAGCGCAGGCTCACGGTTACCGGCGACGAGGTGCCGCGGGCGTTCGCCGCTGTGACAGTTATAGACTGCACGGCGTTGAGGTCGCCATTGACCTGAAGGTTGATTGTGGCGGTGAACTGCGACCCAAACGGTTTAGACGCTTCGCTCTGGTACCAGGTGCGAAAAGCCTCTTCGGCGTTGAAGGTCAGCGTATTGGTTTGCAGCGTTCCGGAATTGGCCGCCGCCGCGAAAGTGAACGTCAATTGCGTGATGGAACGCGGCGTGGAAAGGCCGGAAAGCAGCAGGGCCAGGGTGTTGCCGCTGCGGCTTGCCACCTGAAGGCTGGCCAGTTCCGGCTTGTCGGCGGCAACGGCGGCCGATCGCGACGGCGCGGGCGTAGGCGTCAGATTCACTTTGGCCGTGGCCAGGCTGGCGGTGAGCGTGACGGTGCCGACTACGGTGCCGCTCTGAAACTTCACGTCGTTCATGTCGCCATTGGCCCCGAACCTGGCGCTGGTGCTGTTGGCGGGGATGCGGAAATCGATGGTGCGGCCGCCGGTGGAGAACTGGATCGCCGGGTCGTCGACGAACGAATCGGAGGCGAAGGAAACCACCAGCTTGCCGGTGAGGTCGAGCGGATAGGGACGCTCGAGTTCGAGGGTGACCGAGGGCTGTTCGCGGGCCGTCATCGAAGAGCCGAGGCCGTTGAACCGCAGCGCGGGCACGGGCGGAGGCGTATTCCCGCTGCCGCGCAGAGTGACGGCGATATCTTCCACCTGCAGCGTGGCGGTAACGGCGCCGGTATTTTCCGGCGTGAAAGCGATGGTGAAGCTGGCTTTCTGTCCGGCGGCGATGGTGAGCGGCAGCGCGACGGGGCTTTGAATGACGAAGCCCGCGGCGGCCGGGCCGACCGAGATCACGTTGACGATCGCATCGGCGTTACCGGCATTGGTGACGTCGATGGTGGCGCGCGTCGCCACGCCGATATCCGAATTGAGGAAGGAGAGCGTCGCGCCGCCGGTGAGCGGCACGCTGCTCGATCCGACAATGCCGGTCAACCGCAGGCTGCGGCCCACACCGGTGCCGCGCAGGGTGAACGCCGCTCCGTCGATACGCAGCGTCGCGGTGGAAGGTCCCACCTGCGTAGGCGCGAAACGGACGGTGAAGTTGAGAGCCGAGCCTACCGGCAGAGTGAACGGCAGGCCGGGAATATCCACCGCCTGAAAACCCACGCCGGTGAGGACGATGGATGTGAGGCGGGCCTCGCCGTTGCCGTTGTTCTCGATGGTGACGGCGGCCGTGGCGGTCTCGCCGGTCTGCGTATCCGGCAGACTTACGGAGGCGCCCGAAGCCATGGCCGTCACCGTGCCGCCCGAAGAGAGCGAGTACTGCAGAATCGGGCCGATGCCTTGTCCGGTCACCTGTACACGCACGGTGCGGTCGCTGAAGGTCAACTGCAGAAAGGCCTGCGAGGGGTCGATGGCGGTGGGCGTGAACGACAGGGTGAACCGCAGTTCGCCGCGCGGCTGCAGGTTGTCGGCCTGCAGCAGGGGAATGCCGGAAAGCCGGAACGGCCCTTCGGTGAGCGACACGGCGCTCAAGGTGCCCGCTCCGTTGCCGTTGTTGAGTACGGCGATTGTGGCGGTGGCGGTGGCGGCAAGCGCCGTGCGGTCAAACGGAATCACGCCGCCATTGGCGACAGCGGTCTGATTGCCGCCCGGGTTCAGCACGTAGCTGACAATGAAGTTCGGCGCGGAGCCTTGCCCGGATAGAAAGAACTGGTAGGAGATGGTGCGCGTGGCGTCGGGCGCGATCACCAGCGTCAGCGTTCCGGTGAGCACATCGGCCTGGCGCGGCGCGAACTCCACGTTTACGCTCACCTGCTGTTCCGGATCGATGGTGGTGGAAGTAAGCTGCGCGGTGAAGGGGCCCGAAGCCGTCGCGCTGCGCAGCGTGAGCGGCGCCGCCGAGCGGTTGCGGATGAGCAGCGTCGAAGTGGTCTTCTGATTCACCGGCGTCGTGGGCGCGGTGAGCGTCGCGTTGGCCGACACTTCCGCCGGAAACTGGCTCGCGGGCGTGCGATAGAAGAATTGCATCTGCGGATTCTGCGCCGCCACGGGCGTCAGGGCAGAGACGGCGGTTAAGACAAAAAGAGCGATTCTGTTCATTGCTGACCTCCGGCGGGGACGAACAGGACACGGGATTGGAGCGTGCCCTCCTGCTGCCGCATCTCGAGTAGATAAAGAGGCACGCCGCGTTCGATGCCCTGTTGCGGGGCCAGTTGCAGCAAGCCGGGAGCGGCCATGGGATCGAGCCGCAGGGCGTGCGCGGGCACATTCAAACGTTCCACGGCGCCGTTGGCCTTCACCAGAATTTCATTCGAGCCGGTGCTGAGAATCACAAGCGCGCCATCCACGGCCCATTCCGCCGCCGACGGACTCTGGACGCCGTCGCGGCCATCGGCCACCGGCTGCACCAGCCATTCGCCGCCCGAGCGGTGCGCGGCCATTACCTGGCTGGCAGCCGAATCGGCAAATAATAGATCGCTGCCGTTACCGCTGAGGCGCAGCGAATCGAGGGACAACGTCTGGGCGACGAACTGAAGTTCCGCCGTGCCGGCGGCGAGCGTGAATACCGTGGCCGAATCCGATGCGGTGACAGCCAGGGCCAGCGTCTTGCCCGCCGTGTCGATGGCGAGCGCGTGGAGCGTGCCAGGCAGTTCCGGCATGGTCATCCATTCGCCAGCCGAGCCCGCTTGCAGAATGCGGTATTGGCGGGAAGCTTCCATATAAAAGACAGCGGTGGCGCCGGTGGCGTCGAAAGCCATCCGATCGGCCGGCGCGCCTTCGAGTTGACGGGAGCGCACCACCGCGCCTTCCAGTTGCAGCCAATACATCTGGCCTTCGCGCGAGACGGCGAGCGCGGTGCGCTGGCCCGGCGCGAAGCACACGGAGGTGAACAGGGCGGGCGCTTCGAGGCCGGAGCCCAGGACCGCGGCGCCCGGCAAGCCGTTGATGGGGCGAATCAGGCCGCTGGCGGCATCGAACACGTAGCCGGAAACCGGGTTCCGCATCGTGGTGGCCGCCATGGGCAAGGCCGCCGCCCCGGCGAGCAGGGTGAGAAAACGTAGACGGGTGATTCTCATCGGGGACCTCCCACGCTGATGCTGCCCACCGTGATGCTGGTGGGGCCCGCCGGTATCACTGGCGATGTGGACGATCCGCCGCCGCCGCGCCGGGCCACCAGCAGCGCCGCCGTAGCGCCGCCGGACACGCCGAGGCCGATCAGCCAACGCGGAAACGAGCGTCCGGCGCTCGCGCCCAGCCCGCCGGCGAGCGTGTTGCTCTGCGGAATCACGATCGAAGCCTTGCGATCCGGCGTTTCGGCCGAGACGCTGATGTTGAGACGGCCTTCCACTTCATTGGGCGCGAAGGGCGCGGCCAGCGCGCGGCCCTGGGCATCGGTCTTCGTGGTGAAGGTGCGATTGCCGTCGCCGAACTTGCCGCTGGCGCCGTCAAACGGAAGCGCAAAGACTACCTTGGCGCCTTCCACCGGCTTGCCGGCTTCGTCCTTCACTTCCACGGCGGGCGATTGCGCCATCTTCTTACGAATGTTATTGAGGCTGCCCTCTCCTTGTACGATTGCGATTTTGAGCAATCCGTCCTCCGCCGCCGCGCTCACCGAGCCGGCCAGCAGGGAACAGACCAGGGCGAATGCCGTCGAAGCCGCCCTAAATCGTTTGTTGTCGCTCATTCAACCTCCAGTTACTAATTACGCACTCAGTTCTCAGGCACGCCTGGCGCGGTCAACACGCGCGCAATCCGCGTACGCAACTCTCTTACTCCGTCCGCCACATCTTCCAGGCGGACGTTCAAGGCCCGCAGTTCCGCCCCCGGTTCCGGAGGCGCATCCCCGTGCGATTGCACCTTCACCATCACCGCGTCGCGCGAGAAGTCGGAAATGCTGCGGCAGCCGGCCACTTCACAAACACGCCGCAGAGCGGCAAATTCGGTGTCCGTCAAACGGAAGGTGACAATGCGTTTCCGGGCGGCGAGAAGCGACATCCATGCTCCTGAACAATCGGGTTGATGGCGGTCATCCGGGCGAGGCGCCAAGTTGTTGACCTGCCCGAGAATACCTTCTGCTTCGAATTCCGGTCCATAGCACCCCCGTACTCGTTTGGTCCTTGGAACGCGGGCGTACTACCGGCCGATCCGGTGGGGGTGGCGGCGGCAGACCAGCCTCTGGAAAGCCAATAACAGCTTTGATATGAGAAGCTTAAGGATCAGAGAACGTACGTGGCAAAAGTACTATCCTCCCTGGGCCGCGAACGGACGATAGACATCCGTAAAGCATGATTCAGCGCTGGTGGAGCCGAGCCATCGTCGTCTGTGGGCTGCTGCCCGCGGCCTGCCTCGGGCTCGATCCTTCCGTACGCCCCACGCAGTTCATCGTGGATAAGTGGTCCACCAACGAGGGGCTAGCCCACGACAAAGTGCAGGCGATCGCGCAGACTCCGGATGGCTACCTTTGGGTGGGCACGCCAGGCGGCATCGCTCGGTTCGACGGGCTTCGCTTCACGGCGATGTCGCCGGAAAATCGCAAGGATCTGGAGAAGGCGTCGAGCGGCGCGATGATGGTGGGCAAAGACGGCAGTCTGTGGATCGGCACCGATTCCGGATCGCTTTTGCGATGGAAGCAGCGTAAGTGGGAAATATACGAAATGGCGGAGGAGCCGGCGCCACTTGCCATCCGGGCGCTGGTGGAAGATAGTTTCGGCGATATCTGGATCGGCGCCGCAACGGGCCTGTTCCGGTGGCGTAGGGGCAAGGTGGAGTATATGCCGGTGGATATTACCGAGATATACGGTCTATTGCCGGATAAGAAGGGTGGATTACTGGTGGCCGCCAACGGCGGCGGACTGGTCTATTTCAAGGACGGCAAGACGGAACAGGTGCTGGCGACGGGCGGGTCGGCTTCAGGGCGCGTGACGGCGCTGCTCCGCCAGTCGAACGGCGATCTATGGGTGGGAACGATGGGCGGCCTGCTGCGTGTGAACGGTGAGAAGTGGATCGACTACGGAACTAAGGACGGGCTGCCGCAGGCGAGTATCCGCACTCTGCTGCAGGATCGCGACGGGTCGGTGTGGATTGGCACGTGGGGCGGCCTGGCGCGGTGGAACGGCAAGGGATTCGACACCCTTCTCTATGAACAGGGACTGCCGGACCAGGCCATCGTGAGTTTCCTCGAAGACCGCGAAGGCAGCCTTTGGATCGGGACGCAGGGCGGCGGGCTGGCGCGGTTACGCAAGGGCGCCATTATCACGCACACCAGCTACGACGGTTTGAGTTCCAACGAAATCACCACGGTGCTGCCGGATCGTCACGGGCGCGTCTGGGCGGGCACGCGGGAATCCGGATTGAACGTGCTCGAAAACGGGCGCTGGCGCCGGGCCGCCTTCCGGAAAGGCGAGCCGACCACGCTGATCACCAGCCTGGCCGAGGACGACGATGGCAATATCTGGGTGGGCTGCGAACAGGGATTGGCGCTGCTGCGCGCGGGCTCGCCGGCCTTCGAATGGCAGAAGATCAAGGGGCTGAAGAACGTCGTTTGGCTGGAAGCGGCCAGGGATGGCGTGATTCTCTCCAACCGGGACCACACGATTTTCTGGGACGGCAGTGAAGCCACCACGATTCTGAACGAACCCGCCATTCCGCTGACTCGCAGCCGGACGGGCGGGCTGTGGGTGAAGACGCGGACGGGCCTGTTCACGCTGGAAGGCCGCACCTTGACGCCGTTCACGGCTCTGCCGCCCGACCACCGTTCCATCAACTCGGTGGAAGAAGACGCGGGTGGCATCCTTTGGATGGGTGCCGACACGGGCGCGATTCTGCGGGTCGATCCGGCCAAGCCGGATCAGACGCAGGTCTGGGTGCTGGTGGTCAACGAGGTGATGGAGCGCATCGTAGACGACCGCAAGGGATCGCTATGGATCGCGACGCAAGGCGGTATGTTCCAGGCGCGGAAGAGCGATCTGCTCGAAGCCTCGGAAGCCAAGCCCGCGCGGCTTCGCCACTACGGCACCGTGGACGGGCTGCGTACTCTCAACATGGAGGGCCATAATCCAACAGGGCGGCGCAGGGGACCGGATGGGCGCATCTGGTTCCCCACGATCCGCGGAGTGGCCGAAGTCAACCCGCAGCGGCTTCCTTATAATGACGCTCCGCCGCTGGTGGTGATCGAATCGACGCGTATCAACGGGCGCAACTTTACGGAATGGCCGGCGGTGGCCAGTCCCGGCCGCGGTGAATTGGAAGTACGATTCGCGGTGAACAGCCTGTTGATTCCGCGGCGCGTGGGCGCCTACTACCGGTTGGAAGGCTACGACCTGGATTGGCGCGAAGCCAGCTCGGAACGCACCGCGACCTATACGAACCTGCCGCACGGGAAGTATCGCCTGCTGGTGCGCGGCGTCAACAACGACGAAGTGTGGACCGAGACCGATGCGCAGGTGGAAGTGGAACTGCGTCCGCACTACTACCAGACCATCTGGTTCCGGTTGGGCATCCTGCTGATGATCGGGGCCGCCGCCATCGGCCGGTCGCGCCGCCGCACGCGCCTGCTGAAGAGCCAGAACATGGACCTGGAGGAGCGCATTCGCGAGCGCACGGCGGAACTCGAACAGACCGCCGAGGAATTGAAGACGGCGAAGGCATCGGCCGAGCGCGCCGCCGAGGCCAAGAGCCAGTTTCTGGCCAACATGAGCCACGAGATCCGCACGCCGATGAACGGCGTGATCGGAATGACCACGCTACTGCTTGACACGCCCATGAACACCGAGCAGCGCGAGTTCGTCAACATTATCCGCTCGAGCAGCGACGCGCTGCTGACCATCATCAACGACATTCTGGATTTTTCGAAGATCGAATCGGGGAACCTGGAGCTCGAGCATGCGCCGTTCGCCCTGTCCCAATGCATTGAGGAGAGCCTGGACCTGCTGGCGCCCAAGGCGGCCGACAAGAACATCGAATTGATTTATCGCATCTCGCCCGAAACGCCGCGTTTCGTTCTGGGCGATATCACGCGGCTGCGGCAGGTGCTGGTCAACCTGGTGGGTAACGCGGTCAAGTTCACCGAAACCGGCGAGGTGGAAGTAACGGTGGGCTGCACGAAGGTGGAGGGGCAGCTTTGGTTCTGCGTGCGCGATACCGGCATCGGCATTCCGAAGGCGAAACAGAACCTGCTGTTTCAATCCTTCAGCCAGCTGGATCCTTCGACGGCGCGCAAGTTCGGCGGCACGGGGCTGGGTCTCGCCATCTCGAAGCGCCTGGCCGAACGGATGGGCGGCAAGATCTGGCTGGAGAGCGAAGCCGGTGCGGGAACGAAATTTTTCTTCCTGATCGACGCGCCGCCGGCCGTCGGGGAGAACAAGGTGGAGCCCGCCCAGCCGCACCGCGGCGTCCGCATCGCCGTGATCGACCGCAATGAGGCGAGCCGGGCGATGCTGACCGGAATGTTGAGCGGCTTCGGGCTGGTGGCCACCGCCGCCGGGTCGCCGGCCGAGGCCGCCGGAGCGCCCTTCGACATCGTGCTGGCCGATATCGGCAGCCTGCCCGATCTCAAGCGCAAGGACCTGGCGGCGCTGGCGCCGCGGCTGCTGCTGATGGGCTCGGCCCGCTACCGCACGATCGCCGCCAAGCTCGGTCCGTTCCTGATGAAGCCGATCAAGGAATCGACTCTGCGCGGCGCGCTCGACCGGGTGCTGACCGGCGAGACGGGCATCGACGAATCGCAGCATCAGGTGACGCCCATTGCCAGGCACGGCCTGCGTATCCTGGTGGCCGAGGACAATCTGGTTAATCAGAAGGTGGTGGTGCGCATGCTTGAAAAGCTGGGCTATCGCCCCGATACCGTGGCCGATGGACTTGAAGCCGTCCATGCCATGGAGCGCACCGGCTACGACCTGATTCTGATGGACATGCAGATGCCGAATCTCGACGGACTCGAAGCGTCGCGCCGCATCCGGCAGGACGAGAAACTAAGCCAGCCGATCATCATCGCGCTGACGGCGAATGCGCGACCGGAAGATCGCGACGCATGTCTGAACTCGGGCATGGATGCATTCCTATCGAAGCCGATCCACTTCGATTCGCTCAAGGGCACGCTGGAGCAGGTGGAATCCGTGCTGCCGGAGTTTCGCGCGGAATTGGGCTGATCGGCAGACCGTGGTTCGTTAGTCGATACACCACCACTACGAAGTGGATAACTACCGCAAGCAGTCCTAACTCTGCAATTTGCCAGCGAAATAAATTGTGTAACAAGAAAAGAATCCATGTTATGATTGCCAATCTAATTCGACACTCTTTCCCAACTGCCAACTGGGTTTTAGATGAGTACTCCTGCTGTATCGGGTCTAGTCGTGAGTCTACTGTTCGTGCTAGCTTCTTCGGCTGGCGCCTCCGTCCTCTCCGGCCGTGCGTTGGACCAAACAGGATTATCGGTGGGCAATGCGAAGATCGTGTTGTCGAACGGATTCAATACCACTGTTAGGCAGGTGGCAACCGCGCCATCGGGTGACGGCAGTTTTCAGTTCCGCGATCTACCATCGGGCAGCTACGTTCTGGAAGTTCGAGCCAAAGGCTTCCAACTCTTTCGAAAAGTAGTACAAATTACAGTAGGAGAATCGGCCGATGTGGCCGTGAATCTCGGCCTGGCGGAGGTTTCCTCCCAAATAACCGTTACCGCCGACAGGGCGTTGGTGGCGAGTCTGGACGAAGCCGCTCAACAGGTTGCAGTGAACGAAAGGGATGAGTTCACTTCGCGGCCACTGGCCACAACCGGGCACGCCTTGCAGGGGAACGCCGGAGTGTCGGTGCAAGAGACCACCCGCGGTCAAGTTTCTCCGATCCTGCGCGGTTTGACCGGCTATCAGACGCTGCTGATGATTGACGGTATCCGCTTTAATACGTCGACTTTCCGTTCTGGTCCCAACCAGTATCTGGCTTTCATTCAGCCCGGGCAGGTTGAAGCCGTGGAAGCGGTTCTAGGCCCCAGCGGCGCCGCTTACGGCGGCGACTCGCTTGGCGGCACGGTGAACGTGCTTTCGCGGCAGTCGACTTTCGCTGAATCGCGGGAACTAGCGATGCATGGCGACTTCTCGCTGGAAGGGGCCCTAGCCGATCTATCGGGCGGCGCGAGCGGCCAGCTTTCTCTTTCAACCGAAACCCTCGATTTCAGGGCCGGCGGATTCGGGAACATGCGGAACGATCTGCGAACCGGCCAAGCGTTCGACTCGCGAAACGTGTATCTGCGGTACTTCGGGTTAGGGCCCTCGCAGGTGGGCGGAATCCTGGGCACCCGCCTGCAGGATACCGGGTACGACCAGGCTGGCGCCCATGGCAAGTTCGCCGCGCGTTTGCGGGGTGACCAATCGGTGACGCTGTGGTATCAGCGTGGCATGCTCTACGGAGTCCGGTCCTACCGCGATCTCGCGGGCGGCTTGGGACGCCTTCAGTCGAGTGCCGATCCGCAAAAGCTGGACTTTTTCTACGGCCGCTACGAAAAGAGAAACTTCGCTTTTCTCGATACCTGGAGCGGCGTGTTCTCGGTGAACTCACAGCAGGACGGCTCGGTGCGGCAGGCGGCGCGTCTCGCCGATGTCATCACCTCCGACAGTAACCGCACCGGCTCCTTCGGATACTCCACTCAGGCGGGCGGCCGGATCGGTGGGCGGTCCATATTCTTGACGGGCGCCGACCTCTATATCGACCGCGTCCAGTCGACGCGAAGCGAGACGGACCCAGCAACGGGAACCCGGCGGCAAGTCCGCGCGCAATTCCCCGACGGAGCCCGCTATTCCAACCTTGGTATTTTCGGGCAGATGCAGACGCAACTGGTCTCGTCGCGGTTGCGATTGAGCGGAGGAGGCCGCTATAGCGCGGCCCGGTTCCGAACCTTCGCCGGACGTGCGGCGGGCGGCTCGTTCGGCGTACCGGATTCGAATCAGCGGTTCCGCAATTTCACTTTTCATGGCTCGGCTTCCTTGCGTATCGCTGGGGGATTCTCCTGGCACGCCCTGGTGAGCAGTGGCTTTCGCGCGCCGAATGTGAGCGACCTGGGTGCTGTAGGCCTCACCGGACTGGGTTACGAGGTGTCGAATCACGATGCGATTCTGGTTGGCGGTCTCATGGGTAACGACGCCAGCGAAGCGGCGGTTCCATCGGCCTTGGGCGCCCGCCGTTTGATACCGGAGACGCTCCTTGATTTCGAAACCGGCATTGGGTTCCGCACCGGCAGGTTGGTGGCGCGCGTGCAGGCTTTCCATTTTGGCTTCCGGAATCCGATCTCACGGCGTTCCGTACTGTTTCCGGCGCACGCCGCGCCGGGTGCCATCGGAGGCACGGCCGTGAGCCCGGTGGCCCAGACGGCGGCTCAGCGGGCGCTTGGCGTGGTTCTGGTTTCCGCGGCCGGAGATCCGCGAGGCGTAAAGAGCTTTTTCAACGATGGATCGAGCGTGTATTACGGAGTAGACTCCACGGTGCGCTACCGGATTTCGAACGCATGGCAAGCTTCGGGAAATTACTCCTACCTGGTGGGCCGCGACCTGAACCCGAACCGCCATATCCGGCGCCTGCCCCCGCAACAGGGCCAGGCCAGCGTCCGCTACGCGCCGGCGCGATTTTGGCTAGAGGCGGTAGCCGCGCTGGCTGGCGGGCAGTCGCGGCTAAACGCCGCCGATCTGGACGACGAACGCATCGGCGCCTCCCGCCGGCGTTCCGATATCGCGGCGTTCTTCGCCAGCGCGCCAGTGAGTCCTTTCATTGGCGATGGCCGGTTCGCGCCAACCGGTGAGACGCTGCTTCAGATTCAAAACCGCGTACTGCCGATCGGTTCGGTCGTAAACGGGGTGGCGGTCGTGAACGACGCCTCGCGTGTCCCGCTTCACACCGCGTCTGACGGTTGGATCGTGGCTGGGGTGCGTGGTGGATTCCGGCTCTCCACGGGGTGGAGTCTTCTGATGGGCATCGACAACATGTTCGACCGGAGCTACCGTATCCACGGATCGGGTGTGGACGCTCCAGGCAGAAGCGCTTTCGGCGCGATCCGGTTCGCCTTTTGACTCCGGAACTCCACATGTTCTTCCCGCTTTTCGCGCTCATTCTACACGGCTCCCAGGGACTGGAAGCGGAGGCCGACCGTTCCTATGAAGCTGAGGAATACGCGGTGGCTCTCGAAGGCTACAGACGGACTCTGGAGAAGGCGCCGGACAGCCTGCACGCCCTCCGCCGCTTCGCCGATTGTGCCATCCGCTTGAAACGCCTCGATCACGCGGACCAGACGCTGCGCCGTGCCGCCGCCCTTCAGCCTTCCGATCGCGAGGTCAGACGCTTGAGCGTGCGCGCGCTTTTGTTGAGTGGAGAAACCGGTCAAGCCGAACAAGTTCTATCCGGCCTGTTGAAATCCGACGCTGAGGATGCGGAGTCCTGGCGGCTGTACGGCATCCTGCTCTATTCGCTCGGCTATCACCGTACGGCACTGGCGGCGTTTGAGCGTGCGTTGAAAGGGAAACCGGGAGAGCCGGAAATCCGCGCCTACCGCGCCTCCTGCCTGCTGCAGTTGGGCGATTCGGCCGCAGCTGAAAAAGAATTCGAAAGTCTGGCCGAATCCAAGGCTCTGCATGCGAGGCGCTACGAGGAGACGCGCGCCGATTTCGAAATCGCCCACGCACAGCTCCGCTATGAGCGCGGTCAATGGGAACAGGCGCTGCAGCGGTTGGACGCGGCGGCAGCCTTGCGGCCGGGCTGGCCGGCGGAGTTGTTTTGGCGGGCGAGGGTACTGCTGGCCACCGGTAGAGTCTCCGAGGCTCAGGCAGCCGCGGAGCGGGCCGTTGAGGCGGCGCCGGAAGCGATGCCGGCCCGCAGTCTCTTGATACGGATCTACAGGCTGACCGGGCAGTCTGGTAAGGCAGCGGCGCTGGCACAGTGGATCCGCGAGCGGGAACAGCGGCGTGCCAACGAAGGCCGCCCATGAAAATCGCCCATCTTCTCCTGTTCGTGAGCGCGCCGGTTTGTCTACTGGCGCAAATCCGATTCGGCGACGCCACGGCCCGTTCGGGAATCGACTTCACTCTTCGAAACGGGGCTAAGGGGGGCATGCATCTGGTCGAGTTGATGCCTGGCGGTGTGGCGGCGTTCGACCTCGACAATGACGGCTGCCAGGATCTTTTCTTCGCCAACGGAGCGGCCCTGCCCAGCCTCGAGAAGGAAGGTCCCGAATTCTGGAACCGGCTCTACCGGAACAACTGCGACGGCACCTTTTCCGACATCACGCAGAAAGCGGGGGTTGCCGGAACCGGGTACTCGATGGGGGTGGCCGCCGCCGACTACGACGGCGATGGTTACACCGACCTGTTCATAGCAGGCGTGAACCGGAACCAATTGCTGCGAAACCGGGGCGACCGAACCTTTGAGGACACCACGGCGAAGGCGGGGCTCGCCGGGCATGCGCCCGGTCACCGCAAGCCGTGGTCGATCGCCGCCGGATGGCTGGACGCCGATCTGGATGGCCGGCCCGACCTCTTCGTATCGAACTACGTTTCCTGGGACCCCGCCAGCGAGCCCAAATGCCGGAATTCCCAGGGCTCCTTCTATTGCCATCCGGATCAATACAGGGGACTTTCTCACCAGATTTTTCGCAACGCCGGAAGCGGCAAGTTCGTGGATCTCTCGGCTGCCTCGGGTATCGCCAAGTACACCGGCAAGGGGATGGGTGTCGCTTTCGCCGACTATGACCGCGACGGCCGCCCCGACATATTCGTCGGCAACGACTCCATGCGTAATTTCCTGTTCCGCAACGCCGGAGATTTTCGATTCGACGAAGTGGGCCTTGACGCCGGCGCATCGCTGGGAGAACACGGCCGGCCCATCGCCACCATGGGTGTCGACTTCAGGGATCTCGACAACGACCGGCGGCCCGATGTCGTTATGACCGCGATGGTCAACGACGCTTTCCTGCTGCTAAGGAACCTGGGACCGCCGGCATTCTTCGAAGACTTCACCATTCGATCCGGTTTGGCGGCCGGCACCCGCCAAATGACGGGTTGGGGCGTCGGCGCATACGACTTCGACAATGACGGCAGGAAAGACCTGTTCTTCGCGAACGCTCACTTTCCCAGGCTTTCGTTGTATTTAGGGGTACCCGCGCCTCAGCCCGCAGCCGTTTTTCGCAACACCGGCCAGGGCCGGTTTGAGAACGTCTCGTCCGCGGCCGGGCCGGCCCTTCAGGCCTCCGCGCATCATCGTGGCGCGGCCTTTGCGGACTTCAACAACGACGGGCGGATCGATGTGGCGTTGTCGTGCATTCAGTCGCCGGCGCGGCTGCTGTTGAACGAAACGCCGGATGCCGGTGGTTGGATCGCGCTAGACCTTCGAGCGGGTCCGTCCCGGCGCGAAGTGTGGGGAGCGGAAGTTACCGCCACTGCCGCCGGCATGGAAACACAACTCAACCAGGTCACTACGAGCGTGGGATATACGTCATCGAGCGAACGGTTCGTCCGATTCGGATTGGGTCGCGCCAGGGGAGTCCGGGTCGAAGTCGCATGGCCTGGAGGGGCGGTGGAAGCCCGCGAACTGACAACCATTAACAAAATAGTACCGTGGCATTCACGAAGTGTAGGCGCGAAGCTGCCCCACTAAGAGGTGGTGCTTGCTCCATTCTAATAAGTAGAAAAAATTGCCCTTGCATAGATATGAGTAATACCCTATACTCGGGAGCGTAAATTACCTGCATATAGGGTGAACTGCACCCCGGATTCTCCGGTCTGCCCCTACCCTTGCGGGGAATTCGAGGAGAATCTATGCGATCGATCCGGCTCATCGCTCTCGCGGCAGCGATGTTGTGGGTGCGTCCAGCTGCCCAGGCAAATCAGCTGCAACTGGTCGAATTGGCTCTGCGGCACAACAGCTCGCTTCTATTCGATATCTTCCCCACGCTGGGGGAAACGGCTCCTGCTTTAGCGGGGCTGAACCTTAGCAACTTCAATACCTCTACTGGCGTGGGGGACATCGTCTACACGATCACCACGCCGGGCATTCATTACTTCGTGGGCTTCTTCGATCACCAGGTCGTCGCCAACGGAACTCCCAATACGTTCACGAACGAAACCGGCGCATTGCTGGCGGGTTTCTCAACGCCTGGGGCCGGTCAAGTGGCCGAAGTCAATGACAACTGTCTGGGTGGCGGTGCCTGTGCGCCCAGCGTTTACGACAGAGCGGTGTCGACAAGCGGGGGAGTTCAACTGATTCAGAATGCCCCGGGTGTGCTGGTGGGGCCTACCGACATCGCCATGGCAATGGGTTGGTCGCTTACGTTGATGCAGAATCAAATCGCCACCCTGACCTTGCGGATCACCTGTACGCAAGTAGCGCTCGGGTGCGATGTATCGCAGCCCCACCTCGGGACGCTGGTGCTGGGGCAAAACGATCCGCTCGCTGGCGGCGGGTCCGACCTCTCTGTCTTTCTGTCGGGCAACGTTGTGATCACAGGCGATTCAGATCCCATTCCCGAACCTCGAACCACGGCTCTGCTCGCCGCCGCTTTGGGTGGAGTCATGCGTTTGGCGAAGAACCGCAAGCGAACGTAATCGGGCCTACATCGGAAGGAGGCAACCAGAATGAGACTGCCAATTTATATTTCCGCGTTCGCCGCGCTGGTGGTACCGATCTCGATGCAGGCGGTCGTGCCGGTCGTGAAAACGGTGCCCTGGGTGGCATCCAATCCTCTGATTCCGCATGACATCGTTGCGGGCACAAGTACCCGGCTCAAGGGCACTTGCGACCAGTTTGGCGCCAGCATGCAGTATGTGTGGGACTTTGGCGACGGCTCATCGGTGGTGACGGGCGCGATCGCTACATCGCTCGCCTCCTATGGCCTTGAAGCCTCGCACGTCTATGCCGGCTCGGTTGGGCAGACGTTCGTCGGCACGCTCACTTGCCGGAACACCTCCACGGGCGAACAGGCTTCCCGTAGTTACTATCTGCAGATTCGCGCCGCGGCGCTTGCGGCGGCCACGCTGGGTGTCCGGGTCAACATCGCCATCGACGAAGGACTCTGGTATCTGCATAAGTCGATGAGCCGCTCCGTGAGCGGGGCGACGCCGGGCCCGGCGGGGCTTGCCGTTGGAAGCTGGCGCGTGTGTCCGGGCGGATCGTGCGTGGCTAGCACCAACCACCCGTCGATCACCGCCGCCAACACACAGGCATTCGAGGTCAATGGACACCTAGAGGGTGGTTCGCCGGACAATCCTTACACCGAAACAGTGCAGCGCGGGATGAGGCAGATCTTCAACGAACTGCAGGCGATCGCGGTCCCAGGTACGCAGACCAACGGTAGCGGCATCTTCAATCCGGACACGAACGGGAACGGATACGGAGCGCTCACTCCCTCGACCTTCGAGTCATTCTACGAGATGGGCCAATTGATGGATGCCATAATCGCTTCGGGCACGCCGAACGCCGTTACGGTTACGGGCGCCACCGCGCCGGGCCCGGGAATACGGTCGCGGCAGTACAAGGACGTCGTGCAGGACATGGCGGACTACCTGTCCTTTTGCCAATCCGATTCGGGCTTCGCGGGCGGAAGCTGGTATTACACCTGCAACCAATCCACGGGCGACAACTCCATCGGTCAATGGGTCGCGATCGGGCTGATCCCCGCGCAACGTACCTGGAATCTGGTCGTGCCTGCGGCCGTCCGTACTTTCCAGAATAATTGGCTTGCCAACAGTTACGACGCGGTCAACCGCTGGTTCGGATATCAGGGTCCCACTCCTCTCTGGGGACCCTATGCCACCACACCGTCGGGACTGGTTCAGCTGGCGCTGCATGGAAAAGGGCGTGGAGATGGACGCTGGGACGGATCCGAAACGCGAATGCGCGACAACTTCGGTAATGCCGGCTTTGCGAGCCTCGCCCCAAAGGGCTATTATTACGGGCTGTTTTCTCTCGTGAAGTCGATGCTGCTGCACGACAGTAATGGGGATGCCGTAGCCGAGCCGCTAACCTTGTTGCAGTCTTCGACCCCGGGCGTCGCACCGCTGGACTGGTATGGGGCTGAAACGCCTTCGGCTCCGACCAATGGCGTCGCCAAGACGCTGGTTGTGGACCAGAACGCGCTCGGATATTGGACCGGGCATAACTACACGTCCGAGCAGTATCCGTATGAGACGGCTTGGGCGATTATCATGCTGAACCGGACGCTGTTCGAATCCGGCGCGCCGGTCGCCGTGGCCAAGGCTACGCCGAACCCGGGCATCGCTAATGCCGTCATCACGCTTGATGGAACCGGGTCTTTCCACCAGGATCCGGCCAAGCAGATCGTGGCATACGCTTGGGATCTGAATAATGACGGCGTGTACGAGACCCCAGGGTCCATTGTCACCACATCCTTTGGCGCCGTCGGAAGCTATACGGTGCGGCTGCGGGTCACCGATAACGCCGGCACACCGGCGCTGGCATCGACGGCGATTAACGTGATTATCAGTCTTCCGCCGGTGGCTCCTTCGGCGAACGCGCGCGGACCGGCTGGTTCCTACAACTTCTGCATCGGCAAGACGCCCTGGTTCCTGAACGGAACGCTTTCCGTGAATCCCGACCAGGGGCTCTCGGAGCCGGGACGCCCCGGTGACACGATCATTTCCTATGAATGGGATTTCCTCACCATCGGAGCGCCGAATTCGGCGGAAGCCAGCGGAGTCCAGCCAGACGTGACCGCGATCCTGGGACCGGCTGGCGCGCCGAACAACTACTTGGTGCAATTGAAGGTGACCGATCAGACTTCGGTTTCCTACCCCAGTTCCGGTCAACCGAACCTGTTCGGCGTCGATACGGCACAGGTCTTCGTTCGCGCCGCCACCGATCCGGCTTGCACCTGTGTCGCCAATCTCAGCGCGGCAGCGAACGCGACTGGAGTATCGCTTACCTGGACCGGTAACGTTCCGGGTACCATCCAGTCCGCAGTCTATCGTGCCACGACCAGCGGAGGACCGTACGCCAAGATCGGTACGGTTACGGGCAGCTCGTATTTCGACGGCACCGCCGTGCTGAATACGACCTACTACTACGTCGTGCGCCCGATCGGCGCCAACACTCTGGAGATTTGCTCTTCCAATCAGGCGAGCGGAACTCCAAGGCGCCGGTAGTCCGGCAGTTGATTGCGCGGAAGGAGCCGCTCCGGGAAAGGAGTGGCTCCCTGTTGTCAGGGGAAGGCGTCCGTTGGAGGGTCGATCTTGAGAAGCAGTTGGACGCGTGTTCTGTTGGCTTCAGTGGTTGGCGGTGCCGCCGCATTCGGCCAGATCACTCACGGAGAGATCTCGGGCCAAGTGCTCGACCCTGGCGGGCGCCCGGTGGAGGGCGCCCTGGTGAGCGCCTTCGAGACGGCCAGGCAGACCGGGCGAACGTCCCTCACGGCCCGGGACGGCTATTTCCGTCTGATCAACCTTCCGCCAGCGCATTACCGGATCGAGGCGTCTAAGGATGCGTTTGCCACGTCTACCATCGAGGACGTGATCGTGACCGTCGACTCGCGCCGCGTCGTGAACTTCTCCTTACGCCTTTCAAGCCGCAAAGAGAGCGTCGAAGTGCGGGACGTGTTTTCGCGCCTTCAGACTGGATCATCCGAACTGAGCACCGTGTTCACGCGCGAGCGGATTGCCAGCCTTCCTCTAAACCGTCGCGATTTCCTTCAACTTTCGCTGCTGGCGCCGGGCGTGCTTCCACCGGTGGAAGAGTCGGAGCTATCCAGCCGGGGCGCGTTCGCCATGCATGCCAACGGCGGCCGCGAAGAGTTCAACAACTTCCTGCTTGACGGAGCCGACAACAACGACTCCAACGTCAACCGGTACAATCTGCAGCCTTCTGTGGAGACGATCCAGGAGTTCAAGATCAATACCAACTCCTACAGCGCCGAGTACGGCCGCAGCGGAGCGGGTCAAGTGAACGTGATCACGCGGGGTGGCACCAACGAGCTTCATGGCTTTGCACTGGAGTTTCTGCGGAACCGCCAGTTCGATGCCCGCAACACCTTCGCCGCATCGAAGCCACACTATGCGCGCAATCAGTTCGGCTTTGGACTGGGTGGACCGGTGATCAGGAACCGCGCCTATTTCTTTGCCAATGTCGAATGGCTGAAAGAGCGCCGCGGGGTGAGCCGCCTTTCCACCGTTCCGCCTGCCGGTGTGCGTCAAGGAAACCTGGCGGAGTTGGGGCGTCCAGTGCTGGACCCCTTCACGCGGCAACCGTTTCCAGGCGCCGTGATTCCGGCCAGCCGGATTTCAGCGCCAGGGTCTGCCCTGCTGAACCTTTTTCCCATGCCCGATAGTCCGGGTCTTACGGGAAATCTAAATCCTCAGCCGAGACTTCGGGACGATACGGCGACGGTTCATCTCCGCTACGACCAGCAGATAACAGCCAAGGACAACCTCACCCTTCGATACGGGATGGGCGACACCTACCTGAAGGAGCCTTATTCGGAAGATACCGCCGCTTTGCCCGGATTCGGAGACTTGGTGGACGACCGCGGCCATAACGCCATGGTCCATCATCAGCGCGTGTTCTCACCGCGCGTTATGAACTCGATGCGTCTTGCCTTCAGCCGCTTCGGCCGGCGGATTCTGCCCGAGAACTACGCCGTTGATGCCAACCGGATGCTGGGGGTGAACTGGATCTTCCGCAACGAGCGGTCGGCTGGATATCCCATCTTCAACGTGGCCGGTCTGTCGAGTTTCGGCGACGCCAACTCTCTGCCCATCGATCGAGCCGCCAATACCTACCACTTGGCGGAATCGCTCTCGGTAGCCTCGGGCAGGCATTACCTGCGGTTCGGCGGCGATATCCGCCGCAATGAGCTCAACGGCATGCTTGAGTTCTTCACGCGCGGCTCGCTGTCGTTCTCCGGTGCGCTATCGGGAACCGGCATCGGCGATCTGCTGCTAGGGTTGCCGTCATTCGCGCTGCAGTCGCGTGCGGAGAATCCGCAAACGCTACGGTCGACCGCCTATAACGTTTTCGCGCAGGACGACGTAAAGCTGAGCCCCAGCCTGACCCTCAACCTGGGAGCGCGGTATGAGTACGTGGTTCCGGCGACCGACCCGCGCGACCGCATGTCCACGTTGAACTTCGCAACCGGCAGAGTGGCCCAGGTTGGAACGAATGGCATTCCCAGGGCCGGCATCCAGCCAGACCGGAACAACATCGCCCCCCGCGTGGGTCTGGCCTGGAATCTCCGGAAGGGCACGGTTCTGCGCGCCGGGTACGGGCTGTTTTTCGATTCCGGCATGTTCGTTGTTAATAGCGCACAGTACTTCAATCCGCCGCAGTTTAACCTGCGGGTGTTCTTTCCCACCGCTACCTCTCTGATCTCCCTCGCCGATCCATTTCGCGGCGGCATCGAACCTCCACCCACGTTGAACGTGCTGGATCCGAACTTAATTGGCGGTCATTTGCAGCATTGGAACTTTGGAGTCCAGCAGCAGGCGCGCGGCCTGGGAGCATTTACAGCGTCGTATGGGGGTTCCAAGGGCACACACCTGATTCGGGCGCGCAATCTAAATCAGCCCCGTCCCGCAGCCGGAGACGTTCAGATGCGCCGTCCAATGCCCACGCTGGGCGCGATTTTTCTCGCCGAGAGCGGGGCGAATTCCAACTATCATTCGCTTCAGACCACCTGGGACAAGCCACTTACCCGCCTGTTTTCGCTGTGGGCCGTCTACACGCTGGGAAAGTCGATCGACGACGCTTCGGCGTTTTTGGGAGCCAAGGGAGATAAGAACTTCCCGCAGGACAGCCTGAACTATCGCGCCGAGCGGGCTGTTTCGGCTTTCGATATACGGCAGCGGCTAACGGCCGCCTACGTGGCCGCGCTTCCGGGAGGAGGCTGGTGGCGCCGCGATCTGCAATTGCGCGGCATCGTCACCCTCCAGGCGGCTCCTCCCTTCACTCCGATTCTGCGTTTCGACAACAGCAATACCGGAAACACGGGGGGCACTTTTGGGTCCGACCGGCCGGACCTGCTTCGCAGTCCGTTGCTTGCAGCCCGCACCGCCGGGCGCTGGTTCGATAGCGGCGCGTTCGCGCAGCCGGAGCGTTACCGCTTCGGAACCGCGGGCCGCAACATCCTGCGCGGTGGAGGAATCGCCAATTTCGACCTTGCGCTCGCCAAGCGCTTCGCCCTGCGCGAGCGCCACGCTCTGGCGATCGAGGTTCAGACATTCAATTTGTTCAACCGCGTGAACTACGAACTGCCCGAAGTGTTTGCCGACGAGCCGGCCTTTGGCCGGATTCTCGCCGCCAAGGCGCCGAGGCAGTTCCAGTTTGCTTTGCGATATGCGTTTTGACGCTTGGAGAGGATCCCGTTATGATCATCCGACGATCGGTCAGCCTGGCGCCATTGCTGGCCGCCGCTTGCGGCTTGTGGGCTGCGGAACAACCGGCGGTCCGGCAGCCTGTCTTCGTTCAGTTGTTCGCCAAAGTCGACGACTACTACGAGATCAAGGTCACCGAGGACCGAATCCGCCGGGCCCTCGACATGGCCCGGGCTTTGCGCGAGAAGCACGCGGCCGTTCAGGCGCCCCTTACGCTCTACTTCAATGGCGCCATGGCCGAAGCTCTGTTCCAACGCAAGACGGATACGCTCGTTCAGGTTCGCAAGGCGGTCGACGACGGACTGGTTGAGATCGGCTACGATGGCGTCGACGAACCGACTCCCACGGCCCGGCCCAGGCCGAACTTCCGGAAGTCGAAGACGGCTCACGACCGTTGGCTGGCGCGTTCCGAGGCGCTCGACTGGTTCCTCACGGAATGGAAAGACCCCGTGGACGGAGAACCCGTTCCGGCGAAAACGGGAGGATTGAAACGAGTTATCGAGGTATTCGGCAAGGTGACCGCCATTCAAGGCGTCACGCTCGAGCTTGGGGGCGATCCGGAAACGGTTCATCTGCTCCAGCGGTTCAATCAGCGCTACATCGGGTTCGGGCTGCCGGAAGGCAATACGTTTCCAGCCCGGAACCTGCACGGCTTCGGCGGTGGTGTCGCAGCGGTAGCCCAACTGTTGAGTCCGGAAGCCGCAACCTCGCCCGAAGTGTTCTGGCTCAATGGAGTTCTCCGCCAATCCGACAACAACGGTTCCACCGTACACCGCCGGCAGCTGGCTGACCGCAAGGCGCTTGAGACCATGACGGCGGCCATCGACCGCGCTAGGCCGCACTTTCTTAAGGTTGAAGTTGCCGACTACGGCCGCTATTACAAGCCCCAGACGCCTCCGGCGGTGCTGGCCAATCCGTTGCGGTATGCCTACGATAATCCCAAGGTTCCGAACTTTGGGGTGCAGATGCTGAATGCGCCGCCGCAAGTCGAAGAGACCTATAGCAAAGACGGTGAAACGCTGGATTGGCTGGCACAGTTTCTGGCTTCGAATCCGGGCAGCCGCTTTCTCTCCCCGTCGCTGCTGCTGGCGATGGCGGCTCCGGCGCAGGGCCCGGTTTCGAAAGCCGGCCTGTTGACGGCCGTTCAAGGCATGCTGCGAAAGTGGGACGAGTACCGCAATTATGTTCCCGAGTACGCCTCCGATGGCACGCAATATTTTTCGCCGGCGGATATGTTCTATCTACTGGCGCACTCTTTGGCGGACTTGCGCCGCACCGGTTCGCTGCCCGAATCGGTGACCGCCAAGCACGTTTACGGCCCGCTCGAAGCTCCCTCCTCGCAGGGTCCGTCGCAGGGCTCTATCGAAACTTCGGCGATCCTTCAGGCCGCTGAGGGTGTTTCCCGAACGATGACGGCGAAGGAGTGGAAACCGCTTCCGGACAACCATATTCCCGGCTGGATATCCGCCGGCGCCCTGCGCGTGAACTCCGCGCAGTTCCTGCGGCTCATGGCTTACGCGTTCGAAAGTGCAGCCTTGTCGAAGTCCACGGCTTCGTTTGAGCTGGCCACTTGTGAAATGCCGTCACCGGTGGGGCTCGTATTTCCCACGACCAGGCTCGGCGAGGACATGGGCGCTACATGGACGCTGAAGCCTGCGCCGCTGAAACTCGACTGAACCATGCGTCTTTCCATCTACTTTTCGATCTTGTTTGTGGAAGTGGCATTCGCGGAAAAGGTTCCGCGCGTCTGGGACGACGAAGACACGCGTGGTTACCGGTTGCCGCTAGCGTTGCTCGGAAAAGAGCCGCGCATGATCGGTTCCGCCGAATACTACTCTTTGCCGGAAGTCAACCTCAAAACCTATCCCGTGTATGCTCCGGGAAAAGAACCGGAAGGGTATATAGAGTGGCTGCAGAACCGCGAGCCGGAGCCCCTTGTGGACGTTTCGAAATTGAAAACCGAGGCAGAATGGATCGCCGCGGGCCGCGAAGTGTTTTACGGGCGCGAGTTGCCACGCTTTACTGGAAGCGAGCACAACCTCAAGATGATTCGGGACCCGCGCGTGGTGGCCGCCTACCGGCTGCAAACCACCAGAGATGGGGTCCTGCTGGGACTGCGGTACGTCGTCCGCCAGAAAGGCAGAGTGGAACTTGGCACCGACACTTGCTCGATGTGCCATGTCCAGGTGACGGCTTCGGGTGAAGTCATCGAGGGTCCCGCCAACGTCCATACTCCATTCGGACCGCTGATGGGAGATCTGACGCGCCGCTATGCGCAGATGGGAGACGCCATCCTCGAAGACCGGCGGCGCAAGCACATGCGGGAGGATTATCGCGTTCCGTTCCTCGACGACGACGAGAATCTGAAATCGGCCTCCTGGCCGGCCGAACGCATTGCCCAAGCCTACGAACGGCATCCGCTCGGCGTACATGGCCGGACGGGCACCAGTCTCGATCATCCGGTGAAGATCGCCAACCTCATCGGTCTTCAAAACTACCGGTATTTCGACCGTACCGGGACCAGCCGGCACCGCAACATCGGCGATCTGATGCGCTATGCCGCTCTAGTCGGTGACGTTATCGACGCCTCCACGCGCTACGGCGAAGGGCCGGTGGCGACGCTCAACCAGGCCAACATGGGATTGGCTGGAGGATTGAAGCGCACGCCCGACCCGATGATCTACGCGCTGGCGAAATTCATTTATTCCCTGCGGCCGCCATCAAACCCCAACCAACCGCACGACTCGTCGCGGCGTGGCGCAGCGGTGTTCGAAAGGGCGCGTTGCGGCGGCTGTCATTCCGGCGAAGCCTACACCAACTCCCGGCTCACGCCGGTGGAAGGGTTCCAGCCGTCCAAGGATTTGAAGGCCTCTGTGTTGATCATGGCGCGCTCGGTGGGCACCGATCCCTACCTTGCGACCAAGACCCGCAAGGGCACTGGCTTGTATCGCGTGCCTTCGCTGCGGATGCTTTGGCTCGAGAGGGCTTTTCTGCACGACGGGTCTATCGGAACCCTGGAGGAATTGTTCGATCCGGCCCGCCTCCAGCCCACGTTCCGTTCCTCGAACTGGTTTCATCACGCGCCGGCGCACGCCGTAACCGGACACCGCTTCGGACTCGAGCTTGACGCCCAAGATCGCAAGGATTTGATCGCTTTCCTCAAAACCCTATGACGGCGCTCACACCCGACCGGATCATGAGTATCGCGAACGCCTTTATGGATTCCAGCACCCTTTTCGCGGCCTCCGACGCGGGCGTGTTCGCCAAGCTGGCCGAGCTACAGGCGGCAGACGCTTCCACTCTCGCCACCGAACTGAAGTTGGATCAGCGTGCGGCCGCGCTTCTGCTTCATGCTTGCGTGGCCGCCGGTCTACTGGTGAAACGAGAGGACAAGTTCGTCAACACCCCCGAGGCCGATCAGTTTCTGGTTCCGGGCCGTCCCGGGGACCTTTCGGCGGCGCTACGGTACAACCGCGATGTCGTTTCCGCCTGGCAAAGAGCGGGCTCCTTCGTGCGCGACGGCCGTCCGGTGGAGCGCCCGGAGCTTCACCTCGGCGCCGATCGCGACCGCACGCGCACCTTCGTGCTATCGATGCACTATCGGGCCCTCGCCATCGGCCGGTGCGCCGTCCACATGTTCGACCTGACCGGCCGGAGGTCATTGTTAGACGTGGGCGGCGGCCCCGGCACCTACGCCGTGCTCTTCGCCCGCGCCTATCCTGGGCTGACCGCCACCGTGCTGGACCTGCCGGATGTCACCGCCATCGCCGGAGAGTTAATCGGGCAGCAGGGCGCCTCCAATCTGGTTCGCACATGCTCCGGCGACTACCGGACTACCAGCTTTCCGCCAGGCGCCGACGTCATTCACTTCTTCGGGATGCTGCATCAGGAGTCTCCCGAATCGATCGTGCGGCTGTTTCACAAAGCGTACGACTGCCTGCCTTCGGGCGGCTTAGTTCACATCATGGACATGATGACGGATCGTACCCGTAGCGCGCCCAAGTACTCGGCGCTGTTCGCGATGAACATGGCCTTGACCACCGAAAGCGGTTGGGTCTTCTCGGATGAAGATCTTACCGGCTGGCTGCGCGAATGCGGCTTCGTCGACATCGCCGTCACGCCGCTTCCGGCGCCCATGCCCCACTGGATCGCCAAGGCCCGAAAGCCATGATGGGCTCGTTCGGCACCTATCCGGCGATGGCTCGCATCCGGTTGTTGCGCGCCCCGTGCTCCACCTCGGCCAATCCCAGCAACTCGAGCACCGGCGGAACATAATTGGCGAACCGGCCGCGGTAGCCTTTGCGCAGGCCGTAATAGCCGCCAACCGGGTTCGATTCACTGCGCGCCCATGCCTCCACCGTCCCTTCGGCGGCGGACTTGCCCTCGTCCGCCGTCCCGAGCGGCATCCAATCCCTATGCTTCTTCAGCATCGCGTGCAAATCGCCGATGCACCGCAATTGATAGGAGAGCTTCGTGCTGCCCACCTGTACGACGAGTTTTCCGGGCTTTTCGCTCTCGTCGCGCCAAGCCAAATACTCGGAGGTTTGAGAGGGAGTCTTCAGCTTCCAGGGATCTTCCGGCGTCCCCGAGCCATAAGTGACCGTGTGCATGGGACTCATTATTGGCATTGTTAAGGTGACATCTACTGTCATAATTGAAAATTACTTTATGCGCGCCGCACGCCTTCTTCGAATCCTTCTTGTTCTTCAGAATCGGGGCCGCACGACAACACTTCAACTCGCCGAAGAACTGGAAGTCGCCCGGCGCACGGTGCTGCGCGATATCGACGCCTTAACCGAAGCAGGATTGCCTATCGTGGTCTATCGGGGTCATTCGGGCGGAGTGGAGTTGGGATTTCACTACCGCTCGCGTCTGGTCGCACTGGACGCCGAGGAAGCGGAGGCGTTGGGCGTCTTTCTGGCGCAGCCGAAAGAGGCGCTGGCGGAGTTGGGAATGGAGCCGGCCGCCCGGCGGGCGTGCGACAAGCTGGTTGAGTCGTTTCCGGAGGTTGTGCGTACCCGCATTCGTCAGGCACAGCGCCGGTTCCGATTTGCATCCGCTGGCGCGACGGTGTGCGATGTCCGGGTCGGCGCGCTACGATCGGCGATTCGCGCCGCGGCCGTGACCCGGCTCCAAGCCAAATCGCGGACACCCAGAACCATTCATCCGGTGGCGTTAGAGTACGGCGCAGACGGATGGTCGGTGTTCGACGCCAGGGCTCCGCGCATCCCGATTCCGATGCAGGAGTGGGGCGATATCAATATCTCCGCTCGAAGCTTCGCGCCGCAAGCCTAGCGGTACAATGCCCGGTAATCCAATGAACCGGCGCCTCTTCCTCACGATGTCCGCCGGCGCCCTTGCGGCGCCGGCCGCCGAACCTCTGTACATCAGCGACCTTTCCCGCTGCCAGCCATCGGCCGCGCTCTCATCGAAACCACGTCCGCGCCACTGGCGGCTGCTCGAATACGAGACGGATGCTTTCAAGGGCACCATGCTGGTGGCCGGACAGAACACGCATGCGCCGGAGATCCGCATTCCGCTGAACGTCCGCGGCTGGCATGAGATCCACTTCGGCGTGCGATCCTACGCCGGCCAGGACAACACGAAGTTTCAGGTGCGCCTGTCGGACACGTCCGCCTTTTGCTTCGTCGCCCACACGCCCGAAAATCGCGATAACCGGCTGGACGATTACTACTGGCGCACGGCCGATCTCACGGGTCGCGATCTGGTGATCCGCCAGTTCTGGCGCCAACTGGTGCCCGATCAGCCGGACGCGCTGGCCAACCCGTGCGACGGTGTTTGGCTCGCTTACGTGAAACTGGTGCCGCTCGATGCGGCGCAGGCGGCGGCGCTCGGCGAAGAGCGCAAATCCGGCGTGCACCGCCGCCTGTTCGGCCATCACGACGCCTGGAGCTACACCTTTCAATACCGGCCCACGACGGCGGATGAGATCCGCCGCGAACTGGAGCCATTCCGCGATACCGATTTCGCCCGCGTGTATTGGGAGGGCGGCATGGGCGACCGCCTGTATTATCCAAGCAAGCTCGGTCTCACCGCCGCCGACGATTGGATCGAAGATCCGTACCGGCAAGGCGAGCGGCTGGCTGGCGAGGCATGGCGGGCTCTGCGCGCCAAGGGCATCGATCCGTTCCGCGTGGCGCTCGACCATGCGCATGCCATGGGTCTTGAGTTCCACGCCACATATCGCCCGGCCGGATTTCATTTCCCGGTTCCGGAAGACGAATGGAACACCGGCGGCGTGTATGACAAGCATCCGGAGTGGCGCGGACGCGACAAGCAAGGCCGGCCGGCGCCGCGCCTTTCCTACGCCTATCCGGAGGTGCGGCGGATCGCACTCGATTTCCTGGGTGAGATGGCGGCCCAGCCGGTGGACGGCCTCTGCATCGCCTACAACCGCCGTCCTCCGCTGGTCGAGTATGAACCGCCGGTGGTGGAAAGCTTCGAGAAAAAGTTCGGCGTGGATCCGCGCACGCTTGACGACTACGATCCGCGCTGGTTGAAGCATCGCGCGGAAGTTCTTACAGCATTCATGCGCGATCTGCGCAAGCTGGCGGGGACGCGCGCGATCACGGCCATCGTCATGAGCGGTGAAAGAGAGAATCTCTACTTCGCGATGGATCTGGAAGCCTGGGTGCGGGAAGGGCTGATCGACACGCTGGTGCCTTATTCGTCGGTGGAGCGCATCAACTCCGCTCTGGATTCATGGACCGATCCGCGCGACGCCGATTTCTTTCTTCGGATCACGCGCGGCACCCGCTGCAAGCTGGCGTTGAATCTGATGCCGCGCGTTCTGGCGCCGGAACAGTATCGCGAGCGAGCGCACGCTCTGTACGAGCGCGGCGCCGACCACCTTTTCCTTTGGGATACCAACGCGCGCTATGATTTCGGACCGGCGTGGAGCGCGCTGCGGCGTCTGGGGCACAAGCGGGAAATCGCCGAGTGGGTGCGCTCGGGCAAGCCGAAGCTGCCTCGCCCGGGGAGTCCTCTGCGCCGTCTGGGAGGATGGGATCTGCGTTATGCCACACCCGGATAGCGGGCGATTTCTCACCAGGCGGGCGGCGCTGCTGCTCGTTCCACCCGCCCTTGCCACAGGAGCCACGCGAATGCATTGGAAAGAATCGAGCCCGGTGCCCCATCCCAAGGGCGGATACATCGCGGGCACCGCCGGCAAGCGGTACTTGCTTGCCGGCGGCGGCTATTGGGAAGGCGGCGTGAAGAAATGGAGCCGCGGCTCTCACTGGTACGACCCGGAAGCCGACGCCTGGGCGCCGGGTCCGGATCTGCCCGAGGAGCGAGGCGACGCCGCCTGCGTGAGTCATCGGGGCGCGATCTACAGCTTCGGCGGAGGGGCGGACAATACCGTCAACGGCGACGTTCTGGAACTGCGCGATGGAGCGTGGAAGGAGCGTCCGGAGTGGAGCCTGCCAGAGCCTCGCCTTTACGCCGTCGCGGCCGTGGCGGGACCGCGGGTCTATGTTGTGGGCGGCATTGCCAAGGCGGGCGACTATTCCAATATCGCCACTACCGTCTGGAGCCGCGACCTCAATCAACCGCGCGGTGAGTGGAAGCAACACCGTCCGATTCCCGGCCCGCCTCGCGCGCACTTCGCGTTGGCTGCGCTTGGGGGCAGGCTCTTCCTTTTCGGAGGCTATGGCCCGGCGGGAAATTTCGCCGAGGCGTGCGTCTATGACATTGCCGCCGAGGCCTGGAGGAGCCTGCCTGGCATTCCCACGGCGACGCGGGCCTGGTGGGCCGTGCCGGACTCGCGGCGCGTGCTGCTGCTGGGCGGCTATACCTCGGACTTTTCGGCCGCCGTTCATACTTTCGATCCCGCTACCGGCGGTTATGAAATCGCCGGGCAACTTCCGCACGCCCTGGCCGACGCCAAGTTTATGAGGGTTGGAAAGTGGCTGGTGACGGCTGGAGGTGAGCCGGGGATGAAGAGGCGCGGACCGTGGACGCTGCGGGCTGAAATGGACGGCTAACGGAGCATTGCGGCGGCTGCGGGGAGTGCGATATATGTATCTGTGCACATTCGGGGTCCACATGAAGATCACTTTCCGTTTTTTGCTGCTCTCCTTCTCCGCCATCTGCGGTTTGTTCGCCCAAGGCGAACGCGGCACCATCACCGGTACCGTCACCGATACCAGCGGCGCCATCGTTACCGATGCCAGCGTGGTTCTGCGCAACACCGGCACCAACGTCCAGACGCGCACCCAATCGAACACCGCGGGCATCTACGTTTTTCCGGCCTTGAATCCGGGCGTCTATGAAGTCAATTGCGAAAAGCAGGGCTTCCGTGCGCGCAAGGTGACCGGCATCAATCTCAGCATCGGCCTCACGGCCACCATCGACATGCAACTGGAGGTGGGCGCGGTCACCGAATCGGTGAACGTGAGCGCGGCCGCCGTGCTGCTAGAGGCGCAAACGTCGAGCCTTGGCAAGACGGTGGAAACGCGCCGCGTGGTGGAACTGCCGCTGCTCGGCCGCAATCCGATGCAACTGGCGGCGCTGGCGCCCGGCGTGATTCCGTCGCGCGGCCAGGTGGGCGTGGGCGGCGACGCCATCGGCCAGGCGGCCAACTCGCGCATCTCGGGCGGTCTGGCGCAGCAGAACGCCATCCTGATGGATGGCGGCGACTCGCGCGGCTTTACCTCGGGCGGCCAGGCTTATTCGTTCCCCATCGAATCGGTGGCGGAGTTCAAGGTGGATACATCCACTTACTCGGCCGAATACGGACGCGCGGCCGGCGGCGTCATCAACGTGGCGTCCCGGTCGGGAACCAACGACTATCACGGCGCCATCTACGAGTTTCTGCGCAGCCAGAAGCTGAACGCGAATTCGTGGTCGAACAACCGCAACCGGGTTCCCAAGCTTCCCTTCCAGTTCAACCAGTTCGGCGCCGCTTTTGGCGGACGCATCAAGCGCGACCGGACGTTCTTCTGGTCCAACTATGAATCGGTCCGCCAGGGAAGCCCGAACAATTTCCTGGCGACGGTGCCGCTGCCGCAGTGGCGCAACGGCGATTTCAACAATTCGTTCGACCGCGACGGCCGCCAGATTCAGATTTACGACTATCTCACCACGCGCCGGAACGCCGATGGCACCACGACGCGGGAACAGTTTCCGGGCAACGCCATTCCCCGGTCGCGCATCCACGCTATTTCGCAGAATTTCCTGAAATTCTGGCCGGAAGCTAACCGCCCGGGCGAAGGCGCGGCGCAGGTCAATAACTACTTCCTTTCCGGCAAGAACGTAAACAACGTTCATAGCTGGTTCAATCGCATCGATCATCAGATCAGCGAAAAGCACCGTATGTTCGGCCGCTTCGCGGGCTCGCAGAATGAGAGTTTTCCCCTCGGCCTGGTGGATCCTGCATTTCCGGCGGCACGTGTGGGAACGAACCCAACGCGCAACGCCGGCATCAGTCTGACTTCCACCTGGCGCGATAACCTGCTGGGCGAATTCCGGGTCAGCTACACACGCCTGCAGAATAACTTCACTCCGGTCAGCGAAGGGTTCGATCTGGCCAGCGTCGGGTTTCCCACTTCCCTCGCCAATGCGGTTACCTACAAGCAGATTCCGCAGATCCAGGTGCAGCAGTATGCCAGCGGATCGGGTCTCGCCGTCGCCACTTTCGGCTCCACCGAAGTCAGCAGCCTGGGCGGCACCAGCCGCGACCTGCTGCCGCAGGACACCTGGCACACTCAATATCACATCACCTGGGTCAAGACGCGGCATAAGATCAAGGCCGGCGTCGATCTGCAGCGCATGAAGATGGGCGCTTTCAATTCACGCAATTCAGGCGGCCAGTTCAATTTCGACCGCGTTTACACGCAGGGCCCCAATCCGGCCGTGACGGCGCTCAACAGCGGCAACGGATTCGCCAGTTTCCTGCTGGGCGTGCCGATTTCCGGCAGCCTCGATACCACTCCTTATATGGCTCTGGCGCAGCGTTACAACGCGGCTTACATCCAGGACGATTTCCGCGTCAATAGCCGCCTTACGCTGAATCTCGGGTTCCGGTATGAGTACACGTCGCCCTATGCCGAGAAATTCGGCCAGATCGGCTATTTCGACACCAAGGCCACCGATCCGATGACCGGCCTTCCCGGCCTCTTTGTCTGGACCAAGCCGGGCGAATATCACAACGATCCGAATTACAGAACCGTCGGCCCCCGCGTGGGCCTCGCGTTGCAGTTGACTTCGAAGACGGTGATGCGCGCGGCCGGCGGCATCATGAACGCGGCCAACAACGGGTTGAACGCCGCCGCGTCGGATTTTGGCAGCGGACTGTTCGTGAACAACTCGCTGTCGCTTGGGCCGACCAACGAGGTTCAGTTCACTCCGCCGGTGGGCGGATCCTGGTCCAATCCGTTTGCCGCGGGTCTCGTCTTCCCGGTGAAGGGTCAGACGGCGTTTCAGGGCCAGAACGTGCGCGTCGCCTTTCGCGATTCCAAGCTGGCGTATGTCAGCATGTGGTCTTACTCGCTGCAGCACCAGTTGAATTCCAATGCGATGGTGGAAGTGGGTTACGCCGGTTCCAAGACCACCCACCTGTTCTGGAACCGGTTTGACAACGCCAACGACCCGTTGCTGCTGTCGCAGTGGGGGAACCGCGTACTGGACGCCGTGTCCAATCCTTTCTTCGGGCGGATTCAAGGCGGCCTTGGCGCTCTTTCCACGGTACAGCGCCGCCAGTTGCTGCGGCCGTTCCCGCAGTATCAGCAGATATTGGCCGTGCGGCGGCCCTACGCCGACGCCAGTTACAACAGCATGATCGCCCGTTTCGAGAAGGCTTACTCGCGCGGGTTGCTGCTGTCGGTTTCCTACACGCTTTCGAAGCTGATCGCTTCCACGGCGGAATCGAATACCTGGCTCATCGGGCCGAGCAACGCGCTCTACAATCCCAAGTACAACCGGCACGTGGAAGGCAACGACACGCCACATCGCCTGGTGTTCAGCCACGTCTGGGACGTTCCGCTCGGCAAAGGCAAGGCATTCCTCAGCAACGGCGGCGCGCTTGCGCGCATTGTGGGCGACTGGCAGTTTTCGGGTATCACCGTTGTCCAGGCGGGCCGGCCGATTCTCATCAGCGCGCCCGACAACACGGGTCTCTACGAATTCGCCTATACCAACGGACGGGCGGACCGGTTGAAGAGCGCCGTCATCGACAGTCCCACCAAGACCCGTTGGTTCGATACGTCGGCCTTCCGCGCGGCGGCGCCGTTCACCGTTCCCACCGACAGCCTGAGCCAGCCCGACCTGCGCACCCCATGGCGCCAGGCCGTAAACTGGTCGGTGATCAAGAACATTCCCATCACCGTGAAAGACCGCAATATCAACGTGCAATTCCGCACGGAAATGTTCAACGTCTTCAACACGCCGCAGTTTGACGTGCGCGGCGGCTCCACCGACCTGGCTAACGCGCAGTTCGGACAGATCACCGAAGGCGGCGGCGAGCGCAACATTCAGTTCGGTCTGCGTATCGTATTCTAACGGCGGGCGGGGTGCGCGCCCGTGGCACACTGTTAGAGCATGCGCACACAGTCCATTGCGGTCATCGGCGCCCCGCTCGATCTGGGCGCCGGCCGCCGCGGCGTGGACATGGGGCCATCGGCCATTCGCGTGGCGTCGCTCAATGCGCGTCTGGAATCGCTGGGTTACGGTGTGGCCGATCTCGGAAACGTGGAGGTTGCCCAGGCCGAAAGCCAGCCTTCCGGGCCCCGCTCGGCACGCTATCTGCCTCAGATCGCCCAAACCTGCCGGCGGTTGGCGCGGATGGTGGAAAAGGCATTAAGCGAAGACCGCATGCCGCTGGTTTTGGGCGGCGATCATTCGCTGGCCGCGGGCAGCGTCAGCGGCACTTCCCACTACTTTCGCAAGCGCAAGCAGCGCATCGGCCTGATCTGGGTGGACGCTCACGCCGACATCAATACGCCCGAAACATCGCCTTCCGGAAATGTTCACGGCATGCCGCTGGCCTGTTTGATCGGAATGGGGCCGGAGGAATTGTCGAACATCTACAGTTACTCCCCGAAGGTGGATCCGCGGAATGTTGCGCTGGTAGGTATTCGCGACGTCGATCAACTCGAGAAACCGCACGTCAAGCGCTCCGGCGTGCGCGCCTTTACGATGCGCGAGATCGATGAACGCGGCTTGAAGCAGGTGGTGCGCGAAGCGATCGACATCGCCAGCGCGGGCACGGCGGGCTTTCATCTGTCGCTCGACATGGATGCCGTCGATCCGCAGTTCGCCCCCGGCGTGGGCACGCCCGTGCGCGGCGGATTCACCTACCGCGAGGCGCACCTGGCGATGGAGCTGATCAACGATTCGGCGAAAATGGTGGCCATGGACGTCGTGGAGGTCAACCCCGTTATCGACGAAGTGAATCGCACCGCGGAACTGGCCGTCGAACTGGCGCTTTCGGCCATGGGAAAGAGGATTCTTTGAAGCTACGCGTGGCCGTGTTGTACGGAGGCCGCAGCGGCGAGCATGAGGTCTCGCTGCGCTCGGCCCAATCGGTGATTGAGGCGCTCGACCCGGGGCGATACCAGGTTCTGCACTATAAGATTTCGAAGGAAGGGAAATGGTCGCCGCGGCCCATCGTGCCGGAGCCGCGCGGCAACGATCATATCGACGTGGTGTTCCCGGTCCTGCATGGCACCTTCGGCGAAGACGGCACCGTGCAGGGTTTGCTCGAATTGGCTGGCCTGCCCTACGTGGGTCCCGGCGTCTTCTCTTCCGCGGCCTGCATGGATAAGGAAGTGATGAAGCGCCTGTGCCTGGAGCGCGGTCTGCCGGTGGTGGAATACGTCGCGCTGAACGGTCCGCATGCGGACGCCGCCGCGGCCTGCCGGCATCTGGGCTATCCGATGTTTGTGAAGCCCGCCAATCTTGGTTCTTCGGTCGGCATCAGCAAAGCCGCCGATCACAAACAACTGGAGGAGGCCATTGCCACGGCGGCGCAGTTCGACCGCAAGATCATCGTGGAGCGCGCCATCGCCGGCCGCGAGTTTGAATGCGCCGTGCTCGGCAACGGCGATCCGCAAACGTCGGTGCCTTGCGAAGTCATTCCTTCCAAGGAGTTTTACGACTACGAAGACAAGTACATTCTGGACAAGGCGCGGTGCATCGTGCCGGCGCCGCTTGATGAGCAGAAGACCGCCGAGATGCGCCGCATTGCCCGCGACGCGTACCTGGCGATGGGTTGTGAAGGCATGGCTCGCGTCGATTTCCTGATGGAAGGCGCCAGCGGGAAGTTGATGATCAACGAGATCAACACCATTCCCGGATTCACCTCCATCAGCATGTATCCCAAGATGTGGGAACATGCCGGACTGCCCCTGCCGAAACTGGTGGACCGTTTGATCGAACTCGCCCTGGAGCGCCACAAGTCCCGCCAGGCGCTGCGCTACACCATCTAAAATGTCCACGCTGCTGCCGGCATTGCTGCTCTGGTTCGCTCCCGTCGAGCCCGGCGAAATGGAAACGCTGGTCAAGCGGCTGATCGGCGTGTTCACGGCGGCGGAGGCGGAAGCGGCCGATCCGGTTTCCGCCGAGCAGGCGCTGTTGCAAGGGGCGATTCCGGGCATGCTGCGGCGGCTCGATCCGCACACCATTTTCTTCGACGCCAGCCAGTTCGAGCAGTTGAAGGAACTCGAAAAGAGCACCCGCAAGGGCTTCGGAAGCGTGGTGAGCGTGCTGCCCGGGCGCGTCATCTTTCTGCAGACGCTGCCGGGAACGCCTTCGGCGCGGTCGGGCATTTCGGGTGGCGATGAGATCGTCGCCATCAACAACATCCCGCTGGCGCGGCTCGACATGGAGCAGATCATCGGGCTGTTGCAGCAATCGCGGCAGCAGCAGGCGCGGCTCGACGTGCGGCGCCCGGGCAACGCCAGGCTGTTGACGTTCCTGTTGACGCCGGAAGACGTTCAGTCGCCGGCGGTAGACCGCGCATTTCTCATCAAACCCGGTACGGGCTATCTTCGCATCGCGAACTTCGAAACCGAAACCGGCGCGCAGATGCAGAAGGCGATCGAGTCGATGGGTGGGGACAAACTGGAAGCCCTGGTGATCGACTTGAGAAACAATCCCGGCGGCGTGCTTTCGGCGGCGTTGGATGTTTGTTCGCTGATTCTGAAGCCGGGCACGAAGATCCTAACGGTGCGCGGCCGGTCGAAGGAGACCGAAGAAGTGCGCGTGGCCGATACGGCCAAGCCTTATTCGTTCCGCGTGTCCGTTCTGCTGAATGCGAAATCGGCGAGCGCGGCCGAGATCGTGGCCGGCGCGGTGCAGGATCACGACCGCGGGCCGGTGCTGGGCGAGCCGAGTTTCGGCAAAGGTTTGGTGCAGTCCGTGTATCCGCTTTCGTCCGGTACTGGTATCGCGCTGACCACGGCTTACTACTACACCCCGAGCGGCCGATCCATTCAGAAGCCGCTTGAAGGCGCGCAGATCGACGGCAAGGCCGGCGACGCGCAGACGCGGGAGTACCGCACGGACAAAGGCCGGCTGGTGCGCGGCGGCGGCGGCATTCAGCCCGATGAAATCGTTCTGCCGGAAGCCACCACGCGTTTCCGCGCCGTGATGGATGCCACCGGAATTCTCACGCTTTACGCCACGCAATATCTTCAGAAGAACAAAGTGGACGAGCGGTTTGAGGTGACGAATTCGCTGCTTGACGATCTGCAGGTGTATCTTTCGCAGACCAAGATCCGGCCGGGCCTGGCGGAATGGTCGACGGAACGGGATTGGATCTCATTCCGGCTGAAACAGGAGATTTTCAACCAGGCGCTGGGCGTGGCCAGGGGCGATGAAGTCGAGATGCGCCGCGATCCGGTGGTGGTGCGGGCGCTGGAGTCCATGAGCGGTTCCGGAAATTAGTTCACGCAGCGGAAGCTGCTCTCCTCATCCTTACTCCCACTGCCCGTGTAACGTGCCACCTGCGGGTGCGGGCACAACGGACGCGTGCGGACCACACGCCCCTGGTCGATCTGCTGGGCGACGATGCGTTCCGGCGCTTTGCCCTTTTCCACCCACGGCACGATCTGCTTCAGCGGATCGAAACACGCCGGGCCCACGCCGCCCGAACAATGGAACACGCCGGGCATCATGAAGAGGCGGAAGAAGCCGCCGGTGTCCGCTCCCATCTTCGCTTGCGCCTTTTCGTAATACTCCACGCCCATGCGCGGGTTGAGCGCCGGATCGGCCCAACCGAAATACATCAGGATCTTGCCGCCGCGGTCGCGAAAACGGGTGAGGTCCGGGTTGGTCGCGTTCATCAGACGGCCCACCGCGTCGAAGGCGGCCGAATCCCGCTCCAGGTTGAACTTCAAGATATCGGCGTCGGGATCGTGGCGGCCCTTGAGCATGTACTTGAGGGCGCTCTCTGCATACATCGGCCCTTGCGCCAGGCCGTCATCCTTGAGGATCCAGCCATCCCAACCGCTGCGTCCGTTGGGCCCCAATACCTCCGCGCCCTTGGGAAAACCGAAGGCCGCGCGGTTGCCGTTTACCATGACGTCGTTATAGATGGCTTCGATGGTGCGCACCTGGCCGGCGGTGAAACATTGCGCGGTTTCCTCACCGGAGCAGACGGGCAGATCCCGTGAAGGATTGAAGTCGCAGCGGCCCGGTTCGGTCAGCAGGCCGTCCTTCAGGCCGTCCTTGTCGTCGCAGCGGGCATAGACGCGCTCGGCGAGCAGGGCGAGTTTGGCGGTCCGGACGGGTGCCTTGGCCTGCGCCTGCCAGGTGGCAATGGAGCGCATCCGTCCCGCGACGTTGTCGAGCGCGGGCGCGCCCACGATGATGCCATCGAAATCGGCCGGATAGCGCTGGGCCAGAATCAATCCCTGGCGGCCTCCGGTGGAACAGCCGTTGTAATAAGACCGTTCCGGCCGCGCGCCGTAGTAAGCTTCGGCGACGCGCTTGGCCGTTTCCGCCGTGACGTGCAGGGAGCGGAACGAGTAATCGGCCATCTTTTGCGGATTCACGGTAAAGGTGGCCAGCGGCTCTTTCTCCGCGTCGTGCCCGGTGTTGGTTTGCGTCACCACGAAGCCAGAAGTTACGGCCGCATCGCGATGCGCCACGCGGTTGGGCGCGTCGAGTTTCTCACCCGCATAGCCTCCGTTGCCGAACATATAAAGCCGGCGATTCCAGGACACGGGCAGCGCCACCTCGATTCGAATTTCAGGCTGCACCAGCAGCAGCACGCGGCAGAAGGCCTGGCGCTCGCCCGCCGCGGGCAGATCCTCGACCGTCAGAACCGAGTATTCGTATCCGGTGAGGCTATGCAGATCGGCGCAGGCCGATCGGGGCTTCGATGCCGCTTCGCCCGCCTCCGGCCGCCATTCGCGAATATGGGGAGCGTTCTGGGCAAGCGCTACGGTTGCGAGCAGGAACACAAGGTGTCGCATGGGAAGATGCTAACACCGCCGCGCTATGCTGAAGAAGCATGGCCGGGATTCGCCTCAAGGTTCTGCTTTTTGCCGCGGCGCTGCTGATCTATACGCAGTGCCTGTCGGCCTGCACGTTCGCTCCCTGTCAGGCGCAGAAGAGCTGCCATCAAACGGAAACGAAGCCGTGCTCGCATGAGTCGCTGGCGAGTCCGGGTAAGGTGTGGACGGGGGACGAATCGCCTGTGGCGATAAGCGCGCCTCCGCCGGTCCCAACGCCAGAGCCTGTCGCCGCCGAGCCGCCTCCCACGCCCACGTTGCAGACGAGTCCACCGTTGCCTCGCGTTGCCGTCTTGCGTCTCTGATCCCGCTTCGCCCGCCCAAGCTATATCCGGAAATTTTCGATGGAAGGAGCGCTCTCATGAGCCAACGCAGGACTTTCTTTCGCCGGCTGGCCCAAGCCGGCGCCGCATTCTGGGCGGGCGCCGAAGCCGCCCCGGCGCAACACCACACAGGCCACAACGTTGCCTTTGAAACGCCGGATCTGCCCAAGCTGCCGCACAAGATGGTGGATGGATGGAAGGAGTTCCATCTCATCGCCGAGGTGGTGGAGACCGAGTTTCTGCCCGGCCGCAAGGTACACGCCTGGGGTTATAACGGCAGCGTCCCCGGTCCCACCATCGAGGTGAACCAGGGCGATAAGGTGCGCGTGATTTTCGAGAACAAGCTGCCCGAGATGACGGCCGTGCATTGGCATGGGTTCGAAGTCCCGATGGAGATGGACGGCAGCGTCGGCCTGGGGCAGGACCCGGTGGAACCGGGCAGCAAGTTCGTCTATGAATTCACGCTCAACCAGACCGGCACGTTCTTCTATCATTCGCATTTCGCCATGCAGGAAATGATGGGCATGATCGGCTTCGTCATCATGCATCCGAAACAGACGTTCGCACCGGCCGTGGACCGGGACTTCGGCCTCATTCTGCAGGAGTGGGCGCTGCTGCCGAACAACACCGTGCCCAACACGCTGTCGATGGAATTCAACTGGCTCACTCTGAATGGCAAGGCGGGACCCGATACAACGCCGATGATCGTGAAACAGGGCGAGCGTGTGCGCATCCGGCTGGTCAACCTCGGTATGGACCACCATCCCATTCACCTGCACGGCAATCAATTCGTGGTGACCGCAACCGAAGGCGGCCGCGTGCCGCAAGCAGCCTGGTGCCCGCAGAACACGGTGCTGGTGGGCGTGGCGCAGGCGCGGGACATTGAGTTCGAAGCCAAGTACACCGGCGACTGGATGCTGCATTGCCACCTGCCGCACCACATGATGAACCAGATGGTGTCGATGGTGGGGCCGATGGCGCACTCGGGCCACGCGGCGCAGACGGGCGCGGGCATGCCGGAAGGCATGGGGATGATCCGGCAGGGCGGTGCGCTGTCTCCCGAACTCGGGCCGTCGCTCGGCCGTGGCCTGGGATTGGCGGCCGATGCCGACCGGTCGACGTCGAACGCGGTGGGCGGGGCCTATAGCTGCGTGCATCATCCCGATGTGCGCATGAGCGAGCCAGGTAAATGTCCGCGGTGCGGCATGGCGCTGGTGAAACATGGCGAGCACAAACCGGCGCCTGGATTTCCGCAGGATATGTGGATGGTGGACGACGACCCCTACAACTGGAAGCCCGAAAATCACGGCCTGAGAAAAGGTTGGAGCGGAGCCATGATGGGCATGATGACGCTGGTGCGCGTGGTCAAGCCGGAGCTGTATGACCAGATCATGGCGTTGAAGGCGAAGCAGCCGAAGCGTCCGGCCACCGCGCCCGCGCATGAGCACAAGCACGGAGGCCAGGCATGACGGTGGCGCTGCTGCTTGTTTGGTCGCTTTCAGCGCAGGAGAAGATGACGCTAAGCCAGTTCGAAACGATGGCGCTTGAAAGGCACCCGGCGATGGCGCAAGCGTCCGCGTCGATCCGCGCGGCCGAGGGCGCGCGGCGGCAGGCGGGACTCTATCCGAATCCGAACGCGGGCTACTCGGCGTCGGAGGTGAATCCGGGGCCGATCATCAGCGGGGGAGAGCACGGTGGGTTCGTTTCGCAGCGGATCGTGACGGGGGGAAAGCTGGGTATCGCACGGCGGATTGCCGATCAGGACATCGCGCTCGCCAAGGCCGCGTCCCACGCCGAACGTCTGCGTCTATTGAACTCGGTACGCGGACTTTTCTATCAGGCGCTGGGGGAGCAGAGACTGCTGGAAGTGCGCGGTGAACTGGCGGGCCTGGCCAAGAGCGCCGTGCAGACCACCCATCAATTGGCGAACGTCGGCCAGGCCGACCGGCCGGACGTGCTGGCGATCGAGATCGAATCGGAGCGGCTGGAACTCGGTCTGGTGACCGCGCGCAATGCGCTGGATCGCACGTGGCGGCGATTGGCGGCGGCGGCGGGCAATCCGGAGCTGGCGCGGCAGCCGCTGGAAGGCGACCTGGAACAGCTTCCGGCACTTGAGTTTGAACAGGCGCTGGCGCGGGTATTTGAAGAAAGCCCGGATGTGGAAACGGCGAAGGCCGGCGCGGCGCGATCCGAACTGGCGGTGAAGCAGGCGCGGGCGGCGGTGATTCCGGACGTGGTGGCGCGCGCGGGCGCTCACTACAATCGCGAACGGCTGGAGCTATTCCAGCGGCGCGTGGGATGCAGGGCTCGGCGGAGGTGGGTGTCGATCTGCCGATCTTCAATCGCAATCAGGGCGCGATCGCCGCGGCGCGCGCCGATGCCGAGCGTGCCGGATTGGCTCTTCAGCGCACACGGCTGCATCTGCGCGCGCGGTTGGCCGAGGCCTTCCGCGACTATCAGGATTCGCGCGCGGCGGCGGAGCGTTACCGCAAGGAAATGATTCCGCGCGCCGAGCAAGCCTATCAGATGTATCTCACCGGCTTTCGCCGCATGGCGGCCGCCTATCCCCAGGTCATCATCGCGCAACGCAACTTGTTCGAGCTGCAGCAAGACTATGTGAGATCGTTGATTCTCGCCTGGCAGCGCGTGGTGGACGTGGAAGGAATGCTGGTGGAGCCGTAGCGCGCGGCGAAACGGGCTTCGGCGTGCGATCACTATCCGGTTGAAAGGAGTGAGGGCCATGAACAACAACCGGAACAACCAGAATCTCTAAAACAGACACAATCGCGGCGGCTCCCGAAAAAGCCGCCGCTTCGTCTTACGGGCGCGGCTCCAGATCGTAACGCAGTGCGCCGCCCTTCAGGCGCATGATGCGGCGAGGACCCGCTCCCGGTGGACGCGCGGGTGGCGCCTTGGGTACCTCGGCGTCCATCTTTTCAAACGCCGCTTTGAGTTGCTTGACGACGTCCGGGTGAGAATCGGAGACATCGCGCTGCTCACCCGGATCGGCCTCCATGTCGAAGAGCAGAAACTCGCGCGAAGCGGCGCCGCCACGCACGCCGGGATGTTCGGTGGCGGGGCGCGACTGTTCGGTCTGCGCGATGAGAGTCACGCCGTCGGGCGCGCGCGGATCGACCCAATCGGGCTTGGCGTCTTCATCGGCGAGCAGGCCTTCGCGGCCGGGCGCGCGATAATGCAGCTTCCATTTGCCCGAACGGATGATCGCCAGTTGCGCGCCGGACATGGCGAACAGCGCCTCATGCGGACTCTTAGCCGAGGGCGATTCAAGCAGCGGAAGAATATTGCGCCCATCGATGACGCGATCGGTTGGCGGCGCCGCTCCGGCGGCGGCCAGCGCGGTGGGGAAGATGTCGATGATGCCGGCGAGTTCCTTGTGGACCGCGCCGCGGGCGGTATGGCCGGGCCAGCGGGCGATCATCGGCACGCGGATGCCGCCATCCCAGGTGCGGCCCTTCATGCCGCGCAAGCCCGCGGTGCCGCCTCCGTACCATGGACCGTTATCGGAGGTGAACAGCACGAGGGTGTTGTCGTCGAGACCGAGCGACTTCACGCGATCGAGCACGGTACCGACGGAATGATCGAGCTCCCTGATCACGTCGCTGTACAGATCGCCTGGCGTGTTGGGCGTGTAGAAATCCTCGGAAGCCGCCAGCGGTTTGTGCGGCATGGCGTGCGGCAGATAGAGGAAGAACGGATTGGCGCGATTTTCTTCGATAAAGCGAATCGCCTGCGCGGTGTACTTGCTGGTTAGCTCGCTTTGCGCCACCGGATATTCGGCCACCCGTTCGTTCCGTACCAGTTGCACGGGCCGCATGTCGTTGGAATAGAGGATGCCGTAGTATTCGTCAAAACCGCGCCGTGTGGGCAGGAACTGGGGCATATGGCCGAGGTGCCACTTGCCGATACACATCGATTTGTAGCCAAGCGGCTTCAACGCCTGCGCGATGGTGATCTCGCTCGCCGGCAGGCCGATATCGTTGAGGCCCGCGTCGGGCGCGGGATTGCCCGTGATCGTGGTGCGGAACGGATAGCGCCCGGTGAGCAGGCTGCTGCGCGTGGGAGCGCAAAAGGGCATGGGTGTATAGAAGTCGCTGAAGCGCACCCCTTCGGCGGCCATGCGATCGAGGTTCGGCGTCTTGTGGCGCGTGTTGCCGTAGCAACTGAGATCGCCGTAGCCCAAGTCATCGGCGAGGATGACGATGATGTTGGGACGCCGGCGGGGCGGCTGAGCGGAAAGCAGGGCTCCGGCCGACGCCGCTGCGAACTGCCTGCGGTTCATCATGGAAGCGATTGTACAGGGTCTTCAGCTTTCGATGAAGGTGACCTTGTTGACTTCTTTGATGGTGGTGAGGCCTTCACGGACTTTTTCCAGCGCCGATTCGCGCAGGAAGCTCATGCCTTCCTCGCGCGCGACGCGCTTGACCTCCGACGCGGGCCGCTTCTCAAGGATCATCTCGCGGATCTTTTCGCTGAGATCGAGTAGTTCGTGGATCGCCGTCCGGCCCCGGTAGCCGGCGCCGCCGCATTCAAAACAGCCCACGCCTTCATAGAACGTGACACCGCGCCATTCCTCCGGCCGCAAGCCGCAATCGACCAGGTATTCATCGTCGTAGTGCACCGGCTTCTTGCAGTGCTCGCAGATGAGGCGGACCAGGCGCTGCGCCAGGATGCAGTTCAGTGCAGCCACGAAGTTGTAGGGTTCGACGCCCATGTTCAGGAAACGGCCCAGCACGTCGATGACGTTGTTGGCGTGGACGGTGGTGAACACCAGGTGGCCGGTGAGCGCGGCGTTGATGGCGATCTGGGCGGTTTCCTGGTCGCGGATCTCGCCCACCATGACTTTATCGGGGTCATGGCGCAGGATGGAACGCAGGCCGCGGGCGAACGTCAGTCCCTTTTTCTCGTTGACGGGAATCTGCGTGATGCCCTTGATCTGATACTCGACGGGATCTTCGATGGTGATGATCTTGTCCTCGTCGTTCTTGATCTCCATGATGCCGGCGTACAGCGTGGTGGTTTTGCCGGAGCCGGTGGGCCCGGTGACCAGCACCATGCCGTAGGGTTCCTTGATGGCGCGCCGGAAGCGGGTGATGTTGTTTTCCGAAAAGCCGACCACGTCCAGGCTCAGCTTGGCGAACTTTTCGCTCATCGACTCTTTGTCGAGTACGCGGAGCACGGCGTCCTCCCCATGGATGGTGGGCATGATGGAGACGCGGAAGTCGATCAGGCGCGATTTGTAGCGCACGCGGAAACGGCCGTCCTGCGGCACGCGCCGCTCGGCGATATCGAGCTCGCTCATCACCTTGATGCGGCTGATGATGGTGGAATGCCAGTCCTTGGCGATGGGCGGCATGGCGTACTGCAGCACGCCGTCGATGCGGTACTTGATGGCCACTTCGCTGTCGCGCGTCTCGATGTGAATATCGGAGGCGCGCCGTTCCAGAGCATTGAAGATGGTAGTGTCGACCAGCTTGATGACCGGTGCGATGTCGGAATCCTCGCTGGTCATGCGGTCGATGGATAAGGTTTCGTCCTGGTTGTCTTCGTCGCCCACCACGTCGAGCGCGAAACCTTCGGTCACCTCTTCGAGCACGCGCTGGGACTGCTCGGTTTTCTTCAGCAAGTCTGAAATCTGGGAGAGCGTGGCGACCTTGACGTGAAGCTTTTTGGCGAGCAGGATCGACAATTCATCGATCAGGTTGAGGTTGCGCGGGTCGGCCAGGGCGATTTCGAGCGTTCCGTTTTCGGCCTTCAGCGGGACGAAATTGTATCGGAACATGAGCTCGACGGGGATCGACCGGAACAGGTCGTGGTCGATGCGGCCTTCTTTAAGGTCAACGAATTCAGAGCGATAGCGCGCGGCGACGGCTCTGGCGTTATTGATTTCCTGGACCGGGTCGTGAAGGCGGGTGGGTGTGGCCATATTTTCCCACTAGGGTATGACGCCGAAGGCGGGCAGAGCGTGCAGAAGCATTCAAGTTGACTATAGTCATTTAAATGGACTATAGTTGGGTTATGGATCAAGTCAATATCTCCGAATTCAAAGCCACCTGCCTGCGGTTGCTTGAGCAAGTACGGCAAACGGGGCAGCCTTTGGAGATTCTGAAGAATGGAGAGCCACTGGCGATTGTGCATGCCGCGCCTCCGCGGCCGCGAAAAGAGGCCTATGGGGCGATGCGAAACACCCTTCGAGGTGAAGTAGGGGATTTGATCAGCCCTCTCGATGAGAGCGATTGGGAAGTGCTGCGATGAATCGGCTCTTGTTGGATACGCACGTCTGGCTCCGCTACCTGTTAGGTGACCGGAAACTCGCAGCCCGGCATAAAGTGCTGATCGAGTCCGATGCCGTAGAAGTGTGGCTAAGCCCTATCAGCATTTGGGAGGCTCAAATGCTGATTGAAAACGGACGGATTCAAGTTGGCCTGCCGGTGCAGGAATGGGTTAATCGGGCGTTGCAAACGATGCAAGTGCGGGAGGCGCCTCTCACCTTTCGAATCGCTCAGCGGTTCCGGCGCCTGAATTTGAAACACCGGGATCCGGCCGACCGCTTTCTAGCCGCAACCGCCGCGGAAATGGATCTTACTCTTCTTACAGACGATGAGCGGTTGTTGAAGTGCCGCGACTTCGCCACGGCTTAATCAGAAGATATACTTCAAGCCCAACTGAATATTGCGGGGCGAGTTCGCCTGTCCGGTGATTCTTCCGAAAGCGGCCGGCGCGTTCAAATTCGTCTGCAAGCCGCCGAATACCACGCGGTTGAGGACGTTGAAGAACTCGGCGCGGAATTGCAGCCGGTGTGCTTCGTAGAGACGGAAATCCTTGAGGATGCTGAAATCCTCGTTGTAGAGCGAGAAGGTGCGGACGTTGGGCAGAACGGGCGGCGCGTTGCCGAAGGTGAACGCGGCGGGTTGGGAGAAGGCGTTGACGTCCAGATAGCGGTCGCGCGCCGGGTCGAACTCGGCGCGGGAAACGCCGGTGCGGGCCGGCGTTCCGGCGACGACGTTCGGCCGGTTGCCGCCGTTTGAAAGCGGAATGACGCCGCCGCCGCCCACGCCGACCGGCGTGCCGGAGACATAGCGCTGAATCGCGTTGACCTGCCAGCCGCCCACCAGGGCGTCGCCGAGGCGTCCAACTCCCGATAGCATCTTGCGGCCTTTGCCAAACGGCAGTTCATAGCCCCACGACAGCACCAGGTTGTGTGGCGTATCGAAACCCGCCAGGCGCTTTTCAATGGCGCGATTGTTGGTGTCGAGCGGTCTCGATCCGGCGGCATCGTCGCCGAGACCGGTGTAGCCGCCGCCGCTCACCAGGCTCTTCGATAGCGTGTAGGCGGCGAGGAAATTGAAGCCCGCCGAATAGCGTTTCTGGAGCCGGATCTGCAGGGCGTTGTAGGTGCTCCAGCCGATGGGCTGGTAGAGATTCCGGATGTCGGTGTATTGCGGATAGGGCCGAAGCGCCTGCGACACCGAGCCGGTGAAGTTCGCGTAGGGACGGGCGACGCCGGCGGTCTGCGCGGCGGCGGAATTGATATCGGCGTTGAGCGTGTTGCCCAGGCTCAGGTGCCGCACGTCGACCTGGTTCAGATTCTCGAGGCCGGAAGGCAGGGCGGATCCTTTCTGGCCGACGTAGCCCATGTCGAGCAGGAACTGGCCCGGCAGTTCGCGCTGGAGGTTGAACGTCCAACTGCTCATGTAGCCGGGCTTTCCCGCGCCGGGGTTCATGAATTCGATGACGCCGTTGTTGACCAGCGAAGGGTCGGGGTTGGGCAGGGTGCCGGTGAAGGCGGGGACGCCCGAATCGAGCAGCAGGGCGGGCACGCGTCCCGACGTGGTTTGCGCGAAGATCTGGGGAAAGGAGAAGCCGCTCGAGAACAGGCCGGCCTGGCGGCCGACGCTGGTGGCGTTGGTGGGTGAATAGAAGATGCCGAAGCCGGTCCGAATCACGGTCTTCTCATTGAGTGAGTAAGCGATGCCCAGGCGCGGAGAGAAGGCACGCGTGTAAGTGGGCGTGAGTAAGCCGCCCGGCGCGAGAAACTCGAGGGCTCCCAGGCGGCCGCCGGCGCCGGGGTTGGGCAGCGACAGGTTCAGCCGGGACTGGCGGCTATCGGCCTCGCGCACGACGGTGGGAATCTCATGCCGCAGGCCGAGCGTGAGAGTGAACTTGCGGTTGAGCTTGATCACATCCTCCACATACCAGGCGTAGTACTGGTTGCGCATGCGGCGCAGCGGGGCCGGAATCAGCCGGGTGGCGGAGAACACCTGCCCCAGCAACAGGCTGGCCCAGCCGTTGCCCTGCTGGGCGGCGGCGGCCGAGGTCAGGTTCGCGGTGGAAAGCGGACTGAAGGTGAAGGCTCCACTCAGGCCTCCATTGACGGTGCCGGCGAAGTTGTCGTAGTGGAAGAACCGGAAATCGACGCCACCTTTGACCTGGTGCCGGCCCTTGATCCAGGTAACGTTGTCGATGATGGCGAAGTTGCGGTTCTGCGACGGATCGTTCGGCTGCTGATCGGAATTGCCGAGCGCCAGGTTGCCGTAAGTATTGGTGACCGTGAACAGCGGAAAGCCGGTGGAATCGAGCGGAATGCCCGGCACCTTGTAAATCTCATTGCCTTTGCGCACGTCGCGCTGGCGGATGGGATTGCTGGCCGTGTAGCCGAAGCCGAAGTGATGCAGCAGGTTGGGGCGGATGGTGTAATCGTAGTTGGCGCGCAGGCCGAGACCGTTCACCGGATTGAAGCCCCAGAATCCGATGGGTGTAGTGGTGCCGAGAGGCGAGTAACTTGGCGTGTAAGTAGAAGCCCGCCAAAGGGAGGCGCTCACGCGTTGATTGGCATTGAAGATGTGATCGCCCTTGACCGACCATGAGTAATCCTTGATGGGGTTGGCGGTGCGATTCAAGAAGTTATTGAAGTAACCGGGGAAGTCGGGCTGCGGCACCAGCGGCATGACGTTGCGCGCCACGCTCGAAAGGCGGCTGGCGGGGATGAGGTTGCCGGCAAAAGCCGTGCGCGTGCCGTCGGCGGTGGTGGTGGCGGGATCGAAGACGGGAATCAGGTTGCCGGATCCATCGCGATGGCCGGAGAAATCGCCCTGCTTGAAATCGGTGGAAGGCAGGCTGACCAGGGTTCCATTGAGCGCGGGCTGGTTGCGCAGGCCGGTGTAATTGAAGTTGAAGAAGGTGCGGTCTTTGCCGTTGTAGAGTTTGGGGATGGAAACCGGGCCGCCGAACGATCCGCCCCATTCGTTGAAGCGCACGCGGGGGCGTGCGGCGGCAAAGAAAGGCCGCGCGTCGAGCTTGTCGTTGCGGAAAAATTCGAACAGTCCGCCGTGGAAGCGATTGCTGCCGGAGCGCATGGTGAAATTGATGACGCCGAAGCCGCGGCCATACTCGGCGGGGAAAAGCGAATTCTGCACCTTGAACTCTTCCACCGACTCATAGGGCGGCGAGGTCTGGGCCAGGAAGCCGGGCGTTACGGCGAGTTGGCCCGAGATGCCGTCGTACAGCACATCCTGGCTGAAGTCGGGGCTGCCGTTGATGTTCTTGGACCAGGGAATGCCGCTGACACCCGGGGTGAGGAAGATAAAATTTTCCGGCTGGCGCCGGCCGCTGGCGGCGGTGGTGGCGCCGGAACCGCCCACTTGGATGGGCAGGTCGAGGATCGTGCGCCGTTCGAGCACGGTGCTGATTTCGGGGGTGGTGGTCTGCAGCGCGACGCCGGCGCCCGATACGGTGACCGATTCGCTGACCGCGCCGACGGCCAGTTGCACATCGTGGGTGCTGACGGTGGCGGTGAGCACCGGAAGATTCTCGAGCAGGTACTTCTTGAAACCCTGTTTCTCCGCTTCGAGCTTATAGGAGCCCGGCGGCAGGCCGCGGAAGGCGAAGGCTCCGGCGGCGTCGGCGGTGACGGCGAAGGTGGTGTTGGTGAGCAGGCTGGTGAGCGTTAGCTTGGCTTCGGGCACCGCGGCGTTGGAGGTATCGGTCACCACTCCGGTGAGACCGCCCAGGTTGCCCTGGGCGAAGGCGGCGGCGTGAAGCGAAAGGATGAGGCAGGCGAGACGTATCTTCATGGTTGGCGTCCAGTGCGCAATGTGGACACGATATCAGAGTTGCAACCACTCGGGCGCTACAATGAAGTTGTGTCCGACGCCGAGATTCGATTAGTGACCGACGAAGCCGGCCAGCCAACGGCCGTCATTGTGCCTATCGCGCTATGGAAAGAAATCGCTTCGGAGCGCGAAACTGCATACTTGCTGAATTCGGCGGCCATGCGAGAGCGGCTGCTGACTGCGCTGGACCGAGGGAACGGAGTACCGCTGGAAGACGCTGTAGCAAAGTTGGGGTTGTGAGAAGCGTCGAATTCGACCCCGGCGCGTACGACGACCTGGCATGGTGGGCAGATCAGGACCGGGCTCAAGCGATTCGCATCATTCGACTGGTACGAGACGCACAACGCGATCCGTTCGCCGGCATCGGAAAGCCAGAACCTCTGCGGCACGAATTGGCTGGCTGTTGGTCCCGGCGCATCGACCAGAAACATCGACTGGTTTATCAGGTGTTACCGGACAAGATTCGGGTTCTTGCCTGTCGCTATCACTACTGAAGTTTGCAGGTGAAGTTGGCGGCGTCGTAGATGCTGCCGCTCCCCTTATACACAGCCCGCCGGGGGAACGGGCAAAGAGGACGCGTCATCTCAACGCCGCCGCGTTCGTTGACTTTGGCGGCGGTGATGGATTCAGGCGCTTCATTGTGCTCGCGCCAGCGTTCGAGCGCGGCGAGGGCGTGGAACTGATTGGGGCCGGTGCCGCCGCCGCAATGCGCCATTCCGGGCACCATAAACAGACGCAGCCATCCCTCCTGATTGGCGCCCATGCGATTCAGGACGGACTCATAGTAAGAGATGGTGTTGAACGCCGAGATCGCGCCGCCGGAGCCTCCGTCGCTCCACCCGTGATAGACGAGAAGCTTGCCGCCGCGCGCTTTGAACCTGGCCAGGTCGGGGTTGACGGCGTGGATCTCCTTCCCATGAACCAGCGCGCGTTCGATGTCCTTTTCCAAATCGAAATCATGCCAATCCCAGGCCGGGTTTTGATTGGCGAGGTAGCGGAACATATCGATGTCCATGCCGCCGGGTTCGGTGGCGCGGCCAGGCACGAGCCAGCCGAGCTCTCCACCAAAGGGCAGGCGCGGGTAGAGAAGTTCGCCAGTGGATTTTCGCGTATCGGTGTAGGCGGCGTTGACCGTTTCCAGTTGTTGCGGGGTGAGGCAACTGGCGGTTTCAGGACCGCTGCACTTGAGGGCGCTTGCGTCGAAGCGGCAGTCGCGCGGGTCTTCGAGCAGGCGGTCCTTGACGCCGTCGCTCGCGTCGCATTTGTCGAGCACCGCGTCGTTGAGCAACTTGAGCTTTTCGGGGGGAAGCGCGTGCTGGGGCGACTTGAGGGCGGTCAACAGCAGGCGCATGCGCCACGCGCAAAGGTGGATCTGATTGTTGGCGGGCGCGCCGGCGACGATGCCGTCGAAGTCTTCCGGGTAGCGCTGCGCCGACATCAGGCCTTGGCGTCCGCCGGTAGAACAGCCCTCCCAATAGGACAGGCGCGGGGCGCGTCCATAGAAGGCCGCGATCAACGCCTTTGCTTCCACGGCGGTTTCGTGGACCGCGCGATAAGCGAAGTCGGCGACCTTCTCCGGGTGGCCAAGGGCAAAACTACCGCTGCCGCCGGAGTGGCCGGTGTCGGTGGAGGCGGTGGCATAACCCTCGCGAACGGCCTTTGTCATCCCGGCGGAGTTGACGCTGCCGACGAAGCCTCCACCGCCTTCCATGAGGAACTTGCCGTTCCAGGCGGCGGCAGGCGGCAGCCAGACTTCAGATTTGATTTCCGAACCGGACGTTGGGCGAAGAGTGATCGAAACCCGGCAGTGAGTTGGAGTTTGCGTGGCCGCCGTCGCGGCTCGCACGCGCGCCATGTCCGCGCAAGGGGTCTGGGCCGATAGCGGAAGGGCGAGCAGGAGCAGGAGGCGCATGCACACAGCGTACTGCGTTCCACTGCCTGGCGGTTGGAGCGTCCATGAGGGCATTGCGTCTATAATCCACCAGGGGAGTTCTATTTGCTCATTTTTCAGCCATCGCATTTGACCGAGATCACGGCGTCGATTTTCGCCGCCTATGGCGTGCCTTCCGATCAGGCTGGGATCGTGGCGCGATCGCTGGTAAAGGCCAACCTCGCCGGTCACGATTCGCACGGCGTCATTCGAATCAAGGAGTACGTCGAGTATCTGGACCGCCATGACGTGGAGCCGCGGGCGGAGCTTCACGTGGTCAAGGACGCCGGTCCGATTCTTCAGCTTGCGGGCAATTTCGGTTTCGGCCAGGTGCTGGGCGCGCTGGCCATGGAAAGGGGCATTGCCAGGGCGCGCGAACACGGCTTCTGCCTCATGGGGCTCAATCGCAGCGGGCATTTGGGGCGCATCGGCGAGTGGCCGGAAATGGCGGTGGCGGCGGGCCTGGTGTCGATTCACTTCGTCAATACGCATGGCGGGGGCAAGATCGTGGCTCCGTTTGGCGGCGCCGAGCGGCGCATGTCCGCCAATCCGTTCGCGGCGGGGGTGCCGGTGCCGGGGCGGCCGCCGGTGCTGATCGACATCTCCACTTCGGCGATCGCGGGCGGAAAGGTCCACGTCGCTTACAACAAGGGCGGCTCGATCGCCGATGGCTGTGTGATCGACCGCAACGGCCAGGTCACCACCGATCCTTCCGACTTCATGCACGGCCTGGGCGCGCTGCTGAACTTCGGCGGTCACAAGGGCTACGCGGTGGGGTTTCTGTGCGACATTCTCGCGGGCGCGCTTACTGGAGCACCCTGCAGCCATCCCGATATCAAGCGCGTCGCCAACGCGATGTTCAGCGTGATTCTCGATCCGGCGCAGTTCGCCGATCCATCCGCGTTCTACGCCGAGGCCACGCGGTATATCGACTATCTCAAAGCCTCCCCTCCGCGGCCGGGCTTCGATGAAGTGCTGTATCCGGGCGAGCCTGAGGCGCGGGCGGAAGAGTACCGGTCGAGGAACGGCATCCAACTCGACGCCACGACGTGGAACGAGATTGCGGAGACCGGCGCGCGCTTCGGGTTGAGCTGGGATCTGGCGAAGGGATGAATGTGGCGATGCTCCTGGCGATTCTGACAGCGCTGTGCCTGGGACAAAGCCGGCCGCCCACGGCCACCGATGGCGTGTTTCAAGGCCGCAAGGCGTGGATTCTCGAGAACGGGCTGATTCGCGTCAGCGTCCTGGCGGGCGGCGGGCATATCGGGGAAGCGCGGCTCACTACCGGCGATCCAAAGAAGGATCTGAACCCGATGCGCGTGCCGCATTATCCGACCATCGACCCGCATGCCTACGACCCGGCGCGGCACGATGCGATCTACGGCGATAACGCCGCACGCTGGCTGATGAGCGGATACATGGGGCACCTGGTTTGCTTTCCCAGCTACGGGCCGCCTTCGGAAGCGGAAGCGAAGGCGGGCCTGGGCGGCCATGGCGAGGCTCCGATTTCGGAGTGGAAGAAGATGGCGATCGAGACCAGGGGCGAGGCGATCGTTCTGCGGTATGGCGCCGATTTAAAGAAGACGCAGTTCCGGATGGAGCGCGCCATCACGCTCGGCCGCAACAGCCGGCATATCCGCGTCGAGGAGTGGGTGGAGAACCTGGCTCCGTTCGACCGGCCCATCAATTGGATGCAGCATGCAACCTTCGGTCCGCCGTTTGCGGAGCCTGGCAAGACGGCGATGGATGTATCGGCGACGCGCGGGCACGTTTCGGGCGGACGCGTTGCTTCGTTGGTGCCGGAATCGGACGTTTATTGGCCGCGCGGCCAGACCGCGGATGGCCAGCAGGCCGACCTGCGCGTGTTTCAGCCCAAGGCAAATTCGGGCGTCTATTACACGATGCGCACCGATCCGGCGCGAGCCGAGCAGTTTTTCAGCATGTACCATCCTGGATTTCGCGTGCTGATCGGCTATGTCTTTCCGGCGGCGGACAATCCCTGGATCGCCGATTGGCAGGAGAATCGCAGTTCGAAGGCGCGCCCGTGGAACGGGCAGGTGATTGCGCGTGGCATCGAGTTCGGCAGTTCGCCGTTCGATGAAGGGCTGCGCAAAAGCGTACAGAGGGGGTCGTTCCTGGGCGCGCCGGCGTACCGCTGGATCGGCGCGCGCGAGCGGCTGCGGACGGAATGGACTCTGGGTCTGTTTGAGATCCCGGAAGGTTTCGCTGGCGTGAAGGATTTGCGGCTGGCGAACGGGGCGCCGGTGATGACGCCGCGTAACGGACGATGAGAACAACGCTGGGCGTCCTCTTTCTCGCGTTGCAGGTGACGCTGGTGCTGGCGAGCCGGAGGGGCGAAGAGCGCTATTTCTGCTGGGCTCCGCACACGGCGCAGGTCCGGTTTTCGGCTGAAGTGGAGGTCGGTGACCGCAGTCTCACTCCGGCCGAGGTGCAGCGCCGCTATCGTCTCCATAGCGCGGGCTGGGAGGCGCACTCGGCCGCCAACCTGATCGACACCATCGAGCGGTATGAGAGTACGCTTGGGCGCGGCGATCGGGCTCGCGTGCGATTGAGTTATCGCGTCAACGGCCATGAAGAGCGCCGGTGGAATTGGCCTTGAGGCTGGTCCAGCCGCTTGAGTACCGTGACTTTGCGCTGCCCGAACCACTGGTGTTGATCGCCAAGCTGGTGGCGCTCGCATCGCTGCGGGAGACGCTATTCCCGTTGTTTCTTCCCTTCGTTCCGATCGGCCGCATGCTGTCGCCGGAGCAATTCGACGTTCTTTCGCGGGTGCTTTGGTGGGCGGGGAATCTGCTGTTGTTCTTCACCGATGCCTCGCGTACTGCGTGCCTGCTGCTGGGGTCCCTGTGGATTTCCGGGCTGCTGGCCTGCCAGCCCTGCCATTCGGTGGCGCATACCTACGTGGGCTGCCTGTTTCTGGTGCTGGCGGCGGGTGACCGGCGGTGCGGCCCGCGGCTTGTGCGGGCGCAACTGGTGATACTCTACGCGGCGGCGGGCCTGCACAAGGCGCTCGATGCGGACTGGTGGAACGGCCGCTACTTCGAGACTCTAATGATGGAGCGGCACCAGGTGGAGATTTACTCCAAGGCGGCGGCGCTTCTGCCTCCCATGATACTCTCCAAGTTGTTCGGCATCGCCGCGGTGCTGACGCAACTGGCGCTGGCCGTACTACTGGCAGTACCGCGATGGCACGCCGCGGGCGTCGCGACGGGCGTGCTGTTCCACGGTTCGATGGTGATCCTACTCGGTACGACCTTCGGCCCGTTCTTCGTGGCGATTCTGGCGACCTATCTCGCGTTCGTGCGGTTGCCGGAGCGGTTGCCCGCGGCGGTGCCCTTCGCGGCGGCTTTTCCGTTGATGTCGTCGTTTGGCGGCGGAATGGTGCGAACCGCGGCGATCGCCGTGGTGATGGCGGCCGCGGTTTGGATCCTCTGGCGAAAGCCTACATCTCCAGATAGCGCCGCAGATCGTCCGGCCGGAAGCAGTGCGCGTAAGCCGTCTCGCGCGTGATGCGGCCGAGCCGTGCCATCTCCGCTAGCGACTGCTCCATGGTGATCATGCCTTCGGCGCGGCCGGTGGAGATCTGCGAGTAGAGCTGATGGTCTTCCCCTTTGCGGATCAGGCTGCGCACGGCGTGCGTGCCCATCATGATTTCCACCACCGGATGGCGGCGCAGACCGTCGGCCGAGGGAAGAAGCTGCTGCGCGATGACGGCCAGCAGGGCGAGCGAAAGCTGCTGCCGTATCTGCTGCTGGTTGGCGGCGGGGAACGAATCGAGAATTCGCGACACGGCCTGCGAGGTGTCGTTGGTGTGCAGCGTGGAAAAGACCAGATGGCCGGTTTCGGCGGCGCTGAGGGCGGCGGCGATGGTTTCCGGATCGCGCATCTCGCCGACGGCGATCACGTCGGGCGTCTGCCGCAGGATGCTGCGCAGGGAACCGGCGAAATCGAGCGCGTCGCGGCCCACCTCGATCTGTTCAATGATCGAGGTGCGATTCACGTGCAGAAACTCCACCGGATCCTCGATGGTGACCACATGATCCTGGCGCGTGCGGTTGATCTGATCGACGAAGGCGGCGAGCGTCGAACTTTTCCCGGTGCCGGTGGGTCCTGTCACCAGCACCAGCCCTTGTCTTCGTTCGGCCAGGCGGGCGAGCGAGGCGGGCAGTTGCAGCGTTTCGAAGGTGGGAATGCGCGCGGGCAGCAGGCGAATGCTGGCGGCGAGCGTGCCGCGCTGGAAATGCAGGTTGGCGCGGAAGCGCCCGACCGGTTCGCGGCTGAAACAGAAATCGACGGTTCTGTTCCGGGCCAGATCTTCCTGCTGCTTGACCGATAGCAGGGGCATGAGCAGGTTGCGCGTATCTTCGGCTGAAAGAGCGGGGCTTGAAGCGGGCGAGAGGGCTCCGCCGAGACGCAGTGTGATGGGCGCGCCGGCGATCACCAGCAGGTCCGAGGCGCCGCGCTGGGCGGCATAGCTCAGCAGCCGGTCGAGCGAAGCGGTGGTCTGCGGGGTTTCCGTCCGCGCGAGGCGCGATCCCGGCGCGGCTCGATTGAGCTGCGCGACGATCTGTTCCAGCTCCGTGTCGTAGTCCGCCATGCCGTCTCCATTATGTATGATGAGGCTGTAGCGAGCCGTATCATGCCATTTTTCACCCGCCGTCAACTTCTGGAACGCACCTGCCTGGGCTTTGGCAGCATGGTTCTGGCCGATCTTCTGCGGGGGGCTTCCGTCGCCAACGATTTGAAGCCGCGCTCGACGCACTTTCCCGCCAAGGCGAAGGCGGTGATTCAACTGGTGCAGAATGGCGGGCCGAGTCAGATGGATCTGTTCGATCCCAAGCCGGAGCTTACGCGCCTGGCGGGCCAGCCGCTGCCGGGCGGGGTCGAGATCCATCAGCCCAACAACGTCAATACGCTGCTGCCGGCGCCGTTCGAATTCAAGAAATATGGCCAGTGCGGCATGGACGTGTCGGAGATGCTGCCGCACACCGCGGGCATTGTCGACGAACTCTGTTTCATTCGCAGCATGCACACCGAGCACAACAACCATTTGGAAGGGTTGAACATGCTGCTGACGTGCAAGATCTTCCCGGGGCGGCCGGTGATGGGGGCCTGGGTCAGCTACGCGTTGGGGACCGAGAATCAGAGCCTGCCGGCTTACGTGGTGCTGCGCGATCCGGCGGGCTACACCATCGGCGGCAAGCAGCTTTGGGCCAACGGCTACTTGCCGGCGCTGTATCAGGGCGTGGAGTTCAGCATGAAGGGCGCTCCGGTGCATCATTTGAATCCGCCGGAACCGCAGGCGCCGGGGGTGCAGCGCGCGACGCTCGATCTGCTGGCGAAGATGAACGAAGGCCACATGTCCGAGCATCCGGGGGAAAGCGAGCTGGAAGCGCGCATCCGCAATTTCGAGCTGGCGGCGCGGATGCAGCTTGCCGCCGGGGAAGTGCTGGACATTTCGAAAGAAAGCGACGCCACCCGGAAGCTCTACGGCGTGGATCATCCCAAGGCGGGCAGCTATGGGCTGCGTTGTCTGATGGCGCGGCGGCTGGTGGAACGGGGTGTGCGGTTTGTGCAGGTGACCACCAGTCCCGGCCAGCCGTGGGATCACCACAACAGCATCAAGCGCGACATGCACAAGATCGCGACAGAGGTGGACCAGGGCTCGGCGGCGCTGGTGAAGGATCTGGCCAGCCGCGGGCTGCTCGACAGCACCATCGTCATGTGGGCGGGCGAGTTCGGGCGGCTGCCTACCACTCAGAACGGCGATGGCCGCGATCACAATCGCAACGCGTTTACGCTGTGGTTTGCGGGCGGTGGCTTCCGCAAGGGGCTGATCTACGGGGAAACCGATGAGTTCGGCTATAAGTCGGTGGTGAATCGCGTGTCGGTGCCGGATATGATCGCCACCGTGCTTGGGCAGTTGGGGCTCGATCATCAGAAGGTGCAATACGAGCATGGCGGGCGGATGGAAACGCCGTCGGATGTGACGGTGACCGGCGCCAAGCCGGTGAAGGACCTGGTGTCATGATCTTCGCTGTTCTGGCCGCACTGGCAGCCGCGCAAACGCCCCGGTTTGAGAAAGACGTGCTGCCCGTCTTTACGAAGTACTGCTTTACCTGCCACGGGCAAAGCTCGCCGAAACTCGGGTTGGATCTGCGCACGGCGGCGGGCGTCATGAAGGGGAGCCACAACGGACCGGTGATCGCCAAGGGCCAGCCGGAGGAGAGCCTGCTGTGGAAGAAGGTTTCCTCGCGGCAGATGCCGCCGGCGATTTACGGGCAGAAGATTCCCGATTCCGACCTCGATCTGGTCAAGAAATGGATTGAAGGCGGCGCGCCCTCGGATGCGGCGATCGGCACGCCCGCGCGCGACGCGGCGGAACAAAGCGCGCGCTTTGAACGCGACTTGCGGCCGATTTTTCAAGCGCGCTGCGTGCAGTGTCACGGCGGGACGAAGCCGGCGGCGGGGCTGCACCTGGGCTCGATGGCGGAAGTTCTGAAGGGCGGAACGAACGGGCCGGTGGTGATGGAAGGCTTTTCCGAACGCAGCCTGCTGGTGCGCCGGGTGGCCAATCACACGATGCCTCCCAAGGGCACCGGGGCGCCGTTGAATGAAACGGAGACGCGGGCGATCCGCGAATGGATCGATCGAGGGAACTTCGGCCAGTCGGTGGTGATGGATTCGGCCGAGCGTCCGTTCACGCCGCTCGAAGCTCCGGCGATTACGGCCGAGCAGCGTAAGTTCTGGGCGTTTCAGAAGCCAGTGGCGGCCGAGCCGCCCAAGGTGCGGGGCAGGGCGCGCGTGCGCACCCCCATCGACAGCTTTGTGCTGGCGAAGCTCGAATCGAAGGGGCTTTCCTATTCGCCGGACGCGCCGGCGCTCAAGCTAATGCGTCGCGCGTTCCTTGACGTGATTGGCCTGCCGCCCTCGCCTGCCGAGATTGAGGAATTCACCAACGATAAAACGCCGGGCGCCTATGAGCGCCTGCTCGACCGGCTGCTCGATTCGCCGCGCTATGGCGAGCGCTGGGGGCGGCAGTGGCTGGACGCGGCGGGCTATGTCGACACTACCGGCAAGGATTTCAATCCGGTCAAGGCGGAGTACGCCGAGGGCATGTGGCGTTACCGCGACTATGTGGTGAACGCATTCAACCAGGACAAGCCTTGGGATCGCTTTCTGACGGAGCAATTGGCGGGCGATGAGTTGATCGACTGGCGCTCCGCCACCAAGCACACGCCCGAAATCAATGAGCTTCTGGCGGCGACCGGATATCTGCGCACCATTCTCGACATCACCGAGGAGGACATCAGCAATCTGCCGGTGGAGCGCTACGAGGCGCTGTTCAAGCTGGTGGAAAAGGTTTCGAGCAGCACGCTGGGCCTGACGGTGAACTGCGCGCGCTGCCACAGCCACAAGTTCGATCCAATCTCACAGCGCGACTACTACCGGTTCCTGGCGTTGTTCACCACCGCCTACAATCCGCAGGACTGGGTGCAGCCGCAGAACCGCCATCTCTACACCGTTTCGAAGGCGGATAAGGAAGAGATCGACAAACATAACAAGACGTTGGAGGCGCCGATCGAGGCGCTGGTCAAGAAGATCGCCGCGCTGCGCAAGCCTTACGAGTCGCAGTTGCTCGATGAGAAGCTGAAACCGGTCCCCGAAGCCATTCGTATCGATGTGAAGAACGCCATCGAGACGCCGGCCGATAAACGCGACGAGGTGCAGAAGTACCTGTTCAACAAGTTCAACGGCGAACTGAAGATCGCGCCGAAGGACACGGAGAAGATGCTTTCGGATGGCGATAAGGCGGCCATTGCGGCGATTGAGAAGGAGAAGGCGGAGCTTGAGGGACGCAAGAAAAAACTCGAGAAGATTCAGGCGCTGTGGGATGTGGGCAAGCCTCCCGTGATCCGGTTATTGCAGCGGGGTTCGGCCGATGCGCCGGGTCCGCGGGTGAAGCCGGGGTTCCTCGATATCCTGAGCGAACCTGGCGATCGGGATGCGGAGAAGCCGGCCGGTACGCGGGGCGCGACCTCCGGTGTGCGGCTGTCCTTTGCGCGCTGGCTCACCGCTCCCGGCCATCCGCTGACGGCGCGCGTGATCGTGAATCGCATCTGGCAGGGCCATTTCGGCACGGGCATCGTGGCCACGCCCGATAATTTCGGCACCACGGGCGCGGCTCCGGTGAACCGCGAGCTGCTCGATTGGCTGGCGGTCGATTTCGTGAAGAACGGCTGGAAGGCGAAGCGGCTGCACAAGTTGATACTGATGTCGACCGCCTACCGGCAGTCGGCGCAGCAACTGGATCAGCCGTGGCTGGCGAAGGCGCGGTCGCTCGATCCGGACAATGCGCTGCTATGGCGGATGCCTTTGCGCCGCCTGGATGCCGAGTCGTTACGCGATTCCATCATCGCGGCGGCGGGCAAGCTGGACGCCACCGCGGGCGGACCGCCCATCGAGCTTGAGATGCGGCCGGACGGGCTGCAGGTGGTGTCTTCAAAAGAGCCGGAATCGGCGCAGTGGCGGCGCAGTGTGTACCTGACGTCGCGGCGGACGTACCCGATGACGTTCCTGGGTGTCTTCGACTATCCCATCATCGACGCCAACTGTACGCGGCGGGTGCCTTCGGCCACACCCTTGCAATCGCTGACGATGTTGAATGACGGCTTCATCTGGCAGGCGGCCGAAGGCTTGGCTGCGCGTGCGGGGGACGATGTGGACCGCGCGTATCTGCTGGCTGTTTCCCGCAAGCCCACGCCTCGGGAACGCGACAGCGCGTTGACTTACCTCAAAGGGAATTCGTTCAAGACGTTCGCGCAGGCGCTGCTGAGTTCGAACGAATTTCTGTACATCGATTAGGGTGGCCGCTTGCAGGAAAACAACGTCGAGGTCGCCAAACGGGCCGGCGCGGCCTGGGCCATTCTGTGGAGCGAGCTTGAAGAGGCGATCTCGCGGTGGCGGGGCAGGCCTGCCCTTCCAGGGCTGTCCGGGCCGGAACGGTGGCGGCATGCCGCCGACCTGGGGCGCGGCTTCCTGCTATTGGCGAGGGAAGCCCTGGTCATCGGACTGCTGGTGGCCGCCATCGCCGCCATGCTTTGGCTTTTCCTGTGGCGCGGCTGGAGTCCGACGCACTGGCTTTCGGGTTGGATCGGCCACACCGCCACCCTCGCCGGTTACGTCCTGCTCCTGCTCGCGACAGTCGTGGCGATGGCATACCGCGGATTCAGGAATCTTGGGCCGGAGAAGATCGCTCCGGCGACGGCCGGCTTCGGACTGATCTTCGGCCTGGCGTTCTTTGTTGGATGCATGAGGGTGCTCTTTACAGGCTGGCGCAATCCGCAGTCTCTGGCCGATCCGGAGACGCAGATTACCTTTCACACGTCGCTGCTCATGGCTGTCTTCTTCCTCGGCGCATTCGCTTTCTACTTCAAACGAATGTCGAAGCTATGGTACGGGGTTACAGAGATCGCGGTGGCGTTGGCCAGCACCTGGTTCCTGGTAGACAAGATCGTGGCGAAACACGAAGCCGGCACACAGGAGTGGGTGGCGGTCGGCGCGGCCGTGTACGTGTTCAGCAGGGGATTCGGCAATACGTTCGAAGGGATCGAAGAGAAGCAAAAGAACAAGCACGCTTAGACAGAGGCTGTACTTCGCTTGCGGTTTCGGCTAGGCTATACCAACAGATCATCCAGCTTCAAGGAGCCTAGTCATGCTCATCGGTGGGAAGGGTATCTCCGTCTGCTTCCTTCTTCTAACGGCTGTTATGCCGCTTTCCGCGCAGATCGGCGGAACGGGAACCATTAGGGGTTCCATCGCCGATCCGACCGGCGCGTTGATTCCCAGCGCCTCGGTCACCGCCACGCACATCGCCACGGGTGTGGAGTCGAAACGCGAGGCGACCGATGCGGGTCTCTTCGTGGTTGCACCTCTGCCCGCGGGCGTTTACAAATTGACCGTATCCGCTAATGGGTTTCGCACCTCCGTGCAGGACCAGATTATTGTTGATGCGCTGGGTACGGTGGAATTAAGCGTGAAGCTGGAGGTGGGTGCCACCGCCGAAAGCGTCACGGTATCGGCCACCTCCATTGAGCTCAATACGGCCGATGCGCGCATGGGCCAGACGATGCGGAACGACATGTACACGGCGCTGCCGCTTTCCATGGGCGGCGGCAATCCGCGCAACCCGGCTTCGTTCATCTATCTGATGCCCGGCGTGCAGGAAGGCGGCACGTTCGGTTTCATCAACGGCGGGCAGAGCTTTTCCAAGGATGTGTATGTCGAAGGGCTGCCCATCACCGACGCCGTGCGCCAGGGGGAAAGCCGCGCGCTGCAGTTTGCCGTATCGGTGGAATCGGTGGAGCAGTTCCAGGTGGAAACCAGCGGACAATCGGTGGAGTTTAACGGCCAGGGCTCGGAGAACTACACGCTCAAGTCCGGCACCAATCAATTCCACGGCGTGGCGTATGAGTATCTGCGGAACACGGTGCTTGACGCGCGGGGGTTCTTCAATACGACGCGGCCGCAACAGAATCAAAATCAGTTCGGTTTTACGTTCGGCGGCCCGATTCTCAAGAACAAGCTGTTCTTCTTCGGCGCTTACGATGGCTATCGGTACCGCGTGGCGACGGCGTCTCAGTTTGTGACGGTGCCCACCACGCGCATGCGCAACGGCGACTTCGGGGAACTGCCGGTGGGCCTGTTCGACCCCGCCACCACCTCGTGCCCGAACGGCGCCAACTGCTCGCGCCAGCCGTTTGCCGGAAACGTGATCCCGGGCAGCCGCCTTTCTTCGGCTTCCCGATTCTTTCAGGATCCGCTGCCGCAGCCGAACCGTCCGGGCATCGCGAGCAACTATCTGGGCAACAACACGGGCGTGGGCTTCAACAACCAGAACGTGAACGTGAAGGTGGACTACAACCTGTCCGATCCGCACAAGTTCTCCCTGCTGTTCTCGCGCGGGTCGCATGAACAGAGCAGCGCGATCCGCGGCAATCCGGTGCCGCTGCCGCTGCCCTATACGGTGACGCGGGTAGTAAGCGAAGTGCCGACGCTCGGCCAGTTCAAACACACGTGGGTGATCAACTCGTCGATGTTGAACCAGGTGAACATCGGCGCCTCGCGGCTGTGGGTGCCGATCACCAATCCGACGATCGACGGCAAATGGGTGGAGCGCGCGGGCATCCGCGGCCTGCCGTCGGGCGACGCGACACAATCGTTTCCCGAAACCGCTTTCGCCGGGCCGAATGCGCCGGCGGGCTGGCGCGGCACCGATGCGCGGCCGTTTCTCGATGCGCTGAACAACTATACGTTTCAGGACAGCTTCCAGTGGCTGAAATCGAAGCACGCCATCAAGGCCGGGTATCAGCATCAGCGGCTGCAGGACAACTATCGTGCGCGTTGGGACGGAACGCTGTTCATCGCCAATTTCAGCAACCTGCAAACGGCGGGGTTTAACAACGGCACGCTTCAGAACGCGACCGGCAACGCCTACGCCAGTTACCTGCTGGGCGACCTCAACTCATCGACGGTGAATGAGGACTCGGTGGTGACTTCGGGAGCGCGATACCGCACGCATGCCTGGTGGGTGGGCGACGACTGGAAGGTCACGCGCAAGCTGACGCTGAATCTGGGCGTCCGGCACGACATCATGCTTCCCTATGTGGAAGTGGTGGATCGCGTCTCGTGGTTCAACCCCGATATCCCCAACCCGTTAGTGGGCGGCTTCCGCGGCGCGCTGCAGTTTGGGGGCAGCGGACAGAGTCCGCTCCATTGCAACTGCTCGACGCGGATCAAGACGCATCGTAACAATTGGGGTCCGCGGCTGGGATTCGCTTACCGGTTGGGCGATAAGACGGTGATTCGCTCCGGGTATGGCATGATGTACACGCGCCACGGCGCGGTGGGCGGACGCGGCGGCGCGCGCGAGGGAACCGGAAAGCTGGGCTTCACGGCGGCGCCTGGGTTCGTTTCGCCGGATGGATTCAGCCCTGCTTTCAACTGGAACGACGGCGTGCCGGCCTATCAACGCCCGCCCTTCCTCGACGCGACGCTTAACACGGGCTTCTTCACCGAGCGGCCGACCGCGGGCAGCGTGGCCTGGGACAATCCGCAGGAAGGCGCCCGGCCTCCCCGCTATCAAAATTGGAATTTGTCGGTTCAACGGGTGGTGACACCGACGATCCTGTTGACGGTTGGCTATGCCGGCGGCAACGGAAAGCTGTTGCGGGGCGGCGGACGCGGCATCTGGTCGAGTCAGATTCACCCGCAGTACCTGGCGCTCGGAAATTTATTGACGTCGCAGGTGAACGCCACCACGCTGGCGCAGGCGCGTGCGATCATGCCGGGCGTCTCACTGCCTTATGCCAACTTCCGCGGCACGTTCGCGCAGATGCTGCGGCCGTTCCCGCAGTATTCGGGGATCACGGCCGATTTCGTCAACCTGGCGAGCTCCAATTACAACTCGCTGCAGATCACGCTGCAGAAGAGAATGACCAACGGTTTGACGTTCAACGTAAACCACACCTGGAGCAAGACGCTGTCCGATGCGGGCGCCGGGCGCAGCGAGTATTTCTGGGACATCGAGAAGACGCACGGAGAGAGCGACCGCCGGCACGTATTCAACGCCATGCTGGTGTTTGAGCCGCCCGTGGGACCGGGCAAGATGTACAACCCGTCGAATCCGGTAGCGCGCGGACTGCTGAGCGGATGGCGCTTTTCGAGCATCACACGGCTGCGCTCCGGCAATCCTTACGGCATCATCGCAGCGGCGTGCAACCTGCCAAACGCGGGCGGCTGCCGCGCCAACTATAATCCTTCGTTCTCGGGTCCGGTACGCATCAACGGCGATTGGGGCAGCGGCGATCTGCTGGGCGTGCGGCCGGTATTTCTCGACCGGAACGCGTTCCAGAATCCGGCCGCCTACGCCTATGGCAACACGCCTGGCGCGGGTGCCTATGGATTGTACGGTCCGGGCTTCTGGAACGAGGATGTGAGCGTGAACCGGCAGTTCCGCATTACCGAACGGTTCAAGCTCGACTTCGCCGCCGAAGGGTTCAACGTGACCAATTCGACGATCTTCGGCGGACCGGCGTCGCTCGATATCAACAACGCGAATTTCGGGCGTATCACCAGCCAGCAGAATACGCCGCGGTCGCTGCAGTTGGGATTAAAACTGCATTTCTGATACCGGCAGTTCCTCGATCCGGGGCGGTGTGAGCGCGAAATCGCTATAGCGGATCCATCGGGGCTGGACGGCGAAATAGGTAATTCCGGGCCAGCCCAGACGCTCCACGCCGTCGGGCCACGCTTCGAGGTACACCGGCCGATAGCGAGCCAGTTCCTCGCCGTTCAATTCGCGCGCCATGCCTTCGTACTGGATTGTGACCGCGCCTTCCCACACGACGAAACTGCAGCGCCGATTCGCCGACAGGTTGCGATATTTGCGCGAGCCGTTCAACGTGTCGAACACCAGTTCGAGGGCCGGCGTGACGGCGATTCCGACCACCGCGGACTGCGGCTCGCCTGCCGGAGACAGCGAACTGACGACCGCCAGCTTGTTACTTGAGAGAAAGGCGAACAACCCGGCCCGCGTCACAGCAGGAATGGCTCGCCGTGGGTCATCTCCTGATAGGCGACACCGGGCGCGCGCAGCGCCAGCGTGGCGCGGAATTGCTTCGGGTCGATGGAATTGTCGGCGAACATGTCGTAGTGGCAGGGGATGGCCAGCTTCGGCTTGATGCGGCCGCAGACCTCGGCGGCTTCCCAGTGCGACAGGTTGTTGAAGCCTCCGTTGATGACGGTGATCACCGCGTCGGGCTTCTGCTTCTCGACCGAAAACAGCAGTTCGCTGAAGTCGGTGTCGCCGGTAATGTAGATCTTCGGTCCGCCGCCGAATTGCATCACGAAGCCCATATGGTTCAGATCGCTGTCGTCGGTGGGCAGGGCGAAGGTGCCTGTGATTTTGATATCGGCGAGCTCGATCTCACGCTGGGGCCAGGTGGGAACGATCCGGCCGGTTTCGATGCCTTCGGCGGCATAGACGCCGCAGGTGGGGTGCGGGCCCACAAAGTGCGCCGTATCTTTGTTGCGCAGCCCGCGAATGGTGAACGGATCGGTGTGGTCCTGGTGGTTGTGCGTGCAGGCGAAGATGTCGACGTCGAGCTCTTCGGGCGCGATCAACACCGGCACCTGGCGCGAGAAGTCGAGGTGCGGCACCAGGCCGGCGCAGCTATCGGTGAGGTACATGTCGACGCTCGCCAGAGTACCTTCGGGCGTCTTGAAAATCCAGCCATTCTGGCCGAGCCACCACATGGCGACGCTCTTGCGGGGGACCGGATATTCCCGGATTTTCTTCATCAGCGACATAGCGAATTACATCATGGCGGCGGGCGGAGCGGGCTCGTCCGGCGATCCGGCGTTACCGAGCGGAAAGACGATCAGCAGGATGGCCAGGCTGACCAGCACCAGGAATCCGATGAGGTAGGACTCGTTGTGGAAGTTGAGAATCCATTCGGGCTTGAACTGCAGGCCGGACCAGACGAGTCCAATGAGCGCCTCGCCGGCGATCAGACCGGAGGCGGTTAGTACGCCCGCATTCTCCACGCGCGTCGATTGGGCGGCATTGAAGCCTCTGCGTTTGGTGATCTGCTCGGCGATCCAGCGCGTCATCCCGCCGCAGAAAATGGCAAAGGTGGTGCCGAAGGGCAGATACATGCCAACCGCCACCAGCATGGGGCTGCGCACCTGGGCCATGATCATCACCAGGCCGAGGAAGGCGCCCGCGGCCACCAGCGGCCAGGCCATCTCACCGCCCACGATGCCCTGGGCGAGCATCGCCATCAGGCCCGCCTGCGGCGCGGGCAGCGCCTTGCCGCCGAAGCCGGTGCCGCCGGAACGCAGGTCGCCCTCGTTGAGCAGCCACAGCGGGAAATACATCAGCAGGCTGGCCAGGATGACGGCGATCAGTTCCACGATCTGGATGGTGCGCGGCGTACCGCCGAGGATGTAGCCGACTTTGAAATCCTGCAGCAGTTCGCCGGCAACGGCGGAGGATACGCAAACCACGGCCGCCACGCCCAGCACCACGGCCACGCCGGTGGGGCCGGAGAATCCAAGAGCCACCATCAACAGCGCCGCGATGATGAGCGTCGAAAGCGTCAATCCGGAGATCGGGTTGTTGGACGATCCGATGACACCCACCAGGCTGCCCGATACGGTGGCGAAGAAGAAGCCCACCACGATCATGACCAGCGCGGCGACCACCGCCGCCGTGACGCTGCCCGAAAAGAAGTAGTACAGCCCGATCATCAGAAAGAACATCACGGCGATCAGCGCCAGCACGATCTTCGAACTCATATAGCGCTCGGTGCGGCTCAGCGATTCAAGCGAAGGCGCGTCGCCCTTCAGTTCGGCGAAGGCGCGGCTCAGACCGCCGGTGAGATTCTTTCGCATGCGGAATAGCGTGTACGCCGAACCCACCAGCATGCCTCCCACGGCGATGGGCCGTACGATGAAGCGCCATACGGAGGCGGCCATGCCATCCCAATTGGTCACGCCGTTGGCGGTGAATTGCGGCTGCAATTGCGGCCCCAGGAAGAACATCAGCAGCGGCACCATCAGGCCCCATGCAAGCACGCTGCCCGAGAATTGAAGGCTCGCCAGGCGCGGGCCGATGATGTAGCCGACACCGAGATAAGCGGGGCTGACGTCGGGCGCGGCGACCGAAGTATAGCCGCCCGCGGTGGCTGCCGGCGCATCGGCCGCGCCACCGAGGCGAACCTTGCTCTGGCCGATGGAGCCGACCGCGATGCCGCCGATCTGATGCTCCAGCGCGTAGAGATTGAACTTGCCGAGGATATAAGTGACGCCGCCGATGGCGATGTTATAGAAGAGGTACTTGACGGCTTCCGCCCCGCGGCGGCCCGCCTTGTGAATCTCCGCCGCCGCCGTCGATTCGGGAAACGGCAGCTCCGGATCTTCCACCATGCCGCGCCGCACCAGCGACACGAACAGAACGCCCACGATGGAGCCGACCACCATCAGCGCAGTCGATTTGAGGTAAGCGTCTCCGAATCCGAACGACGGCCAGGCGCCGGCGATGACGAAGGCTGGCAAGGTGAAGATGGCGCCCGCCGCCACCGACTCCCCGATGGAGCCGGCCGTGCGGCAGACATTCTCTTCAAGAATCGACCCGCGAAACAGCCGTAGCGCCGCCATGCCGATCACGGCCGCCGGGTAGGTGGCGGCGATGGTGATGCCGGCGCGCAGCCCCAGGTAGGCGTTGGCCGCGCCGAGAATCAGCGTCAACAGGATGCCAATAATCACCGCGCGCGCGGTGAACTCGGTCATCTTTACGTGCTCTGGCACATAAGGCTGGTATTTGGTCGGTTGCTGCGCCATGGCGGATTCGGTTGCTCAGTTTACCACGCAACCGGCGCTGGTCAGGAAGAGAGTGGATTGCGCCAGCGGAGCCTGGCAAAGCGTGCGAAATCGCCATCGGCCGAGCAAAGTTCGGCACCGTGGCCGATGGCAATGGCAGCCAAGTGTGCGTCCGAGGTGAGGTTGCCTCCCGTCCCGGCGTGCGTCAGCAAGTCCCGCAGAACGGCGGCATGACCGGCCGCCGGCTCGACGATGACGAAAGACGGCTGGCGGCACCACTCGTCGATCACGGCGAAAGCCGTCTCCACCGGAAGCGGCCGGGCGAATACGCCAGGCCGGGTGGTGAGCCGCAGAAACGCCTGCAGAACGGTCCAGGTCACGCCAATCGTCTCCGCGCCCGACAGAACGGATTCCAGCCATGACTTGGCCCGTGCATGAAGCGGTGCGTCCTGATTCACGGCATACAGGAGCAGATTCACGTCCACCAGAATCATTTCCGTAGCGCCAGCTTGCGGACCAGTTCTTCATCTTCGAGCGCGTCCGCCATCGCCAGTGCCTTCTCCCACCGGAAATTTTGTTCCGAGCCCATGGGAAACGTGGCCTGAACGAACCGGCGATTGCCGTCAGGCTTGGTTTGCCGCAACCCGGAGCGAACGGCGGCATTGAGGGCTTGCTTGAAGGAAACGCCTCGTTCCTTCATTGTTTTTCGCAGCAAGCTCTCGACGTCGGCGTCCAGAGTCACGGTCGTGCGCATGCTGGTCATCATAGCATCAACTGATTTGCTGTCATGATGCCACCATCGTTTTACCATTCGTTGATGCTAAACTGTAATCCTTCATGAAAGTCGGCGTTGTCGTCTTCCCTGGAAGCAATTGTGACCACGACGCCTGGTACGCGGTATCCCACAACCTCGGTCAACAGGCCGAGTTTCTTTGGCATGATTCGGACCGTGTGGGCGATGTGGATGCCGTGATCGTGCCGGGCGGATTTTCCTACGGCGATTATCTGCGCTGCGGCGCGATCGCGAAGTTTTCGCCCATTCTGAAGGCGGTGAAAAAATTCGCCGCCGATGGCGGCCTGGTCGCCGGGTTCTGCAATGGATTCCAGATTCTCACCGAATCCGGCCTGCTGCCCGGAGCGCTGGTACGCAACCGCGGCCTGAAGTTCATTTGCAAGCCCGTGGGCCTGCGGGTGGAAACGACGCGGACTCCGTTCACGGCCATGGCGGTGAAGGGGCAGACACTCACGATTCCCATCGCGCATGGCGAGGGCTGCTACGTGGCCGACGACCGGACGCTGGACGAACTGGAAGCCGAGGATCGGGTGGTGTTCCGGTACGCCGAGAACCCGAACGGATCGAAGCGCGACATCGCGGGCATCTGCAATGCCGGACGCAACGTGCTGGGCATGATGCCGCATCCGGAACGAGCGGCCGATCCGCTGATGGGTTCCACGGACGGCCTGGTGGTGCTCGGTTCGATGGTGCAATCCCTGGCGGTCGCCAGATGAGCGCCTTCCCGGCGGAAGTCCTTCAGGCGCATCGCATCACACCGGACGAATACCAGGTCATTCTCAAGGAACTGGGCCGCGAACCGAGTTTCACCGAACTTGGCATCTTCAGCGTGATGTGGAGCGAGCACTGCTCCTACAAAAGCTCGCGGATCCATCTGAAGAAACTGCCGACGCGCAGCAAGCTGGTGGTGCAGGGGCCCGGCGAAAACGCCGGAATCATCGATATCGGACAGGGCTACGCGATCGCTTTCAAGATCGAATCGCACAATCATCCGAGCTTTATCGAGCCGTTTCAGGGCGCGGCCACCGGCGTGGGCGGCATCCTGCGCGACATTTTCACGATGGGGGCGCGGCCGATCGCGGTGCTCGACGCCATCCGGTTCGGCCCGCTCGACGATGGGACATCGGGCCCGCGCAACCGCCGCATTTTCGAGGGTGTAGTGTCCGGCATCGCGCATTATGGCAACTGCTTCGGCGTGCCGACGGTTGGGGGGGAGTGCGCGTTTGAAGCGTCCTATAACGGTAATCCGCTGGTCAATGTTTTCGCGCTGGGCGTCGTCCACAAAGACGATATCTTCTACGCCAAGGCGGCGGGTGTAGGCAATCCGGTGATTTACGTGGGTTCGCGGACGGGCCGCGACGGCGTGCATGGCGCCACCATGGCCTCGGCCGAGTTCACCGAAGAGTCAAAGCAGAAGCGGCCGACGGTGCAGGTGGGCGATCCGTTCATGGAAAAGCTGCTGCTGGAAGCCTGCATCGAAGCGATGAAGACCGGCGCCGTGGTGGGCATACAGGATATGGGCGCGGCGGGGCTTACCTGCTCGACGTGTGAGATGGGCGGGCGCGGCGGTACGGGCCTCGAAATCGAACTCGACCTGGTGCCGCAGCGGGAAACCGGGCTTTCCTCCTACGAGATCATGCTTTCCGAATCGCAGGAACGTATGCTGCTGGTGGCCGAAAAAGGGCGCGAAGAAGAAGTCTTCCGTGTCTTCCGCAAGTGGGGTCTGGAAGCCGCCACCATCGGCGTGGTCACCGGCGATAATCGCATGCGCGTGAAGCATCATGGCGAGGTGGTGGCCGATATCCCGAATCCGGCGCTGACCGACGCCGCCCCCATGTACGACCGGCCGCACACCAAGCCGATGCGCAAGGTGCCGATGAACGGTCCGGAGTTCGCCTCGCGCGATCTGGGCGCCGATCTGCGCGCCATCCTGTCTTCGGGCGACGTTTGCTCGAAGCGCTACATCTGGGAACAGTACGACCACATGGTGCGTACAAATACCACCCTGGGACCTGGAGCCGATGCGGCCATCGTACGCATCAAAGAGACGGGAACCAGCGTGGCGATGACGCTCGACGGGAACGGACGGTATTGTTTGCTCGATCCTCGCGAAGGCGCGAAGCTGATGGTGGCCGAATGCTGCCGCAATCTTTCTACGGTGGGTGCGATGCCAGTCGCGGCCACCAACAATCTGAACTTCGGCAATCCGGAGCGGCCCGAGATCATGGCTCAGTTGGTGGAGGCGATCGAAGGCATGTCGGAAGCGTGCGTGCACTTTGAAACGCCCATTACCGGCGGCAACGTCAGCTTATATAACGAGACATTGGGCGAGGCGATCTTCCCGACGCCCGTTCTGGGCGTGGTGGGCTTGCTTCCGACGCAGGCGCCGGTGAGCATGCGGTTTAAGAACGCGGGCCGCGCCGTGGTGTTGATCGGCGGCATCGGGCCGGCCGAAGAGGTGCGTTTCGGTGGCACGCAGTATGCCAAGCAGGTGTTGAAGGCGCTGTGGGGCCTCCCTCCGGCGCTCGACATGAATTACGAAAAGCGGGTGCAGGCGGCCATTCGCCAGGTGGTGGCGGAAGGGCTGGCCGAATCCTCGCATGATTTGAGCGACGGGGGTTTGGCCGTCGCCCTTGCCGAATGTTCTTTCTCCCCCGGGAACATTGGCGCGCGCATGGATCTGGATTCGGATCTGCGCCCGGAGTTGTTGTTGTTTCACGAAGGGCCGTCGCGGGTGCTGGTCTCGACGGCGAATGCCGCACGGGTGCAGGCCATCTGTTCCGCGCACGAGGTGGCCGCGCCGGTAATCGGCGCCACCGTCTCCGGTAGTTTGACGATCGCGAATCGGGGGGCTGTGCTGATTGACAGTCCTGTGAGTGCACTTCATCATCTCTGGGAGGGGGCCTTGGAGCGTCTACTCCAGCCCGTCAACACACATGTTCGACAAGTTTCATGAAGAGTGCGGCGTTTTTGCGATCTACGGCCATCGCGAGGCTTCGGCCCTAGCCAAACTGGGCGTCTATGCGTTGCAGCACCGCGGGCAGGAGAGCGCCGGCATCGCCTCCGCCGATTCGAAAGACGTGTATTGCCACAAGGCCATGGGCCATGTCTCCGATATCTTCACGGCGGAGATTATCAACAGCCTGCCGGGCGATAAGGCCATCAGCCACACGCGCTATTCCACGGCCGGCGACACGGTGGTGCTGAACGCGCAGCCCTTCTGCGTCGCCACCAACAAGGGACGTATCGCGATCGCCCACAACGGCAACATCACCAACGCCAAGGAGATCCGCCGCACGCTCGAGCAGGAAGGCGCGATCTTTAGCGCTTCGAGCGATACCGAAGTGGTTCTCCATCTGCTTTCGCGCTCCCGGCAGAAGACGCTGGCGGCGGCGCTGCGCGATGCGCTGCTGCAACTGGAGGGCGCATTCTCGCTGGTGCTGCTGGCTCGCGATCAGATCATTGTGGCGCGCGACCCGCACGGGTTCCGGCCGATGGCCATGGGTTACATGGAACTTTCGGGCGACCGGTTTTCCTACGTCTTTGCCTCGGAAACCTGCGCCTTCGACCTGATCGGCGCCGTCTACATCGGCGATGTGGAGCCGGGTGAGATGGTGACCGTATCGGCCGGGGGCCTGCATCGCGAGCGCTTCGCGCCGGTGCAGCCGAAGTCGCAATGCGTGTTCGAGCACGTCTATTTCGCCAGGCCCGATTCGATGGTCTTTGGCCGGTCCGTGCAGACTTCGCGCGAACAGATGGGACGGCGGCTGGCGCGGCAGAGCCCGGTGGAAGCGGACGTGGTGGTGCCGCTGCCCGATTCCGGTGTGGCTCCGGCGATTGGCTACTCGGCCGAATCCGGCATCCCGTTCCGCATGGGCCTGATCCGCAATCACTACGTCGGCCGGACGTTCATCGAGCCGTCGCAGGCGATCCGCGACTTTGGCGTGCGCCTCAAGCTGAATCCCATCCGCAGCCTGCTGGAAGGCAAGCGCGTGGTGCTGGTGGACGATTCGATCGTGCGCGGCACGACTTCGCGCAAGATCGTGCGCATGGTGCGCTCGGCGGGAGCCAAGGAAGTGCACCTGCGCATCTCGTGCCCGCCCACCATTTCCCCGTGTTTCTATGGAGTGGACACGCCGACCAAGAACGAGTTGATCGCCGCCAATCACACGGTGGATGAAATCCGCCGCTATGTAGAGGCCGATTCGCTCGAGTACCTGTCGCTGACCAATCTGCGCCAGTCGGTGGAGGATGAGCGGGTGGAATATTGCTATGCGTGTTACACGGGCGACTATCCGACGGAACTCGTCAATATCGAAGAGTTGATGAAGTCGAAAACAGTGACGTCCTAAGCAAAACACAACACTTATAACTTCTAGAACACAATACCACAAACTGGGGTGTTGACAGTATTTTACACTTCATTCAAACTGACTCCAACCCGAAGAGCCTAATCTATATGGCTTACTCATGCCGTTCGCGCTTGTTCACGCTCGAAAGGAATGAGAATGAGCCGAAGTTCGAATGTAAGTTTCGTTACAATTGTCGCTGCCGCGGTGCTGACTCTGACCGCAGATAAGAGTGCGGCGGCCACAATCACGCCAGCCAGTACGGTTAAGACCATCGGCATTGGCGAGTCCTTCACAGTCAATAAGAGCATCACGCTCGACGCGACGGCGGCCAGCCGGGCCGATATATTCCTCCTCGCCGATAATACCGGCAGTATGGGAGGAATTATTGGTGGGGTTCGCTCCAGCGCGACCAGCATCCTGAGCTCGCTCCAATCGACCATCACCGATGTCGCCTTCGGAGTCGGGCGCTACCTCGGCGACCCAAGCGAAGGAGTGACACCGGCGGGAGCCTACGAGCTGCAGCAACCCATCAGCACCAATTCCGCGCTATCGCTTGCCGAGATCAATACTTGGTTCGCGGCCGGCGGCGGAGACTTTCCCGAAGCCAACTTTTTCGCCCTGCATCAGGTGGCGACCTCGGGGGCCGCAACGGCCGGAGGGCTTTCGACCGGCCAGGTCACGGGCTGGAGACCAGGAGCGGCGAGGGTCCTGATCTGGTTTGGGGACGCTCCGTCGCATACGGCCACGGTTACGCAGGCCGCCGCGATCGCGGCCTTGACAAACAACAACATCATCGTCGCTGCATTGAATACCGCTTCGGCGGGCGGCGGCATCGACAGCGGCGGACAGGCCAGCGCGATCGTAGCCGCGACGAGCGGTGTGATTACCAACAACAACAATCCCGCTGGCGTGGCGGCCGCGATTCTGAGCGCCGTTGGCACCGTGACGTCCACGATTAACCTCACCTTTATGACGTCGGCGACCTTCCCTGGCCTTGGAGTCTCTTTTGCGTGCACCGATCCACTCGGCTGCATGGCGGTACCGGGAGGAGCCACACGGCAATTCTCGGTAACGTTCACGGGGATAGCGCCTGGAACGTACGAGTTCGATATCTTCGCCAACGGCGTGGCGGCAACCGAGCACGACATCATCACTGTCGCCGATGTGCCGGAACCGGCGACGTTCGGACTGGCGGGCGGCGCGTTACTCGCCGGATACCTGATGCGGCGACGCCGTTCCCGATAGCGAGCCAAATCGATTCGGAGCGGCCAGCCACGCTCTGCCGGCCGCTTCTTCCGATGCCCTGAAGGAGGACTGTCATCACCATCTAAAATGAGGCTTAGGGCCACTATCCAAGCCACACGATGATCCTTCTGCGCCTGCTGACCTTTCCCTACGTCCGCAAACACAAACTCCGTACGATCCTCACGCTTGCCGGCATCGCTCTTGGCGTCATTGTTTTCGTCGGCATGCGCACCGCCAACGATGCCGTGCTGCATGGCTTCCAGCAAACCGTGGACCGCATCGCGGGCAAGGCGCAATTGCAGATCACCGCGTCGGAAGCCGGATTCCCGGAAGAGATTCTCGAAAAGGCGCAGGCGGTGGCTGAGGTCGATATTGCCGTCCCTGTCATCGAAGCCACCGCAGCGACCGGTATCGCGGGGCAGGGCAACCTCTTCCTGTTGGGTGTCGACATGACCGGCGATCGCAGCCTGCGCGACTACGATCTGGAATCCGGCGAGGACGCCGTCATCGACGATCCGCTGGTGTTTCTGGCGCAGCCCGATTCGTTGATGATCACGCGCGACTTCGCCGCCGCCAACGGGTTCCAGATCGGCAGCAGGCTGCCGCTCGATACGATGGACGGCCGCAAGCAGTTCGTGATTCGCGGCATCATGAAGCCGGGCGGTCTGGCCAGCGCTTTTGGCGGCAGCCTGGCCATCGTCGACATCTACGCCGCGCAGAAGATGCTGGGCCGCGGACGCACTTTCGATCGCATCGATCTCACGCTGAAGCCGGGCGTCGCGGTCGAACGGGGGCGCGCCGCTCTTGAAGCCGCGCTGGGGCCTGGACTGCAGGTGGATCCGCCTTCGTCCCGGGGCAAGCAGTTCGAATCCATCTCACGCCTGTTCTCCATCGGCGCTTCGCTCAACAGCCTTTTCGCCTTGCTGATCGGGCTGTTCATCATCTACAACACGTTTTCCATCGCCGTGGCGCAGCGGCGTTCCGAGATCGGCATCCTGCGATCGCTTGGCGCCTCGCGGGCCCAGATTCGTGGACTGTTCCTGCTCGAAAGCGCCTTGATGGGGCTGGCGGGTTCGGCCGCCGGCGTCTTCTTCGGACTGCTGCTGGCTCGCGGGATGGCGGGCTATCTCTCGGCGTTTCTCGGCGAAGTTTACGGCGTCGCCCAGCGCACCGCGGACGTGGCCGCCGATCCGGACCTGATCCTGTTCGCACTGGCCATCGGCACCGCCACCAGCATCCTGGCGGCGTGGATTCCCGCGCGCGACGCCGCGCATGTTGACCCGGTGAAAGCGCTGCAAAAGGGCGGCGCCGAGTTGTTCTCATCGAGTGAAAGCCGCACCCGCGCGATGCTTGGCGCCGCAGCCATCGCCATCGCGCTGGTCTGTCTGCTCGCCGGCGGAACCAGCGCCGCACGCCTCTACATCGGCTATTTTTCGGTGGTGGTGGCCTCCGTTTTGTTCACGCCGGCGCTGGTGCGCCGCGTCATCGCGATCCTCAGGCCGGGGATGCGCAAGGCGCTGCCGGTGGAAGGCGCGCTCGCCGCCGATAGCCTTCTGCAATCGCCACGCCGGACCTCGGACACGGTTGCCGCGGTGATGCTGGCCGTGTCGCTGGTGGTCGGCCTCGCGGGTGTAGCCAACGCCAGCTACACTTCCATTCGTGAATGGATGCACGCGGCGCTCAATCCCGATTTGTTCGTGGGCGCTTCGGAAACGCTCTCCGAGCGCAGCTTCCGCTTTCCCGCCGTCATGGGCGATGAGATGCGCGCCGTCGAAGGCGTGGAGGAAGTGCAGGCCGTGCGCACCGCGCGCGTAATCTACAACGGCAAGCCGGTGATGCTGGTGGCGACTTCCATCGCCAGCCTGGAACGGCATGTTCGCCCCAAAGTGGCCGCCGGCGACCCGAAAACCATGTACGCCGAAGCCGCCCAAGGCCGCGGCGTGGTGGTGGCGGACAATCTGGCCCGCCTGCACAAACTCAAACTCGGCGATACGCTGGAGCTGCCCACGCCAACCGGCGTACTGAAACTGCCCGTGCTTGGCATCACCATCGACTATTCCGATCAGCAGGGCGCCTTCCTCATGGATCGCAGCCTGGTGCAGCGGTACTGGAAAGACGACACCGCCAACGTTTTTCGCGTCTATTTGAAATCCGGTGTGACGCCCGAGGAAGGCCGCCGCCGCATCCTCGAACGGTTTGGCGGCCAGCGGCGGCTGTTCGTCATGACCAACGACCAGGTGCGCGCCTACATCATCCGCGTGACTGATCAGTGGTTCGCGCTCACCTATCTGCAGATTTTCGTCGCCGTGCTGGTGGCGATTCTCGGCATCGTCAACAGCCTCACGGTGTCGATCACGGACCGCCGCCGCGAACTTGGCGTACTGCAGGCCGTGGGCGCGCTGCGTCGTCAGGTGCGCCAGGCGATCTGGATGGAGGCGCTCGGCATTGGGGCGGTGAGTGTGATCCTCGGCCTCGCGCTCGGCGGCATCATCCTGTATTACTATCTGGGTATTCTGCGCGAAGATCTCGCCGGGTTGCAGCTCGATTACCAATACCCGTTCCGCATCGCGCTGCTGTTGATTCCCACCATGCTGGGGGCGGCGCTGCTTTCTTCGCTGGGGCCGGCCGAATCCGCCGTGCGCGCTTCGCTCGTGGAGGCATTGGAATATGAGTAAGACGCTGCTCGTGTTGTTCGGCGCCGCGCTCTGGGCCGAAGATGCCAAGCAGATCCTCGAACAACTGCAGTCGAGAGCCAAGTCGAACTCGCAGCGCTACGAGGGTTGGCTGCGCGTGACCGACAGCAAGGATAAGGTCACCGAGAAGCGCTGGATCTACGACCGCATCGGCTCGGCGGGCGATAGCAAAGTGGTTCTGCGATTCACCGCGCCGCCAGAGGTGAAGGGCGTGGCGCTGCTGATCGTCAATCATCCGGACCGCGCTTCCGATCAGTGGATGTGGACTCCGGCCCTGCAGCGCGACCGGCGCATCGCGTTCCAGGACCGCTCGACGCGATTCTTCGGCACCGATTTCAGCTTCGAAGATCTCGAAGAGCGGGACGTGGATCAATACGAGTACAAGCTGCTCGGCGAGGAGGGCGGCGCCTGGAAGATCGAGTCGCGCCCGAAGAAAACGAAGCCGTCGCAATACACGCATTCCTACCTGTGGGTGGACAAGGCGCGCTACGTGTTCACTCGCATTGAGGGCTACAAGGACGGCAAACTGATCCGGCGCATCACCTACGGCGACTACAAGCAGATTCAGAATATCTGGACGCCATTGAGCCTGCAGGTGGAGGATCTGGCGCGCAAGAGCAGGACGGTTCTCAAGACCGATAAGCTGGAATACAACGTGCCGCTCAAAGAAGAGATGTTCACGCTGCAGGCGCTGCGCCGCGAATCATGATCGTGCTGTTGTTGGCGGCGGCGCTTCAAGCCCAGAATTTCACCTCGCGCGGGTACCTGGAGACTCGCGGCTTCTTCTTTCCACAGGCGGCGCCGGGCGATTCCGGGCATGCGGTGGGGGAAGCGGTGTTGCGCTGGGACGCGGCCTATCTCACCGGCCGCTGGAGGTTCAGCGGAGCGATCGACACGCGCACCGATACGCACCGCCGCGTGGAGCGCGAGGCCCGCATCGACTGGCAGGATCGCTCCACTTTGCGCCCCGCGTTGTCGTTGCGGCGCTTCAGCGCCAGTTACTCGAATAAAGGCTGGACGGCGGAATTCGGCAAGCAATTTATCCGCTGGGGCAAGGCCGACATTCTCAACCCCACCGATCGTTTCGCGCCGCGCGATTTCCTGGACGTGCTCGACAGCGATTTTCTGGGTGTGCTGGCGGCCCGCGCCACTTACGAACGCGGCGCCGAGACTGTGGACCTGGTCTACACACCGCGAATGACGCCCAGCCGCACACCGTTGGTGAATCAGCGCTGGGTGGTGTTGCCGGCCGTTTCCTTCGCCGATCTGGGTGTGCGGTATCCGGACCGCGGCCAGTTCGGCGCCCGCTGGAATCACGTGGGCCGCGGCTATGAAGTATCGGGCTCCTTTTTCGAGGGGTTCAATCATCTGCCCGCGCTCGAGATCGCCATCGTGCCCCAGGCAGGCATCGGGATCGCGCGGTTCTTCCCGAAGCTGCGCATGTATGGCGCCGACGTGGCGGTGCCGCTGCGCTGGTTCACCGTCAAAGGCGAAGCCGGATACTTCACCTCCTCCGATCGCGGTACCGACGAGTATCTGCTCTACGTCGTCCAGTTGGAGCGGCAGCAGGGGGAATGGTCGTTCGTGGGCGGCTATGCCGGCGAACGCATTACGGCCGACCGGAACCCGTTGTTTTTCGGGCCGGACCGCGGCATCGCCCGCACGTTTCTGGGGCGCGCGGGCTACACCATCGATCCGCGGCGCAACCTGGCGGTGGAAACGGCGGTGCGGCGCAGCGGCACCGGCGCCTATGTGAAAGCCGAGTACTCGCAGACGTTCGGGCAGCACTGGCGCGCCACCACGGGCTTTGTCTGGCTGACGGGTGAGGAGACGGATTTCCTCGGCCAGTACCGGCGTAATTCGCACGCGGTGCTAACGATCCGATATAGCTTTTGAGGAACCGCGAACAACGGAGACCGGCGCGAGCTTTGGTTCCTGGCCCGTTGGTGGACCGCGCCGGTCCCTGTTCGCTTTTGAGGAACTCGCCCGCACAACGGAGCCTGGCGGGCTTGCCACTCCGCGAGTTCTTACACCTCTGGCGGGCCCGCCGGCCCTGTGCGGCGCGACGCGAAGAACTGCTTGAGCAGCGCCAGGCAATCGGCGGCAAGCACGCCTTCCACCACTTCCACGCGATGGTTGAGCAAATCGGAATCGGCGATCTGAAACTTCGCGCGCACCCCGCCGAAGCGTAAGTCGCGGGCGCCGAACACCACACGCGCCAGGCGCGCATGCACCAGCGCTCCGGCGCACATCGTGCAAGGTTCCAGCGTCACGTAGAGCGTGGCGCCATCCAGCCGGTAGTTGCCTAAAGCGCTCGAAGCCTCCCGAATGGCAAGGATCTCGGCGTGCGCGGTGGGATCGTTTCGCGTGATGGAGGCGTTCGCGCCGCGCCCCACGATCTGGCCATCGAGAACCACCACGGCCCCCACCGGCACTTCGCCCGCGCGGCCCGCCTCGCGCGCCAGGTCCAGCGCCACGCGCATGAAGTTCTCCATCGCGCCCGCTACTTCGCCCGCACGCTGATGGCGTCGAGCGAGGCGTCGGGGGCGTGCTTCGCCTCCACGGCCACCTCATCGCCCGCTTTGAAAGCGGAGGGCTTGGCCGCTTGAGTGCCCTTGTAGAAGCGCGTGCCTTTCTGGACGCGAAGCTCCATGCGGTTGCCGTCCTCCACTTCCAGATCCAGTTTCGATCGCGTCAATTCGCGGATCTTTCCGTGGAAGACGGGGAAGACACGCTCATCCTCTTTGCGCGGCTGTGCTTTGGGATAGCGGCCGAACTGCATGGCCAGCAGCAAGCCGAATTCGGCGCGGGTCATCTCGACTTGATTGTAGCGATCAGCCGAAGCGCAGCGCGAATAGATCGGCATCGCGCAGGGCGAAGCGCAGACGCACGGTGCGGCCCGCCAGCGCATCGAGCGCCGGGCCGGACTTCCAGCGCGCCGCGCGCTCGATCCGGTCGCCGATCAGTTCCACCGAATCGGCCAGGGTGAAGCCGGGGAGCGCGGCTCCCGCCTCATCCTGAATCTCCACGCGAACGCCGCCGGGGGCCGAAGTGGAATAGTTCAACCACAACCGGCCGCCGGCAAAGCGCAGCGGCCTGGTGCGGCACTCGCCACTCGCGTATGGCGCCCCGATGGAGGCGAAGCGGTCGAGCGGCATCGAATAGCGGCGCAGATGGACGCTCGGCTGGCCGTAGTTGCTGAGGGTGTAGAACGACAGCTCCTCGGGTCCCGTTTGAACGGTGTTCAGCGCCGGATAGTTGTTACGCGAGACCCAGTTTTCGAGGCCGAGGCCCGGCCGTAGAAATGCTTCGAGAAACGTGCGGTCATAGGTTGCGCCGCCGCGCGAAGTCAGCAGCACAGCGTCGGCGCAATCCTTGAAGTATCCAGGGTCTACTTTCAACGCCCGGGCCTCTTCGTCATCGAGCACCTGGCGGCCCGGCATGAAACGCGCGGCAAGGGCGATATAGATGTGCGGGGCGCGGAAGTAGGGATGAGTCTGGTTGACGTAGAGATGTTCGGGCGGCGCGGGGCCGAAGCTCATGTCGACTGGCGCGGTCCAGTTCAGGAAATCGGTGCTGGTGGTGCGGCTGATCCAGCGATAGCGCTTCCCGTCCACCGGCTTGAAGGTGCGGAAGTAGAGCACGTAGCATTGCTCGGTGTCCGACCAGAAGGCGAGATTCTGCGAGTCGAACACTCCGTCGCGAAACACGGGCTCTTCGCTCATCTTCTTCCAACGAACGCCGTCGGCCGATTGAAACGCCACCAGTCCTGTTTTGCGTGTACCCGCGAGAGCTTTGAAGCGCTGCGCCTCACTGACACCCGGCCGCGTATCGAGCACCGGGCTGAAGTTGCTCGAAAACGGGGCCATGCCGGCGAGGATGGCATTGTTGCGGCGCGTGCCGTGAATTTCAAACAAGCCAAGATCGGGACGCGCAAACGTGCGGCCATCGGTGGAAGTGGCGTAGCAGGTGGTCTCGGCATCGCTGCCGTCCTTGCCCGAAGCGGGCAGGCCACGGTAGTAAAGGTGAAACTTCGTCCCTTCGCGAATGACGGTGACGTAGTTGGAGAAGGCGCCTTCCCAGGGGCGATCGAGCGTGATGGCATCGGCTTCGCGCCTGGGCGGATGCAGGCGCAGCGCGGCGCCATTGAGGCTTTCGATGAGGTAGCGGTCCACGAAGAGTTCGCGGCGCGATCCGAGATCGATGGCGCCGGCGGCTTGAGCCAGGGGCGCCGAAGCGGTGAGAGCCAACCATTGGCGGCGTGTCATAGCGTTGGTCAGAAATCGAACCGGCCCACCAACTGGATGTTGCGTGGACCGGCCTGCAAGCTTCGAATGGCGCCGAAATTCGGAGCGCCCAGCGTCGCGGCCGGAGCGCCAAGCTGAACGCGATTGAAGAAATTCTGCGCTTCCATGCGCACGGTGACGCGTTTGGCTTCCTGTACGCGGAACACCTTCTGCAGCGCGAAATCCACCTGCGCGAGGCCAGGCGTGCGCAGCATCCCCTTGCCCTGCGTCCCCCAGACAAAGTTCGGCGGAGCGCTGAAAGCCGACGTGTCAAACCAGCGGTCGCGGTTGGCCTCAGCGCCGAGATTGGGGTTGCGCAGCAGGTTCGCGCGATTGGTACCGGCGCCATTGTTGAGCTGCGGTCCGGTGACGGCGACGGTGAACGGATATCCTCCTTGCAGCGTCACCAGGCCGGAGGTCTCCCATCCGCCCAGGGCCGTGCGGGCGAGCCGGTTCCAACCTTGCAGCACCGGCGCGCGATAGGTCAGCGCCGTCACCCAGCGCTTGCGGAAATCGTAGCTCGACGGGCCGTAGTCGTAGCGATAGTTGAACGCATCGTTCAGCACGCCGCCATCGGTGCCTTGTGTATAGGACATGGACTTGGAAAACGTGAAGGCGCTTTGCAGGAAGAAGCCTTTGAACTCCTGCTGCTTCAGGGTGACTTCCAGACCGTGATAATTGGAGTCGTTCACAGGAATGTAGTAGTAGAAGAAACCCACGTTCGGATACGGACGGCGATCCTGCACCGCGCCCGGCCCCGGCGGCGGCGTATTGGCGGGAGCGAGCGTGGAAAAGCGTAACGCGCGCTGGCCGGTATACCCGGCCTCGATCGCCGTGCGGCGGAACGGATTCCACTGGATGTTGTAGCTCCACTTCTGCGTGTAAGGATCGGGCCGGTTCAAAGGTCCGTAGTAGGCGCTGAAGGTGCGTGCCCCGAAAGCGCCCGCCGCGCCGCCGGCGGGAAAACCGGTACGCGGCAGAATGGGCCGGTCCAGTTCGGAGGCCAGGGAGAAGTCGAAAAAGAAAGGACTGCCATCGGTGCCGGCATTGTTGAAGTTGTTGCTGACCGTGACGGCATAGAAAAGTCCGTAGCCGCCGCGCAGCACCACGTTGCGGCCCACGTTATAGGCGAAGCCGAAGCGCGGCGAGAAATTCTTCCAGTTGGCGCGCGGCACGATTTCCGAATTCGAGGTGTAGCGCCAGCCTGCCGGCATATCGCCATTGGGAACACCCACCAGATCGCGGACAATGCGGCGCGTGCTATCGGCCAACAGCCTTTGCCCGGTCGCAAGGTCGAAGTTCAGCATGCGGTTCTGCTCTTCGCTCCAGGGGCTGAAGTATTCCCAGCGCACGCCCATGTTCAGGGTGAGGCGCGAGTTCAGGCGGAAGTCGTCCTGGGCGAACCAACTGGCGCGCGAGCTGCGGATACGCACACCGTCGAACTGGTAGTTGGTCGAAAATCCGCGCGCCTGATTGAGAAGCGCGTCGGTCATGCCGGTGCGAAGCGCTTCAAGCGCCGCGCCCACTACCGGCGTCGAGTAGGTGCCGTCGTAGCTCAGCGACCCGCCGCCGTTGCGTCCCTGGAAGCGGTTGTTGGCGATGCGGCCCGCTTCGGCGCCGAACTTCAACGCATGACGACTTGCCTGCCAGCTCAGGTTATCCATGAACTGCCAGGAGTGTTCCACCAGGAAGAAAGGCGTGGGCACGCTGGCGATAGGCCGGATGATGGCCGTGGCCTGATAGTTGCGGATGTTCAGGGCGGGAAAGCCGCGCGCGAAGGAAACGGTGTTCCAGCCGGGAATGCGGAACTCATCCATGACGTTTTCGGTATTCAGCATCTCATTGCCGAAGCGAAGGTAGTTGTAGCCGGCGCGCGCTTCGTTCACCACGGTGGGACGAAAGACATGGGTGTAAGTAAGGCCGGTGTTGGTGGCGTCGAGCGCGGCGCGTCCGCCCAGGCGGTCTTCCGGCATCCAGAACGAACGGCGCCGGCCGCCGCGCTGCTGCGAGAAACGCGCCGTGAGGGAATTGGCGGCGTTCACCGCGCCATCGCCTTTGAGGTTGAAAGAATTCAAGCTGTCCTGGCTGCGTTCGGAAACCAGAAAATTGTTGCGCACGTTCGGATTGGGATCGCGGAAATTGGGAAGCGGGAAGAAGCCGAGCAGGCGCGTTGCCATGGGATCGATGCGCGAGGCGGGCACCTGGTTTCCGGCAAACGGCGTGCGGATGCCAAGAGCGTTTGAAGCGTCGGGACGCGTGGTGGCCGGATCGGCGTAAAGGATGTTCGACGAACTGAAATCGCCGCGCCGCTCGGCCTCCGAAGACATGATGTAGGTGGCGATGTTCGAACTGGGGTTCCGCGTTCCTTCGTAGTTGCCGAACAGGAACACGCGGTTTCGCACGATGGGCATGCCGAGTCCGGCGCCGAACTGATTGCGCCGCAGCGGCTGCTTGGGCTGATTGGTGAAGGTGAAGTCGAAGGGGCGCGCGTCCAGCTTGTCGTTGCGCAGATAGTCGTAGGCGAAGCCATGCCATTCATTGCTGCCGGACTTGATCGCCACGTTTACCACGCCGCCGCCGGAGCGGCCGAATTCCGCCGAATACTGGCTGGTCTGAATCGCGAACTCCTGGATCGCGTCGATGGCGGGCACCACTCCCATGGCGCCTGAAAATTCCATGTTGTTGGAGATGCCGTCGATGATGAAGTTGTTGGCTTCGGCCGATGCGCCGCCGATGGTGACCGAGGCGCCGGAGAAATCGCGCTGGCGGCTGGCCGGCGGACCGTTGGTGGTGCCTGGCACCAGCGCGGCCAGCGCCAGGAAATTCCGGCCGAAGACGGGGATGTCCTGCAGCACGCGGCGCGAAACCACGCCGCCCACCTCGGCCGTATCGGTCTTGATCAACGGCGTGGCGCCCGATACTTCCACGCTTTGCGACGTCTCGCCCACTTCCAGGCGAAGATCGACGCGCACGCGCGCCTTCACCGTAATGGGTACGGCCGGATTGACGGCGCGCTTGAAGCCGGGCGCTTCGGCGCTAACCGAATAATCGCCCAGAGGCAGGTTGGTGACCACGTACTCGCCGGTGTCGTTGGTGGCGGTGGCGCGCACGGCGCCGGTGCCGGTGTTGGTGATGCGAACCGGGGCGTTCACGATGGCGGCGCCCGAGGCGTCGGCGATGGTCCCGAGGATGGTGCCTTCGGTGGCTTGACCGCGAAGCAGGGCGGTAACGAAGAAAAAGAGGAGGGTGGATCGGCCCATTGAGGTCGATTGTAGAACACGGCGTTCTTCGCAGCAGGCAAGGAATCGTTTGGAATGTCAACCTATCTTTTGGCCGATCCACACGATTTCCGGCCGATCGTTCGGCCGACCCACCAGATTCCCGTCCGATATCTGGTTTTATCGTCTGTCCCGCCTTAACGTGAGGACAGGATGATTGTTCGAAACCACCTCCCACTCGGACGCCTCTGGCCGCAAGTATCCAAGCGCTTGAGCCTGGTGCTGGCGTTCGATATCGCCGTCGCGTTCGTTTACACGTATTTCGGACTCGCATGGCTTTCCCTGCCGACGCTGCCGCTATCGATGATCGGCGGTGCGCTCAGCGTGTTTCTCGCTTTCCGCAATAATTCGGCTTACGACCGCTGGTGGGAAGCGCGTACGCTGTGGGGATCGCTCGTCAACACTTCGCGTACTTTCGCCAGACAGGTTTTAACGCTGGCCGATGAAGATCCCCTTCGCGAGAGGCTGGTGGAACTGCAAATCGGATATGTGCACGCGCTGCGCTGCCACCTGCGCAAGCAGAATCCGTTTCCGGAGCTGAGCCGCTGGCTGCCCCCCGCCATGGTGGATTTTCTGCGTACGCAGAAGAACGTTCCGGCTGGCATTCTGATGATCAAGGCGCGCACTCTGCGCAAGCTGTTCGACACCGGCCGGCTCGACTCGTACCGGTTCGCCGCCATCGACCGCTCGCTCTCGGACCTGTGTAACGTCCAGGGCGCCTGCGAGCGCATCAAGAACACGCCGATGCCCCGCCAGTACGAATATTTTCCGCGAGTGCTGGTGGGCGTCTACTGCCTGCTGTTGCCGTTCGGACTGGTGGAGGGGCTGGGCATGCTGACGCCGCTCGCTTCCACGCTGATCAGTCTGATCTTCGTCTCACTCGATACCATTGGCCGCGACATCGAGAATCCGTTTGAAAACACCGTACACGATACACCCATGAGTACGCTGTCGCGCGCCATCGAAATCAACCTGCTGCAAAGCCTCGGAGAAAATACCGTGCCCGCCGAGGTGCGTCCCGTGGAAGGATTCTCTTACTAACATGTCGACTCAACATCCGTTGGACATTCTGTTTCTGACCAATTTTTCGGATTCCTGCTTCCGTGCGGTTCCGGCGATCGCCCAGATGGCCGATGCGTTGAAGGTGCGGCTTTCGATACTGCACGCCTACGACCCCGCGCACACCACGCAATCGGCCGCGCAGGCCCACGTGGACAGCTTCTTTCCCGAAGCCGACAGCTACGCCACCTGCCGGCGTTTCGCCATCCGCCGGCCGCTGCTCGACGCCGTGCGGCGGCACCTGGATTCGTGGCCGGTGAGCCTCATCGTGGCGCCCGCATCCGGGTCGCTGCGGCTGCCAAGGCTGGGGGAGCGGTCGTTGCGGTCGCGCCTGCTTTCCGAATACGGCCTGCCGGTTTGGACGATGGGGCGGCGCACCCAGGCGGCCAAGCTCGGACAGCGCGTGGAGAACGTCGCCTGCTGGGTGGATTTCCGCAGTGGGGCGACTTCCCATCTGCCGTTCGCCATCGACTATGCGCACAAGGTCAACGCCAAGCTGCACCTGCTGCGCGGCCTGCCGGACGTTGAGGAAAGCGCGGTCCTGCTGGGCAACCACGGCGCGGTGGAACCGCGGCGCGCCACCAGGGAACTGCTGCAGCTTTGCAGCAAGTCGCCGATCGCGCCGGAGGTTCATATCGCATCGGGCGAAGGCCGCCGGGAACTCAACGGCATGCTGCGCAAGTGCAATGCCGACGTCGTCTTCCTGCATGGCGAGGAGCCCTGGCTCACGCGCTGGTTCGGACTCGGCGCCGGGCTGGGCGACTCCGCCTTCTGCCCCGCCGTGTATGTGAAGCGGGAAACGGACTTGCCCTCCTGGAATCTGGAGACCGGGCATGCGCAGGCGCGCTGGGAGAAGCCGAACGTGACCGAGCAGGCCATTGTCGCAACACGGCAGCGGTGGGTCGCCGAACTGGGTCTACAGTAGACTCAAGAAGGTGATCGCTCAGTTTCTGGAGTCTTGGGGGATATCCCGCAGGTCCGGGCGCGCGCAGGTGATGGGGCTGGCCGCCATCCTGCTCGCCGTGGTCATGGCCCTCGAATGGGTATACGACCTCGACTACTCGTTGGGTATCCTTTACGTGCTGCCCGTCGTGGTGGCTTCCACCGTAGTGAACCGCTGGCAGACCATTCTGCTGGCGGTTCTTTGCGCTTACGCCCGCGCTTTGTTCACGCCCGCCATCGCCGGTGTGGAATACGCGCTGCGTTTCGGCATGGCGGTGCTCGCCTACAGCGCCGCTGGATTACTGATCGGAGAAACGAACCGTAACCGGCGCGAGATTCTGGCGGCCTACGCGCGGCTGAAGACCGAGGAAGATATGCGCCGCCGGGCCGAGGATCAACTGCGGATGCTGGTGGAATCGAGCCCGGCGGCTATCATGACGCTCGATCATCAGGCGCGCGTGCTGGCGGCCAATCGCGCGGCGCACCAGATGCTGGGGTATGAAAGGCCGGGTTCGCTGATCGGTACTGCCGTCGGTGAGCACGTGCCGCTGTTTGCGGGTGCGCTGCGCGTCGCCTCCGGCGGTACACCGATGCGCGCGGCGTCCGCCAGCCGGGCCAGACGGCGGGGCGGCCAGCATTTTCCCGTCACGGCGTGGTTTTCCACTTACGAAGAGGAAGGGCAGCGGCGGCTGGCCGCGATTCTGGTGGACAGCTCGGAAGAGGTGCGCGAGCGCGAGCACGAGAGCTTGCGGCATGTGACGGCCGCCAACCGCCTGCTGGCCGGCGCAGTGGCGCACGAAATTCGCAACCTGTGCCTGGCGGTGCGGGTGGTGATCTCGAACCTGCAGCGCTTTCCGGAAGTAGCCCGCGGCGCCGATTTCAACGCGCTGGGCGCTTTGGCCGAAGGGCTGATGCGCATTTCCGCCTTTGAGCTGCATAAGAGCAAAGAGGAGGCCTCCTCCCGCGCCGACGTGGCGGCGGTGCTTGAGGAACTGCGCGTCGTGATCGAGCAGGACTGGTCCGATATCGGCGGCGAAATCCGCTGGAAGTACCGCGGCGAGTTTCCCGAAGCGCACGCCGATCCGCACGCCCTGCTGCAGGTTTTTCTCAATCTTTCGCAGAACTCGCTGCGCGCGGTCCAGCGCGGGGGCGAAGCTATACTGGAGGTTCGCGTAGAGGCCAACGGCGACACCGTTACGATCACGTTCGAGGACAGCGGCCCGGGCGTGGACGACGTTTCGAAACTCTTCAAGCCGTTTCGTGAGGATGCCGACGGGTCCGGGCTGGGCCTCTATGTGTCGCGCGCGATGTTGCGCGTTTTCGATGGAGAACTGCGCTATGTGCCGGCCAGCAAGGGCTGCCGGTTCGATGTAGTGCTGCGCACTTACTAGGAATGGCCGGAAAGATTCGTGTCTTCGTGGTCGACGACCATGCCCTGTTCCGCGAGGGCCTGCTGCGTCTGCTGAACACCGATGAGACGCTCGACGTGGTGGGCAGCGCCGATTCCGCCGAGGCCGCGCTCGAACGGCTGCGGAACCTCGAAGTGGACGTCCTCATTCTCGATTTCGATCTGGGCGTATCGACCGCGCTGACGGTGATCCGCGAGCTGCGGGAGCGCGGATTCGAAGGCCGCACGCTGGTGGTTACGGCCGGCGTGCAGGATCGCGACGCGCTGGAGTTGATCCGGCTGGGAATCTCCGGAATTTTTCACAAGAAACATTCCCCCGAACAGTTGCATCGCAGCATTCAGGAGGCGGCGGCGGGCCGGTTCCTGATCGACCAGGAGTATCTGCAGGGACTGATGAAGCCCGGTACCGCCGAGCCCGAGGAGCGGAACTCGCATCTGACCGACCGCGACCGGCAGGTGCTGCGGCTGCTGCTCGAAGGCAGCTCGAATAAGGAGATCGCCTCGGCGTTGAACCTGTCGGAAAGCGCGGTGAAGGCGGCGCTGCAGCAGTTGTTCGCCAAGACCGGCGTGCGCACGCGCAGCCAGTTGGTTCGTTTCGCGCTGGAGAAGCTGGGTCCGGAGATTTGAGCTTACTCGCTCCGCAGCGCGAGCACGGGATCCACCCGGGTGGCGCGCCGCGCCGGCGTCCAGCAGGCGGCCAGGCTCACGGCCACCAGCACTAAGGCGGTAATCGCAAGCGGCATCCAGTGCACTTCGCCCAGGCCCGCGACGGAGTTGCGGATGACCCGCGTCAGGGCGGCGCTCAGCAGCGCCCCGGCCACGATCCCGGCCAGCACCAGACGCATTCCCTGCCCCAGCACCAGGCTCCGCACCTGGCCCGTCTGGGCGCCCAGCGCCATGCGTACCCCGAATTCGCTGGTGCGCTGCGACACGGCGTAGCTCATCACGCTGAAGATGCCGAGCGCGGCGAGTCCGAGCGCCACCGACGCGAAAACCGTCAGCAGCAGGGCGAGGAACCGTGGACGCGCCCGTGCCTGCGCGATCACTTCGTCGAGCGGACGCACCTGCGCGAGCGGCAGCGAGGGGTCGAGGGCGCGGATCTGGTCGCGCACCGGACCCAACACGTTCCACGGATCGCCCGTTGTCTTCACCAGCAGCGTGCCGAAGCGCAGATTGCCGGCCTGTGCATGCGAGAAGAACAATTCGGTGCCGGCGGATCGATCGAGTCCGCGGTTCCTGATATCTTTCACCACCCCGACGATCGTGTACCAGGGGCTGTTGTCGGTGGGTTTGCCGCCCGGTTTCACGCGCCGCCCGATGGCGCTTTCCTTGCCGTAGAACGTGCGGGCCAACGTCTGGTTCACCACGAGCACGGGCGGCGCGCCGTCGCCGTCGCGAGGCTCAAGCAGGCGCCCTTCCACCAGCTCCACGCCAAGCATTTCGAACGCTCCGGGCGAGGCGACGTTCCAATAGTCGACGTTATGCATGGGACCGCCGGGCACGGGCACGAAGCCTTCGATGTAGGTATCGTTGGCGTTGAGGGGCCGCTGGGGAGGCAGTCCGTTGAGGATTCCCGCGGCCGTCACGCCTGGCAGGTTCCGCACGCGTTCGAGCGTCTCGCGCCAGAACCGCTGCGAACCGGCGGGCTGCGAGTACGTCTGTTGCGGCAGCGTGACGCGCATCGTCATCACCTGTTCGGCGCCGCGGACGCCAGGTTCGACCCGCGTCAGGCGGCGGAAGGCGTCAAGCAGCAGACTTGCGCCGGCGAGCAGCATCACCGCCAGCGCCATCTCTCCCACAATGAGCCCGTGGCGCAGCCAGTGAGCCTCGCGCGTGGCCGTCGAACGGCCGCCCGCCTTGAGCGTGTCGAACAGCTTGGCGCGGATGGTCTGGGCGAGCGGCGCCATCGCGAAGACCAGGCCGGTGGCCACCGCCGCGGCGGCCGCAAACGCCAGCACCGCGCCATCGAGGCCCACTTCGCCTGCGCGCGGAATGCTCGGGCCGCCCACCGCGAGGATCACGCGCAGCAACGCCCAGGCCAGGCCGAGCCCGAGGGCGGCGCCGGTTCCGGAAAGCAGCAGCCCCTCGATGAGAAACTGGCGCAGCAGGCTGCCCTGGGTGGCTCCCATGGCCTGCCGCAGCGCGACTTCGCGCTGCCTCGTTTGGGCCCGGGCCAGCAACAGGTTGGCGACGTTGGCGCAAGCGATCAGCAGCACCAGTCCGGTGGCGCCGAGCATCAGGAGCATGGCCGGACGCACGTTGCCAACCGTCTCCTCGAGCAGCGGATACGCCGACAGAGTGTGCGTCTTCGGATCGAACCGGTGCCCGGTGGGCCCCCTCGATTCCACATGCGTGCTCTCGATGCGATCGAGGTCGCGGGCGGCCTGCGCCAGCGTCGTACCCGATTTGAGCCGCCCCACCAGCGCGAGGCGATGGTTGCCCCAGCGATCCATGTCGCGCAGCGCCAACTGCAGCGGAGTCCACATTTCGGCCGCCTCGGGCTCGCCCGGAGGAAACTCGAAGCCGCGCGGCATGACGCCGGCGATGGTGGTCTTAACGCCATTGACCAGCACTTCGCGGCCGACGGCTCCGTCGTCGCCGCCAAACGCCCCCTGCCAAAGTCCATAGGAGAGCACCGTCTGCAGGGGCGCGCCTTCGGCGTCGTCGGCGGGCGTCAGCACCCGTCCGCGGAACGGCTGCACGCCGAGCGCGCTCATCAATCCGCCGCTGACCTGCGTCATGTTGACGCGCACCGGCTCGCGGCCCGGCGGCGCGAGATTGGCTCCGCCCGACTGCCAGGCGTCGATGCTTTCAAAGGTTTGGGCCGAGCGGCGCAGGGTGTCGAATTCGGGCGGGGAAACCGCGAAGCGGAACATGCCGCCTCCGGTCCAGGCGGGCCAATCCGTGTAGAGGCGCACCAGGCGGGCCGAATCGGCGTAGGCGAGCGGCCGCAGCACGACGGCGTTGACGACGCTGAAGATCGCCGACGTGGCGCCCACGCCGAGCGCCAGGCAGCCGAGGGCGGCGGCGGTGAATCCGGGGCTCTTGCGAAGCTGGCGAAGCGCGAACCGGAAATCGGCCGAAAAGTTTGCCATGGCTTATATACGGTTTCGAGAGGCGTTCGTTCCGTCGATTTGACCCCCCTCCGGCCGCCGTGTTATCCTATTGGTTTAATCTAAGGCTGCTGGCCTCGCCCTTGTGTCTCCCGAAGCATTAAAATGGATGCCTTATTAAGCTCCCTCGGCGGAATTCTGTTGAACGCCGTACCGACTTTCCTGATCATTGTGCTCCTGCATTTTTATTTGAAAGCGACCTTTTTCGGGCCCATGGAAAAGGTGCTTCATCAGCGGGAGGAAGCGACCGCCGGCGCCCGTAAGCGCGCCGAAGAGGCGCTGGCCAAGGCTAACGAAAAGCTGCGCCAGTATGACCAGATGATGCAGGCCGCCCGTAACGACATTTACAAAGATCAGGAACAGATTCGCAAAGACCTCAAGATCGGCCAGGAGTCCCAGGTCGCCGAAGCTCAGGCGAAATCGAAGGAAATGATCGCGGCGGCACGCCACCAACTGGCCGCGGAGGCCGCCGCCGCTAAGCAGGGGCTTGAAGCCGAAGCGCGCTCCCTCGCCGGGAAGATCAGCGCTCAAATCCTCGACGGGAGGGCCGCTTGAGGATCCCGGCCTGTCTGTTGACTGCGCTGTTGGCTCTTCCCGCCTTCGCCGCCGAGCATGGAGGCGAACACGCCGAGCCCAGCATTCTCTGGAAATGGGCGAACTTCGTGATTCTTGTGGCCGTTCTCGGCTATCTGATCAACAAGCACGCCGGGGCGTTCTTTCGCTCCCGCACGGCCGAGATTCAATCCGGGCTGACCGAAGCCGCCAGGATGCGGGAGACCGCCGAGCGCCAGGTGTCGGAAATCGAGCGGCGCGTGGCGAACCTCGAATCCGAAATCGCGTCTTTGCGAGGGGAATCGAAGAAAGAGATGGCCGCCGAGGCCGAGCGTTTGAAGGTGGAAACCGCCAAGACGCTCGAACGGGTTCAGGCGCAGGCTCAGTTTGAGATCGCCTCGGCCACCAAGCTCGCTTCCGCCGAGCTTAAGCGGCGCACCGCGGAGCTGGCCGTCGAGCTCGCCTCCGGTGAGATTCGCCAGCGCATGTCCGGCGCCGTGCAGGAAAAGTTGGTAACCAGCTTCGTTTCGCAGCTTGGCGCTGCCCGTAAATAGACCATGTCGCTTGCCGTCGCCTCCCGTTATGCCAATGCCCTCGCCGACGTCGTTTTAGGCTCGAAGGGCGCCATCGATCCGCAGACGGTCGTCTCTCAGTTGCGGTCGCTTGACTCGGTCATTACCTCCTCGGCGGAGCTGCGGAATGTGCTGCAGTCGCCCGCCGTCTCCACCACGCACAAGGCCAAGGTGATTTCGCGCCTGGCGGGTTCGCTGAGCATGGAGCAGGTGGTCCGGAATTTCGTGAATCTGGTGGTTCGAAACCGCCGCGGGGGCTTGCTCCCGCAGATGCGCGCCGCGTTTGAAAAGATCCTCGATGAGCGCAGCGGAACGGTGAAGGTGGAAGTGACGAGTGCGGTGGAATTGAGCGGCGGCGCCAAAGCCCAGCTTGAAGCCGAGCTCGCCCGCCACACCGGCCGCGCCGTTCGCTGTGCCTACTCGACCGATCCGGCGCTGCTGGGCGGTTTGGTTGCCCGCATCGGGTCCCTTGTCTACGACGGGAGCGTGCGCGGCCAGTTGGAGTCCTTGCGCCGGAAACTGGCGGTATAGGGCTCAAGCCAATTCGGGTTGTTTTAGAGGGAATTTACACGTATGGCTCAAATCCGTGCGGATGAAATAACGCGGCTGCTCCGCGAAGAAATTGAGAATTTCGACAAAGCCGTCAGCGTATCGGAGACGGGCAGCGTCATCTCCGTCGGCGACGGAATCGCCCGCGTTTACGGCCTCGAGAACGTCATGTACGGCGAGCTCGTCGACCTGGGGCAAGGCGTATCGGGCCTGGCCATGAACCTGGAAGAAGACCAGGTGGGTGTGGTGCTGTTCGGCGACTACGAGAAGGTGCGCGAAGGCGCCGAAGTGCGCCGCACCGGAAAGATCATGTCGGTGCCGGTGGGCGAGGCGATGGTGGGCCGCGTGGTGGACGCGCTTGGCAACCCCATCGACGGCAAGGGTCCCATCGACACGCGGCACACGCTGGCGGTGGAGCGTATCGCGCCCGGCGTGGTCGACCGCCAGCCGGTGAAAGAGCCGCTGCAGACGGGTATCAAGGCCATCGACGGCATGATTCCGGTGGGCCGCGGCCAGCGCGAGCTGATCATCGGCGACCGCCAGACCGGTAAGACCACGGTCGCCCTCGACACGATCATCAACCAAAAGGGCGGCGACATGATTTGTATCTATGTCGCCATCGGGCAGAAGCGCTCGACGGTGGCCCAGGTGGTGAAGACGCTCGAAGAATATGGCGCGATGGAGTACACCATCGTGGTGGCGGCGACCGCGTCCGATCCGGCGCCAATGCAGTACCTGGCCCCTTATTCGGGCTGCGCGATGGGCGAGTATTTCCGCGATACCGGCCGCCACGCGCTTTGCATTTACGACGATCTATCGAAACACGCCGCGGCGTATCGCGAAATCTCGCTGCTGCTGCGCCGTCCTCCGGGCCGCGAGGCGTTCCCCGGCGACGTGTTCTATCTTCACTCGCGCCTGCTCGAGCGGGCGGCGAAACTCAAGTCGGGCGGCTCGCTGACCGCGCTGCCGTTCATCGAGACGCAGGCTTCCGACGTTTCGGCCTACATTCCGACCAACGTCATTTCGATCACCGACGGGCAGATCTTCCTCGAATCGTCGCTGTTCAATTCCAACGTGCGCCCGGCTATCAACGTGGGTATTTCGGTGAGCCGCGTGGGCGGAAGCGCGCAGATCAAGGCGATGCGCCAGGTGGCCGGCCGGCTGCGTCTGGAACTGGCGCAATATCGAGCGCTGGCGGCGTTTGCGCAGTTCGGATCGGATCTCGACAAAGCGTCGCAACAGCAGTTGAATCGCGGTGCGCGCCTGGTGGAGATTCTCAAGCAGGGCCAGTTCTCGCCGGTGCCGGTGGAAAAGCAGGTGCTGATTATTTACGCGGGCACCAACGGCTACCTGGACGACCTGCCGGTGAACCGCTGCCGCGACTTTGAGACCGAGCTTTACCGCTGGATCGAGAACGCGCATCCCGGCGTGCTGAACGGCATCCGGGAGAAGAAATCGCTTGACGACGCGCTGACCGCGCAAATCAAATCGGCGCTCGAGGAATTCAAGAAGCGATTCAAGTAACCGGCCATGCCTTCCTTAATCGACCTACGGCGCCGGATACGGTCCGTCAAGAACACGCAGCAGATCACCAAGGCCATGAAGATGGTGGCCGCGGCGAAGCTGCGCCGCGCCCAGGAAAAGGTGCTGGCCTCGCGCCCGTATAGCCAGAGTTATGAGAAGCTGCTGGCGAACGTGGTGGCGGCGGCTTCCTCCGATGAGCGCGTGATGAGCCATCCGCTGCTGGCGGTGCGGCGCGAAGAGAAGATCCAGGTGATTCTCATCACCAGCGACCGCGGTCTGGCCGGGGCGTTCAACTCCAATATCAATCGCGGTGCGCAGCGCTTTCTGCAGGACAAGGCCGGAGCGGCGGTCCAGATTGAAAGCATCGGACGCAAGGGGCGCGATTATTTCAAGCGCCGCAACGTGGAGCTATCGGGCGAACATCAGGGCATCCTCGACAAGTCGCTTTTCGCCGACGCGCAGCGCATCGCTCAAACGGCGATGAGCCGCTTTGAAAAGGCCGAAACCGACGCGGTTTACCTGATCTATAACGAATTCAAATCCGTGATGTCGCAGAAGCTCACGGTCAAGCGCATCCTGCCGGTGGAGATTCCCGAAGGCCGGCAGACGCAGGACTATATCTTCGAGCAGCCGCCCGACCAACTGCTGGGCAACCTGCTTCCCAACTACGTATCGGGCACGGTGTACGCGGCGATTCTGGAATCGGCCGCCGCCGAGCACGCCGCGCGCATGGTGGCGATGGACGCCGCCTCGACCAATGCGGGCAAGGTGATCGACGCCTTGACCTTGTATCTCAACCGGGTGCGCCAGGCCACCATTACACGCGAGATCATCGAAATCGTCAGCGGCGCGGCCGCGCTGGAGTAGAGGACTTATCTCATGGAAACTTCCGTTCAACTGGTTGGCAAAGTGATTCAGGTGGCGGGTCCCGCCGTTGACCTGCAGTTTTCCGACGGCGCCATGCCGGTCATCCGCGACGCCGTGCGTATCACCAGCGAAGGCTTCAACGTGCCCGATCCCATCGAGATCGTGGCGGAAGTGGCGCAGCATATCGGCGAGGGCCGCGTACGGGCCATCGCGCTGCAGCCCACCGAAGGCCTGGTGCGCGGCATGAAAGCCGTCAGCCAGGGCGCGCCGGTGTCGGTGCCGGTGGGCAAGGAAGTGCTGGGCCGCGTGCTAAACGTCATCGGCCAGCCGGTGGATCAGATGGGCGCGGTGACGACCTCCAAGCGCTACCCGATCCATCGCCAGGCACCTAAGTTCGACGAGCAGGCGACCGAACTCGAGATGCTCGAAACCGGCATCAAGGTCATCGATCTGCTCGAGCCGTATCTCAAAGGCGGAAAGATCGGCCTGTTCGGCGGCGCCGGTGTCGGCAAGACCGTCATCATCATGGAGCTGATCAACAACATCGCCAAGCAGCACGGCGGTGTGTCGGTATTTGCCGGCGTGGGCGAGCGCACCCGCGAAGGCAACGACCTGTGGCTTGAGATGCAGGAATCGGGCGTCATCGATCCCAAGGATTTCACGAAATCGAAGTGCGCCCTCATCTACGGGCAGATGACCGAGCCGCCCGGAGCGCGCCTGCGCGTCGGCCTCACCGGCCTGACCGTCGCCGAATACTTCCGCGACGAAGAAGGCCAGGACGTGCTGCTGTTCATCGACAACATTTTCCGCTTCACGCAGGCGGGTTCGGAAGTATCGGCGCTGCTCGGCCGCATGCCTTCGGCCGTGGGTTACCAGCCTAACCTGGCCACCGAGATGGGCGAGTTGCAGGAGCGCATCACTTCCACCAAAAAGGGCTCGATCACGTCGGTGCAGGCGATTTACGTCCCCGCCGACGACTATACCGATCCGGCTCCGGCGACCACGTTCGCGCACCTCGACGCCACCACCAACCTTTCGCGCGAGATCGCGGCGCTGGGCATCTATCCGGCGGTCGATCCTTTGGCTTCGACGTCGCGCATTTTGGATCCGCGCGTGGTGGGGAACGATCATTACGACACGGCGCAGCGCGTGAAACAGACCTTGCAGCGTTACAAGGATCTGCAGGACATCATCGCGATTCTCGGTATCGACGAGCTTTCCGAAGACGACCGGCTCACCGTGGGCCGCGCGCGCAAGCTGCAGAATTTCCTCTCGCAGCCTTTCCACGTGGCCGAACAGTTCACCGGCATCAAGGGCCGCTACGTGAAGCTGGCCGATACGATTCGCGGCTTCAAGGAAGTCTGCGACGGCAAGTACGATGAAATCCCCGAGCAGGCGTTCTACATGCAGGGCACCATCGAGGAAGTGCTGGCGCGGGCCGAAGAACTGAAGAAGGTGAAGTAAGCGATGGCGGCGACCTTCGAACTCGAGATCGCGACGCCGGAGCGGCTGCTGGTGCGGGAGCAGGTGACCGAAGCGCAGATCCCGGCGGTGAACGGCTACATCGGTGTGCTGCCGGGGCACGCCCCGCTGCTATCGGAGCTGGGCATCGGCGAGTTGAGCTACCAGGTGGGCAATGAGAAGCACACGGTGGTAATCGCCGGCGGCGTGCTGGAAGTGCTGCCGGAACTGGCGCGGGTGCTGACGACTTCGGCCGAGAAGGCGTCGGAAATCGACGTGGCGCGGGCGCAGGCGTCGATGAAGCGGGCCAATGAGCGGCTGTCGTCGCCCAAGGAAAGCATGGATGTCGCGCGGGCGCTGAATGCGTTGAAGCGGGCGCAGGCGCGGTTGGATGTGGCGGGCGGACGGAAGTAAGTAGCGGCGGGTTCTTTCCATTAGAATGGCGGCGGTGCGCACCCGGATAGTCTCCGCCAGTATATTTGCCGTCCTCATGGGCGCCGCGCCCTCCCAATCCAGGCTCGAAGCCATCCAGCAGGTCGCGCACGCGGTCGGGTTTCCCGATGGGGACCGTGACAGGGTGTGGCCTTGCCAACACATCCTT
>CADEFT010000002.1:0-340970 GCA_902826685.1 uncultured Acidobacteriota bacterium
TCGAGCCGCCGGAGGAATCGCGCAACAAGATCTTCTTCGACAACCTGACGCCGCTTTATCCCAATTCGCGGCTGAAGCTCGAAACGGCGCGCGACAATTTCTCGGGCCGCGTCATGGATTTGTTGACGCCCATTGGCAAGGGGCAGCGCGGGCTGATCGTCGCCCCGCCGCGCACCGGTAAAACGATGCTCCTGCAGAGCATCGCCAACTCGGTGACGGCCAATCATCCGGAAGTCGTGCTGATCGTGCTGCTGATCGACGAGCGTCCCGAAGAGGTCACCGACATGCAGCGCTCGGTGAAGGGCGAAGTCATCAGCTCGACGTTCGACGAGCCGGCTTCGCGCCACGTCCAGGTGGCCGAAATGGTGATCGAAAAGGCCAAGCGCCTGGTCGAGCACAAGCGCGACGTGGTGATTCTGCTCGATTCGATTACGCGCCTGGCGCGCGCCTACAATACCGTGGTGCCGCCTTCGGGCAAAGTGCTTTCAGGCGGCGTGGATTCCAACGCGCTGCAGCGTCCCAAGCGCTTTTTCGGCGCCGCGCGCAATATCGAGGAAGGCGGCTCGTTGACCATCGTCGCCACCGCGCTCATCGACACCGGCAGCCGCATGGACGACGTGATTTTTGAAGAGTTCAAGGGCACCGGCAACATGGAAATCCACCTCGATCGCAAGCTGGTGGACAAGCGCGTTTTCCCGGCCATCGATATCAACAAGAGCGGCACGCGCAAGGAAGAACTGCTGATGCCGCGCGAGGAACTGAACCGGGTGTGGGTACTCCGCAAGGTGCTGAATCCGCTGTCTCCCACCGAGTCGATGGAACTGCTGCTTGAAAAGCTCAGCAAGAACCGCAGCAATATGGAGTTTCTGGGATCGATGAGCGGCTAAGGCCGCGAAGCGCGGAACCGGGACGGTTGGATCAAACGGCGTGGAGGCAGGGGCGATATCCCCCGGTTCCACGCCGTTTTTGTCTCATGGCCCCGCGTAAAGTAATGTAAAGCCTACCCCGGGAATAACCTTTTGGCCGGTGCCATCGTCTCTGCTGTTTGGGATAATCTATTACGAAGGCTCGAGTTGTATCGATCTCCGGCAAACCGAAAGGTTTCGATCACATGCAGAATCCGACCGCACCCTCACCGGTAGGCGCGCCGCAGCCGCCTGACCGGCAACTAAAGGCTGTCGCGCCAGAAGCGCCGCCGAAACCACCCTCGCGATGGTGGTTGTGGACGCTGCTGCTGGGCGCGATCGTGGGCGCCGGCTATTGGCTGTTCCAGCGCAATCTGGCCGAAGATACGCTGGCGCAAAAGCGTGCCGCGGCGGTCATGCGGACCACGACCGTCCGGGCCGGCAAGGTCGTCGATTCGATCCGCATGAGCGGTACGACGGGGCCTGAGAAGTTCGTCACCATCCTCGGGCCGCAACTGCGCGGCAGCCGCAATTTTTCAAGCGGCGGCGGTGGAGCGCCCACGGGCCGCGGAGGTGGCGGCGGCGGGGGCGGCGGCAGTTCGAGCGGCGGATCGGGCGGATCGGGCAGTAGCAGTGGCGGCGGTGGATCGTCCTCTTCTTCGGGCTCCTCCTCCTCCTCCTCGACGGCTTCTTCCTCTTCGGCCTCTTCGGGAGCGGCGGGCGGATCGGTGGCCAGCACTTCGGCGTCGGCGACCCCAAGCGGAGCCGCCGCCACCGGTTCGGTTTCAAGCGGGCGTTCCTCGGCGAATGCGATGCGCTCGGCGACGACGAGAACCGGTGGCTCGACCAGCCGCTCTTCGAGCGCCAGCCGCGGAGCCGCGGCCGGATCGGGCACGATGGGCGGTGACGGCCTCGGGTCGACGGCCGGGTCGATTCCCGGCAGCGGCGGTGGCGGTGGTGGAGGTGGCGGCGGGGGAGGCGGAGGTGGTGGCGGCGGGGACTTTGGCGCCGTGCTGCAGTATCTGGCTCCGGCGGGCGCCCACGTCAAAAAAACCGAGACTCTGGCCGAGTTCGACCGTCAATTCATGTTGCAGCGAGTCGACGACTACGAGGCCGGCGTGGTGCAGCAGGAGTTGAACCTGAAGAATCAGCAGGCCAGTATCGCGCAGTCTCGCGCCGCGCACGATCAGTCGATTGCGTCGGCCAAGGGGGCCGTCGAGAAAGCCAAGCTCGATCTCAAGACCGTGCCCGTGCGCGGCATGATCGAAGCGGAGCGCTTCCGCCTGGCACTCGAAGAGGCCGAAGCCAAGTACAAGCAGTTGCAGGCCGAGGTTCCCTACGTCCGCGCGGGAGAAACCGCTCAGCTTCGCATTTCCCAGCTCGATCTGGAGCAGGCCAAGGTGGAGTTGAAACGTTCGGTTGCCAATGCGGACCGCATGGTGGTGAAATCGCCCATGCCCGGCATGGCGGTGATGATGCGCATGTTCCGCGGCGGCGAGTTCGGACAGGTGCAGTCGGGCGATCCGGTGCCTTCCGGCTTTCCCTTTATGCAGGTGGTCGACAACAGCACGATGATCGTCAATGCCCTGATGAATCAGGTGGACGTGGAGCGAGTGCGCGTGGGGCAGAAGACCCGCATTCGGTTCGACGCCTTTCCGGACCTGGAACTGCCGGGCCACGTTTATTCGATCGCGGCAATGCCCAAGAGCAGCTTCAGCGCGCGCGCCAATTACCTGAAGGAAATTCCGGTGACGGTGAAGCTCGACCGGATGGACCCGCGGGTGATTCCGGACCTTTCGGTCAGCGTGGACGTCGTGATTTCCGAAGAGGAGGGGCCGGCGGTGGCGCCGCTCTCGGCCGTCTTCCGCGACGAGAGCGGAAAGCAGGAGTACGTCTTTGTCAGGGCGGGTGAAGCCAACTGGGAACGGCGCAACGTGCAGACCGGACTTTCGAGCGCGACCAGTGTGGTGGTGCGGCAGGGATTGAAGCCCGGCGAGACGATCGCCGAGGACAAGCCGGAGACACCGGCGCCGAAACAGGCCGCCGGGTTGCGGCCACGCCAGGGAAGCCAAGGAGTCCGACGGAACCACGATGTCTAAAGATCTCAAACCGAAGCAGCGGCTTGGCCAGGTCGGCGGCCCGCGCAAGAAGCTGATCACCTGGGCGATTGTGCTGGCCGTGCTCGGCGGTGGCGCCTATGCCGGTTACAGCCGCTACCAGGCTTCCGCCACTAAGGTAGAAGTGCCGGTGGCGAAAGTACGCAAGGCGGAATTCGTCATTGCCGTCAAGACGCGCGGTGAGATCAAGTCCGTCAATTCCTATATTCTGGCCGCGCCGCAGGTGCCTGAAGTGCGCATCGTGAAGCTGGCCGAATCGGGAAAGATGATCAAGAAGGGCGAGGTGGCGGTGGAGTTCGACGCGGCCAGCCAGGAGCAGGCTTTGATCGAGCGCCAGACCTCGCTGCGCACCGTCGACAGCGAAGTGGTGCAGACCAAGGCCCAGCACAAGATTGTCGACGAAAGCGACAACATGAACCTGATGACGTCGGAGTACAACCTGGAACGCGCCAAGCTCGAGGCCAGCAAGGCCGCCGTCGTCTCCGACATCGAAGGCGCCAAGAATCGCATCGACGTCGGCATCAGCGAAGGCGAACTCGGCCAGGTCAAGACCACCATCAATTCGCACGGCATTTCGCAGGAAGCCGACCTCAAGCGGCTTGAACATCGCAAGGATAAGGCCGTGCGCGACATGGAGCGCACCCGCAGCTACCTCTCGAAAATGGTGCTGCGCGCGCCCAGCGACGGCATCGTCAACCTGCTCCCGAATTTCCGTTCGCAGGGTTCGTTCGGTTCCTCGCCGCCGGCCTTCAAGGAAGGCGACCGCGCCTGGACGGGCGCCGCCATTGCCGAGATTCCGGACCTGTCGGCCATGCGCATCGAGTTGAAGCTCGATGAAGTGGACCGCGGCAAGCTCAAGCTCGGCCAGCAGATCCGCATTAACGTGGATGCGGTTCCGGACAAGGATTTCGTAGCCGAACTCGATTGGATCAGCCCCATCGCGCAGGTGGTCTACCGCGGCATGGGCTTGAGCGAGAAAAGTTTCCCGGCGCGGGCGACTTTGAAGAATCTCGATCCGCGGCTGCGTCCCGGCATGAGCGCCTCGGCCGAAGTGGTAATCGAAAGCGCGGCCGACGCGCTGTTGATCCCGATCCGCGCCAGTTTCACGCTCAATGGCAAGCCGGCCGTTTACGTGCAGCGCGGGCAGAATTTCACGCTGCGGCCGATCGAGGTCGGCCGTCGCAACGAGACCGACATGGTGGTGGTGAGCGGAGTCAAGGAAGGCGAAGCGGTGGCGCTCGAAAATCCGATCGAAGCGGCCAAGCGGGCCCGGAAGCTCTAGCGCGAGGAGAATATGACGAAGATCCTGTTCCGGCTTTGTCTGCTGGCGGGCGTGATCGCCGCGGCCTGGTATGGCTACCGTTACTTCCAGTTGATGCCGCAGCGCCAGCAGCAGGTGGCGACGACGCGCGTAAGGCAGGGCGATGTGCTGGTGCGCTCGTTTTCGCGCGGCGAGTTGCGCGCGGTGCGCTCGGTGACGCTGACGGCTCCCAATCTGTTCGGCACGGTGCAGGTGACGCAACTGGCGTCGCTTGGATCGCTGGCGCGCGAGAAGGACCTGGTGGTCGAGTTCGACGATTCCGAACTGCTTTCGCGTATCGAAGAGAAGCAGCTTGAGCTCGACCAGGTGGACGAGCAGATCAAGAAGGCGCGCGCCGACCTCAACATCCGCAACAATCAGGACCAGGTGGAATTGCTGCAGACGCGCTATTCGGTGCGCCGGTCCGAACTCGAAGTCAAGCGCAACGACCTGTTGTCGCAGATCGACGCCAAAAAGAACCTGCTCAACCAGGAGGAGGCGCGGCGCCGGTTGAAGCAACTCGAAAGCGACATCAAATCGCGCCTGGAGCAGGCCGAGGCCGAGCTGGCCGTGCTGCAGGAAAAGCGCAATAAAGCGGTAGTGGAGCTGCAGCGCGAGCGGCAGCGGCTGATGCAGGTGAAGCTGCTTTCGCCGATTTCGGGACTGGTGGCGATCCGGCAGAATCGCGCCGGCGGGTTCTTCGTCCCCGGCATGCAGATTCCCGATATCCGCGAAGGCGATCAGGTGCAGCCGGGGATGCCGGTGGCCGACGTGCTCGACCTTTCCGAACTCGAAGTCGTCAGCCGCGTGGGCGAACTCGATCGCGCCAACTTGAAGGAAGGGCAGGAAGTGTTCATGATGCTCGATGCGCTGCCCGAAAAGCGGCTGACGGGCAAGATCAAGAACATGTCGGGTACGGCCAGCGCGAATGTCTTTTCGAGTGACCCGGCCAAGAAGTTCGACGTCGTATTCAGTGTCGATATGCGGCAGTTGCTTTCGGCCCTGGGCGCCACGCCGGACCAGATTCAGAAGATCCTGGCGCAGGCGGAAGCCAATCGCAAGAAGGGCCCGGTGGCCACCGCTTCGTTCGCCATGGGCGGCGGCGGTCCGATGATGGGCATGGCGGGCGGCGGCGGCGCTCCTGGCGGTGGTGGTCCTGGTGGTGCCGGTCCGGGCGGTGGTGGTCCGGGCGGTGGTGGTCCGGGCGGTGGTGGTCCGGGCGGTGGACCGCAGATCGCGTTCCAGCGTCCAGGTGGCGGAGGCGCGGGAGCGGCCGGAGGTGCCAGTGGCGGCGCCGGCATGACCGACGAGCAGCGCACCAAGATGCGCGAGATTTTCCGGCGCGCCTCTGGCGGAAAGAGTCCGGCCGAGATGACCGACGACGAGCGCGACGCGTTCCAGAAAAAGATGGCCGACGAGTTGAAGAAGGCCGGCATCGAAGCGCCGGCTGGCGGGTTCGGCCGCCGGCAGGGTGGTAGCGGCGCGGCGGGTGGCCAGGCGGCCGCCGGTGGCGCCGAGGGCGCGGGACGCCGGCGTGGCGGCCAGGGCGGGCCCGGCGGTATGCCCCAGATGATGGCTTTCGGCGGTGGCGGCCGGTTCAGCCAGGTTGAACTCGATGCCGCCAAGCTCCCTCCGCCTCCGGAGGAATCGAAGGGTCTCGATGTGCTGTTGCGGCCGGGCATGCTCGCCGACGTGGAGATAATCGTCGAGAAAATCGCGAACGCCATTCACGTTCCGTCGCAAGCCATCTTCGAACGCGATAACAAATACTTCGTTTATTTGCGCGGCGGCAAGGGATTCGTTGAACAGCCGGTGCAGATCGCTCGTCGTACAGAATCGACCGTGGTTTTGTCGAGCGGCGTGAAGGCGGGCGACACCGTGGCGATGGCCGATCCGTTCGCCAGGCCCGGCGCGGCCAAGAAGGCCGAATCGAAGGGCGGCGGCGCCATGGGCGCGATTCCGGGAGGAGCGAGTAAGTAGCCATGATGTTTTCGGGCGTATTGCCAGAAATTCAGATGGGGCTGGCGAGCCTCTTCGTTCATAAGCTGCGCAGCCTGCTGACCATGCTCGGCATGATCTTCGGCGTGGGCGCGGTGGTGGCGATGCTCGCCATCACGGCCGGCGTCGAAAAGGAGATGATCAGCTACATCGACCTGCTGGGCGTCAACAATATCATCATCGAAGCCAAGGAGGCGGTGGACCGCAACGAACTGCAGGCCCGCCGCCAGACGTCGCCGGGACTTACCTTCCGCGATTTCCGCGCCATTTCGGAAAACGTGCAGGGCATCGAAGCGCTCACGCCGCGCAAGCGTTTCAAGCCGACTAAGGTTCTGCCCAAGACCGCGCAGGAGCCGCCGCTGCTGATCGGCGTCGAGCCGAATTATCTGCAGATCAACTCGCTCAAGGTAGTGGAAGGCCGCTGGTTCAACGAGGAAGATAACGCCAAGTCGGCTTCGGTCTGCGTGCTGGGCGAGTCGGCGAAGGTGAATCTGCTTGGCTATGAAAACGCCGTCGGCAAGCACGTCAAGGTGAACGACAACTGGCTGCAGGTGGTGGGCGTCCTTTCCCAGCAAGCCACGGCGGACTCGGACGTCGAAGGCGTGGAAGTGGTCAACCGCAACAACCTGGTGATCGCTCCGCTGAACACCGTGATGCGGCGCTTTGAAGACAACAACAGTTATTTGAAGGACGAGATCGACGGAATCTATATCAAGGTCAAAAGCGATACCGATTCGGTGGAGACGGCCAACGTGGTGAGCGCGATTCTGGCGGCCACGCATAAGGACGCGGGCGACTTCACCGTTACCGTGCCGGCGGGCCTGCTCGAACAGCGGCGCCGCACGCAGGCCATCTTTTCGATCGTCATGATTTGTATCGCCGGCATTTCGCTGCTGGTGGGCGGCATCGGCATCATGAACATCATGCTGGCGACGGTGCTCGAACGGACGCGCGAGATCGGGATTCGCCGCGCCATCGGCGCACGGCAGGCCGACATCGTCCGTCAATTTCTGACCGAGGCTGTATTGATCTCGATCATGGGCGGCCTCATCGGCATCGCCTTTGGATTTACGCTGTCGCGCATCATCGCGGCGGCGGCGGGCTGGTCCACGGTCGTCACCACGGCGTCCATCGCGGTGGCCTTTGGCGTATCGGTGGGAATCGGGTTGCTGTTCGGAATCTATCCGGCCGTTCAGGCCGCCAAGCTCGATCCGATTGAAGCAATTCGCTACGAGTAAAACGACATCTTACCAAGAGGATTCATCGGAATGAGAATGGTCGCTACGTGTGCCGTGCTGGCGGGTGCACTCTCCGCGTGGGCTCAACAGACGCCAAATACCGATATGCTTTGGGACGCGCCGAAGTTTCCGGATAAGGCCTACTTCCGGCAGGTTTGGGCTCCCGAGATTCCCAAGTATCAACTGCGCGAACCGCTGCGGCTCAACGACTTTGTCGTTACCGGCAAGCTGGAGCTCTCGCTGAAGAGCTACCTGGAACTGGTGCTGGCCAACAACACCGACATCGAGATTCAACGGCTCAACATCGAGTTTCCGAAGAATCAGATCACGCGATCCTACTCGATTTTCGACCCCGCCCTGTTTGGGCAGTTCAACGCGACGCGGTCGAACACGCAGGCCTCGGACATCCTGGCCGGCGCCAACACCGTATCGAGCCTCAACCAGCCCTGGCAGTTCGGCTATCAGCAGGTGCTGCCCACGGGCACGCAGTTCAACGTGGGTTTCAACGGCGCCAAGGTTTCCACCAACAGCCAGTTTCAGACGTTCAACCCATCCTACAACTCGCAGTTGAATTTCCGGTTTACGCAGCCGCTGCTGCGCGGCAGAGGCCGGGAAGTGACTCGCCTGCCGATCAGCATCGCCAAAAGCCAGTTGAAGCAGGCGGGCTTCGACCTGGGCGATCAGGTGTTGCGGCTGCTGGTGGCCGCCGAGCGGGCTTACTGGGACGTGATCGAAGCTCGTGAAAACCTGCGCGTGCAGGAAAACTTCATGGCGCTCACCAAGGCGGCGCTCGACCGTTCGCAGAAGGAACTGGAACTGGGTGCGATTTCGGCTCTCGAAATCTATCAGCCGCAGCAGCAGTATGCCACCGCGGAGTTTCAGGTCACGCAGGCGCGCTACCGGCTGGCGCAGTTTGAGGACGGCTTGCGCCGCCAGGCCGCGATCGATCTGGATCCCGATATCCGGCGCCTGCCGATCGTGCTCACCGAGCCGGTTAGCCCGCCGCTCGAAGAGGGCGAATTCGACAAAGAGGGACTGGTGCAGCGCGCCATGCAGCTCAGGCCCGACTTCCGGTCGAACCTGCAGCAGCTCGATATCGACGACCTGCAGATCAAGGCCACGCGCAACCAGTTACTTCCCGATTTCCGGCTAGGCGGCGGCTACACCACCACCGGCCGCGGCGGTGTGTTCTTCCCGCGCAGCACCGCCCTTGGCGGCACGACGGCGCTCGCTCCGGTGCCGGGCGGCATTGGCGATGCGTTCGACCAGATGATCGGTTTCGGCTTCCCGATCTACAACCTCTCATTGACCTTGACGCTGCCCTTGCGCGACCGCAACGCCTCGGCCAATTATGCCGATGCCAATATCCGCCGCAAGCGCGACATGCTGCAGGTGCGCTCGGTCGAGCAGACCGTGCGCTTGGAGGTTCTGAATGCCATTACGCTGGTGGAATCGAGCCGCGCCAGCGTGAAAATCGGCCAGATTGCGCGCGACTTCGCCCAGAAGCGGGTCGACGCCGAGCAGAAGCGCTACGAACTCGGCACCACGGTGCTGTTCTTCGTGCTGCAGGCGCAGCAGGATCTGACGCTGGCCGAGTCGAACCTGGTACGCGAGTCCATCAACTACCGGCGCAACCAGCTCCAACTGCTGCAGCGCACCGGCGAACTGCTGCAGGAACGCGGCGTCGTGATCCAATAGCGGTGTGGGCCGCATCCAGGTACTGTCAGACGATTTGGCGAACAAGATCGCCGCGGGCGAGGTAGTCGAGCGCCCGGCGTCGGTCGTAAAAGAGCTGCTTGAAAATTCACTGGACGCCGGCGCGACCGATATCCGCGTGGATATCGAGGCCGGCGGACGGCGCCTGATCCGCATCGCCGACAACGGCGTGGGGATGCTGCGCGACGACGCTCTGCTGGCCTTTGAGCGTCACGCCACGTCGAAGCTCCGCGTCACCAAAGATCTGTTTTCCATCGCCACGCTCGGCTTTCGCGGCGAGGCGCTGCCGTCGATTGGCTCGGTGTCGCGGTTGAGCCTGGAAACTCGCTCGGCCGATGAGCAGGTGGGCAGTCTGGTGGAAATCGCGGGCGGCAAGATCTTCAAGTATGAGGAAGCGGCTCGTGCCACGGGCACCACGGTCACGGTACGCGATCTGTTCTTCAACGTCCCGGCGCGCCGCAAATTCCTGCGCAGCGAACAGACCGAACTCGCGCACATCGCCTCGCTGGTGACGCACTACAGCCTGGCGCAGCCCGAGAAATCGTTCGAGCTGCGGCATCACAATTCCGAGCTGCTGTGCGTGACGCCGGTGGAATCGCCGAGAGAGCGCGTGCACCAGATTTTTGGAAGCCGGATGCTCGACGATCTGATCGAGATCGGTGGAGCGGTGAGGGAAATTCCAGGCGCGGTGGACGAGGACGGCGAAACTTCGCCCGCGGTGACGTACCGGCTCGGTGGGTTCGTTTCGCGGCCACAGGTGCAGAAGACGAACCGCAATTCGATCTACCTGTTCGTGAATCGAAGGCTGATTCGCGACCGCCTGCTGATGCATGCGCTCTCGTCGGCTTACTACAACCTCATTCCGCCGGCGGCTTTCCCATTCGCCCTGCTGTTTTTGGAATGCGGGCCCGAAGAAGTGGACGTCAACGTTCATCCATCGAAGACCGAAGTCCGGTTCAAACGCGGCACGTTCGTGCATGACTTCGTGCGCGACGCGGTGCGGGAGGCGCTGACGCGGAACCGTCCCGTATCGGCGGTGCCGGTGCGCGAGACGCCGCAACAGGCCGCGGAGCTGCCGTTTTCCGAGTTCAGCCAGCGCATGGACGCGCCGCCGGCGGAGACACAGATGCCCGAGGCCGCCCCGTTCCAGGCGTTGCCCGATTTCGATTTGAAGCCGCCGCAATCTCCGGCGCCGCGGCTCGACTTCAGCGCGCCGCCGCTTGAGATGGCGCCGCCCATGCGATTGAAGGTGCCCGATACGCACGCTGCGTTTCCCGAACAGGCGTTGCTCGACGCACCGGCGTCGATGGAGGCGTTGCGCGATCTGAGGCCGCTCGGCCAGTTGCAGGATTCCTTCATCATCGCCGCCAGCCGCGACGGGCTTTGGATCGTCGATCAGCACGTCGCCCACGAGCGCATCCTGTTTGAGAAGGTGCTGCGCGACCGCGCGCGCGGCGGCGTGCCCGTGCAACGGATGCTGATGCCGGCGATGCTCGAACTCACGGCGGCGCAGCTTGTCGAATATGAACGTATCGCCGGGGAACTGGCCGCCGTGGGCTTTGAAACGGAGCCGTTCGGCGGGCGCACCGTCGCGGTCAAGACCGCTCCGGCGGCGGTGAGCGCGGCCGAGGCGGAAAAGCTGGTATATGAGATCCTGGAAATCGCCGAAGGCGAGCTGCGGCGCGTGTCGCTCGAAGATCTGCGCAGAGGGATGGCGGCATCCATCGCCTGCCGTGCGGCGATCAAGATCAACATGCGTCTCGACGCGGCGAAGATCGACTGGCTGCTCGAAGAACTGGGCAAGACCGAGTATCCGATGTCGTGTCCACATGGCCGGCCGGTGGCGCTGCGCTACGGCATCCGGGATATATTGAAAGGTTTCCACCGCATATGAAAAACGCTTTGCTGGTCCTGCTGCTTTCAGGCGTCGCGATCGCCGCCGACCGCCCGGTGCCGCCTCCGGGTGTAGCCCCGTCCGACGCCGAGAAATCCGCGCTCGATGCGGGGCTGAAGGAGTTGAACGCGGCTATTGAGAAGATCAAGGACCACGACCTGGCGCCCGACGTCCTGATCTTTCGCGAAGCGGTCCGCTATGCGCTCACCTACGGGGAATTTTTCAAACCGGAAGATATCGGCAAAGCGCGCGACCTGTTGCGCGCGGGCCTGGAACGGGCTTCGCAATTGCGGCAGGGCGAGGCGCCGTGGGCTTCGGCCACTGGACTGGTGGTGCGAGGCTACCGTTCCCGCATCGACCGGAGCATTCAGCCGTACGGCCTGGTGGTGCCCGCCGATTGGACTCCCAAGTCTTCCGCCAAATGGCGGCTGGACGCGTGGTTTCACGGCCGCAACGAGACACTGAGTGAAGTGAATTTTCTGGCCGAGCGCATGACGCGTCCCGGCGAGTTCACCCCCGCTGGCGCCATCGTGCTGCACCTCTATGGCCGGTACTGCAATGCCAACAAGTTCGCGGGCGAAGTGGATCTGTTCGAGGCGCTGGGCGCAGTGAGAAAGCATTATCGCATCGACGACGACCGGCTGGTGATGCGCGGCTTCAGCATGGGCGGCGCGGCGGCATGGCACATCGGCGCCCATTACGCGGGACGTTGGGCGGCGGTGGCTCCGGGCGCGGGTTTCAGTGAGACGGCCGAGTTTCTCAAGGTCTTCCAGAACGAAGCCGTGCAGCCCGCCTGGTGGGAACAGAAGCTGTGGCGCATGTACGACGCCACCGAGTACGCCCTCAACTTTTTCAACGTGCCGCTGGTGGCCTACAGCGGCGAAATCGACCGGCAGAAGCAGGCGGCCGATATCATGGAGCGCTACCTCAACGCCGCGGGCATGCGCATGACCCACATCATCGGGCCACAGACGCCGCACCGGTATCATCCACAGTCGAAAGTCGAGATCGATGAGCGCCTGGACGCCATCGCGCGGAAGGGCAGGGAAGCGTGGCCGCGATCCGTCAAGTTCACCACCTACACGCTGCGCTACTACCGCATGAAGTGGGTAGTGGTGGATGCGCTCGACCGGCATTGGGAAAAGGCAGTGGTGGAGGCGGACACGGTGGATGATCGCACGGTCAAGGCGTCGACAAAAAATGTGGCCGCCTTGTCGTTCGACTTCGGAGCCGGCGGATGCGACCTCGCGCCCGCGGGGAAAGTCGCGGTCGTGCTCGACGGGCAGAAGATCGAAGCGCCGGCACCGATGTCGGACCGCTCCTGGCGGGTTCACTTCCGCAAAGAATCGGGCCAGTGGAAGGTGGTGGAGCGGCCCGGCCTGGAAGGCTTGGCCAAGCGGCACGGGCTGCAGGGCCCCATCGACGATGCGTTCCTGAATACGTTCCTGATCGTAACGCCTTCCGGTAGTGGCACGGGTGCGGCGGCCGGGCGTATCGAGGCGGAAATGAAGCGTGCCATCACCGAATGGCGCCGCCAGTTCCGCGGCGACGCGCAGGTGAAGAAGGATACCGAAGTAACGGATCACGACATTGAGACCGCCAATCTGATCCTGTGGGGCGATCCCGCTACGAATAAGGTGATGGCGCGCATCGCGGCCCAGTTGCCCGTGAAATGGAACGGCGCCGAAATCGCGGCGGGTGCGCAGAAGTTTCCGGCGGCGACTCACTATCCGGCGCTGATCTATCCCAATCCGCTGAACCAGCGACGGTATGTAGTCGTCAACAGCGGGTTCACCTTCCGCGAGTACGATTACCTGAACAACGCCCGCCAGATTTCGAAGCTGCCGGATTGGGCGGTGGTGGATGCCACGGTCGCCGCCGATGGGCGCTGGCCGGGGAAGATCGCGGCGGCGGGATTTTTTGGCGAACGCTGGGAATGATTACGGCAAGCGGCTCATCCACCGGAACCGGTCCTCCTCCAGCTTGACCAGCATCTGGTCCCCTTCGATCGCCGCAATAGCTTTGGGCAGGCTGCGGTCTCGCATGGGATGGCTGTAGACCTTGGTCCAACCCGAGGAAGGATCGAAGCGATGAAACGCGAATTCCGTCGTTTGCGTACTGATCAGCGCCCGCCCGTCCGGCCCCACGGCGAACCCGGTGATGAAGTCGAAGCTGGGGAATTCCGTTGGTGTCCTGAGCAGGACCTTTCCGTCGATCGAGACCCTGACTATCTCCTGGAAGGCGGCAGCCAGAAACACCACCACTTTGTCGTTTGCCGCCAGCGCGGATAGTGTTCTCCCGTCGACCGCCGGATGGGGACTCTCGATTGGGTCGCGAGATACCGCCGCAAAGCTGGACCTTGGTAAGAGCGAAAATTTCAACTTGCCTTCATGAGAATAGGCACGAAGGATGTTGTGATCCTCCTCCGCACGATTCCTGTCCTTCCCAGCCGTGCCCGCTACCCATAACGTTCCGTCCGCGGTGAAGCAAGAGTGTTGAGGATAGAAGCTGTCTGGCCGGACAATATGCATGAGCCGGCCTTTCGCGTCGAGAAAGGCGATGAAGCCCGCCCGCGCTCCCGTACCGCTGACGGCTGTTCCTGAAAAGCTGAATCTGCCATCACGGGATGCCGCCGCCGACTTGATAAAAACTTCTTGCGCCCCCTCGATCGCAAGTGGGGTCTCAAAGAGTTTCATTCCGGTACGGTCATAGGCGAAAACAGGCGGAGCCGACAGAGGATCTCGCTCGTAACCAAGCAAGTATCCAGCACTCCACTGGGGGATTGGCTTTCTAGCGAAGTTCCTATTGACGACAATTTCTGAGCTCTCTGCCGTTGGCTGGGACCGAAGCGATGGCATACAAAGCGCTGCGACAGCAACAAGCAACAAGCGTACGCATTGCGATAGGAAAGGCATCTCTTTCACATTGCCTATGATGTCAAATACTACACAGGAGTTTTTCGCATTCATGCGCGCCGAAAGCAATCCAGTTGGTGAGCTACTGTTCCGAGGTGTTTACCGCAACCTCAGGCGGGTAATCGTCTCCAAATGAAAGGTCTGCGGGAACAGGTCGATCATCGTCATGCCCTCCACCTCATACGCCGCACCTAGCGCCGCCAGATCGCGCGCCAGCGTCGCCGGATCGCAGGAAACGATGACAATCCGCCGCGGCTTCGATTCGAGCAGCCGTTGGGTCACGGCCTTCCCAAGTCCGGAGCGGGGCGGATCGGCCAGAACGAAATCGCCGGTTTCCGGATGCTCGCGCAAATGGTCCTCGGCGTTGGCCTTGATGGCGCGCACCTGAACTTGCGCGCGCTCGGCGTTGAAGATCAAATCGCGCCAGGCGGAGTTGCCGGATTCCACCGCGCTGACATTCGAAAAGCGCTTGGCCAGCGGGATGGAGAACAGGCCCGCGCCGGCGTAAAGATCGAGCGCCTTTTCGCCAGCGGCATCGCCGAGCGCCGCTTCCACCAGTTCGCCGAGCAGAAACCGGTTCACCTGGAAGAACGAACCGTGCGACACGCGGAAGCGGTATCCGGCGGCATCGTAGTCGAGCGCTCCGCTCACCAGCCCCGGAATTTCTTTCGCGCACCATTCGAAGAATCCCTTGGCGACGGGCCGGTCCGTCGTGAGCACGTTCAACTGCACTTTCGTTTCATCGGTGAACAACTCAATCGACCGGATGAAGTTCGGGAACCGGCGGTCCGCCAGCATGCGGCGCAAGGCCGCGTAGGCCTCGGCCAGCTTCGGTGAAATCACCAGACAGCCGTCGGCCGGAGCCAGATCGCGTGAGGAAAGCTTGTGGAATCCGATGCGCCCCTGATGGAGATGGAACTGCGCACGATTGCGGTAAGCCAGGGGCGGGCCGGAGATGACGCCTATGTTTTCCGGCGCCGGCACCTTGCCGATGCGTGCGAGCACCTCGCGAAGGATATCCACCTTCAGCCGCAACTGGGATTCGTAGGGCGTGTGCTGGTAGTGGCAGCCTCCGCAGATGCCGAAGTGCGGGCAGGGCGCGGGCTGGCGGTCGGGCGAGGGCTCCAGCACCTCGTCGATCTCGGCCCGATGCAGACCCGGCCGGGAACGAACGGTGGAGACGCGCACACGCTCACCGGGCAGCGTGAGCGGCACGAAAACCACTTCACTGCCGTTGCGTGCCAGGCCGTCGCCGCCATAGATCAACTTTTCGATCGACACTTCTAGCTGCTGTACGATGGAAAGAACTCCTCACTATCTAGCAAAGCATGAAACCACGAGTCTTATCGGGAATTCAACCAACTGGCAATCTGCACATCGGCAACTACCTGGGCGCGTTACGCAATTGGGTGAAGATCCAATACGACTACGAGAGCATCTTCTGCATCGTGGATCTGCACGCGGTTACGGTGTACCAGAAGCCGGAGGATCTGAAAGCGAAGATCGTGGAGCTGGCGGGTTTGTTTCTCGCCGCCGGTATCGATCCGAAACATTCGATGGTGATTGTGCAATCGATGGTTCCGGGCCACGCCGAACTGGCCTGGCTGCTGACCTGTGTGACGCCGGTGGGCTGGTTGCAGCGCATGACGCAGTTCAAGGCGAAGTCGGAAGAGCAGGAGACCATCGGTTCCGGTCTCATGCAATACCCGGTGCTGATGGCCGCCGATATCCTGCTGTATCAGGCCAAGGTGGTGCCGGTGGGCGACGATCAGTCGCAGCATCTCGAACTGGCGCGCGATATCGCGCAGCGCTTCAATTCGCTTTATGGCGATACGTTCGTGATGCCGGAAACGCGGTTGCCGGCGGTGGGGGCGCGCGTGATGGGTCTGGATGAGCCCGAGAAAAAGATGAGCAAGTCGGCGCCGGGATCCGGGCACGCCGTGGCGTTGCTCGATCCGCCCGAGGTGATCCGCAAGAAAATCATGCGCGCGACAACGGATTCCAATCCGGCGGTGGATTTCGAAAAAGCGGGGCCGGGTGTGGTCAACCTGCTCGCGATCTTCCAGGCGTTCTCCGATTGGCCGGACGACAAAATGAAAGCGCACTTCAGCGATATGCGCTATGGCGATCTGAAGAAGCAGGTGGCCGAGATGGTGGAGACGTCGCTCGATCCAATTCAGCGGCGCTACCGCGAGATCACCTCCGATCCCGGTTATCTGGACGGTGTGCTGCGCGCGGGCGCCGAACGCGTCGATCCCATTGCACGCTCCACCGTGGAACTGGTGAAGGGGCGCATGGGCGTTTACACGCGCGGCTGAGATCATGGCGGCAAGACTGCCGCTCGCGGCCTACTGGCGGCTGGTCGCGGGCAACGCTAACTTCCGGCGCTTGTGGATCGCGCAGATTGTCAGCGAACTCGGCGACTGGTTGTACACGGTCGCCGTCTATTCCCAACTGCTGAAAGCGACGGGCGGGCAGGCCAAGTCGATCGCACTCGCGTTCATCCTGCAGGAATTCCCGCAACTGCTGATCTCGCCGGTGGCTGGGGTTTTGAACGACAGGTTGAGCCGCCGCTCGCTGATGATCGTTTCCGATTGGGCGCGGGCGGCGATCGTATCCGTGATGCTGGTGGCGCAGCTTCAGAGCTGGATCTGGTTGATGTATGTGCTGCTATTTCTGGAGACGATTTTCTGGGCGATTTTCGAGCCAGCGCGAACGGCGGTGATTCCCAACATCGCGCGCAACGAGGAGGAAACGGTCGCCGCCAACACGCTGTCTTCCATCACATGGTCGGTCAACTTTTCGCTGGGGTTTTCCATCGGCGGATTTCTGGCGGCGCTCGGAGGCGTGTACACGGTGTTCACGGTGAACACGTTGTCATTCGTATTGTCGGCGCTGCTGATCAGACGCATGCGTTTCGTGGAACCGCATCTCGAAGGCGTGGGAAAACTGCGCGCACGGGATCTGCTCGACTTTTCGCCGGTGGTCGAAGGAGTGCGCTATGTGTGCGCCGACTCGAAACTGCTGGCGACGCTGCTGGTGAAGATGGGGCTCGGACTGGTGGGCGCCAACTGGGTGGTGTTGACGATGCTCGGTGAGCGCAAGTTTGCCTGGGATGCGCTGGGCGGCGCGAGTGCCGGCATGATGGGCATGAGCTTGCTGCTGTCCTTCCGGGGCCTGGGCGCGCTGGTGGGGCCGCTGGTGGGCGGGATGTTCACCGGCGCCGGGCAGGACCGGATGCGCCTCGCGATCCTGGCGGGCTTCCTCTTCTCGGCCGCCGGATACATCGGCTTGTCGCAGGTCTCGTCGATCGCGATGGCGGGGTTTTGCCTGGTCATCGCACATGCCGGAACGTCGCTGCAATGGGTCTATTCGACGACGCTGCTGCAATTGAATTCGGAGGACCGTTTCCGCGGGCGCGTGTTCTCGGCGGAGTTCGCGTTCATGACGATCTCGATGACGCTTTCCAGCGCGGCGGCGGGGCTGTTGATCGATTGGGGCGTGGCGCCGGAGCGCGTGGCGCTCTACATCGGGTGCTCGATGCTGGTGCCGGTGGCAATGTGGCTTTGGGCGCTGCGGTTGTGGCGATGAGGCCGGCGCGTAGCACAATCGTGCTACTATGAAAGTCGTGTGGCGCGTTCAATTCTCCGACGCTGCCGTGCGTCAGTTTCGGAAGCTATCGCGAAGCGGGCAGGCGTTGATGCGTGAAGGGATTGAACTGCACCTGTCGCGCAATAGTCCTCTGGAGCAAACGCGAAACAAGTTCAGGCTCCGAAGGTTGTCCGCGTATGCGGAATATGAACTCCGCCTTGGAGAACATAGAGTGTTCTACCGCGTGCGGGACGGGATAGTCGATGTTGTTCTGATTGGCGAGAAGCGCGGAGACCGATTGCCGATCGAAGGAGAGGAGTTCGAGTTATGAAGGTTGAGAGCTTGCGCGAAGTAAAGAACAATCTCAGCAGCGTCATCGAAGAATTGCGCGGCACGGGTCCCGTTGTGATCACCAAGAACGGTAAGAGCCGGGCGATACTCCTGCCTGTCGACGACTCAACCGACCTGGAGAGTCTGATTCTATCGGCGAGTCCGCGATTCTGGGATCTGTTCGACTCCGCCGCGTCCAAGACGCGCAAGTGGACGCCTCTCGACAAGTTGTAGCCGCGCGGGTGTACCGGTACGCTACCCTAAGTAGATGCGATTGTTGTTGGCCTTCTTGCCGGCGGTGTTAGCCGCTCAGACTCCAGCGGCCGCTCCCAAACCGGCTCCGGCTGTCAAGCCGAAGCCCGTGGTTGCGGCCAAGCCGGCAGCCGGGCCGAAACCGGCGGCGGCGGTCAAGCGCCCGGTGCCCGCCGCAAAGCCCGCTCCGGCGGCGGCACTAAACACCGACGATGAGAAAACCATCTACGCGCTCGGGCTTTCGATTTTCCGTTCCATTACGCCCTTCGATCTGTCTCCGGCGGAGCTAGAAGTTCTGAAGCGCGCGCTTTCCGACGCCCATGCCGGCAAGCCCGCAGTCGAACTCAACGAGTGGGGGCCGAAGATGCAGGGCCTCAGCCAGGCGCGTTCGGAGCGTGTGAAAGAGCGTGAGAAAGCCTCCTCCGCGGCATTTCTTCAGAAGGCCGCGACCGAGCCGGGTGTGGTGAAGACCGATACCGGTCTGGTCTACAAGGAATTGACGCCCGGCACCGGCAATTCACCGGAGCCGACCAGTACGGTGAAGGTCCACTATCGCGGGACGCTGGTGAACGGCTCCGAATTCGATAGTTCCTACAAGCGGAACGAACCCGCCGAATTCGCGCTGAACCGCGTGGTGAAGTGCTGGACCGAAGGTTTGCAAAAGATGAAGCCCGGCGGCAAGTCGCGGCTGGTGTGTCCGGCGGAACTGGCGTATGGCGACCAGGGCCGTCCATCGATTCCCCCCGGCGCGGCGCTGATCTTCGAAGTGGAGTTGTTGGAAGTGAAGTAGGGTATGGATTCTCCCAAACAAATGTGTCTTTCGTTTGAAGACTCGCGCATGTTGGGGGCTGACGTGAGCGGGTGTTCGAACTGAGTTATCGGCTCGCAAGAGATTGGTTGCCAGAAGGCTGGAGGGTCCAGGGCCATCGTCCATGTACAGGGTACGTCTTCGCTTTCGCGTCCAGAAGAAACTCAATATCGGCGACGCCAAACAGACACTAGCGATTGGCGGGCGTGATGTCGTGCTCTCAGGGTTACCCAACCCTAAAGACTCGAAGCCGATCAAGGAGTGCCAATGGCTAGTCTTGAACACCCGAGGGTTTTCTTCCGAGGAGGAGGCGCGTGATTTCGGGCAGAAACTGCGTGTAGCGCTCGAAGTTTCATCGGTCGGCACCCGGCTCGGCGTTGATCCTGGGCGTGACCTGGCAACATGCGCCTTCAGCCAGAGCATTCACCAGATGCTAAAGGAGCAGTTCGGATGCACGCTTCGGAGCAATGTTCACGGCCTTGACGTATTCGCGGATGATCCGAACGTGGTTATCTTCTCGAGCGAAGCCCAAGCTTCGGTAACAGCGAATCCCGATGACTTTGTGGCTGGGCTTGCCGAACTCCATGCCACCGCTGCGACCATACCGCAGCGCGTGGCTGATGTCGTCCTGCTCCTGAATTTTGCTCTGATGCGGTCCGAACCAGTGGCGCAGATTGTCTTCGCCGTCTCAGCCGTAGAAATGCTCGGACAAGAGGAGACTTGGTCCGAGAATCAGAAGCGTCTGCTGCGCGACTTGGCGCGGGCCGCCACTCAGTCGTCGATCGGCAGCGAGGAGGAATGCCATGAAGTATCCGAATCAATATTGAGAAGCCTGCACCGCCTTACTCTTCGTCAGGGAGTGTTTCGGCTGCTCGACCGCCTCGGCCTCGCTCACCTCAAGAGGCCTTGGGACGCGCTCTACGCGGAGCGCAGCACGCTCGTTCACGGTCTCGCACCAAAGCCTGGGGCGGACTACAGCGATCTTGCCTGGCGCACCGTAAATCTTTGCGGCCAGATTCTACTCAAGGTTGTCGCGGCAGAATTGCCTGGTGCGGATAGGCATGCAGACAAGATGTATCCGATTTAGAGGCAGCTTCTGCGTCGCCGGATCGCCCATGCAACGTGCAAGTGAAATCGAGCGACGCTCAAGGAGATCGCGGTCGATCCCTTCGTTCACATCAACCCTCACGCAATGATGCCCAAAGAAATTCGGATTGCGTCTGATATGCTGCTCCCGTGATTCTTCTCGCGCTCCTTGCCTTCGCAGCCGCCTCGCCGCCATTCGACATCACGGAAGCGAAGACCTTCTCCTTTGGAGACGTGACCGCGAAGTCGAAGACTTCGGCCGTGCATGCCGACCGGCTAATCCCCGTGGTCCGCGAACGCATCGCCGCCCGCTTTCGGACGCTGGGCCTGACGGAAACCGCCAGCAACGGCGACCTCCGGATCACCGCGAGCCTTACGGTAGAAAGCGACCGGCGTCCCGCCTACCGCAAAAGGCGGTCGCATCCCTACGACTACCGTGGACGCCTGCTGATCTTGATTCGTGCCGGCAAGGACAACGCGCTGGTCTGGGAGAAATTCCCGTCGTTCTCCGAGGACGAAGCGAAGCGCTTCGAGGAGCGTCTGCACCACCACGTCGACCGGGCGATCGCCGGCTTCCCCTCGAAGTCGAACTGAACGATCCGCAGGCTCAGGCGATGATCTTTTTGTGCACCGCGCCGGCGACGTCGGTTAAGCGGAAGTCGCGGCCCGCGTAGCGGTAAGTCAACTTCTCATGGTCGAAGCCTAGCAGGTGCAGCACGGTCGCATGCAAATCGTGAATGTGCATGCGATCCTCGACGGCGTGATAGCCGATGTCGTCGGTGGCGCCATAGACAAAGCCCGGTTTCAACCCGCCACCCGCCATCCAAACGGTGTAGCCGTAAGGATTGTGGTCGCGCCCGTCATTGCCTTGTGAAACCGGAGTGCGCCCGAATTCGCCGGCCCAGATCACCAGCGTATCCTTCAGCATTCCATGCGCGTCCAGGTCGCGGATGAGACCGGCGATGGGCTTATCCACTTCCTTGGCATTCTCGTTGTGCTTTTCAAAAAGCTGGCCATGCTGATCCCACTTATAGCTGTGGGTACATTGCACGAACCGCACGCCGCGCTCGGATAGACGGCGCGCCAAAAGACATTGCCATCCGAAATCGCGGGTGGGCTCTTCGTCCATGCCGTACAGCTTGCGGGTCGCTTCGGACTCCTTTTCCACCTGGAAAGCTTCCGGCGCTTCGCTCTGCATACGGAAGGCGAGTTCGAAATTCTTGATGCGCGCTTCCAGTTCGGGGTCGGCGGAACGCAGCGCCTGATGGCGCCGGTTGATGTTCTGGATCATGTCCAGTTCAAACCGCTGCTGATCGGGCGAGAAGCCTTTACGCAACAGGTACTCGATCGGCTCTTTTTCAATGTCGTCGACCTTCAGGCCGGAGTTGCCGATTGCGGTGCCCTGATAGGCGCCCGGCAGGAAAGCTGAACTCCAGTTCTTGGCGCCGCCGTGGGAGAGCGCGGGTTTGATGGTGATGAAGCCGGGCAGGTTCTGATTCTCGCTGCCGAGGCCGTAGACGGTCCACGCACCGAGAGCCGGGCGCACGAAGGTGCTGGAGCCCGTAAAGGTTTGGAGCAGGGCGGCGCCGTGATCCACGCCTTCGCCGACCACCGATTTGACGATGGTGAGCTTGTCCACCACCTCGCGCACATTCGGGAACAGGTCGCTGACGGGAATGCCGCTCTGGCCGCCGGGCCGGAATTCCCATGGTGATTTCATCAGCGCGCCGGGCGGTCCATCGGCGAAGGCGAGGGGGCGCTTGAACGGCAGTGGCTTGCCATGATCGCGCACCAGGCGTTCCTTGAAATCGAACGTGTCGATGGAGGACGGTCCGCCGTGCATGAACAGGAAGATGACTCGCTTGGCCTTGGGTGCGAAATGAGGCGTACGAGGGGCGAGCGGATTGGCGGAATCGCCGGTGGTGGCGCCTTGGAGCATGGCCTGCAGCCCGAGATATCCAAAGCCGCAGGCGGCCGCCCGCAGCGCCGCGCGGCGCGACACCGGCTTTTCCGGACGATGATAGAGCGAGCGAAGAGCGTTATCAGTCCACATAGACAAACTCGTTTGAGGCCAGCAGGGCGCGGCACAGGCTTTGCCATGCGTTCCGGTTGGCGTCCGGTCCGGGGTACTTCTGTTCGAACCGGGTGATATAAGTGAGGTCGTCGTCCACCTCTTCCGGGGCGGGGCGGCGATTGACGGCGCGCAGGTACAGACGCTCGACGCGCTGCGGGCCGGTGAGTCCGCTCTCTTTCAGCAATTGACCGGCCAGGTTCTGGCTGCGCTCGGTGAGGAACGCGGAGTTCATCATGAACAAAGTCTGCGGCGCGACGTTGGTGGAGATGCGCCGGCCCTGTACGGTAGTAGCGTCGCCGAAGTCGTAAAGATTAAGCAGCGTCGGCAGATTGGCGCGGCGCAGCGGCAGGTAGACGGTGCGGAGTTTCTGCGTATCGGGGTTAATCGAGAGGCGGTCCTGGTTATTCTCGCCGTCTGTGCCGAAACCCGATTGCAGCGTGCCGCCCATCTTCAGATCGAGCGATCCATCCACGGCGAGAAGACCGTCGCGCAGCTCTTCGACGGCCAGACGGCGGCGGAAGAATCGCGAGAGGAGCCGGTTCTCCGGATCCGCCTTCAGCGCTTCACCGCTCACGTTCGACGACATCTGGTAGGTGCTCGACAGCATGATGAGCCGGTGCATTTCCTTGAAAGACCAGCCGCCTTCGACAAACCGCGCCGTCAGGTAATCGAGCAGTTCGGGATGCGTCGGCTTTTCGCCCATTTTGCCGAAGTTGTCGGGAGTGCGCACAATGCCTTCGCCGAAATGCCAATGCCAAATGCGATTGGCGATGACGCGCGTGGCCAGCGGATTGTCCTTGGAGGTCAACCATTCGGCGAGTTCCAGGCGGCCGCTGCCGGTGGGTGACGGCTTGGGGTCGGAAGCCTTGGAAAGAATCAGCGGGAAGGCCTTTGGCGCGTCTTCGCCTTCGCTGTTGTAGTCGCCGCGAATGAAGACTTTCTGCGACACGGATGAGTCTTCGTCCTGCACCGCGCATGCCATGTCGGGCTCGGGCGGCTTCGTCTTTTGCAGATGTTCGAGTTCGGCCTGCAGCTTTGCCAACGCGGCCTTGGCGTTCGGGGAAAACACCGCATCCTGGTCCTTCTTGCCGAGCGCGAACGGGCCGATCTTGCCGTCGATATACACGTCGTAGAAGAAGCCATCCTCTTCCGCCTTGAAATCGGGCTTGGGCGGAGGCGGCATGTTCTTTTCGGCCAGCATGCGACGGGCGTGCTCTCGCCACTTGTGCAGCTTCTGGGTCCATTTTTCGAGAGTGGCGGTGTATCGCGCCTGGTACCGGGCGGCCACTTCGGCGGCGTTGGAACCGGTGGCCGCGGCCCAATCGTCAAAGTGCGGCTTGGTACGCGGATCGGTCTTCAGATAGCTGACCCAACGTCCAAGCACGCGCCCCTGCAAATGCTTTTCCGCCGCCACCTCTTCGACACGGGCTCCTTGTATGACCCGGCGGGCGGCGAGCATGTATTCGGCCAGCCGCGGCGTCAGATCCTTGTTGTAGCGCTCCTTCTCTTCGTCCACCAGATCGTCGATCTTCATTTTCATCTCATCGATGCGATCTTCATGCCGGCTGTAGCTCGCATATTGTTCGCGCGGAACCAAAGGCGTGAACAGCAGCTTTGAAACGTGCGTTTCGGAGTCCTTGAAGCTTTTGGTGTTGGCGAAGAAGTTGATGAACGAGTAGTAGTCGCGGGTCAGCAAGGGGTCGAACTTGTGATCGTGGCAGCGCGCGCAGGAAAGCGTCACGCCCAGCAGGCCGCGGCTCATGACGTCCACCTGCTCGTCGTAGACGTCGTAGAGCATTTTCTTTTTATCCTGCTGCGCGATGGCTTTGGCGCCCAAGGCGAGAAAGCCCGTGGCCACGATGCCCTGCGGATAGACGGTATCGCGCCGCATCAGGTCGCCGGCGATTTGCTCGCGCACGAAGCGGTCATACGGCATGTCGGAGTTGAAGGCTTCGATCACGTAATCGCGATAGCGCCAGGCGTAGGGATAGCGATGGTCTTCGTCGTTGCCGGTGGAGTCGGCGTAGCGGGCCACATCGAGCCAGTGACGGCCCCAGCGTTCGCCATAACGCGGAGAATCAAGCAGCCGGTCCACCACCTTTTCGAAAGCCCGTGGCGACTCATCGGCCAGAAAATCGGCGATTTCTTTTTCGTTGGGCGGCAAGCCGGTGAGGTCGAAGGTGGCGCGCCGCAGCAGCGTCAACCTGGCGGCGGGCGGGGCGGGGGCGAGTCCTTTCGCTTCGAGGCCCGCGAGGATGAACCGGTCAATCGGCGACTTCACCCACGCCTGGTTTCGCACCACCGGAGCGCCGGGTTTGACCACCGGCTGAAAGGCCCAGAACGATTTCTCTTCCGGTGAAAAATTCCGTCCGCCCTTGCGGACGATGGATTTCGCGACGGCGGTGGAACCGGCGCCCGGCCACGGAGCGCCCATCTTGACCCACGCGGTAAGCGCGGCGATTTCTTCGGCGCTCAGCTTGCCCGTGGGCGGCATCTTCAGCCGGCCTTCATAGCTCACCGCCTGTAACAGCAGGCTCGCTTCCGGGCTCTCTTTCGAAACCAACGGGCCGGCTCCGCTCGCGGCTTTGAAAGCCTCCGCCGTGCTCAAATCGAGTCCGGACGTTTTCACATTGCCGTTGTGGCAAGCCTGGCACTTGGTGGCGAGCACCGGCCGGACCTTTTTTTCGAAGAACTCGATTTCGGCTGCATTTTGCGCCAGCATTGAAGCGGCGGTGAGAAGGCCGGACAAAAACGTTCGCGTCATAGCACCCGTCCTTCTCAATTATCTCATCGCGGGGGGATGACCCAGAGATAAATCGGGCGGCCTCGGACCTTCGATTTCCGCTCCGGTTTCCAGTCGCCCATATCGAAGTCATGAGAAACCACACGAGTGCCCGGCTTCAGTTCGGCGCGCAGCTTCGGGCGCAGCTTGAGGTTGATGCGCGGCAGCAAATAGAGCGTGACGACGGTGGCTTCTGAGATATCGGCCTGGAACATGTCCTGTTCGCGAAACTCGACTTTCCCCGTAACCTTGTTTTCGCGCGCATAGGCGTTGGCTTCCTGGATGCGGTCCGGGTCGATGTCGATGCCGACCGAGCGCACTCCGTACCGCAGCGCGGCGGCGACTGGAATCCGCCCATCGCCGCAGCCGAGATCGTACACAACGTCGCCCGGCCCGACGCGGGCCAGCTTCAGCATCCGGTCGATGGCCTGGTCTGGAGTGGGTACGAAGGGTACGTCGCCCTTGCCGTCGACGTATTGCGAGGCTCGAACGGCCAGCGGAGCCAAAAGCGGAACCAGACAATCGCGGCGGCGTAGCATGAGGGAATTATACGCGGCGTAAAATGAAGGAGAGGGAGGGATCCATGCCGGTAAAAATTGGAGCGGAAGCCGAACACGGGTTCGACAAGCCGATCGCGCTGATGAAGGATTGCCATCGCCGCATCGAAGGGTTCCTCGGCGTGTTCCAGACGCTGGCGGCGTTACCGCCCGGCGCCAAACTCGACACAGGACATCAGGAAAGTTTGCGCAAGGCCGTCCACTATTTCGAGTCGGCCTCGCCGCGGCACGTGGCCGATGAGGAGCAGTCGCTATTTGCGCGGATGCGCCAGTATCCGCAGTGCGACGACGTGTTGCGGGAACTGGAACGTCTCGAAGACGAGCATTGCCGTGCGCAAAGCTTGCATGCCACCTGCCACACGATCGGGCAGTTTTGGCTGGAGCTTGGATCTCTGCCCGACCGGCAGAGGGAAAAGTTCGCCGTGGTGGTGAACGATCTCGCCGCGCTTTACAAGACGCACATCGAGCTTGAAGAGTCGCGTGTGTTTCCGCTAGCCGAATCGTTGTTGAGCGTTTCCGAGAAAGAAGAAATCGGGCAGGAGATGGCGGACCGCCGCGGGCTGTTCGCTACGGCTTGAGCCACGCCTTGGCTGCCAGCAGCGCGATGCCGGTGAGCCAGCCCCACACCGCTTTCCACTCTTTGTTGCGCCGGTAAAGCGCGGCGCGGAACGGTGAGGTGCCGGCGGTGGCGCGGGCTCCCGGAAGCAGCAGCGGCACGCGCCGTGCGTAGTCTTCATAGCCGGGAAAGATCTGGCGCAGATGATCGCTTTCCTGCTGCATCACGGGCAGGTAGATCAATACGAAGGCCAGAGTGAACAGCACCGCGAGCGCGGCGCTTTGAGCCGCCACCAGCATGCCCGCCGTTACCAGCAGCGAACCCAGGTAAAGCGGATTGCGCGTATAGGCGTAAGGACCCGATTGCGCCAGTTGTTCGTTCTTCGCCAGGTGGCCGGCGGCCCACGCCCGCAGCGCCATGCCCGCCAGGCAGACGGGCAATCCCCAAACGATGGACTCGGCCGTGGGATGCGACAAAACGACGAACGCCGCCAGCAGCGCAAAGCCGCCCGGCACGCGGAAGCGCTGCACGAAATCAGCGTATGGTTTCGGAAAACGCATTCGCCTCCAGGGCCTCCATCACTTCGCCGATACCGATGCGCTTCATGCTGTCATCGATGGATGGGCCACGCTTGTAGCTGGTGACCGCGCCGGGTGCGCGGAGGACCGGGATGGCGCCGCCGTAAGGGCCGTTGCGCGCCGGGTCGGTGGGGCCGAACAACGCCACACCGGGCTTGCCAAGCGCTGCGGCCAGGTGAAGCGGACCGCTGTCGATTCCGACAACGGCTCGCGCGCGCCGCGTGGCATCGATCAATCCCTTGATGGAGGAAATGTGGACGCGCACTCCCTTCAACTGGCGCAGCGAGGCTTCGGCGGCGGGATGGGCGTTCAGCACCAGCGGCAGTCCGGTCTGGCGTTCGAGCGCGGCGGCGAGGGCGGCGTAGTTTTCGAGAGGCCATTCCTTCGATGGCCATCCGGCGAACGGACAGGCGAGAACGAAGTCCTCCGGTAGCTCTCCTTCCGCGGCGCCCCCGGGAATAGGAAACTCGATTCGCGCGTCCGTGGCCCCGGCTACCCGGGCCAATTCCAGGTTCTGATCCACCACATGGGCATGGCGCGGCTGGCAGGTGACCGCATAGGCGAGCTTCGCGGCCGCTTCGCGCGGCTGGGCGAAACCGAAGATCCGGCCGCCGCCGATGCGCGCCGCAATCGCGGATTTGATGAGCCCTTGAAAATCGATGGTGACGTCGAAACGCTTTTCCCGCAGCCGGCTCCACGCCGCGCTCACACTGCCCCACTGTTTCCGGTTGAGCGGAATCACTTCGCCGACATACGGGTTGCCTTCGAGCAGCACCGCCCACTTCGGGTCGACGACCCACGTGACATGCCCTTTGGGAAGACTGGCGACCGCGGGCAGCGTGTGAATGACGTCGCCCATGGCGCCCATCCGGACAACGAGGTAAGACGAGCCTTCCATCGGCTAGGAACCTGCCCGGTCGCGCACATAGCGGATGAAGTCGCGGCGCCGCTCGCCTTCGGCTTCCTGTCCGGCCAGAATCTCGTCGGCGCCTAACGCTTCGGCCACCGTGGGACTGCCTTCGACCACGCACTCGATGAACGACAAAGCGGCGGCGAGTTCGGCCCGCGCTCCAAGTTCGAGATAGGCGTCCGGCGGGGAATCGACCACGGCGATCAACTTCGCCTCGCCCGCGAGCTGGGCGAGGTGAGCGATATGAACGGGCAGTAGCGGATCGAAATATCCCACGACGGCGCGGACCTTCGTCCCAAGGGCACGCTGCTCGGCGACTCGCCGGCGCGCTTCATCGAGCGATACGATTTTGGTGCGTGTGTCGATCAAAGCTTCTCCAACCTTGTCATTGGACCAACTCAAGAGCCGCGCGCGTCACCCGCTCGGCCGAGACCAGCTTCATGCAATTGTGGTGGACCAGGGGGCATTCGCGCTCAAGGCACGGACTGCACGCGATGGGTTCGCGAACGACGCGCGCCAGCGGCCCGGTGGGACCGGTGGCGATATCGTCGGTGGCGCCGAACACGGCCACCGTCGGCACTCCTAACGCCGATGCGATGTGCATGGCGCCGGAATCGTTGGTCAGCACCACGCGGCAGGCGGCGGCCAGATCGATGAACTGGCGCAGCGATGTTTCCCCCGCCCTGTTGGCGCATTCCACACCCCGGCGGCGCAGATCGGCGGCCACCGTTTCGCAGAGTTCCCGCTCGCCCGCCGAGCCGAACAACAGAACGTTGGCGTCCAGTTCGGCAGCCAGGCTGGCGGCGGCGGCGGCGAAACGTTCGGGCAGCCAGCGCTTGGCGGTTCCATAGGCGGCGCCAGGGCTGACACCCACCGCTTCTTTCCAGCCGAGCGCCGTCAGCGACGCTTTGCCGCACCGGCGCGCTGCCGCCGCACACTCCAGGCGAATGAGCGCTTCGGCCGGCAGCCGGTCGAGGATGCCCGCGCGGCGCAGCAGTTCCAGGTAATAAAAACTTTCGTGCCGGGGAATCTCTCCCCGGCGCGGCACGGGAACCGGATGCGTTAGCAACAGCCGCCTGCCGTCGCGATCGTAGCCGAGCCGGGCGGGCACACGCAGGGCACGGGTGAACAATGCCGCTTCGAAGGCGTTCTGCAGCAGAATGGCGGCGTCGAACTCACGCGCGCGCAACTCGGCCGCCAGCTTCTTCTTGAGGCCGAAGTCGTGGCGCCCGCGCCCGGAAGGATAGGCGATGACTTCATCGGCGAACGGCTCGCGGCCATAGAGATCGGCCACCCAGTTCAGAGCCAGCACGGAGATGTGTGCCTGCGGGTAACGGGAGCGAATGGCGCGCAGCGCGGGCAGCGACATGACGGCGTCCCCCACCCAGTTGGTGGCCCGAATCAACAGGCGCTTTGGCTCTGGAAACCCCTTTGGCAATGTACAATCATGCCATGCCGGTCAGTGAAGCGGAAAAGCGGCAACTGGAAGAGCGAAGCTACGCCGTTCTGCACAACTGGATGAGTCCGGAACTGCTGACGGAGGCGCGCGCGGCCCTCGACGCGCAGTTCGCGGCGGAGGGCGATAACGCAGGCGCCGAGTTTCGCAAAGAACAGGAAACGCAGCGGCTCGCCAACCTGGTGGACAAGGGCGAGATCTTTCGCCGCATCGTCTCGATGCCGGAGATACTCGAATACGTCGCCGCGGTGATTCCCGGCGATTTCAAGCTTTCGAGCCTGAACGCGCGCGCGCCGAATCCGAAGTCCGATTGGGTTCAGCCCTTGCATTGCGACACCGGTGCGGTGGCCGACGAAAAGGGCAACAGCGTGTGCAACGTCATTTGGATGCTCGACGATTTCACCCCGGAAAACGGCGCGACGCGGCTGGTGCCCGGCTCGCACAAGTGGCTCCGGTTGCCGCAGGATGCGGTGACAGACACGATGGCGCCGCATCCGGATGAGATTCTGCTCACCGCGCCAGCAGGCAGCGTGGCGGTGGTCAATACGCACGCCTGGCATGGTGGCACCGCGAACCGTTCCGGCGGAACGCGGCGCTGTCTGCACGCTTTTTATTGCCGGTGGGACAAGCCGCAACAGCAATTTCAGCGCGACATGTTGAGCGAGGCCACCAAGGCCGGATTGAGTCCGGCGCTTCGCCAACTGCTTGCCATCGACGACGCCTATAATGCCGAGATCAGCCTCGCCAATCCTTTTCGCAGCGGATTCTTGAAATGAACTTCACTCGCCGTCAATTGATCGCACAGGCCTCGGCCTTTCCCGCCATTCTCAAGGCGCAGCGCGGAGACAACCCGCGCCGCAACGTGCTGTTTCTCGCCGTCGACGATCTGAACGATTGGATCGGATGCCTGGGCGGCCATCCCGACGCGAAGACGCCGAACATGGACCGGCTCGCCGGGCGCGGCGTTCTGTTCACCAAGGCGTATTGCGCCGCTCCGCTTTGCAATCCTTCGCGCGCCGCGCTGATGACCGGCTTGCGGCCTTCAACAACGGGCGTCTACGACAACAACCAGCCCTTCCGGCAGTCGCCCGCTCGCGAGGCGGTGACGCTCGCCCAGTACTTCCGCCGCAACGGTTACCGCGCCATGGGATCGGGCAAGATCTATCACGACGCCTTTCCCGATCCGGCGAGCTGGGATGAGTGGATGCCCGCGCTCGACAAGCAGAAATTCCAGGATCCACTGCCCGAAGGCCGCCCGCTCAACGGCATTCCGAATACGGCGCACTTCGATTGGGGGCCGCTGAGGAACGGCGACGCCGCCATGGGCGACGCCAAGACGGTGGATTACGTCTCCAGCCAGTTGCACAAAAAGCAGGACAAGCCGTTCTTTCTCGCCTGCGGCATCTACAAGCCGCACCTGCCGTGGTTTGTGCCGGAGAAGTATTTCGACCAGTTTCCACTCGACAAGATCGCCATGCCGAGGGTGAAGGACGACGATCTGGACGACGTTCCCGCCATCGGCCGGCAGATGGCGAAGCCGAATGGCGACCATCGCAAAGTGCTCGAACACAAGCAGTATCGCAAGGCGGTGCAGGCCTATCTGGCCTCCATTGCGTTCTGCGACGCGCAGATCGGCCGCGTGCTGGAGGCGTTCGACTCCAGCACGTATCGCGACAACACAACCGTCGTATTGTGGAGCGATCACGGCTGGCATCTGGGCGAGAAACTGCACTGGCGCAAGTTCGCTCTGTGGGAAGAAGCGACGCACAACGTGTTGACCATCGCCGCGCCGGGCGCGACCAAGGCCGGCACGAAGTGTACACGGCCGGTGAGCCTGTTGGATCTGTATCCCACGCTGGTGGATTTGCACGGCCTGCCCGCCAGGCCCGATCTCGAAGGGGAGAGTCTGGCTCCGCTGCTCCGCAATCCCGCGGCGCCCTGGACGCGCCCGGCGCTGACCACTTATGGCCGCCACAACCATTCGGTGCGTAGCGACAGGTTCCGCTATATCCGCTACAGCGACGGCGGCGAGGAGCTATACGATCATCAGACCGACGATCTGGAATGGCGGAATCTGGCCGCCGATCCGGCTTACGATATCGTGAAGCGCGATCACGCCCGCTGGCTGCCCACGGTCAACGCGCCGGACTCGATACGGACGCGTGGGGGAGCCGAATAGCCGCGTCCTGCCGCCAATAGTCCGGCAGCCCGGGTTTGGTTTCGAGCAGAATCTCAAGGATCGCCTGGCGGGTGGCGGGGCTGAGCCCGGCGAACTTCTTCGATGTGTCGCGCCCGGTGAGCACGCCGTGCAGGCGCTTGTAGATGCGTTCGCGCGCCATGTCCGGCATGCCGTCGAAAGCCCGCGAATAGATCATGTAGCTTAGCGGATAGCGGAACATGCGCGTTTTCAAATCGTAGTCGCGCAGCGAGCGGCCTCTCGCGTCGTGCGGGCCGCGGCCGGAAAAGTTCCGGGCAAAGGCGTTGGCACCCCGGATGGGCGCTTCGAGCGCGGTTTCATTGGTGAAGAGCATGTACTCCACCATCTCCTCGACGGCCGAATCGATGCGGCGGCGGGTCGATTCGCTCAATTCTCCGTTCGGTGGAGCGCCGAAAGCTTTGTCGAGGCCGGCCTGGTAGTGCAGGGCCATGGAAGTTTCAAAGCCCACGCGAATGATCAGGTTCGTCATGTGGGTCTGATGCTCCAGCGTCATCAGCGCGACGATGTCGCTCGACGGCTGAATATAGGCGCCGGTGTCGAACTTGGTGGTCAACGCGGTGACATTGTGCCCGGCCGTGCCTTCGAGCTTTTCGGGATTGTCGCGATCGCGCACCACGGCGTTACCCATATGCGTGGCGGCACCGTGTGTGCCGGTAACGTACCAGCCGCCCCACCGTTCCTTGAGCGGACTGCGATGGTCGGTGACATAGGTGCCGGCCTGAAACATCGGCATACCGCTCGGCTCCGGAAAAACGGAGCGCACCACCAGACCCGGTATGCCCAGCGTGCCGCCCGAGGCGTGGCATTGCAGGCAAGCCGTATCGCGGCGCTCAAAGCGCGGCTTATCCACCTGTTCCTGGTCGACGGTGTAGAAGATGACGCCAAGTTTCGGATCGAGCGAAGTCACTTCCAGCACATCGCTGCCGCGCACAAAGCCCACCGTCGTGTCGTCGTTGAAATAGATGGCGCGCGGCATGCGCGGCGAGATCCGGCTGGCCTGAAAACTGGTCTTCGAAAAAACGAGCACTTGCGATTCCTCGGGGATCCGCAGTGCGTCGAGCACGCTGCGCAGATAGCCATGCGATTCGTCGAAGCCGAGTTTCACATCGCCGCTCTGAATCCGCCGGCCAAGGCGCGTCGCGGGATCGTCGGTGGCACGCTTGGCGTATTGAATCGCTTCGTGGTCGAGCGGCACAAGATACGATCCGCTCAGTTCGGCCAGCGCGAGCGCGGCGGTGGCCAGGGCAACGGGCAATAGGAGTTTTGCGGGGCTACGCATGGAGCACGTTCTCCGGTATCGGGACTGGCTTGGCGCAAAGCGGGACCAGATCGCCCGAGGTGCGGATGAGATCGGAAAGCCTGGTGCCGCGGAAGGTGTCTTCGATCAGGCGCATCGCATCGTCCAGCTTGCGATGCATAGGGCACAGCCGCGTGCCGTGCTGCTCAATGCCGAGCGGGCAGGTGCGGATGCGCTTCAACGGATCGACCGCATCGATCACGTCGAGGATGGAGATGGCCGAAGCTTCGCGGGCGAGCGAGAACCCACCGCGCTTGCCGCGTTGAGCATTCAAGAGGCCTGAGCGGGAAAGCGGCTGCAGCACTTTGAAAAGATAGTCCGCCGGGACGCGGCATTCGGCGGAAATTTGTTGGGCGGTTTGAGGGGCGGGGGCGCGCATGGCGAGGAAGACGGCGGCGCGGAGGGCGTATTCGGAGGTTTGAGAGAACATCCGGGACCATAATACGATATATGGATAGAAATGTCCACATAAAAGTGAGACTTGCACGATCCTTCCCATCTGCTGTATCACTAGGAGTTTATCTTCGCGCTCCGGAGACTCCACGAAATGAGCAAACGTACCAGCATCGGTTCCTGGGCCTACACGATCGGGCCTTACGGCAAGAATCCCGTCGACTTTCCCACGGTCTGCACGACGCTTAAGAAGCTTGGCTTTGATGGCGTTGAGCTTGGCGGGTTCCCGCCGCATCCCAATCCCGGCAATCCGAATGCCGCCAATGACGCCTGGCCGGGCGCGATGCCTGAGAAATCGCAGCGGGCGGAGCTGAAGGCGCAAATGAAGGAATGGGGCCTCGGCTTCAGCGGCATTGCGGCGAACCTGTGGGGCGAGAAGCTGATCAACACGGACGATCAGACCAAGTACATTGCCGAGTTCCGGAAGAATTCCGAGTTCTGCGCCGACCTGGGGATCCAGGGCCTGCGCGTCGATTGCGTGCAGCCTCCGACCATCCACCGCGAGATCGACTATGCCACGGCGCTCAAGCGCGTCTCCGAGACCTGGAAGACCTGCTGCGACATCGCCGCCGGCGCCGGCCAATACGTCACCTGGGAAGTGGAGCCTGGTTTTGCGTTCAACAAGCCAAGCGACGCCATAAGGGTCCACGACGCGGTGAACAAGCCCAATTTCGGCATCCAGTACGACACCTGCCATGGACAGATGGTGGCCGTGGTGGGCGCGCGGCATGAGGGCGGCAAAGAAACCTATCCGAGCCAGGTGGACTACATCCGCATGCTCGACGGGCGCATCAATCACATACACCTGATCGATTCCGACAACACCTGCCACAAGGACGCCAATGGCCAGGACGAGACCTCGTCCCACCCGCCGTTTGGCAAAGGCCTGCTGAACTTCGATGAGATCATGCCGCCGCTGCTGAAGGCCGCCCGTGTGCCGCACGATTGGTGGACCATCGACCTGTGCTTCTGGCCCGATGCCTGGGCCGCCACCGAAACCTGCAAGAAATATCTCGATGGCCTGGTGGCCAGGTACGGCGCTTAGGGAGCGGGGAACATGAAAGAACTGCGCGTTGGAATGATCGGGTATGGGTTCATGGGCCGCGCCCATTCAAATGCTTACAAGCGGCTCACCGATTTCTTTCCGGTGAATCACCGGCCGGTATTGAAGGCGGCTTGCGCCCGCAACAAGGAGAAGGCGGAAGCTTTTGCCAAGGTGTGGGGCTACGAGCGGATCGAGACGGATTGGAAGGCGCTGGTGGCGGCCGATGACATCGACCTCATCGACATCGGGTCGCCCAACAACACGCACCTGGAGATCGCGCTCGCCGCCGCCAAGGCGGGCAAGATGGTGCTGTGTGAAAAGCCGCTAGCCATGTCGGTGAAAGAAGCCGAAAAGATGGTGGCGGCGGTTGAGAAGTACAAAGTCCCGAACATGGTCTGGTTCAACTACCGGCGCGTTCCGGCCATCGCGCTGGCCAAGCAGATTATCGACGAAGGCCGCGTGGGCCGCGCCTTTCACTACCGCGCGACCTACCTGCAGGATTGGACGATCGCCGAGGACGTTCCCCAAGGCGGCCCGGGCTTGTGGCGCCTGGACGCTTCGGTGGCCGGATCGGGCGTGACCGGCGATTTGCTGGCCCACTCGATCGACACGGCCATGTGGCTGAACGGGCCCATTACGCGCGTGGTGGCGAAGACGGAAACCTTCGTCAAGGAGCGCCTGCATGTGGAGACCAGGAAAAAGCAGAAGGTCACCATCGACGACGCGTGCATGTTCCTGGCCGAGTTCGCCAACGGCTCCATCGGCACGTTCGAATCGACGCGCTATGCGCGCGGGCGGAAGAACTTCAACACGTTCGAAATGAATGGCGCCGACGGTTCGGTTTACTTCGACCTGGAGGAGCCGGAATATCTGCAGTACTTCGAATACAAGCAGAATCAGTCGGGCAAAAAGGTGGAGTCGCACCTCACTGGATGGCGCAAGATTCACACCACCAACTCCGAGCATCCTTACATGAACCGCTATTGGGTGCCCGGCACCTGCATCGGTTATGAGCATACCTTTCTGAACGCGCTGGCGGATTTCGTGATGGGCATCGAATCGGGCAAACCCACGCAGCCGGATTTCCGCTGCGCTCTGCAAACGCAGAAGGTGTGCGACGCGGTGCTGAAGTCGGCGCGTAGCGGTAAGTGGACGGCTACCGGCGCCAAGTAGCTAAGCGCTGCCCAGATCCATCACCGAATTCCGCAGAACGAAATCCGCGTTCTGCCGGATCGTGCCCTCGGCATCCTGCGAGGTGTAGTTGCAAATCGTTCGCGCGATCAGCCCGGCGGGGAAGCGCAGCATCCGGTCTCCCATCGAAACCACGATCTCGCGCTGCGGGGCCGACACGGGGAAGGATGCATTGGCGCTGCCCGCGCCCGTCCCTTCCACCCTCGCTCCGGAAGGCAGATACTGCGCCAGCATCTCCATCAGTTTGTCGGTGGAAGCCTGGGTGAGAAACCCGAAGGGGCTGATGCGCTCCTGGTGGGAGCGATCCTCAAGCGACGCGCCAGGGGACGGCTGGGCCTGCGTGGGACGCTCAAAGAACCAGCCCGTGCGCAGGTACGTCTTTTCGCCCAGTTCCGAATCTCGATTCTGCAGCACGATGCCCTCGCCCGTCAGCGGATCGAAGAACATGCCTTCCCAGGCTTCGAGCCTGCTCGGGTCGATCGGCGTCGAAGCGGCGGGGGTGGATTGCAATACGGGAGTGGGCGCGCTCGGCGCCGCCGGCGGCGTGACTGCTGGAGCGACGATCGCCGCGGCGGGCGTTGGCGTTGGCGTTGGCGCCGCCGTTTCTCTCGCAGCCACGGGCCGATTCTCCGTCCACGCCGGTGTCGGTTTCCCCCCGAACAATTGCTGCAGGCTGGTGGTGACCGGCGCCGAGGAATTGCCGGTTTGCTCGACGGCCGCCAACTTTTCGTCAAACGACGGATAGCCGGCCAGCGGCGGAGTGGGCTTTCCACCGAACAATTGCTGGAGGCTGGTGGTTACGGGTTGGTTGTTGAGGCGTTCCACGCGATTGCAGTTAGCAATCGGAATGCCGTGATCATTCGAACAGCGTCGCGGCCTTGACGATCGCCGAAGATCTGATCCGCAGCGGATAGCGCTCCACCGTCTTGTCCTCTTCCAAAACGTCCTGGGGTTTCGGCGCGTTGTATTTCATGGGCGACACCGCCTCTTCCACGATCGCCTTCCTCAGCCGCGCGGCATCGTGCGCGATCATCACAACCTGGACGTTTTCCATTGAAAGATGTTTGCTCACGGCGCGGTTCACATCGTCGCGCGTCATGGCGGCGAGGCCCGATTTGACATAGGCGTTGAACTCGCCGATGCCGTAGAACCTGCTGTCGATCGCGTAGCCCGATTCGGCGCGCTTGGTCTTGATCAACAGGTTGACGTACTTGGAAAGAAAATTCCGCGTCTGTTCGAACTCCTCCTGGCTCAGCCCTTGGCGATGGAGACGCTCCAGTTCGAAGAAGGCGAGGCGCAATGTGAAGTGCGCGGTTTCGGGAACGACGGGCCGGATCCATACTTGAAAGATCTGTTGGCGGCGGGCGAGGTTCGGTTCGGGCTCCATCAGAAACATGCCGCGCGGAAAGTATTCGATGTAGGCGTAGTCTCCGTAGTTGAGCCCGCGCACCTCTCGAATCCGGTCATACAGCCGCACGCCGGAGTTGCGATGCTGGCCGAGCCAACTGGCCGCCAGCATCAGCGGGAGGTAGTCCGCGTCGCCGCGTTTGACCCGGATGGGGAACCCGAACGAAATCGCTACCGAGCGCGTGTCTTTTTCGACGAGGGTGAGATGGCGTCCGGCCCGCATCTTCGGCGCCGCCAGCTTCAAGAGAGTGGCGGATCCCTGGGGCAGAACCGCGAAGTCCTTACGCAGACGATCGGCGAACCCTTTCGGGTAGCCGCCCGCGATGGCGATGGTCAAATTCGCCTGCGTATAGTGCCGCTGGTAGAAGCGCTTGAGGTCGCCGGCCGTCAGCTTTTCGATCGCCGCCACGCGGCCCTGGTTGTGATGCCCGTAGGGATGGCCCATGTAAATGCCGTTGTACAGAACCTCCTTGCCGAGTTCCTCGTCGTTATTGCCGCGAAGCGACGTGCGGAGGAAGTTCACCGACTGGTCCTTGAGCCGCGCCAGGTCACCGGCGTGCCAGCCTGGATCGAGCAGCATCTGCCGGAACAGGCCGTAGAATGTTTCGAGGTTATCGGCGTGCGTCTCGCCGAGAAACGCCGTCATTTCCTTATCCACCTGGTATTCGACTTCGGTGGCCATCGGAAACATGGCATCGAGAATTTGTTTGTATTGTGTTTGCCGCGATCCACCCTGCGCCAGCATCGATGCGGTGAGGTTCGCCACTCCCTCCTGGCCGGCGGGATCGGACGCGGCCCCAGTTCGGAACACGGCGCGAATGGTGATCAGCGGAGATTTGCCGGGCCGTTCGACGATCTCCGTCGCGCCGGCACAGGTGGCCAGCAGGATCAAAGCCCATCTCATGCCAGCACCGGCAGGGCGGAGGATTCCCGAAGGGCCGAATCGGTGACGCCGCCAATCGTTACATCGATCAGGCGGTTGGCCTCGCGAGGCGACGCCAGTTGTACCTGCAGGTAGTTCCCGGTAAGCGCGACGCGGCCCGTTTCGAGCGTCACGGCGGAAAGCGTGCGGCCGGTCATCGATTGCCGGAACGCAAGGTTCTTCGCCGCCGCCAGTTCCCGCAGGATCTGGTTACGCCGTTTGCGGACGGGAACCGGCACGGAACCGCTTGCGCCGGCGGCCTCGGTACCGGGCCGCTCCGAATAGGTGAACACGTGCAGATAGGTGAACGGCAGGCTTTCGATGAAGCGGCGGCTTTCGTCGAATTCCTCCTCGGTCTCGCCGGGGAAACCTGTCATCACATCGGCGCCGATGGCGGCGTCGGGCATCCATTCGCGTGCCAGGCGGATCCGCTCCTCATAGTGGCCCGGCCTGTATTTGCGGCGCATGCGGCGCAGCGTCGCCGCGGAACCGGATTGCAGGGGAGCGTGCACGTGCCGGGCGATCCGTCCGCTTTCCGCCATGAGCCGCAGCAGTTCGCTGGAAAAATCCATTGGCTCCACGGAACTGAGCCGCAGGCGTTCGATGGACGTCTCATCGAGCAATCGCCGCACCAGGTCTGGCAGGCGCAGGCGGCCTTCGAGATCGCGGCCCCAGCGGCCGAGATTGATGCCGCTCAGCACCACCTCGCGATACCGCGCGGCAAGCTGGCGGACCTGCGCCACCACGTCTTGCGGCCGGGCGCTGCGGCTCCGCCCACGCACCGACGGAATGATGCAGAACGAGCAGCGATTGCCGCAGCCATCCTGAACCTTTAGGTTCGGGCGCGTGCGATCGCCTAGCGCGTCTTCAACCGGAGCCGAAAGGAAATCGCGCTGTTCGAAAATATCGCCAATGTGAATTTGCCCGTGGTAGTGGGATTCGGCGATCAGGTCGGGAATCTGGATCTTGTGCGAATTGCCCACCACCCAGGTCACGCCGGCCAACGCGGCGATTTCTTCCGGCGCGCGTTGGGCGTAGCAGCCGGTCACCAGGATGCGCGCCTGGGGATCTTCGCGATGGACGCGGCGCACCGTCTGCCGCACGTCCTGATCGGCTTCCGCGGTCACCGTGCAGGTATTCAGCACCACCAGGTCGGCGCGATCTTCGGCGGCCGACATTCCCTGCTTGCGCAGCATCCCCTCGATCGCCGCGCCATCGGCCTGAGCGGCCCTGCATCCGAAATTGTGAATGCGAAACGTACGCATGGCTATGGCTTGCCGGACAAGGTCACGACCACGCGCTCATTGGCCGTAAAATACCGCCGCGCGGCGTTCCGCACGTCTTCGGCGGTGAGCGCACCGTAACGGTCGAAGAGACGGTTGATGGTTTCGGGCGTGCGCCGCAGCGAGATATAGTGCATCAGCGAATGCGCGATCGACTCGCTATCATTCAGGCTCAACGCAAACCTATAGCGCAAGTGGTTCTTGACGGCTTCAAGTTTCCCGGCGGGCACCAGCGTTTCGGTGAAGCTTTCGAAGGCGGCCAGAATCCGCGCTCGCACGGCGGGCACATCGGCCTGCCTCTTCACGCGCGCCATCACGGTGAACAGGTGCGGGTCGGCGTGATCGAACGCGTCCACATCCAGCCGGTCCACGGTTTGATCGGCGATCACCAGCTTGTTGTAAAGCTCGGAGTTCGGCGAGAACCCCAGATGGGCGATCAGGTCGAGCGCGGCGGAATCCGGTTTGTCGTCGGCATAGGCGGCGCCGTGAAACGCGACCGCCAGCCAGGGCAGCGTCTGAGAAGGCCAATCGACATGCGCGGTGCGCGGCGCAGCATGCGCCGGCTCCACCGGAATGGCGGGCGCTTTGTAGGCTCCCGATTTCCATCCGGCCCAATACTTCTCCACCAGCGCCAGACTCTCGTTCGCCTTCACATCGCCCACCAGGATCAGTGTGGTGAACTCGGGCCGGTACCAGCGTTCGAAGAACGTGCGGCTGTATTCATACTGATTCGGCATGTCCTCGATGTCCTTCAGGAATCCGATGGTGGTGTGCTTGTAGGTGTGCCGGTCGAATGCCGTGTCGTACAGCGTTTCGATCAGCTTCTCGCCGGGCTCGGCCGCGCTCTTGTTGTATTCGCCCAGAACGGCCAGAGTCTCCGTGCGGAAGACATCTTCCGGGAACGAAAGATTCTGGAACCGGTCGGCTTCGATGCGCAGCGTCAGTTCCAGGTCTTCCCTGGAAAACGTGGTGTGATAATTCGTGCGGTCGTCCCACGTGGAGGCGTTCGACGCCGCGCCCATCTTCTTCAAAAAACCTTCGTACTGCTCGGGCGTGATGTTCTTGGTCCCGCGAAACATCACATGTTCAAACAGGTGGGCAAACCCGCTTTTGCCGGGTTCGATCTCGTTGCGTGAGCCGGTTTGCACCACGATCTGCAGTGCGACGACGTTCGGGAAATCGGTGGGGACGACGATGACGCGCAAGCCATTGGCGAGATCGCGCTGCGCGTAGTCGTAAGGAAACAACTTGGCCGGCTGCTGCGCGAGCGCCGCCAGGGCCGTTGCGAAATACAACAGCGGCATCATCCCTTGCGCATCTCCCCGCGCATGTCGCGAAGGACTTCATCCTTGCCGGTGCCGTTCAAATCTTTCTCCAGCCGCCGCAGCGCAGCGCCCAGAACGTCGCGATGATGAAGCTGCGATCCCAGTCCTTCGCCTTCGCTCAGCCGCAGCCAAAGCTCATGCAGCCGGTCGATATCTTCGGGCCATAGCCTCGGCGGATGCGGGCCCAGGTTCACATAAGACGAAGGCCGGTCCGGACTGATGACTTCGAGGGAGAAGGGATGGCGCGGCTCCGGCAACTTCTCCCACGCCAGACCGATGCGCCGCGACAGTTCTTCCGACGCCATGCGGGCGGAAACGCCGGTCACCAGGCGCGATGCTTTCAGCTTCGCCGCCGTCTGCACCATGGCGATAAAGGGATCCGTTCCCGGCACCACCAGCAACTCCACCGGCTTGCCTTCTTTCTCGGCGAGTTCCACCACGCGGCTGAACAGTTGCTTTTCGTAGTCGCTAAAAAGCTGCTCGTCGCGCAGGCCGTATTCGGCCGCGCCGGTGGAAAGCTGACGAACGGTCATCACCACGATGTCGTGCCGGCGCAGGTTGGTTTTCTCGAGAACTTTCTTGAAGTGGTCCATGCGCTGGAAATCGCGCACCGCCACCAGAACGGAGCCTGGGCGGGCGTGCAGCGTATCCGCTTCCACCTGGTGCTGATGCTCCAGGTTGAATTCTTCGAGTCCCTTCCGGCCGAGCTTGGCGCGCTGATTCACGCGTTCGGAGATCAGGAAGATGCCGAAGAGAATCACCGTCAACGCGAGGCCGGAAATGGTCGCGATCTGCTTGGTCAGCAGGTTGGCGATCGCCACCAGGAACAGCATCAGCACGGAGGCGATGAGCCCCACCGGAATCTCCGAGCCGCCGAGCTTCAGATTGGGCGGCATGCGGTATTCCTGGTCGTGCCGCTTGAGGCGGAGCGAAAGCACGCCCAGGCCCTTCAAGAAGAAACTCCAGACCACGCCGAACGCATAGGCTTCACCGAGCAGATAAACGTCGCCGCGGCTCAGCAGAATCGTCACCAGTTGAAGGGACGTAATCAGGTTGACGATGCGGAACGTGGTCCCGAAGCGCAGGTGCGGCTTGCGGAACCATTCGAGCAGCACGCCGTCTTCGGCGACGCGGTTCAAGATTCCGTTGGCGCCGATGATCGACGTATTGACCGCGCCGGACAGGATCAGCGTGCCCACGATGACGACAAACATATGGAACCCGAGCTTGAGCAGCGTCGGCCCGGCCAGGTTCATCGCCAGGCCGCCGATGAGATTGTCGTAGTAATCCTTGCGGACGGCGTCGGGGATGATCATCACCGCGAAGATCGAGATGAGGCCGGTGCTCAGCAGCGCGTAGAAGCAGACGATGTTGGCGGTGATGCGCAGGTTCTTGAGCTTGGGATAAGCGATCTCGCGATAGACCTGGGCCAGCGTTTCAAACCCGCTCATCGCCAGCAGGCTGTGGCCGAACGCGACGATCATCATCGCCAGCGGAATCTGCTCCCAGAAGGTCCCTTCAAGCCAACCGAGCGCGTCTTTGCTGAACTCCAGATTGGACATGCTCGGGACCGGCGGAAGCGCGACGCTTCCCCTCAGCAGCAGCGTAATGGGGCACCACACCAGCAGGATCGCCACCATCACGGTGGTGATCTGCATGATGCGCAGCGCCTTGCCGCTCGATTCGTGAATGCCCTTGGTGTTGCTGTACCAGAAATAAATCGTGACGGCGACCGCGAAAAAGACGGCGAAATAGTTAGGGTTCAGCCGGAAGTCCTGATGCGTCAGCTCGCTCAGTTCGTTCATCAGGCGTCCCAGGTATTGGCCGGCGCTGACCGCCGAGATAGGCCCCGTCAATACATAGTCCACCACCAGCGCCGATACGGAAAGTTTGGCCATGGTGGGGCCCATGCTGTCGCGTACCACGACATAAACGCCGCCGCGCACGAACATGCTGCAGCTCTCCATATAGATGGAGCGCACCGCGAACGCGAACAGCATCACCGCCAGAATGAACCAGGGCGCCGACTTGCCGATGGCCTGTTCGGCGATGCCGCCGACGTAGAACATGGTGGAGGCCAGGTCGCTGAGCACGATGGCGGCACCGCGCCAGAAGCTGATGAAGCTCAGCGCGACAGTGGTCGCCACCACGACCTTTGTTGACGGGGCGAGGGACGAAGTCGAGTGCTCTGCTGGAGAGCCGCCGGAATCCATTTGGGAGGTTAAACCTACTTCACTATGTTAACCATAACGATATGGGCCTGACCAGCGAAGGCGCGCTTGCGCGAAGGATCGTGGCGGAACTGCGCGCGGCCGGCTTCACCGCCTGGCTGGTGGGTGGATGCGTGCGCGACGAATTGCTGGGAAACGAACCCAAGGATTACGACGTGGCCACCAGCGCGCGTCCGGAACAGATATTGGCGCTCTACCCGCGGGCCGAACAGGTGGGCGCGCATTTCGGCGTGGTGCTGGTGCGGGACCAGGCCGCGCAGGTCGAAGTGGCGGCGTTCCGCTCCGACTACGACTATGCCGATGGCCGCCACCCCGGCCGGGTGAGCTTCGAGACCGATCCGCGGCAGGATGCGCTGCGCCGCGACTTCACCATCAACGCGCTGTTTCTCGATCCGGTGTCCGGCGAGGTTCTGGACTTCGTGGGCGGACGCGACGATCTGCGCGCCGGGATTGTGAGGGCGATCGGAGCCCCCGAGGCCCGGTTCGCGGAGGACCGCCTGCGGATGCTGCGCGCGGTGCGCTTCGCGGCGCGCTTCCGGTTTGCGATTGAGCCGCGGACGCTCGCCGCCATGCGCGACTTGAGCGCGGGGATCCATCAGGTTTCGGCCGAGAGGATTCGCGACGAACTCATCCGCATCCTGACCGAGGGGCAGGCGCGCCGGGGAATGGAATTGATGGACGAGGCCGGGCTGCTGCAACAACTGCTGCCCGCCGTGAAGGCGTTTCAAGGCGTCGAACAGCCGCCGCAGTTCCACCCGGAAGGCGATGTTTGGATCCATGTGATGCGCATGCTCGAAACGATGGGCCGGGCCACGCCCTCGCTTGCCCTGGGTGTGCTGTTTCACGACGTGGGGAAACCGCCGACGTTTCGAATCGCCGAGCGCATCCGCTTCGATGGGCACGTCGAGGTGGGGGAGCGCATGGCTCGCGGCATCCTCGGTCACTTCCGCTGCCCGGGCACGCTCATTGAGCAGGTGGCGGAACTGGTAGCTCATCACATGCGCTTCAAGGACGTGCCGCGTATGAAGCAGAGCACCTTGAAACGCTTCCTGCGCATGCCGAACTTCGAGGAGCATCTGGAACTGCACCGGCTCGATTGCCTGTCGAGCCATGGGCACCTGGATAATTACGACCTCGCCAAGAAGCTCCACCAAGAAATGCCGCCCGAGGTGTTGCGTCCGGCCCGTCTCGCCACCGGCGCCGACCTCATCTCGATGGGCCTGCAGCCGGGGCCGTCGTTCGGAAGAATTCTGGCGGCGCTCGAAGACGCGCAGCTTGAGGGCCGCGTGCGGTCGCGCGAAGAGGCCCTGGCGCTGGCGGCGGCGCTGCATCACGAAGGCTTGTAGAAGAAAATCATTCCCAAGACGACAACCACGGTCAGTATGACGGCCGCTATCGCCAGGTTCTCAATCCACACGACGCGGTTCGGCACACCGCTCATGATAACCGGTAAGCTTTGATGGGAGCGAGGATTTCTTTTTCATGCGGCTTCTGTTGTGCACGGTAGTTTTCGCGGCTCTGCTGCCAGGGCAGGAACCGCTGCTTGGATTGCAGCGCGAGATGGAGCGGGCCGGGAAAATGTCCGGTGCCGTTGTGGGCGCCACCGCGATTCATATCGAAACCGGACGCCGCGTTTCCATCCTGCCGGAAGAAAAGTTCCCGATGGCGAGCACGGTGAAGATTCCCATCGCCATCGAACTGCTCACCCGCGTGGACGAAGGCCGCGAAACGCTGGACCGCATGATCGCCGTAGAGCCGCGGGATCTGCACCCGGGCAGCGGCACCATCAGCGATCTGTTCAACAAGCCCGGCGTATCGCTGTCGGTGCGGAACCTGCTGGAACTGATGCTGTTGATCTCCGACAATACCGCCACCGACATTCTGTTGCGCGCGGTGGGCGGGCCGGAAGCGGTCACGGCTCGCATGCGGACCGCCGGCATCGAAGGGATACGAGTGGATCGCCCCACGGCGATGCTGATCGCCGCCGCGGGGGGACTCAAGCTGCCGCCGGAGAACGAATGGACGCCGGAGATATTTCGCAAGGCATTCGAAGCGATCGCGCCCGAAGCCCGCGCGGAATCGGCCAGGGCGTTTCGCGCCGATCCTCGCGATACGTCGACGCCGGAAGGCATGGCGCGATTACTGGTGCGGGTGCAGAATCGCGATTTGTTGCAACCGGCCTCGGCGGACCTGCTGCTCGATATCCTGCGGCGCTGCCGCACCGGGCAGGCGCGGCTTAAGGGGATGCTGCCCGAGGGGACGGAGGTCGCGCACAAGACCGGATCGATGCCGGGAGTAATCAACGACGTGGGCATCGTCGCCCTGCCCGATGGCGCCGGCCACGTGGCGGTGGCGGTGTTCGTGAAGGAGGGGACGGAGCCCGAAAAGATGGAGCGGGCCATCGCGGAGATTGCCCGTGCGGCTCACGATTATTTTCTGTTTCATCCCAAGGGTGTCATCGACTATGAGCGCCTGTCGAATCACATCACTCAGGCGGTGAAGCCCGGCCGCGGCGAACGTTATTATGTGCGGCCCGATTCGAGCGGCTATTTCGAAGCGCTGCTCGCTCCGTTGCGGCGAAAGCTCGCCGAAGCGGGCGGGGTCGAAACGCGATCTCTCGATGCCGCCGATATTTATCTTTGGCTGCCGTTGCGGCCAGGCGGTCCGGCGCTGCCGGCTTCTGAGCGCGAGACGCTGAAACGCTGGACGGCCCAGGGCGGCCCGCGGCGCCAGGTGCATTTTCATTGGGGGGAAGGCAGCGTTTACGCCGACGGCCAGTATGGCGAACACTCCTCCGGGCTCGACGAACTCTACCAGCAGGCGCTCGATACCGATCGCGCCGCGCTGGCGCAGGCGCAGGAGAGTATGATCGCCAAACTGCGTTCCGGCGAGGTGCGAGTGCGCACCCCTCGCGGAACCGATCTGCGGTTTCGCACGGGCCCGAGGCCATTCAACCAGCAGGACGGCGACGCGTCGGCGGGGCGCATGCAGCGGGCGCGCGTCGCCATCGATCGCGACATCGAACTGCCGGCCGGAGTGATTCGCGTGGCGCCGGTAGAGAGTTCCGCCAACGGCGTGATGGTGATTCCCCAGGCGCGGTTCGGCATTCAAACGGCGCGCGGTGTGAAGCTGCACTTCCGCAAAGGAAAAGTGACGCAAATCGAAGCGGACGAGAATGCCGCCGCGGTACGGAGCGCCCTGGCCGATGGCGGAGCGGCGGCGCTTCGTTTCCGTGAATTCGCCTTGGGAATGAATCCGGTATTGAAGCCGAAGGCCGGTGCGAAAGTGATCCCGTATTACGGCTACGGCGAGGGTGTGGTGAGACTGAGCCTGGGCGACAATGAGGAACTGGGTGGCGACGTTCGCGGCGGATTCGTGCGCTGGTTTTTCTTTCCAGACGCCACCGTCGATGTAAGGAGATGATTTGACAATTCTGGCGTTGGCGCTGGCGGCGGGCCTCGCCGCCGAACCGGTGGAAAAGCAGTTGAACGCACTGGCGGCGGAGGCGTTCGCCCGCCGGATCAAAGCCATCGACGGTCTCGGCCGGGAGCAACTGGCGGCGCGTCAAAGAGACGTGCGCGCGAAGATTCTGGCGTCCATCGGAGGTCTGCCCGCGGAGAAGCCCGCGTTGAACGTGCGCGTCACCGGCGGGTTCACGCGCGACGGTTACCGCGTGGAGAACGTGATCTTCGACAGCCTGCCTGGGTTTCCGGTAACGGCCAACGTCTATGTGCCGTTGGCGGGCAAAGCTCCTTATCCGGCCGTGCTCGGCGTGGCCGGACACAGCGTCAACGGCAAAGCCTCCGCCACCTATCAGCACGCCTGGATCGGTTTCGTGCGCCGCGGCTACGTGGTGCTGGCCTTCGATCCACCGGGCCAGGGCGAACGCAGCGCCAACTTCGATGAACACACGGGAACCTCGCGCATCGGCATCGGCGTCGCCGAGCACATCATGGAAGGAACGCAGTGCCTGCTCACCGGGCACGCCTTCGCCCGCTATGAGATTTGGGACGGCATTCGCGGCGTGGATTATCTGGTGTCCCGCCAGGACGTGGATGCGTCACGTATCGCGGCGGCCGGCAATTCGGGCGGGGGCACGCAGGCGGCCTATCTGGCCGTGCTCGAGCCGAGGCTCGCGGCGATCGTGTCGTCCTGCTATATGACTTCGTGGGAGGAACTGTGGAAAGGGCCGGGCGCGCAGGACGCCGAGCAGATCATGCCCGGCTTCCTCGCCAAGGGACTCGACTTTCCGGACTTCGCTCTGGCCGCCGCGCCGCGGCCTTTTCTGATGACGACGGCGATCCGCGATTTCTTTCCCATCGCCGGCGCGCGTAAAACCTACGATCAGATCAAAGGTTTCTACCGCACCATGGACATCGAGCCCAAAGCCGGATATTTCGAGTTCGACGACACGCACGGCTGGTCGAAGCCGCGCCGGGAAGCGGCATACCGGTGGCTGGCGAAGTGGCTGCAGGGGCGGGAGGATTCGGGCGAAGAAGGGGAGACTCGCACCGAGCCCGAGGAGTTGCTGTACGCCACCGCCACCGGCCAGGTCGCGACCGGCATGAAGGCGGAGACGGTGCAGTCGTTGAACGCGCGGGAAGCGGAGCGTCTCTATGCCGCGCGCAAGGGCCCGTCCCCGGACACGGTGCGGCGGCTTCTAAGGATCGAGACCACGGCCAGCGCGGCTGGAACGCCGGTGTCGCTCTATCTCAACAGCGCCGACGACAGTCCGGCACCGGAAGGCTTTCAGACGATCGATGTTCACAAGGAGCGCGGCGGGCCGGGATACACCGGTTCCTACAAGCTGGCCAGTTCCGCGCTGTTGCTGGGGAAAACATTACCCGGCCTTTATGTTTCGTCGATTCTGAGCGCGGTCACCGGCAAAGCGAGGATCTACGCCAAGGGGCATGCGGCCGTGTACGCGCTTTATGCCGCTTATCTCGATCCGCGCATCGAAGCGGTGGCTCTCGAACAGATGCCGGTTTCCTATCTGGCGATCGCCCGCGCCAAGTTCGCGCGCAACCTGATGGACGTAGTGGTTCCCGGCGCGTTGAAGGAGTTCGACCTGCCCGATCTGGCCGCCGCCATCGCGCCGCGCCGTGTGTTCCTGGTGGACGCGCGCCACCCGAATGGAACGCCGATGCTCACGAGCGAAGTCCGGAAGATCTATCCCAAGTCCCACACGGCGCCGAAGCCCGAAGGCTGGACGTTCGCCGAGGTCTATAAGGAGTTTCTTCAGCGGTAGGTCACCAGGTGGGGCTCGGTGAGATGCGGGGTGGCGTTGAAGGAGTCCAAGGCGATGCGCCCGCCGCTGAATAGAAACTCCGTGATGGAAGAGTTCCGCACGCGCCAGTTCAACTCGATCGCCATGCCGGGCGGGGCGCGCAGGACACTTTGCACCATCGCGCCGATGGGTCCGCCGGAGGTGACCACCAGCACGCGGCGGCTCAAAGCTTCGCCCGCGAGAATCGCGCTCAAGGCCGCGGTGATTCTTTGATGGAACCGCTCGAACGATTCGACGCTTGGCGAGGATAGATCGCCCGCCACCCACCGCATCATTGCCTGCTCGAAGGCGCGCTGGAAATGCCGGTTGGCGTCCGGGGCCCGGCGGTGCGGTTCAAATTGTGCCGCGAACTCCGGTGAGAGCGCGAGAATGCCCGCGGCGTCGTACTCGTTCCACGCGGCGTCCGCGATGGCGCCGGGATACCCGGCCAGTTTCGCCGTATGGCGCTGGCGCTCGAGCGTTCCGCAGTAGACTTCCGTGAAAGTCACGCCGCGATCGCGCCACCAGGTCCCGAGCATCCGCGCCTGCTGCTCGCCAAACCCGGTGAGCCGGTCGGAATCCTTTTCGAAGGCGCGCGCCTGTCCATGCCGCACCAGGGTCAGCGTGCTCATTCGTATTTCTTGTATTCGAGCTTGGCGACGGACTCCAGGTGTACTTCGTCCGGTCCGTCGGCCAGCCGCAGCGTCCGGGCGTTGGCCCAGGCCCAGGCGAGGGGAAAATCCTGGCAGACGCCGGCGCCGCCATGCGCCTGAATCGCGCGATCGAGAACCTTCAGGGCGACGTTCGGCGCCACCACTTTGATCATCGCGATCTCGGCGCGGGCGGTCTTGTTGCCCACCGTGTCCATCATGTAGGCGGCCTTCAGCACCAGCAGCCGCGCCTGATCGATCTCAATGCGCGACTGCGCGATATCGGCACGAATGGTGCCCATCTCGGCGAGCGGGCGTCCGAAGGCGACGCGCTTTCTGGTGCGGCCGCACATGAATTCCAGCGCGCGCTCGGCGACTCCGATCAGACGCATGCAGTGATGAATGCGGCCCGGCCCCAGGCGTCCCTGCGCGATCTCGAATCCGCGTCCCTCGCCCAAAAGCACGTTGGATGCCGGCACGCGCACATTCTCGAAACTGATTTCGGCGTGGCCATGCGGCGCGTGATCGTAGCCGAAAACATGCAGCATGCGCTCGATCTTGACTCCCGGAGTGGACAGGGGAATCAAAATCATCGTCTGCTGTTTATGTTTCGGCGCCGAAGGATCGGTTTTGCCCATGAAAATGGCGATTTCGCAGCGCGGATCTCCGGCGCCCGAACTCCACCATTTGCGCCCGTCGATCACGTAGGTATCGCCGTCGCGCTGGATCCGGGCTTCGATGTTGGTGGCGTCGGAAGAGGCCACCGCGGGCTCCGTCATGCAGTAGCAGGACCGAATCTTTCCATCGAGCAGCGGCTTCAGCCAGCGCTCGCGATGTTCCGGCGTGCCGTAGCGGACCAGCACTTCCATATTGCCCGTATCGGGCGCCGAGCAGTTGAATACTTCAGGCGCCATCGGCGAGCGGCCCATGATCTCGCACAGCGGCGCGTACTCGAGATTGGCCAGGCCCGCGCCGTACTCACTTTCCGGCAGGAAGAGGTTCCAGAGCCCCGCGGCGCGCGCGATGGGCTTCAACTCTTCGATGACGGGAGTCTGCCGCCAGCCGAGTGTCCGCGTCTCCTCTTCGTAGCGCTTTTCGTTGGGATAAACGTGGCGCTCCAGAAATTCAAGCAGCTTGCCGCGCAGCTCGTGGACCTTGGGAGAGTAGTCAAAATGCATGGAAGACCTTCAGCGAAACGATCGAAGTCCGGGATCCTTCAGGTGCGGGATGCCGTTGAAGCTGAACAGGCTCAACTCGCCGTCGCGCAGCCGGAAGGAAGTGATGGAGGAATTGTACAGCGCCCCGGCGGTGCGCATGATTTCCCGATCGGCGAGGTTCATCGCCAGGCCCATCCAGATGCCGATGGGGGTGGCGGAAGTCGAGACGGCGACCGCCTCGCCGGGGCCGAAGGATTCAAGCGTTTGAAGCGCGCCGCGCACACGCCGCTTGAACTCCGCCCAGGATTCGGTGTGGGTCTCGAAGGTTCCGGCGATCCAGGCGCGGACCACGGCGATGTCGGTGGCGGTCCAGCGCCTGTGAACGGCGGAAGCCGCATCGGACGCTTCGAGCATCAGCTTTTCGTAGCCCGCGGCAAACTCACGGTCGGCGGCGGCCAGGCGCGGAGCGATCTCGCGGTATACGGCGTCGAGATCGAACTCGCTCCACTGCGAGTCGATGGTGGGAGCGGGCAGCGCGGGATGCTCCTCACGGAGGTGCGCCGCCGTCTCGCGCTGCCGTTGTAAACCGCCAGTGAACAGCGCCGCGAAACTCACGTCCGTTTCCGCCAGATGGCGGCCCAGTAACCGCGCCTGGGTGCGGCCCAGATCGGAAAGCGTGTCGTAGTGGTCGCGCCGGCCCGCCTGGCCGTGCCGGAACAAATAGAGCGAACTCATGAAGCGGACTCCACGCGTTCGGCCGCGGCTTGCATCAACGATCGTACGCGCACGTCGAATCTGGCGAACCGTTCGTCGCGCGTCTGGCCGCGATACCAGCGCTGGTAGATCTGTTGCACGATCACCGCCAGTTTGAAGATGCCCAGAATTTCGTGGAAGGGAAGGGAAGACAGGTCGCGGCCGGTGCGGCGGGCGTACTCGGCGGTCAGCGCTTCCCTCGTCATCCAGCCGGGCCCGGTGGTGAGGCACGGCACCGGCCCTTCGCGCACTTCTTTATCCGGCGGATCCCAGTAGCAGAGAGCGAGGCCGAGGTCGGCCAGGGGATCGCCGACGGTGGTCATCTCCCAATCGAGCACGGCTTCGACGCGCGAGGGATCGATAGCGTCGAGCATGAGATTGTCGAGCTTGAAATCGTTGTGGACGAGGGTAGGCGGCCCGTCGGGCGGGAGCCGGTCGTTGAGGTAGGCGATGACGCGACCGGCGCCCGGTGTTTCTCCGGTCTGCGCATGCCGCCACCGTTCCGACCAGCCCCGTACCTGCCGTTCGACGAAGCCCTGCGGCTTGCCCAGGCCCGTCAGCCCATGCCGCACGATGTCCACCGCGTGCAGCTTCACCAGGCAATCGAGGAAGGCTGCGCTCACCTGCGCTGGCGGGAAGCCGGGCGGTATCGAGGTTCGAAGCACCACGCCGCGCCGCCGCTCCATGAGATAGAAAGTGGCGCCGGCGATCGATGGGTCCTCGCACAGAAGGTAGGGCTTGGGCGCGGGCGCGAAGTGCGGGTGGATGGCGGCGAGGACGTGATACTCGCGAGCCATGTCATGCGCCTTGGGCGGCACCGGACCGAGCGGTGCGCGCCGCAGCACATACTCGTGTTGCCCTATGCGCAGCAGGTAGGTGAGGTTTGAATGACCGTTTGGGAATTGCGCGATTTCGAGACCGCTCTCCGCCCCTTCGATGCGGCCCGTCAGGTAACGGCTCAAGGCCGCCGCATCGAGCTCTTCGCCCGCGCGCACCGGCGCTGTGTCTTTATCCCCGGTGGAACTCAAGCAGTTGACGATACCACAGGGCGCGCCACCAACTCGTTCAAATCGTCCACCCAATAATCGGGCTCATAGCGAGCCATCTCCTGCCGGTTGCCGTAGCCATAGCGCACCGCGCACAGCTTTACTCCCGCGGCGCGGCCGGCGGCCATATCGGTGGAGGAATCGCCCACAAGCAGGCAATCGGCGGGCCTGACGCCGAACCGCTCAATGGATTTCAGAATCACGTCCGGCGCGGGCTTGGCGGGGAAACCGTCGGTCCCTTGCACGTGATCGAAATAGCCAATCAGGCCGAACATTTCGAGGATGGTCCGAGTGGTGGGAGTACCCTTCGTGGTGGCGGTCGATTTCAAGCCGCCGAGCCGGGCTAATGCCTGGCCGACACCGGGATAGAGTTGCGTCGATTTGTGCCCGCGAGCCGGATAGATCTTGCGATAGACGGCGATAAGACCGTCGATCTGTTCCGGGGTGTAGCCGGGCAGCAGGTGGGTAAACAGGTCGATGAGATGACGGCCTATATAGGTTGTGAGGAACGCATCGTCCACCGGCGGGGCGGGCGTTCCTCGCAAGGTTTCCTGAATGGCGCCGCAGATATCCGGCGCGGAATGGACCAGCGTTCCGTCAACGTCGAACAGGTAGACGGGAAAGGGAGGGATCACGCAGGCTGGGGGCGCTCCCCTTCCATAAGGCCCGGAACGCGCACGCCGCCTTCCGGCCGTACCACCTGCTGTTTGTCGCCGCCGCCCTTGGCCGATGGCGGCAAGGTGGGCAACTTCTCACCATCGATGAGGGCCTTGACGTCGGTGGCATCCAGCGTTTCGCGCTCAAGCAGGGCTTCCGCGATCGCTACGAGTTTTTCGGAATGCTCATCGATCAGTTTCTTGGCCGTGTCGTAGCCTGTGATGACGAACTTGCGAACCTGCTCGTCGATCTTGATAGCTGTCTCTTCGCTGTAATCGCGATGCTGGGCGATCTCACGGCCGAGGAAGATCTGCTCTTCCTTCTTGCCGAAGCTCAGCGGCCCGAGGTCGCTCATGCCCCATTCGCAGACCATCTTGCGGGCCATGTCGGTGGCGCGTTCGATGTCGTTGCCGGCGCCGGTGGTGATGTGCGACATGTACTTCTCCTCGGCGATGCGTCCGCCCATGAGGATGGCTAGCTGCGTCTCGAGATATTCGCGGGAATAGGAATGCTTGTCGTCTTCCGGCAACTGCATGGTGATACCGAGTGCCATGCCGCGCGGAATGATGGAGACCTTATGCACCGGGTCGGCGTTCTTAAGCTTCGCCGCCACCAGCGCATGGCCCGCTTCGTGATAGGCCGTATTCTTCTTCTCGTCGTCGCTGAGGATCATGGAGCGCCGTTCGACGCCCATCATGACCTTATCCTTGGCGACTTCGAAATCGATCATCGTCACGACCTTGCGGTTCTGTCGCGCAGCGATCAGTGCGGCCTCGTTGACCAGATTGGCGAGATCGGCGCCGGCGAAGCCCGGAGTACCACGGGCCAGCACGGAAAGATCCACATCGTCGGCCAGCGGCGTCCGCTTGGTGTGTACCCGCAGGATCTGCTCGCGGCCCTTGAGATCGGGACGGCCCACCACCACGCGGCGGTCGAAACGGCCCGGGCGGAGCAGGGCGGGGTCGAGGACGTCCGGGCGGTTGGTGGCGGCCACCAGGATCACTCCCTCATTCGATTCGAACCCATCCATTTCCACTAGAAGCTGATTCAGAGTCTGCTCGCGTTCGTCATGTCCACCGCCGAGACCGGCGCCGCGATGGCGGCCCACGGCGTCGATTTCATCGATAAAGATGATGCAAGGGGCGTTCTTCTTGCCTTGTTCGAACAGATCGCGGACGCGGCTGGCGCCCACGCCAACGAACATTTCCACGAAGTCGGAACCGGAGATGGAAAAGAAGGGGACGTTGGCTTCGCCGGCAATCGCGCGCGCCAGCAGCGTTTTGCCCGTACCCGGGGAACCGATGAGCAGCACGCCCTTGGGAATCCGCCCGCCAAGCTTCTGAAACTTCTGGGGCTCGCGCAGGAACTCGATAATCTCCTGCAGCTCCTCCTTCGCTTCATCGACGCCAGCCACGTCCTTGAACGTGACCTTTTTCTGCTGCGAGGAATGCAGCCGCGCCCGGCTCTTACCGAAGCTCAGCGCCTTGTTTCCTCCGCTCTGCATCTGGCGCATCATGAAGATCCAGAACGCCAGCAGCAGCACGAAAGGAATCACGTTCATCAGCACCGAAACCCAGTTGCTGGTGCCCGCTTCCTTGATCTCGACGTTGACGTTCTTCTCAAGCAACTGCTTGTAGATGTCTGGGTAGTTCAGGGGGATGGTGGTGCGGAAGCCCATGTCCCCTTCCAGATAATCGCCGCGCACTTCGTTGCCGGAGATCGAAACCCGTTTGATCTTGCCCTGTTCCACCTGGTACTTGAACTGGCTGAAGGTCAGCGGCTGTTCGGCCCGGGTCTTGCCGTGCTTTACAACCGTCCACAGCAGGACAGCGACGCAAATCAGAACGACCCAGAAGATAGCTGTCTTAACGTTCGAATTCATGATTCTCCGTGTCTAACCCCGGCGGCACGAGGTCTTCCTACCTCTACAGACGTCATCCGGCCTTAAATTGATTCCCCGGAATCATCGAATCTCTCTGATTTCCAATATCCGCCGCCCTGCCGATCGCTGTCCGTCCCCGGCGGCGTGCAAAGCGCTGGGGCCGAAGCCACGGGTCCAGACAATACCATGGCTGCTCTCTATAATCGGCCAGAAGCGGCGTTCCCATAGGGGAACCTTAGCATCCTGAAACATTTGTTTAAGCTTTTCGGCTGATTTCCGCCCTGCCGGCCGATACTGATCGCCCGGGAGCCAATAGCGCAGTTCGAGCGGACCTCCAAGCTTCTCCCAGTCCAGGCGCTCCCAATGGCCAGATTCCATCTGGTCTTCATTATATCCGCTTTCCGGCAGGCATCCGAGACGGGTCTCGATCACCCCCCGCCCGCCGGGGAGTGCCGTGCTGCCTGGAATACCGAGAGGTACTATTTGTACTCTCGACTCCACGCGGTCCATGCCGGGAGGGGAGAGCCGGAGCCAATCGAACGACCGCATGGCATCGACGCCCGGCACGATGACACGTCCGTGTCCTTCGGCGGTGCCAGTCAGCGCCAGGATCGCTTCAATATGTTCGAACTCAATCTGGCGCAGGTCTCCCCTCACACGCCGGACCGCCTCCCGCACCAGGCGCCGGGCGAGTGCTTTGGGCAGCTTTCGAATCGCCTCGGACGAAGCGATCGACGCCGGGCCCGGCAATTCGCGGAGATGCGCGGCGGCGGCCTCTTCCACCACCGCCTGCCAGTAGGACTCTTCATCGCCTGAGAGTTCGGCCGTTTGCGACAACAGGATTTCGGCGCGCGGATTCAACTCGACCAGCCGCGGCATCAGATCGAGCCGGATGCGGTTGCGCAGAAACTCCCGGCTGAAGTTGGTCTCATCGGTACGCCATTCCATCCCGCGTTCGCGCAGCCAGGCCTCGGTCTCCACGCGGTGGACCGGCAGCATGGGACGGATGATTCCTTCGGCCGTCCGCGGCAGAATGCCGCGCAATCCCGATCCACCCGATCCTCGTACCAGGCGGTGCAGCACAGTCTCGGCCTGATCGCTGAGCGTGTGCCCGGTGGCCACCTTGTCAAGCAGCCCGGTACGCACCAGGCGGTGAAAGAAATCGAGCCGCGCCTGGCGCGCCGCCTGTTCGGTTCCACCATCTGTATCGCTGAGCGTCACACGTTCGAGATGAAAGTCCAGACCCATGCCCGCGGCCAGCCGCCCGACGAATTCGGCATCGGCGCGCGAGGCGGCGCCGCGCAACTGATGATCGACGTGGAGAACGCTAAGCGTCAATTCGTAGCGTGGCGCCAGTTCCCGCATCTGGTGAAGCAGGCACACCGAATCCGCGCCTCCGCTGACGGCGACGCCCACCCGGTCGCCACGCGTCAGCAACGCCTGCCGGTCCGTCCATTCCACGATTCGCTGAAGCAACGCCTTCATTGTATGACCGGCCCGAAGTTCATTTGTTATATTGAACGGTTGCCCATGAGCTACGGACTCACCATTCGTCCCGAAGGCGGCCTCGACCTGCTTTCCCTTGGTGCCCTGGTGCACCGTCTCGATCCCGGCATCATCCCTTTCCGCAAAGCGCATGACGTCCACGTCCATGTTTCCGGCGGTGAGTTTAATGTTGCCGCGAACCTGGCGGATTGTTTCCATCTGCACACGGGGGTCGCGTCGGCGATGGTCGGCTACCCGATCGGGGACCTGATCGCCGAGCGCGTCAAGGCGATGGGCGTGCGCCCGTTCTACAAGTACTTCGAGCACGACGGCGTGACCGGGCCCAACATGGCGGCGGTCTACAGCGACCGGGGCCAGGGCGTGCGCGCTCCCGTGGTGTTCTACAACCGTTCGAACGAAGCGGCCGCGCGCCTGAAAGCCGGCGACTTCGACTGGAAGGCGATTTTTTCCGGCGGCATTCGCTGGTTCCACAGCGGCGGCATCTTCGCCGCGCTCTCGCCCACCACGCCATCGGTGATTATCGAGGGAATGCAGGCGGCCCGGGCGGCCGGAGCGGTCGTGTCGCTCGACCTCAATTTCCGCGCCAAACTGTGGAAAATTTCCGGCGGCTTCGAGCACGCGGCGGAGACGATGAACCGGATCGTCGAAAACGTCGATGTGCTGGTGGGCAACGAGGAGGATCTGCAGAAAGGTCTCGGCATTCCCGGGCCAGAAGTCGCGGCCACTTCGAAGCTCGATACGTCGGTGTTCCGCGGCATGATCGATCGCGTGCTCAACAGGCACCCGCACGTGAAAATCGTGGCCACCACGCTGCGCGAAGTGCACTCCACCAATCGCCACAGTTGGGGTGCCATTGCGTGGATCAACGGTAAGTTCTACGAGGCGCCGACCTGTGAGCTCGATGTGCTCGACCGCGTCGGCGGGGGCGATGGGTTCGCGGCCGGGCTGATTTACGGCGTGCTGAAGGGCGAGGAGCCGGGCGAGGCCGTCAAACTGGGCTGGGCCCACGGCGCGCTGCTCACTACCTTCCCCGGCGATACGACCATGGCGACAGTGGACCAGGTGCGTGAGTTTGCCAAGGGCGGCTCGGCGCGTATCCAGCGGTAGCGCTCATCCGGCCAGCAGGTCGACGATCTCCTGTGCTCCCTTGCCAAGAGCGAGATCGAGGGCACTCTGGTTGTTATCGGCGCGCAGGGAAGCGTCGGCGCCGTTGGCGAGCAGCACCTTCACCATTTCCACGTCGCCAGACTGCGCGGCGGCGTGCAGCGCCGTCCACCCGCCATGCTGCGTGGCGTTCACGTCGGCTCCGTGTTCAAGCAGCAGCGCCACCAGATCGCGGCTGCGGCCCGCGGCCGCCGCATGAATCGGATGGTTGTTCATCGCGTTGGTCGACCGCGCCAAAGCCGATGCTCCTTTTTCAAACAGCAACCCGGCGGTCGCCTTCTGCCCGAAGTAAGCGGCCAGGTGCAGCGGCGTCCATCCGTCGGGGGAGTGTTTCCCAATCGCGCCGGGATCGGCCTCGATCGCCTTTTCGAGGCGCTTCGAGTCGCCCAGCGCCGCCGCCAGGAAGGCATCCACCTTGGCCCCGCTTTGCACCAGCAGGCGCGCGGAATCCATACGCCCGTAGTAGGCGGCGAACAGCGCCGCCGGAACGCCATTGTCGTTGACGGCATCGGCCAACTCGGGATGGGCGGCGATCAACGCCGTCAATCCGAACGTGTCGTCGGATTTGAGGGCATCAAAAAATTCCGCTACTTCTTCGGTCATGAGGGCCGGAAGACCTGCTCCGGCTTGGTCACTTCCCAGGCCAGATGATTCAGATAGAACAGCAACGCCGGCTTAGGATACTTCTCCTGAAAGTGATCGTAGGCGCGCTGTTGCCAGCCAGCGGGCAGATGCGAAGCGACGTCGGCATCCTTGGCGAAGAACCCGTCTTCGTGCGGCACTTCAAGCAGGTTCAAAACGTCCTGAATGAGGTCCAGGTGCGAAACCAGCGCCGCCTGCGCGATATCGGTGGCGCATTCCTCGTCTTTTTCCGTCATCCGCGTCCACAGCCGCGGCGCCGACTTGCGCAGCGTTTCCGAATTGAGTTTCGAAAGATGGGCGCGTGCCTTGAAGCGGTCAAACAACCGGTAGGTTCTTAGTTTTCCAATGGAGACCGAGCGAAGCGTGCCTTGAAAATTTTCCTCGCCGAGCCCCAGGAATACCTCTGAGAGCATCATCAGCAGTCAGGGTAACACGTTACAATGAAGGATTTGGTCTACATCCATGAGCAACATTATCATCCTGGGAGCGCAATGGGGCGACGAGGGCAAAGGTAAAGTCGTCGATCTGCTCTCGGAAAAATTCGACATCGTCACACGCTATCAGGGCGGCCATAACGCCGGCCACACGGTCTTCGTCGGAACCAAGAAGTTCGTCTTGAAACTGATTCCGAGCGGCATCCTGCGCGGCAAGCGGGCGGTCATCGGAAACGGTGTAGTGCTCGATCCGGGTGCGCTGCTCGATGAGATGCAGACGCTCGATCAAACGGGCATCGATGTCGGCCGGCTGCTGGCCATCAGCAACCGCGCGCACGTGATTTTCCCCTTTCACCGGCTGGTCGAGAAGGCTTCGGAGTCTCGCGAAGGCCGCACAGCCATCGGCACCACCTCGCGCGGCATCGGGCCCTGCTACGAGGACAAAATCGCGCGCCGCGGCATTCGCGTGGCCGACCTGCTCGATCGCGGCAACTTCCGCGCCCTGTTCGATTCCCTCGGCGCCGATAAGCAGACCTTCGCCAACGCCTTTCACATCGACGGACACATCGACTACGCCGCCACCCGCGAGCAGTATGAAGCGTTCGCCGATCGCATTCGCGGCATGGTGTGCGACACGTCGCGGCTGCTCAACGACGCCATTCGCGCCGGCCAGCGCGTTTTGTTTGAAGGCGCGCAGGGCACGATGCTCGACATCGACCACGGCACCTATCCTTTCGTCACCAGTTCTTCGGCGGCTTCGGGCGGAGCGTGTACCGGATCGGGCGTCGCCCCTACGCGCATCGGCGGCGTGCTGGGTGTTTCGAAAGCCTACACGACGCGCGTCGGCGGCGGTCCCTTCCCCACCGAGTTGAAGGATTCGACCGGCGAGCGGATTCGCAAGGCGGGCAACGAATTCGGGGCCGTCACCGGGCGTCCGCGCCGCTGCGGCTGGTTCGACGTGCCGCTGCTCCGCTATACCTCGGACGTGAACGGCTTCGACAGCCTGGTGATTACCAAGCTCGATGTGCTCGACGGCTTCGACGAAATCCAGGTCTGCACCGCTTATCGCACCGGCGGCCAGATCACCGATCAGGTTCCAGCCACCGCTTATGAAATGGAAACGGCCGAGCCGGTGTATGAGGTTCTTCCGGGCTGGCACGGATCCACGCGCGGGGCGACTTCCTATGACGACCTGCCGGCCGGCGCCAAGGCTTATCTCCAATACCTGGCCGCCAAGGTGGGCGTCGAGGTGGGGTGCATTTCGACGGGTCCGGAGCGGAATGAAACCATTTTGCTGCCGGGTTCCCGGTTCCAGCAACTGATCGGATAAGCGCACGGCGCGCGAGTTACAATTCCCTTCAGTGAGGCAACGATTTCTGTTCGTACTGCTCGGCGGCATGACCGCCTGCGCGCCCACTGACGCCCTGCGGCAGGAGCCGGTGAAGGCCTCGACCAGCACCGGACGGTCCGATGTCCAGGAATTCCTGCAGATGTACAACGAGATCGATCAGCGCCTGTTCACGGTCTCGTCGCAGGCCAACTGGCTGGCTGTTACCGATGTGAACGAGGAACACACCGGCGGGCGTATTGGCGCCGACCGCGCCCTGGGGGCTTTCCGCGGCAGCCGCTACGTGATCGACAAAGCCAAGACCTTCCTCGATTCCCGCGACGGTATTTCCGATACCGACTTCCGCCAATTAGATAATGTGCTGCTGGCCGCCGCCGAGTCCCCCGGCACCATTCCCGATGTGGTCGCGGCGCGCATCGAAAGCGAAGCGCGACTGGCGGCGGCGATGGATAGCTTCGAGTTCTGCCTGGAGCGCCGCCAGGAGAAATGCACGAAGCCGGTCACGCCCAACGCCATCGACGAGGAGTTGCTCAAGTCGTCCGACCTCGACGAGCGGCGCCGCTATTGGGAGACATCGAAGCAAAGCGGACCGGCGCTCAAAAGAGGCCTCGCCCAGTTGCGCGACCTGCGCAACCGCGTGGCGGGGGAACTGGGCTACTCCTCTTATTTCCATTTGCAGGTGGCGGGCTATGGAATGACCGTGGCCGAGATGATGCAGTTGATGGACAAGACGGTGGAGGATCTGACACCGCTTTACGAGCAATTGCATCTGTGGACCCGCCGCAAGCTGGCCGAGCGCTACAAGCAGGCCGCACCCGCCAAGCGAATTCCAGCCCATTGGGTGGCCAATCGCTGGGCGCAAAGCTTCCCGGGTTTAGCGCAGGGGGCTGAAAACGACGAAGCGTTCCGCAATAAGCAACCCGAATGGATCGTCAAGCAGGCCGAGCGCTTCTACACCTCCATGGGAATGCCGGCGCTGCCGAAATCGTTCTGGGAGCGCTCGGACCTCTATCAGCCGGATCCGAAGTTGAAGCGTCACAAGAACGCGCATGCTTCGGCCTGGCACATCGATCGCGACAAAGACGTACGTAGCCTGATGAACATCATCCCCAACGCGTCGTGGTTTGAGACGGCGCATCATGAACTGGGTCACGTCTACTACTTCATGGCGTATTCGAACCCGAAGGTGCCGCCGGTGCTGCGCGAGGGAGCCAACCGCGCTTTTCATGAAGCGATCGGCGACCTGATCGGCGCAGCCGCGCGCCAGGAACCGTACTTGCGCGCCATGAACCTGGCGCCGGCGGGGAAAACGGACCCGATTCAAAAACTGCTCGCCGAGGCTCTGGACAACGCGATCATCTTCATGCCTTTCGCCGCCGGCACCATGACGCATTTCGAGCACGATCTTTACGAGAAGAAGCTGCCGGTGGATCGCTTCAATCAACGCTGGTGGGATTACGTGGGCCGTTACCAGGGCGTGGAGCCGCCGGCGGCGCGCGGCGAAGAATTCTGCGATGCCTGCACCAAGACGCACATCATCGACGATGCCGCGCAGTATTACGACTACGCCATGGCCAGTCTCATCCGCTACCAGATGCACGACCACATCGCGCGCAAGATTCTCAAGCAGGATCCACGCGATTGCAATTACTTCGGCGACAAGGAAACGGGCAAGTGGCTGTGGGAGATTTTGAGCCTCGGCTCGACGCGCGACTGGCGCCAGGTGATGAAGGAAAAAACGGGCGAGGACCTCGGGTCCCGCGCGATGGTGGCCTACTTCCAGCCGTTGATGGATTTTCTGGTCAAGGAGAACGGCGGCCAATCCGCTTCCTGGCGATGAGCGCGCCACTGGCGGCCTTCTGCCTGGCGGCGGCAGGGCTTTGGGCCGGCGACCTGCACGTCGCGGTCCGCTCCGGAGATCGCGCGCAGGTGGAAAAGCTGTTGCGGGACGGAGCTTCGGCCAATGAGCGGGACGGCCTCGGCGGCACAGCGCTGCATGACGCGGCCTGGGCGGGAGACCGGGAAATCGCGGCGCTGCTGCTCGATCGCGGCGCCGAGGTCAATGCGCGCCATCGCGAGGCGGGCAGCACGCCGCTGCATTATGCCGTCATTACCAATCACAAGGCGATGGTGGAATTGCTGGCCAGCCGCGGGGCGGATCTGAAGGCCACCTATCAGTCCGGGTCCACGCCGCTGCACCTGGCCGCCAATCGCGGCTACACCGATATCGTGGAACTGCTGATTCAGAAGGGCGCGGCGGTCGATCAAGCGGATGGAACCGGCGCCACGGCGCTCGAGGAATCGTGCTGGAAGGGGCAAACGGAGACGGCTCGCGTGCTGCTCAAAAACGGCGCCAGGCCGACGGATCGCTGCCTGTTGAGCGCCGCGCAGAAGGGTCACGCCGATGTGCTGAAGCTTCTGCTGGCGGCGGGAGTGAAGCCCGGCGTGAAGGACGGTGAAGGGACGCCCGCCGTCGTAATGGCGCTGCGATACCGCCAGAAGCCGGCCGCCGAACTGCTGCTCAACGCGGGCGCTCCTCTCGATGCGGCGGAGCGAACGGCGCTTCTCAAAAACGCGGTTCTACGAGGCGAAGCGGATATCGTGAGCCTGCTGATCGGCCGCGGCGCCGATCCGGCGTCCGTCCTGCACGATGCGGCGCTGAAGGGCCAATTGGAGGTTGTCGCCCTGCTCCTGGAACGTGGGGCCGCGGTGAACGTTCAGAACGCCTATGGGGCCACACCCTTGCACGATGCGGCGCTGGGAGGCCATGCGGATGTGGCGGCTCTGCTGATCGGCCGCGGCGCCGTCATCGACGCGCTTGATGGGGAAAGCGGAGCCACGCCGCTGCACCTGGCGGCAAGCTACGGACGGCGGCAGGTCATACTGCTGTTGCTCGAACGGGGCGCCAACGCTTCCCTGAAGAACAAGGCCGGGAAGACGCCGAAACAGGCCGCCTTGGAAAATCAGCAGGAAGAATCGGCGCGTCTGCTTCCGTAGTCACGCCCTCGCCCGCACCTTGCCGTTGGCATGTCCTTCAAACCCGCTGAGCAGCAGCGTATCCTGCTTGAAGAGATTCAGCGCCACCGCCGCGACGTTGTAGTAGAAGTGGGCCACGGCGGGATCGGATGCGGCCAGCGCGTGCAATTGGCGGCTCATGCTTTCCACGTCGCCGCGCGGCACCGGTCCTTCCCAGCCGTTGCGCCCGGCTTTGCGATAGGAGCGAAGGGTGCGCGCGATGAGCCGCTCGGTCACCTCCAACGCCTGGTTGGCGCTCAATCCGCTGGCGCGCAGCGTTTCCGCCGCTGCCGCCACCAGCGGAAGGGCCAGGCTTGTGGCCAGGCAGACGCCGGCCGAATAGAGGGCTTTCTCGCCCGCGTTCACGCGCAGCATTTGTGCGCCAGCGCCTTCGAGCAGCCATTTGGCGGACTTGAGCGCTGGCCGGCATCCCTCGGCCACGAACAGACCGCCGTCGGCGCCTTCCACCGGCGTCAGCGAGGCGGCCGATATCCCTACCGATTTCACCGCCGCCAGCGATTCCGAGCCCAGCGCCGAATCGCACAGCAAAAGGGCCTTGCCTTTCCAGTCCGCCGACCGTTCTTCGAGGATCCGCTTCACGAAGTATTCGGGCATCGGGCAGGAGATGAGAATCGTCTGGCAGTCGGCGATTGCCGTCATTCCGGCGACGGGATGGCCGGCGTTCAGTAAATTTGAGAAACGGCTGGCCAGCCGCAAGGACGTCGAGCCGACGGGGCCGATCCGCTCCGCCAGCCGCGGCATGCGCATGAGAAACGACGAGCTAAACCGTCCCGCCGCCAGCAGCGCTACCGGCTTCTGTGTCTGCATATCTCTTCGGTGATTGCAACGCCTTGAGTTTGTCGCGGTATTGCGCGGCCTTCTCGAATTCGAAGTTTTTCGCCGCCTCCCGCATCAGTTTTTCGAGATCCGCCGCCGCTATGGCGCGCTGCTCTCCGGTCATTTGTTCGAATTCGGTGTCCGGTTCGATGGGAATGGTAAGGTAATCGGCTTCGGCGATCCTCACCAGACTCATATCGATGGGCTTGATTACCGATTGCGCCGTAATTCCATTTCTTTCGTTGTATTCGGCCTGGAGCTGCCGGCGGCGGCTGGTTTCCTCCATGGCCTGGCGCATGCTGTCGGTGACGCGGTCGGCGTAGAGAATCGCCCGGCCCTCGACGTTGCGCGCCGCGCGGCCCATCGTTTGAATCAACGAACCGGCCGAGCGCAGAAATCCCTCCTTGTCGGCGTCGAGGATGGCGACCAGCGAGACCTCCGGCAGGTCAAGTCCCTCGCGCAATAGATTCACTCCGATCAGAACGTCGAACTCGCCTTTCCGCAGGTCGCGCAGAATCCGGATGCGGTCGAGCGTGCTGACTTCCGAATGCAGGTAGTTGCAGCGCACACCCACTTCGGAATAGTACTGCGTCAGGTCCTCCGCCATACGCTTGGTCAATGTAGTTACCAGCGTACGGGAATTTGCGTCGATCCGCTTGCGGATCTCGTTCAGCAGATCGTCCACCTGCCCGCGCACCGGGCGCACTTCCACCTCCGGGTCGAGCAATCCCGTGGGACGAATCACCTGCTCGGCGATGACACCGGCGCTCTTGGTTAACTCATAAGGACCCGGCGTGGCCGAGACGTAGATTAACTGATGGACGCGGTTCTCGAACTCGTCGAAGGTGAGCGGGCGGTTATCCATCGCGCTCGGCAGACGGAAGCCGTGGTCCACCAGAACTTCCTTGCGCGAGCGGTCGCCGTGATACATGCCCCGCACCTGTGGCATGGTCTGGTGGCTTTCATCCACCAGCACGAGGCAATCGTGCGGCAAATAGTCGAGCAGCGTCGGAGGCGCTTCGCCGGGCAAACGTCCCGAGAAGTGCCGCGAGTAGTTCTCGATGCCGTGGCAATAGCCGATCTGGTCCATCATCTCCAAATCGAACATGGTTCGCTGGAAAAGCCTCTGGGATTCTACCAGTTTGCCCTTCTTTTCGAGTTCTTTCCGCCACCATTCCAGTTCCATCTGAATGCTTTTCATCGCCTCATGGCGGGTGTCGTCGCTCATGACGTAGTGCGTTTTCGGATAGATGGGCAGGCGCAGATAGGTCTGGCGCGTCTGACCGGTGAGCGGGTCGATCTGAGACAGATTTTCGATCTCGTCGCCCCACATCTCGATGCGGTAGGCGAAATCGTCGTAGGTCGGGAAAATTTCCACGACGTCGCCGCGGACGCGAAAAGCGCCCCGGCGGAAGTCGCCGTCGTTTCTTTCGTAGAGTATCTCGACCAGGCGCTGCAACAGTTGCTGGCGCGTGATCTTCTGCCCTTTCTCAAGCATCAACAGCATTCCGTAGTAGGCTTCGGGCGAACCGAGTCCATAGATACAACTGACGCTGGCGATAATGACGCAGTCGCGCCGCTCAAACAACGAGCGCGTAGCCGCCAACCGCAGCTTATCCAACTCGTCGTTGATAGTGGCTTCCTTTTCGATGTAAACGTCGGAGGCGGGAATATAGGCTTCGGGCTGGTAATAATCGTAGTAGCTGACGAAGTATTCGACGGCGCTGGAAGGAAAAAACGTCTTGAATTCGTGATAAAGCTGAGCGGCGAGCGTCTTGTTATGCGCCATTACCAGCGCCGGCCGGCCGGTGCGCTCAATGACTTTCGCCATCGTGAAGGTCTTGCCGGAGCCGGTGACGCCGAGCAGCACCTGATGCTGCTCTCCGTCCTGGACGCCGCGCACAAGCTGATCGATCGCCGCGGCCTGATCGCCCTTGGGACGATAGTCCACGCCCAACTGAAAATGCATACTTCTATCCAGTATAGGGGCAGGAGGGTTAAATGGGCCTCGTGAGCGAAGTGACCGAAGCGGCGGGGTGTGGTATGCTGCACAATTGGGCGTTTGCGATGCACGCCCGTTGTGGGCGCGTAGCTCAACTGGCAGAGCAACTGACTCTTAATCAGTAGGTTGAAGGTTCGATTCCTTCCGCGCTCACCACTCTAGAATTATCTTCCCGTATCCGCATCGATCAGCCGCACTTCCACTTGCGCGGTTGCATTCTCTCTTACACTCACCTTCGTCGCCTGCGCCGCGTAGCTCTTCAGGAACTCCGGATCGAGGTCGGCCCCCAGCGTAGGCTCAGCCAGGGCGTACACGCGATACTCGCCAGGCGCCACGCCCTTCAACGTGAAGTTTCCATTCTGATCGGTGGTGGCCTGCTTGACGCGCCAGGCGTTGGCCGCGTCCATGGGATCGGGCATGAGCGAGACTTGCACGCCGCCCGCGGGCTGATCCTTCTCCTTTACGGTGCCGCCGACGGTCGCCGCGTTCGGGCTCATGACGATATGCAGCGGCACGCCGGGAGCGGCCATCGCCAAATCGAATTTTCCGGTAACGGGCTGAGTACCGAGACGCACCGATTTCAGATAGAGATTGTCGGCGAAGCCGAACGGGATCACCAGGTAGGCCTGCGGCGTCGCGTTGTCGATGCGGAAAGTGCCGTCGGGTTTCACTTCGCCGATCGCTCCCCCCTGGCCGCCCGCTTCCGCCGCTCGCAGGAAAATACGGGCGCGTCCGAAATCGGTCGTGGCCTGGCCTTCGATCCGGACCGTGCCGGTGATGGTAGGTGGTGGGCTCAGGGTGACGCTCGCGTTGTCGATGTCGCCGGATACGTCGATGGGCGCACGGCCTCCGGCGCGCGGGCCGCGGCCCATGGGTGTTGCTACCAGGTAATAGGAGCCAGGCCGCACGGAAAGAATTTCGAAGCTGCCGTCGGCGCCGACCCGTCCGCCGGAGCCGGGTCCCCCGCGCCGGCCGGCCACCGCTTTTCGCGGGGCCAGGAAGATCGAAAGATTCTGCGGCAGGGGACTGGCCGAGGTTACCTTCCCGCGCACGCGATAAACGGCCGTTTTGACCAGCGCGAATTGGATACCGCCGCTTTCCTTGCCGGGCGCGACCTCGACCGGGGCCGCACCCGCCGCCTCAAGCGAGCCCGGGTAGTAAGTGGGCGCGTATTCCCGTTCCGGCTCCTCGTTGCGACGCGCCAGCGCCAGCCGTTCGCCGAAACGCCGGCCCTGTGCGTGGGCCAGCACCAGATAGCGGCCCGCCGGCAGATTCGCCAGGCGGAACTCTCCCAGGTCGTTGGTGGCCGTCGACCGCCCATCGTCCTGTGTGCGAGCCGAAGCCGTGATGCGGGTGGCGGTAACGCTCGCCCCCATGACCGGGTCGCCATCTTCATCCACCAGCCGGCCGGCGATGACGCCCTGTGGCGGAAGCTTGAAATCGAGCGTGAGCTCCTGCGCCGCGTCGAGCTTGATGGGCGTGCCGCGCGAAGAGCCGCGGCGCGCGCCATACTGCATGGTGAGAAACCCGGGTTTCTGCGCGCTCAGGCGGTAGGTGGCGGATTCGATTCCATCAAATACGAAGCGCCCGGCGGCATCGGTGGTGGCGGCGGCGGATTGCCCCGGTCCTCCTCGTGCCGATTCCTTGGATAGCCTGACTTGAACCTTTCGCACCGGCTCTCCGGTGATGGCATTGGTCACGACGCCGGAAATGCGGGCGGGCTTCACTTCCGGCTGCTGGCCGCTGGCCGCCGCGATCGCCGCCAAGACAAGAATCGAATGCTGGACGAACACCTATATGGAACGCGGGGCGCCCGCTCCCGGTTGCCCGGATCTAAGTATTTTTTGCCGTAAGGGCTAAAGACTGCGCTGGAGCCACCCGATATATTTGCCATGAGTCGCGCAGGCGTAGTGAAAACGTCCCGAAACAAAGTGGTTGCCCGGACACCGGCACGGCCGGCCCGGAGCAGACAGTCCGCTCGTTCTGCCTCCCAGACCACCCGCAAGCAACCCGAGACCGCCAAACAGGCGGCACCCGATTCAAAGAAACCGCCGGCTCCGGTTTCCGCTCCGCCTGCCGCGATCGCCGCAAGACCGGTGGCTGCCGTGGCTCCGCCTGTCAGCGGCCGACCGGACTTTCGCGGCATTCTCGAAAACAAGAAGACCGAGGTGATGCAGAGCCTCGGCGCCCAATACGACAACATTTCCAAGCTCGGACGCGTGGCTGAGGAGGATCAGGCGCTCAACACCCATGAGGAGTTTCTCAACGTAAGACTCAACCGATTGGACTGGCAGCGCCTGAAACAAGTGGAGGCAGCACTAGACCGGCTCAAAGCCGGCGATTACGGTATGTGCGAGCATTGCGAAGAGCCGATTCCCGTCAAGAGGCTCCAGGCGATCCCCTGGGCCAAATATTGTGTTCCCTGTCAGGAGAGAATCCAGGAACAGGAACAGCACGAGGAATCCGAGCCGGCCACCACCGGTTCCTGGTAATTCGCTCGCTTATCCGGTCTGTAGGGCGGCCAGTTCCAGAAAGCGGGCGGCCGCCTCAATTCCTCTGTAGAAATTCGGCAGGTACAGTTTCTCGTTTGGCGCGTGCAGATTGTCGTCCGGCAATCCGAATCCCATCATTACACTCGGTATCCCCAGGTGCTGGTCGAAGATCCCCACGATCGGGATCGAACCGCCCGACCTGACGTATACCGTTTCTTTCCCGAAGATCTCCGTCATCGCTTCGGCCGCCGCGCGGATGAACCGGTTATCCGGATTCACCAGCGAGGGGCTGGCACCGTGAAGATGCCTGTACTCGGCTTCAATGCCTTGCGGCGCCAGCGCCTTCACGGCTTCTGAAAGTTGTGCCACCGCTTCCTCCGGCTGCTGATCGGCCACCAGGCGCAGGCTCACCTTGGCGACGGCTTGCGCGGGAATGACCGTCTTGGCGCCATCGCCGGTGAAGCCGCCGCGGATGCCGTGCACCTCGAACGTCGGGAGCGCCCAGATCCGTTCGAAAAGGCTGTGACCCGAGGAGCCGCAGAGATCCTTCGATCCGATCTCCTCGCGCAAATATTTCTGTTCATCGAAAGGAAGATTCTTCCAGGCGCGCATCTCCTGCGGCGTCGGCGGACGCACGCGATCATAGAAGCCGCGAATCCGGATGTGTCCGTCGCGATCTTTCAGCGCCGCGATGATTTCGGCGACCGCCTGCAGGGGGTTGGGGGCCGCGCCGCCGTAAACGCCCGAATGCAGGTCCTGGCGCGCGCCGCGGACGACGATCTCGCCGTAGACGATGCCGCGCAAACCGATGCAAAGCGTGGGAAGCTCGGGCGCGAACATCTCGGTGTCGCAAATCACGCAGGCATCGGCCTTGAGCCTGGCATCGCCCGAAGCGGCAAACCGCTCGATATGTTCACCACCCATTTCCTCTTCGCCTTCGATCAGAAAGCGCACGTTGACCGGCAGCGTTCCGGTCGCGGCCAGGACGCCTTCCACGGCCTTGATAAGGATGAGTGTGAGGCCCTTGTCATCGGCCGCTCCGCGTGCGTAGATGTTCTCGCCGCGAATGGTGGGTTCAAACGGTGGTGAGATCCATTCGTTCAATGGATCCGGTGGCTGCACGTCGTAGTGGCCGTAGAACAGCAGGGTGGGCTTTTCCGGCGCGTGCAGCCAGTCGCCGTAAACCAGAGGATTGCCGCCGCCTTCAATCAAGGTGACGTTTTCGAGTCCGGCCTGGCGCAGTTGTCCCTCGACGAACTCAGCGGCGCGCCTGATATCGGGTTGGTGCTCGCTCAGAGCGCTGATGCTTGGAATGCGCAGGAAAGCTTCGAGTTCCTCGAGATACCGCGCATGATTCTGGCGGAAATAGCCGGAGGACATGTTTCTATTTCAGTGTAAATCGGAAAAGCACATCGAACCTAGCGCGAGCCGATCATCAATGGATTTGCGAGGACGAAAGTAAGCCGGCTCTCGGACGGGATGCGAAGGCTCTTTCCCCGGTGCACCATCTGGAACGCAGAACCGGCTCCGGCGCCTGCCAGCGCACCGATTCCGCCACCCAGCACCGCACCCGTGGCCGCCGCGCCTCCCACTACAGCCGCCGTCGTCCGCAGCCTTTTTCCGCCGGAGGTCGAGGCCTTGTAGGATTTCAGCTCCACCTCGCGCCCGTCCACCTGAATCGAAGTCAGCACCAGGGCTAGCAGCGCCCTTCCTTTGAAGCGGCCGGTATCGGCCACTTCGGCCAACCGCACTTTTACGGGCGTGCCGCGGCGCAGGGCCACTTCGCCGTTCTGCTGAACCAACGGCTCGTCGATCGTAGCCCGGAAGGTCTGACCCGGCAGATGATGCCGGCTGTTCACCTCGTCCACCATGCGAATCGTCAGCGGGGTTCCGGCCGGCCACTGGGCGGCGGCGGCCGTCAAAGCGGCCAGGAAAAAGGCGAGTTTGAAATGCATCGGAGAAACTCATCAGATCAGACGAAGGCGGAAAGCGGAAAGACGCCGCTCGTACCCATTTTTGCGAGGTAAATCAGACAAGTAAAAAGTACAGGAGAGTTCACTTTTGCGGTATGCCGGTTTCCCGCCCTTCAAACGTTTTCAAAGGCTTGCGGTTTGGCACCGTGGTTGCAAGTAGCGGCGCCACGGGGAGAAAGGCAGGCAGGCGGCAACGGGCAGCGCCTGAAGCGGCCTGCCTGTCTCACACGATCGGTTTACCTGCCGGCTTCTGGAGGTCGCCCAAATGTACGAGTTCAGCGTGCCAGCCAATGATCGGGCCGAGGTGCACGCCGACCCTCAAGCGCACGGGAGCAGCCGGAAGAAGACGCTGATCGCCGCCTGTGTAGCAGCGCTGCTCGCCGTCGGTAACCTATATCTGTTTGCCCGCGCCAATCGCTTGGAACGCGAAATTTCCCAACTCCGCTCCTCGATCCGCACCGAAATTGCCTCGATTCAGAACCATTCCGACGCCGCCCAGGCGCGCAATCTGGAGACGATCTCCGCGCTCCAGCAGCAACTGCGGGAGACCGGAGTCAAGTCCGCCCAGGCTGTCGAACAGACCAAGATCTCTGTCAAGCGTGCTTCCGAACAGTTGGAACGCCGTATCGCCGACACCCAGAATGAGACCAAGGAGTACCACCGGTCCCTCGCCGCTCAACTGGGCGAGATGCAGCAGTCCGCCGCCCAAACCAACACCAAGGTTTCAAGCGTCGCCACCGCTGTGTCGAGCGTGAAGAGCGAAGTGGCCAACACCAAGAACCAGGTGGCGCAAACACGGTCTCAACTGGATCGCACCCTTAGCGAATTGAAGAGCATGCGCGGCGATTTGGGCATTCAGAGCGGCTTGATCGCCACCAACGCTCGAGAGCTGGCGGCGCTGCGGGCGCGTGGCGAGCGGGACTACATCGAGTTTCAGATCCTCAAAACACGGGACGCTCAGCGAATCGCCGCCGATGTCGCGGTGCACCTGAGGAAGGCCGATGCCAAACGGAACCGCTACACCATCCATCTGGTGGCGGACGACAAGCGGGTCGAGAAGAAAGACCGCGGCATCAATGAGCCTGTGCAGTTTTACATGGCCAGAGCGCGCGTACCATTTGAAATTGTGGTGAACGAAGTGCGCGACGACCGCATTATCGGTTACCTGGCTGCGCCCAAAAACAAGACGGCATCCATCGCCAGCCAGACGGGCCGACCATGATCTAACGATTTTCATCCCTGAAAACTCGAGCCGCTGCCCTAACTCCTCCGCGGGGCAGCGGCCATTTTTTTGGACCTTCGGCACAGCCGGACTTCTGGTACTTTCCCGGTTCTTCGGAACCGCGTGCTGCCGCGCGCGGCGGCCCGAATCGGGGTAAACTTTAGGCTTAGCGTACGTACGCCTGTGTCTAAGACGAAGGCGCCATTGGAAGGATGACTCCTCTCAAAGTGGCTGCGGCTGGGAGTGTTGCGCTCGTCGTGTTGTTCTACGTTTGCATACCCGGCCGTGCGGTACATATCGAACAGGAACTGCTCGCCCGGGCGCGCGTGGCGCTGCTCCGGGCCGATTTCCCCGCCGACGGTCTGGGCATCGACGGCCGTGACGCGACACTGGCCGGCCCGCGCGGCTCGGTTCAGGTGAGCTGGCAGGCGGTACGGGTCGTCAGTCAGGTGGAGGGCGTCCGCAAAGTCGATTCGCGGCTGCTTGAAGGTTCGGGCACGCCGTTTCAGCCCGCCGCGATGCAGCGGCTGCAGCGCCAGATCGACGGGCTCATGCCTGCTGCGGCGGAGTTCGAAGCGGGAAAGGCAACGCTCACCGCCTCGGGCGAGATGTGGCTGACCGAGGTGGCGGAACTCCTCAAAAAGTACTTCCACTTTCCCGTGGAAATTCAAGGGAACGCTCGGTATACGGGCGACGCTGCTGTTACGATGGAACTCAGCCGCCGGCGCGCGGCCGCAGCCAGAATCTATCTCATCGTGAGGGGCGTAGCCCCCACACAACTCACTGCAGTAGGATACGGTCAATCCACCCCGAAAGCCCGGCCGGTGGATTCGGAGAGCGGGGAGGCGTTACGAACGCGGTTTCTGATTAAGGCGCCACGTGAGTAGCCTTGTAGAAAGGATTCGTGTATGAGCTACCTGATCGGTCAAATATTCGTTTGCATGCTGGCCGCGGCCGCGCTCGGCGTGCTGACCGGATGGCTTCTGCGAGGTTGGCCCGCCCGCCGCGCTTTGGAAGAAATGGACGGCGAGCACAACCGTACCAAGGCGATGCTCGCGTCCCGTTCCGAACAATTGACTCTGACCGAGCGGGAACTGAACGCAGCCAATCAGAAGGTGGCCACGCTCGAACTGGATGCCAAGCCCGCCACTCCACAGGAAGCCGCCGCGCGGGAAAAAGCACGGGCCGAAAGGGACTCCGAACTGGGGGCGTTGCGCAAGACCATCGAAGCCCGCGACGCCGAGATCCGTTCCATGACCGAGCATCACCGCCAGGCCCTGGCGGGCAAGGATACCGAACTGGCAAAGCTGCTGGACCGGCAGAAGGTGCAATTAGAGGAACAGGCCGAGGCGCTGCGCAAGGAACTGGCGGCCAAGCCGCTGGCGGCGGGATCGCCGAGCGAGTTGGAAGCGATGGCGGCGGCGCGAGCCAAGGAGATCGAAGCGCTGCAGAAGCGCCTGGGCGAACAGGCCAAGCAACTCGCGGAAAGAGAAGCTCAATCCCGCGAGGCCGAGCCGCTCCGCAAGCGCGCGGCCGAAGCTGCCAGGCAAATCGAACAGCGCGACTCCGAACTGGCCGCGGCGCGCAAGGAACTGGCGGCGGTAACCTCCAAACTCGCCGCCTCGGTGGCCAAAGAGGAACTGACGAAGTTGAACGGCCAGTTGCAGGCCGCCAAGTCGGCGATCACCGAGCGCGACGGCCGCATCGCCGGTCTCAAGAAGGATCTTTCGGCCGCCGAGTCGAAACTTTCAAACGCCTCCGGTTCGAAGGACGAACTGACCTCGGCCGCCAAAAAGCTCGAGACCCTGCAGGCGGCCGCCTCCGAGCGCGACACCGAAATCGCGGGCTTGCGCCAGGTCAATGAGCAATTGTCGGCCGCCACCAAGCGGGAAGAGTCGCGCGCCGCTTCCCTTCAACAGCGTGTGGATCAGCTCTCCCGGCAGGTGGAGGAGGCGGGTGCCGTTCGCGAGTCCATCGCCGGCATGTCGGCGGAAAAGCAGAGCCTGGCGTCGCAGTTGGCCTCGCGCGAACAGGAACTCGCCTCGCTGCGCGGGCGTGTGAAGGAACTCGAAACCGAGATGCGGTCGGCCGTTACCGATCGCGATACGGCCGCCACCGGCAAGGAAGGAATGGTTCGCGAACTGACCGTGCAGTTGGCCGCCGCCCAGCACGGCGCCAGCCTCGCTCAGCAGTTGCGCGAGCAGGTGAACGCGTTGGAACGGCAACTGGCCGCTTCCATCGCTGAAAAGGAGGCGCGCACGGCGTCCCTGACGTCGCGCCTGCAGGCGGCGGTCGCCGATCGCGAGACGCAGGTCCACAGCCTGCAGGCGCAGATCGCCAAGGTGGACGAATCGCTGCGCGCGGCGGCCCAGGAGAAGGAATCCACTATCCGCCAGCTCAACCAGCGCATCGCCGCGCTCGAAGACGAGAAGTCGGCTTCCAGCGCCGGGCTCGAACAGCGCGTGACCGAGTTGCAGCATAAAATGCTGGTGGCCGAAGCCGAAAAGAGAACCGCCATCGAGCAGTTGTCCCGCCAGATCGAAACGGCGCAAAAGGAGCGCGAGCAGCACGAGGCCCGCCTCACGCAGGTTCAATTGCAATTGGCCGCCGCGGCCGGCGCTCATGAACAACAGGCGGCCGATCTGCAGACGCGCCTGGCCGAGAGCGAGCGCAATTTCGCCACGCTCGGTTCAGAGAACGACAGCCGCATGGAACGGCTCACCCGGGACCTGGCGGCGGCCACCGCCGAGCGCGATCGCACCGCCGGACAGCTCCGCCAGCAACTCGCCGAAACGTCGAAGGCTCTCGAAGCGGCCGTCGCCGACCGCGAGTCGCGCATCGACCAGGTGACGCGGCAATTGTCGGCCGTCGCCCAGGAACGGGATGCGCAGGCGGCGGCGTTGCGCGCCCAACTGGCCGATCTCGAGCGGCGTCTGCATGCGGCGATCGGCGAGCGCGAAAACCGTATTCAGCAGCTCGCCACCGAACTGACCTCGACGGTGGCCGATCGCGACGGCAAGCTCGCCGCCTTGCAGGGGCGTTTGACCGAGGCTGAGAAATCCCTGCAGGCCGCGCTTGAGGACCGCAACGATCAGATTCATCAATTGCGTGCGCAACTGGCGCTGGCCGCCGAGAAGGAATCGCAGCTTGAAACCATGCGCGGCACGCTCCAGGAATCCGAAGGCAGGCTGATGGCGGCCTCGAGCGACGGCAGCGCCAAGGATACACGGCTCGAAGAACTGACGCGGCAACTCGCCGACGCCGCGTATGAACGTGAAATTCAAGTGAACGCGCTGCGGATTCAGTTCACCGAGATGAAGAAGTCGCTCGAATCGGCAGTAGCCGACCGCGACGACCGCATCCAGGAATTTACGACCAAGCTCGCCGAGACCACCGCCGATCGCAACGCGCAGTTGGCCACGCTGCAAAGCAGGCTGGCCGAAACCGAGTCGAAACTGGCCGCCGCCGCCGCCGACCGCGATCAGCGCCTGCGGCAGTTCACCGCCTCCATCGCCGAGAAAGAGAAGCAAGCGGCGGCGCTTCGGGCGGAGGCCGCCGAGCGCGAAGCGCGTATGAATCAGGAGATCGCCGGGCGCGACCAGCGCATTGAAAAGCTGACCGCGCAGCAGGCCTCGGCCAACGCCGAAAAGGACGGCCGGATCCGGCAGCTCAGCGGCAAAGTGGAGGAAGTGCAGCGTTCGCTCGAAGCGGCAACGGCCGAAAAAGGCGCCGTCATTGCCCGTCTGACCGCGGAGGCGAACGGTCTTCAGGACGAGATTCGTGGACTGCAAGCCTTGAAGGAAGCGGAAGTGACCGCGCTCACCCGCCGCCTGACCGCCGCCCTCGGCGAGCGCGCCGACGAAACACACTACTTCCAGTCGCGGCTGGCGGGCCTCGATCATCATTTCAAGGCGACTCTCGACGAGCGGGAGGAGGAGATCGCCGGCCTCGGACGCCGGGTCGAAACCGTATTGGCCGAAAAGGAGGAGCAGACGGCGCAATTGAACGGACGCCTGGCCAGGATCGAAACCGAGACGAAGTCCGCGCTCGCCGCGCGCGACTCGCGCATCAGCCAGTTGGGCGGCACCATTCATGAGTTGGGCGAAGCGGTCACTCAGAAGGAAGGTGAGATTGAGCGGTTGAAACACCGCGCCGGTGAGAAGGAATCGCAGATCGGCTCCATGCGCACACGCCTGGCGGAAGTCGAAGCCTTCGTTCACGACACCATCGCCGATAAGGAAGCGCAGATTCAATACCTGAGCAATCAACTCGCCTCCACGGTTTCCATCAAGGACAACGTGATCGACAGCCTTCACGGCCGCCTGGGCGGTCTGTCGGGCGAACTCGACAAACTGCGTCTGCAGTATTCGGAGCTGCGAAAGGGCTTTGAAACCACGATCGGAGTCAACGGCGCCGAAATCGACCGGCTGCAGAACAAGCTGGAAGAACTCTCCGCGTTCGAGGCCACCATGGAACTCAATCGCAACCTGGCCGACAAGCGGATCGAGTACGACCCCGCCGCCCGCGCGCTGACACCGAAGAGCGTCGGCGTGCTCGATAGCATCATTCCCCTGCTGCAGCGCAATCCCACGGTGCCGCTTGAAATCGGCGCCCATACCGACGACAGTATCGACTTCTGGAGCAGTCTGGAAGCGAGCCGGGCCAGGGCGGCGCTGGTGAGGGACTATCTGGTCACCCACGGCGTCGACGACACGCGGCTGACCACGGTGGGATACGGCTCCGCCAACCCCACCGGCGACAACAAAACCGAGGAAGGCCGACGCGCCAACAATCGAATCGAGTTGCGGCTGCGCGCCGAGCAGCAGGCACCGAAAGCGCGCACGATGGCTAAGAGCGCCTAGTCCTTCGCGGGGCAGGGTACTGGGCTTAACGGCGCTTTCGTTTCACTGGGCCTCCCTTTATCCTTCTCGCAGGCCAGTGCTAAACCAGACCGGTTCGTATTCCATCAACTTCGATCGATTCGGCTGGGGCCCGGTCCTGTTGCGGAGCGCCCTCTTCGTGAGGGCGCCGCAATGAGGCTGATCATCCGAACGAATTCCGCCGGGGAGAACGCTGCCGTGCGTATCGCCAAAACCATTTCCTACCTGATCATCGGACTTGCCACGGCTTCGGCCCTGGCGCGTGTCCTGTCCGCCGCCACTCCTTATAATCCGCAGACGGCGCTAAAAGGCTTCGTGAAGCCGGCGCGGTCTACCGGCATACACGCCGAGATTCCCGGCCGCGTTTCGTCGGTGCTCGCCGCGCCGGGCGATCTGGTGCAGGCGGGCCAGGTGCTGCTTGAAATGGAAGACGACGAAGTCGTCACCATCACTGAAGCGGCCCGCATCCGCTTTAACCGCGCCCGCGACGTGCTGGCGACCATCCAGCGCCAGGGAGCCACCAGCATTCCCTCCGAGATTCAGCAGGAGCGGTATCGAGTCGCTCTAAAGACCTGGGAAGGCGCGCAAAAGCGGCTGGGCGATTTCAGCATCGCCGACTACGACACGGCCCTTCAGAACGCCCGCAATCGTCTGGACCGCGTAAAGGGCCAGAAAGACGCGGGCAAAGACCAAATCGACCGCGCCGAGCGTGTGGTGCGCCGGGAAAACCGCGCCATGGACTTCGCCCGTGAGCGCGCTTCGCGCCTTCGCGACGAAGCCGAACTGGCCGACGGGCGGCTCAAGATCGAAAAGCTGCGTCTCAAACTGAATGAGACCGGGGCGCTCGGGCGTGCGCGCGCCGCCTACGAGGATGCGATGCTCGAACTGCGTGCCGCCAATCAGCGCGCCTCCCGGCTCCGCATCACGGCTCCTCGCGCGGCGACGGTCTTAAGCGTTCCCGCTCTTCCAGGCGATCGCACTTACCCTGGCGCGCCGCTGCTTTTCGTCGCCGATCTGACTTCTCTTGAAGTGGAAGTGCCTGTCTCCGCACGCCAGGTGTCGATGGTCAAGGCCGGCGATCCGGTGACGGTGCATCTACCGCTCGATCCGGCCATTGACCTCGCCGCCACGGTCAGTTCCGTGTCGCCGGTGCCCGATCCGCAAAGCCACGCCTACCCGGTGCGCATCAAGATCGGCAATCCGAAGCCAGGCATGATTCTCGCCGGGCTCGATTGCGCGGTGAACTTCGCCAAGGTGGCCGATGCGCAGAAGTCGTGGTGGCGGCGGATGCTGGGGATTTAACGGACCCGCTCGCTTTCGCCCGCTCCCTCTTTCCGGTAGGCTGCACAGCCCCGCAAGGAGGGCGCGGGAACTTTCCTCCAGCGCGTGGAGTCTATGGGTGCAGGGACGGGCAGGGGAAGGCGTAGAATGGGAAGCGAGGGCGTGAGTCGTGACGAGTCGAACATCCGCGGATAGTCGTTTTGACAACGGCGCCCCGGAAGAACCGGCGCTGGCCGATGGTCTGCGCGCGGGCTCCGAAGACGCCTATGAAGCCCTGATTTCGCGATACCAGCAGCCGGTCTTCAACCTGGTATACCGGTTGCTTGAGGATCCCGGCGATGCGAGCGACGTAGTTCAGGAAGTCTTCCTCAAAGTTTTCCGGAACGTGGGTTCGTTTCGCGGCACCTCCAGCCTGCGGACGTGGATCTACCGCATCGCGGTGAACGAAGCCCACAATCACCGGCGCTGGTTCACGCGCCACCGCCGCAACCAGGTCGGTCTTGAAACCGAGGACGACTCGGCGCGCCACTGGCAGGAGGTGTTGAGCGACCACAGCCGCTCCGCTTTCGATCTGGTGTCGGACGCCGAGACGCGGGCCATCGTGGAACAGGCGCTGGCGGACGTGAATCCGGCATTTCGCGCGGCCGTGGTTTTGCGCGACCTCGAAGACATGAGCTATGAGGAGATCGCCGAGGTGTTGCAGGTCTCCCTGGGTACGGTGAAATCCCGGATTCTGCGCGGCCGCGAAGCCCTGCGAAGGAATCTGGAAGGGCGGGTGGCGTTGGGTTCCGGCCTCGAATGGGCGGCCCAACCCGCCGAGTAGAGCATTATGGAGTTTCCCATCGTGTCGAGAAAAACGCTGGCTTGCTGGAGGGCGGGACGGAAGCTTTCGGCCTATGCCGATCGCTCGCTGGCCGGGGCGGCGCGGGAATCGGTGACGGCGCATCTGGCCGAATGCGGCGAGTGTGCGGCGCGTGCCGAGAAACTGGTTCAGGCTCGCGAGATGCTGCGGACGCTCGGCCACGTCAAGGCTCCCCGGGAACTGACCACGTCGCTTCGCATCATCGCCTCGCGGGAGCGCGCCCGACGGGTTTCCGGCAATCCGCTGTTCGATTTCGAACCGCTGTGGATGCGCATGCGCAATTGGATGCAGCCCCTGGCGCTTCCTTTTGCCGGTGGAATCGTCTCCACCCTGGTTCTGTTCAGCATGCTGGTGCCCGGCTACGACGTGAGCGTGCGCGCGGCGAGTCCGGCCGACGTTCCCACGGCCTTCTATACCGATCCTTCGGTGAAGACCATCGCTCCGTTCGCGTTCTCTTCCGACGAACTGGTGGTGGAACTGGCCATAGATGAGCAGGGCCGCGTGGTGGATTATCATCTGCCGAACGGGCCCGCCAGCGCTCCGCTCCGCCGCGCCATTGAGAACAGCCTTCTGTTCACCACCTTCACCCCGGCCATGGCTTTCGGCCAGCCGACTTCGGGCCGCGTCCGGCTGTCGTTCCGGCGCAGCCACATCGAAGTCAGGGGCTGACCGGACTGGGACGCCGACTCGGTCAGCACTTCCTCATCCGGCAAGCCACACTGGAGCGCATCGCGCGAGCCGCCTGCCCGGAGCGCGAGCCGCTGGTAATCGAAATCGGTCCGGGCAAGGGCGCTCTCACCGCTCACCTTCTGACTCACGCCGCTCGTCTCATCGCCATCGAACTCGACTCGGGTATGGCCGCCGCCTTGCGGACGCGCTTCGCTGTTCCCGGCTTTGAACTCGTCGAGAGGGACGTACTCCAGGTGGACCTGGCGCAATGGGGTCCGGCGGTGATTGTGGGCAACCTGCCGTATTACATCACGTCGCCGATTCTCGAACGCGCGCTGGCCGCCGCGCCCACGCGAGCCGTGTTTCTGGTGCAGAAGGAAGTCGCTCTGCGACTGGCCGCCAGGCCCGGCACGCGCGACTACGGCTTTTTGAGCGTGCGCACGCAGGCTTCGGCGGAAGTGGAGATCCTGTTCGACGTCCCGCCCGCCGCGTTTCACCCGCCGCCCAAAGTGGATTCGGCCGTCGTGAGGCTCACTCCGAAAGGCCAACCGCCGCCACGGGAATTTCTTGAATTCGCCGGGCTGTGCTTCCACCTCAAGCGCAAGAACCTGCGCAACAACCTGGCGCCGGTTTACGGGCTGCTGCCGCCCGATCGACTTCCCGAAGGCACGCTGCGCGCCGAGCAGCTTTCCCTTGAGGAACTACTCGCCTTGTGGCGGCGTCTGGCGGAGCCGCACCCGATATACTGAAAGTTTCATGCTTCGAGTCCGTTTCGCCCCTTCACCCACAGGTTATCTGCATATCGGTAGCGCGCGGACGTTCATTTTCAACTGGCTGTACGCGCGCCACAACGGCGGGACGATGATCCTGCGCATCGACGATACCGACGTCGAACGAAATACGCAAACTTCGCTCGATTCGATCTTCGATGGACTGGAATGGCTTGGCCTCGGCTGGGATGAGCAATACCGCCAGTCGGACCGTCTGGAACTGCATCGCCAGGCCGCCTGGCGTTTGTTTGAAAGCGGCCACGCCTATCGCGACTTCACGCCCGCCGGCGGCTCCGACGACGACAAATCGCGAGAGGAAGGGGCATGGCTGTTCAACGCCGGCATGCGCGATCTCACGCGCGATGAGAGCGACCGCCGCGCCGCGGGCGGTGAGCCGTTCGTGCTGCGCTTCCGCGTGCCCCGGGACCAGACCCGGCACGTGGCTTTCAAGGATTCGGTCTATCGCGAACAATCGAAGTCCACCGCCGACATCGAGGATTTCGCGCTGCTGCGCAGCAACGGCATGCCGACTTACCACATGGCTTCCTGCGCCGATGACATCGACCTCAAGATCAGCCACATTATTCGCGGTCAGGATCACCTGACCAACACCTTCAAGCACATCCTGATCTTTGAAGGACTGGGCGCCGAGCCGCCGCAATTCGCGCATCTGCCTCTGTTGATCGCCCCCGACGGATCGAAGTTATCCAAGCGCAAGCATGGCCCGGTGGTGAGCGTGACCACGTATCGCGACGCGGGCTTCCTGCCCCATTCCTACGTGAACTTTCTGTGTCTGCTGGGCTGGTCTCCCAAGGATGACCGCGAGCAGATGAGCCGCGAGGAACTGACCGGCCGGTTCACCCTCGAAGGCATCAATCGCAGCAATGCGGTGGTGAATTTCAGTGAAGCCGATCCCATCGATCCCAAGGCGCTGTGGCTCAATTCGCAGCACCTGCGTTCGGCACCGGTGGAGGAATTACTGCCCGCCGTGCGAAGGGTGCTTGAAGCCGCGGGACTGCCCGTGCCCGCCAGCGGCGAGGAGTTTGCGCGAACGGTGGACGTGATTCGCGCCCGCTTCCACACCTTGAACGATTTCGCCACGCGCGGCCGCCCGTATTTCGCCGGCGACTTCGAATTGTCGCCGGAGTCGCTGGCGAAGCTGAACGAACCGGGCGCCCGCGAGTTGTTGCGCGAACTTGGCAAAAGGCTCGAGCAAAAGGCCGAGTTCACCGAACAGAGTGTCGAGGCGGAACTGCGGGCGCTCGCTTCCGAACGCGGCGTCAAGGCGGGAGTGCTGATCAACGGTTCGCGGGCGGCACTTACGGGCCAGCATGTGGGGCCTAGCGCTTTCGCCCTGTTCACACTGCTTGGCCGCGAGCGCTCGATCGCGCGCCTCCAGAAGGTTTGAGTTTCCAATCATCATGGTCATTCTCGGTATCGGTGGAATTCTGAGTGACGCCGCGTGCGCCATCCTGAAAGACGGCAAGCTGGTAGCCGCCGTCGAGGAGCGCAAGCTGCCACGGCGTCATCGCGACGGCAGCCTGCCGGAGCAGGCGGTGGAGTTCTGTCTGCAAAAGGCCGGCGTCGAAGCGTCGCGGGTGGATTATGTCGCCGTCGTGCGGCCCACCGCCGCCGGGGCCGATGGCGATCCGCACCTGGCCCTGCGCGAGGGCTTTCCCAACAGCCAGGTGATGCTGGTGGATCACCACACCGCGCACGCCGCCGCCGCCTACTTCGTATCGCCTTTCGACCGGGCTTCGATTCTGACGCTCGACCGCTCGGGCGACTTGCGCTGTGGCGCGCGCTGGAATGCGTCGGGCACCGCGATGGCCGTCGATGGCGAGCTCTACTATCCCGATTCGCTCGGACGCATTTACGGCCGGGTGACCGAGTTGCTTGGTTTTGAGCCCCATGCCGATGAGCACAAGGTGCAGTGGCTTTCCTCGGCGGGCGACGACCGGTTTGTTTCCCTGTTCGAAGAGCTGATGTCATCGGGCCGCGCCGACTGGCCGCGTTCCGACCGCAGCTATTTCGATGAAGACCGGCTGGGCCATGGCGGTTTCAGCGAACGTTTTTACCAGCGGCTGGGCCTGGCCGACGGCGCGCCCGTTCCGGAGCCATTGAGGGCTCACGTCGCCGCGGGATTGCAGCGCGCTCTCGAACGCATCGTCGTGCGCATGGCCGGTGAGGGAGAGAATCTCTGCCTTGGTGGAGGCCTGGCGCTGAACGCGATGCTGGTGGCCGCGCTCGAAAATTCCGGCCGCTGGAAGAATGTCTACGTGCAGCCGGCGGCGGGTAACTCCGGCACCGCGATCGGCGCGGTGACGCATGTCTGGCACGGAGCCTGCAAGCAATCGGCTCGCGTGCGGATGGACCATTTATTTCTGGGGCCCAGCTACAACGCCGAAGAGATCAAGAGAGTTCTCGAAAACTGCAAACTGCGCTTCCGCTATCTGCTGACCACCGATGAGCTGATCCAGAACGCGGTGAAGCAGATCAACGAGCATCGCATCGTGGCCTGGATGCAGGGCGCCATGGAGTTCGGCCCACGGGCACTGGGCAATCGCAGTATTCTGGCCTCGCCGCTCGATCCATACTCCACCGAGAATCTGAACACCTTCATCAAGCACCGCGAGAGCTTTCGCAAGTTTGCCGCTTCGGTGCCGGAGGAACTGGCCGGCGAGTATTTCGAAGTCGGCCGGAATGCGCGATTCCTCGCCACGGTGGGCCGCGTCAAGCCGGCGCACCGCAAAACGTTCGAAGGGGCCTTGCTGGGCAACGACCTGATTCGCGTGCACACGGTCGCCGAGAGCGACAATCCCACTTATTGGCAACTGCTGCACGCCGCCGGCCGTTCCACGGGCTTGCCGGTGCTCTACAACACCAGCTTCAACCTGTTCGGCGACCCGCTGGTGTGTTCCCCGCGCGACGCGGTGCGCAGTTTCTACTCTTCAGGCGTCGACGCCCTGTTTGTCGAGCATTTCCTGCTGCAAAAATAGGCTCGCGGTCAGCCTTTGGCGGCGCGAATCGTATAGGTTCCGGTGCCGTTGGCCGTATTGTAGTGGCGCACCTGCACCTTGTAGTCGCCCGGCATCAACTGCGCGACGATGCGCGGATTGCGGCCGGCGCCGCTGTCGTCGTCCTGTGCGATCTGATTGCCGCTCGAGTCGTAGAGCGTCATCACCAGATCGGACGGGCCGTCCGTTTCGATGGTGTAGCGGCCTTCGGCGCGCGCGGTCATCTTGTACAGATCCTCTTCGGCGGGCTGGCCGATGCTCGCTTCGACGGCTTCGGCCACCGGAAGGTCCACCAGCGACGGGACGACGGCGCGGGAATAGACGCGGGCGGCGAAAGCTTTGTCGACGTCCGACAGCACGTCGTTCGGCTCGCTTTGGAAGCCGTTGAGCGTCCAACTGGCGGGGAAGCTGTACAGCATCACCGATTTGGAATCGAATTCGCTTCCGTTGATCTGGCTCAGTTCGTACTTGGCGTACAGGTTGTGGTCGATCACGTCCTGCGTCCAATTGTTGGGCGGACCCGATAGCGCCGCGTTCACCACGGGCTTGTTCCATTCGATGGGGTTGCCGATCGGATTCTGATGTTCGTGAATCATGCCGATCATGTGCCCGAACTCGTGCAGGATGACTCCCTCATCCTGCCAGCCGAGGTTCAAGGTCGGCTCATTGGCGGGAATGCCGAGGGCGTCGGTGCCGATATAGGACCAGGCGCCATCGTCGTTAAAGGCGATGCGGACCTGCGCGCCGGCGATCGCACCGAACTGGAAGGTGAGGTTGGCAAACTGCGTCCACTGCACGCTGAACTGCTTCACCATGTTCTGCTGCGCGGCGGTTCCGTTCACGAATCCCATGCGGATGACGGAACCGTTGGGCCATAGCTTCGCCACTTCGAAGGCGGCGCGGAAGCGGCCGCCGCCGATGGAGAACACACGGCCCGGAAGGGGGCGGCGCAGTTCGGCCGGAAGAATGCGATCGAAACAAACTTTGTCTGTGCGTGGCATGGAAACGGACTCCTTTGTCATGTGGTGAGGAACGGGAGTCGAGCGTTGCACGTGCCACAAAATTTTATCGGAGGACTCCGAGCCGGGCGAGGTCTTCGGGCACGTCGATGTCGAACCAGGGCAACCCCCGCTCCACCAGCAGGCCGCTCGAAGTGGCGGCGCGTTCGGTATCGGACAGGGCGTCGGCCGTGGACCAGCGCACGCCATCGAACATCGTCGGCGTGACGCGGCGGCACGAGATGGCGTAATAGCCGCCATCCTCGCAAGGGCCGAGCGCTACGTCGGCCGTCGAGTCGAGCAGGTGCTGCAGGTGATCGCGCGGCAGGCCGGGTGCGTCGCTCCCGAGGATCAGGCAGCGGCCATGGCCGGAAGCCAACCCCGCGGTGAGAGCGGCCAGCATCCTCGAGCCCAGGCCGCCCTGGGCCTGCAAGCGGCGCGGATGGGCTTCGGGCCAGGCAGCGGTGGGTTCATCGGTGTGCAACTCGACCGCGGCGTGGGGGCGGAACGATGCGGACAGGGTCCAGGCTTCGAAAACCATCCGCCGGTGCAATTCGGCCGCCTCGACCGCGGTGAGTACGGGCAGCAGCCGCGTCTTCACCCGGCCGGGTACCGGCGCTTTGGCGAACACGATCATTAAAGGTCTTTTCATCTATGCTTTAGCTGTATCCCGGCGGCACATTGCATCGTCTAATCGGACGTGAGAAGCTGTACCTGAGTGAGCGCTAGCGCGAATTTCGATCATAACTCTGAGTAGGAAACGGGATCTCCAATGTTCAAAAGAATACTTTCTGCATCCGCGGGCGTGATTCTAGCGGCTACGCTGCTGGCCGGCGCCGATCAGGGCGAGGGCAAGAAAAAGGCCGGCAAGGCCGGGGCGGCGGCGGCCGCGGCGGCCGGTGATGCGGCCAAGGGCAAGGAGCTGTTCGAGCAGTGCGGCGTCTGCCACAATGCCGACTCCGAAGAGAAGAAGATGGGCCCCGGGCTCAAAGGCCTGTATAAGCGCGCGACGCTTACCAACAAGAAGCCGGTGAACGACGCCAACGTCATGGAAGTGCTCAACAACGGCGGCAACGGCATGCCCGCCTACGACAGCATTCTCAGCAAAGAAGAGAAGGCGCACGTTCTGGCCTATCTTCACACCCTGTAAACGATTCCATTTCAAGGGCAGGTTGACGCGCGGGGGCGCGCCACTTTAGACTGAAAGAGTCTGGCCTGCCCTTTAGCAAGCGTCCCCATCGTCTAGCCCGGCCTAGGACACCGCCCTTTCACGGCGATAACGGGGGTTCGAATCCCCCTGGGGACGCCAATCCACGCCTCTCCAACGCATACATCCGATGACCCGCCGCCACTTTCTCTCCACAACCGCGGTCCTGGCGCAGCCTTCCCCGGTGCGATTCGTGGGGATTACCGTGATGCCGGAATGGATTCAGAGCGAAGGAATCGACGGCGTTCTGCGCAATCTGATCTCGCGCGCCAAAGCGACGGCCGTTGTCACCTCACCTTACGTGATGGAGCCGGCCGATGAAAAGACCGGCTCACGGGAGCCTCCGATCGACGCCGGGGCGGGCAGCGTCAGGCTGCTCGACCGTACGCTATGGGGCAAGCGCGACCTGTTCGTTCGGACCGCGCCGAGCTTCGCTCCCAGCACGGCGCTCTACAGGGGGCTCCGCTATCAGCCCGCGCCGCCCACCGAACTCACCCGCCGGCAGGGCGGGCTTGTAAAAGATTTCCTGGTCGAGGCCAGGCGGCGCGGCCTGAAAACCTACCTGCAGGTGCAGGCGGCGATTCCGCCCGGCTACCGCGTGCAGTTCGGCGGACCGTCCGAGGAAGATGCACCCCGCCTGCCTGACGGCCGGATTCCCCCGCGGCGCTTGGCGAACAATGGAAGTCTGGCCAGCCCGGCGATTCGCGCCTACACCTGTGCCCTGCTGACGGACCTGGCGGCGGCCTATCCCGATCTGGATGGCATGCGCGTCGACTGGCCCGAGTATCCACCGTATTTCCTCGACGACGCCTTCCTTGATTTCAGCGATCACGCCAAGGCGGTGGCGCTGCGGCATGGTCTGCCGTTCGACGGCATGCGCGAAGAAGCGGTGCGGGCCTACCGTGCCCTGCATGGCGGGTTGACCGATGCCGCACTCGACCGAGCACGGGGACGATACGGCCTGCTGGCGCTACTTGGGGAGTATCCCGGTCTGGCGGGCCTGCTGCGGCTCAAGGCGCTGCTGGTGGAAGAGACGCTGCGCGAATTCCGCCGCGTGTTGCCACCGTCGATGGCGTTGGTCCCGAACGCGTTTCCGCCTCCCTTGTCGCTCGCCTCCGGTATGGACTTCGCCCGCGCCGCCGGTCTGGTCCAGGGCTTCAGCGTGAAACTCTACACGATGCACTGGCCGATGATTCTACGCTTCTGGGCCGAAGCGTTGCGTTCCGCCAATCCCCAGGTTTCCGAACAAGCCATCACCGGCGCCGTGGAGGATTGGCTGGAATTGAGCGGTTTGCCCGGGTCGCGCCGGATCGACGATTACCGCTACCCGGAGCCCGGCGAGCGCCACCCGGTTTCCGATGCCGCCATGCGGGACAAGATTGTGCAGGCGCGCGGCCAGGCTGGCTCGACGCCCGTCTATGCGCTCGCTCACGGCTACGGGCCGGTGGCGGATTTCGAGCGCCGTCTGCGCGTGGCCTATGAAGCCGCCGGGCGCCGGGTCTGGATCAATCGTTATGGCTACCTCAGCGACGCCAAGCTGAACGCGGTGGGCAGGCTCGCCTGAGTCAATACCGGGAGCGGCCGGCCAGTAGCCCGGTGGCTTCGCTCAAGTCGATATCGGCCACCAGCAGGCCCGCTTTTCCGTAAGGCTGATAGCAAAGCAGCGTACCGCACGGGCGTGCCACGGCCGAAGTTGTGGGCGATCCTTCGGAGGCGTAATTCACCGTCGCGAAGAAGCACGTATTCTCGGCCGCGCGGCAGAGTACCGCCTTTTCATGGAAGGTGTTGGCGGGATCGGCGTACGTCGTGGGCCGGTGACCGCCGGGTTCGGCTTCGTGAAACTGCGGATGGAACACAACCTGCGCGCCGCGCCGTGCCGCCCAACGGACCGTCTCCGGATAGCGCCATCCCTCATGGCAGATGACCACGCCGAACTTCAGGCCCCCGGCCTCGAACACCTGGCGTCCTTCGCCATTTGAATAAACGCCTTCTTCGGATGGATCGATCTGCACTTTGTCCTGAAAACCGGCGACGGTTCCATCGGCGCCGGTCACCAGCGCCGACGCCAGCAGCTTGCCTTCGAGGATTCGTTCCGTGCCGAGCACCACCGCCACCCGGGCTTTATGCGCCGCATCCGCCACCGTGGACCAGGCGCGTTCGAGGAACTCCGCATCGGGTGGGGGAACCGGATGGCCCACGGTCCGGTAGCCGGGGACGAAGCATTCCGGAAAGCACACGATACGGGCGCCCGCCGCGGCGCCGTCTTCGATGGCGGCAACGGCTGCTTGCACGGAATCCTCCGCGGAAGCGGGGAAGCGCAAATTGGCCAGCGCCAGCCGGTACATCATTTCGCGGGCGTGAAGATCGCGATGTACTGCGTGCCCGGCATATGATCGGCCTTCGATAGAAAACGGAATCCGTAGCCTTCCACTTCCTTGATGACATCGGCCTGATCGAGCCGGATATGGGCCGGATCGCGGAAGCCGGCCTTGTAGAAATCGACGATGGCCAGCCGCCCGCCGGTGTGAAGCGAACGTGCGATGACGGCCAGGCTCATCTGGGGAAAGTCGAAGTGATGATAGGCGTCGAGCGTCAGCACCAGATCCACTTCCTTCTCCGGCAGCTTCGGATCCTTCTCGTTGCCAAGAATGAATTCCACGTTGGTGAGATTATGGCGCGCCGCGGTGGCTTTGGCCTGGTTGAGGAAATCCGCAAAGATATCGACGGCCAGGACGCGGCCGGTGGGGCCGACGGCGGCACTGAGGTAGGGCAGCATGTAGCCGACGCCGGTGCCGAGGTCGGCCACGGTCATGCCAGGCTTCAGATCCAGCGCGGCGATCAGTTCCTTCGGCTTCTGCCGTCCGTCGCGATCGCTCGCCGCCAGTGTCTTGGCGACGCGCTCGCGGCCCTCGGCCGTTTTGTAGCCGGAGTTGGCCTGCGCGGCGGCTTGCGCCCACAGGCTGGTACCCATCAAAAATGACAGAAGCAACTTCATAAGCCCTTCTCCATCGGCATGGCGAGCGGCGGCTCGGCCAGAAAGTCCAGAGTCTTCATCTGTTCCACGGCCTGCCGCACATCCTCTTCCAAGGCCGGTTCGAGCGTGATTACGAACGGCAGGCTCTGTTTCGTATCGGAAGGCAACTGCAGCACGGCGTCGAGCGAGATGTTCTTCTCCGCGAGGATACCGGCCAGAGCGGCGATAATGCCAGGCCGGTCGTGCACGCGGAATCGCAGATAGAACGCGCTTTTGCGCAGCGTGACCGCCAGCGGCCGGTTCTCGCCCAGCCGCTTATGGGCGAACGGCGACACGCGCTCCGGACTCCCGGAGCGAATCTCGCGCGCCACCCGCATCAGATCGCTGACGACGGCGACACCGGTCGGCTGCGGCCCGGCGCCGCGGCCGTAGTAGAACGTATCCTGCCCGTAGTGTCCGCGCACCCAGATTGCATTGTACGCGCCTTGAACGCTGGCGAGAATCGCCGATTGGGGAATCAGCGCCGGCCGCACGGAAAGGAACAGCCCGGCGGAGGTCTGCCAGGCCCCGCAAGCCAGCTTGATGGTGTGACCCAGGCGATGGGCGTATTGAAAATCGATGGGTTCGATTCGCCGGATGCCTTCGGTGTAAATGTCGGCGGGTACGATGCGCTCGCCGAACGCCAGCGCCGCCAGAATGGCCAGCTTCGACCGGGCATCGTAGCCATCGATATCGGCGCTGGGGTCGGCCTCGGCGTATCCCAGGCGCTGCGCTTCCATTAAAACCGCGCCGAAATCGGAACCATGGCGCTCGATCTCCGTCAGTATGTAGTTACTGGTGCCATTCAAGATGCCCTGCAGCGCCGCCACCCGATCGCCGGAAATGCCTTCGCGCAGCACGGTGTGGATGGGAATCCCGCCCGCCACGCTCGCCTCCATCGCAAGGTTGATGCCGGCGTTGATGGCGCGATCCCAGATCTCGGCGCCTTCAAGCGCCATCAGCTCTTTATTGGCCGTCACCACCGATTTCTTCGCGGCGATGGCCGCTTCCACCAGTGCTTTGGCGTCCCTGGTGCCGCCCACCAGTTCCGCCACGATATCGACCTCGGGATCGGCGACGACTTCGCGCCAGTCGGTTGTCGTCTTCACACCGGCCATCCCTGGCGGCAGATTCTTTGCCCGCACCGAGCGGCTGCAGACCACTTTCACCGCCAGCCGGAAACCCAGCTTCTGGGCGATCTGTTCCGCGTTCTCCGCCAGGATCGACAGAGTGCCGGAACCGACGTTCCCCAGGCCGACGATTCCCACATTAACTTGTTGCATTCAAGGGATATGATAACAACCAGGCGTATTATGACCCGCTTTGTTCTGCTCTACTCGCTGCTGGCCGTGACGCTTGCCGCACAGAAGCCCGCTGAAACGGAGCTGCCGCGCCTGCCCGACGGCCGCTCCCAATCGGAGGCCATTCTCAAGGATGAGCATGCCAAGTCGCTCAAGGATGCCGCCGAGATTTTGAAGCTGGCCGAAGAATTGAAACTGGAGCTCGAAAAGAATGATCGCCACGTGCTTTCGGTCGGCGCGTTGAAGAAGACCGATGAGATCGAGAAGCTGGTGAAACGGATCCGCGGCCGGATGCGAAGGTTCTGACTTATTTGGCGGTGACGGGTCCGCTGGGTTCGCCTGCTTCGCGCTCCCGCGCCGGATCGTATTTCGGATTCGGCTGTGGAATCTGGGCGCCAGTTTCCCGTAGCCAATTCTCCAGGCGGCGGCGCATGGAGGCCGTCTTGGCGGGCTGAGCGGCGGCCAGGTCCTTCGACTCGCCGATGTCGTTCTTCAAATCGTAAAGCTCGACGCGGTTGTCCTCGAAAAACAGAATCAGCTTGTCATTACCGCGCCGCATCGCCGCCGAGGGCCGGCCGAGTTGCGGGCTGTAGTGTGGATAGTGCCAGAACAGATCGCGATCGATGGCCCGCCCGTTCTTCAACACACCCGTCAGACTGCGCCCATCAAAATGAGTCTTCGTCTTGACTCCCGCGATGTCGGCGAAGGTGGGGGCATAATCGTAGGCGGCAACCGGTTCGTCGCTTGAGCTTCCCTCACGCGTCACGCCCGGCCAGCGGATGATCGTGGGCACGCGGATGCCGCCTTCATACAGATGTCCCTTGCCGGCTCGCAAGGGCAGGTTCGAAGTCACCGGGCGATTCTTCCACTCGCGCGACGACACTCCGCCGTTGTCGCCCGTAAACACGACCACCGTGTTATCGTCAACACCCGACTGGCGAAGAGCGTCCATCACGCGGCCCACGCTTTCGTCCATGCTCTCGATCATCGCCGCATAGATTTCGAAATTCTGCCCGCCGTTGCGAGGCTTGGCGTCGTATTTCCGGATCTTATCGGCCTTGGCCTCGATGGGCGTGTGCACGGCGAAATGCGGCAGGTAGAGGAAGAACGGCCGGTCTTTGCTTGTGTGAATGAAATCGACGGCGAGGTCGGTGAGCCGGTCGGTTAGGTAGTCGCCGTCCTTGCCATCGAGTGGGATTTTCTTCTTCCAGGCGGGATAGAAGAAATTGTTAGTCGAGCCCGCTTCGTCACCGGCCAGGCCCACGTCGAAGCCGCGATGGGTGGGCAGGTTGCCGGCCGCGCCCAGATGCCACTTGCCAATGCACGCGGAACGATAGCCGGCGCCGCGCAGCATCTGCGCGATGGTCGTTTCTTGCTTCGCCAACTCCAGGCGTGCATTCGGTTGCAGCACCCTGGTGTAGGGAAAGCGGTTGGTGGCGCCCTGCAGATGCGCCGTCACGCGGAGCCGCGCCGGATACTTGCCGGTCAGGATCGCCGCCCGTGTAGGCGAACAAACCGGGCTGGCGGAATAGCCATTGGTGAATACGGTTCCAGCGCGCGCCAGCCGGTCGATATTCGGAGTCTCGTAGTAGGTGCTGCCGTTATAGCCGGTGTCGCGCCACCCGTAGTCGTCAATCAGAATGAAGACGAAGTTGGGCGGGCGCCGGCCGCCGGCGAAAGGCGCGGCGAGCGTTGTCGAAAGGAACTGGCGGCGCGTCATTCATCGCCGATTGTACTGCTTATCCGTAGACCTCGTCGTGGACCGAGGAAACGATGATGACCGTGCAGCCGCCGTCGGATGTGAGATAGGCGTGATTGGAACCTGGCACCGCCGTGGTGAAGTCGCCCTCATGCAGATGCAGCGCGTCGCCCAGCCGGATGTCGCCTTCAATCACGTAACATTGCTCTTCGGCGGTGTGGTGGTGGCACGGGTAGAGCGCGCCGGGGTCGAGCTTGAGCAGGGAAGTGGCCATGCCGGCGATCTTGTCGAGGTAGAGCAGCTTGGCGGCGACGCCGGGGTAAGGGGTTGGCCGCCAGTCGCCTTGCCCCTGCCGCAGCACGAAAACACCCGATACTTCTTCCTTCAACATGGGGCGGCTGGCCATCTTCTGCCGATGGACTTCGGTGAGAAGCTTTGAGCGCAGCTCGGCCCTCGGCTCGGCTTCGACCGCCGCGAGCCCGATGCGAGCGGTCACTTCCTCCCATTCGGCCAGCTCCGCCTTCAAAGCGTCGCTTGCGGCGAGCGTCCGTTCGAAAAGACGGCGCTCGTCATCGTCAAGCAGGCCCAGACCGTACAGACATACCCAATCTTGAGGCTGGCCGGGGCTCATGTCCCCGCCTCCTGATGGCCTAGGTTAAATCCGATTACCAAGTGATCCTTCAGCTTCATCATACCCAAGCGGATTCGAGTTTTGACCGTGCCTAAAGGTTCCCCCAGCCGCTCGGCCAGCTCGGCGTGCGACAACCCATGAAAGAAAGCCAGCTCCAACGCCTGGCGCTGCTCCACGGGCAGTTTTTGCAGCGCCGATTTCACGATGGCCCGTTGCTGGGAGGACGCGCTTTGCTCCTCAGGCGTTGCCGTGGCGGACGGCATATCGAACGGAACGCCAGACCGATCCACGTTTTTTTGCCTGGAGGCGCGTGCCCGCAGCTTGTCGAGCGCGCGTGTCCGGGCCAGAGTCAACAGCCACGCCATCACGGTGCCACGCCCCGGTTCGAAGGTTTTGGCGCTGCGCCATACCTGGTTGTACACATCGAGAGTGACCTCTTCCGCATCCTCGCTGTTAGCTAATACGCGCAAAGCGAGGCCGTAGATTGTCCGGTGCGTGGAATCGTAGAGAATTGCGAGAGAATTTTCGTTCCCGCCGGCAATCTGAGACAACAGATCGCCCCAGGCTATCTCTCCGGGCAACTTCCGGAAGAGGCCAGAAACTGGGCTCGTCGGTTGCAAGTTCTACAATCTTAATCGGAAACCTCCCCATTTGCGCAACTAAAATCTGAAGGATCCGCCATTGCGGGCAGGGCCAGTTGGAAGGCGTGAGCGCGGATGTCCGGGGGCCACGATTCCGTACACTCTTCGAAGCGCTGGCGCTTGCCCGCAAACAACGCCCGCAACGCCTCTTCAAATCCGGCTTCGTTGCCCGCCATGACGGTGAGGAAGCGATAAGCCGATTCTTGCGCCTTTCGCCGCAAGTCCTTTCCGCCATTCGTCTTTCTGGCATTGTCGATGAGCTTCCGTAACGCCACCGAGGCGCCGCCCGGCTGGCCGTTCAGCCAATCCCAATGGCGCGGCAACAGCGTCACCTCTCGCGCCACCACGCCCAGCTTCGGCCGCCCCGGCCCTCGCAGAGGAGCGGCCGCCGGCGGATGCGAAAGCCGCGCCCGAACGTCCTCTGGCGTGCCTCTGAAGTCGATTTCGGCCAACTGACTGGTTTGCTGGTCGAAGATCAGAACCGAAGCCTCGCCGCTGCGGTCCAATACCGACTTGGCCGCCACCGCGACCGCGACCAAATCTCCGCTGGCGATGTGCCGCGAACCTTCGAATGCGATGTACGTTTCCATAATTTTACCCGGCTGAAATTATTTTACCCGGATAAAACGAAGATTGTCAATATGCGAGAATGCGACTCATGCCCTTTGCGGTCACGCTGCGCTGTCCGCCCGATGAAGCGGAGTTCCGGCTGGCCGAATCGATCGGGTTCGATACCTCGGGCATCGAGCAGTTGGAAGACGGTATCCGCGCGCATTTCGAGAGCCGCGCCGAAGCGGAGCGTTTCGCGGCCGAGGTGGGCGGTGAAATCGAGACCATCGAAGCCCGCAACTGGGCCGAGGAGTGGCAGCGTCAATGGCGGCCGGTCGAAGTGGGCCGGCGCTTCTATTTGAGCCCGCCCTGGATGCCCGGCCCGGCGCCCACGGGCCGGATTCGACTCGAGATGCGCCCGGGGCTGGTCTTTGGCGGCGGCGATCACGCCACCACTCAATTGTGCCTCGAACTGCTGGAAGACTACCTGCGGCCAGGGGATGCTCTTGCCGATATCGGCTGCGGCTCCGGCATTCTGATGGACGGAGCGGCGGCGTTGGGGGCGGGCACGCTGGCCGGATGCGACATCGACTGGAACGCCGCCTGGGCCGCGGGCCAAATCCTCAACGCCCGCGCGCGTCCGGCGCTCGCCTTTCAAGGCTCGGCGAGCGCTCTCCGTTCCGGACGCGCGCGGATCGTCACCGCCAACCTGCTGACCGGCGTGGTTGGCGGGTTGCTGCCCGAATTCGCCCGGATCCTCGAACCGGGAGGCATCCTGATCGCCTCAGGCTATCTCGACACACAGCGCGACCTGCTGACGGCGATTACCCTGGCGGCGGGCTTCGACGAACTCGAACAGAGGGCCCGCGACGGCTGGGCGGCCGGCGCGTTCAGATACTCACCACGGGGCAAGGCGACGTGCGGATGATGGAGTAGGCGTGCGCGCGAATGCGCCCGAACACGCCGGCGGTGTGTCCGCGGCCCACGATCAGCAGTCCCGCCTTTTCCGCTTTGGCAAGCTCGGCGACTTTCAGCGCCACGTTGCCCGATTCGATCCTCACCTCGGCGTTGGTACCCGCCGCTTTCTGCAGGTCGGCGAGGCGCCCGGCGGCCTCCTCGGTGAAGCTGGTCTTCCAATCGGGATCGAAGACCTCGCCCGCCATATTCTCGAGCGCCGGGGTGACGTGGAAGATCACCAGCCGCGCCTCGGCGGCTTTGGCGAAGCAGTGCGCCCAGCGCAGCAGCTTCTCGCTCATCGGCCCAAGGTCGATCGCCACGCCGACGGTCCGCAACTGGATCTCTTCCGGGTCCGGAGCGTCTTCAAGGTGGGTGCCCGTCAGCACGGGGCAATCGGCATCGTGCAGCACTTTCGCCGTCACCGAGCCGAGCACGAAGCGGCGGAATCCACCGTAACCGTGCGTGGGCATCACTAGAAGATCGGCGCCGTGATCGTGCGCGTACTGCACGATCTTGCGGGCCGGATCCCCTTCAAGCAGCACGCGATTCAGTTTGTAGTGCTTCAACTCCTCGTCAAGGAAGTAGGACAGGTCTTTCTTGACCTGCTCGGTACGGGCCTCGGTATACTCCTGGACGATTCCACCGCCCAGGTCGGCCATGCTGTACTCATATTGCGGCGGCGGAAGCACGTGCAGCAGCGTCACTTCCGGATGGAAGTGCTTGTGGAGTGCGTCCAGAATGCGCGCCGCTCCCCGGCACCGATGAGAGAAGTCGACGGGTAGTACGACCTTGTTCAGTGCTAACATCGCTCGCTCCTTTCATCTATTTTGTGAGCATTTGGAAGGCCATCGGGCGATCATGGGGTTTCCGTTGCGATCGCTGGGCGATAGAGCCACTTCGCCCGAATTCTGCGCGTTTTCACCCAATTGCTCTGCGATCCGGTAAACTGAACCCGGTAGACTCACGATGTCCAAACTGCTTGAGCGATGGCGGCAGGCCAATGTGCTGGAGGCTGTTTTCGATCAGCTTTCCGACGCTATCGTGTTGTACGACGCGGACATGCAGATCACCGGGGTGAACCGCGCGGCGGAGCGTCTGTTCGGTTCCGACATCGACGAAATGGTGGGCCATCACTGCCGCGACGTGTTCCGGTGCGCAAATTGCGATAGCGATTGCGGCATGTTGCGTGGTGTCCACAAGCCCCAGTCGGCCAACGGCACGCTGCGGTTCCGCACCCGTCAGGGTACCGAGCGGCTGGCACTCATCCAAACCAACCTCATCACGGCCGAAGACGGAAAGGTGGAGGGCGCCATCGCCACCATCAAGGACATTTCGGACGAAACGCAGCCGCGCAAACGGGATGTGGTCGCCGAATCGGCTTCGATGAAGCAGATCATGAGTTTCGTGAGGCGCGTCGGCGCGAGCGAAGCCGCCACGATTCTGATTGAAGGCGAGAATGGAACGGGCAAGGATCTGATCGCCAAGGCAATCCACTATTCGAGTCTGCGCCAGACCGAGCCCTTTATCGCCATCAACTGTGCCGCCATTCCCGAAACGCTGCTCGAAAGCGAATTGTTCGGCTATGAGAAGGGCGCCTTCACGGACGCGCGGGCGCAGAAGCGCGGCCTGTTTGAACTGGCCGACCGCGGCACGCTGTTCCTCGATGAAATCGGGGAATTGCCGCTGATGCTGCAAGTCAAGCTGCTGCGCGTGCTCGAAGAGCAGACGTTTCGCCGCCTGGGCGGATTGAAAGACATTCAACTGGACCTGCGGGTCATTGCCGCCACCAACCGGAACCTGCGGGAAGCGGTAAAGGAGAGCGCCTTCCGCCAGGATCTGTATTACCGGCTGAACGTCATTCACATCCAGATTCCGCCGCTGCGGGAGCGCGTGGAAGACATCCTGCCGCTGGCCCGGCATTTCCTCTCGCACTACAACGAAAAGTTTCACCGGCAGATCGAAGGGCTGAGCCGGGAAGCGGAACTGGTGCTGCTGGGGCATAGCTGGCCGGGCAATGTGCGCGAGCTGCGCAACGTGATCGAACGCGCCATGATTCTGGAGGATTCGTCCTTCATCACGCCGGCGAGCCTGCCGCTTGGGGACGGCGGCGATTCGAGCTTTCCCCCGGCTACCCGCGTCCAGCCATTCCCCAATGAAGGTGTTTCACTCGAGGATTCCGAGCGCGATCTGATCGCGCGAGCGCTGGAGAAGACCAACGGCAATCAGACGCAGGCGGCGCGGCTGCTGCGGATCACGCGCGACACACTGCGCTACAAGATGAAGAAGTTCAATCTGCGGTAGGCGATCGGCACTGGCGCCCACCCGTGTCTCCCGATCAGACCCGCACCTTGCGCGCGACCCGCCTGCGGCAGGCGATCGCCGCCAGCGCCAACCCAAGCAACGTCATACCCGCGCCTTTATAGACCGAGGCCGGCCGGAAGCGCAATTCCAAAACGTGTTTCCCCTTTTCAACCACCACCGATTGCAGGGCGCCATAAGCCTCGATCACCGGTGCCGGATTCCCATCGACGCGAGCTTCCCAACCCGGATAGAACGTGTTGCTCACCACGACGAGTCCGCGGCAGGGCAGTTCCGCTTCAATCCGCCAGCGATCGGTGGTCTCCTGTTGCCAACGGATCGCCGTCGCTCCCTCGCAGGTCTCAAGCGCCGGCGCCTTACCGAGGAAAACGGCGGTTTGCGCGAGGTCGATGGCGGGGTTCTGGAGCGCGATGCGCAACTCGCCATCGCTTGAGACGGTGTGCGTCCGGTGCACGGTGCGAACCCTCGGCATGACGGTGGGGTTGCGAAACAGCTTGAGGCCCGATTGACCCGTGAACGCCAGTTGCTGGCCCTCGCGGTTGGCGTCTTTTCCCAGCCAGTGCGTAACGCCGAACAGATCCTGGGTCCGGGGCAGGTGCATTTCATGGCGGGTGAGATTTTCACTGACTCCGGCCACGTAGCCCTGATACATATCGACGCCGTGCCAATCGCCGAAGTTGGCGCCGAGGGCGTTATCGTCCACCGCCACGCGAGGCGTTGGCCCGGCGTCCGCCGATTTGAGGTACGCCGCGATGTCCTGGTTACCGGTCATCGGCGCCGTGAATTTGCCGGCATCTTTCGAGTGCCGGTTCAACCATGCCGACGGCGCCCCGCCGGTGAGTTCGATCAGAATGAGCGAAACGAGCGATGCCGCCACCACCGGGCGCGAGAGCGCGCCGCGCCGCCATCCCGCCAGCACCGCCGCGGCCGCGAGCGCCGCCATCGCGCCCAGCACATGCATGCCGTCCACCAGCAGCGGCGAGGTCAACGTACCCGCCAGCACCGCCAGGCCCACCCACAGGAGAATCGAACCCACGCGCCGCGCCGGTCGCTTCTCCGCCAGCAGCTTGTCCAGTCCATAGGCGGCCAGAATCGAAATTGCCAGGTGAATGAGCAGGATGCCTCGCGCCGGAATGCGGGCCTTGTCCATCAGAGGAAACAGCGCGTAAAGCACGCCGTTGAGCGGGGTGAACACGCCTAGCGAGTAAATCGTTGACACCGCCAGCAGCGCCGCCGCCCAACGCACGATCCGCTGCGACCAGCAAAAGGCGGCTCCGGTGAACGCCATCGCCCCCGCCACCCATCCGATGTACACGCTGGTATCGGCAAAGCCGCCGAGCTTGGGAATCACCACCCCCAGCAGCGCACGCGGCGTGAGGGAGTAGAACTCATGATTGAGGTAAGGAACCTTGTCCTTCCACCCCAGCGTGTTTTCGAGTCCGATCCAGCGGCGCGACAGGCGCCCGAACTCGATGGTGGGGAGAAGCTGCGCGCCCGCAATGAGAATCGCGATGGCGAAGAAGAACACGGCGTGCGCCAGTAACCGGCGGTCCCGGCGGGCGAGCCACAACCACGTCACGCCCATCGCGGCGGAGGTCAGAATCGGCATTTCATGATGCCCGCTCAACCAGGCCACGCCGAGGAACAGACCGCCGAGCGCCGAGTCGCGCCATGTTGCGCGGCCCCTGCCCGCGCGCAGGACGAACATCAGGATCAGCGGCGCCCAGATGGCTCCGTTCAGAACATCGAGCCACGCCACCGAGCCGATGAATCCTCCGAATCCGAAAATGCAGGCGCCGCCCAACGCAGCTTCCCGGCTCAGCGAGAGATCGCGCGCCAGCAGAAAGAAGAACCAGGCGGCCAGAAAGTGCAGCAGGGCCCAGTAAACATTGAGCCAGGAAAATCGTGGATAGCCGCCGCGCAGGCTGGTCTTGCCGAATGCGAGGTTCAGGGGAAACAGCGGGCCGGGCTGCGTTTGTCCGATGAACGGCTGTCCCATCCAGATGTGCGGATCCCACAGAGGGAATCGTCCGGCGTGAATCTCGCGCGCCTCGAAGCTCAGGCGCGGAAGTTCGAGATAGGCCATGTCGGGATGATCGAACCAGACGTATTGATCGGTAAGCAGGAGTTTCCAGTAGAACGACACCGTGAGGGCCGCCAGCAGCAGGAACCACTTGAGCGTTTGCGCGGCTTGTGGTGGTTTCCGTTCAAACTGGTGGTTTTCGGCCATGGATCGAATTCGCCATCTTAGCAAAACTAACTGAAAGGAAAGGAGTTTTCGTTTGGTCCCTGGCGTGCCATGGTAGGGTAGGCCATGAGGTGGCCGGACAATGTCAGCTCTTCGATCCAGGTGGTTGCGGTGGATGATGGTGGCGGGCGCCGCCATGGTTCCTGTTTTCGCCCAGGATGAGGAAGGGCCGGGCCGTGGCGTGGCCCGGCTGGGGCTCATGCAGGGCGACGTGTCGGTCCGGCGCGGCAGCGATACCGGCGAGTGGCTGGCGGCCGCGCCAAACGTTCCGTTGGTGGTGGAAGACCGCCTTCTGACCGGAGTGAACTCCAAGGCGGAAGTGCAGCTCGATTACGCCAACTACGTGCGGATGGCCGAGAACTCCGAGATCCGGTTTACCGAGCTCGAATATGGACGGTTCCAGTTGCAACTGGCGCGCGGCGTGATCACGGCGCGTGTGCTGCGCAACTCCGAGGCGGAAGTCGAGATCAGCACGCCCAGCGTTTCGGTGCGTCCTTCCAAGAAGGGTTCCTATCGCATTCTGGTGCAGGACGACGGCACCACGGAAGTAACCGTGCGGTCGGGCGAAGTGGATGTGGCGACGCCTCGTGGAACCGAGCGGTTGAAAGCCGGCCGCACGATGCTGGTTCGCGGCTCGGTGGCCGAACCTGAGTTTCAGTTGACGGCGGCGGTCCCTCGCGACGGCTGGGATCAATGGAATGAGCAGCGCGACCAGGAGCTCGAACGGTCGAACTCTTACAAGTACGTCAGCACCTCGGTCTATGGCGCCGAGGATCTCGATCAGCATGGCCAATGGGTCGACGACCCGGGGTATGGCAACGTGTGGGTTCCAACGGTCGCGGCCGATTGGGCTCCTTATCGTCACGGACGCTGGACGTGGGTCGACTGGTATGGATGGAGCTGGGTCAGCTACGACCCGTGGGGTTGGGCGCCGTATCACTATGGCCGCTGGTACAGGGGCAATCGCGGCTGGTGCTGGTGGCCGGGTGCGATCCGCTCGCGTCACTACTGGAGCCCCGGTCTGGTGGCCTGGGTTGGCTTTGGCGGCGGCGGCGTGGGTGTGGGAATCGGCGGCGGCTGGGGTCGCGTGGGCTGGGTGCCGCTCGCGCCACATGAGCCGTTCTACCGCTGGTACGGACGCGACTACTACCGCGGCAACCGCGGCGGCAATTTCAACCAGATCAACATCGTCAACAACGTGAACATCACCAACGTGTACCGCAATGCGCGAGTGGCAAACGGCGTCTCGGCGGTGAATGCGGGCGACTTCCGAAATGGCCGCTACACGGCGGCGCGGTTGACCGATTCCGATTTCCGCAACGCCTCGGTGGCGCGCGGACAGGTTCCCGTCACGCCGGAGCGCGCGAATCTGCGCATGGCCGACCGCGATGCGGCGGTGCAGGCGCGCGGCGGGGCTTCCGCCGATGGCCGGTTCTTCAGCCGGCGCTCGCCCGCGGCCGTCGATCGCGTCTCGTTCGACGAGCAGCGGCGTGGGCTTGATGAAGGCCGCCGGCGGACGTTCGGCGAGCAGGCGGTCACGCGTGGCGGCGGCGATGCCGCATCCCCGGCGCGCTCTTCCGAAGACGCTGGACGCGGCTGGCGCCGAGCCGCCGAGCCCGCGGTTTCTGGCGAAGGCCGCGGAACGGAACGGACCGGCCGTTCATCCGAAGGTTGGCGGCGGTTCGGCGAACCCGGCGAGAGCGGAAGATCCTCGGAAGGCCGGTCTTCGCGCGGCGCCGAGGTTCGATCCGAAGGCTCGGCCGGCCGTTCCGGTGACGGCAATTGGCGGCGGTTTGGCGATCCCGCTTCGGGCGACTCCGGTTCGTCGTCGCGCGGCCGTGGCTGGCGCAATGACGACGGCGGTGTGCCGGCGGGCCGCAGCGGTATGCGGCAATCCGAAACACCGCGCGCGGTGGAAGCGCCCTCGGTCGATCGCGGTACCGTGGTGCGGGAAGGCGGCCGTACGCGCGACCAGGGCAACTGGCGCTCGTTCGACGGCGGCAACTCCCGGCAGCGGAACACGGATATGAATCCGTCCATCGTGCGCGAGCGCGGCGGCTCGGGGATCTTCAATCGCGGAGGCGGGGATCGGCCCGCGCGAATGGAATCGCCTCGCATGGAAGCTCCGCGCATGGAATCGCCTCGCATGGAATCGCGCCCGCGGGTTGAAGGCGGCGGCCGTTCGAGTGGTGGTGACGGCGGCGGCGCCCGTTCGAATGGTGGCGGTGGTGGCGGAGGCCGTGGCGGCCGCAATCGCTAACGTCTGGAAATCTCCGATCTTCCCTCAAGCCCGCTTCCTTGGCTCTCGTGGCCTGGAAGCGGGCCTTTTTCGTTAGCCTTTACCGTGACGCCTGCTCGACGATTTCCTGGGCGGCGGCAAGCTGTCCCGAACTGCCGCGCACCGATATCGCGCGTAGCGAGTTGTAAGTGAAGATAGAAGGCACCTGAGCCGAGGAACGGATCTGCACCGCCACCTCCTGCAGCCGCTCGACCGGCGCCGTCTCGGGAAGATAGAAAAGACGTACCGAAACGTCACCTTCGCCCGGCATGCGGTAAGAATCAGCCACAGCAGTCCCGGCGCTGGCGCGATCCAGACGTCCGATCATCCATTCCGCCAGCGCCATTTGTCCGGGCGTACCCCGCAGGAGAATCGTGCGCAGGGCATTGTAAGTGAACACTTGCCGGATCTGGCCAGTCGACCGCACCACCGTGGCCATCTCCTGAAGCTTCTGTGGTAAGTCCGCCGTCGTGAGATAGAAAGCTCGCATCACTTCGGCTTCACCCACCGCGTACTCCTGCCTGCCATTCTGCGCTGCCGGCCGGTCAAGTCTATCCAACAGCCACGCCGACATAAGGATCTCGCTTTCAGTACCACGCACCACGATCGCCTGGCGGGATGGATACGTGAAAAGACGGCGCACTCTCACCGTCGCCCGTACGGCCGTCGCCGCCTCCTGCAGCTTCTGTGTCGTGTCCACGTGCGTTACATAGAAGATCCGCACGAATCGCTCACCGCCGGCCGGTAGCTGGTATTCCTGTTGTTTCCCGTCCGAAACGGTGTCCAGGCGCGCGGCGATCCACTCGGCGGCGGCGATCTGCTCCCCGGTAGCGCGCATCGAAATCTGCCGCTCCGCGGGATCCACCGTTAGCTGCCGGATCTCGATGATCGAACGGATCACGGTCGCCAGTTCCTGTTGGCTCTGAATGGATGGAGTGTGGGTCAGCCGGATGGTCCGATCGAATTCCACCGGCTGCGCCAAGGCAAGGGCGTTGACCAGAAAGAGAAGGTGCATGATGTGACTCTCCATCTCTGACGGAATCTGCCGCACCGGCGTGCACCGTCTACGGCAAGTTCCCAACCCAATAACCGGGGCGGCTGCGCAGAGAGAACGCACCCGGCCGGACCAGCTTGATCTCAAGCCGGTGATAGCCGGGTTCAGGATCTTCGGGTGCAAAGCTGAGGATGTACTGGCTATGCAACTCCGCGCCTAGCTTTTCGATAGCGGACTCCAGTCCGCGCTGGCGCGTGAATGGAAACGTATCGCCGCCGGTCTGGGTGGCGAGCACCTGCGCGGTATTCGGTTTCCCGAGCCGGGCCAACTCACCGAAGCCGCCAAGGATATCGACGCGCTGTTCCGGAGGAGGGGGCATGGGCTCGCGGTCGCGCCGCGGCGGATTGCGCGGATCGTAGCGGGGCGGAATGGAGCGGCTGGCCTTCGGCTCCTTCGCTTGGGCCTTGGTGGTCCACGCCGTCTTGAAAGCCGAATAGGTAGCCGAGTAAACCGTAACGGCGGCATGTTGGGCGGCGAGGACCACGGCCTCCAAGGTTGCCTCACTCGACCGGTCGCGCGATTCCGAGATCAGCAGCAGGACGCGCCTGGAACGCGGCCGCTTCGACAAATGCCCGATCGCCGCCAGCGCCGCATCGAGCATCCGCGCCGCCTTCGCTTCGCCCGGCCGCAGGTTGTCGAAGGCGAGCGTGAACTGGCCGGCGTCGGAGGTGCATTCGGCCAGCCAATCGACACGCTCGGAGAAGGAAACCAGCGCGGCGCATCCACGCTCGCCGGTCACCAGCGGATGAATCATCGCCGCGATCTTGCGCGTTTTTTCGAGCACCGGCGCGGAAATACCGGCCGATTGCACCGCCATCACCAGTGCGATGGGAGCGACACCTGTGGCCAAAGTATCCACGTCCACCCGGCGCGGCCTCCCGTTATCGAGCACCCGGAAGTCGGCCGCTTCGAGACCGTCCACCGTGTTGCCTTTGGCATCGGTAACGGTAACCGGAGCCAGCACAATGCGCGACTGGACGCCGAACGTCTCTCCCGGTTGGGCCTGCGCGGCCATCGCCGCGGCCAAAAGAAAAAGGGCACACCTCATCGGTGTGCCCCTTGCAATCGGTCTGCCGGACTTCAGAAGCTATACCGCAGCCCAACCTGCATATTGCGCATGCCCTGGGTGCTGGTAATGCGGCCGAAATTTACGCCCACGCCGGTAGCCGCGTTCAAACCGCCGCTGAGGACGCCGACATCCGGGCCGCCCCAGTTGGGATGATTCGGGAAGTTGAAGGCTTCCAGGCGGATCTGAACCTGGTGTCCTTCCATGACGCGGAAGCTCTTGGACGCCGTGAAATCCCATTGCAGCAGGCCGGGCCGGTCCAGCGTGTTGCGTCCCACGTTGCCAAACAGGCCGTCGAGCGTAGGCGTGAAGGCGTTGATGTTGAACCAGCGGTTCGGTCCGCGACCGTCCAGGTTCACCTGCTGGCCGGTGGCCGTCGGCCGGTCGTTCTGGCCGCCGCTGAAGGATGGATCGCCGCCCTGGAACACCGTCTGGCCGAAGCCGGTCTGGGTGGTGAAAATGCTGCCGACCAGCCAGCCGCCGACGATCGCGTCCACGGCGCGGCTTTCCACGTTGAAATGGCGGCCCTTGCCAAACGGCAGTTCATACAATCCGGAGACTACGAAGCGCTGGCGGATATCGAACGCCGAGCGTCCGTACTCGCAACTGCGGCAATAGCTGTTCTGCGGGAACAGCGTATCGTTGCCCTGTACGCGAATGCCCGAGGAGGTATCGAGCGACTTCGACCAGGTGTAGCTGGTAAGGAACGTCAGCCCGCTCGAAAAGCGCCGTGTGAGCTTGGTGCCCATCGAGTGATAGTTGGCGTTGTTGGTGTTGTCCACCAGTTGAATGCGGCCGAAGTTCGGGAACGGCGCGCGATCGACCACCGAAAGCCCGGTGAGCGGATCGTTGAGGCAGCGCTCGCGGCTGGGATCGCCCACCTGCGGCACGCTGCGGCAGGCGTTGAGGCTTTCATTGGGGGCGCGCAACCCTTCGAGCCGGTGGCTGACGCTGCCGATGTAGCCCACTTCCCAAGTCAGGTTGCCCGTGATCTCGCGCTGTACGTTCAACAGGAACTGCATGGTGTAGGGCGTCCGCCGGTCATAGGGGTTGGCGAACGTGTAAGGAGTGGGAACGTTGGCCAGACCGCCCGAGATCGACGCCAGGGCGTTGTTCCAGTTCAGGCTGGGGATGGTGCCGCTCGGGTTGAAGCGCAGACGGCCGGCGAGGTTGCGCGCCATGTCAAAGCGCGGATTGCCGGTGTCCTGGCTGTAGAACATACCGGTGCCCAGGCGAATGACCGTCTTCTGCGAAAGCTGGTAGGAGACGCCGATGCGCGGGGCGAAGTCGTTGTTGTCGCGGCCTACCAGACGGTTGCCTAAACGGCCGTCGCAGCGGACATCGATGTTCGTCCAGCGGATGGAGACGCCTTCATAACAGTCTGTCCGCGGGGCGCCCTGGCGCAGGAAGTAGGGGTAGAGGCTGCGGTCGGCCACCGCCACCGGACGCGTGCGCCCCGGCCGGTGATCGAACGGAACGATGCCGTTAAACAGACGTCCGGTCTGATCCTCCCACGGCGGCGTATTCTCATACCGAAGCCCGAGCTGCAGCGTGATCTTCGGGCTTAGCTTCCAGCTATCGTCTACGTAGAAGGCCCAGCCGGTGGCGCGGAACTGCGCGCTGGCGATGGAAACCGCCGCCTCGGACTGGTTCATATTGCCAAGCAGGAAGTCGGCGAACGAGCTGCCGGTGGTTGTGGTCACCGCGGGATTGCGCGTCGCCTGATTGGTGAACTGGAACTCGCCGCGGGCGAACTGATTGCCCACCTGGTCGTAGGCGTCGCGGCGGTACTCGCCGCCGAACTTGAGCGAATGCTTGCCGCGAATCCAGCTCAGGTTGTTGATGATCTGGACGGCGGAGTTGTTGTTCTCATACGGCCCCTCGGAGCTGTTGCCAAAACCGCTGTAGTTTTGAATGCCAAGCGCCGGAATGCCCCACTGCACCGCCGGTCCGCTCGAAAGGCCGGGGATGTTGAGGGTGCCGACCACGTCGCGGGTGAAAGCCAGTTCCGGACCGTTGGTGTTGTAAAACTTGGTCCGCCCGAAGCGCGTCTCGTTGACGACGGAGTTGGAGAGCACGCGCGTGTTGGTGACCATCCATTGATTGGCGTTTGTGATGATCGAGCTTCCGTTGAGCGCCAGGGCCTGCGTGAGCTGATTCTCATCGCTGCGCGAGTAACGTCCAAACCACTGAGATTTGGAGGATTCGTTGAAATCGAAGCGCTGGATGAACTGATCCTTGTTGATCGGACGGCCGAGGGCGATCTGATGGTTATTGGACAGCCCGGCGCCGTTGGGCGCTGGATAGAACTCCAGCAGCCTGGTGGATTGGGCGGCGATGCGCGCGGTTGGAATCGTGTTGTTGCCGAACGGCAGGGCGGTGACCACGCCATTTTCGAGCGTGCGCGATTGGGGATCGAAGATCCCCCCGGCGACCGCACCGAAATTGCCGCTGCGCTGTTCGGCGGGCGGCAGCGTGAACAGGCTCTGGTTGGCGCGGCGCTGGCGGAACCATTCGTAGTTGGTCATGAAGAACAACCTGTTCCGGCCGTTGAAGATTTTCGGAATCCAGACCGGGCCGCTCAGAGTGAAGCCAAACTGGTTCCACTTGAAGGGATCTTTTGGCGCCGGGCGCCCGGTGAAGTCATACTGCTTGGCGTCGAGCTTGTCGTTGCGCAGGAACTCATAAAGCGCGCCATGGAACTGGTTGCCGCCGCCCTTGGTCGATACGTTGATCTGCGTCGCCCCGCGGCCGAACTCGGCCGGATAGATACCCGTCTGCACCTTGAATTCCTGCAGCGCTTCGGCGGAAGGAAAGATGACGTAGCTGTTGAAGTTCGGATCCGTGTTTTCGACCCCGTCAAGCGTAAACCGGTTGAAGGAGTTGCGCATGCCCGCGACGGAAATATTCTGCCCGGCGCGATCGCCGCCCTGGCGGGAATCGGCCTGGCCGGCGGTGGGAAAGCCGTAGCTGACGTTGGGCGCGAGCGCGGTTAGCTGCAAATAGTTGCGCCCGTTGAGCGGCAGCTCGACAATGCGCTTGTTCTCGACGACCGTACCCACGGTGGCGTTCTCGGTGGCCAGGGCGGCCGCCGCCGCGCTTACTTCGATCGACTCACTCACCGAGCCGACTTCCAATCGCACGTCGAGCCGTGCCTGCTGTTGCACCTGCAATTCGAGCGTATCGGAGTTGGCGGTCTTGAAGCCTTGCTTTTCGGCTTTCACCCGGTAAGGCCCGGGCACCAGAGCCGGGAAACTGTAGGCACCGGCTTCATTGGTTGTGGTTTGGCGGGTGGCGTTGGTCGCCTGGTTGGTAAGTGTAATGTTCACGCCCGAAACAACGGCACCGGTAGCGTCGCGCACCTCCCCGGTGATGTCGCCCAGCGTCTGCGCTGAAAGCGAGCACAGCGCGGCAATAATTGCGAAAAGCGTGACGAGGCGAATTCGCATGGGACCTCCAGATTTTGAAAAGTTAATGCACCCTGACTCTACGGACGATTTGCGTCAAATGTACCATATGGCGTGCGTGGGGTCGATAGGTCTTGCGATTTTTGCCCGTTACCATCCGATCGCAAAAGTAATATGATGACCCCGATGGTGCGCATCGCCACGTTGGGCATTCTTGCCGCCGCCAGCCTCACCGCCGCTCCGGTCTTCTATCGCGACGTTCTCCCCATCCTGCAGCGGAACTGCCAGAGCTGTCATCGCGCCGGTGAGATCGGCCCCATGCCGCTGATGACCTATAAGGATGCGCGGCCCTGGGCGAAGGCCATCCGCGAGTCGGTGGTCACGCGCCGCATGCCGCCCTGGCACGCCGACGCTGCTTCGGGCCACTTCCGCAACGATCCCTCCCTGACCGCCAAGCAGATTGCCACGATTCGAGCCTGGGTGGATGCAGGCGCGCCCGAAGGCGATGCGCGGCAGTCGCCGCCCAAGGCCGATTTCGCCGACGGCTGGCGCATCGGCAAGCCGGACGTCGTCTTCGAGATGCCGAAGGCTTATCAGGTGCCCGCCAGCGGCGTCATCGAATACACCGATATCATCATTCCCACCGGCTTCACGGAAGACAAATGGGTGGAGAAGGTCGAGATCCGGCCGGGCAATCGCGCCGTGGTGCATCACATTTCGATGTATGTGCGCGAGCCTGGCGTCGAGTGGCTGCGCCGGTATCCGCTGGGAGAATACTTTCTTCAGGATGGCCGCGGCCTCACCGGGCGTGAGACCCGCCCTTGGGAGACGCGGTTCAGCGGGTACGCTCCGGGTGCGCCTCCAGAAACGCTGCCGCCAGGATACGCACGTTTGTTCAAGGCCGGCTCGGACCTCGTCCTTGAGATCCACTACACCACCAACGGCAAGCCGGCGGACGATCGATCGAGGGTTGGCCTCGTCTTCGCCAAACAGCCGCCAACCAAGCGTGTGCTGACCTTGAACGCGCGGAACCTCGATCTGGCCATTCCGCCGGGGGCGTCCAATCATGCCGTGGACGGCGCTACCACCCTTCATGCCGATGCGGAACTGACACTGCTCTATCCGCACATGCACGTGCGCGGCAAGGCGATGGAGATGCGCGCGGTCTATCCCACCGGCGAACGTGAGGTACTGCTGCGGGTGCCGCGCTACGACTTTAACTGGCAGATCCGCTATGAACCGCTGAAGCCGAAGCCGCTGCCCAAGGGCACGCGCATCGAAGCCACGGGCTATTTCGACAACTCCGCCAACAATCGCTTCAATCCCGATCCCAAGGCCGAGGTTCGCTGGGGCGATCAGAGTTGGGAAGAGATGATGGTGGGCTTTTTCGAGGTGGCCGTCGACGTCAGGGCCGACGTGAAGCAGTTGCTGAACGAAGGTCCGAAGTTCGTGAACTGAATCAGCGCGAACCGGAGGAGCCGAATCCGCCCGTGCCGCGCTGCGATTCGCCAAGCTCGCTTTCTTCCCATTCCACCGCCTCGTAGCGGGCCACAATCAACTGCGCGATGCGCTCGCCGGCGCGGATCTGGTGGGGCGCGGCGCTGAGATTGAGCAGGATCACTCCGATCTCTCCGCGATAGCCCGGGTCGATGGTTCCCGGCGCGTTCGGCATGGCGATGGCATGCTTCAGCGCGAGCCCGCTGCGAGGGCGCACTTGCGCCTCAAAGCCCGGCGGCAGCTCAATCGCAAGCCCGGTGGCGACCAGTTTCGGAACGCCCGGCTCGAGCAACGCATCCACCGCCGCGCGCAGATCCATGCCGGCGTCCTCGGCCGGTCCATGAGCGTAGGCGGGCAACTGGATCCCGGCGCGCAGGCGTTTGATGCGGACCTTCATCGCTGCTATCTTAGCGTGGTGCCGCCAAAACAAAAGCGGGTAGTAATGTTGTCGCCGATGCCGCCCGAAAAATCGGCGTATGCGCTGGCCCGGTACAGCCGGTCCGCCGACTCCATCTTCCAGTCGATGGAATGGGTCCGCACCCACGATTCGCAGAAATTCCTCGATAGCTTCTATTTCCAGTACGGCCACCAGTCGATCGCCGATCTCGGTCATCTGGCGGTGTGCTTTGAAGGAGTCTCGGAACTGGCGGCGACCGAGATCGAGGACGAGCAGCTATGGGACGGACAGGCGAAATCCTCCCGCTATCAGGATTTTTCAAAAGCCGGGTTCATTACGCCGCCCGAGTTCGACACGGCGCAGGCGGCGGCTTATCAGGCGGCTGGCGAAGCCCTCATCGCCGGCTATTTGAAGGTGCACACGGCTGTGAACGAATGGCTCACCAGCCAACTGCCGCGGCCGCAGGATATGAAGCCGGACGCCTACCAGCGCAACCTCGCCGCCCGCGCCTTCGACGTGGCCCGCTACCTGCTGTTTTTCGGCGTACCCACCAACGTCGGGCAGGTGGTGAGCATCCGCACCCTGGAAAAGCAGATCCGCCGCCTGAAGGCATCGGAGTATGGGGAACTGCGCGGCCTGGCCGAAGAGACCGGACTCGCCTGCGCCGAGCATCCGCCCTGCGTGTTCGACCCGGCGCAGGCCACCGAGCCCATTGCCCCGACGCTTGCCAAGTACGTCGATGCCGACGAACATCGCCCCACCGCCACACGCGACCTGGCGCAGTGGGCGGCTCAGAATCTGGCCCCCGCGCCGGCGATCGATGTACCGCGCGTCGACCTGATGCGCCCGCTCGACCAGCTCACCGAGATCGCCGCCACGTTGCTTTATCCGGTCACCGCCACGCCTTACCGGCAACTGCAGGCTCTGGTGGCCGAATGGTCCCCGGCGCGCAAGATGGAAGTGATTGGAGTCGCTCTGCAATCCCGTACGCGGCGGGATGAGTTACTGCGCGAGTTCCGGTCCGCTCCTTTTATATACGACATGGTGATGGACATCGGCGCTTACCGCGATATGCACCGGCACCGGCGCTGCCAGCAGTTCCGGCAGGCTTACTCGGGCCGGCTGGGGTATGACACACCGGAGGCGATCGGCCCTTCGGGCGCCAGAGGCGTTTATGACGAAGCGATGCGGCAGGCCTTCGCCACGCTCGAGTCGCTGCCTGAGCCAGGTTCCCACTATCTGCTGCCTTTCGGAGCCCTTTCGCGCTTTCTGTTCAAGATGGACTTCGCGGAGGCCGAATATATGTCGCGGCTGCGCAGCGGCGTCAAGGGACACTTCAGTTACCGCCGCGTGGCGTGGGAAATGAAGCTGCGGATGGAGGAACTGGAGCCGGAGTTGGGACGGCTCATTCAGGCGACGCCGCCGGAGGTAGAGGATCCTTTGAAGCGATAATGGATCTCTATGTCAGGTCCCGTTCTCCTGATCGCCAACGGCGATCTACGCCTTTCCGCCAACCGCGTCTGCTGGCCCGCGCAGGAGCAGGCCGAACAAGCCGTCATGGCCGCTATCCGCCAGTCCGGACGCGACGTCCGCCGCGGCCATCCCATCGACCCCGTCAAACAGCATGGCTTCATCGACAGCCAGCGCTACGGCATGGAAGTCTTCCGCCACATTCCCACCGATGCGCCGCTGGTGGTAGTGGAGGCGGTCTGGCAGTACAGCCACCAGGTTCTGTGCGGTCTCTATTCGCATAAAGGTCCTATACTCACGGTCGCCAACTGGAGCGGCCAATGGCCCGGGCTGGTCGGCCTGCTCAATCTCAACGGCTCGCTCACGAAAGCGCAGGTGCCCTATAGCTCGCTTTGGTCGGCCGATTTCACGGATCGCTTCTTTCTAGACGGGCTCCGCAAATGGCTCGACGGAGAAACGCTGACCCACGACACCAGCCACGCGCGCCCGCTTGGCGATTTCCGGCTTCCGGCCGAGGCGCGCCAGTTGGGTGAGCGCCTGGCGACCGACCTGCAGCGCAACAAAGCGATCCTTGGCATTTTCGATGAGGGCTGCATGGGCATGTATAACGCCATCATTCCCGACGAACTGCTGCATCCCACTGGTGTCTTCAAGGAACGGCTGAGCCAGTCGGCTCTCTATGCCGGCATGCGGCTGGTGACCGAGGCCGAAGCGCGCGCGGTACGCGAATGGCTCGAACGGCGCGGCATGCGCTTTGTTACCGGTACCGCCGAAGCCACGCACCTCACCGACCGCCAGATTCACGAGCAGTGCCAGATGTACATCGCCGCCCTGCGCATCGCCGACGATTACGGCTGCGACGCTATCGGGATTCAATATCAACAGGGACTCAAGGACATCTGCGCCGCTTCGGACCTGGTGGAGGGGCTGCTCAACAATCCCGACCGGCCGCCGGTGCAGGCCGCCGGCGGGCGGGTGCTCTACGAAGGCGAGGCTCTTACTCATTTCAACGAAGTGGATGAGTGCGCCGGTCTCGACGGCCTGGTGACCAATCGTCTATGGCGGTCGCTTGGCATGGATCCGTCCAACACCCTGCATGATGTGCGTTACGGAGAAGAGTATGGCGGCCAGTTCGTATGGGTGTTCGAAATCTCGGGCGCCGCGCCGGCCTCGCATTTTATCGGAGGCTATGCGGGCACGGTCAGCGAGCGCCAGCCGCCCATGTATTTCCCGATGGGCGGTGGATCGATGAAGGGCGTGAGCCGTCCGGGCCCGATCGTCTGGAGCCGGATCTACGTGGCCGATGGGAAATTGAAGGCCGATATCGGCCGCGGCACGGTGGTGGAATTGCCCGCCGAAGAGACCGAACGCCGGTGGGCCATGACCACGCCGCAATGGCCCATCATGCACGCCGTGACACCCGGCATCACGCGGGACCAGATGATGGCGCGTCACAAATCGAATCACATTCAGGTGGTCTACGCGCCCGATGAAGGCAAGGCCAACTACGCCCTTGCCGCCAAAGCCGCCCTGCTCGCCGCGCTGGGCCTCGAGGTATCGGTGTGCGGCTCCAATCACGGGCTCGATGCCTGATAGGCTAGGAGTTCGGTCAAATGCAGGGCAAGGAGTGTAACCGTTGCGAGTTGGATTGATTGGCTGCGGCGCAATCGCGCAAAAGCACGTTCAGGCTTATAAAAACATCGGCTATGACGTGACGGTTGTCAACGACAACCGCGAAGACCGCGGACGCGAGTTCGCCAAGATGTGCGGCGCCGAATATGTGCCGTCTTACCAGGAGGTGTGCCGCCACCCCTCGGTCGATTTCGTCGACGTGTGCACGTTCCCCGATTTCCGGCTGCAGCCGCTTAAGGTGGCCGCCGACGCCGGCAAGCACGTGCAGGTGCAGAAGCCCATCGGCACCGATCTGCAAACGGCGCGCGGCATGGTTACCTATACGCGCCGCGCGGGCGTTCTGCTGAACGTGGTGAGCCAGCATCGCTTCGACGATTCCATTCAATTCCTGGCCAAGGCGATTCCGGCGGGACGGCTGGGCACGATTCTGCAGGCCGACGCTTACATCAAGTGGTACCGGTCGCCCGAATATTACTCGCGGCCCATCAAGGGATCGTGGGCCACCGAAGGCGGAGGCGCTCTCATCAACCAGGGCATCCACCAGGTGGACATGCTGCTGCACCTGATCGGCCGCGTGAAGGAACTGGTGGGTTACTGGCAGCTCGGCGCGCTGCACTCGATCGAATCGGAAGACGTGGTGAACGCCATGCTGCGGTTCGCCAACGGCGCCACCGGCGTGATTCAGGCTTCCACCGCCTTCTGGCCCGGCTATCCCGAGCGCATTGAGATTCACGGCACCAAGGGCACTGCCGTCGTCACCGGCGACAAGCTCACCGCCTGGGATGTGGAGAACGATTCGGGCGACCCGCCGCCGCTGGCGAGCCAGACGCTCTCCGGCGCCTCCGATCCCATGGCGATTCCGCTCACGCCCTTCGAACGCCAGTTTCAGGATTTCGGCGACGCCATTGTGAACAAGCGCAAGCCGCTGTCGTCGGGCGTGGAAGGCTATCGCGCCCTTGAAGTCGTTGTTTCGGTCTACAAGTCCTGCCGCGAGGGCCGCAAAGTCGTTCTCGAGGACGAGATTCTCTAGCCGTGGCCGTCCCGGAACAAGGCTGGATCGTTAGAGTCCCCGCTTCGAGTGCCAACCTCGGTCCCGGGTTCGACGCCCTCGGTCTGGCGCTCGATATCCCGCTCGAATGCCGGTTCCGCCGCGCCGCCGCGCTCACCATCCGCTGTTCCGGGCGCGATGAGGGGCAGATTCCGGCCAGCGCGGATAACCTGATCTGGCAGACCGCTCTAAAGGTGGCCCGCGATTACGGCCGCCAAGACGGTGAGAATGCGCTGCCCCCGATCGAGCTCGAAATTCACAATCAGATTCCGCTCGGCAAGGGATTGGGGTCGAGCGCGGCGGCGCTTACCGCGGGCGTGGTCATCGCCGACAAACTGCTGGGCATCGGAATGAAGCCGCTGCGGATTCTCGATGAAGCGGCCCGCATCGAAGGCCACCCCGATAATGTCGCCGCCTGCGTGTTGGGTTCGATTGTCGCCAGCGCCATCGATTCCAACGGTCAAACCCGCGCCGTGCGTCTGGAACTGCCCACAAGATACGGCATCGCTGTCGTGGTGCCGGATTTTCCCCTGCCCACCAGGGAAGCCCGATCCGTACTGCCCAACAGCTATCCCAAGGCCGATGTGGTGTTCAACGTCCAGCGCGCCGCGCTGCTGGTGGCCGCCTTATGCACCGGCACGACTTCGGCGTTCCCGGCCGCGCTGGAAGACCGGCTGCACCAGCCCTATCGCGCTCAACTGGTGCCGGGCCTTGAAGAGATCCTCAAACTGCGCGCGCCGGGACTGCTGGGCTGCACGCTCAGCGGCGCCGGACCCTCCATCCTGGTCTTCTACGAGCGCGGCTGCGAGCAGGTTTGCGACCTCACCCGGCAGATTTTCGCGCGCAAGGGAAAACAGTCGGAAGTGTTGTGGACGCGGATCGCCGAGCGGGGCTTCGACCTCTCGTCTTGGTGACCGCCGTCATCCTCAAGTTTTAGCTCCACTACCCGCTCAGTGGGCATTGTCTTAGTACTACTAGTACCATACTGTTAAGGCATGTCACTCTCCAAACCATCTCCCCAGGTTGAGAATGCTGTATCGACGCGACTGGCCGCGCTTTACGAGCGGCGCACATTGATCGATCAACTCATTCTCTCTCTGCAAGCCTATCAACGGGCCGAAAATTCGCCCGGAGCGAACGCGGAGCGGAGCCGGCGGCGCCCGCTACCCTACGCCCCCGGCAACCGTGTAACCTGAATACGGAGTGTTACGCCTTTCCTGTTGTGGGAGCGCCAGCCGCCGTACTCGCCGGAATTCCGGTGCCGCGACAGGAACGTCCCAGTGTCATTCCGTCCAGGTGCGCCGGAATGATGATTGATTTTCAACTCATCGAGCGCGCCCGGGAAGGCGACGACGCGGCTTTCAATCAAATCGTTCAGGCCTACCGGCGGAAAATTCTAGGGACCATCGCTCGTCTGATCGGCCGTCCGGAAGACGTCGAGGACGTGGGCCAGGAAGTGTTTCTTCGTCTCTATTATTCGCTCGATCAGTTGCGCGCGCCGGAGGTGTTCGAGCCCTGGCTGTACCGGCTCACCGTCAACGCCGCCTACGATTACATGCGTAAGCAGAAGCGGCGCATGGAAAGCCGCATGGCGGATTTGAGCGAACAGCACGTGGAACTGGCCGACGCGGCCGAAAGCGGAAAGCGCAATCACGACGACCGGCAGAAGGCCGGCTTGCGCGAACTGGTGCAGAATCTGTTGAGCAACGTGTCCGAGGAAGACCGCATTCTGCTGACGCTAAAAGAAGTGGAAGGCCTGTCGCTCAAAGAGCTGGAACAGGTGTATTCGGTGAAAGAGAACGCCCTGAAGGTCAGGCTGTTCCGGGCGCGGCAGAGGGTTTTGAAGGCGTTCGCCCGTGAAGAAACCGTAATCAAAGGTGCGGCGAAACAGTAGTAGAATATGGTGGAGTTGGGGGAAGTTAGAAATGCAAGATGATCTGGATGGCCGGTTAGACCGGTTATTTCACGCCTATCGCGAAGCTTGTCCTGATACCGACGGCAGCGCCAACTTCACTCCGCAACTTTGGGCTCGAATCGAGGCGAGGCGCACTCCGGCCCCGAAGTGGCGCCGCCTGACGCAGGGCTTCGTGTCCGCGGCCGCTGCTATGTGTCTGGCGATGTCGCTTCTTTTGATCGTCCCCATTACGACCTCCAGTGCCGGGCCGTCCTATCTCGAGATCCTCGACGACGAGCATGAAACATTAGCCTTCGCCGATATCGAAGACGACGGAGACTTGAACCAGTGAAACGCTCGGGCAGTCCGCTCTGGATCGGCTTCTACCTACTGCTTGTGTTTTTGAGCGGAGCTCTGGTCGGGGCGTTCGGCTTCCGCCTCTACTCGGCTGGAGTCGTGAAAGCCGACGGGACTCCCAAGCAGCCACGAACCCACGAGGCCGCCCGCCAGCGATATCTCAAGGACATGGAATCGCGCCTCCACCTGGACGAAGTTCAAAAGGTGGAACTGATCAAGGTGCTTGATGAATTCCGCGGCCGCTACAGAGCCGCCCGCGATAAGGTCGAGCCCGAGATGAAGCAGATCCAATCTGAACAGCGTCAAAAGATACGCCTGCTGCTCCGTGAGGAACAACAGGCGGCTTACGATAAGATGCTGGAGGAGTTGGACCGGAAGCGGCGCGAGGATGCAAGCGGACGAGGGGGCGGGTTCTAACCCTGCCTCTTACGGCTTGACCGCGGCGTCTTTCTGCCGGGCAGCCTTGTCGGCCTGCAGCGCCCGAGTCTTGGCGATTTGCTTCTGGAACCGGTCCACGCGGCCCTCGGTGTCCACCAGCTTCTGACGGCCGGTGAAGAACGGGTGGCAATTCGAGCAGATTTCCACGCGGATGTCACCCTTGTGGGCGGAACGCGTCTTGAACACGTTTCCACACGCGCAGATTACACTCAATTCGGAATAGGCGGGGTGAATCCCTTCTTTCATTCTTTCAATATACCACTGGCGGCTATACTGGGGTCTTGCCTTCCTTGAAACCCCGCATCGGGCTGCTGCTGGGCGATCCCACCGGAATCGGGCCGGAACTCGCCGCGCGCCTGGTGGCGGTTCCGGAAACGCTCGCTTCGGCCAGCGTCACGCTCCTGGGCGATCCCTCCGTTTATGCCGATGGAGCGCGAGTGGCGGGTCTCCCGCCGGTCCCGCCGGTTCCCGTCATCGAGTGGCGTTGCGGCGACCCATCCGGGTTCGGCCTGGGCAAGGTCAACGCCGAGGCGGGCCGCTATACGCTGGGCTCGTTGCGCGAGGCGGCGGCGCGGCTACGATCGAACGAGTTCGATGCAATCGTTTACGCGCCGCTCAATAAGCAGGCGATGAAAATGGCCGGATTGACGGACGAGGACGAGACGCATTTTTTCGCGCGGCTGCTCGATCACGTGGGAGCCAGCTCGGAGATCAACATCGCGGGCTCGCTGTGGACGACTCGTGTCACCTCGCACGTTCCGCTGCGCGCGGTGGCGGACCTGATCACCCAGGAACGAGTGCTCGGCGCAATCGGCCTGCTCGAGGGTGTGCTCCAGAGGAACGGACTCGGCCGTCCCCGCCTCGCCGTCGCCGGTCTCAATCCACATGCCGGGGAAGGCGGTCTGCTCGGTACAGAGGAAGTGGAAATCATCGGCCCGGCGATTGAGCGGGCGCGCCGCGCAGGCATCGAAGCCACCGGTCCGCACCCCGCCGATACGCTGTTCATCGCAGCCCGCCGCGGCGATTTCGATGGCGTGGTGACCATGTATCACGACCAGGGCCAGATCGCTACCAAGCTGCTCGGTTTCGAACGGGGCGTAACGCTGCTCGGCGGGCTGGCGGTGCCGATCTGCACGCCGGCGCACGGCACCGCGTTCGACATCGCCGGAAAGGGATGCGCCAATCCCGGCCCCATCCAGGAGGCGTTCCGCATCGCCTGCCGGCTCAGCGCGAGGGGCAACGGGGCGTCAGTATAATGGCCTCAGTGCGCATCGACTCTCACCATCACTTCTGGAAGTACACGGCCAAGGAGTACGACTGGATCTCGAACGACATGTCCGTGATCCGGCGCGATTTTCTCCCGCCGCACCTGGCTGCGGAGATCAAGCGGGCGGGCATCGACGGAGTGGTCAGCGTGCAGGCCCGTCAAACGGTGGAGGAAACGCGCTTCCTGCTCGATTTCGCCGCTAAGAATCCGTTCATCAAAGGCGTGGTCGGCTGGGTGCCGCTGGTGGAGAAGAACGCCGCCCAACAGATCGAAGGCTTTCACGGCCATCCCAAGCTGCGTGGCTTCCGTCATGTCATCCAGGGCGAGCCCGACGACAACTACATCCTGCGCGCCGATTTCAATGAAGGGATCAAGGCTCTGCATCACTGGGGCTATACCTATGACATCCTGATCTACGAAAAGCACCTTCCGCAGTCGATCGAGTTCGTCGACCGTCACCCGCAGCAGGTCTTCATCGTCGATCACATCGCAAAGCCGGTGATCAAGAACGATTCCATCACCGCCTGGGCGAAGAACATCAGGGAAATGGCCCGGCGGCCTAACGTCTTCTGCAAGGTGTCCGGCATGGTGACCGAAGCCGACTGGAAGAAATGGACTCCGGGCCAACTGCAGCCGTACTTCGACACCGTGCTCGAAGCGTTTACGCCGCGGCGTCTGATGTTCGGCTCCGATTGGCCGGTGAGCCTGGTGGCGAGTTCCTATAGCCGCTGGGTGCAAACGGTGGAAGCGGCCTATGCCCGGCTGTCGGCCGATGAGAAGGCGCTGATTTTCGGCAAAACGGCTCAGGCCGCCTACGATTTGAAGTGAGCCGGATCGGCTTGGGAAGGTAACCTTATCAACCGATTAGCCGCCTTAGCTGAAGTGATTTCCCCTCGATCGCTCGGAGGCGTCGTGGCTCGTCTCTTTTTCACGCTGATTTCGCTGGTCTCATTTTTACCGGGCCAGACCGCCGGCACCCTCTCCGGCACCGTTCGCGATGCCTCCGGCGGCGTCGTGAGCGGCGCAAGCGTGACGGCTCGCAACGCCGAAACGGGCTTCAGCCGCCAAGTGGCGTCGAACGAGCGCGGAGCCTACGCCTTCGCCAGCTTGCCGGTGGGCGCCTATGAACTGCGCGTCGAACAGCGCGGCTTCAAGCCGTTGGTCCAGCGCGGCGTCACGCTGACCGTCGCCCAGAACGCCAGGCTCGATCTCGCGCTCGAACTGGGCGAGGTGGCGCAGGAGGTCACCGTTTCCGCTCAGACGCAGATGGTCAACACGGCCACCCACGAGCTGTCCTACCTGGTCAGTGAACGTGCCGTTCGCGAACTGCCGCTCAATGGGCGCAACTACACCGATCTCGCGCTTCTGCAGCCCGGTGTCGTTTCCTACTCCCACCGCGACGGCGGGTCGGTGGTGGCGCACGGCCTGGGCATTTCGATCAACGGCCAGGATCCGCGATCGAACGTTTACCTGCTCGACGGCACGCCTCAGAACGATTTCACCAATGGACCGGCCGGATCGGCCGCCGGGACCGCGCTTGGCACCGAAACCATCCGCGAGTTTCGCGTCGAAGTCAATTCCTACTCCGCCGAGTTCGGGCGCAACTCGGGCGGCCAGTTCAACGCCATCACGAAGTCGGGGTCCAACGGCCTGCATGGCAGCGCGTTCCTGTTCCATCGCAACGACAATTTCGACGCGCGCAACTTCTTCGACATCGACCGGCCGGAGTTCAAGCGCAACCAATATGGACTCACCGCCGGCGGTCCCATCGTCAAGGACAAGTCGTTCTTCTTCGCCGGCTGGGAAGGATTGCGCGCGCGCCGCGGCCGGACCATCCTCACCATCGTTCCCGATGAGCGCGCCCGCTCCGGCGAGATCGCTCCCATCGACCCCGCCATCAAGCCCTACCTCGATGCCTATCCCTTGCCGACGCCTGGCCGGCAGACCGTGGGCAACGGACTCGCCGAGCATTTGTTCGGATTCAAGGAACTGCTCGATCAGGACTTTGCGCAGGGACGCTGGGATCACAACATCACCGCGAAAAGCCGTTTCTTTCTCCGCTACACCTACGACGGGGCGGCGCAGCACCTGCCCACCGACTATCCGCAGTTCCCGCGAGATTTTATTTCCCGCAACCAGTTCGTAACGGCCGAACATGCCTGGGTGGCCACGCCCAATTTGTTGAACACCTTGCGCGGCAGTTTCGCGCGGACGCGGGTGGGCCAGGAAGTGCAATCGCTTCTCAACCCGCAGTTGCCTTCGTTCGTGCCCGGCCGCGACGTGATGGGCGGCATCGACATCGGCGGCATTCCCGGCCGCTTCGGCCCGCAGACTTCAGTCAACGTGAAGCTGACGCAGAACGTTCTGGGCCTCGAAGATACCCTGGCCTGGAACCGCGGCAGGCACATGTGGAAGTTCGGCGGCATGGCCGAGCATTACCAGGACAACATGGTGAATCCCACCTTCGCGCTTGGCATCTTCACTTTTGCCGACATTCCCGATTTCCTGCGCAACCGTCCGCAGCGATATCTGGGTCTCGATCCCAGGGGCGCGCTGGACCGCTACTGGCGCTTCACGCTGTTCGGCCTTTTCGCCGAGGACAGCATTCGCGTGAACTCCCGGCTCACGTTGAACTTCGGCCTGCGCTATGAAGTGGCGACCATGCCGGTCGACATCTACGGGCGCGACGCCGCGCTGCCCAATCTGCTCGCGCTCGCGCCCACCGTGGGACGGCTTTACCGCCAGCAGCCGCGAAAAAACATCGCGCCGCGTTTCGGCTTCGCCTGGGATCCATTTGGCAACGGACGCACTTCGCTGCGCGGCGGCTATGGCATCTTCTTCAACTCCAACAATCAGCAGAATCTCATCGTCACGGTGACCAATCCGCCGGCCACACCGCGTCTTTCGATCGCCAATCCGACTTTCCCGGTGCCTCCGTTTGAGCGCGGCATCGGCAATACGATCCGGCCGGTGCAATGGGATCTGAAGAATCCGAACCTGCAGGTCTGGAACCTGAACCTGCAGAGACAACTGCCCTTCGATACGCTGATCACGCTCGGCTACGCCGGTTCGCGCGGCGTTCATCTGCTGCGTTCGAACGACGTCAATACGGTGATTCCGCAGCGGCTGGCCGACGGCACCGTCTTCTTCCCGCTGAACGCGCCGCGTCCCAATCCGGCGTTTGCCACCATCGAGCTGAAGACCAGCGACGGCAACTCCTGGTATAACGCCATGCTGTTTGAGGTGCGCAAGCAGTTTACGCGCGGCCTCTCGGTTCAGTCTTCCTACACTTTCGCCCGTAACATCGATACCACCCAGGCGTCCACGTTCTTTTCCGACGCCACCAACGGCACCACTTCCGCCATGCCGGAATTCGCGGGCTTTCAATACAACAAGGGACTGGCCGATTACCACGCCAAGCACAACTGGGTGGTCAACTACAGCTATGCGCTGCCGTTCGGCAAGGGACGCGCCTACGGTGGCTGGGAAGTTTCCGGCATCGCGCAAATGCGCAGCGGCAATCCGCTCACGTTGTTCATCGCGCGGAACCGGTCGCGGTCGCAATGGGCGCCTTCGCTCGGCCCGGGACTCGGGCCGGACCGTCCCAGCATGGCGCCCGGCTACACGCATCAATCGGCGATTGTTGGCGATCCGGTGCAATACTTCGATCCGGCGGCATTCGCCCTCGCCCCCGCCGGCCAGTTGGGCAATCTCGGCCGCGGCGCGCTGATCGGACCCAACCTGCGCAACTTCGATTTCGCGCTGCTCAAGAACACGAAGTGGAGCAAGCTCGGCGATCAGGGCAATATCCAATTCCGCTGCGAGATGTTCAACCTCTTCAACCGCGCCAACTTTGGCGTTCCGGCGCTGCTCGCCTTCACCGGAGCCGTCGATAATGAGCGCGCCCTCTCCTCTCTGGGCCGCATTCGTAGTACAGTGACGAATTCAAGGCAGATTCAACTCGGCATTCGCTTCACCTACTAGAAACCAAATGGAGAAAAAGAAATCTATGCTGTGGGTCTTCTTCGCTCTTGGAGCGGCGCTGTCCTGGGGGATGTACGGTCCGGCGCTTCATAAGGGACAAGTGGCGCTGGGCAACCCGTTGCGTGCGCTGCTTTGCGTCGGCGTGGCTTACTTCCTGGTGGCGGTGCTGGTGCCGGGCGCCATGCTCTCGGCCCAGGGCGCCCTCAACGGCTTCACTTCGAACGGGACCACCATGGCGACGCTCGGCGGCGCTCTCGGAGCCCTCGGCGCCGTCTTCATCATCCTTGCGTTTCGCAACGGCGGCACGCCGGCCTTCGTCATGCCGCTTGTCTTTGGACTCGCCCCGCTGGTCAACGTCCTGGTCTCGATGATCACCCATCCGCCCAAGGAAGCGCCGAACCCGCTGCTGTGGGCGGGCTATCTGCTGGCGTCGATCGGAGCGGGACTTGTTCTTTACTTCAAGCCTGCTTAGCCTGGCCTTGGCGGCAGCCGATCCGCGCCTGGTCGTCATCGGACTCGATGGCTGCAGTCCCGACGGAATCCGGAAGGCCGAGGCACCGAACCTCGAACGCCTGCGCGCCGAAGGGTCCTGGACGTTCCGCGCGCGCGGCGTGATGCCCACGGTTTCAAGCCCCAACTGGGCTTCGATGATCATGGGCGCCGGGCCCGAACAGCACGGCATCACCTCCAACGAATGGCAGCCGGAGAAGTTCGAGTTTCCCGCCGTCACGCTTGGTGCGCGCCAGCGCTTCCCGACGATCTTCGGTCTGCTGCGCGATCAGCGGCCGAAATCGGTCATCGCCGTCGTTCACGACTGGAAAGACTTCGCACGGCTGGTGGAACCGGGCGTGGCCGACGTGCTCGAAAATCCCAAAGGTCCCGAGGCGACGGTCGAACGCGCCATCGCCGTTTGGCGGGAACGGAAACCGCAGTTGCTGTTCGTCCACATCGACCACATCGACCACGTGGGCCATGAGAAAGGACACGGCACCGCCGAGTACTATCGTGCGGTGGGGGAAACGGACCGGTGGATCGGCCGAATATGGGACGCGGTGCGCGCCGACCGGCCGTTCGTCCTCGTCACCGCCGATCATGGCGGCGCCGGCAAGAAGCACGGCGGCAATACGCTGGGCGAACTCGAAATCCCGTGGATCTTGTCAGGACCCGGTGTCCGCCGCAATCATGAGCTCACCTCCACCGTCAGCACGGCAGATACCGCCGTTACCGCCGCCTATCTGTTGAAGCTGAAAACGCCGCAATCGTGGATCGGGCGTCCCGTGCTCGAAGCGTGGGGCCGCAGATAGCCATGGCGCAGGATGAGTTGGTTGTCATCGTGGATTCGGAGAACCGGGTGACCGGCAGCGCCACCCGCCGCCAGATGCGCGCCCAAGGATTGCCGCATCGCGCCACTTACGTCTTTGTCTTCGATGCCGCCGGACGTTTGCGTGTGCAGCATCGCACCACCACCAAGGACGTCTACCCGGGTTACTGGGACCTGGCCGCGGGCGGTGTCGTGCTCGCCGGCGAGTCCTACGAAGTCAGCGCGGAGCGCGAACTGGCCGAGGAGATGGGCATTCGCGGAGTGCCGCTCGAAACCTGGTTCGATTTTTACTTCGAAGAGGGATCCTGCAAGGTTTGGGGCCGCGTGTTTTCGTGTGTGTGGGACGGTCCGCTCCAATTGCAGGTGGAAGAGGTTCAGTCGGTCGAAGCGATGGAAGTCGCCGCTATATTGAGCGGCACGACCAGCCTTCAGTTCACGCCCGATTCGCTCTCCGCTCTCAGACGCCGGATGCTTCAGGGTTCCTGACGGCGCACCAGCACGGCCGTGCCATACCCCAGTCCCTGGTGGCGTCCGAGATCTGTCGCCACCCAGGCCAGTTCGATGGTGTCCGAAGAGAGCTGCCGGATGCGCACTTCGCCCTTGGCGCCGCCGGGCCCGAGCCAGGTCGAGGCCAGCGAGCCCTGGTTCACTTTGCCCGCGAACTGAAAATCGACTTCGGGCGGAATGGCGCGATCGGCGATCTTGTACCGCGCGCGATAGCGCCCGCGCACCATGCCGTTCTCTTCGAGCAGGGCGGCTTCGATGAACTCGGGCGGATACATGTTGCGTGGCGGCATGCCGGCCGGCTTTTTCACGTAATACCAGCGTCCGCTCCATCCTTTGACTTGAGAGCCGGAGGCTTGCACCGGAGCCGGCTCAGGCACCGGCGCAACGGGATGAAGGGAAGGGGAGATGGGCATTTCGGCGGGCGGCGGCGGCGCCGCCAGCACCGTCGCCGGAGGCGGCTTCTCCCCCATCGCTTTCAATCGGGCCAGCGCAGCATCGCGATCGCGCTCGGCCTGGTGCAGCCTCGACCGGAGGTTGAGAATGATCGGCTCGAGTCCGGCGCTCGATCCGGCGTGTGACGATGCCGCGGCCTGATGGCTCGAAGGCACCGCTAACCGCGGCTGCTCCCTGGCGGCAGGCACGAAATCTTCGGCGTGTTCGTCGCTATTGGCGCGCGCCACGATGAATCCCAGTAACCCGCCGGCGGCGGCGGCCACAACCAGCCATTGCAGGCCAAACCGGCCCGCACGGCGCCTCGGCCGCGGCTGATCGTAGGGCTGATCGTCGGCCACAAACACCAGTGGCTGCGGCGGAAGCTGCCGCTCCACCAGCGATTGATCGTAGGCGCGGCGCTGCTCGGCGTTTGAAAGCGTATCGTAAATACGGTTCAGACGCTTCATCTGCAACTCGGCCAAACGGCGCTGCTTCGGATCCTGTAATCGGTCCGGGTGCAGCAGGCGTGCCAACTGCAGATACGCCTCGCGGACATCCTCCGAGGGCGCCTGCGGCGAGATTCCGAGCTCGTCGTAGTAATTCATCCGATGGAACGCACGTTCCCGCTAAGGAGATCGGCGGAGACGGGTCTTAAGATTAGGCGTGCTAGGATGTGGCCCAATGCCCCTGGCCGCCGAACTGAGCCACCTGCTGCGCCGCATTTCGACAAAGGAATGGCTGGGCTACGTCCTCGCCGCCGTGGTCTTCGGCTACGTCGTGCCAGCCCGCTACGGTATCGAATTCCTCGATATCTATTTCCTGCTCGCTTATGTCTGCCTGCCCGGGGTGTTTGTGGCGCCGATGGTGGCCGATTCGGTGCTCGGATGGCGCCCCACTTCGGAAACCGCGGGCTCCGATCCCGCCCGGCTCTACATCGCGCAAGTGCTGGCGGCGGTGATCTTCGCCTGGGTGTGGGGCTTGATTGTACTGGGTGTGGCGATCCTGATTGCCAACCAGAACTCGCCGATCGGTGAGTTCCTTCTGCCGCCGGGCGCCATCCTGTGGAACGCCGTTCTGCTCGGCACCGCGATCGCTCTATTCGCCGCCTCCGCGGCCGGCTGGCTGGCCCTGAACTCGAAAACCGCCGCCGAAGCCAAGAAAGGCTCCCGGCGGGTGTTTCTGCTGGTTCTGCTCTCGGTCGTAATGTGGATGCGGATGGGACCTGGCGGCGGCAAACGTGCCCTCGACGCACGTCTGATGCCGGGACGCATCACGTCCTCGCTGCTGCCCGTCACCGCATTTTGCACGCTGGCCGGGCTCGCCGCCATCCGCTTCGGCGCGCGCCGCAAGGCCGAAGAGGCTGAGGGTCCGCTCTTCAAGTTATAGTGGGAATCGGCTTCTCACTTCATGAAAATCACTGCACAGGGACCGTGCCGCGTCGATATGGCGGGCGGTACACTCGACATCTGGCCTCTTTATCTTTTTCATGCCAACGCGGTCACGGTCAATTTCGCGGTGGACCGTTACACACGCTGTTCGATCGCCACAACGGATTCCCCCGCCATCGTCCTGCGCTCTCACGATCTGAAGGCCGAGGAAAAGTTCGAATCCATTGAGGATTTAAAGAGCCGCAAGAAATACAAGCTGCCGCTGCTCGCCTACCTGGTCGATTTCTTCGCCCCCAGACAGGGCTTCGTCATGGAAACGGACTCGGAGGCGCCCGCCGGCGCCGGTATTTCCGGGTCGTCGTCGCTGATCATCTCCATCGCCAGCGCATTGAACAAGCTGACGGGGACCGGATACTCGATCGAGAAAATCCGCGAAATCGCCCAGAATAACGAGGCGCGCATTATCCGCGTCCCCACCGGCTGCCAGGATTACTACCCGGCCATGTATGGCGGCGTCAGCGCCATCGAAATGGATTGCGCCGGTATCCGCCGCAAACAGATCGCCGTCGACCTTGACGATTTCAATGAACGCATCGTTCTTGCCTACACCGGCGAGCCGCGCAACTCCGGGATCAACAACTGGGAAGTGACCAAGGGCCACATCGACGGCGACAAGGCGGTGTACAAGAACTTCGAACGGATCAGCGCCATTTCGAACGCCATGCGCGGCGCGCTCGAAAAAAGCGATTGGAACGGCGTGGCGAAGCTGTTGCGCGAGGAGTGGGCCCACCGGAAGACCAACGCCCCCGGCATCACCACGCCGCTGATCGACAAACTGGTGGAGGCCACGCGCAAAGCGGGCGCCCGCGGCGCCAAGGTCTGCGGCGCCGGCGGCGGAGGCTGCGTTTTCTTCCTTGTCGAACGCGGAGCCCGCGACCGCGTCTGGCGCACCATCGAAGACCTCGGCGCCACGGTGCTGCCGGTCAAAGTCGCTCCCGCTGGAGTCAAGATCAAATCCAGCGCCGGCTGACGCCCGTCATGGCCGATGTGACAAAGCTTGGCGTCCTGCTGCGGGTGGGCATTTTTGCGTTCCTCGAAATCGCCGGCTTGTCGCTGCTCGGACCTATGCTGCTTCCGCTGCTTGGCTACGTCGCCGCCGCGACGCTGGCCACATTCGGAGCGGCGGCCATCGCCAACGCAGTCGCCATCAGCGTGTATGAGCGGGGGAGTCTCGCCGACCTCGGTCTGGCCTGGAACGCCGCCTCCCGCCGCAATCTTCTCCTTGGCCTTGGCGGGGGCATCGGCGCCGCAGTGGCCGTATGCGCGCCGCCGCTGCTGCTTGGTTTGGCCACCTGGGAGCCGGCCGGCGAAGGCTGGGGCGGCCTCGGGAGCCTGGCCTTCGTTTTGGTATTGCTCCTGTTCGGAGCCATCGGGGAAGAACTGCTTTTCCGGGGCTATGGCTTTCAGGTGCTGCTCGGCGCCATCGGCCGGTTCGCCACCATTCTGCCGATGGCCGTGCTGTTCGGTCTGGCCCATTCGAACAATCAGAACGCCACCCGCGCCGGAATCGTCAACACCGTGCTGTGGGGCCTGCTGTTCTGCTTCGCCTATCTGCGCAGCCGCGATCTTTGGCTGCCCATCGGCATCCACTATGGCTGGAACGTTTCGCTGCCCCTGTTCGGCGCCAATCTGAGCGGATTTACAATGAAGGTGACGGGCTATTCGATGCGCTGGCGCATCGGCGAGATCTGGAGCGGCGGCGACTATGGCCCCGAGGCCGGGTTGCTGACCACCGCGGCCGTGCTGGTGCTGTTCTGGTTGTTGTGGAAAGCTCCGGTGGAGCGGCAGGTAGCGAGCCTCTACCGGCAGGAGGTGTAAAGTGCGCCTTTGGATTTGCGCCGCCCTGGCGCTCGCCACGGTCGCGGAAGCGCGAAAGCTCACCGACGACGAACGCATCGAGATCCTGCGCGGCATGGGAGCCGAATACGCCACCCTCAAAACCCTGCTGCCGCGATCGAAGAAGGCCCTCACCATCGAATCGAGCGGCAAGTTCGACAAGCAGGAATGGGATCAGGCGGCCAAGGAAATGGGTCCGGCGGGCCGCACCGGCGACCTGATTCAGATCACCAAGGTCACCATCGAAGACGACAAGATCCTGCTGGAGATCAACGGCGGGCTGAAAAGCGGACGCAAATGGTATGAGCGGGTGGAAGTGGGCATGGGCTCACGCACCTCGCCCATCGGAGGCAATGGCAATCCTACGCTTGGCAGCAACCTGGCCGTATTGTTTCCCAAGGGCGTTCCACCCATCTCGGCCGCCGAGCTTAAGAAGATCCTGCTGCCGGTCATGGATTTCGAGAAACGCTCCGCCACCGAGCAGTTCATCACCACCCTGCCGCCCGAGATTCAGAAAGCGGTAAAGGAACAGCGCGTGGTGGAGGGCATGGATCGCGACATGGTCATCACCGCCGTCGGCCGGCCCCGCACGCGTTCCCGCGAAACCCGCGACGGAATCGATTACGAGGATTGGGTATACGGCAACCCGCCCGGGAAAATGACCTTCGTGACTTTCAAGGGGATGAAGGTGGTGAAGGTGAAGGATACCTATGCCGGACTTGGCGGCTCGGTGGCCGATCCGCTGCCGCCGCAGCGTTAGGGCGGTTTGTTGAAGCGTCCCCGTCAATAAAAACGGCAAATCCACAAGCACTTGGATGGCTTAGAAAGGCGCTGTGAATCGAAACGAGCCGGGTTCCGCCTGGTCGGGGATGCGCAGTCAGATCGTGGCAGCTAAGGACCTCGGAGTCACGGATGCGGCAATCAGTTCCTCACATCGAAGTGATCGGATCAATCAGGGGCCTGCACGAGGTCTTCCGTCCGTGCCGGCGCTTGATTCACACGTGTTGACACGTGTGAATCAAGCATCATTTAAACCAGTGCTATTTCCTTTTGGAAGTACCTGCCGTATCGAGATGCCCACAATCGCCGACGACCAGAATGCGTTTCTTCCGATGGATATGGAAATAGAACCGGAAATACTTGTTGCCTGTTTGAAGTTTGACGTGAGGGGTTATGTCGATACTCTCACCGTCGAACTGCTCCGACCGTGACCGCATAAGTCTACTATCGCCCTTGGTTTGACTGCCCTCGTGGAACGACATCTCTATCCCTGAACGGGCTCTGAATTCCTTCTCAATATCGATCTGTTTTTCCGGGTCGAAAGCTAGAGCATAGAGCGTGTTGGCCATATGCCACAAGGCGGTCCAGACGGCATTCACCTTTGGGAAGTCGGATCTGCCCGCCGAGTCAAGTGCTCGTTGAGTGAAAACCACCCGATCTGGAAACGCACTGGAGAAAAAGCGACAGCATTCGAGGATTGACTCAGGCAAATCACCCAACTCAGAAAACTTCTTTAGTCGATCTTCTGCCGCGGAGCGCATCTGTCGTTGAGCGAGCGCTTCTTCCCGTTGTTCTTTCTCTTGGTAGCGGAGTCCCTTTACTTCGTCTTCCCTCTCCTGAGTTTCAAGTTCCGCGAACTCCAATCGCTCTGCCAGGGATGCCTTCTCGGCCTCGGCTGCGCGACACTTGTGGTCAAGTTCCTTGTTGATAGACTCCAGTAACTCCATCATTTCGGCCGGAGGTGCGGTAGCCAGTTTGTTCTTCAGACGGCTGAACTCTTGCTCCTGCTTCTTCAGACGAACGTCATCGATATTCGCAACCCCAGCCGCCGAGGACAGAATAATCCGTCGTGCGAGTGATTGAACGATGATTCGAATAACTTCCTGAGCCCCATCTCTACGCACCTCATCGGCAGTAAAGTAACGGTGACGCCGGTAGTCATTCGGTCTATCGAACTGGACGCCCGGAAGATAGACTCGGATTCGTCCATTCCAGCACCAGTATTTTGGCGGAAGTCGACGTTCCGTTTCTTTGTCCAGCCAATTCGATTCGGCGACGTAGACAGGCGCAAGGCCCGCAAGCTTCCAAGCTAGATCGTTGGAATCGAGTACCGCGTCCCCGGAGGCGAATTCACGAGAAACATAGATTAGAGGGCACCTGCGATTCTTGTCGCAGATGCGCTCGACGAGAAGCTCGGCGTCGTCCGGCGTGACCTCGTTCTCCCGAGCGGTAAGGGGCTGTGAGCCCGCATAGGTCACAAGTCCCGCAGCCTGAAACAGTTTCTTAACAAGGAGCGGCGAAGTCGGATCGGGTACCGCTGGTTCAGGTCCAAAGTGCCCCGGCAATAAGTAGTGGGACACTTGCATAGAAAAGACCACCGACTCGCCTTTGGTCGACAAAGAAATGTCCGTGCGCCATTGGCGCTGGCTGGACCCTCTTTCGTCTCGGCCAATACCATCTGGGTGTTCGTATCGCATCGCCCAGAACTGATTACCCGCGTCGTCTTTCGCGCTGTCGACCTCGATCCTCACACGTTGCGAGAGTGGAGAAATCCATCGCCCGTTGTCACGGAACCAAGCCCCTCCCAGGCCCTTCGTGTCGCCTCTTTGCTTCGAAAGAACCCACCTCTGGGCTTCTTCTAAGACCTGCGCCAACGGGGGGTGTTTGTCTTCCCGGGATATCTCGAATTCACAGCGGAAGTGCAGGCGCTGGTCCTGCACGACTGATGGCATTGCGGTTTGTGTAGTGCCTGCCTGCATGGCTTCTTCGACGGAGCTTGCATTATGATACGGTTGAAATCTTAATGCCAGAGGTCCTTTGAGGGGTGTGGCTCCAGAGATTCCCGTGATTGCCGTTCGTGTGAATTCCCTAACGAATGGATGGCAGAGAGGATGAGCGTGCGCACCAACCAAATGAAGGGGTTGGCTTGATCGGCCGTGACAGAAAACGGCTGCAAAAACTGAAAGAAAACCGGGCGTACCGCCCACATTCCCACGCGATTCGAAAGCAGCGACCTCCCGCGCCCCTGTTTCTGCTATTCTAGTTTTTCCAATTGCACTCTCGCCTGCTTTAGGCCCCGTAAAGAGTGATCCACTGGAACCAAAATCCGCCCTTGCACCATTGGCGGCTCACTACCTGGAGAACAGCACACTATCATGGCAGTTAAAGTAGGCATCAACGGTTTCGGCCGCATCGGCCGCAATGTCGTTCGCGCGGGTCTCAATAATCCGAACGTCCAGTTCGTCGCCGCCAACGATCTCACCGACGTCAAGACGCTTTCCCACCTGTTGAAGTACGACTCGATTCTCGGCCCTTTGGACGAAACCGTCAAAACCGACGCCGACAGCATCATGGTGGGGCGCCATGACATCAAGGTGTTCGCCACCAAGGATCCGGCCGAGATCGACTGGCCGTCGCTTGGTGTCGATGTCGTGGTGGAATCGACCGGGCGGTTCACCGACGCCAAGGATGCCTCCAAGCACCTGCGCGGATCCGTCAAGAAGGTCATCATTTCGGCCCCGGCCAAGGGGGAAGACGTTACCATCGTGCTGGGCGTCAATGACACCATGTATGACGCGGCCAAGCACAACGTGGTCTCGAACGCTTCCTGTACCACCAACTGCCTGGGTCCGGTGGTGAAGGTGCTGCACGAAAAGTTCGGTGTGGTCAAGGGTTCGATGACCACCATCCACAGCTACACCAACGACCAGAACGTGCTCGATTTCCCGCACAAGGACCTGCGCCGTGCCCGGGCGGCCGCCTTGAACATGATTCCGACGACAACCGGTGCCGCCAAGGCCATCGGCCTCGTGCTGCCGGAATTGAAGGGCAAGCTCGATGGTTACGCCATGCGCGTGCCGACGCCGAACGTTTCCGTGGTCGATTTCGTCGCCGAAACCGCCAAGCCCTGCACGGCCGAAGAAGTGAACGCCGCTTTGAAGGCGGCCTCGGAAGGGCCGATGAAGGGGATTCTGGGCTATACCGAAGACCCCGTGGTTTCAAGCGACATGCTGCGCAATCCCCACAGCTCGATCGTCGATGCCGAAATGACGAAGGTGCTGGGCGGCAATATGGTGAAAGTCGTTTCCTGGTATGACAACGAGTGGGGTTACTCCTGCCGCGTGGTGGACCTGATCGACTTCCTGGCCAAGAAAGGTCTGTAACGGCCTTCCGCGTAAGTTCCTGAGACTCCCGCGCCCGAACCGGCACTAATTGGAGTGCAGTCACCGGCGCGGGAGGGTTCCATTTCCACGGGCTTGGCCGAAGTCGACGCCATGCTCGGCTGCGGCGGTTTGCCGCGCGGCCGTATCGTCGAGCTTTTCGGCCCTCCGGGCTCTGGCAAATCCACGCTGGGTCTGCTGTGGGGTGCGGCCGCGCAAAAGCAGGAACTGGCGGTTGTTTTCGTCGATGTGGAACATAGCCTCACCACGGCCTGGGCCGAATCCTGCGGCGTGAATCCCGGCGATCTGGTGGTCCTGCAACCCGGCAACGGGGAAGAAGCGCTGTCCATGACCGAATCGCTGCTGCGCACCTTCGGGGTCGACCTGATCGTGGTGGATTCGGCCGCCGCGCTGATCCCGCGGGAGGAGGTGGACGCCGTCGAAGAGGCGCCGGCCGATGCCCACACCGAGCTGCTTTACCGCTATTTGAGGCGCCTGCAAATGGCCGCACAGCGGGCCAATGCCTGCCTCCTGTTCCTGAACCAGACCCGTGCCGGCCAGGATAACGAGAATCGCACCGCCGGCGGCCGCGCGCTGGCGCTTTATTCCTCCATCCGCCTGCGCATCGGAGACGTGCTGCCCATTCGCGAGCGGGGCGAGACCGTCGGCCATCAACTGACACTCACGGCGATCAAGAACAAACTGGCCGATCCGTTCCAGCAGGCAGTGGTCCAACTGCGCGGCTCATCGCTGACGGCGGTGGATCGCAAACCGGCGGCCAGGCAATACGCCGCGGCGGCCGCCCAAGGCTGGCGCTCGGCCTGAAACGGCTGTCCTTGCCGTGACACTACCCTCATAGTGATCATCCGAGTCACGCAACAGGAAACGCTGCGGGAGGCGGGTGCGGACGCCTTCGAGGGCGAGATGGCCGATTATCTGGCCGGCTATGCGCCCAAGCTGTTTGAGCTGCGCGGCCGTGCGGTCTTCCAGGCCGTCGTGCGCACCGGCATCGGCCGCGCTCGCGAACTGGGCTTTACCTGCCGCGGCCCGATTCGCCTGGTCCTTGAATGCATGGTCACCTTCGGCGCCGGCTTTGATACGGACCCGCTCTATCCCGGCATCCGGGCGTCGCTCGCAATGCCGAAGGAATCGAACGAAATGGATCGCGCCGAAGCGGTTTACCAAAGCGTACGCCAATACTGGGCGGCCGTTGTCGGAAAGGACGGCTGCCTATTCCTGCCCGCCATCGGACGCTTGCGCGCGTTCGCCAATCGGCCCGTGGCGGCGCAGGGAATCGACGAGCTGCTCGGCGATTTCAAGGCGGCCTACCCGCAGCGCTTCGATCAGGCGACGGACGCGGGGATGAGGCGGTTGATCGATCGTGCCGCATCGGCTGTCGCGGCTACCGGGCTGCCGCGCTCCGGCGAGCCAGTCGCCGTCATGGCGGCGCTGATGTTCGGTTTCGGCCATGAAGTTCTAAACGACCCGCTTTACCCCTGGGTGCGGGCCGCCCTGGAAGATCCACAGGTACCCGAGCCCGGCGATCGCGTCTTCCGTCTGCGCGACCGGGCGGTGGTTTATCTCGATCATGTAGCCAAATACTGGAGCCGCGATGCCCGATAAGGAACCGTCCAGTCCGTCCACCGGCCCCAGTCCCGGCTGCCGTCCGGGCGATCCGGTGCCGTGCCCGCTTGAGCCCGAATACCATCTGCATGTGGACGCCGATCGCGACGGCCGCGTGGACGACGACCACCGCGGCATCGGCTCCTGGACCTGGGGCATCGCCGGCAAGGGGGCCATTATTCTTGCCAACTGCGACGACGAGGACGGCACCCACAATCCCGACAACGAGGACAACAAGATCAACAACGCCCCCGATCCCGGCGACATCGCTCCGCTCGAGATCCGCCGGGTCGCGGGCAAGCCCGTGGCGCCGGGGAGTTGGACCGGGTTCCTCGAAGTCGATCCCGCCGATCAGCCGCGCATTCGCATCTTCGACTCGCGTGCCGCCGGGGCGCCCGAGATCATCGGGCCGGCGACTACGCATTCCTACCAACTGCCTACGCTTGGCTTCCAGACCAGGGAGTTCGGCATGGAAGCCGCCGTGTATCCGGGTGCGGGATTCAGCGGGGAGATCGCCATTACGTTCCGCATCGTCGAGCCCGCCGGAACGCATTCGGAATCGGCCATGGTCCGCGTGGCGCCCTGGGTGCAATTCAACCACTGGGACCCGACCGAAGAGACCTATGTCGTCGAAACCGCCGACAACGCCGATTTCCGGGCCGACCTGGCACGAGAGGTGACCGGCGCCGGGTTTCCCGCTCCGCGCACTACCTCCAACTCGGACCGCTGGATGCAGGACGTGATGGAAATCGGTTACTCCTCGATGCCCAAGCCGGGCGCACCCGCGACATGGAGTACGCCCGTCGTTCTGCGCACCGCCAACGACCGCATGCGGATTCCCGAATGGGCTTCCGATCTTGATCGCTATCCGAAGAGCGTCCTGCTCGGGCAGAACTACGGCTTCGTGCAGGCCCTGCCTCCGATGATCGGAAGTTCCCTCGATTCGTTCGGCAATCTGGAATGCTCGCCGCCCTTCACCCACACCGTTCGTGGAAAGGAATATAAATTCGGCCGGATCGTGTATGGTGCCGACGCCGCCCGTCCCCTGCGTAACGTCCAGCCGGAAGTAGTGGACTTCCTCACGGCGCAGACCGTGCAGGAGCCGTTCTCGATCGATACCGGCTGGCTCGTGGTTGGCCACGTCGATGAAGTGGTGTCGTTCTGCCCGATGAAAAACGCGCCCAAGGGTTTCAAGGTGCTGTTGGCCAGCCCCGACAGCGCCATGAGGATCCTTCGCGGGTTGCAAGCGGCCGGCAGGGGGACGGCGGGACTGTTCCGGAGTTCCAACGTCGTTCCGGCGGGCATCCGTTTCGGTCCCGGCTATACGCTGGCGAACCGCCGCGCCGACTACCCGTTCGATACCGCCAATCTGATTCTGGGCGACGCCGCGTTCGTGCAGGTGCAAACCGATACACAGGCTCTGATCGACGGCATCAAAGTCACTCTTTCCACGGAACTGGACTTGAACCCAACCGACTTCATCGACATTCCGGTGCTTTTCAAAGAGGACGGCCCGGGGCTGTACGTCGCCTATAATCCGGGATCGGTCAACATGCTGCACCTGACCAAGGGCGATCATACGGTCCGCGTCTGCGTGCCGCGTCCCTTTGGGCCGGTCAACGACAATGTGGACCGCTTTGCCCGCGATATTCTGGATTCGCTGGGACCGGCGGCCACCACGGGCGTGGAGGTGAAGTTCATCGACGACTTCGTTACCTATCATGTGCTGTACGGCGAAATCCATTGCGGCACCAACAGCAAACGCAAACCGCGCACCGACGCCTGGTGGTGGCATCATCAACCGTGAGACCCATGACGAAATCGCCCGAACTGGACACACTCATTCGCTTGGAGGGAAGGCCCTACATCGAGCTGCGCGACCGCATTCTCGCCTCGAGCCAGTTGTTGCAGCCGATTCTCAACCAGCCCGAGGCCGGGGAAGCCTGGCAGGTGCGCATTCATCGCGAGATCCTGCGCGGCTGGCTCGAACACCGCGACCTGTTTTTGCGGGTTCAAGCCGACCTCAACAACATCAACGTCGAAACCGAGCGGAAGAAGATCACCGGCGTCAGTGGCGTCTGGACACGGTTTTCCGCGCTCGCCTCTCGCGTATACAAGGAACCGGTGCTGCCGCTTTGTTGGGAAGCGATCCTGAAGCTGCGCGGTTTTGTGCCGGAATGGCAGCTATTGACTTACCTGCACATGGTGTCGGTGTTGCCGCATCCGTTGTCGGTCGAGCCGGTGGCCGGGTTTATCGAGCGATCCCAGGAGGCCGGTTCCGCCGATCTGGCCGGGCGGGTGCTCGAAGCGCTGCCCCGGGAGGCCGTGCTGGACGCCGTCGACGCGCGGCTGGCCCAACCGGCTCCCGCCGGGCAGCCCTTTCGCGCGATTCTCGACCGCACGAAGGCGCGTCTGCTCAAATAGCATCCAAAACATGCGGTAACAGGAATGTTTTGGCGTGAAAGGGCCGTAAAACGGGCTTCTGGGCGCCTGGCAAAGTAAAAAAGCCTCAAAAATGGCCATTTTCGTGCATTCTCCCTTTACACTGGCGCGAACGATCGCTTATGATGAGGGTGCGTTGCGGCTGGCGATGGGTGCCGGCAAAGCCGCAAACGCCCGGTTTTGCAGGGTTTTCGGGCCGAACCGGGCCGGGCTTTGAGCAACGCATTTTCAATCCGTGACGACAAGTGGGAGGACGGGAGAACAGACATGGCTGATCGTATGACGCAGACTCAGATCGTAAAGGAACTCGCCGAAGGTGCGGGCATCGCCAGCAAGGTTGCCAAGCAGATCGTCGAGACCTATGCCGCTATTGCCGTGCGCGAAACCAAGAAGGCTGGCGTTTTCGTGCTGCCCGGCATCGGACGGTTGGTTCGCGTGGAGCGCAAGGCGCGCACCGGACGCAACCCCGCCACCGGCGAATCCATCAAGATTCCAGCCAAGAAGGTCGTGAAGTTCCGCGTGGCCAAGAGCGTCAAAGACGCCATCGTGCCGCCGAAAAAGAAGTAACTTCGGTTATCCGCAAGAAGCAAAAAGCCCCGCGGCGGGATGCGCGGGGCTTTTGCTTTGGATATCCGTCGGAATGCGCCGCCACAAATTGCGGGCGGCTCAAGGAAGCCGCTATGCCTGCTTCGTGCCTTCGGGTTTTTCTTCGCCCTTCAGGGCATGCTTGAAGTTACGGATTCCCTCACCAAGGCCTTTCGCCACTTCCGGGATCTTCTTCCCACCGAAGAGAAGAACCGCAATTCCCAGAATGATGAGGAGCTCCATTGGGCCTAGAGATCGCATCGGGGCCTCCTTTCCTTGCCACTACCATTGTATGAATCGGCATTTCTCCGGTCAAGCCACCCTCCAGCCGCCTTCTTCCTAAAGAAAGTGTGCCACAACCGTCGATAGCCTCCATATGGCCGCTCTGGTGGCGCTCATCCTGTTGGCAATCGCGGTGGCGGCTGTCCTCGATGTGCAGTTTGCCAAATGGCAAGCCCGCCGGGCCGAACGGCTGCTGGCCGATGGGGGAGCCGCTTTGGAAGCCGGTGACCTCGACCGCGCCGTTCACTTGTTGCGCAAGGCGGCTTCACGCGCTTTCTGGATTCGCGGCGGTCCGCTGTTCTTTCTCACCCACTACAATTTGGCTAACGTTCTGGCGCGCCGGGGCGAACATGCCGGTGCGGAAAAGGCCGCCCGCCGCGCCCTTCGGTCCATCTGCTCGCTGCCCGATAGCGAGCAACTGGGCTTCCACGGCAGCTACCCGGAAGTCCGCCACTGCCTGGCGCTGTTTTCGGAAAGCCTGCTGCGGCAGGGCAAGCATGCCGAGGCCATCGCTTATCTGGAGACGGTTATCAAGCTTTGGCAGGAGGCCGATGGCCCCGATAGCCTGCATGCCGGCTACTACTCACAGGAACTCGGCCTGGCTTGTATGCAACTTGGCTTGGCCGATCAGGGCATCGATCATCTGGCCCAGGCGGTCTCGGTGTCGCGCCTTCATTTCGGCGAGGACCATCCGGCATTCGCCACCGCGCTTCATCATTATGGCGCCGCGCTGACCGATACGGGCCGTGCCTATGAAGCCGGCAAATCGCTCGAACAGTCTCTTGCGATCCGCACCGCTTTGTTCGGCGCAACCGACCCATCGGTGGCCGAAACCCTTGCCGCCCTCGGCTCGCTACGCCTTCACAACTGCGAATACGACGAAGCGGCGGAATGTTTTGGAAAAGCCCTGGGCATCGTTGAGCACGTCTTCGGATCCAATCATCCCGAACCCGCCTCCCTGCGCGGCAAGCTGGCCGAAACCCGCCGCCGCCAGGGACGGCTGGAGGAATCGGCGCAACTGGCCAACATGGCCCTGTTCGTTCTGGGCGAATCGAAGGATCCATCCTACAGTGAAGCTCTGGAAACCATGGCCTGTGTCCGCGCCGATCAAGGCGGGCTCTCCGAAGCTGCGCAACTGCTCGAGCAATCGCGCCAGTGGATGAGCCGTTCGCCTGGCGGTCTCAGCCGTCGCGCCCGTCTTCTGCACAACGAAGCACGCCTGCGCCGCCGGATGGGCGAAGAGGCCAAGGCCGACGAACTCGCCTCGCTCGCTCTCGCCATTCGCGAGAGCCTTCGCGCCGCCGCCTCCGTCGACGAGGCCACGCGCATCGTGCCACCCACCGATTGATCTGCCGCCGCCTAAGTGCGGTACCATCGATGCTTTCGACGCCCACGTGAAGCTACTCGAAGCCGTCGATATCCATAAATCGTTTGGCGGTGTGCAGGCACTGCGCGGTGTCCATTTCGAACTGCGGGCGGGCGAAGTGCATGCCCTGGTCGGCGAGAATGGCGCCGGCAAATCCACCCTCATTCAAATCCTTACCGGCGCGCTTACCGCCGATTCGGGCCGCATCGAGCTCTCCGGCGTTTCGTTGACCGGCCTCACTCCCGCGCGGGCACAGGCTCTCGGCATCCGCTGCGTCTATCAACACCCCGCGCTCTTCCCGCATCTTTCGGTTATGGAAAACATAGCCCTCTCGCTTGAGCCGCACCGCGCCACGGGCCGGGTCGATTGGGCCGCCCGTCGCGCGACCGCCCTTGGTTTGCTCGAACGGCTCGGGCTGTCTATCGATCCGGGGCGCGAGATCTCAACGCTGAGCATGCCGGAACGGCAGTTGATCGAAATCGCCAAGGCGATTGGGGCGGAGGCGCGCGTGCTCATTCTCGATGAACCGACGGCCTGCCTGACGGCGCGCGAAACCGAATCCCTGTTCGCGGTCATCGGCCAGGCAAGCGCCCGCGGAGCCGGTGTCATCTATGTCTCCCATCGCCTGGAGGAACTGGCGCGCATCGCCGCCCGTGTCACCGTGCTCCGCGATGGAAAAACGGTGGCCACGCGCCCGATGGTCGAAACCACGCGCGCCGGGTTGATCCAACTGATGGTGGGCCGCGACATCGCCGCCGTCTATCCGAAAGGGGAATCGGCGCCCGGCGCCCCGGTGCTCGAATTGCGCGGCACAGGCTGCCGCGCGACCGGTTTACGAGGCATCGACCTGACCGTGCGCGCCGGTGAGATTGTCGGACTCGCCGGTCTGGCTGGTTCCGGACGCACGGAACTGGCCAACGTCATCTTCGGACTCACCCCCGCCGACTCCGGCGAAATGCGTCTGAAGGGCGGCGCCATGGTCATCGATTCTCCGTGCCGTGCGCGCGAGTTCGGCATCGGCTATGTGCCCGAAGACCGGCGCCGTCTCGGCGTCATCGGCGCCATGCCCATCGCTCAAAACGTCACTCTGCCGATCCTCGACCGGATCTCGCGCATGGGCTTGCTGGACAGGATTGGGGAAGACGGCGTCGCCGAAACCTACCGCGCGCAATTGGGGATCAAGGCCGAGTCCGTCCATGCGCCGGTGGACAGCCTTTCCGGAGGCAATCAGCAAAAGGTGGCGCTCGCCAAATGGCTGGCTTCGAAGCCGTGCCTGATGATTCTCGATGAGCCGACGCAAGGCGTCGATGTCGGCGCCAAGGCAGAAGTGCATCGCCTCATTTCCGGGCTCGCCGAGGCCGGCCTGGCCGTGCTGCTGATCTCTTCGGATCTGCCGGAGATTCTCGGTATGAGCGACCGTATCGTCGTCCTCTCCGGCGGAACCATCGCCGGTGAGCTTCCACGTTCCGCCACGCAGGAGCAGGTATTGGCGCTGGCCTTGGCGGCGCACGCCGGAGCCACGTCATGAAGGCTGCCTCCCTCGCGCTGGCAGCCCTGCTGGCCGCGTTGGCCGTTTGGGCGCCGGGATTCTACGCCGTCGAGAACCTTCGCGATCTGCTGGTCAACAATGCGCCCGCGCTGCTGGTGGCCATTGGAATGACGGTGGTGATTCTGGCTGGGCACATCGATATCTCGGTGGCCGCGCAGTTCGCCGTGGCCAGCGTGCTGTCGGCCGAACTCGCCAAAGCGGGACTTCCGGTGGGCTCGCTCGCTGTTGTGATCCCGATTCTCGGCGCGGCGATGGGCGCCGTCAACGGGCTGCTGGCCGGCCGCGCGGCGATTCCTTCCATCGTCGCAACGCTCGCCACCATGGCGCTTTGGAAAGAAGGACTGCGCTGGGCCACGCAGGGTGCGTGGGTGCAGAATCTGCCATCGGGGTTCCAGTGGTTCGGCCTCGGGCAAACGGCGGGGCAGGCCGCGATACTGCTTTCGGCCGCGGCGGTGTTCGGCCTCACCGCGTGGGCTCTGCGCAATCTGCGCGCGGGGCGCGCGGTCTACGCCACCGGATCGAACTTCGAAGCGGCGCGTCTCGCCGGACTCCGGCCCGATTGGGTGGTGACCGGAGCGTTTGTCTTCTGCGGCGCGCTGACGGCGCTGGCGGCTTTACTCAACTCCGTGCGCTTTTCCGAAATCCCCTCGGGCGCCGGAACCGGCATCGAAATGAAGGCGATCGCCGCCGCCGTGGTTGGCGGATGCGCCATCTCCGGCGGGAGGGGCTCTGTGACCGGAACGCTGGTGGGCGCGCTTTTGCTTGGGGCCATCGGGACTGCGCTCACTTTCCTGCATGTGGACGCGGCCTGGGAAAAAGCGCTGCAGGGAATGATTATTCTCGCTGCCATTATGGTTTCGGCAGCCCAATTCACTCCAAGGATCGCGCATGCCGCCCGGTGAAATCCGCCTGCTCGACGCCATCGCGGGCGGACGTGCTATCTCCCGCTTGCTCTGCGCCGCTACTCTCCAATCCACTCGAAGAATCCTGCTCGCCGGCATGCGAAGAGAGGCGATCGCTGCCATCGCGGGCGGAAGTGCCGTTTCTGGCTTGCTCTGCGCCGCCGTCCTCCAAGGCGCACGAAAGATCCTGGTCGCCGTACAACTGTCCTACGGCGGCAAGCGAAGGAAGACGATCGGCGCCATCGCGGGCGGACGTGCCACCTCCGGCTTGTTCGGAGCCGCCACTCTCCCATCCACTCGAAAGCTGGCCATCGAAGGCAAGCGAAGGAAAACGATCGCCGCCAGCATCGTCGCGGCGGCCGAATTCACTCCAAGGATCGCCTATGCCCTCCGGTGAAATCCGCCTGCTCGCCGCGCTGCTGGCCGTCGAAGCCGTGCTGTTCGGTTTCGCCGCGCCCGGCTTTTTGACCACGGAGAACCTTGGCGAAATCGTACGCCTAAGCGTCGAACTCGGGCTGCTCTCGCTGGCCCTCACCTGTGTCATCGTCACCGGCGGTATCGATCTTTCCGTGGGCTCGCTGCTGGGGCTGTGCGCGGTCGGCCTTGGTTGGCTGATCCAGGATGGCGGCGTCGCCTGGCCGCTCGCCGCGCTCCTTACCCTCGGCGCCGGCGCGCTCGCCGGAATGCTGAACGGCGCGCTCATCACGCGCTTCAAGGCCTTGCCGCTGATCGTCACCCTTGGCACGTTCAGCCTGTTTCGAGGGCTGGCGGAAGGCATCACCGGTGGCGCCCGCAACTTCACGGGCTTCCCGGAGCCGTTCCTGTGGCTGGGCCAAGGGTATGTTCTTGGGTTCGTTCCCGCACAGGGCTTGCTGTTCCTTCCGGCCCTGGCGTGCTTTGCGGCGCTGCTGCATCGCACCATCGCCGGCCGCGCGTTCTACGCCATCGGACATTCGCCGGAAGCCGCCCGCATTTCCGCCATTCCCGTCGAGCGAAGGCTGCTCACGGTCTACACACTCAGCGGGCTGGCGGCGGCACTGGCGGCGGTGATTTACGTCGCGCGCGTCGGCCAGGCCAAATCCGATGCCGGGCTCGGCTATGAATTGCTGGCCATCACGGCCGTCGTTCTGGGAGGAACGTCGATCGCGGGCGGGAAGGGGACCATCGCCGGTTCCATGCTCGGACTGCTGGCCATCGCCGTCCTTCAAAACGGACTCCGTCTCGCCGCGCTCCCGGCGGAACTGGCCGGCATCCTGACCGGGCTCATCCTACTGGCCGTCATCGGCCTGGACCGCGCCGGGCGCTGGAAGCGAGCCGTCGCATGGGCCGCCATTGCGGCTTCCTTTTTGGCCGTGGCCGCCGCCACCTATAGCCGGCCGGGGCAAGCGCCGTCGCGCACCGTCGTCGCCATGATGCCGAAGGCAAAGGGCGACCCCTATTTCATCAGTTGCCTCAGGGGCGCGCAGGAAGCCGCCAAACAATTCGATGTGGAATTGCTTTGGGACGGACCCGCCGACCTCGACCCCGCGCGGCAGAACGAAATCGTCGAAAGCTGGATCACGCGCGGCGTCGACGTCATCGCCGTTAGCGTGGAAAATCGCGGAGGCCTTTCCACCGTGCTGCGGAAAGCGCGCTCGCGCGGCATCAAGGTGCTCACCTGGGATGCCGATGCCGACGCCGATGCCCGCGACTTCTTCATCAATCAGGCCACCGCCCAGGGCATCGGCGACACCATTACCGATCAGGTGGCGCAGATGCTCGGCGGCGCGGGCGAGTTCGCCATTGTCACTGCCTCGCTCACCGCCGCCAATCAGAACGAATGGATGGGGTACATGCGGAAGCGGCTCGAGAAGTATCCCAACGTCAAGCTCGCCACCGTACGTCCTTCCGACGGCGACCGCGACCGCGCTTTCGCGGAAACGCAAACCATCCTGCGCGTCTATCCGCGCGTGAAGGTGGTGGCGGGCATCGCCGCCCCTGCCGTGCCGGGCGCGGCCGAAGCTGTCAAGCAATCCGGCCGGACGGACGTCGCAGTTACCGGACTCTCTCTGCCCAGTCTATGCAAGCCTTACGTCCAGGCCGGAGTCATCAGGTCCGTGGTGCTGTGGAACACCGGCGACCTGGGATATCTGACGGTCTTCGCCGCGCAGGCGCTCCATCGCGGCGGGTTGAAGACGGGCGATACCGGCATCGTTGCCGGGCGGCTCGGCCAAATCGAAATCCGCCAGGATCAGGTGATCCTCGGCCAGCCGTTTGTCTTCACGAAGGAGAACATCGACGGGTTCGATTTTTGAAGCCGCGCGGCCACCCATGTTAAGATAGCCAATGGGTTTTCGCCTGGAAGTATGATTATTCTCCTGACTATCGTTCACGTCATCGTGTGCTTTTTCCTGGTGGTCGTTGTGCTGCTGCAAAGCGGCAAGGCGGCCGATCTCGCCGGAGCATTCGGTGGCATGGGTTCACAGACCGCGTTCGGACCTCGGGGCGCGGCGACCGTACTTTCCAAGGCGACGACGATCGCGGCGGGCCTGTTCATGGTCACGTCGTTGACTTTGTCGGTGTTGGCGACGCGGCAGGGGACTTCGGGCTCCACGGTTCTCGAAAAAGTGGCAACGCCCGCTCCGGCGACGAAGAAGGATGCGCCCGCGGCGCCGGCCGGATCGGTGCCAATCCAGGTGACAACGCCTGGCGGCGGGACCAAGACCATCGACGTTCCGACACTGCCGCCGCAGACGGCTCCGGCCCAGCCCGCGCCCACGCAGCAACAGGCGCCGCCGGCAAAGAAGTAGCAAGGTTTGGTTGGCCACGCGGAGGTGGCGGAATTGGCAGACGCACTAGCTTGAGGTGCTAGCGGGAGCAATCTCGTGGGGGTTCAAGTCCCCCTCTCCGCACCATTTTCATTGCGCAGACCGTGTATAGGAAGCACGGTCTGCGCACCTCCCAAATTCACGCCCAAAATCAACTTTCGTTTCCACTTCGACTGTACGGCACGCTACAATCGTAGGACTTTTCGAGGAGGAAACACTCATGCATCCTGGTGGCAGCGGTCCGCCGCGAAAGCCCGTCCCGGTTTGTCCTATTGACGTCCCCCAAGGACCCAATTCCAATCAAAGGAGTTGGCAGCCTGCCCAGGCACGATCCGCTCGCGGCGGCGTGCAAATCGGGGCCCAGGCGCCGCCGAATTACCAGGCTCCGCTGCCGCCACCCAAGTACGGGCTCAACGAATTCCATGAGAACAGGGCCGTGCGCAAGGCGATGCTGCATTTCGCGATGGTGAATCCGCAGGACGACAGCGCCCGCTTCACCGTCGCAAAATCCGATGGTGGCGCCAATGACCTGCAGGGAACGCCCGAGTTCAACCAACTCATGTTTCTCCGCATGATGGAACAGTACCGGGCAAAGCCCACCATGTTCAAGGCCGACATCATCAACGCGACGTGCGTTTTCGAGAAGCGCAACGAGCAGCAGAAGAGCCGTTTTGCCATTGAGAAGCCGGATGGGATGTCGAAATCCATCAATGAACGGCATACGCAAAAGGCAAGACGGCATAAGGAGCACGTCAAGGCCGCCGAAACCAGGGAAATGAAGGAAGCCGTGGAAGCGGCCGATTTAGCGCCCGTGGACCTCTTCCGCCCACTGGAGCAGCATGTTCTCGGTGCCCCCACGCTGGAGCGGTTCTTCCGCGAATTCAGCGCCGCCGACCGGGAACATCAGCTTGTGGCGATGGGGAAGTCATTGGCGGGAAATCCGCCCGCCCAGGGGTGCCCGGAGAACTTCGCTCAAGCGCTCACCAGCACGGTGAATCTGCTCGATGGCAAGACCCGCCGGTTTAAGCTGCAGGGGAAAGGCGATCACCCGGAGGATGCCGAGGTGTGGGTGGAAAACTGCCAGTTCGATACGGTGGACCTGGGAATCAAGGACGAGTAGCCTTCCAGGGTTTCCGCGCTGTACGCCTCACCCGTTACTCTTAGATATGTCTCTCTCTCGCCGGGCCATCCTTGCCTCACCCGCTCTCGCGCTCGCGGCCGATTCCGGCGCCGCCGGGCGCATCCGGCTGGCTGCCTCTTCCTATAGCTGGTGGCACTTCAAGCCGCGCAAAGTGCCCATGGAAACGGTCATCGACGAGGCGGCGCGCATCGGCTTTGAAGGTGTCGAGATCCTGCATCGCGGCATGACGGACGAATCGCCGGCTCATCTGCACAAGCTCAAGCGCCACGCCTTCCGCGCGGGGGTGGATCTGGTTCTGTTCTCCATCCATCAGGATTTCGTTTCACCCTATGTCGATATGCGCGGGGAGGCGATTCGCCACACCATTCACTGCATCCACATGGCGGCGCGTATGGGGATCCCGTGCGTACGGCTGAATTCGGGCCGCTGGAAAACCATTCCGAATTTCAACGACCTCATGAAGGCCAACGGGCAGGAGCCGCCGATGGCGGGCTACGATCCCGAAGAAGCCTTCCGGTGGTGCATCGACGGCATCAACGAATGCCTGCCGGTGGCGGAAAAGGAAGGCATCCTGCTGGCGCTCGAGAATCATTGGGGACTGACGACGCAACCGGCCGACCTGCTGAAGATCTACAAGGCCGTGAATCATCCCTGGCTCGGGCTTAACGTGGATACGGGGAATTTCCCTAACAACGTTTCGCCTTACGACGGCATCGAGATGCTGGCGCCGCATGCGGTCATGGTGCAGGCCAAGACCTATCACGGGGGCGGGGAATGGTACACGCTCGACCTCGACTACAAACGCATCGCGGGCATTCTGCGCAAGGCGGGCTACCACGGCTGGGTCTCGCTTGAGATGGAAGGCAAGGAAGACCCGGCGACGGCGGTGCCCAAGAGTTATCAGACGCTGAAAGCGGCGTTTCAGGCGTAGCGGTGCAACTGTTCCTGCTTATTGCCGCCGCCTTGTACGGCCAGCCAAAACCTTCCGACTTGAACCTGCTGGGACAAGCCGATACCTCGTCGGGCGAGAGCCGGCGCAATGAGAACATCCAGTTCAACCTGGTGGACAACAACGCGCTCAAGGAACTCAACGTCCGGATGGGTACCGTCGTCACTTTGTTCAACGAATTCTCCGCCGAGCGCGGCTACTATGGCGCCGAATATGGCGTCGCGCCTTCCGCGCCGATTCACGTGGGCTACGCCAAGCCGCGCGTCTGGCATGGAGAAGCGCGCTACAGCCATTTGAACAGCGTGTTTTCCGCCCGCACTTTTTTTCAGGTGGGCGATGTGAAGCCGGCGCGCGAGAACGATTACGGATTCCGTTTCTCGCTGCCGGTGTGGCGCGGCGGGGCGCTTTCGATCGACGCGGGCCAGCGCAAGATACGCGGGCAGGTGAACGGCAACGTGCTGGTTCCTTCGCTCGACGAGCGGACTCCGCTGGCCACCGATCCGGCGGTGCGCGCCATCGTCGCCCGCTATTTGAACGCGTATCCGCTGGCGCTGCCCAACCGCACCGACATTAACCCGCGGGCGTTGAACACGAACTCGCCCCAGCGGATCGACGATACCAACGCGGCGCTGCGGCTCGACCAGAATCTCGGGCGGCGCGACAAACTGGTCGCGCAACACCTGTTCACCACGCAATTCGTCGCCGCGTTTCAATTCGTGGCCGGGCAGAATCCCGATACTTCCACACGCTCGCAACGCGCGCGCCTCACCTGGACGCGCGATTGGAACGCGCGCAACCTCACCGATTTTTCGGCCGGCTACGATCGCTTGGGTTCGTTCCTCCGCCCTGAGCCTCGCGCGGTCGGACCGTTCATTTCGATTTCCGGGCTGACGTCGCTGGGGCCGGAAGGCAGCATTCCCATCAATCGCGCCCAAAACCTGTTTCGTTACGCGGGACGGTGGCGGCGCCAGCAGGGAACTCACACGGTGACGGCGGGCTTTGGCGTTTTACGGCGTCAATGGAACGGCATCGAGACCGACACCCATCGCGGCTTCTTTTCGTTCGCCCCCGATTTCGGCCGCGATGCGATCACCAACCTGCGGCTGGGCGTTCCGGCGCAGCACATCATCGCGCTTGGCGACGTCTATCGTGGATTTCGCAACTGGGAAATGCAGTTCTACGCCACCGATACCTGGAAGGCTACGGCCCGTCTCACGTTCACCTATGGGCTGCGCTATCAACCGGCACCGAAGCCGAACGAAGTGAACGGCCGCAATGAGATTGCCTACGATTGCGACTGCAATAATCTGGCGCCGCAGTTCGGGTTCGCCTACCGGCTGCCGGAAAAGCTCGGCGTCTTCCGCGCCGCGTATTCGCTGCAGTATGGCGAGATCTATCCGGTGACGTTTCAACAGGTGCGATTCACTCCTCCCGGCAGCGTGAAGATCGTCATTCCGGCGCCGGACCTGGTGAATCCGTTCGCGGGCGCGGGCGCCGATCCGCGGCCCAACCTCTACCTGCTGGACAAAGACCTGACGCTGCCGTATGTGCACCTCTACAACGCGAGCTGGGAGCTGCCGGCCGGTCCGTTCCGGCTGCAGTTCGGCTATGTGGGCAGCCGGGCGCATAAACTCCTGCTGATGCTCTACGACAATCGCGGCCATCCGGTGCCGGGCCTGCCGCAGACCACGGCGACGCTGAATGCGCGCCGTCCGTATCCGCAATACGCCGAGTGGCGGCGCGTGGTGAACAACTCACGCGGGTATTTCGATGCGGCGCGCGTTTCCCTCGTACTGCCGCGCTGGCGGGGGCTGACCGTGGACGCCGCCTATTGGTTCAGCAAGGCGATCGACCTGGGGGCCGCCTATACCAACACGGCCTACGACGTGGATTCGCGCCTTTCCCGCGGGCAGTGGGAATATGAACAGCATCGCGACATGAAGGGGCGGTCGAACTTCGATCAGCCGCACTCGGTGCTGTGGCGCGCTACGTATGAATACCGCAAGTTCCGGCTATCGGGCGTGGCGCTGCTCAAGTCGGGCACGCCGTTCACGGTGGTGAGCGGATCCGACGGGCCTGGATTTGGAAACGTCGATGGCAACGGCAACGACCGGCCGAACATCCTGGACCCATCGATTCTGGGCCGCACGGTGGGCGACCCGGATAACTCCAGGCAACTGCTGCCGCGGGCGGCGTTCCGCTACATGCAGCCGACCGACCACCGGGGCAACATCGGGCGCAACGTGTTCCGCAAGGGCTCCATCCGCAACGTGAACGCCGCGCTCGGGCGCATCTTCTCCATCCACAACGGCTATCAACTGGAGATGCGCGCGGAAACGATCAACCTGAGCAATACGCCTCAGTTCGCCGAGCCGGGAGTCGAACTGGCCAATCCGAATTTCGGCCAGATCACTAACACGCTGAACGAAGGCCGCACGCTACGCGTTCACGCGGCCTTCCGCTGGTAGCTACTTCTTCTTTCCGGCCGGTCCGCCGTGTTTTGCGATGACGGTGATCTCGATGCGGAAAGTGCCCACCAGCGCCGCTACGCCGACCGTGGTGCGTACCGGGCGCGGTTCGGGCATATTGGCCACGTATACCTTGTTCATACGCTCGAACAGGCTCATATCGGTGAGGTAGACGTTGCTCGATACCACGTCCGCCATGGTCATACCACCGGCCTTGAGAATCGCATTAATACTGTCGAAGGTCGCCTTCACTTCGTCTTCGAAGCTTTCAGGACGCTTGCCGTCGGCGCCGCGGCCCACCTGGCCTGAGACGTAGAGCGTATCGCCCGATTGGATGCCATGGCTGAAATTGGCGCTGGGCGCGATGCCCTGGGCCGTAACGGGCTTCTTTTGAAAGGCAAACAGTCCGCTGCCGAGAAGGACGAAAGCACTCACGCCGAGTAGGGTTCGGGAAAACATACCTGGAATGATACCCTAACCGATTCGCCTGAGTACGGGAATCGGGCCCGTCGCGTAGTACCACGCCGGAATCCACCGAAACGGCCATTGTTTGTACATCAGCGGCGTAGCATTCTGATACTTCAAACGGAGCGGGACACATCTTCTCTCGTGTGTCTGGAGGAACATGTTTAGTGCATCGGAATCGACAAGAACGGCCAACGACCGGCGGGCTGCGGACCGCTTCCCGATTGAACGGGAAGTGCGGTTCAAGATCCTCAGCAAAAAGACCGGCGACGAGGCTGGCATAGGAAAGACGGTGAACATCAGCAGCAACGGCATCCTGTTCACCACCGATAAATTGCTGATCCCCGGCCGGCGCCTGGAGATCTCGGTGAGCTGGCCGGCGCAGCTCAATGACAAATGTTCGCTGAAGCTGGTGGCGCAGGGCCGCGTGGTGCGTTTCGAGCAAGGGCGCGCGGCCATGGAGATTCAGAAGCACGAGTTCCGCACCTCGCGGCTGGCGGCCGCGGCCGGAGCCTGAACGGCCGGAGAGTGGGACCCGTATAATCGGAGGGGAGAGCCAAGCGAACCCTTCAGATGCGCAAGCTCCTCGTCTTCGGAACCGGCGTGGTCATTCTCGCCATCCTTTCGGCGCTGGTGGTGTGGCAAACCTCCTTCAACCTGGGCGAATTCGGGCCGGCGACGGAATTCCAAACCGTGGTGTTCTGGGCCACTTCCACGTTCATCTTTCTGCTGGCGGTGGCGCTGGGGTTCATGCTGGTACGCACCGGCCTGCGGCTATACCTGGAGCGGCAACGGAATCGCGAAGGGTCGCGCATCCGCACCCGCCTGATCGTCGGCGCCCTGGCGCTGAGCTTCGTCCCCGTCCTTTTCCTGGTCCTGTTTTCCATGGCGGTACTGAACCGCAACATCGAAGCATGGTTCAGCCGCCCCGGCAATAACATCCGCTGGACGCTGATCGATGTGGGCGTGGCGATGGACCGTGAGGCGCAGGCGCGCGCAAGCGTCGTGGCCGACTGGCTGACGCTGCGTTCCCAGACGCCCGGTTTCGAAGGTTGGGAAAAAGCGTGCGCGGCGCACATGGTGGAGCAGGCCTGGCTCGAAAGCGCCAACGGGGAGCGCACCTACGTTTGCGGCCAGTTGAAAGCCGCCTCGCCGCGTACGGTGGAAGGCCACGGAAACGCGGGCAACACCAGGCTCGCCGTGCGTGTACTGATGCCAGTGGATTTCACCGGCAAGCAGCGCGAGATTGCGACGGCGGTGGCCGAGTACGACGCGCTGTTTACCCGTAAGAAAGACGTGCGGCAGCTTTACATGCTGCTGATCTCGGTCATCACTTTGTTTGTGCTGTTCATCGCCACCTGGATCGCGCGGCTGCTGGCGCAGCAGATCAGCGATCCGATCTCGGCGATTCTCGAAGCCGCGGGCGAAGTGCGCCGCGGCAACCTGGCGCATCGCATTCGAACGGGCGCGCTCGATGAACTGGGCACGCTGGTACGCGCCTTCAACCAGATGACCGGCGATCTCGATTCGCACAGCCGCGAACTGGAACACAGGCGCCGGTTCACCGAAGCCATTCTCGAAAGCATCCCGACCGGCGTCATTTCAGTCGATCCGGACGGTTTGATCCAGAAGTTCAACCCGGCGGTGATGCGCATTTTCTCTTCGGTCAAAGCCGAAAATCTCAAGAGCATCGACGATCTGCTGCCGCGCGAGGAGGCCGCCGAGGTGCGCTACCTGATGAACCGCGCCCACCGTACGGGCATGGCCTCGCGCCAGATCGATTTTCATATCGGCGAGCGGCCGGTACACCTGCTGGTGACGGTCACCGCACTCGAGGAAACGGGCAACTCGGGCTTCGTGGTGATGATCGAAGACACCGGCGAACTGCTGCGTGCACAGAAGGCCGAAGCGTGGCACGAAGTGGCGCGGCGCATCGCACACGAGATTCGCAATCCGCTGACTCCCATCGCCCTTTGCGCCGAGCGCGCCGTGCGCCACCTCGAGCGCGCCGCGATTCCCGCCGAGTCGACGCGCGTGCTGCGCGAATGCTGCACGACGATCCTGGGGGAAGTGGAATCGGTGAAAACGCTGGTGGACGAGTTTTCCCAGTTCGCCCGGTTTCCGGCGGCGCAGCCGGTGCCATGCGATCTCAATGAAATTGTCGAACAGGCGCTGGCCGTCTTTCAGGGCCGGCTGGGCGGCATCGATCTGCGCAAGAATCTCGGCTATGGACTGCCGCTGGTGAACGTGGATCGCGAGCAACTGAAGCGCGTGATCGTGAACCTGGTGGATAACGCCGCCGAGGCGATGCAGAAGTCGCCGCTGAAGCGCCTGATCATCCGCACCAGCGCGCTGCCTTCCGATGCGGTGGAACTGGTGGTGGCGGACACCGGCTGCGGCGTATCGGCGGGCGATAAGGAGAAGCTGTTTCTGCCTTATTTCTCGACCAAGGGCCGCGGCACGGGTCTGGGCCTGGCCATCGTCAGCCATATTCTGGCCGAGCATCACGCCACCATCCGGGTCGAAGACAACCGGCCCGCCGGGGCGCGTTTCCTGGTAGAGATTCCGGCCATTACCGCCGCGCCTGCGATAGTGGAAGCTGAGCATGAAGCAATATCGCGTTCTCGTCGTGGATGACGAGCCCGGCATCCGGAATTCTCTCTCGGGTGTCCTTGAAGACGAAGGCTACGCGGTGACGGCGGTGGAAACGGCCGAGCGCAGCCTGGAGGAAGTCCACAAACATCCCTACGACGTCGTGCTGATGGATATCTGGCTGCCCGGCGTGGACGGTCTGGAAGCACTGCAGCGCATCCAGGAAATGCCGTTCGACGACCGGCCCATGGTCATCATGATTTCCGGCCACGGCACGATTGAGACGGCGGTGCGGGCCACCAAGCTGGGCGCGTTCGATTTCATCGAAAAGCCGCTGACCATTCAGAAGATCACCGTGGTGGTGAAGAACGCCATCCAGCAGCGGCGGCTGGAAATGGAGGTGCAGCGGCTCAAGGAAGATCACGGCGCGGGCCCGGTGCTGATCGGCGAAAGCGTGCCGGTGAAAGCGCTGCGGCAGCAATTGAAGCTGATGGCGTCCACCAACGGCCGCGTGCTGATTTACGGCGAAAGCGGAACGGGCAAGGAACTGGTGGCGCGCAGCATTCACGCGTTGAGCCCGCGCGCGGCCGAAGCTTTCATCGAAGTCAATTGCGCCGCGATTCCGGAAGACCTCATTGAAAGCGAGTTGTTCGGCCACCGTCAGGGCAGCTTCCCGGCGGCGCAGCGGGACAAAGCCGGCAAGTTCGAGAAAGCCCACGGCGGCACGCTGTTCCTCGACGAAGTGGGCGACATGAGTCTGAAGACGCAATCGAAGGTGCTGCGCGTGCTCGAGGAACAGCGTTTCGAGCCGGTGGGGGCGAGCGAGTTCATCTGCATCGATACGCGCGTGATCGCCGCCACCAACAAAAATCTGGAAGTGGAGATCGAGCGCGGCAACTTCCGGGAGGATCTGTTTTACCGGCTGAACGTGATTCCGTTTCACGTGCCGCCGCTGCGCGAGCGCGCCGAAGACATCCCGCTGCTGGCCAATCATTTCGTGCGCGAGTTCACCACCGCCTACGGCCGCAAACGCAAGGAATTGACGGCGGAAGCCTATCAGGTGCTGCAGGACTACCACTGGCCCGGCAATGTGAGGGAACTGCGGAACCTGATGGAGCGCATCGTCATCATGAATCCGCAGGCGCGCATCGATGCGCGGCACATTCCGCTGAATCCTTCCAAGCGCAGCGTCTTCGAGCGGCCGATCGACTATTTCAGCAGCCTGCAGGAAGTGCGCGAAGCGGCCGAGCGCGAGTTTATTCTAAAGAAACTCGAAGAATTGGGCTGGAACATTTCGCGCACCGCCGAGGCGCTGGGAATGGAGCGCAGCAATCTTTATCGAAAGATGAAGGCGCTCGGGATCACGCCGAAGGAAGGTGTGTAGATCTTGCTCGCCGCCCTGGTGTTTGTCAACGGCGTGATCCTCACCATGGATGAACGGTCGACGGTGGCCGAAGCCGTGGCGATCGACCAGGGACGCATTGTGGCGGTGGGCATGAACGAGGCGATGCGCAAGGCGCTGCCTTCGGCCACGGTGGCCGATCTTCGCGGCCGGACGATGCTGCCGGGCTTTTATGCCGCGCACGATCACTTCCCGGTTTCGGGGTTTGTGGGCGACATGCAGGTGGATCTGAATAGTCCGCCCATGGGACGCATGGAGACGATCGCCCAGATCGTGGATGCGCTGAAGGCGAAAGCGGCAAAGGCGCGGCCAGGCGAATGGATTTTGGGCCGCGGCTACGACGATACGCTGCTGAGCGAGCGCCGCCACCCCACGCGCGCCGATCTCGACCGCGTTTCATCATCCAATCCCGTCTGGATCGTGCATACCTCCGGCCATTTCGGCGTGGCCAATTCGAAGGCGTTGGCGGTGGCAGGTGTGGTATCGGATACCGGCCTGATCGAGGAGACCCTCGATGCGGTGGCGAAGCACGTCCCCGATCCGACGCTCGAGCAGCGGATGCAGGCGGTGCGCCGCGCGGGAGCCGAGTACCTGGCGCGCGGTGTCACCACCACCGTGATCGCGCACGGCAGCCGGGAAAGACTGATCGATTTGAAGACGGCGCTGGCGCGCGAGTTCCTGCCGCTGCGCGTCGTGCAGATGCTGAGCGAAGGCGGCACGATTCCCGAAACGGCCGCCGAAGCGGTGAAGTGGCGCAGTCCGGATGGGCGCGTGCGGGCGGGGGCGATCAAGATCGCGCAGGACGGCTCGCTTCAGGGCTACACAGGCTGGCTTACGGCACCGTATCATAACCGGCCCGTGCGCGGCTGGCAGGCACGGCCGCGCGCGGCCCTTGTGGAACTGGTGAAGAAGTATCACCGGGGCGGCCATCAGATCGCCATCCACGGCAATGGCGACGCGGCGATCGACGACATCCTGGAGGCGTTCGAGCAGGCGCAGCGCGAGTTTCCGCGGCCCGGCGCGCGCCACCGCATCGAGCATTGCCAGACCGCGCGCGAGGATCAACTGGCGCGCATGGCCCGGCTGGGTGTGACGCCGTCATTCTTCGTGGCGCACGTTTACTATTGGGGCGACCGGCACCACGAACTGTTCCTGGGGCCCGAGCGGGCGGCGCGCATCAGTCCACTGGCTTCGGCCGGGCGGCACGGGCTGCGCTATACGCTGCACAACGACACGCCGGTGACTCCGGTGGACCCGCTGCACCTGATCTGGTGCGCGGTGAACCGCCGGACGGCTGGCGGTGCGATTCTCGGCGAGGCCCAGAGGGTGAGCGTGGAACGGGCGCTGCGCGCGGTGACCATCGACGCCGCGTGGCAGAATTTCGAGGAGGCGGAGAAAGGATCGATCGAGGCCGGCAAGGCGGCCGACCTTGTGGTGCTCGATCGCAATCCTCTCACTGCGGCGGCCTCGGACTTACGGAGCATCCGCGTGATGCAAACCTACGTGGGCGGAGTCGCCTTACTGGGCGCCCAGATCGTAGAGCGCCCGCACCTCCGAAGCCGATAGCGCCCGGTCGTAGAGCCGCGCGTCGTCGACGCGGCCATTCAGGAGCAACTCGGCGTTGTCGGTGGCGGTGTCGTTCTGATTGCCTCCAACGATGACGGGCTTCGTGGTCGAAGAGAGATTGCTGGATTGCGAGATGGTGGCTGCCTGTGTGCCATTGACGTATAGCCGTATGATGGACCCGTCGTAGGTGCCCACGACGTGCAGCCAACTGAAGGGCCCAGCCAAGCCGGCGCGGGCCTCGCGTTCCCCGGCGGATGTTCTGACCCGGAAAGAATAGCGGTTGTCGGCAAAGCCGAGGAAGAACGAATTGTCGGTGCCGTTGCCGAACTGGCGGGTGACCACGCCCACGTTGCCGGAGTGGTAAGCATCCATGCGAACCCAGGCGGCGACGGTGATGGCGTTGGCGAACCGGCTGAGCGAGGGTGAGTTTGCGATGCGCACATGCGAGCGGCTGTAGCCAAGCAGGTTGACGGCGGCGCCCGAGCGGCCCGATGCCCAGCCGGTGTTGATGAGCCGTCCCGTGTTGCCGAAGCCGGAACTGTCGGCCGCGCTCGATCCCGATCCTTCATTGAATTTCCACCGGCCCACCAGCGTGCCGCCCGCGCCCACGGTGACGGCGGCGGCGCTTGAGGTCGTGGATGCGCCGCCGTTATCGGTGGCGCGCGCGGTCAGCGAGTAACTGCCCTGGCCCACGTTATTCCACGTGAATTGATAGGGCGCGGCAGTGGACTCGCCGAGCTTGGTGGAACCGTTGAAGAACTCCACTTTGGTCACGCTGCCGTTGGCATCCGAGGCGCTGGCCGTCAAGGCAATGGAGGCCGGAGCGGCGAAAGAGGCGCCGTTTGCGGGCGAAGTCAGCGAGACGGTGGGTGGGGTGTTGGAGGGCGGCGGCGGAGGAGGCGCTCCTCCGGCGAGCGTCTGAATCTCCGTTGCACTGAGCGCGCGCTTGTAGAGCCGCACTTCGTCGACGCGTCCGTCAAACAGCAGGTCGGCGAAACTCCCGGAGCTGTTGTTCTGATTGCCGCCGATCAGCAGCGGTTTCGAGGTGTCGACGGTGACGTTGCCGGTCTTGGACTGGGCTCCCACTTGTACACCATTCACATAGAGACGCATGTTGACGCCATCGTAGAGACCGGCCAGGTGAACCCATTGCTGCAAGGGAAGAGCCGCCGAGGCCATCAGGGTCTGCGGGCCGGTGGCGGTACGCACCTGGAAGAAGGGCCGGCCGGACTCCAAGGCCAACATCCATTGATCGTCGGAGCCGGAGCCATTCTGTCGCGAGGCCACCACCGCGAGCCCGCTTGGCGCGCCATGGCGGTAGGCGTAGGCGGCGATGGTGAACTGATTGGCAATCGAGTTGAGCGACGCCGATGGAGGAACGCGGACATGCGAGACCGACTCTCCGTAGAGGTTGGCGGCGGTGCCGGTGATTCCGGCGATCCACCCCACCGACATCAACGTTCCCGTATTTCCGTTGCCGGAACTATCGGAGACGGCGGAGCCGGACCCCTCATCGAACTTCCAATGTCCGATGAGATCGGCGCCGCCGCCTCCTCCTCCGCAAGCGGTGCTATCGAAATTGGCCGTCAGCGTCACCGAGGCGCTGCCGATCAGCAGGCGCCTGGAAGCGGAGGCGCCGCCGTCGGACCAGTTGGCGAACACGCGACAGCCCTGCTGAGGCGAGGGGACCGACACATCCACCTGCGAGTTTACGATCGCGCTGGCGGTGAACGGAGCCGTCTGCAGCAGGCCGTCATAGACGATCTGCAAACCCTGCGGCGATGTATTGAACGTGTAATTGACGGTTTTGGGACGTATCTCGCGGCATACCTGCGCGCCGAGGCCGCTCGAATCGGCGACGTTGGCGCAGAGCACGATATAGGTGTTCTGCCCGTGGTCCGGATAGACGAACGTGCCGCCAGGCGCGGCCGACGGAAGACTGATGACATCGATGTGCTGATGGGTGTTGTGGACCAGGGTGGCCGTCCAGCGGATGGAGTTGGAGAGCGACCCATCCTGCAGGTCGGTGGCGGAGGCGCTGAACGATACCGTCTGGCCCACGGCGGCCAGCGTGCCCACGGCGGGCGCGGTCAGCGTAATCACCGGTGGACTGCCGACGATGATGGTGGTCTGGGCCGTGCTCGTGAGGCCGGTAGTGTCGGTCACCGTCAACTTCGCCGTGTAGGAGCCTGCCGCGGTGTAGGTATAGGAAGGGTTCGCCGAAGTGGAAGCGGCTCCGGCGGGGCCGAACGACCAGGCATAGGTGAGCGCCTGGCCGTCGGGATCGCTTGACGCGCTGCCGGTGAAATTCACGGTCAGGGGAACGGTGCCCGAAAGCGGCGAGGCCGAGACGCGCGCGACGGGAGCGCCGCCGCCGCTGTAGCGAAGCCGCCGAATGGCTCCGGTGCCGTCGCCGTAAGAGATGTAGTAGAGGTCGGAATCGCTGCCGGCGAACAGGCCCGTGGTGGCGGTAATATTTCCGAACGCGACGTCGGAGATCACGTTGCCGGAAGCGTCGAGCTTGGCGGCGCGCACGACGCCGGTATTGTAGTCGGCATAGAACAGAGCGTTCCGGTAGGCCTCCGGATATACGGCGCCGGAGTAAACGGGCCCCAGGATGACAGCCGCGCCGGAGCCATTGTGGTTATAGGCAATGATCGGCTTTTCCACGGCGCTGGCGCCCTGCGCATAGAGCTGCTGGCAGCGGGTGCTGGTGGTGGCACTGGTGGCGTAGGAAGCCTGCTGCGCGCTGCCCAGAAAATCGCCCTCATAGCAGGGCCAGCCGAAGTTCTCGCCGCGGCCGGTATTGATCTCCTCCCAATCGTTCCAGCCCACGTCGCCAAAATAGAAGGCGCCGGTGGTGGGATGCTGCGCGAACCGGAAGGCGTTGCGCACCCCGTAGCTATAGACTTTCGACCGGTTGGCGTTGGGATTTCCATTGTAGAAGGGGTTGTCGCTCAAACCGGCGCCGGTGGCGGCATCGATGCGCAGAATCTTGCCCGCCAGGCTGTCTAGGTCCTGTGCGCGGAGCGCGCGCGGGTCGGTAAGGCTAGCGGATGAGGCGTCGCCCACGCTCACGTACAACCGTCCGTCGATGCCGAACCGCACCGAGCCGATCGAATGCGCTTCGCTGTCGGCGGGGATGCAGTCCTCGATGTAGGTGTTGGTCCCGGCGGCCCCGGTCTGGCAGGAAACGTCGGTGAGGTTTTCGCCGTTCAGCGGATCGCCGATATTGGCCAGCGTGCTGTTCTTCCCGAGCAGCACGAGGCGGGAGGAGGCGGCCGTGAGGGCCACGTTGTAGCCTTGCGACGCATCGGCGGTGACGCGCATCAGGCGCGATACACGGGCGCCCAGTGTGTCGGGCGTCACCCCGGCCGGATCGTGCGTGTAGAGCAGGTACACATAAGGCTGCGAGGGAAAGCTTGGATGGACGGCGATGCCGAGCATGCCGCGATCGCCGCGGGCGCCAACTTCAGACGACAGGTCGGCGAAGGGCTGCGACTGAAGAACGCCGTTCACCACCAGCCGCACGATGCCCGAGCGGGTGGAGATGAAAATCCTGTTGCCCGAGGCGAATGCGATATCGGTGGGCAGGGACAGACCGGAGACGATCGTTTCCGAAGAGAAGCCGCTTGGAAACGTGTCGGCAAGGCTGGGAGTGGTGAGCAGAAGGGATACTGCGAGTACTACAGTCTTCAAATTGTTGAAAAGCATGCAATGAAGTTGTGTATACTGCAGCTTACAGTTGTATGCGGCAATAGGACTAATTTACTACCAGGTACTGCTACGGCATATGCCGATGTGTCCGGAGCTTCGGTACTAGCGAAACTCAATCGCCGTGATCACGCCAACCGTGCCTGTCGCCGCGTCGGCCTTGCGCAGGTATTCCACCATCACCGGCACGGGCTTCTGAGTGCCGCAGCGGAATTCGAAGGTGACCGAAGAGAGGTTCTTCATCAGCACCTCTCCTGGATTCTCGACCCAGAGCGCTTTCGGGACGCCGCCGGCGGCCCGGACGTGGAACCGCGCCGAGCGGCCCTGGCAATCGATGCGTTCGAGCACGCCTTCCAATCGCTCCTCGCCCTGGCGCGGGCGCCAGCTTTCCGGTACGATCACGGCGGGAGCGGCGGCCGGTGGGGGCGCGTTGCGCGGTCCGGCGGCGCGATCGAGAGCGGCCCGGGCCATCTGAGCCTGGTTGGCATCGGCGGCGGAATCGAGAGCGCGATTGGCGGCGAGTTCGGCCTGCGGGCGATTGCCCAGGGCGGCTTCCGACAGCGACAGCGCGTGCCAGAAATACGACTGCCGGGGCAGGACGGAGAGAGCCTGGCGGAACCGGGCGCAGGCGGCGGCGTGGCGGCCCTCGTGTGCGTCTTCGACGCCGAGCAGAAACTGGGCTTCGGCGAAATCGGCGTTCCAATCCACCACGCGTTCGATCAGACGGCGCACCTCGGCGCGGGGCGCGCCGGAATCGCGGGTGAGCATGGCGTATTCAAACGCCACGGCAGCATCGCGGCTGCCGAGTTCGAGCGCTTTCTCGAAATGGCGGCGCGCCTGGTCGCGGTGATCGCGGCCGAGGGCGATGTAGCCGAGCGCAGATTCGCCCAGGGCCGTCGACGGGCGATTCCGCGCGAGCCGGGCATAGATCTTTTCGGCCTCCTTCGGACGGCCGCATTCGCGCGCGAGTTCGGCGTAGGCGGTGTCGCCGTCGAGCTCTTCGAGCTCGATGCGGCGGGGTACGGCGGAAGCGGTGTCGAGCGCGACCGGAATCTCGACCACCGGCAGCATAGTGCGCTCGATGTAGGACTTCAGGTCGCTTACCGCTTCCGATGCCGTTTTGCCATAGAGGCGCTGAAACGCCGCCGGTTGCGGTTCCCCCTGTTCGATGGCGGCGAGGAAAGACGGGAACGCCTGGCGGTAGCGTTCGTGCAGCCGCAGCATATGAACCATGGCCCAGCTTTGGGCGTAGAACAGACCGGCGTGCGAAGACTGTGGCGCGGGGGCGGTCAGTTCGGCGGCGCTTAGCAAGGAACTGGTGGCGAGCAGGCGCAGATGGCCCGCCACCACACCGCCGAGTCTGACCTTGCCGTTACGCACTTCGAGCGTGGAATGAAATTCGGCGAGGCCTTCTTCCATCCATTTGGGCAGCGGACCGGAGGTGTGATGAAGCACCAGGTGAACGTATTCGTGGAAGACCACGCGTGTGCTGCCCGAGGCCGGCAGCACGATGGAGTCGCGCTCGGCCGCGCCTTGGTAGAAACCGCGAATGGTCTCGCCCGGCCGCATGCCGCGGAACCGGCCTTCGCTTAAAAGGAACACACGCACCGGCAGCGGCGTGGCGCGCAGGGAAGGGGCGAGTCCGGAGAAGACGCGCCTGGCGAGATCGAGCCGTTCGAGCGTTTCGCGGGCCGCCTGTTCGCCGCCGTCGGTGTATAGATCGAAGGGCCCCGAGGCCAGGCGTATCCACTTGGCGCCAAGTGGCAAAGCGAGCGCGAAAAGCATGCAGAATAGCCACGCCATTTTCCTTTTCATTCTATGCGTTGGTCCATGTCGCGCTGGTAGAATGGGGCAAGATGAGCCTGCTTACACCGAAGCTGCAGTTGCGGGTTGCGCAGAAGCAAATCCTCACTCCTGGCCTTGTCCAGATGGTGACCGTTCTTCAACTGAACCGGCTGGAGTTGAAAGACATGATCTCGCAGGAAATGGCCAACAATCCATTTCTCGAAGAGACGGCCGAAGCCGGCGATGAACTGACCCCGCAGGAAGTGCAGACGCTGCTTGAAGCCGAGCGGCAGGCCGATCCGGCCGATGCGCAACTGGCGATGGAGCCGATGAAGGCGGCGGCGCAGACCGAAGGCTTCGACTTCAGCGAATCGGAGTATGAGCCGGCGGCGAGCCCGGGTACGGTGGAGGCGGCTACGGCGGCGGCACCCGTGGCGGCGGAGGAAGAACCGGCGGCGGCCCCGGCCACTTCCGATTCCTTCGACGAGATCGACTTTGGTTCCTATTTCGACGATTATCTGGATCCGGGTTACAAGAGTCCCGCGTCGGAATCGGTGGAAAAGCCGTCGTTTGAAACCTTCCTTTCCTCGCCCGTCACCCTTGCCAGCCATCTGGAGCAGCAGTTGGCCCTCATGGTCTTGAGCGAGAAGGTGCGCGACGCCACCGAGGTGATTGTCGGAAATCTGGATGAGAACGGCTATCTGATGGAGAGCCTGGAAGACATGGCCGCCTCGGGCGAGTATACGCTGGACGATCTGGCCGAGGCGCTCAAGGCCGTGCAGTCCTGCGACCCGGCCGGCGTGGGCGCGCGCGACCCCAAGGAATGCCTGCTGCTGCAACTGGAGAGCCGCAACGGCAAAGGTGGAGTGGCCTGGACCATCGTCGCCAATCACATGAAGCTGCTCGAGAACCGGCAGTTCAAGGAACTGGCCAAGGTGATGGCGCGTCCGGCTGAGCATATTCAGGTGGCGGTGAACGTGATTCGCCACCTCGACCCGCGCCCGGGCCTGCGCTATTCGAGCGAAGGCGCCAAGCAGGTGGAGCCGGACGTCTATATCTACAAAGACGCCGACGACTACATCATTCAGTTGAACGATGAGGATCTGCCGCAACTGCGATTGAATTCGCAGTATCGCAAGCTGATCGACCGCGAGCAGGAGCCGAGCAAGGATGTGCGCACTTACATGAAAGAGCGCTACCAGTCGGCCTTGCAGTTGATGAAGAATATCGAGCAGCGCAAGCAGACGATCTTCAAGGTCTGCCAGGCGATCATCGGGCGCCAGCGCGAGTTTCTCGAAAACGGCATCGATCAATTGAAGCCGATGATGATCAAGGATGTCGCCGAGGAGATCGGCGTACACGCCTCTACGGTCAGCCGCGCGGTGGCGAGCAAATATGCGCACACGCCGCAGGGCGTCTTCGAACTGCGCTTCTTTTTCTCGGAAGCCGTGCAGGGACCGTCGGGCAATGAGACTCCGCTTCTGATTTTGAAACGGAGGGTGAAGAAGATGATCGAAGAAGAGGATTCGGCTCACCCGTTGACCGACGATCAGATCACCGACCGCCTGCAGGGCGAAGGCATCAAAGTAACACGGCGAACGGTGGCGAAATATCGCGAGGATATGAAAATTCCTTCCACCCATCAACGGCGGCGGCGCGAGTAAATCACGCGGCCGGGCCCGTTGATCCGCTTCTTTTTCCAAGAGACATTTTGGAGGCTTTTATGAAAGTGACTTACACCGGTACTCCGGAGTTTCCGCCCGTGCAGCGGAAGAAACTGGAGACGAGAATGGCCCGGCTGAGTAAACTGCTCGACCGCGATGGAGAGAAAGGTCTGCACGTTGTGCTGACCACGCAGCGTCACATGCAGCGCGGCGAAATCACGGTCAACCTTCACGATCATCCGCTGGTCAGCCATGAATCGAATGGCGACGCGCTCACCGCCATTCTGGGCGCCGCCGAGAAGATGGAAAAGCAGATCTTGAAGCTGAAGGCGAAGTGGCGCGACATCAAGCGTACGCCGAACGGCAGGATGCTCAACGAAGCGCCGCCGGCCGCCGCTGCCAAGTCCGTGGCGAAGAAGAAGAATGCCGTGACGCCGGCGGGCGGCCGGGTCTTCAAAGTCGACGCGTTGCGCAACCACAAGCCGATGACGGTGGAAGAAGCGGTGCTCGAAATGGACGGCGGCGGCCAATACACCGTGTATCGCGATGCCGCTACTGATAAAATAAGCGTTTTGATCCGCCGCAAAGACGGCCACTTCGACCTCATAGAATCCTGATGGCCAAAGCACCGATTCCAAACCTTGCCGAAGCGCCGGAACTGATTGTTGTAACGGGCTTGAGCGGCTCGGGCAAGGGAACGGTGCTGAAGTGCCTCGAAGACATCGGCTATTACTCGGTGGACAACCTGCCCACCGAGTTGATCCCGATCTTCGCCGACCTGACCAGGTCTTCGGCGGAAATCCGGCATGCGGCGCTGGGCGTCGATATCCGGGAAGGCGGACAACTGAACAAGTTTCCGGCGATCTACGCGGCGCTGCGCAAGAAACTGCGCGCGTCGCTCGTGTTTCTGGAAGCCGAGGATGCCACGCTGGTGCGCCGGTTCAGCGAAACGCGGCGGCCGCATCCGCTCGGCAAAAGCGATTCGGTGACGAAAAGCGTGGGGCGTGAGCGTGGGCTGCTGACACCGATTCGCGATCTGGCCGATCACATCATCGACACCAGCCGCTTCAACGTGCATGAACTGCGCGATGTGGTGGAGCACAAGTTTCGAGGCACGCGCGACGAATCGAAGATCATGATTTGCGTGACCAGCTTCGGGTTCCGCAATGGCGTGCCCGCCGATAGCGACCTGGTCTTCGACGTGCGCTTCCTGCCGAACCCGAACTACATTCCGGAATTCAAGCCGCACTCGGGACGCCACCCGCGCGTGGCCCGCTACATCCGCTCTTTCCCGCAGACGCAGGAATTCATCTCGCGCATTTCCGATCTACTGGTCTATCTGCTGCCGCACTACATCCGCGAGGGCAAGAACTATCTCACGATTTCTTTCGGCTGCACCGGCGGCCAGCATCGTTCCGTAATGATGACGCACGAGATCCGGAAGCTGCTGGCCAAGGCCGGTTACAAGGTCAAGGAAGTGCACCGCGACATGGGGCGGCACTAACTACTTGGCGGGCAGGCGGAACCGCACGGTGATAGAGGTGACGATCTCCACCGGCTGGCCGTTCAGCAGCGTCGGTTCGTAGCGCCAGCGCGAGACGGCGTCGCTTGCGGCCTTGACCAGGGACGGGTGCACCGACGTATTGGCGCTCCTCGGCGCCAGCACCGAGCCGTCGACGCCGATAACGGCATCGAGTACCACGGTCCCTTCAATGCCCTGGTCCTGCAGTTCCTGCGGATAGACGGGCTTTTCCTGAACGATCAACCGCGAGGGCTGCACGTGGCCGCCCACGCGAATCCGCTGCGGCGCGCCGGTCGTCATGGCGGCCGGGGGACGCGCCCGGGCGCCGACGATTTCGAGATTTTCCTGAAGGCGGCCCATGGGCAGCGTGACGTCGAGCGACCCCGTCGAGCCGCCGGCCACGGTCACCGGCACTTCGAACCGCGCAAATCCGGGGCGCAACACCTGCAGCGTGTAATCGCCGGCCGGCACCGATGGAAACAGGAACGCGCCATCCGCTCCGCTATAGGCGACCTCCTGCCCGTTCGCCTTCTTGAGGACAAGGGTGGCTTCGGGTACGCGCGCGCCGCTCGGATCCTGGACCACGCCGCGCAATCCGCCGCCCACCTGTGCCCTCACCTTGATGAGCGTCAGCGGAGCGAGCACCACCAGGCCCGCCGCGATCACGCCAATGGCCCCGGCCCGCCCGAGAGCCTTCCGGTTCCGTTTCAAATCGAGTAAAAATCGCATTCTCGCCTCCAATTCGTTTTGTTCCGCCATGGCCACACCCGGCGCGGGCCTTCCGGCCGCCGCGCGGGTCAAATCCAAAAGGTGTCCGGCATAGTTCACCGCGTTGACGCCGGAGCGCAGAAGCTCGTCGTCGCAGGCGCGCTCCCGTTCCGCGCGCATGCGACGCGCGGCGTACCACGCCAGGGGATGAAACCAATAAACGCAGCAGGCCGCCTGGGAAATCGACTGTGCCAGCCAATCGCGGCGGCGCACGTGGACTCTCTCGTGGCGCAGCACCAGGGCGAGCCGCTCCCCGGACCACGATGCGGCGTCCGATGGCAGGAGGATGACGGGGCGCCAGACGCCCCAGGTAAACGGGATCGGGGCGTGGGTCGAAATCCGCACCGGCACACCATCTTCCATCGCGAATGGGATGGCCCGATGGCTCAGCCGTGCCACGCGGGCGAGGCCGGCGAGAAATCGCGCCGCCGTCACTGCCGCGCCCAGCGCCCAGATCCACCGGATCCACGGCTTCGGCACCGGTGCGGGACTCGCATCAACCGCTTCCACGGCGGCAACGGCAACCGGAGCCGCGACGGAAATCGCGACCGATGGCGCTGGTTGCGGCAGCAGCGGTACAACAAGGGCCGCCACCATCGCCGCGAGCCAGATGGCGTGCCGCAGGGCCGCCGACCGGTGGCGCAGCAGGGCGCCCATTAACGCCGCGGCTCCGAAGATCCAGGTGACTTTGAGGGCCGCTTCGATCATTTGCCCTCCTCGCGGCGCGCCTGTTCGATGACGCCGGCGATCCGGTCCAATTCCTCCGGGCTCAAACGCGCCGCCGACCCGTCGAGCAGCGAAACCACCATTCGTTCCGGCGACCCGTCAAAGAAGGTGTCCATCAAATGGCGCATCGCCGATCGCTTGGCCGCCTCCGCTCTTACCACCGGCGAGTAGACGTACCGGCCGTCTTCTTCCTTGTGCCGGACGTGGCCCTTTTCTTCGAGGATGCGCAGCAGAGCCCGCACGGCCGAATAGCCCGGGGCCTGGGGTATCGCTTCCTGCACCGCCGCCGCCGTGGCTTTGCCAGCGCGGTAGAGCACGTCCATGATTTGCCGTTCCCGGCGAGAGAGGGTTTGCGATTCCGCCATGCTAAATTCCTAGCACCACAATGCTAAGAAAGTAGCATCAAGCGGGAAGAAGTGTCAAGCGTTTTTCTGGTTACAAATTGCCAAGCTCTTTTTGGGCGGCCGGAGCCTGCCGCGGATCGAAGCGCGGATTCAGCTCAAGCGCGCGGGCGAACAGCTTGCGGCCTTCGGTCTTGTTGCCGAGCGCGAGTTCGATCATGCCCGCGTGGAAATAGAAAACCGGATCGGGCGTACCCGTCTTCAAGGCTTCGCGGCTCGCTTCGCGTGCCTTCTCGAATTGCTTGCTGCGATAGAGCACCCAAGCCATGGCGTCCCAGGTAAAGACGTCCTTGCGCACGGCGAGATCGGCTTTGACGAATTCCAGCGCCTCATTGAGATTGCGTTCCTGATCGGCGTAAATCAATCCCAGGGTGCGGTTGGCTTTCTGATTGGCGGCGTGTTCGAGTTTCGCCGCCAGATCGACCAGGGCATTTTGCTTGGCCGCCTCGTCCGCATTGCGCGCCAGGGTGTAAAGATCGGCCAGCGCGCCGGCGTACTGCACCATGGGCACCATCGCCTGCGCCTTCTTGTAGCTTTCGATCGCCTCGCCGAGTTTCTCGCGCGCCGCGAGCACCGAGCCGAGACCCGCGTAGGCCGAATGCATCTTCGGGAAGACGGCGATGGCGGAGCGGAAAGAGCGCTCCGCCTCGTCGAGCTTGCCCACCTTGAATTGAACGCCGCCGAGTTCCACCAGGCACCAGGCCTTGTTTTCCGGGAATCCATCGGCGGTGCGTACGGCCTCTTCAAGCGCGGCGATGGCCTTGGTGGCGTCGCCGGTCACGAAGGCGTGCCAGCCGATGCGATGGGCGCTATGCATGCCCGGCTTGACCGACTGCATCCGTTCGAACGCCTTCAGCGCTTCCGCGTACTCGCCCATTTCCATCAGCGCGTCGCCGAGCGTGCCCCAGTTCTGCGGATCGCTAGGCGCCAGGGCGATCATCTGCCGCGCCCGCACCGCGACGGCGGGAAACTCGTGGCGGATCATGTCGACCAGGTTGCGCGTCCGCAGCGCCTCGTAATTTTTGGGATCGGCGGCGAGAGCCTTATCGGTGAGCTTCGACGCACGCTCGACGTAGGAGCCGTCGCCGGTCTCCCGCGTCTTCTGCAGGAATACGGCGGCCAACTGCATGGCGCTGTGGATATCGCCCGGATCGGCGGCGAGAAGGCGCTCATAGTAGGCGATGCGGGCGTCGCTGTTCATACGCGCCGCCCCGCGGGTACGCTGCGCCCATAGTGCGGATTCCAGAGAAATTGCGCCGCACAGCAGCAGGATCAGGCGTTTGCTCATCACCTTCTTCATACGAAACCGCCCGCCGGATGGATTTCGCTTAGCAGCCCCGCCGGGGCCCGCCTCCAGACGATCAGCCCCCGCCCATGAAGCGGCTGGCCAAAAACGCCGCCACCGCGATCAGAAACACCCAGAACATTTCCATGATTTACTCCGGGAAGCCGGCCTTGCTCGACCCTGGAACCAGCTTCAACGCGTTTTTGTAGTAAACCTTCTTCAACACGTCGTCGGGCAGATCGAGCCCATACATCTTCCAGATGCCGTGATACTTGCGGTCGTGATCAAAATATTCGTCGGCCGTTTCGAGGGTGCGGAAATAGGTGCCGTACTCGTGCTTGCGCCAGGTGTCTTTCCCGAACAGGATGCGGTCCTGATACTGGATAAAGAACTGGCGCGCAAATCGCGGCTGGCGGCCCAATTCCTCAAGAACGGCGCCGATCTCGGTGTACATGTTGGGCAGACGGTCCATCAGCTTGCCGAGGGCGCCCAGATCGATACCGAGCCAGCCGAGATGAGCGTTGATGAAATTGGTCTTGGGATGGCGGGCGAACAGGCGATGCTGTTCGGCCATCATCTCTTCCCATGGCGGATACTTTTCCATGGCGCGGTTGCGGCCCGGGTGGAGCTTCAACTCAAGCCACCGCTCATTGGATTTGTCCATCGGCAGGAACAGGCCCTTCGGCTCGGCGGTGTGGATGAGCACCGGAGCCTTGTACTTCGCGCAGACCTCGAACAGTTTGTCGAATCGCGGATCGTCCACGTGGATCCGTTTGCCACTGGTATCGTTCAGATCCATGCCGAAATTCTTGAAGATCTTCAGGCCCTGCGCGCCGGCCTTGAAATCGTCTTCCAACTGCCTGGCGGCGCGATCGGCATAGTCGGGCGCGTCGATGTTGCTGAAATCGATGTTGGCGAAGACGAAGACGCGGCCGGGATGCCGCTTCTTCTGCCGTTCGATGTTGGCCTTGAGCCGCTCGCCGTAGCCTCCGCTCAGCATGGTCATGACGCGCATGTTGATGTCGTCCATGTCCTTGACGAGCTTGTCGAGATCCTCGCCCCCGAGGCGGTTCTGGTGATTGTGAATATCGACGAACGGGAACTTCGCCCGGGTGACTTTGTGTTCCGGCACCACCAGCAACGACTTCGGCTCGAACTCGTCGATCGTCATGACGGGCGGGGCATTTTGGGCCAACGCCGGCAGGGCGGCACCCAGCAAGGCAAGCGCGAAACGCATATACCTCATCATAGGCGTCAATCCAGAAGGAAGCTATCGCCGCGGCCGGGAATCTCCACCGCCAGCCCATGGGCGCTTTCGATGGCGGCCTGGAGCGCCTGCTGCTGCAGCGGCTCGCCGTGGACCAGGAAGACCTTCTTGAGCCCGGGCACCAGCGGTTTCATCCAGGCGAGTAATTCCTGCCGGTCGGCGTGGCCGGAGAGCTCGTTGATCTTCACGACTTCGGCGCGCAGGCGGCGCGGCTCGCCGAAGATGTTGACCAGCGGCTGCTGCTCGACGATCTTGCGCCCGAGTGTGCCTTCGGCCTGGAAGCCGGTAATAAGGATGGTGTTGCGCCCATCCTCGATGTTGTTCCAGAGATGGTGCAGAATGCGGCCGGCCTCGCACATGCCGGAGGCGGAAATGATGAGACAGGGGCCGCGCAAATCGTTCAGGGCTTTCGACTGCTGCACGTCGCGGATATAGCGCAGCATGCGGAAGCCGAACGCATCGGAAGTGCGATCGAGCAGGGCGCGGGTTTCCGGGTCGTAGCATTCCTCGTGTTTGCGGAAAACCTCGGTGACGTTCACCGCCAGCGGGCTATCGACGAAGATGGGAATGCTCGGAATGCGCCCGGCCAGGGCGAGGTCGTGGAGCAACAGCACCAGTTGCTGCGTGCGTCCGACGGCGAAGGCGGGAGCGATAATCTTGCCTCCCCGGGCGGCGGTGCGGTTCACGGTGTCGGCCAGCTTCCCGGCGGCCTGTTCGAGCGGCTCATGGATGCGATTGCCGTAGGTGCTTTCCATGATGAGGTAGTCGACCGGCGGCAGCGGCTCGGGGTCGCGAATGATGGGTAGGCCCACGCGCCCGACATCGCCCGAAAAGCCGAGGCGAACGGGGCCGCGGGCGGTCGCCGCTTCCACATAGACGGAAGTGGATCCCAGCATGTGACCGGCTTCCACCAGCCGGAATTTCAGATTCTTGTTCAGCACGGTGTCGGTGTGGGTTTCGACGGTACGGAAATGCGGCAGGGCGCGCTCGGCGTCTTCCATGGTGTAGAGCGGCTTGATGGCACCTGTATCTTCGCCATCCTCGCCGATCGACCGGCGGCGGTTGCGGCGCTTGTTGATAAACTCGGCGTCTTTTTCCTGCAGGAAGCCGCTGTCTTTCAACATCGGGTCGCACAGATCGGCGGTGGCGGCGGTGGAGTAGATATGCCCCCGGTAGCCCTGCTTGACCAGTTGCGGCAGGTTGCCGCTGTGGTCGATGTGGGCGTGAGAGAGAATCACGGAACTGATTTCGCGCGGGTGGGCCGGGAAATTGCGGTTGCGCTCTTCGGCTTCCTTGCGCCGGCCTTGATACAGCCCGCAATCGAGCACCAGTCTGTGCCCTTCGGCTTCCACCAGATGCATCGACCCGGTGACGGTCTTCGCGGCGCCCCAGAAAGTCAGTTTCATATGGCCAACCAGCCAGTATAGCGGCCGGCGGCTATACTGGTGCCAAATGTTCCCGACCATGCTCTGGAGCGTGCTGTTGAGCGCGCAACCCGCGAAGCTTCCGGTGACGATCGAGGCCGTTACCAGCCAGCCGGCCGCCTTCCGGCTGGAGCCCGTCTGGTCGCCCGATGGCAAGCGGTTCGCCTATACGCAGAATGGAAAGCTGCACGTGTACGAGGCCGCCCGCCGCGAAGACCGCGCGATCCTCGATTGGAAGACGCTTGAGGACGCGGCCGTCAAGGTTCCGCCCGCCGCGCGGTTCGATTGGGAGAATCGCCGCGTCACCGAGCAGCCCATTCAATGGGCGCCCGATAATCGCAGCCTGCTGGCCTACGCGGGGGGCGATGTCTTCCTGCTGCGGCTCGAGGCCGGCGGCTGGACGCAGCTTACCGCCACCGCCGAAGCCGAGCGCGATCCCAAGCTGTCGCCCGATGGGAAGCAATTGGCCTACCGTCTTCATCACGATCTGTACACAATGAACCTCGCCGGGGAGCGCAAATCGAGACGGCTGACCAGGGACGGCTCGGCGACGCTGCTCAACGGGGAGTTGGACTGGGTGTATCCGGAGGAACTGGAACTGGGCACGGCCTACTGGTGGTCGCCCGATTCGAAGTCCATCGCGTATCTGCAACTCGATACAAGCCGGGAATTGATCCATCCGCATGTGGACCTGCTGGAGTTATTCGCGCGCGCCGAACCCCAGCGGTATCCCAAGGCGGGCACGCCGAATCCGGAGGTGCGGCTGGGCGTGATTGCCGCCTCGGGCGGCGACACGAAGTGGATGGATCTGGGCGAACTTCGCGACCGCCTGCTCGGCCGGGTGTATTGGACTCCGGATTCTTCGGCGTTGTTCGCGCTGCGGCTCAATCGCGTTCAGACCGAAGCGCAATTGCTGTCGGCGGACGTGCGCACGGGCGCCTCGCGAACGGTGATCGAGGAAAAGGATCCGCACTGGTTCAATATCGGCGATGAGTTCCGGTGGCTGGCCAAGCGGAAGCAGTTCCTGTGGTCGAGCGAGCGCTCCGGATCGCGCCACCTTTACCTTTACGGCATGGACGGCCGCGAGGCCGCGCAACTGACGTCCGGGGATTGGGAGGTGACCGAGGTCGTGCAGGCCGACGAGGCCGGCGGCCGGGTGATGTTTCTATCCACCGAGCAGAGCCCGCTCGAACGGCAGGTCTATTCGGTGAGCCTCGCGGGTGGCGAACGGCGGCGGTTGACTCAGGAGAAGGGAACGCACACGGCCAGCTTCAGCCCTGGCGGCGAGTATTGGGTGGATGTCTTTTCAAGCGCCGGCGAACCGGCGCGCGCGGTTTTGCGCGACGCGGCCGGCAATCAAGTGGCGGCGATCGCCCAGGCCAAGCCGGTGGAGTACGACTTGCGGCCCACCGAGTTTCTCACGTTCAAAGGCAAGGACGGAACCCTGTTTCACGCCCGGATGCTCAAGCCCGCCGGCTTCGACGGGTCGAAGAAATATCCGGTGATCGTGATGATTTACGGCGGTCCACATGCGCAGACGGTGCGCGATCAGTGGGCGGGTGTGACGTGGGACCAGGCGCTGGCCCAGCGCGGCTTCGTGATCTGGCAGATGGACAACCGCGGCTCGGGGGGACGCGGGCACAAATGGGAATCGGCGATCGCCCGTCACTTTGGCCGTCAGGAGTTGGAGGATCAGAAGGAAGGCGTCGCGCACCTGGTGTCGCTCGGGTTCGTGGATCCCAAGCGGGTCGGGATTACCGGCTGGAGCTATGGCGGCTACATGACGCTGACGGCGCTACTGCATGCGCCGGACGTTTTCAAGGCCGGCATTTCCGGAGCCCCTGTGACCGACTGGCGCCACTACGACACGATCTACACCGAGCGCTACATGGGCCTGCCTGGTGAGAATCCCGAGGGCTACCGCGACAGCTCGCCGGTGAACTTCGCGGGCAATCTCAAAGGTAAGCTCATGCTGGTGCACAACTACGGGGACGACAACGTTCTCTACCAGCACAACCTGCAGATGCAGGTGGCGCTTCAGAAGGCGGGCAAGCAATACGAACTGCTGGTGTATCCGCAGAAGGCACACGCCGTCACCGCCCCCTTTATCCGCCATTTGCGGGAGGCCATGACGCTGTTCTTCGAGCGGAACCTTTAGAGGGGCGGACAACGTGGTCTGCCCCAGGTTAACGGGTTTAGGTTCCCGGCGGCTTCGAAGGCGGAATCTCGCCTCCCGCTTCCGGATTGGCCTTCGGGTCCCATGACGACGCCTCACCCTTGACACAGAGGAAAGGGTAAAGCTTACCGCGGCCCAGGCGCTTCACTTTCAAGCTGACCGGTGTCTCGCCCTTGACGAAGAACGCCACCACCGATCCGATTTTGTCAGGGAAGAAAGGACAGTCCTTGGCAAACTCCAGCCGGACGTTTCCATACTTGCTGACGAACTTCACCGAGTCCCCGATCTTGATTTTCGCGGCGTTTTTGGACCACGTCGTCAAGACCTTCGACCCCGACACCTCGAGCGAACAGGTGTATACGGCCATCTGATGTCTCCTCGAATACGATTATCAGTTCCCTGTGGAACCTAATTGTATAAAGCGAGGATTGGCCTGAAGGTCCGACAAATCGGGATCCCGTTTCAGTTTTTCGATGAGCGCACGGGGCGCCGATTCCACCAGCCGGAGGGATTCGAGGCGGTTGCCGAGGCATTCGCTGGTGTGGATGGCCCGCATCCGCACGACATAATGCCGCGGTGCCTGCCCCATCGCCTGGCCGATTTCCTGTACGGCGCGGGCGTTGTCGCCGAGCCGGGCGCTAATGTATCCCACCATCGCCCTGGCCACCGCCGAACTTGGGTTCGCCGCCAGGTCCTGCGTGGCGAGCGTCAACGCCTTTGCATAGGTTTGTTTGGCGGCCGCGAGATCGTTGGTGCGGCGGTAGGAATCGGCGAGGTTGGTGAGGCCAAAAGTGGACTCCGAACCGGGCTGCAACGCCTGCCTGAAATAGTCCACTGCTTCGTGGTGGCGTTTCTGATAGGACTTGATCATGCCAAGTCCCATCAGGGAGTTCCCCTCACGGTTCAGACGGATGGCCTCGAGAAACGCCTTTTCGGCTTCGTCGAAGGAGCCGGATTCGAGCATGGACCGGCCAAGGCTGTAGAAGCCGTCCCGCACCGAGGGCGCCAGTTGGGTGGCTCTCAGGTAGTGCTGGCGCGCCTCGGCCGGGTCGCCCTGGTCGAAGTAGTGGTTGCCGAGGTCGATGTAGGTCTTGAAATAATCGGGCTGGAGAGAGAGCGCTTTCCGGAAATTTCGTACCGCTTCCACCGGTTGGGCCATGTCTTCGTACACATTGCCCAGCCGGCGGAAGATCTCGCTGTTGTTGGGATTGAGTTCCGCGGCTCTCTGGTAGTCCTTCACGGCGTCGAGGTGGTGGCCGGCCGTTGCTTTTACCAATCCGGAGAGAATGAGCACTTCACTCACGTCCGGATTGAGCGATTGCGCCTTGCGAACCGAATTGTTGGCCCGGTCGAGCCAGGCGCGGTCGTTGGTCTTGCGGTATTTGAGCACATGCGCTTCGGCGAGGGCGGCATGGGGTAGCGGCGACGACGGATCCTTGGCCGCCGCGCTTTCGAGGAACGCGATGGCCTCATCGGCTTTGTCGAGGCTCAATCGCAACAACTCGATTCCCTGCATGTAGTCGGAATAGGCGGGCTGCGCGATGGTGCCCGCTTCGCCGGAAGGCTTCAGATTCAACGCGCCGCTCACCGCCCCCACCAGCGCCGTGGGCAGACTGCCGATTTCGGCCAGCGCATAGTCGTTGGAGAAATCCTTGACGCTGTGACGGACTTCGCGCTCCCACAACTGCGCCTGTACCGCATATCGCCCGCCGGATTGTTTGAGCGTACCCGCCAGAATGTGAGTGGCTCCCAGGGCGGCCGCCGCTTTTTCGGGCGTCTGGTTGCGGTTGGCGGCCGATTCCCGGGCCGGTATCACCACCAGGTTATTGCCGTGGCCCGCCAGCCGCGCCAACCGTTCGGAGATGTCGATCATGACGCCACGCGCGACCACAGCTTCATCGGGACCCGATTGGAGGTCGAGCACGGCGATACGCACCGGCGGACCGGCCGGCGCGGTCTTTCCCGCCTGCCAAAGCCAACCACCGGCGACCAATGTTAAGAGAGCGGCCAGCGCACCCAGCCAACTGAGCATGGTCGTCGACTGGCGCGGTTCCAGCATCCGGGCGACTTCGGCCGCCGATGACGGCCGCTTGGCCGGATCCGGGTCGAGACACTGGGCCGTGACCCGATCCCAAACCGGTGACAGGCCTTTGACGATCTTGCTGGGCGGGACAGGAGCGGAGTCGAACCGGCGTACGCCCTCGTTATCCGGAAACGGCCGTTGCGCCGTGACCATCTCATAGAGAATCACGCCCAGCCCATAGATGTCGGATTCGATGGAGAGCGGGGAACCCCTCCAGCGCTCCGGCGCGACGAAATCCGGCGTTCCCCGCACGCCCGACTGGGTGGTGCCAATGCTGCCCGGCGCGCCAACCTTTTGGGCCAGGCCGAAATCGGTAATCACCGCGCGCGTCCCGCGGGAATCCTTCGCCAGGATGATGTTGCCCGGCTTCAAGTCGCCATGTACGACTTTCTGGAGATGGGCTTCGTGCAGCCCATGGCAGATTTGTTGTGCGATCTCGCGAGCTTCCTTGCCGGGAAGAGCGCCAGACTTCATCCGTTCCGCCAGCGTGCCGCCGGAGAGAAATTCCATGGTCAGGAATTCGACCTCGCCGGAGGGAGAATTGGCGGTCTCGATGCCGTGCAGCCGGCAAACATTGCGATGGTTTACCTTCATCGCAATCCGCAGCTCCGGAGGAAGGCGGCGGCGGAATCCCGGTTTCGGACACTTTACCGCGATGTGGTCTTCGAGCTTGCGGTCATTGGCTTCGTACACCACGGCCATGCCGCCTTCGGCCACCTCGCGTACGATCTCATACCGGCTGTTTATCAGGTCGCCAGGCTTGAAAGGTCTCACCGTTTCCGTTCTGGGTACCAGCGGTTCCAGGAGAAAGCCCTGCATCTTCCGCTCCCAATCGAGACGCTCGGAAACTTCAGTCAATAGCTCACTGTCGTCCTCGCACGCCTTCCGCAAATAAGACTCCCGATCCTCGGGAGGGACGGAAAGCGCCAGTTCCATCAGCCCCATCAACCGCTCGTCGCGTTCGTCGCCAGTTGCCTTCATCAATGTCTCGCTTCCATCGGCCACGCCGCGCATCGCGCCGCATACGGCCGGCACGTCCGGGCGAGCTCTCATTCGCTGAAATAACCATCGGCGAGCATCTTTCGATCGCCGCCGCAAGGCGCGGACCTCAATGCCCACCCTGGCGGCGTTTGTGCCACTGGGGGGCCGGGAAAGTACTTCTGTTACCACCTGGGGGAGAAGCGGGTGGCTGGCGTGTCATTCGAGCATCGGACCGTTGAGGCCCCGGACCGCGATCCAGTCCGGCGCTTCGATCGTGACTGCGGCGGGACTTTTCATCCTCACGTCGGTATCTTCCGGCAGCGCACGACGCATGAGCCCTCTACAAAAGGTAGCGAGGCTATTTTGCAGTTTCCGACAAAAATAATCCCCCCGGCGGCAAGGATTTCCCTAAATCTGCTTAATCTTGAGCTGCCGGAACTCGGACCAAGTGCCCTCGTGATGGGCCTGCAGCTCAATCAACCCCTCCGTGGTGTTTTCGAGCCGGTCGTATTCCAGCACATTTTCGCCATTGATTCTGACGATAATCGAGGGTCCTTTTACGATTAATTGGCAGAGCCACCACTGCTCATCCACTATGCGGGGATAGATGGCGCGCTTCAGATGATAGAGAGAACCCGTTGGAAAATGAGCACCTTCGACGTTGTGAAGCTGAATTTCGTAGTTTCGCCCCGCCCGCGTTCCACCCCCAGAAGAGCGGAAAAGGATACCCCCGTTCTGCCATTTACTGGTGCGAATATAGGAGTGTAATTCAAAATCACGATACGGTTTAGCGAAGGCGATATGTCCTAGGCCTTCCAGGCGTAACGTATCGCCAATCGCTTCTACGCGGGGCTTGCCTTCGGTCGTTTTCCACTGCGCCAGGTCGGCGGCGGTTTCAAACATGGGCTCCCATTTCTCGCGGCCCGGCAGTTCCTGAATTTGCAGGTTGCGGAAGCGAATGGGATAGCTCAGAGACTGCAGGCCGACATAGCCGCGCCGCAGCCGGTAGCGCAGGTCCGGATGTTGATCGAGATCGAGATCCTGCACCAGGCCGCCATTGATCCAGACCTGCAGGCCGGGCCAATCGATACGGGCGCGAATCGTGTTCCATTCGCCCTGATTTTTGACGTTGACCAGCTTGGGCGCCACCAGCGGGAAGATGGCGCCGCAGGAATTGGACGTCGGCTTCTCTTCCTTTTGATGAAAGAGCTTGATTTCAAGGCCCGTCCAGCCGTTGCGGCCGTATTCGGGCGCGTGCAGAAACAGGCCCGAGTCCATCCAGCCCTTGAGGTAGAACTCGCCCCGGAAATCGAAGTTCTCGAAAATCCGGTCATAGCGCAGCCAGGCCGGAAAGTTGGCGCTGGGGTGAACCGCGATGGCGCCATCGGCGGCATGGAAGGCGGTGGCGGGGCCGTCCCGCACCGTCCATCCCTTTAGCGACTTGCCATCGAATAGCGATTGGAACCCAGGTTCGCCCGCCGCCCGGAGCGAAGCCGCCCCCGCGCAGGCGGCCAGAAACTGACGGCGCGGGAGGTTGGCCATTCTTTACCTCGCCGCCCCCGCGACCTGCCGGGCGTAGGATTGAAGCTCAGGCTCGGAGGGCGTGAGGATCGTCTTTTCCGAATCTTCCCAGGTCTCGACCATATTGCGCAGATGCTGGGCCGACAGCCGGATGCACCAGGCGTCGGTCAGCGGGCGGCCCGACTTCTTGGCCAGGTCGAGCAGCAGCGGATGCATCAGCGCCACGACGCGTTCCAGTTCGGTTCCATCATCGGCGGTGAGATTCCATTTCACGTCCACCGAATCGCTGTGGCGAATCGAGATCGCCGTCTGCAGCCACGCCAGATTGGCGGTCCACTTGCGGCCAAACGGGTCACCCGCTTCGAATCTCCTGGGGTTCTCTAGCATCTCAAACAGAGTTTAACCGATGTGGGAGCGCTCTTGTAGCGGCAGGCTCGCGTGCGCCCGGATGGCGAAACCGGCAAAGTCGCGCCGGTCGAGTTTGCGAAACGCCGCCGCGGCGATCATGGCGGCGTTATCGGTGGAAAGCGATGGCCGCGGGAAGAAGACCGGATACGGCAGTCGCATCTCCGCGGCCGACTGGCGCAGCCCGCGATTGCACGCCACTCCGCCAGTGACGATCAACGAACGGGCGCCGGTTTCCTCGCCCGCCGCCGCCGCGCGCCGCAGCAGTTCCCCGATGACGGCGTGCTGGAACGAGGCGATCAGGTCGAGCGTGGCGTGCGGCGTGGCTTCGATCCACATCCGTTCGGAAGGCTGGGCGTGCTCGCGCGCCAGTTTGCGCCGCGCCTGAATCTCCTCTTCCATGCCGCGCGCCTGCACCCAGCGCAGCACCGCCGTCTTCAAGCCGCTGAAGCTGAAATCGTGTCCGGAGCCCTTGATCCTGGCGAAGGTGAATTTGACGGCGCGCGGGTCGCCGTGGGGAGCCAGTTGATCGAGGACGGGGCCGCCGGGATAGGGAAAGCCCAGCAACTTGGCGACTTTATCGTAAGCCTCGCCCGCCGCGTCGTCGCGCGTCTTTCCGAGCAACCGGTAGCGGAAATCTTCGCTGACCTCGAACAGGTGCGTATGGCCGCCGCTGGCGACCAGCGCCAGGGCCGGAAACTCGATGGCGCCGCCGGCTTCCATCACGACGGCATGAATGTGGCCTTCGATGTGATTGACGGCGATCAGCGGCAGGCCGGTCGCCAGGCAAATCGCCTTCGCATACGTGATGCCCACCAGAAGGGAGCCCACCAGGCCCGGTCCCTGGGTCACGGCCACGCCGTGCAGGTCGCCATGGCGGCAGCCGGCCTGATCGAGCGCCTGGCGCACGACGGGCACGATGGCCCGCAGGTGTTCTCGCGAGGCGAGCTCAGGTACGACGCCGCCGTACTTGCCATGCACATCGAGCTGAGACGCCACCACAGACGACAGCACCCGGGTGCCGTCGGCGACCACCGCCGCCGCCGTTTCATCGCACGACGATTCGATTCCGAGGATGAGACGCGTTTCCAGAAATTGCATTATGCCACCATGGCTCACGGAAGCGGCGAGCCTGTGGCCCGGTGTCTCGCGTCGCGTTGGGTGCTCCGGTCCGCGAGAAGTTGCGCGACGCCACCATGGCTCACGGAAGCGCCGAGCCTGGCGGCCCGGGCTCTGCGTCACGAGATCGCCTGGTGCGTGCCCGAGGCTATGGGAAGTTGCACGACGGCACCATGGGAACCCGGAAGCGATGGGCCTGGCGGCCCGGTCGTTGGCGTGGCGAGGTTGCCGGGTGCGTGCTCCAGGTCGTGATCGGACGATGCCATCAGGGGTGCCTGGAAGCGGCGCGCCTGCAACCCGGTCTGTGGCGTCGCGAGATCGCCGCGTGCGCGCTCCGGGCCGTGGGAAATTGCACGGTGGCACCAGGGGTACTCGGAAGCGGCGCGCCCTGCAACCCGGTCTGTGGCGTCGCGAGATTGCCGGGTGCGCGCTCAAGGTCGTGATTGGACGATGCCATCAGGGGTGCCTGGAAGCGGCGCGCCTGCAACCCGGTCTGTGGCGTCGCGAGATCGCCGCGTGCTTCGGGACATGGGAAATTGCACGATGGCACCAGGGGTACTCGGAAGCGGCGCGCCTGGTGGCCCGGTCTCTGCGTCACGAGATTGCCGAGTGCGTGCTCCGGCCTTGGGAGATCGCACGCTGCCGCCATAGCGCTGGGAACCCGTCTCTGCGCAGCGAGATCGCCGGGTGCGCACTCCGCGGCTTGGGAAATTGCACGAGGCCACCATAGGCCCCCGGAACCGGCGACCACCCGGCGAGATCGTATGCCACCATGGACATTCCGCATCCATGAAGGTCAGCGAATTCGATTTTCATTTGCCCGAAAGCAGCATCGCGCAGCAGCCGCTTGAGGACCGCTCGGGCTCGCGCCTGCTGGTTGTGGACCGTGCCGCCGGTTCGTGGAGCGACCGGCGGTTCACCGATCTGCCTGAATACCTCGGTCCCGGCGATTGCCTGGTGCTGAACGATTCAAAGGTCATTCCCGCGCGACTTTACGGCGAGCGGGAAGGCGGGGGCCAGGTGGAAGTGTTGCTCGAACGTTCGCTGACGGCCGATGGCCTGGTCTGGCGAACATTGGCCAAGCCCGGCCGTAAGCTGCCCGTCGGCCAGCGCCTTCGATTTTCACCCCGGCTGGCGGCGGAAATTGTGGGGCGCGGCGAATTCGGGGAGCGGACGTTGCGCTTCGATCCGGTGGCGGATTTTTTCGCCGCGATCGGCGAGGTGGGGCACATGCCTCTTCCGCCCTACATTCGCCGCGACGATACCGCCCGAGATCGCGCGCGCTACCAGACGGTATTTGCCCGGGCCGCCGGTTCCGCCGCCGCGCCGACCGCGGGGTTGCACTTTACTCCGGAAATCCTCGAGCGGTGCTTGGGAGCCGGAGCCGCGATCGCGCGCGTCACGCTGCATGTGGGACTGGGGACGTTTCAGCCGATCCGCGAGGAAATGGTGGACCGGGTGAAGCTGCACGCCGAGGCCTATGCCATCGATCCGGTGGAGGCGGAACGCATCCGGGCCGCCGGCCGGGTGATCGGAGTCGGCACCACCAGCGTGCGCACGGTGGAATCCGCCGCCGCGACCGGGTGGACGCGCGTGGCGGGCGATACCAGTCTGTTCATCCATCCGGGCTATGAATTTCTCCGCATCGGCGCCATGCTCACCAACTTTCATCTGCCGCAATCGAGCCTGCTCATGCTCGTCTGCGCGCTGGGCGGCAGGGACCTGATCCTGGCCGCCTACCGGCATGCGGTCGAGGCCGGCTACCGTTTCTATTCCTACGGTGACTGCATGCTGATCGTTTAAGGGGTGAGGGGCAGAGGGAGATAGTCGTAGTCGAGAATCATCTTCTCCTGCAGTGCCAGCTTCAACTCGCGCTCGACTGGCGCCAGTTCGGCGCGGCCGGCGAGATTGTCCATCTCATCGGGGTCTTTCTCGAGGTCGTAGAGCTCGAAGACCGGGCGCGCGTGCGGGAAGTAGGTGCGGCTGAAACGCGGCGCCAGGCGGCCCCAGGCGTTTTCGTCCGACATCTGGCGCCAACTGGCTTCGTTGTAGCTGTCCACCGGCGAGTATTGCTGCTGCGGCGTGCAGTTGTAGATGAGCTTGTGGCGGCTTGAGCGGGCCATGCGCGAGAGGTCGAAGGTGTGCGTCGTACAGCTTTCCGAATAGGGCCGGCTTCCGTGCGTGACCCGCTGGCCGAAGACATGGCGGCGCGGGGTGTGCGGCCTTCCGAGCAGCAGGTTCAGGAAACTGATGCCCGACATGCCAGGTGCGGGTTTCAATCCCGCCGCGTCGAGGATGGTGGGTGTGTAATCTTCACCCGAGATCAGCGCGTCCGACACCGCACCTGGCTTGATCCGGCCGGGCCAGCGCATCAGGAACGGGACGTTGAGTCCGGGATCGTAGAGCGTGCCTTTGCCGTGCGGGAACGGGAAGCCGTTGTCGCCGGCGAACAGGACCAGGGTATTGTCGAGCCCGGCGCGCTTCTGAACGGTGTCGAGCACCAGTTGGAACTCGCCGTCCATGCGCTGTACTTCGTCGTAATAGCGGCGCAGATCCTCGCGGACGCCGGGCAGATCCGGCAGGAAACTGGGCACGCGCAGTTTTCGCGCATCGATGCCGCCTGGAACGTTGTCCCAGGGAAAGTGCGGATCGTCGAAATTCACCCAGAGGAAGAAGGGCTTGTCCGCCGGGCGCTTGTCGAAAAATTCGTTGACGCGGGTTTCCGTCATCGCGCGCGGCGAAGCGCGATCGAGGAAATCGACACGGCTGGAGAAGGTTTGCAGCTTATTTTTTTCGAAGACGCCGCGCGAGTTGGGTCCCGGTGCGCCATCGAGGTGGAACTGGCGGCGGCAGACGCCGGTGAAGTAGCCGGCCTGGGAACGCAGAACCTCGGGCAGGGTGACGACGTCGGGCGGGAGTGGAGACGTGAACCGGCCCATGCGGGCGCTGACCGGGCTGCGTCCCGTCAGGTAGGCCGTGCGCGACGGTACGCATTGGGGCGCTGAGCAGAAGAAACGTGTGAAGCGCATTCCCTCGCTCGCAAAGCGGTCGAGGTGCGGCGTCTGAATGGTCGGATTGCCGTAACATCCGGTGAACTCCGCCGTATGGTCGTCGGAAAGGATCAGCAGGATATTGGGCCGCGCGGAATTCTGCGGTTGTGCGGCCACTGGCAGCGCGGCGGCGGCCGAGGTAAAGGCGCGACGGGAGATCTTGGGCATCGTGAGCTTCCGGAATGCAGTTTACTCCAAACCGGAAGCCTTCACGAGATCCCGGCGTTAACCGGTCACACCGGCGTGGCGGCGCATGGCCCGGAACAGGACGGCGGCCGAAACGCAGGCCAGCAGCATCAGGTCCGCCGATTCTGGAACCGAGAACAACTGCACGTTGTCGAAGTTACCTTGTCCGCTGGTGTTGCTCAACTGGATCGTGATGGCCTGTCCCACGTCGGCCGGAAGGGCGGCATAGGTAACCGCGTAGGTGCTCCAGCCGCCTTCATCGGGCGTGATCCCGGTGGCCATGTACGTGTTGCCGTTGATCACCAGGTGGGCGACGGCTCCGAAGGCCATATCCTTGCGATTGCCCAGATCGATCTGCAGCGTGTAAGTCCGGCCCAACTCGACCACGGGAGAGACGGTTTGCGAAATCGTTCCGCTGGCGATCCAGGCATGGGTCGGCCCGAGCGAAAGCGTCTCGAAATGCGCGTTGTATCCAGGCTGGAACTGGCCGGAAGTGCCGCTGCTGCTCCAGCCGGGAATGGCTCCTACGCTGTAAAAGCAACCGGGGTTGCCGCAGCCGGCGGTGTTGACCAGTCCGCCGGGAGGCAGAGTTTCAAAGGAAGCGTTCGCGACCGGAACCACATCGGCCCACGCTGTTGGGAGGAAGCAGACCAGCAAGGCCCAGACCGCCAGTGCCGCTTGCCGGTTTTTGAGAAGGCTTTTCATTGCACTCTTAGAATGCAATCCGGAGGCCAAACATCCGGTCGCGCCGCCACGCGGCAAGTGGTTCCTTTTCTTTCGTTCCAGGCAGGAGCCGCTCCGCCGCGCGCACTGGAATGTGCAAACCGTTGCACAAAAGCGGCGGACCGGGGCCGTCAGCGGAAGGTCACCGATCCGTTCATGGTGCGGCTGGCAATGGCATCGCCCAACGCGGCGGCGCTCACGCTTCCGCTGATTGAGACGCCGGCCACCGCGCCCGGCGCCGCGGCGGCGGGGACACGGAAGTCGACAAAGGCCGCGATGCCGTTACTCATCGCCGCGAGATTGGGCCCGGTCAGCAGGCATGTCATCGAGTTTGCCGAGTAGCCCGAACAATAGACGCTTTTGCCCGCCGCCAGCGCCGCCGGGCCCGGCCTCACTTCGATCGATTGAAAGGCACCCGGCGGATAGGTGAGGGTCCACTGGGCGGCGGCGCTCGAACTGGCCACGTTGAACAGGAAAAGGTTGACGCTGGCCACTTCGCCGGGCCGCGCCGAACCGGTGGATAGCGCGATCAGCGTATGGGCGGACGAGGCGGCGCTCCTTGGCGGCTCCACCGTATCGAGCGCCGCGGCGGAACAGCCAGCACGATCGGGCGCTCCGTACTCGAAGGCGCCCATATCGGCGGCACCCACCGTCGTGCGCGGGACCCCGCACAGCGGATGCGCGTACTCGAACAACGAATCCAACCCGGCCGGCAAAGCGACGGCCGTGTTGATGGCGCCGGATATCGAACGCAGCCGGTAGTCGTGCGCGGCCGCGTCCACGAAATCCGCCTCGCCGGCGAAATTGGATTCCGGCGCTACGGCATTGGCGCCGGCGAAGATGTTGTTGCGGATCACGCTGCGCGGGGTGGCTTGGGTTAGAGCACACTCCGTGCCGTTGTTGACGAAGGTATTGGAGATCGCGTACAACCCGGTGGCGCCCGCATCGACGACGCAGCCCTCCAGCGACTCTTCGGAACGCTGCACCACGTTGCCGATCAGGAAGGCGCGTCCGGCGGGAACCGCGACAGGCGCGGCCGCGGCACCCGATTCCTGTGTCAGGCGGTTGTACAGCAGGTGGCTTTCGGCCGCGCGCGACCGCACCAGGTGGCCCTGGGCCGCATGGTGGGAATAGGAGAACCGCAGAACGAATCGCGCCACCGGGCCGATGTCGATATTGTGCCCGGCGCCATGGCGCGCAAACTCCGTGTTTTCGACCACGATCTCCGAGTCGGCGCCGCCCGATACGGCCAGGCCGGCGCGGTTGCCGTGCAGATAGGAGTTGCGCAGGGTGAACCGGCCATTGGGCGTGGCCAGAATCGCCGTGCCATCGGTTGCGCCATGAAACTCGAAGCCGTCGATGGTAACGTCGCGCGCCGCGACGACCCAGATGGCATTGCCGTTGGCTTCATAGCCGTTTCCGGAGGCTTCGATGCGCGCCCGCGCCGCCCCGGTCGAGCGGATGGTGAGACCGGGCGCTGTGATGACGCAGTAGTCGTCCGGCCAGGAGGCGCCGGCTTCGGCTTCGACCACATCGCCGGCCTGGGCGGCCTGGATGGCGGCGCAGGGGGAGGGGTAGGCGCGGCCGGGGCCGGCGGCCAGATTGGCTGCGGTTGCGCTTAGCGATACGAATAGAAACACGAACAGCGAACGGAGGATTGCAATGGGCACGCTGTTCTGATCGGCATTGCAATGTGAAATGAGTTAAGCAAAACTCATTAGCCAGGCATCCATTGTTCTCGTAATACCGTGGCCGTAATTACACCGAGAACGAGTCCGGCCGTATTGTCGAAGACGTCCGCCCAATCAAACGCCCGGCCGACGAAGGGCTGAATGCATTCGATGGCCACTCCGGCGAGCAGCGCCAGTCCAAACGTGATCGCCCGCCGCCGCGTCGATTCGAAGGCTTGCAGGCCGGTGAGCGCCGCGTAGCAGGCCATGTGCAGAACCCGGTCGTGCGAATCGCGGAACTGCGCGAGGGCGCTGTCGGACCTGGGCGTCAGGGAGCCGATGACCGTTCCGGCGACCACCGCCCACCAAAGCCAGGAGGCGATGGATCGGGCACGGCTCACAGGGGGATCCTGAGCTTTTTCCGCTTCACGGCCAGCAGCGCCAGTCCCGCCAGCCAGCACAGCCGGATATCGATGGCACTCGGTTCCGGCAGAATGACGGGACCGTCGGCTCCATGCGTCAGGGCCGCCGCGGCGGTGAACCACAGTATTAATTTCTTCATCTTGGTTTCTCCGGGCATTAGGGGGATTTTAGCGAAGTCCGGCCAGGGTGGTGCGCGCCTGCGCCGCGTCTTCCCGATCGAGGTCGAGTCCGATGGCGGTCTCGAGATGGCCCCGGCCGCGATCCTTTTGGCCCGCGGCCACCAGCGCCATGCCGAGGTGATACTGATAGGTTCCCGAGCCGGGCGCTTTCCGCACCGCTTCCTCCAGGTGGCGGACCGCGCTGCGGTAGAGCCCCTTGCGGTACTCAATCCAGCCGAGCGTGTCAGCGGCATGGACCAGGCCGGGTGAGATCTCGCGCGCCCGCTGCGCCAGGGCCATCGCGCCGTCGAGATTGCCGCCGCCGCCGGCGCTCGCCACCGCCAGGTTGTTGGCGATCACGGCGGAGTTGGGATCGATGGCCAGGCCTTGTTGGAAATGCCGGCGCGCGGCCTCGACATCGCCTTTTTTGAGCAGCGCCGTTCCGAGCAGGGCATGGATCCCCGAAGACCGGGGCTCGAGGCGCAGCGCCTCCCGGTAGTGGCCGATGGCTTCGTCCGGGCGGCCCTGTTCCTGGTAAACGCCGCCCAGTTGCAGGTGGGCCTGAGCGTTCTGGGGCGCCAGTTCGAGCGTGCGCCGCAGGGCCGCTTCCGCCCGTGGATAATCGCGAAGCTGACGGCCGAGCGTACCGAGAAGCAATTGAGCGCTGGAGTCGTCCGGATTGGCGGCGGCGTGCTCCCGCAGCCGGGCGAAGGCCTGGGCGGACTGGCCGCTGGCGGTCCACATGGCGGCCAGTTCGGCCAGCGCGGGCGTGTAGCGCGGCTCCAGTTTGAGCGCGGTTTCGAATTCCCGTTCGGCCTCGCGCCACTTGCGTTCGGCGGCGTGGCTCACGCCGAACATCATCGCCACGGCGGGATCGCGAGGCATGGCGGCGCGCAGCGCGGCCAGATGTTGGCGCGCGCCCTCAAAATCGCGCTGGCGCAGCAGTGCCGAAGCGAGCAGAGAGCGCACGGGGCCGTTGCCGGGGAACGTTCGTAAAGCGGCTTCGGCCACCTCACGGGCCGAGGAAATCTCATCCAGGCTGAGGTGGAGCTCGGCCAGGCTCAACCGCGCCGGCAGGAATCCGCCGTCCAGCCGCATGGCCTCCTGAAATTCGACTTTCGCCTGCGCCGTTTGCATGGCACGCACATAGGCGATGGCCAGAAAGTGATGGACCTGAGCGGAGTCGCGCGCCTGCGCGGCCTGGCGCCGCAACTCGGCGATCGCTTCCTCGCGCTGTCCTTGAGCGAGCAGAATCCGCCCGCGGGCGATGCCGGCGGCGACATCCCTGGGCTTGTCGCCGAGGATCTCCTGGTTCCAGCGGACGGCCTCGGCGACTTGGCCGGCTCCCAGATGCTGTTCGACCAGCCGCGCCTTCAACTCGTGGCTCGAGGGGGAGAGGGTAACGCCACGCTTGTACTCGGCAATGGCGCGTTCGCGCTGTGCGCGCGCGGCGAAGAAATCGCCGATGGCCATGGCGGCTTCCGGTTTCGGCACACGTTCCCGCAGGGTGGTGAGCAACTGGTCGAGCCGCGCGGTTTGAGAGGCGGCGGCCAGCAGATCGGCCCGCGCCATGTACAGGCGAATCGCCTCCGGATTGGCTTCGATGCCTTTGTCGAGTTCCTGTCCAGCCAACTCGCTCTGGCCGGCGCGCACGTGAAAATCGGCCAGCGCCAGATAGACCTGCGTCTGTTTCGGATCGAGGCGGGCGGCCTTTTGCAGATTGAGCTTCGCTTCCTCAGAACGGCCGGCGGCCGCCTGGCTGACGCCCAGATTGAGAAACGACGACGCCTCCCGCGGGGCCAGTCCGGCCACTTTCTCAAACACCTCCAGCGCCTTCTCGGTTTGATTCCGGCCGCTGAACGAGGCTCCGAGAATCTGCTGCGCGGCGACGTTGGACGCATCGCGCCCCACAACGAAGGCCGCCTGCTCTTCGGCTTTCTGGAAATCGCCCGCGTTCAGATAGAGCCGCCCCAGGTGCAGACGCGCATCGGTGCGGCCCGGGTCGATGGCCACCGCCTGCATAAGGGCCGCGTAGGCCTCGCGCGGCTGCCGGTTGGCGAGATAAGCTTCGGCCAGATTCTGCAGGACTTCGACGTTCTTACGGTCGTGCTCCAGCGCGTTGCGGTATTCGACGATCGCCGCCTTGAAGTCGGACTTGCGGGCGTGTGCCTGGCCGCTTTTGAGGTATTGCTGTTTGAGCGCGTCCGCATCTTTCGAGCAGGCGCAGACGAAACACGCGAGGACGAAGCAGAGTGCTTGTTTGAACGGCATGTCAGGAACCTCCGGAAACGGGCAGGTGGGATGCGGTGCGCTCGGCCCGGCGCAAAATCCACAGCACCGGCGCGATGAGGGCGACGGCGACCAGTGAGAACACGGTGCCTCCGTAGGAATGGTGCAGCGTTCCATGCAGGATTCCCTCGTCCACATAGACCGCCATCGACGACAGGAACACGATGCGCACGGCGTTCTTGAGGATGGCCGCCAGCGCGGTGGCGAGCACCAGCGCCAATCGCGCCGAGGGCGAACGCAGCAGGAAGTATCCCGCCAGCAGGCCGGTGATGACCAGCGCCACCGTCGAGCGGATACCGCTGCATTGTTCGGCTACCTCGACCGTCAGACCGGGCAGCGCGAGCGTATTGCCCTGCCGGAACACCGGCACTCCGAGCAGCCGGAACAACTCGTGCGAGAAGGCGGCCGAAACCGATTGCAGAATGGCGGAGATCCGGTCCATCAGCGCCACCGGCGGCGGGATGGCGAGCAGCAGGAGCAGGACGGAAAAGCCGGCGGTCTTCAGAGCGGCGCGGCCGTAGCAGATCAGAAAGGCACCGGTCCAGACCGCAACCAGGGCCGAGATCTGGATGGTCAGGGAGCTTGAGGCGGTGGCCACGCGCAATCCGGCCGAACCCATCAGGAACGCGACCGCCAGCGGCGGCGCCAACCGCGGGAAGCGCCCGCTGCGGTCGAATTGGAGAGAGACGACCGCCGCCGCCAGCAAGGGCATGAAGGCGGTATGGCTATAGCGGTCGTCGGCCTGGGCCAGACGCAATAGACCGGCGGCGGGCGCGGCATAGAGGATCAGCGAGACCAGCAGGAGCGCGGCGAACGGCAGGTGCGAGTGCATCTTCATGCCACCTGGTGGCCGCGGCTGGCGGCCATGGCCTTTTCTCCACCCGCCGGAGCGTAGTCGTTCAGCCACCCGGCGGCATTCGCACTCTGGCAGCGGGCGCAAAGCGCCGTGTTCGGCGCCAGGCGGGAGGGTCCGGCGGGCGAAGCCAGGCCGCGCCAGAATTCGGCTACTTCCGCGGGTTTGGCATACCAGACTTCCGTCCCGTAGCGTTCCTGCACCGCGTCGAGAAAGCCGGAATAGAACGAGGCCGGATAGCGGTTGTGGCGGGAACCGCCGAAACTCATGAAGTCGGGATGGGCCTTCACCAGCGCCATGCCGCCGTGGCGTGCGATCGAGTCCAGCTTGCGCAGCCACAGGGCGTTGCTTGGCTCCTTCAGCAGCACAAACAAGGTGAAGTCCTGCGGCAGCGTGTAGGGCATCTCGAGGAAGCCCGCGCGCCCGGCGCCCGGCGACTCGACCCAGTAGGGAAAGAGGCGGCCCGCCTGGCATTGCTGCGGCTCGAAGGGATCGGCGTCGTAGCTGGACAGCGAATACTCGATGTCCAGTTCGGCGAGCCAGCGCGGATCGTGCAGCATGGAGGCCGAACTGAATCCGCGCGCCCCCCAATCCCGCAGGGCGGCGTTGATGGGCCCCCGCCGGCGCTCAAACGTAGCGCGGTCGCGGAAGTCTTTTCCATCGTGATAGAGCCCGTGGACGACGATTTCGAATCCACGCGCGGCCAGATCCAGGCGAAGACGGTCCGGCGTGCGGTAGCGGCGCGGCACGAAGCCAAAAGCGGAACGCAGGCCGCGATCCTCTTCGAGCCGCGCCAGGCGCTCGCATTGCGCCACGCCGGCCTCCGTCTCGACATCGTGCGTCAACACCAGCGCGAAACGCTTCCCGCGCGGCCATCCCGGCCAGAAAGGCGGAGCCGGGGCCGCCGTCTGGCAATCGGGCCAGCCACTGGCCGTCGAGCGGCGCTTGACGCGGGCATGCCAGCTTCTGAGCAGGATCTGAAGCTGGCGCGGAAGAAACGGCCTGACCGTGTAGTAGGAATCGCTGAGCAAGGGGTGCATGAAGGAGCGCTCGATTCAGCCCGCATGCCGGTACAGAACATGACCCAAGGCTTGAAGAATCGGAACGGGCATTCGTTTGAGGAGACCGGCGGCGATGCCCGCTTCGCCGCGGCCGGTGGTGGTTTCGCACCCGGCGGACTCGCATAGCCCGATCCGCCGGTAGTCGAGAGTAGATTCCGCCGCGCCCCAGCTGCGCTTGAAACGCAGCAGGCCGGTATGGCCGGAATCGGTGCGGCCGAAGGAAAGCTCCCGGGCGCCTAAGCGGCGCAGGTGCACGATGGCTTCCCACATCAGCAGGCTGTTGGCGCGCAAATGCTGAACGCTTGGATCGGAAGCCCCGAATTTGAAAATGGCGTTTCCGTTGGCATGCAGAAAAACGCCGCCCGCCACCGGACGTCCGCCGTGGTTGGCCAACAGAACGAATCCGCGCCCCCGTGCGATCGCATGGCGGTGCAGGGAAAGGAAAAACCGGCGCGGCTGCGGCGGTACGCCCTGACGCTTGCGGGTCTGGCAGTGCAGTTCGTAGTAGGAGCGTATGGCTTGCTCGGTCTGGAGCCGCTCAATCGCCACGCCTTCGCGGCGCGCCTTGCGCACGTTGCGGCGCTGCGCGCTTTCGATGTTCCGGAACTGCTCGTCTTCGCTGCCTTTGAGTGCGAGCCGGTGCGCCAGGTACCGCTCGACGGCGACCGCGCCCGGGATGGCCTCCGCTCCGCCGCGCAGTTCGAGGTACTTCCAGCCGCACCGTTTTCCCAGCGCGCGCATGGGATCGAGCAGCCCTTCGAGACCGGCTCCCTCGGAAACGAGCGGCCGGCACTCGTCGGAGAAGGGAAGGCTCACGCCCCGCCGCCCGGTCAGGATGCTCGCAACCTCCATCATCGGCAGCAGGCCGCGCAATTGGCCGGCCTGTTTCCACACCAGGTTCCGGGCACGGTAGCCGTAGCACTCGCTGAGCACCTGAAACCATTCGACGCCGTGGAAAAAAGAGGCTTCGGGCCAAGCCGAGACCCACTGATTCCAGCGCGGCTCGGACAGCGGATCAACGAGTTCGAGGGTCATGCTCCAATGCCTCGGCCGAAGGGGCCGCCGGTGGCGCCGGCGAGGCGAGCGCGGTCGCCAGACGGCGGTAGGCGGCCACCGTGCCTTCCCAGGCGCTTTCGCGCAGAAACCGCGCCGCGTTGGTCCGCAGCGCGAGTGCGAGTTCGGGATCGCGAGCCACCGCGAGCATCGCCTCCGCCAGCGCCCGCGGATCGTCGTTGTCGTAGAAGCGGATCACCGAATCGTCGTAGAACAGCGAGTCGATGCGCGTGCGGCTGGCTACCACGGGCACGCCGACGGCCATGAACTCGGCGATCTTGGTGCTGGCGGCCTCACTGCCGAAGGCGCATTTCGATCGCTTCGGCACGATGGCCAGATCGGCCTGGCCCATGACGGAGGCGATTTCCGACACCGGAACCGGCGCCAGCCAGCGCACCGAATCCCCGACGCCCAATTCCCGCGCCAGCCGCTTCAGGTCTCTCTTCTCCGGTCCCTCTCCCTGAATCCAGAGCTCAGAGCCGGGAAGCTCGGCGTGAAATTTGGCGAAGGCTTCGAGCGCGATATCGAGCCCCTGGTGCCAGTGCAGCGAACCCGGATAGTGAATCGTGAACCGGCCCTGGCGGGGCTTCCGCGCCGACAAAGGAAATAGCTCCGGGTCCGGGTAATACCAAATCGACGTGCACTTTGACCGGGCCGCTGAGCGCCCGGCCACCCGTTCGAGCCAGATCGGGTTGGCCACGATCACGTGATCGGCGAATCCGGCCGCCGCTTTCTCAAACTGAAGAAGCAGGCGGAAGAGAGCCGAGTTCGAACGCAATTGAAACTTGCTGGCGAACAATTCCGGCGAAAGATCGCGCAGGTCGAGCAGCACCGGAGTGCGCAGTAATTTCGGCCCAATGGCCGCCAGCATCAGAACGTCGGGCACCGTTTGGACGTGAACCAGATCGTAGCCATGCCGCAGGCATCGCCATGCGGCGAGCGCCGCCGCCTGTACGATAAACAGCGCCAGGCGGAACAGGTATCCGGCGAAACGGAACCGCTCCCTGGAGCGAGTGGCGATGCGGAACACGCGCACGCCATCGACCGTTTCCACGCGCGCGCGCCCTTTGGCCCGCAGGCAGATGACGTCCACCTGGTCGCCCCGGCCCGCCAGCGCCCTGGCAAACTGCAGCATATGCGAGTTGCCGTCGTAGAAGCGATAGGCGATGAGACAGACTCTCATCCGTTCACCCGCACAGTCAGGTTGGAGGGTGGCGCGGGCGCCGCGCTCGACGGCCGCGGGATGCGGTAGATGTGCACGCCGCAGGCGGCGAATTGATCGGCGATCAGGCCGTTGACCACCGGCACCGTGCGGTTTTCCCCGTACACCTCGGCCTGCGTGGTACCGAGATCCGATACGGTAAGCAGAGCCGTCACCGGCGGGTCGAACTGCTCGCCGATATCGCTCAGGCGCGCGGCGAAGACATAGATGGAATGCGCGTCTTCCTTCACCATCGCGTCGACGCGATTGCGGGCCGCGGTATTGGCGCTTGAGACCGTGCGCGCCGTCTCGCTCAGAATCACGTCCTTGAGCGCGGTGGCGGTGGCCGCAAATCGCGCCATCACCTCCCGGCGAGGCGTGTCGATGTAGGCCAGCGGCCCCCACCACGAGATCCCCTTCATGCCGTGAATCACCGCCAGCCAGGCTTCCATGTTCACCTGGGCGGGCGTGGGTCCATAGCCGCCCGTGCACACCGGCGGATTGGGGCAGGGTTGAATGCCGCCTTCGATGAACGTATACCAGGGCACCAGATCGTAGGTGTAGCGGCGCAGCCTGCCGAGTTGCTCCACCCATTGGGTGACATTCCATAGCCCCCTCGCCTGGTAGATCAGCGGATACATGTCGAAGGCGAACACGTCGGCCACCAGCGGCCGGGAGTTGGGCACGATCGGGTAATGCCAGCCCGAGCGCCTGTTCCTGACGTTGCTGGCGGGGTATCCGGCCAGGTTGAGCATCACCGGATGATGGGCGTCGTTTTGATGCGTGGCCTCCATCAGCTCGATCATCCGCTCGGGCGGAACGTGTCCAGGCACCGGGCCGAGGTCGGGCTCATCCTTCCAGGTCCACATGAATTTGCTGGGATGGGTGGCGAGCGCCTTCACGTAGTCGATGACGATGGCCACGGCGCTCGAGCCGTTGGCGGCATAAACGCCTTCCCCGCGCCCGGTGAAGTTGTCGTTCGGGCCGATGGCCGGCGCGCCGTTGAGCGAATCGAGAAACGAGCGGTAATTGTCCTTGTGATAGGCGTAGCCGTTGACATAACCCGCCACCCATCCGTAAGTGTTCACGGCGTTCGATTGCAGCCAGCTTTGCCACTTGGTGACGCCATCTTCAAACGGCGAGAGGGAGAAGAACTTGCTTCCCCCGCGCCAGATGTTGTTGTGCTCATCGATTGAAACGGCGGGTATCCCGGCCATGTATTTGGTCACGCTGGTGGCGTAGGCCGCTTTCTCGGCGCCGGCGGCGGTGGAAAGGCTGACATACAGGGAATGATTGCCGCGCCCCAATTCGCCGATCCGTACCGCGAACCTCTCCCGGCCGCTCAACGGTCCCGCCTTTTCGTGGACCGTCACGCCGTTGAGCCGCGCCGACAGCTTATCGGTGGGACTGTGTCCGTAGATCACGGCATCCACTGGAACCGCCGAGCGCGCGGCCGTGTTGGGCAGGCGGACGGTGAGGCCGGCCGCCGGCGCCCCGACCGGGGAAGCGCTCAGCACGACATCGTCGAAATAGAGAAGTCCGGTGGCCGTCGCGAAATTTTCCACGCTCAAATAAACGCGATCGGTCGAAGCGCCGGTCGTGAGGCCGGTGGCGGTCAGATAGTTCGCTCCATCCACCCGCACCGTGGCGGACCCGGTTCCATCGGCCGCCAGTCTGGCGGTCGCTTCGAGCGAATGCCATTCCCCGCGGCTGATCCCGGTCTGGCCCACCACTCCCGAGCGCTCGCGCAGCACGAGAATCCCCTTGTCGTTCAGCAGGCGCAGTTGAGGGCCGTTTTCGACGGTGAGAATGGTGGCGCCGGTTCCCGCCGTGGCGAGGCTTCCCGGTTCCACAAAGAAAAAGAATCGGACGTTGACGTTGGCCGTGGCGGGGAAGGCGTGAAGGTTTTTGCAGTTCCCTCCCGCCCCGATTTCGGCGCGGAAGGAAAGGTGGCCCGAATGGGGCCGGTGCGCCGTCACCGCGCAGCCCGGCTTGCCGCCCGACGGGTTCGATTGGTCGGCTCCGGACCAGGCCGAGAAGTCGCCCACTTCGAAGTCGTCGGCGAAGAAGACACCTTGAGCCAGGCCGGAAGCGGCGAGCAGCAGCCACAGCGCCGCCAGACCTTTCAATCCCAGACTCCATCGCAGAACGGTATTCCATTTGTCCCGGCTCCGGCCGCCGCGGCCGAGGATCGCCAGAACCGCCAGCCGGCCGAGCGCCGACAGGACCATGCCGCCGCGGAACAGCGCCGCCCATGTTGTTCCTCTGCGCCGCCGCATGAACTCGAGCAGCGAGCTCCAGCGGGTGATCACTTCAAACTGCGATTCGGGCCGGCTCTGCGCACTGGCGCCGCCGTAGTGGACAATCGACACCGCCGGCAGCACGTAGGTCCGCCAGCCCAGCCGATTCGCCTTCAGACAAAGATCGCGGTCTTCGACGTACATGAAGTAGTCTTCGCTGAACCCGCCCGCCGCTTCAAAGACCGTCCGCCGCACCATCATGGCGGCTCCGGAAACGCAGTCGACCGCCGTGGCGCCTGTGCGCCGCCACAACGCCGCATGGCCGCGCGCGGCGAACTCCGCGCTATCGAACAGTTCGCCCGCCAGGCTCGGGAACCGCTGCACGCAGCTTTCCTGGATGCTGCCGTCGGCGTTGAGCAGCTTGCAGCCGACGATGCCGGCATCGGGTTGGCTTTCAAGCGCCGCCAGCATGGCGGGGATCGCCGGCCCCAGCACCTGCGTGTCCGGATTCAGCAACAGCAGCGCGCGCCCGGACGATTCCCGGGCCAGGCGGTTGTTGGCCTTGGCGAAGCCGAGGTTCACCTCGCTCTGCACGAACCGCACGCCGGGAAAGCGGGCCGCCAGCATCTCCCCGCAGCCATCCCGGGAGGCGTTGTCGAGCACCAGAATTTCCGCCGCGAGGCCGTGCAGGCCATTGGCGAGACTCTCGAGACAACCGCGCAGGTAGTCCGCCGAGTTCCAGTTCACGATGAGAATCGAAAGGTCCATGGTCAGGTTCGCAGGCCAAGCGCCGCCCGCATCTTCAAACGCTGCTCGGTTCTGAGAAACGAAACGGCTTCGGAGGATAGAGAGACCGGCTCGCCGCGCCATCGGGCGAGAAAGAAGCCCGTCAGCGCCGCCAGGCTGCCCGCCGCCCACGGCCGCTCCAGGCATTTGTAGACCGCGCGCAGCGCGTAGAACAGCGGATCGTAGCCGAGCGAGTGGAAGCGCGCGCCTTCCCGAAACCGCGCCTGGAGGATGCCTCCAGTGGCGCAGCCCATCCGGCGGTTCTCAAACGCCGGGCTGTGTGGAAAGTGCTTGACCTTCCAGCCGCGCATGCGCGCCGTAATTTCCGCCGCCGCGTCGATGCCCCCGCGGGCGAGGGGCTGGTAACGGTTTCCGATATCGAGGAAGCATTCGCGGCGGAAAAGCTGCACCGCGCCGGGTACGCTGTCGGGCGCCAGCCACTGGCGGAAATCGCCACGGGAACCGCGGGTCCATACCGGCCCGCCGGCGATGCCGAGCCGCGGGTCCCGCTCGAATTCGCCGAGAACGGTTTCGTAGTAGCGGCCGGACAGCTCGATGTCGGCATCGAGGTTGCCGATGTAGCGGTAGGGCAGGTCCTCGATCAATGGCAGCGCGGCGTTAAAGGCCGCGGCCTTGTTGGCGAAATGGCGGTTGGGCTCTCCCTCGCGCCTCAGCACGCGGATGAAATCGTGCCGCCGCGCCCAGGCCGACGCGAGCGCGTCCGTGCCGTCGCTCGACCGGTCGTCCACCAGGACCCAGCGCATCGGCCGCGCCGTCTGCCGCAGCACGGATTCGACGACGCCTTCCAGGTGCGCTTGCTCATTGTGCGCCGGCGTGATCAGAACGTAGGGTTGAATCAACTCACCGCCCTCAGACGTTTCGATAGCGACTGGAAGGCGTGGATCCAGTCGTATTCGCCCGCCAGCTTGGCGCCCAGCAGCGGCGGATCGTCGAGTGTGTTCACCGGCAGGCGCGGCAGGCCGTAGCGTTCACTGCGCGCCGAGACGCGCCCGATCATGGTGCTGACGCCGAGCGTGTAGCCCGCCCGCTCGAGCAAATCGTCCAGCCTCCGGCGAAAGGGCCGGTCCTGTTCGGGATAGGCATATGGGTATGAGAACGCCGCGACCGTCTTCCCGGTGTGATGCTCGATCGACGCCTTGGAGTCTTCTACCTCCCGCCGCAGCCCTTCCGCCGGCAACTGTGTCAGCTTGGGATGGGTCACCGTGTGGGATCCAAACGAGATGCCCATGCCTTGCAACTGGCGCACCTGGGTCCAACTCAGGCAGCGGCGCCCGTCGAATTCGAGATTCGATTCCCCGATATAGGCGGCCGGTAGAAACATGGTGGCGGTGTAGCCGAACGATTGCAGCACCGGGAAGGCGGAGTGGTAGAAATCCTCGTACCCGTCGTCGAAGGTGATGACGAACCGGCGTGCACCGGCCGCTGAGTCCACCGCGTCGAGATCGGCGGTTCGCCAGCCCGCGGCATGAAGCGCCTCCATCTGCGCCCGGAACATCGATGGATGGGTGTCGGTCCGGTAATAGGGATGGCAGGGAGGTCCCGTGTACTCCGACACGCTGTGGTACATGAGGATCGGAACGCTCGCTTCAGGCGTGTTTGACAGCAGCGCCGTCAGCGGACGGCCCACCGAAAGCGTGAGGATTCTATCGAGCCGCGGCAGCATGTTGTTCCTCCCGTTGGCCGGCCGCGAGGATCTCACTCATCGCGCGGCGTACCGAGGCGCGTGCCTCGGCGGCTTGCCGTGCCAGATCCGGCCTGATCCGGTCCCGCATGCGATAGAGCTCCACCGTTCGGGCGACCGCTTCCTCGGTCGAGCACTGCCGCCCGTCGATCACCCAGTCCGCCATGCCGGCGGTTTCGAAAACGCCGGCGAACTTGCGGCTATAGGCGACGCCCACGGCCGGGATGCCTTGGGAAAGGGCGGCGATGCAGGCGTGCATGCGGGAGCCGATCAGAAAGTCGCACTCGCCGATGATCCCTTTCACCGACTGGGCGCTCCCGATCTCCCCGATCGGCCGCACACGGCCCTTCAACTCCGGCGGCAGCGCCCGATGCACCTTCTGCGACGCGGCGGCATCGTTCTCGACGCCGTCGCTGTTTCCGAGCACGTGGGGAATCAGCCAGATTTCAGCGGCGGGTTCTTCCCGCAACAGTTCCGTCAACACCCGGCGCAGATAGAGCGGATAGTCGATCTTCAGACCGAACATGTTCCGGCGGGTGTAGCCGCCGTTGTACATCAGTCCGTTCACGTTCAGGCCGATGGCGGGCACCGGCCGGCGGACGTTTCGTTTGACCGCCGGCAGGCAGAAAGCCACATCCGGACACTGGCCTACGGGAACGGCCTCTCCCGCCAGCTCCCGCGCCACTTCCCGGCTCACCCGGTCCCGCGCCAGCACGGCCGCCGAGCGGCTCAGGATCGCCCGCGCGATGCGTCTGGCGAGGCGGTGCTCGAAAGGGCCAAAGGTCTGCGGAAACTGCACCAGCCGCCCGCCGAGCAGGATCACCGACAGCGCCGGCACCGAGCCAACCACGAAATTCCAAAGCCCATAGATGTCGCTGAAGCTGTCGCCGCCGCGGATGTCGCCCACCGTCCCGGCGTCGAGGACGGTGCGGATCCAAGGCGTCGATCGTGCCAGAGCCGGCCGCAGCCACCCCCACCGGCAGTAGCGGTAGATTACGGACGCCAGGAGAATCCAAGCCAGGTGGCGGCTCGGACGCGACCGCGGCGAGAGCCGGTAGTTGACGACCCGGATTGGGTTTCCGCGATCGTCTGAAACCGTTTCGCCGTCGCGCTTGGCGATGAGCAGCGCCAATTCCGCCCCGGGTGCGGCCTCGCGGCACAGCAGCAGCAGCGACTCCTTCAGAGCATGTACACCCCGGTTTTCGGACGTAACCGGAACGCCCATCACACACACCATGGTTTTCATCATTCGACAGAAGACCTAGTCCGGCCCGCGGCCAGCCCGGAAACCGCGCCCGCCATCGTCAGGTGGAAGAACATGACCGACTGGTCGAAGTAGGACACCGATAGAAACGCCATGGCATGGGAGAATAGTGCCGATCCGAATGCCCAAAGAGCGAAACGGTTGGAGCGTTCCTTTACGTTCTCGAGCCCCCTGCCAACTGCCGCGAAACCCGCGCTGAGTATGCCCAGGAAGATCAGCACCGGCGCGAGGCCTCCGATCACTCCGAGGTGGACGTAGTAATTGGTGATGTCGGTATGGTTGGGGCTCCAGGTCACCCCCGTCGGCATCCAGTGCCGCGTGTAGTCGGTTCCGAAGGCCCACCATTCCTTCAGATGGTCGAGGCTCGAATGGATCAGCTCTGCGCGATGCCAACCGGTGCTGCTGCCGGTCAGATCGAACCGGCCGATGATGTAGTAGGCGGGTACCTTCATGACGGCTTCGAGAACCGCATAGAGGCCGATCGCCGTCCAGCGCATCGGGGCCATGTGATTCCGGAGCTTCCAGCAGGCCAATGCGGCCAGGCTGACCAGCGCGGCGAGGATCGGTCCGCTCGAACCGCTGGTCGCGATCATGGCCAGACAGGCCGCGGTTCCGGGAATCGCCAGCCGGTGCCCGGATCGCCACAGCACGGCCATGACCGGCAGCATGGCCGCCCCCGCCGTTCCGGCGAGAATCGGATGGGCGAACGGGCCCGACGCCCGCACCCGGCCATCGCGGATGGCGGGCATCGCCGGTACGCCTCCTAGAGCGCTAAACACGTTGGAAAGCGCCACCCATTCATAGATCATGCAAAGCGACACGACCGATAGCGCCACCGCCACCACGGCCGCCGCGCGGGGCAGTGCCGCCCGGTGAGGGAGGAAACAGCGGAACAGGAAATACAAGCCCAGCGCATCGTAGGCGAAGCCGAGATTGAAGATCAGAGTGCCGGCCGGATTCTTTCGAAACACAGCGGCCCCCGCCACGCTGAGGGCGAGCAGCATGTAGAGCCCGTCGGTGAGCAGGAACCGGTTGGGAAATTCCCGCCGCACGGCCACTCGAATCGCACCGCAGGCGATCACCGCGCGCGGACCGGTGATGGCGATCGATCCGATCTCAAACCCCGCCAGCGTCAGAAAGCAGGCCGCACCCACAAGGGGAGCCATCGCCCAGCGCCTTGGCGCGGCCAGCATCGCGATGCACAGCACACCCAGAATGACGATGCCGATTGCACTCATGAATCTCTACCCGGCGTTGGGTTCCAGCAGGCCGTTCTTCTTCCAGGCACGCCGTCTCACCAGGCGGCGCAGAGTGCCTACCACCGAACGGGCGCGCCTCGCGAGACTTAGTTGTGCCCAGCAACGGAAGAGACCGAAGCCCGGGAAGCGGGGCGCCGGGATGGCCATCATCCTCATCGCCAGCAGGCGTCCGAATACGTTGCGTTTGCGATCCACCAGGCCGGCCTGTGCCCGCAGCACCGCGCCCTCACTCGAAGGGGCCAACGTTACATAGCCCGCCTCCATCGCCTTTCGAAGAACGACGCGTCCCAGTTCGGTTCGCACGAGCACGAGCGAAGTCCCCGCTTGCCCGCCTCCCTCGTAGGCATGCCAGGCGTCTCCACACGAAATGTCCGCCGTCGCGCCCAGGCCATCCGGACAGAGGTTGCAGCGAAACGGACGGTACTTGGTGAGCCTGCTCCAAGAGTCCATGTAGGAAAGGCTTGCCGAGCTTCCATCGCCGGCCAGAATCTTGAAATCGCCGGGCCACCCTTCCCCCCGGTAGCGCACTTCGCGGATCTTCTGCGTCTCGAAACCGAGCGCTCCGGCGAGCGTCAGCGTCCCATCGGTGCTCGGCGTGCCCGCGCAGAAAAAGGACAGCACCAGGCCAAGCTTGCGGTCGAGGTCGGGGTTGTCACGGCGCAGCATGGCCACCGCGGCCGTATCGCAGGGTTTCCCGATGAATACCGAAGGAGCCGCGCTCTCTTCCACCGTCCGCAATCCGTCGCAAGGAGACGACGGCGCATACCGCGACCCCGACCGCGCCAGAATCTCGGTACGCGAACGGCTGGCGACCGTGCGGTTCTTCCACGGCTCGGTTGGATCCATGGCCGAGTGCAGCACCTGTCCCATCCCACCCTGTTCGAGACAGTAGAGGGAAAGTGCCGACAGCACGCCGCCCGACGAGCCTTTGTATCGAACCTCCGGGTCGCTCGCGTGACCCTGCCAGATTTCGAGCACAGGACCGGCCTCGCCGGTTGCACTCCCGTTGAGTTCAATGCGATGGCCGGGGCAGATGTCGAGACACCTGGTGCAGTTCTCGCAATCGCCTGTGAACCGCGGACGGATGCCGGTCTGCGGGATGTGGACCAGTTCCACCGCCTGACGGTCGCAGGCATGGAAGCAGCCGCCACAGCCGACGCAGAGCCCCCAGTCCACTACATCGCCGATTGTTTCAATTCGTGCCATCGCTCCACTTTCGAACCGGCCAGGAGGGGATGGGATACGACTGCCGGCTCCACCATCGCCGCCAGATGCGCCGCACATTCCTCCACCGGCCGCAGCCACCATTCGCTCGCCAGCACCGCGGCCCGTGTGGCGCGGTCAAAGCGGTAACGCAGAATCCGCGCCGGCACTCCCGCCACGATGGCGAAATCCGGTACATCGGCCGTCACCACCGCGCCGGCGCCCACCACCGCGCCGATCCCGATCCGCCGGCAGCCCGCGGTAATAACGCTTCCCGCGCCAATCCAACTGTCGTGGCCGATGTCGAGCCGCCCGAACGGTACCGTGTCTTCCGCCACCAACCCCAGGCTCGCGTTATAGAAAAACGGATGCGTCGACAGCCGGTCGAGCGGATGATCGCGCAGGAACACCTTCACGTCGCGCGCGATCGAAACGTAGCGTCCCACCGCCACCCCGCCCGGGAACAGGCCGGGCGTCGTGCAGGGGCCGTAGCTATAGGCGCCCACTTCCACGCCGTGATAGGCGGCGAGAATCTCGCGCAGGGTGCGCGAACGCATTTCGCCCCCTTCCAGGCGCCGGGCGAGCGACAGACACAGACGCCGCAGCGGGCGGAACCCGTAGAACCTCCGTAGCAGGCCCGAGAAGCGGCTGACGCGCAGGCCGTTCATCGAAGACATGCTTCTCCTTCGACCGGCCGCGCCACGGCGTCGCGGAAACCGCGCTGGGCGAAGGCAAGCGATGCCGGATACAGGCGAGCGCCCAAAGACGACAGACCGGCCAGCAGTAGCGCGGCGAGGAGGTATCGCGCCGGTCCACTCGCCATCGAACAGGCCAGAAACGCCAGTCCGCCCGTGAGAACGAACAGGATCGTCTGGACCCCGCCCGCCCGCTGCCCCTTCTCAAAACACAGCAGCGTAGCCAGCACGGCGGCCAGTTCCCCCACGATCGCGCCGCCCGCCATCCACTCCAGGCCGCCCGAGAAGGCGCCCGCGGCGGCCGCCGCCGGAAGTCCCAACATCCGCGCCAGGTTGCCCCACAGCGTGCTGGATGTATCGGCCGCCGCCATCAGGGCGGTGGCCATCACCTGCCTCAGGCAGCGCAGTGCGATCGCCACCGCCAGGATCGCCAGGATCCCCGCGGCGCCGGAATACCGCCCGCCATACAGCAGCGTCAACACCTCACCGCCCGCCGCCGCCGCGACCGCCAGAAACACGATCGATCCCATCGCCGTCAATTCGAGACAGGTCCGGTACTGGCGCAGGTAGCGCGGTGGGTCCTGCCGGGAGCGCGACAACACCGGCAGCAGGGTCCCCAGCGCGACGTGTCCGAACAGAAAGCTCGGAATCAGAACGAGGGAGCAAGCCAGGCTGTAATCGGCCACCGTTTCGAGCGAACCGTAGCGGCTGACCACCACGCGGTCGCCTTGCGTCGAGACCGCCATCAGCGCGCCGCCAATCACCAGCGGCCAGCCGAAGCGCAGCATACCCGCCAGATGGCGCCGGTCCCAGGCCCAGCGATAGGGCGTCCGCGCCAGAAGATGGCTCATCCCAACCGTCGATCCCACCCGGACCAGTTCGAGATACAACATCAGACGGAAATCGGGCACCAGCGAGGCCAGCGGCCAGGCCGCGGCCGTGAGCGCCAACTGCGGTATCACTTCGCTCGCCACGGCCGGTTGAAACTCCAGATGGCGCTGGCGTATATAGAGATCGGCATGCGAGAAGGCGGTCAGCAAGGGCGCGAGCGCGAGCAGGCGGAAGGCCCAGGCCCCTTCCGGCACCTGGCTCCAGACGGCCAGCGGCCCGGCCAGCAGCGCGAGAACCGCCGCGCTCGCGACGCCGGTCAGACATTGCAGCGCGTGGCAGGTATCGCGAAACCGTGGCGACTCTCCTTCCCCCGACTGCACCACCTGCTGGTTGAGCGACAGCCGGTTGGCGAAATCGAGCACCGCCAGAAAGGCCAGGAACAGGGAGGCGAGCCCGAAGTCGGCTTTGGCCAGCGTCCGCGCCAGAATCACGCTGCGCAGGAACGCGAGCCCATGGCACAGGATTCGCGACGCCGTCAGCAGACCGGCGCCGCGCAGGACTTTCGCCGCGGTCAGCACCCTTTGGCCGCCACCGCCGCCCGGCCCAGAGCCCTGGCCGGATTGCCCGCCACTACCGTGCCCGCCGGCACATCCCTGGTGACCATGCTGCCGGCGCCGATCATGGCGTTCTCGCCAACCGTAACGCCCGCCAGAATCGTTACGCCCGAGCCGAGCGAGGCGCCCTTGCGTACCAGCGTCGGAATCACCTTCCAATCGGCTTCGGTCTGCAGTTTGCCATCGGCCGCCGTCGCCCGCGGATGCATGTCGTTGATGAAGGTGACGCCGTGGCCGATGAACACCCCATCCTCGATCGTCACGCCCTCGCAGATGAAGCTATGGCTTGAGATCTTGCAATCGCGGCCGATGCGCGCCCCTTTCTGGATCTCGACGAAGGCACCGATCTTGGTGTTGTCCCCGATGTCGCAGCCGTAAAGATTGAGGAACTTCGACAGTTTCACGTTCCGGCCGAGCTTCACGTCCGGCGCAATGCAGCAGAATTCGCCCATAAGTTCCCTAGTAGGCCCCCGAACCCATCCACACCGCCAGCGGCGTCCGCAATAGAATGCGCAGGTCGAGCCACAGGTTCCACGACTCCGCATAGCGCATGTCCAGGCGCACCATGTCGTCGAACCGGACACGGCTGCGGCCGGAGACCTGCCACAATCCGGTGATGCCGGGCTTGACCGTCAGCACGCGGCGGCGATGCCACGGCGCGTAAGCTTCCACTTCGTAGGGAATCGCCGGGCGCGGACCCACCAGCGACATCTCGCCCCGCAGCACATTGATCAGTTGCGGCAGCTCATCGAGGGACGTCCGCCGCAGCCACCCACCCACCCGCGTCACCCTGGCGTCGTTGGTGATCTTGTAAACCGGCGCGCCCTCGAGCGCCGCCGCGCCTTCGCCGCCCGCGATGAAAGAACGCATGTACTCGCGGTGAACCGATTCGTCGTTTGACGCCCGCATCGAACGGAACTTCAGGAACGTGAACCGGCGTCCCCCCAGGCCGACCCGCTGCTGGCGGAACAGCACCGGTCCGCTCGAAGTCGACTGGATCGCCGCCGCGATCGCCAGCAGCAGGGGCAGCAGCAGGCACAGCCCGGCCAGGCTCAACCCGACGTCGAGGGAGCGTTTGAGAAGGCGCGAAGTCTGGCGCCGCTCCTCGCCCGCCGCCACATCGGGATAGAGCGCCGGGTTGGAGCTTCCATCGCCATCGCGGCCCGCCGGATCCTCGGGATAGAAGTGGAACGAGAGCCGCACCTGGCTTACCTCTTCCACCGGCAGCACCGCGCCAAGCGCGTCCGTCACCCGCGCCGCCAGCGCCCGGGTCACGGCCGCGCCGCGGGTGGCGTCGATCTCGGTGAAAATCACTCCGAACGTCGATCCGGCTTTGTACCAGCCCTTGAAATCGGTCTCGCGCGTCGTGCGCGCCAGGATGTTGGCGAACTTTTCAAAAGCACCGGCGCGGGCGCGGGAAAACAGCGTTTCCGTTTCGAGCAGCATCAGCACGAACGGCCGCCCGGAGCGTTCCGTTCTTTTCCTTTCGATCCGGAGCATGCGCAGAAACGGCGCTTGTTCGAGGACTAGCTCCTCCACCGGAACGTCGGCGGGGGTCAGCGCGTCGTCGAAGACGGTTCGTAGAGCGGGTACGGAGGATGGCATGAAATCGGTTCTCTATGGCGGAATCGCGGCGGCGGCCTCGACCGAAAAAGCGCTCTCCAGACCGGAGGTGTTCACGCTCGTGGTCACGTAGTAATAGAGACGGCCGCTCTCCACCGCCGTGTCGGTAAAACTGGTGCCCGATACCGGCAGGGGCGTCAGCCGCGTGTAAGGGCCGCGCGACGCCAGGGCCCTGTAGACGTTGTACCCGGCGACGTTCGGCGAAGGGCTGGCCGTCCACGTCAGGACCGCTGAGCGGTTCTGCCCGCAACGCCCGCTGAGCGAGGCGGCGCGCACGCGCTCGACCACCGTATCGTTACAAACGTTGAGGCCGGCGACATTGGCGCGGCACGGACGCTGCCCGGCGCGCATGGCCACCGCCATCTGCACATCCACCACGTCCACGGCGTTATCGCCATTCAGGTCGCAGGGATTGGTCTGCGCGGCGGCAAGCCAGGCGGTGGCCGCCAGCAGCGGAAGCATACGTGGCATGGGCAAGATTCAGGCGGTCGCCGCCATCGGACGGGCGCGGAAACTCCATACCGCCTCGGCCACGAAGTCGGTTTGTCCGGAGGTCATCTCCGGGAACATGGGCAGCGACAACTCCTCGGCCGCGATGCGCTCGGACACCGGAAACTCGCCCGCCCGATAGCCGAGATCGGCATAGGCGGGCAGCAGGTGCACCGGGTGCGGATAGTGGATCCCGGTCTGTACGCCTTGCGCGCTCAACCAGCGCGCCAATTCCTCGCGATGCGGCGTGAGGACGGCGTAGACGTGATAGACGTGCCGGTTTTCCGGCGATTCCCAGGGCAGGTGCAGGCCGCTGCCCGTCAGCCCGCGGCGGTAGGCCGCGGCGTGCAGGCGGCGCGCTTCGGTCCACGCTTCCAGATGCCGCAGCTTGATGCGCAGCACAGCCCCCTGAACGCCTTCCATGCGGTAGTTGAAGCCCTTGAGCACGTGCTGATACTTGCGCTCGGCGCCCCAATCGCGCAGCATCCGCACCTTGCGCGCCCGTTCGGCCGAGCCGGTGGCCACGATGCCGCCTTCTCCATAGGCGCCCAGGTTCTTGCCCGGATAGAAACTGAAGCAGGCCAGATCGCCGATCGAGCCGCAGCGCATGCCCCGGTACTCGGCGCCATGGGCCTGGGCGGCGTCTTCGATCACCGTCAGGCCATACTGGCGGGCGATGGCGAGGATCGCATCCATATCGGCCGGGTTGCCGTATAGATGGACCGGCAGAATCGCCTTGGTGCGCCTGGTGATGGCGGCTTCCAGTTGGGACGGGTCCATCGTGTAGCTGACCGGATCGACATCCACCAGCACCGGCCGCGCGCCCGTGTATTCGACCGCGGCCACGGTGGCGACGAAGGTGCACGGAACGGTGATCACTTCATCGCCCGGGCCTACGCCCGCCGCCAGCAGCGCCAGATGCAGGGCGCTGGTGCCGCTGTTGACCGCCACGCAGTGTTCCACGCCGCAGTAGGCGGCGAACTCCTGCTCGAAGGCGGCCACTTCCTGGCCCAGCACAAACTGGGCCGAATCGAAGACGCGCGCGACCGCGCCGAGGATTTCCTCCTTCAACGGGAGGTATTGCTGTTTCAGATCGAGGAAAGGAACTTGCATGCGAATCCAAGGGGGAAGATCAGGCGGTGGCGGCGAGACAGGCCGGACGGACACCCGGCGGCGGCGGGGGCGGCGCCTCCATGCCCCACGTCTCCACCTTTTCCACCCTGCCTTGCCCCTTCATCGAACGTGTGGCGGCCTCGAGCACGCTCACCACCCGCAACCCGCACAGGCCGTCGGTCACCGGTGCCGTGCCGCCGCGGATGCAATCGCCAAAGTGCTGCGCCACCGCCCGCAGGGCCTCGGTGCCGTCGATCCGCGGCGCGTACATATCGCCCGAACGGTAGCTCACCAGCAGGTTGCGCCGCGATTCATCGCCATTCTTCACGTCCACGCCCTTGTCGTAGACCTTCACCTTCTCGCTGGTCTCGATGTCGTCGTAGACGATCATCTGCCTGCTGCCGCCGATCAGCGTGCGCCGGACCTTCACCGGCGAGAGCCAGTTGACGTTCAGGTGCGCGATCAGCGAGCTGCCGTAGAAGGCCGTGACGTAGGCCAGGTTCTCCGAGGCGCCCGAAACGTGCCCAATCCCGGTGGCCGACACTTCCGCCGGACACTCGGGCAGTATGTAGTCCATGATGGCCACATCGTGCACGGCCAGATCCCAGATGACGTCCACGTCGTGCTGGAACAGGCCGAGATTAACGCGGGTCGAATCGTAGTAGTAAACGTCGCCCACCGACCCGCCGTGAATCAGATCGCGGATCTTGCGCACCGCGCCCGTATAGACGAACGTGTGGTCCACCATCAGCACCCGCCGGCGGCGGGCCGCTTCCTCGATCAGCCGCAGGCTCTCGGCGGTGCTGGTGGTCATCGGCTTTTCGACCAGCACATGCTTGCCGGCCGCCAACGCCTCCATCGCCAGCGGATAGTGCGTCGAGACGGGCGTGGCGATCGCAACGGCGTCGATCGTGGAATCCCGCAGCACCGAGCGAACGTCGGTGGTCAGTCTGACGCCTGGGTAGCGGCGGTGGATGAGCGAGAGACGCTCGTCTCTGAGATCGGCCACCACGGCCAGCTCGATGCCGGGCACGTCGGCGAAGTTGCGGACCAGGTTCGGGCCCCAATACCCATAGCCTAGGATGCCAATACGGATCATGATGATGCCTCGTTGTGTTCAGCGCCCGGAAGCGCCCCTGGCCAGCGCGCGCCTGGGTGTCCGGTTCTGCTTGTAGTAGGTGTAGTAATCGTCGTGATGCGGCTCGTCGAAGGCGTTCAGAACCAGGCCGGTGAGCGGCAGCCCGGCCAGCGCCTCGATCGAGCGGTCGAGCTCTCCGGTGGGCGTGAAGCCCCAGCGCACCACCAGCACGATGCCATCGGCCCGCGCCGCCAGCGAGTGGGCGTCGGCAAAGGGAGCGAGCGGCGGCGAATCGACGATAATCCAATCGAAGTGCCGCCGCGCCGCCTCGAGCGTGCGGTCGAATGCCGCGCTCTCAAGCAGCGTCACCGGCTCCGACGCCAGGCTGCCGGCGCTCAACAGGTAAAGACCCAGGGGATTGACCCGCCGCACCGCTTCGCTCAAGGATAATTCCCCCACCAGCACGTCGCTCAGCCCCGGCAGGTTGCCCTCGAGGCCCAGCGCTTTTGGAAGATCGGCGGCCCGCAGATCGGCGTCCACCAGCAGCACGCCCGGGCTGGTTTGAGCCAGCACCGTGGCCAGGTTCGCCGCCACCGACGTCTTGCCTTCGGCCGGAATCGAGCTGGTCACCAGAACGGTCTGAAGCGTCTTTTCCCGCCGCCCGGAATGCAGCTTGTGCGCCATCAGCCGGTACTTTTCGGCGGCCGGCCCGTAATTTCCGGCGGCCAGCAGCTTGCTGTGCGGCCGTAGTTCCGCCGTGATTTCGGGCAGCTCCAACCCGTCGAAGGTGGAATAGCTCATTCGATTTCAACCTCGCAGGTAAACGTGAGCGCCCGTGCCCAACGAGAGGAGGATCATGAGGGCGATCGCCGCCGCCTCCAGCCTCAGACCGCGCCGGCGGCGCTTGTCCTCGCCGGCCGACCGCATGGTGGGGATTCGCGCCAGCACCGGAACATGCCGGTAGGCGGCCAGATCCGCCGCGCGCCGCACCGTCCGGTCCATCCACTCGCGCAGCGCGATCAGCGCCGCCCCGGCAACCGCGCCAAGCACCCAGCCGATCCCCACCACCTTCGACCGGCCCTCGGGCCGCTTCGGCAGGCTGGCCGGATCGAGCAGGCGGAACTGCTCGCCCGCCTGGCGTTCTTCGAGATTGCTCGCCAGCTCCGAGCCCAGCTTCTTTTCGAGCAGCGATTGGAAGTGCATCTTGGCGTTGTCGTGGCGGCGCGTGAGCTCGGCCAGTTCGGCTTCGCGCACCGGCGTCTGCCCCAGCCGGAGCTGCACCTGGCCGATGCGCTCCCGCAGACTGGCGCTTTCGCGCTTCTCGTTGGCGATCTCGATCTGAATCGCTTTCAGGCGGCTGGCGGTGTCGGAACTGGCCGTGCGCTCGGCCTTCAGACGCCGCACGGAAGCCTCCCAGTCGGCGATCTCTTTCTTGATGGCAATCACGTCCGGATGTCTGTCGGTCAGCCTTCCGGCCGCTTCATGCAACTGGCTCCACAGATTCCCGAGCGCCGATTCGGCCAGCGCCAGCGAGTTCTGCGCGGCATAACCTGCCGCGGGCGCCGGCGTTTCCGGATCGGGTTTGGCGAGCGACGACACCACGTCCTGCTGCGCCCGCATCGATTCGAGATAGGCCTGCTGCTGCTCGGTACGGTCGAGCGCCGCCGTGCTCGCCTGCAGTTGCGCTTCGAGGCTGCTGAGCAATTGCAGATTGCTTTGCTGCTGCTCGGGCAGCTCGCCCAGGTGCTCCATCTTATAGGCGCGCACGTTTTCCTCTTCGCCCGACAGCGCTTTCTGCGCCTCCTGCAACTGGCTTTCGAGAAACGCCGTCGTGCGGTGCGATTGCTCGGTCCGCTCGCGCGAGTCGAGTTCGATGAAAAGAGAGGTCAACTCGTTGGTGACCTGCTGCGCGCGGTAGCGGTCGATGTCGGAAAAGTGGATGCGGAAGCCGATCATCTCCGCCTGCCGTCCCGGCGTCTGCACCAGTTCGACCGCGACGCGGCCGCGCATGGTGTCGATGACGTCGTCCATCGGCTCGCGCCGCCTCTCGGCGCCATAGAGGTTGAAATCCTCGATGAAACGCTGCAGCCGGGTGCGGCTTAGAATCTGCTGTGTCATCGAATCGAGGCGCCGCTGCAGGGTCATCAGGACGTTCGGCGTCACGTACTGTTCGGGAATCTTCTGCTGCTCGACGATGATGAACGCCGTCGATTTATAGAGCAGCGGCAGAAGGTGGGCCACCGCGAAGCCGGCCAGGCCGCAGACAAACAGCGGCGCCAGCAGGCACCACCGCCGCCGCCGCAACGTCTCAAGCGGATCGAACGGCGAGCCGCCCTGGCGGCGTTCCCCGTACTCGAGATCCGGATCGTCGTCTTTTTCGATCATTCTTGGCATGGGGTCACAGTCGAGGCCGGCTGGCGGCGCTTGGCCGGCAGTCCGCTCTGCTTCATCTTGATCAACAGCGCGCGGTAGCTGATATGGAGCGTCCGGGCGGCGATCCGGCGGTTCCAGTTATGAGCGGTGAGAGCGCCCAGGATGTACTTGCGCTCGGCGTCGAGCGCCGCCTGCCGCCCGATGCGCTTCAGATGGATCTGGCCGGGCTCGGGGCCGGGCTTTTCGAACTCGGCGAGGATGGCTTCTTCCGACCCCAGAATGGCGTAGCGCTTGATGACGTTCTGCAACTGGCGGATGTTGCCGGGCCAATCGCGATGGATCAGCGCCTGCCGCAAACGGTTTGAGAACGGCGGAGGCGTGGCGCGGAACTCGCGCCGGCAAGCCTCGAGAAAATATTCCGCCAGCGCCGGGATATCCACGCACCGTTCGCGCAGCGGCGGCAGATGGACGGTCACCACGTTAATGCGGTACAGCAGGTCCTGGCGGAACGTGCCCGCCGCCACGTCCTGCTCCAGCGGCCGGCTGGCGGCGCAGACGATCCGCGCATCGGCGCGCCGGTTCTCGCGGCCCCCCACGCGGGCAAACTCACCGTCCTGCAGCAACTGCAACAGCTTCGATTGCAGCGTGATTTCCAATTCGCCGATGCCGTCGAAGAACGCCGTGCCGCCGCCCGCCTCTTCCATCAGGCCGGCCTTGGCCGCCGAGGCGCCGGTGAACGCGCCCTGCTCATAGCCGAACAGCTCACTCTCCACCAGGTTGGCCGGAATCGCCGGACAGTTGATGCGGACGAACGCTTTGTCGCGCCGGTCCGACTCGGTATGCACGTAGCGCGCGATCAATTCCTTGCCCGTGCCGCTTTCCCCGGTGATCAGCACCGGAACGCCGGTGCCCGCCAGCCGGTCCAGCCGGTCCCGCACCTGGCGCATGCCGGGCGTGGCGCCAAACAATACGGCCGGCGGGACGGCGGTCCCCCTGGCGGGCGCGATGCGGGCGGGTGCGGCGGCGGATTGAGGCATGGTGAGGAGAGGTCAGGGCAGGGGCTGCGTGCCGAGGGTGTTCGATCGTCCCATCTGGTTCACCAGCGTGGCGCTGACCGACTCAAACACTTCTTCGAGATTCAGTTTTCCGCCCGATTGAATCGTGAACGGAATGCTCACCGTGAACAGGCTGCCGTAGGTTTCCGAATCGCGCCGCCGGTACCAGGCGGCCGAGTAGGAGGTGAGATCGAAACTAAACCGCCCGGCCGGGACGTTGTATTTCGGCGAGGCGGCAAACTGCAGCTCCACCCGGTCGAGCGCGCGCGTGGTGGCAAGCCCGGTCACCACCACAGCCAGCGTATTCGCCGAGCGCGCCTCAAGCTGCACATCGAGCACCTGTGGGGCGGCCGGAGCCACCGTCACCTCGATCGACGGAGCGGGTTCCGGCGTCACGTTCACCCCGCGCGCCGCAAAGCTCGACTGAATCGTAATCGACGCCGCCACCGAGCCCGTCTGGAAGAACACTTCCGGCCTTCCCTGAAACATGGCCCGTGTCGCCCCGGCGGGAATCGTGAAGGCGGCCGAGCGTCCGCCGGTGGAAAACTGCACCGCCGGATCGACGTTGAAGCTGCCGGAGTTGACCGAAAGCGTGAGGACGCCGGTCAACGGAAGCGGATAAGGCGCGGCGATCGATAGGGAGACCGGCCGCTGCTGCAGAGGCGCCTGAAGAGGCTCGGGTCCGCGCAGGCCGGCCGGAGGCAGAGCGGGCAAGGGCGCGCCTACGCCCACCAGATTAAGGATCTCTTCGCCGATGTACAGGCGCGCCGTGTGGTCGCCCGTCACAACGGGAGTAAAGGTCACCGCCAGCACCAGTTCCGCTTCCGGCTCGATCGCGGCTGGCCTCGATCCCGTACCCAGCTTGAACGCCGAGCGTGAATCGACTACCAGCGCCAAGCCCACCGGAGCGGCGGCGTTGCCGGTATTTCGGATCACGATATCGAGGGCCGAAGTTTGCCCCAACTCAACCGGCGCCCACAGCACGCTGCGGTTGTCTCGAAGGGCAACGGCGCCCGATTCGCCGCGGTAGAAATAGACCAGTTGCGCCCCGCGCGCCAACGCTTCGAGGTCGAGCGTATCGGTGCCGATGCGCAGCCGGCCAGCCGCCCGCCCCGGCAGCTTCGGCGCGAAAGCGATCTGGAACCAGAGCACCGATCCCGGCGTGAGCGTTTGCGGGAAGAAGGGCAGGTTCGAAAGCTGAAAGCCGTCGCCCACGGCGGCGATGCCCGCCACGCCGCCATCGGCATTGCCCGCATTCAATACCTGGATGGTGATGGTGGAGGTCTCGCCCAGCGCCGTCTCCGGAAACGTCAGCTTCCCGTTGGCGGGCACGGCGGCCGCTGGCGCTCCTTCGACGATTTCGTACACAAGCTTTGCGCCCAAGCCCCGGCCTTCGAGTCTCAAAGTCAGCGCCTGCCCGTCCACCGTGAACCGCACCAGGCCGCTGGCGGCCTCCATGTCTCTGGCCTCGAAAACGACGCCAATCCGCAATTCCGTGCCCGCGTCCAGAAACAGCGGCAGCGCGCCCACGCCGGTCAGCCGGAACCGGTCGCCGCTCAGGGCGATTTCGGTCACCGTGCCGCCGCCGAAACCGCGGTTTCCAAGCAGGACCACCGCCGAAGCCGTCGCATTCACCCGCGTGGCGGGAAACGGCAGCGTTCCACCCGAAGGCACCGGAATCAGGTTGCCTTCCGAAGGCAGCACGTAGGATAGGCTCAGTTCAGCGGCGGCCGTGGTGCCCGTCAATTCCGCGCGGAAGGCCAGCGAGTCGCCGAACCCGAGCGCCAGCGCCCCCGCCGATCGCCCCGCCTGCCGTGGCGTGAACACGATACCGATCCGCAGTTCGCGGCCTGGGTCGAGTGCGGCGGGCAGTGCCGGCGCCCCCGTCAGAAGGAACGCCTCCCCCGCTACCGCGATCGAATTCACCGTACCTCGAACCGCGCCCCGGTTGGCGATCACCACCGTCGCCACCATCCCGCGATTCAATCCCACCGGCGGATAGCTCAGCCGGCCGCCGGATGGCAGCGAAGTGAAGTTGTTCTCCGGCGGAAGGAGATAGCCCACCGAGTATTCCGGCGTTTGGCCCGGAGCCGCCAGAGCGAACAAAGCCGCCAGTAAGAATGCCTTGATCATTGGCCTGGAACGAAATAAACGGAAGGAGAGCGCCTGGTGTCGAGCAGCCAAACCGCATCCGGGCTTTCCCTGCGCCATGTCAGTTGATAGAGGCTGGTGGCGCCCGCCAGACCGCTCAGACCCTCGGCCGCGACCGCCAGCGGCACCTCGGCGGTCGTCGCTCCCGAAGCCGGATCCAGGATGAGAATCCTCGCCTGGCCCGCATCGGCCAGATACAGCCGCCGCCCGTCCGGGGAAACCGCCAGTGCACGCAAATCCGTTTCGAAACCGGTTGGCGGCAATGGTTCCCACGCCAGGTTCCGGACGCGTCCGGGGCCGCCTGCCGCCAAGCAATAAAAGGACCCGGCCGCTTCGCCGTAGACGCACGGCCCTGGCGCGGACAAGCCCGCAACCGGGACCGCGGCGGCCTCCGAGATTTCGAACAGGCCGTCCGCGGTCGAGGCCAGCGCCAGGCTCCCATCGCCGTTCACCGCGATCGACCGCACCGCCGCCGGAGGCGCGGTCATTCGAGTTTCCACCCCGCCGGTCGAGATTTTCACTGGATTTCCGTTCCGCATCAGTACAGCGGCTTGGGAGTTCGAACTCCACGCCGCCCCTTCGAACTTGTCTTCCGGCAAGCCGATCCGCATGCGGTTGGCCAGGTTCGGCCCTTGCAGCAGGAAATACCCGCCCTCGGCCTTTACGATCGCCGCCGCGCCGTTGGGCGCAATCGAAGCCTCGTCGATGTTGCCGGCCAGCTCCGCCCCCAGATAGGCGCCGCCGGGCACGCCCGCGATGAGCCGGATCGCTCGCGAAGGAGCGTCAAAGATCAGCCCGGCCACCGGGCCCCGCCACTCCATCTCCTGCCCGTGCAGTTGGGCCCATCCGATGGCCAGCGCCAGCCACCGCCGCATTTAGCGAGGACTCCCCAGGCTGATGGTGCCCGGCTGCAGCACGACATCCGGCCGGCCATCGCCGCGCCGCACGCCCCATACGATGCCGCCCGCCGCCGCCGCTCCGCCCACGATCAAGGCTGCCTTGGCCCATCCGGGCAGCTTCCCTTTTCTGCGCGTACCGCCTTCGAGCGCCGGACCGTTGCCGTTGGTCTGCGAGATGTAGCTATACCCGGCGCGCTGCCCGTGCGTGGCGCTCACCTGGATATTGAACCGGCCCGCCCTGCCGTTGGGCAGCAGCGCGCTGGCGGCCACCTGCCCGTTGGAATCCGTCTTGCCCGTCCATTCGAGCTTCTGCCCGTCGAAATGTCCGCCCGGGCCGTCGGCGGGCAATTGAAACACAACGCCGGCGCCGCGTACCGGCTGATTCAACTCGTCCCGCACTTCCACCACCGTCTGAACGGAGGCACGGTCGCGCAGGCTGTTATAGGCTCCCGCCCCCTGCAGCACGAAGATCTTCAGCCGCGCGTCTTTATTCACCAGCGAATTCCCCTGCTGCGCCGGCAACGAAGGCGCAACGAGCGACGCCGCCAGCAGACTGGTAATCCATCTCATGGTTTCATCCCGCAATTTCGTAAAGCTTCAATTTGTCGAGCAGCGTCCTGTAGCTGATATCGAGCAGCCGCGCCGCCTCTTTCCGGTTCCAGTTGGTTTGCCTGAGAGCGGTTTGGATGGCAGTGGTTTCGGCGGCCCGCTTGGCGGTGGAACCGGAAGGTTTCAGTGCGCCGGCGGCGGCGGCGGAGACCCGCGGCCGTCCGGTCGCGCCCGCGCTCGAAAGCGCCTGATCGCCCAGCATCAGGAAGCGCTTGGCGAAGTTCTCGAGCTCTCTCACGTTGCCCGGCCAATGATGCGAGACCGCGTGCCGCAGCGCCGCCGCCGAGAGGCTCCGCGCCGGAAGCCCGTTGCGCCCGCCATGCGCCTCCAGGAAATGCTCGAGCAGAATCGGAATATCCTCCCGCCGCTCGCGCAGCGGCGGCACCTCAAGCACCACCGTGTTCAACCGGTAGTAGAGGTCCTCGCGCAGCCGTTTGGTTTCGAGCGCCTCGCGGATGTCGACGTTGGTGGCCGCGGCCACGCGCACGTCGGTCTGGATCCGCACCCTCCCCCCGAGCCTGGTGAACGCCCCGTCCTGCAACACATGCAGAAGCTTGGCCTGTAGCGGCGGCGGCATCTCACCGATCTCGTCGAGCAGGATCGTGCCGCGATTACACAGTTCGAATTTGCCGGGCTTGGGACGCACCGCGCCCGTGAAGGCGCCCGGCTCATAGCCGAACAATTCGCTTTCGAGCAACTCGCCCGGCAGCGCCGCGCAGTTCACTTTCAGAAACTGGTGCGCGCGCCGCCCGGAGTGCTTGTGCAGCATCCGCGCCAGCACTTCCTTGCCGGTGCCGCTTTCGCCCACGCAAAGCACCGGAACCTCGGTGGGGGCGACTTCGAGAATCAGCTTGCGCAGCTTCTTCATGACGGCGCTGACCGCCACAAAGGCGCCGCCCGGACCGAGATCGTCCTGCGCGATGGCGGCCCGCGCGGCGGTCAAATTCGCCTGCTCGCGTGCCAGCGACAGCACCGCGTCGTCGTCGGTCGATTCGATGCAATCGTCGGCGCCGCCGTGTACGGCCCGGACCACCAGCCGCGGATCGGCCCCGCGGGCGAGCATCACCACGCGCGTGGCGCGATGCGCCTGCCGGATCTCCTTGAGCGCGTCGAGCCCGTCTACCCCATGCATCGATAACAAAACCAGGTCCGGCGGCGGAGCCTGCCGGGCGCGCCAGGCGGCCTCCGAGAAGCTGCTGAGGCTCAATGCCCGGCAGCCGGCGTTCTCGACCAGGCAGCGGATCTGCGCCGAACGCGCCGGCTCCGCCCCGATCACTACCACCAAGGGTTCCACAGCCATGGCCGTTATCTGCGAATGAGGGCGAACACCAGGCCGCTGGCCGCCGCCGGAACGACGTAGCGCAGGGCCGCCTTGATACTGCCCGGCTTTGACCGTCCGCGCGGCACTTCCACGATGTCGTTGGGCTGAATCGCGAAATCGACCGACTCGCCGCCGAGGATGCTCGTGACATCGACGGGGATTTCCGCCCGTTTGGCGCCGTTGAGGATGCGCCGCAGCACGCGCGTGTTTCGCGGATCGGCCTCCCGGGAAACGCCGCCCGCCAGCGACAGCAGCTCCGTCAGACCGATCGACTCGCGGTCGGAAAGATCCTGCGCCCCCGGCTTCAATACCTCCCCGGTTACGTAGACCGTGTTCGGAGGCTCGGCCGACAACACATCGTTCGGCTTCACCGTCAGCTCCGACAGCGCGCCCGGACTCTCCATCAGTTTGTTGATATTCACCGTGGCCGTGCTGACGTTCGACGCGGTATCCTCGACGGCCGAGGCCAGCGGGATCGCGCCCATTTCCAGACGGCGAACGATCTTCACGGTGGTTCCAGCACCCGATTGCAACCCGCCCACCGCCGCGATCACGTTCAATAGCGACCGTCCTTCCGGCAGCGGATGCACACCCGGATTCTTGAACCCTGTGCCGACCGCGATATTGGTTTCCGTCTTTGCCACCAGCTTCACCGCCACGCGCGGATTGCGGATGTAGGTCTTCAGATCGGTGGTCAGACGGCGTGTGAACTCCTCCACCGTGAGTCCGTCGGCTTGCACTTTCCCGACCAGAGGCAGGGTCACCGTGCCGTCTTGTTCCACCAGGACCGGCTTGTCGTTCACCCCCGGAACGTCGGTGGCGGCGATCTGCAACCGGTCGTCTTTATGGATGGTGGCCGACGGACCGGGCAGGGGCTGCGCCACCGCCAATGCGGCCAGGAATAGGAGAAAGACGAGGTTCATAGTTTGGTTCACTCAAACGACCGCTGGTGGACCTGGCCGAGCAGCCGCAGTACTTCATCCAGCCGTTCCTGGATTCCGTCCAACTCGCGGCTGATCGTTGCCGGCATGGGCCCGGGTCCCGTGCCGTTGGCGCCGCCCGACACAGATAGTAAGAGCCGGACCGCCGTTCGCACCAGGTCCGAGACGCTTCGCTCGCCGTCCACCGAACCAAGCAGGCCCAGCAGACTATTAAATTCGCCTTCCGACAGGCGCGAATAAACCACGCGGGTTCTCTGTCCCGATATTGCCATGGGACTAACTGTCGAAACCGGGTTATGCGCAGGCTTTTTGGATAGGTCTTACCCAGTCGGCGTCGATCTCGACGGCGACCGAGCGTTGAAGCAGTGAAATGGAAACGACCAACCGGTAAACGTTTTTGATGGTGACCAGCACGCCGGTCACGCCCGCCACCGGGCCGCCGATCATCTCCACCGGCTGGCCGACGCGAAGATAGGGCCACGGACTGGCGATCAGTTTCGAGTTCAACACCGTGCGGACGGTTTCGATCTCGGTTTCCGCTACCGGCAGTAACTGCCGCCCCGCGCTCACAATCCCGACAACCCCTGGCGTGGTCAGAACCGGTAACTGAGACACTGGATTGAAGCGGCTAAACAGATATCCGGCGAATAAGGGACGATCCGATTCCCGCCGGTTGCCCGCGCGCCTGGTGGTGACTTTGTAACTCGGCAGGAACGACTCCAGTCCTTTTCCGGAAAGCGAGCCGAATACCGGCTTTTCGAAATTGGACTTCACTCTTACGGCGTACCAGGGAAATCGAGCCGGATTCGAAATAGGGTGGAGTTCTTCAATCATGCATGCTACCGCCCCTTCCCGCCTTCTGGAACGTGTTCCAAAACGGGAATGGAAAGAGTGACTCACTCAGATTGTCCCAGTCACTTACATTTGTCAAGCAATACCGGACAGGGCGACCGGAATTGAGACCGGTCTAGTCGGAAGTCTCTAAAATGACCGGAATAGCCCTATAGGCGGTTCGCATGAGCGCTTGACGAGCTCAGGAATCCTCCGCAGGAAGCGGCATTCCACTTATGTGCAAAGAAAGTTACTTTCGGCGCCGCTCCATCCGGCTGCCGCAAGCCAACTCTCTGAAAACACGCGAATGCACGAACTGGTCCAGCGATTGCAACAAGTAGTGCCAGAACAGGGAGGACAACATCTTGCGTACCGTGGTTCTGTCGGCACTGACCCTACTGCTTTTCATCGCCCCGGCTTCAGCCGACATCGTGATGAACAGCTTTATCCTGAATAACAGCTTCGAATCGCCATCGACGGTCTGCTGCAGCTTTCCCACGGGATGGAACTACCAGGCGGCCGGGTCGGGCGACGCCGGAAACTACGATCCGGTTCTGCATGGAAACACGCACATCACGCCGCTTGACGGAAGTCTGGTGGCGTACGTGAACAATTACTCCGGACAGAACGGCTTCAACAATTGGACCGCTCTGAGCCAGACGGTGAATGTCGGCGGCATGGTCTCCGGCGAGACGTATACTCTGCGGTACGGCGTGGCGCGCCGTTTCGATCTGGACGACCCGGCCGGCTACCGGGTTCAGATCAACGGCGGCGGAGGCGGGTTCGCCATTACGTCCGGTTCGACGGCCGCGGCCCCTGCCGGCACCTGGCTCTACCGTACGGTCAGCTACACCGCGACAGCCGCCGATACCGGTCTGAATCCGACGATCTACCTGGTCAACGACGGGCGTGTCGCCGGTCCTGGCGTGGCGCAGGTCAACTTCGATGTGATTGTGCCGGAGGCCTCGGCCCTGCCGCTACTCGCCGCGGGCCCCTTGCTTGTGCTGGCTTTGGCGCGGCGGCGGCGGCGCGCCCTTTAACGGCCCGCGCACTTCTCGTCGCGTATCTTGAGAGCTTCGGGCATCCACTGCTCGAACTGCTGGATGCGCGTCGCATGGCTGGGGTGCGTCGACATGAACTCCGACGGGCCCTTGCCGCCGCCGCCCACCTGTCCCATCCGCTCCCAAAGCTTGGGCGCCTCGGTGGGGTCGAAGCACGCGCGCGCGACGTAGATCAGACCCATGTAATCCGCTTCCGATTCATGCTCGCGCGAAAATGGAAGCAGCATCCCGAACTTGGCGCCTACGCCGAAGGCGCCCATCACCATATTTTGTGTGCTCGGATCCATGTCGCTGATGGCTACGCTCGTCGCCATCTGACCCAACCGCACCAGCTTTTCCTGCGCCATACGCTCGGCGCCATGCCGTGCGATCGCGTGGGCGATCTCATGCCCCATGATTACGGCCAACCCGTTCTGATTCGCCGCCACCGGCAAAATGCCCGTGTAAACCGCCACCTTACCGCCCGGCAGGCAGAAAGCGTTGGCCTGGTCCGATTCGATCAGGTTGTACTCCCACTGGAAGCCCGGATCCTCGGCCACCTGCGAGATCTTGGCACCCACGCCCTTCACTAGATCCACCTCGCGGCCGGAACGTACGATCCGCTCGGTGGCCAGGATCTGCCGGTAGGACTGGAACCCCAGCGCCGATTCCTGATCCCGGCTGATATCCACGATCTGCTTACGTGCCGTCCGCGCCAGCGTTCTGCGGCTCGTGGACTACTAGTATATCGCGTGCAGACCCACAAGCAGCATCGTAAGCTGAGGCATGCGCCCCCTGGCCCCACCCCCGAACACTTGTGCGTACATCCCGTCCCCTCCGTCCTCACGGATTCCAGTGCCGCGCCGCGGCACTGGAAATCCCTATACCCCTAGCGGCGAAGCAGTTTGCCGACCATGCCCATCACGTCGTCGGCGATCGAGCCGTCGCGGTTGGAATCGAGGAAGGGAGAGAGCATCCCCATCAGGCCCTGGCCCGCCTGCGGGGCCGCCGCGGCCGCCTGTGCCTGGCCGCCGAGCTGGCCCTTGGCCAACGCGCCCATGGCCATCGTCGCCACCACCGGCAGCATCTTTTTGATGATGTCCGCGCCGATGCCGGTCTGCGCCGCCGCCTGCGACGCCACCTGGCGGCTCACGTCCTTGCTGCCCAGCAGGTGCCCCAGGATGCCGTTGCCGTCTTGCACCGTATCGGCCCGGCCCAGCAGTTCCGGATTGTCGAGGTACCGCGAGTGGTTCCCATTCATCAGGGCGCCCAACAGAGACTCCATGCCGCCCTGTTGCGACACGTTGTTCTTCACTCCACCCATCAACGCGGGCAGCAGCATCTCGATAGCAGAAGACGCCTGCCCCTGGTTCAACCCGAACTGGTCCGCCACTTGCTTGACCGCGCCGCCGCCGGCCGCGCCCATGATTGCCTGGAGAATGTCCATGTCTCGTTCCCTTTCCGCTTCGTTAAACTTCGATTATCAATCTAGGACCGGTCGGCCCCTTGAAAGGTTGCCCTAAAACGATGGTTCGTGTCAAACTGTCGTAGCACGCTTAGGTCCTAGGCAATGACGCAAGGTCCGTTGCCTCTGCGCTTGTGTTCTTAGCAACTGTATGAGGCGGCGTGACATAGCAGGTGGTACGAACGGGGCCACGGCTGCCGGACTCGCGCCGATCGAGTCGCGAAACGGCTATCCACATTTGGAGGTATCAATGGAACAGTTCGACATTTTGAAGCTCAAATACCAGGGCGTACTCAATTTCATGACGCAGAAGGGCGTGAGTCTCTCCAACGTCCACCTGCAGGACGGCAAGCTCTTCGTAAAGGGAAGAGCGCCCTCGGAAGACGTCAAGAATGACGTCTGGAACCAGATCAAACTCACCGATCCCGCCTATGCCGATCTGACGTGCGACCTCTCGGTCGACCCCAGCCTGGCGCCGCCTCCACCGCCGGAAAAGATCTACACCGTCAAGAAGGGCGACTCGCTGTGGAAGATCGCCCAGGATCACCTGGGCAACGGGGCCCTCTACCCCAAGATCATCGCCGCCAATCCCGACCGGCTCAAGGACGAAAAGACCGTCATCCACCCGGGCGACCTGCTGGTTATTCCCGATCTTCCGTCTTAGCCTGTTTCGGTTTCAGGGTTTCGAGTAATTCAACGGCAACGCGCTTACCTCTTTCGTATCCCGAATCGTAAGTGTGTTGCCGTTCTTCTTTCGTGTAGGCATAGCCGTCGCGGTACATCTTTTCCATCATACGTCCCGCCACGTAAGTGCCCGCGTAGGCAATGGCCGCCTTTGGAATCAGACCGCCGCCCAGCGGGATCTTACCGACTAACTGCCGCGCCACCGCGCGCCATCCGAACGCCCCCGCCGCGATCGAGCCGATCTCCGTCTTCTGATGCCGGTAGCCCACTTCATGGTCGCTCGCCGCCGCGATCAGAAACGCCATCCGTACCTGGTTGGCCGTCAGCATCGTGGTGTCGGAGGCGAACTGGCCCACCGCCCATGGAATCTCGAACACGTTCGGAACCACGTCGGGCAGCGCCGTGGCCATCGAGAACAGGGCATTCTCCCGGCTCACCTTATGGATGATCTCGTCGATCACCGGTTTACGGAACGGCGGAAAGTACCGCGCCAAAGGCAGGCTCAGGTCCTCGTGCGCCGAAAGAATCGCCTTGACCAGGCGCTCCGGGTCGCCGCGATGAAACTGGAAAGTCCCCCTTGGCCGCGACATCCCCTGTTCATAGATCTCGATGTCGAAGCTCACCGGACTGCCCGCTTCGCCCACCCGGTGGATGCGGTCCAGGCATTCCATGCGCCGTTCCCGCGAAAGGCCGGGCGGGCAGAGAAAATCCTCGATTTCGGCCGCCGCGGCGGCGCTGGTGGCATGCAATCCGATCCGCAGTTCCTGACGGGCCAGGTCGCGTACCTGGTCCGAGTCCAAGTTCTTCATCGCCGACCACATGCTCTTGATGATGTTTGGCACGGTTCTTCCTGTTCGATGCGCTGGCGCCCCCCGCCGTTACACGCTCTCCGGGTCTTCGATCTCCATTCCGAGCAGCGCGGCTCCGAACGTCTTGCCCTGCGCATCGGTGCGCAGCGAGAGCGTGCCGCCGCCATTGAGGGCTTCAAACAGCAGGAAGTTCAGCGCGCCCAGGTTGGCGAGTTCATAGCGCACCACGTTGCCGCGCACCAGTTCGCCGAAGTGCGCCTTCACGCGCTCCGGCGTTACTTCCCGCAGCAGGGTCTGGTAGTGCCGTGCCGGATCGTAAGCGATTACCCCGATGTTGACCGTATCGCCTTTATCCCCCGACCGTGCGTGAGCGATGCGGCTGAGCGGGATCTTCATTCCACCACCTCCACCCTGGTTTGCACTTCCTCGCGCTCGAGCAGCGCCGGCCAATAGGCGATCACTTCCCGCACCGGCGGACGCCCGTCGCCAAAGCCGGTGCCGGTAGGCGGCCCGTTCAGAACCAGCGGGATCAATTCGCGCGTGAAACGATCGACGTCCTTTCGACTGGCGCCGCGTACCCCGATGCGCAACTGTACCTCCGGCGGATCGGGCGGAGCCGCCGCCGCCGGGCCGTGGCACGCATTCACGCCGAAATACTCGGTGTAAATCCCGGCGAACTCCAGACCGAGCCCGGCCAGCCGTTCGCGCACGATCCGATCCGCCGCGCGCGCTTTCTCGAGCGCCTCCGGCCAGCTATACACCAGCGTGCCGATGGCCTTGAAACCCCATTCATAGCTGATCGAAATTTTCAATTGCGGCGGACGCGGGCCGCCGCGGATCCTCGACACACGCACGCGGTCCGGGTCCACGTCTTCCAGATGAATGCTGGTGAAATCGGCCACGCAGTCGGGTGTGATGTAGCGCTCCGGGTCGCCGAGCTCATAGAGCAACTGCTCCTTCACGACGTCGCTGTGAACGCGCCCGCCGGTGCCGTGATGCTTGGTCACGACGAAGGTGCCGTCGGGTTCGGCTTCCACGATCGGGTAGCCGATGTTGGCCATATCGGGAATCGACCGCCAGTCCACCTGGCAGTTCCCGCCGGTGCACTGCGCGCCGCACTCGATGATGTGCCCGGCAATCGTGCCCGCCGCCAGCAGATTCCAGTCGTCCGGTTTCCACCCGTAGCGATGGATCATCGGCCCGAGCGTCAGAGCCGTATCGGTGCAACGGCCGGCGATCACCACATCGGCGCCGGTCGCGAGCGCTTCGGCGAGCGGAAAGGCTCCGATATAGGCGTTGGCGCTGGTGATACGGTCGCCGATGGACGCCAGCGGCTCGCCCGTTTCCATGTTCGCCAGCGCATGGCCGCGCTCAAGCAGGTCTGGAATGCGGTCATACAGATCGTCGCCCAGCACCACCGCCACCTTCAGATGCGGCGCCAGCCGCCGCACCTCGCGCGCGCACGCCACTGGATTGACGCCGCCGGCGTTGGCCACCACCTTCACGCCGCGATCCTTGAGCTGCCTGGCGATGCGGCCGATCAGCGGCGGAAAATCGCGCGCGTAGCCGAGGTTCGCATCGGCCTGCTTCTGCTTCTGCACGATCGACATGGTGATCTCGGCCAGGTAGTCGAGAGCCAGATAGTCGATCGGTCCCTGCTCCACCAACCGGACGGGGGCTTCCAGCCAGTCGCCCCAAAAACCCTGGCCATTGGCGATACGGATCATCGGATCGTCTCCAGCGCGAGGTGCTCGCGATGCTTGGAATAGGAAAGAAAGTCCAGCGTGAAATCGAGCAGGCGGCGCGTCTCAAGCGGGTCCACGATCGCGTCGCAGTGGCCGCGTGCGGCGGCGAACTTCGCATCGAGCCAGCGCTCGTAGTCGGCGCGCGTGCGCGCCACCCGCTCGGCCAGTTCCTTGGGCACGGGCTTTCCTTCGGCGGCCAGCTTCGCCAGCTCCGGTCCATGGATCGCCGTCACCGCCGAGTCGCCTTCCATCACGCCGATCCGCGCCGTCGGCCAACTGAAAGTAAAATGCGGGTCGAAGCCCTGGCCGCCCATCGCGTAGTAGCCCGCGCCCGAGGCGTGATTCAACACCAGCAGGATCTTCGGCACCGTGGCGCAGGCCATGCTCTCCACCATCTCCGCCCCCGCGCGAATGATGCCGCTCGCTTCCGATTCCGGACCCACCATGAAACCGGAAACGTCCTGCAGGTATAGAATCGGCAGTCCGGCGCGCTCGCAGCTTTCGACGAAATAGGCGGCCTTGCGCGCCGATTCGGTGTAGACGATGCCGCCGATGCGCGGCTTGCCGCCCGTCTTGAGAAAGCCGCGGCGGTTGGCGATCACAGCGATCTTGTGGCCCGCCAGGCGCGCGGTCGCACACAGCAGCTCCGGTGCATGCTCGGGTTGAAACTCCAGGAAATCGTCCGAATCGAGCAGGCAGGCCAGAATCTCATCCACCGCATAGGGCAGCCGGTGGTCGGCCGGCAGCGCGGCATAGAGCCCATCGGCAGGCCTCGGCGGCGGCGATCCTTTGGGCGACGCCGGCGCTTCCGGCAGTTCGCGAAACTTCTGACGAACGATCTCCAGACATTCGGCGTCGCCGGCCGCCGCATGGTGCGCCACGCCGCTCACCGACGTGTGCATCGCCGCGCCGCCCAGCGTCTCGGCGTCCACGGTCTGGCCCGTGGCGCCCTTCACCAGGTTCGGACCGCCCAGCCCCATGAAGCTGGTTTTTTCGACCATGATGATGACGTCGCTCAGCGCCGGCAGGTAGGCGCCGCCCGCGATGCACGGGCCCATCACCGCCGCGATCTGCGGGATCCGCAGACGCCGCCGCATCAGCGAGTTGTAATAGAAGATCCGCGCGGCGCCATATTGGCCGGGAAAGATTCCGTCCTGATAGGGCAGATTCACGCCCGCTGAATCCACCAGATAGACGATAGGCACGCGGTTGCGCATGGCGATCTCCTGCGCCCGCAGGATCTTGGTGATCGTTTCCGGCCACCACGCGCCCGCCTTCACCGTGGCGTCGTTGGCGACGATCACCGCCGGCCGGCCTTCGATCTTGGCAAGCCCGGTCACCACGCCCGCCGCCGGCGCCTGCCCCTCATAGCGGTCGTGCGCGATCAGCAGCCCGATCTCGACAAACGCCGTCCCTTTGTCGATCAGCTTCGCGATGCGCTCCCGCGCCGTCAGCTTGCCGTCGCGATGCTGTTTGTCGATCTTGGCCGGGCCGCCGCCCTGCTTCAACTTCTCCTCAAGCGAGGTGACTTCTTCCACCAGGGCGCGCATGTGACGGGCAGCCTGCTCGCCGGCGGCGGAAAACGCGGTGGGTTTCACTGCCTTTTAGTTTAGTCTTGAGGCCCGGCTCAATAGTAGTCCGCGCAGCTCATGTAGTAGCCGCAGCGGGCGCACAGCAGCTTGCATTTGCGCGGAATCAGCTTTTCGCTGCACACCGGGCAATACAGCATCGGCTCCTCGGCGGGCGGTTCCTTTAAAACAGGATGGGCTGGAATTGTTTCCGGGGGCGTCATGCTACGGCCATTATAATAGCCGTAGCGATATGCGAAGTCTGACTCGCTGGCTACCTCTTCTTGCGATCGTTCTGGTTTCCGCCGTCTGGTCGCAGCAGCGCCGCGAAAACGAGCGGCCCATGCGGCAGCCGGTGCACGGAACCAGGGGCGCCATCGGCGCAGGCACAGAGCCCGCCGCCGAAGCCGGCATGCGCCTCTACAGCCAGGGCGGCAATGCCGTCGACGCGGGCGTCGCATCGATGTTCGCCGCCTCCATCGTCGAGTATTCGCATTTCGGCTTCGGCGGCGAGGCGCCCATTCTGATTCGCGGCAAGGATGGCCGTGTGACCGCCATCGCCGGCGTCGGCACCATGCCCAAGCTCGCTTCGGCGGAGTTGTTCCGTTCCCGCCGCCTGCAGCCGGGCGAGATCCTGGTGCTTGAGCCCGGTGGATTGAAGGGTATGGTGCCGGTGGCCGGCATGATGCCCGTGCTGGTGCCCGCCATGCCCGAAGCGGGCATGCTCGCCTTGCGCGAATTCGGTGTCAAGTCGCTTGCCGAAGTGCTGGCCCCGGCCATTGAACTGGCCGACGGCGCGCCCATCGACGAAATGCGCGCCACCACCATCGCCCGCACCCGCCGCTTCTTCGATCAGTGGCCTACGTCGAAGGCCGTCTTCCTGCCAGGCGGCCGCCCGCCTCATCTGGGCGACGTGTTCCGCCAGCCGGATCTCGCCCGCACCATGCGCGCCATGGTCGAAGCCGAGCGCAAGGCGCTTGCCGCCGGCAAATCGAGACAGGCCGCCATCGACGCCGCGCGCGACTTTTTCTATCGCGGCGAGATCGCGCGCAAGATCGACGCGTTCAGCAAGGCGCACGACGGCCTCATTCGCTATGAAGACATGGCGTCGTTCAAGCTGCAACTGGAGCAGCCCGTCTCCACCACCTATCGCGGCTATACGGTTTACAAGCCCGGATTCTGGAGCCAGGGTCCTTCGCTGATCGAGACCCTCAACATGATCGAAGGCTTTGAACTGCAGCCGCTGCGCCACAACTCGACCGAGTATGTCCATCGCCTGGTGGAATCGCTGAAGCTCGCCTACGCCGATCGCGACACCTACTACGGCGATCCCAAATTTTCGAAGATTCCCACCGATGTGCTGCTGTCCAAGCAATATGCGGCCGAGCGCCGCGCCCAGATCAACGGCCGCGCCTCGCAGGATTTCGTTCCCGGCACCATCAACGGCACCCGTCCCAAGCATCCCTCCGAAGTAGACATGGCCCGCCACCCGATCGACGACATCCTGATGGCTCGCGACACCACCTGTATCGACGCCATCGATCGCGACGGCATCATGTTTTCCGCCACGCCTTCGGGCGCCTGGCTGCCTTCGGTCATCGCCGGAGACACCGGGATTCCGCTCACCCAGCGCGCACAGAGCTTCCTGCTGATCGAAGGGCATCCCAATGAACTCGCCGGCGGCAAGCGTCCCCGCGTCACGCTGAGTCCGACCCTGGTCGCCCGCGATGGAAAACCGGTGATGGTGCTCTCCACCCCCGGGGGCGACAACCAGGATCAGTCGCTGCTGCAGGTGCTGTTGAACGTCGTCGAATTCGGCATGGATGCGCAGCGCGCCGTCGAAGCCCCGCGCTTCCAGACCCGCCACCTGGTTTCGAGTTTCGACAATCACGCCATGACGCCCGGCGATCTGCTCATCGACGAGCGCATGGCCGGCAGCACATTCCAGGACCTCACCGCGCGCGGCCACAAGCTCGGAACGCGCAGCCGCTGGGCGAGTGGTGCCATGCCCGTGGTAGTGCTGGTGAAGCCCAACGGGGTACTGGAAGCCGGTGCCGATCCCTATGGCTATCGAGTCGCGCGCGCCTGGTGACGGTGCGATCGTTGGAGTAGCCGATCACGCCGGCTGGGCCGTGCTGGTGACCGCCGCCCGCGACGGCACGCTCCTTGACCGGCGCCGCGTCGTGCTCTTGGACGAAGGCTTGCCAAGCCTCGCCTACCATCACGACGCGCAGGCGTTACCGCTCGAGGAAGCGGTGGAACTGATTGAGCGTGTGCGCGCTTCAGCCGGGCGGCACGCCAAACTCGCCCTCGACGCCTTGGCCTTATCGGTGGCATCGCCCATCCTTGGCATCGCGCTGCGCCAGTGCCCCCCGCTGCCCCCGACCATCGCCGGGCGGCTCGCCGACTACCGGGCTCAAAATGTCGCCGATACGGTGATGTTCCGCCAGGCTCTCGCCGGCGCCGCCGAGGGGCGAGGCTGGGCCGTCCACTGGTACAACGCGAAAAAGGTGTTGGAGACGGCGGAAGGTGTTGACTTGAGGCGTGCCATCGGACCGCCGTGGGGCCAGGACCATAAAATCGCTATGGCGGCGGCGATGGCTGCCGCGGGCAGGCCTTAACGGATCGAAGCCAGCATCGCTTCAACGGCGGACACGTCCAGTGCACCGATTCGGGCTTCCCGCACAATTCCCTTCCGGTCGACCGCCACCGTGACCGGCCGCAGCGCTATGCCTGGCGCGCCACGCGTGATGCGGCCCGCGCGCAAGCCGCCATAGCCACCGCTCGCAAGAAATGACCGGACGGTTTGATCCTCTTCATCGGACAGCGCGACGATCGCCACATCCGTCTTCAGTCCGCTTAACATCCGCAGTTCCGTCCGGCAAGGCTCGCACCAACTGGCCCAGAGATTCAGCAACACCGGCCGCCCATGCCATTCGGCCGTCGAATGCTCGCCATCCTCCAGCAGGTAATGCATCGCAGGAAGCGGCTTGCCGCGCAGGTCATCGGGGGGACCCTTCATCCGCCACGCAAAATACAGCACCGTCAGCCCTACCGAAACACACAGCAGAGCCACCACCAGACTCATCACCTGCAGCACATTGCGTGGCACCCCGCGCGCCTGCCGTAGCGTCCGTCCCGCCGACAGGGCGCCCACCACCACGCCCAGCCCCGCCAAGATCAACAGTAGTATCGTCATCGCGCCGTCACGTCGAAGGCCGCCGTCTGCACTCCATCGGCCCGCCGCACCTGCACGAAGATCCGATACTCACCGGGCTTGGGAAAGCCATAGGGAAAACTCACCTCGGCAGGCAGCGCGTCGTGGTGGTGGGCGGAATGACCGGCGGCGCCGGGATTCGCCACCGCGAGCGATGCCATCGGCACCGAGCCGGTCGGATGCACATGCGCGAACACCGTGCGGTCGCGTTTGACGAACGCGGCGTGACCGGGCATTCCCATGTAAAGCTCCAGGTCGCGCGCGGGCTTGCCGGCCGCGTCTTCCACCCGGAACCGGAAGGCGTAAGCGCGTTTGACCGCATAGGCGGGCTCGCGCTCGAATATCATGCGGCCGCTGCCCGCGAGCGCGAACGAATCGCCGGTAGGGACGCTCGCGCCGCCCGAATCGTCGCCGCTCAACGGCTTACCCGCGACCGCCGGCAGATCGATCCCGGCCACCATCGTCTCCGGCAGTCCCGATTCATGCACCACATCGGCGTAAAGCCCATAGCGGCCCGCGGGCATTGGCGGCAGCACATGTGTGAATTTGCCGGCCGACGTCATGTCGGGATGCAGATGCCAGACGCGATCCATACCCGGCAGCGCGATCACGTAAAGATGCATCAGGTGATTGTGATCGGGCACGAAGTCGTCGATCTGACGCGGCAGCCAGCCCGGATCTTTCAACTCAAGCTTCAGCGTGCCCCCTGAAAACGACGGCGTCATCTCCATCGGCTTGTAAACGATGCGCGCATACGACGCGGCTTCATCGTTCCACCAGCGGTTGCCGTAGTAAAGAATCGCGAGTACCACCGCCGCGGTGATTCCCATCGCGCGTCTCGACCGGCTCCGCGCCGCATTTGGGAATCCGGCATCAGGCTCAAGCGACGCTTCGCCGCTGGCGGCTCCCATCACCGCTACCGCCCCCGCGGCCAGCAGCAATCCCAGCGCGGCGAGAATCGCACCCAGGCCCGCGCCCATCGTTTCGGTGCGGCTCGCCAGCGCCGGTACCGGCACCGAAAGCTGGCCCGTTCCCCGGTCGCCCTCCGCCGTTACCCGGATCTGCCACGACCCGCTGTTCATCATCCACAGCGATCCGGTGAAAAATTGCGCATCGTCTTTCGATGGCGTGGCGATATCCGGAGTGGGGGCGAACTTCGCCCCTGCTCCCTGCATCGGCGTCGGCACGATGCGCACCTGCCGGATACCAGGCGTGCGCGCCCGGATCTCCACTTCGGCCACGCCCGGAATCACCACCGGCGGGCGAATCGTAATGAAAAGCGGGTAGGGGCCCGCCGCGCCCTCGAGGAAAATGTCGGGACTGCCGACATGCCCGAAAACAGGCAGCGCCAATACCAGAGCCGCAAGGAAGCGCATTCAGCGGCGGATCCCGCGCATCGCGTCGCCCCACCCAAGTCCAAGCCTCGCCGAACCGATGGCGAACACCAAAGCCACCGCCATGCGGCTCCAGAAATCGGGTTCGGTGGCACGGAACAGGTTGCGATACAGCAGCGACTGCGGATGCGTGTAGTAGCCGAAATAGTGTGTGCCGAAAAACCAATTGCGCGACTCGGCCGACATCAGGAAATCGGCAAACCGCCATTGCACCAGCGTCAGCAACGCCAGGAACAAAAAGCCCGAAACGGCGGCCAGCAGCCACTTGTTCCAGCTTGCGGTGCGCTGCCAAAGCAGGTCGAGCGCGACGGCCGGCACAATCAGCAGCAGCGGAAAATCGGGCGGCACGAAAAGCTTGGTGGGATAGTAAACGGGCCCCAGCTTCGGCTCGGCCGGAAACAACGGCAATATCCAAACAAACAGCATCAGGAACAGCGTGTAAATTCCGGCCGTGATCGACGCCGCCCAACGCATCCCGGAAGCCCTCGCCACGCCCGCCAGGATCACCGGAATCGCTACCGCCACTTTCTGGTACGTCGACGCCAGGTGCATTTGCGGACGCCCCGTGAACTCCATCAACAGGATCATCAGCAGCACCACCAGCATCCCGCCCACGTAGAGATAGCAGTAATTGAGCCAGCCGCGCAGCTTGCCCGAAGCGCGGTTCATATGACCCAGAATCAACATCAGCGCGCCCAGCATCACCGTGCCCGCGCCGCCGATCAGAAGCACATGCGGCGGGCTCACGATTTTCACATCCAGGCCGTAGGCGTTGTGCCACCAGTCGTCGAAGGGCGCCGAAGTGAGCATCGCCACGCCGCCCCAGGCCGCGATGAACGCACCGAGCGGGGCGCGGAATCCCCATACCCGCACCACGGCCGGATCTTCCACCCAGCCGAAGGTGCGCGAGAAGATCAGATAGGCGCAACTCAGCCCGCCCAGCACGCCGCAAAGATAGATCGCGATATGCGCCGGCGTCCAGAAATTATCCCGTCCGATGGACCGGTGCCATGAGATGTCCCAATGCGCGCCCACCATCGCCGAAGTGACCGACAGCAGGGCGCACCACACGTACCAGGGAATCGTATCGGGGCGCGTTGACGCAGCCATTTATTTCCCCTTGAAACTGATCTGTTTGAAAAGCACCGCCGACCGCCCATCGTGATTCTGCAATCCGACGTAGCCTGAATCGGGACGCGGCCCGCGCACCGGCTCAAACCACTGCTTGCGCGGAGGCACCGCCTGGCCGCCTTCGAACTCATTCACCTTCTTGCCGTTCAAAAGGATGGTGGTGACCTGCCCTTTCAGCACGATATCCATCGTGTTCCACTCCCCCACCGGCTTCTGATTGCGCGCACTCACCTTGGCCAGCGAATAGAGTGCGCCGGTCGAATGCCAGTCGTCGCCGGCGGCGTCGATCTGCACTTCATATCCGTTATGGACGCCGAACCACGGATCCTTCGGCTCCTCCGGCAGGCGGATGAATACGCCCGAATTGTCCCTGGCGCCGCTGGTTTTGAAAACCACGCGCAAGGTCCCGTTGCCCAGCTTGCGGCCGGTGAAATAAAGCAGGCCCATGCCGCCCTCGGTCTTGAGCGACCCGTCTTCCACCGTGAACCGCCCCGGTCCCACCATCTTCCAACCCGAAAGGTCCTTGCCGTTGAATAATTGCTGCCACCCGGCGGCGTGCATGGTGGTTGCGCCCATCACCAGCGAAAGCAGGAATCGCATGCCACTATTCTAATATTTGTGAACGTCCCGCCACCGCGTCTTGAGTATCGCTCCGATCCGCTGCTCGAATCCGAGGCCGATCCCGACCCCATCCGCCAGTTCTCCTCCTGGTACGCCGCCGTGATCTCGCTCGGCGTGCCGCAGCCCAACCAGATGGCGCTGGCCACCGCCACGCCCGCCGGCGAGCCTTCGGTGCGCATGGTGCTGCTCAAGAGCTTCGACGACGCCGGGTTCGTTTTCTACACCAACTACGAAAGCCGCAAGGGCAGGGAACTCGACGCCAATCCGCGCGCTGCGCTGCTGTTCTATTGGTTCGACCTGCACCGTCAGGTTCGCGTCGCCGGTACGGTGTCGAAGGTCGGCCGCGAGGAAAGCGCCGCGTATTTCGCCACTCGCCCGCTTCAGGCCCGTGCCGGGGCTTTCGTTTCCCGGCAAAGCGCCATTCTCGAAGATCGGGCCGTGCTCGATCGCGAGGTCGCCAACCTCGCCGCATCGGGCGGCGTGCCGCTGCCCGATCATTGGGGCGGCTACCGCCTGCAACCGTCGGAAATCGAGTTCTGGCAGGGCAGGGAAAGCAGGCTCCACGACCGGCTGCTGTACACACGCACGGGTAGCGCCTGGGGGATGGCCCGCTTATATCCCTAGAAGCTGGGCTTATGGGCGGCTTGACGAACCGCTTTCCAATTGCTACCGTGGTGTTTCGATTCGGTTTATCGCGTCCCAAGCCGTTACTCTGTCCCGCCTGGGTCGCCTTCTGTAACTTGTTGTTTTCGTTAATAGTTACATGAATCATCAGCCATATTTTATCGTTGTCCTCGCCCACTCCCTGCATGGCCGTTTGCGCCGTGTCCACGTTCCACACTCCGCTGTCTACGGAGTATTGGCACTGGCCCTGCTCGGATGTTTCTCGCTATTCGGTATCGCATCCAGCTACATGCGGATGGTTTGGAAGGTCACCAACTACAACGTGCTGCGCAGCGAAGTGGATTCTTTGCGCGCCCGCTACCAGAAGCTGGAAAAAGACGCCAACCAAAACCGCCAGGAATTGGCGACACTGCAAATGTTCGCCAGCGAGGTTTCGGCCGCTTATGGCCTGAAGCGCCGGTTGGAAGGTCCGCCGGATATCGTGCAGGAAGGCCGCCTGGTACCCACGCTGCGCGAAACCTTGGATACGTTCGACTTCCTAAAGACGGGCCGCATCCCGCGCTCCAAGCGCAATACCACTTTGATGCTGAACGGGAAGCCCAACCTGTGGCCCGTGATCGGGTCGCTGTCGAGCTATTTCGGCGACCGCATCGATCCTTTCTCGGGCATGGGTGCGTTTCATAGCGGCGTCGACATCGTGGTACCCACCGGCTCGGCGGTGAGCGTGTCGGGCGACGGCCATGTCAGCTTCGTAGGCGTAAACGGTGGCTACGGCAAGCTGGTGGTAGTCGATCATCCCAACGATGTCCAGACCTTCTACGCGCACCTGTCGGGTTTCCGGGTCATCGTCGGCCAGGAAGTGCGTATGGGTCAGACCATCGCTTACTCCGGTTCCACGGGCCGGTCGCAGGCGCCGCACGTGCATTACGAAGTGCGGATCAACGGCAGCCCGGTGAATCCGCACAAGTTCCTGCGATCCTCCAGCCTATTGGCCGGCGTGCGCACCAAGCGCGTCGCCTTCTGAGCCGCCTGTCACCAGTGAGGCCACCGCTTCGGCCAGCGAATCCTTGGTAAAGGGCTTCGACACGTAGCCGTAAGCCGCCGAGGCCAATTCGGCCGGATCCAGTTCCATATTGGCGTAGGCGGATATGAACAGCACTTTCAGGCCCGGCCGCAACCGCGCGGCTTTCACCGCCAGTTCCCTGCCACCCATGTTGGGCATCACCACGTCGGTCAGAAGCAGGTCGAAAGCCCTCGATTCGAACAGCCGCAGCGCGTCGTGGGCGTCCGGCGCCTCCGTCACGTCGCAGCCCATTTTCCGCAGCGTCTGGCAAACCAGCCGCCGGATGGTGGCGTCGTCATCCACAACCACGGCGCTCATGGCGCGCGGCGGCACCACCGCCGGGCGGGCCGGCTCGTCGCCGCCGTCAATCGCCGCGGCGTCGCCCACGTGAAGCGGCAGAAAGATCTGAAACGTCGTCCCCCGGCCCGGTGCGCTGCGCACCAGAATCTGGCCGCCGCTCTGTTGGATGACGCCATACACCGTAGCCAGTCCCAGGCCCGAGCCCTGACCGACTCCTTTGGTGGTGAAGAACGGCTCGAAGATGTGCTCGCGCGTCTTGGCGTCCATGCCCACACCTGTGTCGATTGCGTCGAGCACGACATATTCACCCGGCCGGATACCGGATTCATAGGCCGGCCCTGCGGCCTCCACCAAGGCGTTGGAGGTGCGTAAGGTGAACACGCCGCCCGAAGGCATCGCGTCCCGGGCGTTCAGAGCCAAATTCACCAGCACCTGCTCCATCTGGTTCGGATCCGCCTTTACCGTGCCGAGAAACGGCGTCTGGTCCATCCGAAGCCGGACCTGTGGGCCCATAATGCTGCGCACCACGCCTGAGAAATTGGTCAACAGCGCGTTCAGGTCGAGCATTTTCGGCTGTAGCACCTGCTTGCGCCCGAAAGCCAGCAACTGCCGCGTCAGGGTCGACGCGCGATCGGCGGCGCGGCGGATCTCGTCCACCCCAAGACGGCGCGGATCTTCCCCCGGCAGATCTTCGATCAACTGCTCGGCATACAGCAGGATCACCGTAAGCCAGTTGTTGAACTCATGCGCCACGCCCCCGGCCAGCCGCCCCACGCTGTCCAGGCTCTTGGCTTCGAGCAACTGCCGCTCGGTCCGTTTGCGCTCTTCGATCTCCCGCTGCAGAAGAAGGTTGGTCTCCTCCAACTCCGCCGTCCGGTCCTGCACGCGCCGCTCCAATTCTTCATTGAGCCGCCGCACTTCCATCTCACTGCGGGCTCTTTCAATCGCCACGCCCGCCATGCGCCTGCACTGCTGGACCAATTCCGTTTCGTCGGGCGTGGGCCCACGGCTTACCCGGTAGTAGACCGCGAAGGTGCCCAACACATCCCGGTCGGATGACAGAATCGGCGCCGACCAGCACGCCAGAATGCCGTGTTCGAGCGCCAGCCCGCGGTAGGTCACGCAGCGCGGATCGGTGGCGATGTCGGCCGCTACCACCGTCTTGCCGATAAACGCCGCCGTTCCGCAGGTACCCCCCATCGGCCCCACCACGATACCCAGCCGTTCCAATTCCACCAGGAACGCGGGCGGCAGACTCGGCGCCGCCACGTGCCTCAACTGGCTGCCCTCGAGCACCAGCACCGAACACAGCAGTCCGCGCGACAGATCTTCCACCGCGCGGCATAGCCTGCCGAGCGTTTCCGGCAACGATTGCCCGGTCGCCACCATCTCCAGCACCGTCGCCAGCTTTTGCGCCAGAATCTCGTTGCGCACACGCTTGGTAACGTCGCGCGCCACCGCCTGAAACCCGACCGGCCGGCCCTCTTCCGACAGTAACTGCACGTTCTGGCCCAGCCACACCGTCGACCCGTCCTTGGCGATGGACGGGAATTCCTTATAGGTGTTATGGATACGCTTGGTGAACTGGCGTCCGTAATACTTCCGCACCGACTCGCGGTAATCCGGATGCACTAAGTCCAGGTAGTGGCGCCCAAGCAGTTCGTCGCGCGAATAACCCAAAATGGTGTGCGCGTGGGGATTGAAATGTACGAACCGGCCCCGCTCGTCGGCGGCATAGATGATATCGGTTGCCAGCTCGACGATGTAACGCGGCGCTGGTGTGTCTTTGGTTCCTATGAACGCTATTGTACATCGGGTACCGTTACCTCAGGTACCGGATCTGTCCGGCCAAAATTGATCTTCAGATCAATGGGTTACAGAGCCCGAGCCATCCGCGCCCGGTGGAATTTCCGTAGGGCATAGTGCAGGAGTCTCGCGTCCAAAAGGAGAAAATCAGTGCATAGAGGTCCCCTCTTCGTTTCCACCGCCGCCGCCGTGCTGCTCGCCACCGCCGCTTACACGCAAGCGCCGCCCGCGCCCACCGTAGATCGCGTCGGGTTCCCTGAAAACTACCAGACCGCCTACACCAAATGGTTTGTGTACGACCGGCCGGATAACCGCCAGATCCGTACCATCTACGCCAACGACATCGCCAACGCCGTTACCGCCGACACTCAATCCAATTACCCCTACGGTTCGGTGCTGGTAATGGAGACTCATAACGCCCTGCGCGACGCCCAAGGCAATCCCATCCTCGATGCCGAAGGCCGCTACCAGAAAGATCCGGCCGCCATCCCCGGCGTCTTCGTCATGCGCAAGGAGCGCGGCTTCGGCGAGGCTTACGGCCCCAATCGCACCGGCGAATGGGAGTACGTCGCCTACCGCCCGGACCGCACCTTTCTCACCGCGCCACAGGCATCGGCCGCCTGCGCCATCTGCCACCGCGTTTCCAACCAGTCCGAGGATTGGGTCTTCCGGAGCGAATTGCGTTTCATCAACGACGGCCAGGGTCCGCTCACCGACGCCGTGATCCACAACTATAAGTTCGTGCCCGGCGAAATCCGCGTGAAGGCCGGCCAGCCGGTTACGTTTTACAACGCCGACGCGATCGAACACACCATCACCGACGACACCCCCGGCGGCGGCGACACCGGGCGCATGCTCGGCGGCAAAAGCGTCACCGTGAAGTTTGCCGCCCCCGGCGAGTTTTCGTTCCACTGCACGATTCACCCCAGCATGCGCGGCAAGGTGATTATCGAGTAGGCTCTTTTTTGCCGTAACCTTCCCGCCCGCCTGCCGTATCCTCAATCGAATGGCGGCGGAAGAACAGGACGACCGGTTGATGGCGCGGGTGCGCGACGGAGACGTCGAGCCCCTCGCCCTCCTGTTCGACCGCCACAACCGCCCGCTGTTCCGCTTCTTTCTGCATCTGTGCGGCTCGGCGCCCGTGGCCGAGGACCTGGTGCAGGAGGTCTTTTTCCGCATCCTGAAATTCCGCGGTACCTATCGCGAAGACGTCCGCGAGGGGCGCTTCACCGCCTGGATGTACCAGATCGCGCGCAACGTGCATACCGATCATCTGCGTAAGAAGCAGTCGGAGATGCCGATTGCCGGCGAGCATACCGGGCGCGAGCCCGCCGACCCGGCCGGACCCGCCGACCTGCGCCTCATCAAGGCGTCCGACGTGGCCCTGCTGCGCCGCGCCCTGGCCCGGCTGCCCGCCGACCGGCGCGAACTGCTGGTGCTGTGCCGCTATCAGAATCTGCCCTATGAGCAGGTGGCCGAGATCCTGCAATGTGAAACCGGCGCCGTCAAGACGAGGGTCTTTCGAGCCATGCGGCAGTTGAGTGAAATCTTCATGAGTCTATCGGGGAGGCGCGCGTCATGAACTGCGAACAAGCCCGCGACCGTATGGTCGATCGCTGGATGAAAGGCATCGACGAAGCCCAGCGCGTCGAATGGGAAGCCCATCTGGCCGTGTGCCCGTCGTGCAAGGCGGAGATGGAATCGCTCGATCCGCTGTGGATGGCCATGGCCGAGTCGCCCGTCGAAGAGCCGGGCCGTAATCTTCGCTCGGGGTTCCACCACATGATGGAAGCCTACCGTCTGGGCGCCAGCCAGCGCGTGCAACCCGCCGCGCGCCCCTGGTTTTCCTCGATCGCCGCCTTTTGGCCGAGGCAGGCCTTGGCCCAGGCGGCCATGGCCGGGTTGGCCCTGGTGATGGGCCTCACCGCCGGCCACCTGTGGACGGCGCGTTCCCACGACCGTGAAACCATTTCCGGATTGAATGGAGAGCTGAAACAGATGCGCCACATGGTGACGTTGTCTCTACTTCAACAGCAGTCGGCGAGCGACCGCCTGCGCGGCGTGAGCTGGAGCATGCGCGCCTCGGCCGACGACGAAGTGCTGGCGGCGCTGGTGGACACCCTCAACGCCGATCAGAACGTAAACGTGAGGCTGGCCGCCGTCGACGCCTTGCGCCAGTTTTCGACCCAGGTGACGGTACGGCGCGGCCTGCGCGAGTCGTTCGCCCGGCAGTCGTCGCCGCTGGTGCAACTGGCGCTCATCGATTGGGCCGTCGATTCCAAGGATCGCGGCGCGGTGCCGGCCATGGAGCAGCTCGCGCGGCGGCCGGAACTGATTCCCGAAGTGAAATCGCGGCTGGAAGAGGCCATGAGCCGGCTGCGGGAAGGACAAATGCAATGAGAGTACTTGTATTTCTGGCCGCGGCTCTCGCCTGGGCCGATGTCGAGGAAAAGGATACGATCCGCCAGAGCCTGCCGGGGGCGCGCTCGGTGGAAGTGGACAATATTCACGGCTCCATCCACGTTACGGGCGTTGAAGGCGGGGAAGTGCGCCTGGTGGTGAACCGGCGCGCCACCGCACCCGATCAGTCCACGCTGGAAGCCGCCAGGCGCGAAGTGAGGCTCGACATTTCATCGGCCGGCGGCGCCGTGCGCCTCTACGTCGACGGTCCCTTCCGCAAGCGCTCCTGGAGTATCGACTACACCGTGCGATACGACTTCGAACTGGAGGTGCCGCGCGATGCCGATCTGAAGCTTCGCACCGTCAACGAGGGCGGCATAGTGGTAACCGGAGTACGCGGCCGATTCGACGTCAGCCATGTCAATGGGCCCGTGGAGATGAAGGGTCTTCGAGGTTCCGGCGCCGTCCGCACCGTCAACGGCGGCATCAAGCTGGCCTTTGAAGGCGAGCCGCGCGAGCCGCTGCAGGTCAAGACCGTCAACGGCCAGATTGCCGCTTCTTTTCCCCGGTCCCTGAACGCCGGTCTCAGCTTCAAGACCTTGAACGGCGACGTCTATACCGACTTCGAGTTCCAGCCGGCCAACCAGCCCATGGAAGGCGAACAGCGCGACGGCAAGTGGATCTACCGCAAGCGCCATCAGGCGGCGGTGAAAGTGGGCGCCGGCGGTCCCGGCCATCAGTTTGAGACGGTGAACGGAAACATTCGGATTCTGGAGGCGAAACAATGAGAGCGGTCAGAATGATATGGATGCTGGCGGCGGTCCTGAGCGCGCAGGAGAGCGACCGCGTCACGGTTCCTTTCAGCAATCCGGATGGGCCGAAGCGGATCAACGTCAGTGTGCTCAACGGCGCGATTCACGTCAAGACCCACACCGGCAAGGATGTGGTCGTCGAGGCTAACGGCCGCGGCATGCGGCGCCGCGAAGGGCCCCCCGGCATGCGCCGCATCGATATGGGCAGCGGGCTTTCGGTCGAGGAATCGGGCAATACCATCAACGTACGGACGCCCCCCGGCGGCGCCGACATCAACCTCACCGTTCCGGTGGAGTGTTCGGTCAAGCTTTCCACCCTGAATAACGGCGACATCTCGGTGGAAGGCGTCTCGGGCGACATCGACGTCAATAACCTCAACGGCCAGGTGGACGTGCGCAACGTCTCGGGCGCCGTGGTGGCACACTCCCTCAATGGAAAGATTCTGGTTTCACTCAACCAGGTCACGGCCGGCAAGGCGATGAGTTTCTCCACCCTCAACGGCAACGTGGACGTGACCCTGCCTGCCGATCTCAAGGCGAACCTCAACATGAAGTCGCAGAACGGCGAAATCTGGAGCGACTTCGAGATTCAGTTGAATGCGGCGCCCGCGGCCGCCGTCTCCGACGGCAAGGATAAAGGAAAATATAAGGTCAAATTCGATTCCGCCCGGGTGGGAACCATTAACGGCGGCGGGGCCGAGTTCCGGTTCCATACCTTGAACGGCAGCATCTATATCCGCAAAAAGAAGTAGGGCTTCAATTTTCCAGCCACTGGCGGGCGAGCGCTTCGGCATCGCCCTTCATATCCACCGCTTGGGTTCGTTTCTCCACTCCCCCTTCGAAGAACACCGCATCCACCCCGCCGGGCGTCGGGCGCAATTCGAGCTTTTTGTCGCGCGCCTCCAGACGCAATGTCGTATCCATCCACGTGGCCCGCACCATCAGCCGCAGCGGATGGCCGATGGTCCGGCACGCCGTCAGCAGATTCTGCGTGAACGGCCCGTTGCGCAACGCTACGGCGTTCGGGGCTCGTTTTAATGCCAGTTCGCGCTCGTTTTCCCTTGCCGCCTGCTCCCGGCGGACCTGCTCGATGTCGCGTTCGACGCGCGACTCCAGAGCCTTGAGGTTGTTTTCCAGGTTGTCGAGAAAGCTCACTCTCCCCCAGGATACTCGGTTATGCTGAGGGAACGCGTTGGCTCATGCCGTACCGGGTCCGCGTCAAAGATTTGACCGCAGGAAAGGATCACTATGTCCGTCGCAAAAGTAACCGAAATCATTGCTTCCTCCAAGAAGGGCTTCGATGACGCCATGGAAAACGGCATCGCGCGGGCCAACAAGACGCTGCGTAACATCAGCGGCGCCTGGATCCAGGACCAGAAAGTCGTAGTGGAAAAAGGGAAGATCGTCGAATACCGGGTCAACCTGAAAGTGACCTTCATCCTGGAAAAATAGGAGGCGGGGCGGTCGCCTTCCCCGGCCATCCGGAGAACAAGACCGCCCATGCTACACTTCTCCGTTTCGAGGTGCCCATGTCCCGTTCGCTGAACCGCCGCCGCGCCATTGGATCCCTGATGACCACACTCGGCTTCGGCATGGCCGCCGAAGCCAACGCCGCGCAAACGGCGCCCACGCGAAACGCCAAGGATGCGCCCATCGCACCGCGCGACAAGCTCAAGATCACAAAGGTTGAGACGTTTCTCGTTAAGCCGCGCTGGCTGTTTCTCAAGATCCACACCGACGCGGGCCTGGTGGGGCTCGGCGAGCCGGTCACCGAGGGCCGCGCCCTCACCTGCCAGGCCGCCGTAAAAGAGGTGGAGCCCTACCTCATCGGCAAAGATCCGCGCGCCGTCGCCCATCACTGGCAGGCCATCTACCGCCATGCGTTCTACCGCGGCGGGCCGATTCTCACCAGCGTGCTTTCGGGCATCGACCAGGCGCTGTGGGATATCAAGGGTAAGGCGCTAGGCGTTCCCGTCTATGAGCTATTGGGCGGGCCGATGCGCAACCGCATCCGAGTCTATTCCCACGCCCGCACGCCGGAGGCGATCCGCAACGACATGGCGCGCGGCTTCACGGCCTTCAAGACCGGACCGGCACGGCGCAAACGCGCCTCCAAATACGTCGAAACGCCGGGCGCCGTGCAATATGCCGCCGAGCGTTTCGCCGAGCTGCGCAAGGCGGCCGGGCCCGAAGGCGACATCGGCATCGATTTTCACGGCGCCATCTCGCCCGCCACCGCCAAGCTGTTGATCAAAGCCCTGGAGCCGTATCAGCCGATGTTCGTCGAGGAACCGTGCCAGGCGCAGAACCACGACATCATGGCCGAAATCGCGCGCGGCACTCACCTGCCCATCGCCACCGGCGAGCGCGTCTTTACCAAGTGGGGTTTCCGCGAGGTGCTCGAAAAGAAGGCCGCCACGATCCTGCAGCCCGACCTTTGCCACGCCGGCGGCATCACCGAATGCCGCATTATCGCGGGTATGGCCGAGGCCTACTACGCCTCCATCGCGCCGCACAATCCGTTAGGGCCGATTTCGCTCGCCGCCGGCGTGCAACTCGCCGCGTCGATTCCCAACTTCCTCTGCCAGGAACAGGTGAGCCTCGGCGAAGGTTACATCAAGCGGCCGTTCCAGGTGCGGGAGGGATATCTCGAACTGCCCACCGGGCCCGGCCTCGGCATCGAACTCGATGAGAACGCCATGGCCGATAAAATCGGCCACGACTGGCGCAATCCGGAAAGCTATGACGACGATGACGGCAGCGTCGTCGATTGGTAGGTTATGAGCAAACACAAAATTCTTTCGTCCATCACCGGCATCGGCATCGTGCCCGTTGTGCGCACCTCCACCGCCGAGCAGGCGATTCAGGCGATCGACGCGATCTATGAAGGCGGCATCCGCGCCGCCGAGATCACCATGACGGTGCCTGGCGCCATTCAGGCGCTGGAGAAAGTGGCCGCCAAGTTCGGCGACAAGATCATGCTGGGCGCCGGTACCGTACTCGATCCCGAGACGTGCCGCATCTGCTTCCTGGCGGGCGCCCAGTTCATCGTGACTCCCAGCCTGCGCGTGAGCGTCATCGAAATGGCGCAGCGGTATTCCAAACCCATCATGCCCGGCGCCCTGACGCCCACCGAAGTCGTGACCGCCTGGGAGCATGGCGCCGATATCGTCAAGATTTTCCCGGCCGGCAGCATGGGCGGGCCGAAATATATCAAGGCGCTCAAGGGGCCGCTGCCGCATATCGAGATGGTGCCCACCGGCGGCGTGAACCTAGAAACCGCCGGCGAATTTCTAAAGGCGGGTGCGTGCGCGGTGGCCGTGGGCGGCGAACTGGTGGATGGCAAGACGCTCAAGGAAGGCCGCTACGACGTGATCACCGAGCGAGCTCGCCAATATCTGGCCGCCGTCGCCAAAGCGCGCCAGGAAATCGCGGGAGCCTGAATACGAAGATCCTCCGTCGAAGCTTTCTATTGAGCGCGTTGGCGAACGCACCCGCCGTTCACGCTGTTTTTCGATCGGGCGACGGTGGAAGCACTTGGCGGCGTTCCGATCAAGGACTGCCGGTGAACGCCCGGATCAACGCGCTTGGCGCATCGGCTAACGCCATCTTCGCCGGAACCGATGCCGGAATTTTCGTTTCCATCAACGAAGGGAGATCCTGGCGCGCTTCCGGAGAGGCACGGCGGATCCTCGCTTTCGCAAACCTTGGGCGATCCGTGCTGGCTGGGACGGACCAGGGCCTGTTGCGGCACAACGGATCGGGATGGACCGCGGTGGCTAACTTTCCAACCCAACGTGTCCGCAGTCTTCTGGCGGTAACGGACCGCCTCTTTGTGGGCACCGATGCGGGCGAAGTGCTGGCCACGCACGATGAGGGACAAACATGGTCCAGCGCCGGCCTCGGGCTTCCAAAGCCCGCCCAGATCTTCGCGCTTGCGTCGACCGGGTCCGGCTTGTTCGCGGCGCTTTACGCCAATGGCCTGTACCGGTGGACCGAAGCCGAACGGCGCTGGAGGAAAACGGGCCCGCTGTCCCCGCTCGTGCTGGCTTCGTCCGCTCAAACGTTGATCGCCGGGCAAAACCCGGGTGGACTGCACTTCAGCGACGGCACCGGCGCGCAGTGGAGCGTGGCGGCCGGCGGCCCTGCGGCGAATGCCCCGGTCTGGGCCCTGGTGGCCGACGGAGCCACGGCGCTGGCGGGCGCGTCCAACGGCACCTTTGTTTCGAAGGACAGTGGGCGAAGCTGGATGAGAGCCACTCACGGTCTCCCGCCGGAGTGTCCCTGTGTCTCGTTTCTCATGAAGGAGCGGTACCTGCTGGCCGGCGCCATTATTGGAGAGACGAAGGGATCGAGTGCGCCTGCGCGCTAATCGTCGTGTTAGGTTGCTGTTCTGCGGTTGTGAAAGGAGACGAATGGAGTTTCCACTCGATTTCGCCATCCGGTTTTTCTTTCTAGTGCTGATGGTGGTGGTGATTTTCGCGGTGCTGCCGCTCTGGTTGAAAACTACCTCCTATCTTGACAACGACCACGACGGCTTTGTTGGAGTGGGGTTTGTGCTCGCGCTCGGGGTATATTTTTTTCTGGGGCGCGAAATTCTATCTTCGGCGGCTCGTGACTTCCTGGCCTACATCGGCCCGAGCCAGGGTCGGTTTCCCGCAATGTCATTGGTACTCTTCTGCTCGTGGCGCTTGCCGCGGGATTATTTACGATTCGCATTCACCGGCTACGCTCATACGCCGTGATCGAAATTGCATTCGGGTTAGCGACGTGTTGGGATACGATAGCCCGTTCCGGGAACTACATCGACCCCCTCAAGCTCGGTACGTCTGTTTACCTAATGATCCGCGGACTTGACAATATGAGGAAAGACATCGACGAGCGGAAGAGAAGAACCGCTGCATCGGTAAAGTAGACGACCCGCCTACAGGTTCGCTCCAAACGCCAACAGCCGCCCATCGCAATCCTTCACGACAAACTCGCGGCAGTTCCACGGCATGTTGCCGATCCCGCGAGTGAACTCCACCCCGCGAGCCGCATACTCGGCAAAGAGCGCGTCCGCGTCTTCTATCGACACGTAAGCGTCCAGCAACTCCTCGGAATATTTCTCCGGATTGGCTTGAGGCGGCGCAGCGCAGCGGAAGTGAATCGCATGCCGGTCGCGCGCCACGATGGCATAAACCGGTGGATCGGACCACGTGCCCAGGCACTCAAAGCCCAGCTTGTCCTTGTAATAAGCCAGTGTGGAGGGAAGATCGGTGGTGAAAAACAGCGGGACGATTTGACGGAGCATAGGGTTTCGGGCGGCGCCGGTAGACGCCGCCCTTCCCATCATCGGCGATTTCAGCGCAGATCGAACCGGTCGAGATTCATCACCTTCGTCCACGCCTTGGCGAAGTCCTGTACGAACTTCTCCTTGGCGTCGCCTCCGGCATAGACTTCGGTAATCGTGCGCAGCTCCGAGTTGGAACCGAACAGCAGGTCCACCGGCGTGGCGGTCCATTTCGCTTTGCCGGTCTTGCGATCCACTCCATCATAAAGACCCGCTCCGCTCGCCGGCTGGTTCCACTTGGTCGAACCGTCCAGCAGGTTCACGAAGAAGTCGTTGCTCAAGGTGCCGGGCCGGTCCGTGAGCACGCCGTGCGCGGCGCCGCCGGCATTGGCATTCAGAGCGCGCATGCCTCCCACCAGCACCGTCATTTCCGGAACCGTGAGGTTCAGCATCTTCGCGCGGTCCACAAGCATTTCCACCGGCGAGTGCGCGCTCTTCTTGTAGTAGTTGCGGAAGCCGTCGGCCGACGGCTCAAGCGCGGCGAACGAAGTCACGTCGGTCTGTTCCTGCACCGCATCCACCCGGCCCGGTGCGAAGGCGACCTGCACGTTGACGCCGCCGTCCTTGGCGGCCTTCTCCACCGCCGCCGTGCCGCCCAGAACGATCAGGTCGGCCAGCGAAACTTTCTTGCCACCGGACTTGGAATTGAATTCCTGCTGGATGGTTTCAAGACGAGGCAGCACCTTCGACAGTTCGGCCGGGTTATTTACTTCCCAGCTCTTCTGCGGAGCCAGCCGCAGACGCGCCCCGTTGGCGCCGCCGCGCATATCGGTGCCGCGGAAGGAAGCCGCCGAAGCCCATGCCGTGCGTACCAGTTCCGGAACCGTCAGCCCGGAGCCGAGAATCTTCCCTTTAAGCGACGCGACGTCTTTCGCATCGATCGTTTTGTAGTTGGCCTTGGGCAGCGGATCCTGCCAAAGCTGATCTTCCTGGGGAACCTCCGAACCCACGTAGCGGGCGCGTGGACCCATGTCGCGGTGCGTCAGCTTGAACCAGGCCTTGGCGAAGGCGAGGCGGAACTCTTCCGGATTGTCGCGGAAGCGCATCGCGATCTGGCGATAGCTGGGATCCATCTTCAGCGCCAGGTCGGTCGTGAACATGATGGGGGCGTGGCGTTTGGAAGGATCGTGCGCGTCGGGAACCAGCGTCGAGCCTTTATCCCCCGCCGGGATCCACTGCGTGGCTCCAGCCGGGCTCTTCGTTTGAACCCAGTCGAAAGCGAACAGGTTTGTCAGATATTCTGACGACCATTTGACCGGAGTCGAGGTCCAGGCGCCTTCGAGGCCACTGGTCACCGTATCGGCGCCGGAGCCTTTGCCGCACTTGTTTTCCCATCCGAGGCCCTGCTTGTCGACACCGGTGGCGGCAGGCTCGGCCCCGACGCACTTGTTCGGAGCATGCGCCCCATGCGCCTTGCCGAACGTATGGCCGCCGGCGATCAGCGCCAGCGTCTCCTCATCGTTCATCGCCATCCGGCCGAAGGTATCGCGGATGTCCTTGGCCGCCGCCAGTGGATCGGGATTGCCATTGGGGCCTTCCGGATTCACGTAGATCAGACCCATCTGCACCGCGGCCAGCGGACGCTGCAGATTTCGATTTCCGCTGTATCGCTTATCGTCCAGCATTTTCTTCTCGGGACCCCAATACACCAACTCGGGTTCCCAATCGTCGGCGCGGCCGCCGGCGAAGCCGAACGTCTTGAAGCCCATGTTCTCAAGCGACACGTTGCCGGTGAGAACCATCAGATCGCCCCAGGAAAGCTTCTGGCCATACTTCTGCTTCACCGGCCACAGCAGGCGCCGGGCCTTATCGAGATTGGCATTGTCGGGCCAACTGTTGAGCGGATCGAAGCGCTGCTGGCCGCCATCGGCGCCGCCGCGCCCATCCATCGTGCGGTAAGTGCCGGCGCTGTGCCAGGCCATGCGGATGAATAACGGTCCGTAGTTGCCGTAGTCGGCGGGCCACCAATCCTGCGAAGTCGTCAGCACCTTATTGATGTCCTGCTTGACGGCCTTCAGATCGAGAGTGGCGAATGCTTTGGCGTAGTGGAAGTCCCGCCCCAGGGGGTTCGACTCCGGGGAGTTTTGCCGCAGGGGAGACAGGTCGAGTTTCTCCGGCCACCAGAACTTGTCCGATTGGACCTGTTGAGCGCCGGCGAGATTCGCAAACACGAAGGTCGCGGCCGCAACCGCGAGGGCTGGGCGTCGCGAGTTGGTATGCATTGTCATAGGCCAAGTTTAGACCCGGGCTTGACATAGTTCAACGCGATTGAGACTATCTCTTGGATCGGTATTTCCTATGGCACAGAAATCGCGCATGCGCGGCTTCGACTTGCGGCAGATCGAGTACTTCTGCGCGGTGGCGCGCACCGGCAGCTTCACCAAAGCGGCCGAAGATCTGGGCGTCGCACAGCCGACGCTAAGCGAACAGATCGCCAAGCTTGAAAAGGTCCTCGGCGGAGCGCTTTTCGAACGCCTGAACCGCAGAATCGATTTGACTCCCCTCGGCGAAGCGATCCTCGGCCGGGCCCAGGCTTTGCTCGAAGACGCCGCGGCGCTGCCGGAATACTTTGAGCGCGTGCGCGAAGGCGTGCGTGGACCTCTGCGAGTCGGCGCGATTCCCACGATCTTCCCCTATTTCCTCACGCCCTTGCTGCGCGGCTTCACCGGACGCTTTCCCGAAGTCGACCTGCACGTCCGCGAGGGCACCACGACGGAACTGGTCGAGCAAATGCTCGAAGGAATGATCGACGTCGCGGTGCTGAGCCTGCCTGTGGAAGGCGCCGGGCTGGTGATGAAGGAGCTTTTCCGCGACCCGCTCTATCTGGCCGTTCCCGAAACCCATCCGCTCGCCGGGGAAGCGAAGGTGCAATTGCGCCGCGTTTCCGAAGAGCGGCTGCTGATTTTGAAAGACGGCCACTGCCTGCGGGATGAGACGCTGGCTGTGTGCGACCGGGCCCGGGCCCGCTTTTCGGGCCAGTTCGAAGCCGAGCAGTTCCTCACGATCTTCGAATTGATCCGCGCCGGCTTTGGCGTCAGCATCGTGCCGGAGATGGCGCGCGGCTTGAGCGGCGGCTGCCAGTTGATCGAGATCGAGCCGAAGGCAAGCCGCCGCATCGGCTATGTGCGCCTGGAGTTGCGTTATCTTTCGAAACCGCTCGAAGCCTTCACCGGATATCTGAAAGAGGCCGCCGAAAAGCGAAAGCGGTGAAGCGTCAACGCGCGTAGCGGCGGAAGAAGCTTTCCTGCTTCCATTGCGGGCGCGCCGGCAGTTCGGCCACTTCGCGCACCAGCGCCAGCATCAGCTTATTGAATTTCACCGCCGCGTCCTTATCCACCGGCTGGTTCAGATCGTCCGACGGCGCGTGATAGCGATCCTTCAACCACCCTTTGAAGATTTTCTCTTCCGCCGAGCCCGGCCCATAGCCGAGCTTGAACGACAGCGCCGGCACGCCCGCCTTGATGAAGCTGTACTGATCGCTGCGGATGAAGGCGTTGCGCAAAGGCTCGGGATCGCGCTGCACTTCGATGGCGAGTTTCGGCGCCACCTTCAACACGGCGTCGCCAAGCGTCGATTCGTCCAGTCCATACGCCACCACGCGCGTCAGCGGATAGAGCGGCAGGAACATATCGAAGTTGATATTGGCCACCATGCTGTTCCTGCCGGCGGCCCCCGGGAATTGGGCGAAATAGTTCGACCCGAGCAAGCCCTTTTCCTCCCCCGTGACGGCCACAAACAGAACCGACCGCTTCAGCTTCTTCCCCTTTAGCGCCTTGGCGATCTCGATCAACGTGGCAATGCCCGACGCGTTGTCCATCGCGCCGTTGTAGATGCGATCGCCGTCGATCGGTTGGCCGACGCCGACATGATCGAGGTGCGCCGAAAGCACGATCGCTTCCTTCTTCAGCTCCGGGTGCGAGCCTTCGAGCCGCCCGGCCACATTCTGCGATTCCACATCCGCCGAGTCCACTTTTGCCTTGGCGCGCAGCCGCGCCCGGATGGGAAACTTCGGCAGCGCCTCGCCCTTGGCCGCGGCGGCGAGAATCGCGCCCATCGTGTGGCCGCTGCCCGCCAGCAAGCGATCCATCGAAGCCGGGTTCATCACCAGTCCGATTTGCGAGCCGGCCGAATCGCCGCCAATCTCCACCAGGCGCATGGCCGGATTGAAGCGCGAAAGTTTGGCGCGGGCCCAGGGAATATCGGATGCGGCGGGGTTGGAAATCGACGCCAGTCCGATCGCGCCGGCCGCCCGCGCCCGCTTCCAGCGCTCCGCGGCCGATTGATTGTGGGCCATCAGCGGCGCCGGGATCCCTTTCGGACCGCCGGTCAGATGCACCACGATTTTGCCCTTGACGTCGAGCCCCGCGAACTCGTCGAACTGGTTTTCGGGCACCGCGAAGCCGTATCCGGCAAAGACCATTTCCGCCTCCACCGTGGGCGCGAGTTCGGCCCGCACGTTGAAGTACGCATCGTCGCCAAGCGTCAACTTCTCGGTGCGATCGGCAAACACCAGATCGAGCGAACTCGACGGCTCATCGATGCGGTAAGAGCGGAACTTCACCGCCTGGAAATAGCCGCTGGTGCCCGCGGGCTTGAGCCCCGCCCGTTCGTATTCCTGCGCCACATAGCGCGCCGCGGTGCGATGGCCTTCGCTGCCGGTGTCGCGGCCTTCCAGCTTGTCGTCGGCCAGATAGACGATGTGCGCCCACCACCGGTCGGCATCGGTGGCGGCGGAAAGTGTGAGTGCGGCGGCGAGCGCGGCGGCGAAAGATTTCATTGCGGTTTCTTCGACTGCTTATATTCCTGGCGGACTCCCTGAATCTGCTTGCAATGGCTTTCGGCGTGGGTGGCGTAAACGCGCAGCAGATCGAGCAGCGTCATTTCTCCCCGTTCATTGTGAGTCGCCTTGCGCGCCCACGCCTCGTCGGGCAGCGCCTTGAGAATCTCGTAATTTTCCAGCCGGATGTGCCGGAAGGTCTCAATGGCATGCGAAAACTTACGCCGGTGGTAGTCCAGATTGCGCGCCCATGCGTCCTGATCGTAAGCGAGTAATTGCGGATTTTCCTCGGCGATCGTGCGGCGGAAGCGATCGGCCCCCACCAGCTCGGAATCGGACAGGTGGCACACGATCTGGCGCACGCTCCACTTGCCCGGCGCGGAGACGAAATCGAGCTCGGGGCCCGCGGCGCCGGTGGTGACCACGGCCAGCAGTTCCCCGGCGCGGCGGAATCGTTCCAGAAGTTCGGCGGCTTCGCTCATAAATACTTCAATCCAGCTTTCTGGTGGAAACCTGGCCCATGGGATAGTCTTTCGGCACCGTCTGCTTCACCCTTCCGGTGGCGGCCCATTCGGCTCCGCGCTGGGTGGTGACGATGAAGCCGACACAGCTCATCGCTTCCGGGCTGTGGCCGAGCGTGGTGTGGAAGATGCGGCCGCGGCCGTGGCCGATGACCATCAGCACCGGCTCATGCTCGCCGGTGCCGCGCGTCGAAACCTCCGAGTAAGCCGTGGCGAGCACAGTGATGTGCTCGGCCGGACCGCGCAGCCGGTCGTACAACTCGTCCTTGGCGTGCATGAACGATGGGGGCAGACCCTTCGTAATGGCGTGGGTGGGATTGCGGATATCGACGCGGAACTCGTGCTGCGCGCCATGGCTGCCGCCGCGGCCGGGCGTGTTGTCCTTGACGAACTTCTCATCGCGATAGCGCAGGTAGGGTCCGGACTTCTCGTTGCGGTCGCCCCAGCCGCCGAGGCCGATCATCTCGTTGTATTCCTTCCATTCCGGGAAAGCGTTGTCGGCCGCGTGCACGATCACCACTCCGCCGCCTTTGTTGACGAAGTCGGCGAAAGCCTTCTGCGTCGCCTGCGGCCACGCTTCGCCGTTGTAGTTGGAAACCACCAGCGCGTAGGCGGCGAAGTTGGGGCGGAAAGCGCTCATGTCGCCGCCCTTGGGAGGCGTCGTGGCGACATCCACCTGAAAAAGGTTCGTGTCTTCCAGAATCTTCTTGAGCAGCGGCGTGGTGGCCTGCCACGGGTGGTTGTTCTGACCGTCGACGATGAGGGCCTTTTGCGGGCCCGCGCCATGGGCGGCCGAGCAGACCGCCAGAACCCAAGCGCTGAGTCTGACCATATCCTTACATGATAGGGCTAACCGCGAAGCGCCAGGAAAAACCAGCTCAATCCAAACACCATCAGCAGCGAAGCGCTTACCCGCTGCGCCGGTACCGCCAGGCCCGTGAACAGGCGCCCCAGCCGGTTGAGCAGGAACGCCGCCGCGCCAACCAGAATCGAATCGCCCAACGCGACGCCGCTCAGCACCGGCGCCGCTCCATATCCGGTGCCGGTCAGATACACCGCGATCGCCAATCCGTGAAATCCCCCCAGCGCCGCCGCCACCACCCAGCGCTGGCCTGCGTTTGGCAGCGCCAGCACCTCCACCGCCAGGTAGGCCACCGTCAGCGCCAGCGCCGCATCCACAAACCGCGGCGCCGGATTCCACTCCGTCAACGGCACGATCAGCGCCGCCGCGATCTCGCCCGCCAGGAACGCCACCGTCATCCAGGCCAGTTCGCGCCGGCCGCGCGCCGCCATCGCCAGGCACGCCAGAAACAGCACCGAAGCCGCGCTCGAAAACACTCGCGCAAATCCCGATCCCATCGCCTTCACCCAGGTCTCAAACGCCGTCGGCGGCCGGAACCGGATCAATTGCTCCGTATTCGAGAAATCGAATACCACCTGGTCGGACTTGTCTTCGCGATAGGCGTGCAGCAGATGCACGTGATTGGGAACGGTTACCTTGTGGAAGCCGCAATAGGCGTCCACCTGTTCCACCGCGGCGGGCCACTCAAACACGGCGCGGCAGCGGTAGGCGTTGTCTTCCTTGTCCTCGCGGCAGGTACGTTCCACCACGCGTCCCGTCACGCCGCCGCTTTTGAAATCAAGCTGCTCAAACAGCGATTTCTCCGGCGTGTTCACATGCTGAATCTCGTAAAGCGGCATGCGCAGATCGTACGTCGCGCGATTGCCGGCAACCTTGAAATCCGCGCTCGACATGCTGATGACGTGCGCCTCCAGGGTGCCCGCCAGCAGCAGCCACGCCCACTTCATTTCGTGATTCCCAGCGCGCGGTTCCAGATCAGCCGCAGCGAAGCGATCACCGGAACCGACAGCACCATCCCGAAGACTCCGCCGATCTCCTCGCCGGCCAGTGCGCCAAACATCACCAGCAGCGGATGCAACTCCACTCCGGCGCTATAGAGAATCGGCTGCAGCACGTAATCCTGAAACAGCCGGTAGGCCAGGAAGAAAATCACCATCCACAATACGTGGTCATAACCGGTCGCCAGCGCCACCACGCACGCCACCACCGCCGCCGACAGCGGTCCCACCACGGGAATGAACTCGAGTACCGCGGCGATCGTCGCCAACAGCGACCCGTACGGCACGCCGGTCAGGGCGAAGTACAACTCGTAGGACAGGAACGTCGCCGTGCTCAGCAGAATCAGCGCGCGAATGTACTGGCCGAGCATCGCGTGCATGTCCGCCACCAGGCTGGAGAAAAAATCCCGCCGCCCCAGCCGGTCCGCCGTATCGAGCAGCCACCCGCGGCATTCGCTCGCGTCCTTCAAAAAGAAGAAACTCAGAATCGGCACCAGGATGACGAATCCGAAATTGCCGATGGCCGCCAGCACGTGCCCCAGCGTCGAGCGCAGCGCCGGAAGAAAATGTTCCAGGCCGCCGCTCACCTGCTGCTGCACCATGTCGAGAATCTGTCCGCGGAACGGCTCCATCCAGCGCGGCAGCGGTGCGGTGGAAAGTTTCTTCGCCCCCTCGGCCAGCTCGGGAATGCGGCTGATCAGGTTCGCGGCTTCTTCGGAAGCGCGCGCGGCCACCGTCGCCACCGTGCCGATCAACACCGAAAGCAGCACCACGTAGGCCACCACCAGCGAAATCGACCGGGAAAGCCGCCCCTGGTGAAAGCGATCGAATAACGCCACCAGCGGGGCCATCATGTAGGCGAAGAAGATGGCCAGAACGAAGATCAGAACCGCCTGGCGCGCGAAATAGAGCAGGGCAAGCGCCGCCAGCGTGACCGCCACCGACCAGGTATGCCGTACCGTCTTCGGCTCAACGCCCAGCATCAGCCTTCCACGCTTACCGGCGGGTTCACGAACAGGATGCGCCGGCAATTCTCGCAGTACTTCAGTTCATCGAGCGACTGGCGCAACTCCGACATCACCTGCGGCCGGATCAGGATCGAACACGCCGTGCAGCGGCCTTCCGAAGAAGCCTCGGCCATCGCCATGCCGTTGGTCTGCCGCTTTCGCACGCGCTCATAGTTGTTGTAGATCGCCGGCTTGACCGCCTTGGAATGCTCGTCCCGTTCGGCGTGAATTTCCGCCAGCTTTTTCTTGTCGAGGGCCGTCCGGTCCACCGCGGCTTTCTTTTCCGCCTCCACCTGCTTGGCTTCGGCGGCCAGCGACAACTCGGCTTTCTTGACGTTGGCTTCGAGCGGTTCCGATTCCGACATCAGATCCAGTTGACGGTCCTCGAACCGCCGGATCTCTTTCTCGCAAAACTCGATCTCGTGCTGAAACACGCGATATTGCTCGTTGGTCTTGGCGGAAACCATCTGATCGCGCAGCTTGGAAATCTTCTGGTTCTGCGCCTGAATGTCGACATCGAGCGACTTGCGCTCCCTCTGATTCGCCGCCAGCGCTGCCCGGTCCGCCTCCAGCCGGCGTTTATGCGAATCGAGCTGCTTCTCGATCTGCGCCACATGTTTCGGCAGCGCGGCGATTTCGCGCTCCAGTTCAATCGTCGTCAAATCCAGGCTCTGGATACGAAGGATTCGCGTCAGATCGGGACTCATAATGCTTGCTCCAAATCCGCGACAATGTCTTCCACCGATTCAATGCCGGTGGAAAGCCGCACCAGGTTGTCGCGAATGCCCATCCGCTCCCTCTGCTTGGGAGCGATCTCTCGATGCGAGCTGATGGCCGGGTAGAGCATCATCGTATGCACGTCGCCAAGCGACGTCGCCCGCACCACCAGCCGCAGCCTGTCCATGAAGGCGAAGATTTCCGGCTTGCCGCAATCCTTGATCTCGAAGCTGATCATCGCCCCGTGAAGATCGGCTGGAAACAGGCGCCGGATCACGTCGCGGTCCGGATGATCGGCAGCGGCCGGATAGTTCACCCTGGCCACTCGCGGGTGCGACTCAAGCCATGCGGCCACTTGCCGCGCATTGCCGCACTGGCGCCGGAATCGCAGCGGGAACGTCTTGACGCCGCGCATAGTCAGATAGGCCTCGAAGGGCCCCAGCAGAGGGCCCGCCGTGCGGCCCAGAGTGCGGATGGTATCGAGGTGCCCTTCATCGGAAACGATCACCCCGCCCAGCACGTCGCCGTGTCCGGATAGATATTTCGTCAGGCTGTGAACCACCAGGTTGGCGCCCAGTTCGAGCGGCCGCGCCATCATCGGAGTGGCGAACGTGTTGTCCACCACCAGCGCCGCGCCCGCCTCCCGCGCCATCTCCGCGATGCGATCCATCGCGCCCACGCGCAATAGCGGATTCGAAATCGTTTCCATCAGCACGCAGCCCGGGCGCGCTTCCTGGATCGCCTGGGCCACCGCCTCCAGATCGCAGATGTCCACCAGCGTGACTTCCACGCCCATCGGTTCGAACACGTTGCGCAGCAGGTTGATCGTGGCGCCGTAAAGCGCGCTCGCCGCCAGCACCGATTTCCGCCGGTCGAGCAACGCCGCCTGCAGCGCAAACTGCAAGGCGATCATGCCGGAGGCGCATGCCATCGCGCCCGCGCCGCCCTCAAGCGCCAGCAATTGTTCTTCGAGCGCGCGATTGGTGGGATTCTCATAGCGCGCATAGGAATCGCCGGCGATCTCTTTGCCGAAAACGCGGTCGAGCACCGCCGTCTCGTCGTAGATATAGCTCGCCGCCGAATAGATGGGCGTCGTCACCGGAACCGCCGCGCCGGGCTTCTTACGGTCGCCGGCATGGACCGCGCGTGTGTCGATATTCAAACTCATTTGCGTTTCCAGCGCGTCCCGTCCTTGGTGTCTTCGAGGATGATGCCGGCTTCGAGCAACTGCTTGCGAATCTCATCGGAGCGCGCGAAATTCTTGCTCTTTTTGGCCTGCGCTCGCTCGGCCGTCAGCGCCTCGATGGCGGCGTCGTCCATACCGCCTCCGGCCGCGGTGGGCTCGAGCACCTCGAACACCTTGTCAAACCGCGCCAGCACGTCTAGCGCGCCCGCCACGTTGCCCGCCAGGAACTCGCCCGCGTCCATCGCGGTATTGGTTTCGCGCACGTATTCGAAGATCGCCCCCAGCGCCCCGGCCGTGTTCAGATCGTCGTCGAGCGCGGTTTCAAACTGCGCGTTCGCCGCGCTTGCCCGTTCCGCCAGTTTCGCGCTTACGCCCTCCGGAAACTTCGAAGTCTTCAGCCGCAGCGCATAATTGCGCAGCCGCTTGATGGCCGTATCGGCCGCCTGGATCCCGTCGAAAGTGAAATTGAGCTGCTTGCGATAGGGCACCGACGCGAGCAGATAGCGCACCGTTTCCGGCGCATAGCCCTTTTCGAGCAGATCGCGCAGCGTATAAAAATTGCCGAGCGATTTCGACATCGTCTGGCCTTCCACCATCAGGTGTTCGGTGTGCAGCCAGAAGCGCGCAAACGGCTTGTGCGTGCAGGCTTCCGATTGGGCGATCTCGTTTTCATGGTGGGGAAACACCAGGTCCACGCCGCCCGCATGGATATCGAGCGTCTCGCCCAGATAGCGCATCGCCATGGCCGAACATTCGATGTGCCAGCCCGGGCGCCCGTCGCCAAGCGGCGTCTGCCAGAAATGCTCGCCCTCTTTCTTGGCCTTCCAAAGCACGAAATCGCGCGCGTTGTCCTTGTCGTATTTGTCGCTATCCACGCGCGCGCCGGCCTTCAAGCCTTCAAACACCAGGTGCGCCAGCTTGCCGTACTCCGGAAACGAGGCGATGCGGAAGTAAGTCGACCCTTCGCTTTCATAGGTGCAGCCGTTGGCCGTCAGCCCCTCGATCAGCTTCACCATGTCGCCAATGTGATCGGTGGCCTTGCAGACCTGCTCGGGCCGTTGCAGCCGCACTTTGCCGGTGTCGGTAAAAAAAGCGTCGGTGTACTGCGACGTGTATTCGTAAATCGACTGCCCCGCCGCGGCCGACTGCTGGATAATCCGGTCGTCGACGTCTGTGATATTCATCACGTGCATCAATTTCAGGCCGCGATATTGCAGCCACCGCCGCAGAATATCCTGCGACGTGAAGGTCCGCAGATTGCCGATATGCACGTAGTTCCACACCGTCGGTCCGCACGTATACATGCGAACCGTCTGGCCGTCGGCAGGAACGAAATCTTCCACTGTCTGGGTGAGAGTGTTATAAAACCGCAGCGCCATTCGAATCGTTCTATCGTAGCAGTCCGGCCCCGGTACAATAACGAATTGCGCCAAGTCCGATTGGAAATCGAGGCCGTCTGTCCTCATACCGGAGCGCGGGCCGGACGCCTCCATACCCCTCACGGCATCGTCGAAACGCCGGTCTTCATGCCGGTGGGCACGCAGGCCACCGTGAAAGGCCTCACGCCCCGCGATCTGTGGGACGAACTCGGCGCGCGCATCCTTCTCTCGAATACCTATCATTTATATCTGCGCCCCGGCCATGAACTGGTCCGCCAGCTCGGAGGCCTACACCGGTTCATGAACTGGCCCGGCGCGATTCTCACCGATTCCGGCGGCTTCCAGGTCTTCAGCCTCTCCTCGCTGCGCAAGGTCACCGATGAAGGAGTGCTGTTCCGCTCGCATCTGAACGGCGACCCGCATCTGTTCACGCCGGCCTCCACCGTCGACGTTCAGGTGGCGCTTGGAAGCGACATCATGATGGTGCTCGATGAGTGCCTGGAATACCCGGTCTCGCATGAAGCCGCGCGGCGTTCGATGAGCCGCACCGTGCGCTGGGCGGGCGAAGCTTTCGATCACTATCGCCGTCTGGAGCACGCCTCCGGCGCGTTGTTTCCCATCGGCCAGGGCTCGATGTTTCCGGACCTGCGCCGCCAGTGCGCGGAGCAACTGCTCGAGCTCGATGCCGACGGCTACGCCATCGGCGGGCTCTCGGTAGGCGAGCCCCGCCCGCTCAGTCTCGAAATGGCCTCCATTGCCGCCGCCGCGCTGCCGCCGGACAGGCCCCGTTATGTCATGGGCGTCGGCATGCCGGAAGAGCTGATTCAGTATGTGGCGCTCGGCGTGGACATGATGGATTGCGTGCTGCCTTCGCGCAACGCTCGCAACGGCACGCTGTTCACCTCCGAAGGCAAGGTGATTATCAAGCAGGCGCGGTTTCGAGACGATGCGCGACCGCTCGACCCCGCCTGCCCCTGCTACTGCTGCCGCCATTTCACCCGCGCCTATCTGCGCCACCTTTTTCAGGCCGGTGAAATTCTGTTTTCCATGCTCGCCACCCTGCACAACATCCAGCGGTATCTTGACATCATGCGCCAAATCAGGCAGAGTATTTTCCTTGGGACATTCCGGGAATTGGTTGCTAGGTGGGGGTCTGTTCCATTGAGCCTTCCGTGAAGGCGTGGTGGCTTCGAGCCGGTTGAAGGGAAAATGGGGCAAACGAGGACAGCTTGATTTTAGGACTCTTTCTGCTTCAGGCAGCGTCTCCGGCGGCGAATCCGTTCGTTCAATTCATCCCCATTCTGGCCATCTTCGGCATCTTCTATTTCCTGCTGTTGCGGCCCATGCAGAAGCAGCGGCGGGATCAGCAGCAGATGCTGGCGGATCTGAAAACGGGTGTGACCGTCGTCACCACGGGCGGTCTCATCGGGACCATCGTTTCGCTCAGCGCCGATGCCGCCGTGATTCGCGTCAAGCCCGATAACGTCAAGCTGCAGGTGTCCCGCAGCGCGGTGTCCGGAGTCGTCGCCGAGGAGAAGCAGTAGGGGGAGTTCATGCAGAAAAGCTTACGTTGGAAAGCCATTACCATCCTTGCCATCATCCTGCTCTCGGTGTACGGCATCATCGGTTTGCCCAAGTCCAAGGACGAACTGGTCAAAAATTTCAACGAGAACATCAAGCTCGGGCTCGATCTGCGCGGCGGCAGCCACCTCGTCCTTCAGGTGCAGGTGCAGGATGCTTTCAAGGCGGAAGCCGATGCCGACATCGAGCGCCTCAAAGAGGATCTCAACCGGCAGAGCGTCAAGTTCGATTCCATGGACCGCAACGATCCCAACACCCTCGCCGACGCCGACAAAATCGAGATCAATATCAAGGGCGTCCCCACCGATCGCGTGGGGGCTCTGCGCAGTCTCATTACCGATAAGTACGATGGGTCCTGGAACCTCGTCACCGTCAATTCGCAGGACTATCGATTGACTTTGAAGCCCACCCGGGCGCTCGAACTGCGCCGCGACACGCTCGCCCGTTCCGTCAGCACCATCGAGGGACGCATCAACGGCCTGGGGCTCGCCGAGTCCACCGTGCAATCCCGCGGCCGGTCCGATTCCGATTCCGAATTGCTGGTGCAATTGCCCGGCGTCGACGATCCCGCACGCATCAAGCAGTTGATCGGCCAGGCGGCCATGCTGGAACTATACGAGGTGAAGGACGGTCCGTTCCAGAGCCCCGAGCAGGCGCGGCTGAACTACGGCGGCGTGCTGCCCCTTAATACGAAGCTGATGCGCCAGAGCGCACGGTCGGGCGAGGCGGAAGGGTGGTTCGTCGTTTCCCGCGCGCCGGTGGTGACCGGCCGCGATTTGCGCAACGCCCGCCCGCAGCAGGGTGAGTTCGGCAAATGGGAGACTTCGTTCACGCTCAATCAGGATGCGGCGCGGCGCTTTGAGCGCTTCACCGAAAGCCACGTTGGAAAGCGGCTGGCCATTTCGCTCGATAGCAACATCCGCAGCGCCCCCACCATCCAGAACGCGATTTCCGACAGCGGCCGCATCACCGGCGCCAATAGCCAGCAGGAAGCGTCGGACCTGGCCCTGGTTCTGCGCGCCGGCTCTCTTCCGGCGGGCGTGGTTTATCTCGAGGAGCGCACCGTCGGTCCGTCGCTTGGGGCCGACTCGATTCGCAAGGGCGTGCTGTCCGGCCTCATCGGCCTGGTCGCCGTGATCCTGATCATGTTGATCTACTATAAGAGGTCCGGCATCAACGCCACCGTCGCCCTGATTTTGAACGCGTTGATTCTGATCGGATGCCTCGCCTATTTCGGCGCCGTTCTCACGCTGCCGGGCATTGCCGGCATCGTCCTTCTGATCGGCATGGCCGTGGATTCGAATGTGCTGATCTTCGAGCGCATTCGCGAGGAACTGCAGGCCGGAAAGGCCGCCATGGCGGCCGTTGAAGCGGGCTTCAGTAAAGCTTTTTTGACGATTATCGACACCCACGTCACGACGGTGGTAAGCTGCGCATTCCTGTTCATTTTCGGCACGGGGCCGGTCAAGGGATTCGCCGTCACGCTGGTGATCGGGCTGGTGGCGAACGTGTTCACGTCGGTGTTCATTTCCAAGTTCATTTTCGATTGGGAACTCGCCGGCAAACAGCAGGTGACAAGTTTGAGTATTTGACTTCGGGTGTGATAGTGTTATTTGGTCATTGAGCCGGGAACTGTTTCACCGGGGACGGTGTCTATAGCACTTGAGAAACGCCGGATCGACGGGATGGCATGGAGTTATTCAAGGGAACCAATTTCGATTTTCTCGGCAAGAAGTGGCCGTTCATCATTGCGTCGCTCACGCTGACGGCGGCCGGACTGGTCAGCCTCGCGATGAAGGGCGGTCCCCGCTACGGCATCGATTTCCGCGGTGGCGTCAATATGTACGTCAAGTTCGCCCAGGCTCCGCCCATTGAAAAGGTGCGCGCCGCGCTTTCGGCGAAGATCCCCGGCGAGATCACCGTCGTCGAAATTCCGGGCACGCAGGAGCTGATCGTCGGCACCGAACTGCAGGACGAAAAAGAACTCGCGGTGGTACGCCAGACGGTGACCGATGTGCTGTCTTCGAACTTCGGCCAGACCGCGGGCAAGCTCGATCTGCACAACTCCGGCGTGCAGAAGCTGGCCGACCGGTTGCGCGATCCGCTCGGCCGCGCCTCGGCTGGACTGAATGAGCAGCAGTTGCAGGAGCTCTCCAAGGCGGTGCTCGATTTCCGCGACGGCGCGCCCAACTTCGGCATTATTCCCAGTCTCGACCGGTTGTCGGGCGTGGCCGGCGTAACTCCGGCCGTGCTGAACGTGTTGAAGCAGGAAGTGGCGCTGTCGCCGTTTGTCATCCGCAGCGTGGAGATCGTCGGGCCGAAAATCGGCAACGAGTTGCGCAACCAGGCCATCATGGCCACCATCTACGCCCTGGCGGGCATGCTGATCTACATCGCGTTCCGCTTTGAATGGGTCTACGGGGTGGCCGCGGTACTCGCCGTTTTTCACGACACGGTCATTACGATTGGGCTATTTTCGATCTTCAACAAAGAGATATCATTAACCGTCGTGGCCGCCGTGCTCACCCTGGTCGGCTATTCGATGAACGACACGATCGTGGTGTTTGACCGCATCCGGGAAAATCTGAAGGTGATGCGCAAAGAGACGTTCGACAATCTGGTGAATCTCAGCATCAACCAGACTCTGAGCCGTACCGTGCTCACGTCGGGCCTTACCCTGTTGAGCTGTCTGGCGCTGTGGATGTTCGGAGGTCCAGTACTCGATGGATTTGCCTTCTGCCTGGTAGCCGGTATTATTGTGGGAACGTTTTCTTCGATTTTTATCGCGAGTCCGATTCTGATCTGGTGGAAGAAGTGGGCGGACAGCCGCGGCCCGGCGACGGGTGGAGCGGGTTCGTTGGCAGGCGCCGGCGCCGAAGCGAAGAAGCCGGCGGCAAGGCGTGAATCGGTCAAGGCGGCGAAATAAGCCGCATCTCACCGCCGGTAAACGGCGGTACTGGGGAGAGTAACGATTATGTTTGAACAAAGTCTGGTGGACGGCCAGGGCAAAACCAGCAAACCTTTTACGGTACTGCTATCGTTTGCGGTGCAGATCCTGATGACGATCGTGCTGGTCATCATCCCGCTGATCTACACCGATACGCTGCCCAAGGCCCAATTGACGAGCTTCCTGGTGGCGCCTCCGCCGCCTCCGCCGCCGCCCCCTCCGCCGCAGCCCATGCCGGAAATCAAGATCGTCAAGGTCATTCCGAAGCAGTTTGACGCCGGCAAACTGGTGGCGCCCAAGCAGATCCCCAAAGAAATCGCCATGATCAAGGAAGAAGAGCTTCCTCCTTCCATGCCGTCGGCGGGCGTGGTAGGCGGCGTTCCTGGCGGCGTCCCCGGCGGTACTCCGGGCGGCGTCATCGGCGGCATCATCGGTTCCGTGCCCACGGCGGCTCCGCCTCCTCCGCCTCCGGTCAAGAAGGAAGAGAAGCCCGCTACGCCGCAGCGTATCCGCGTCGGCGGGAACGTTCAGTCCGCCCGTCTGGTGCGCCAGCCCAAGCCCGTCTATCCGCCGCTGGCCAAGCAGGCCCGTATCCAGGGCGTCGTCCGTTTCAACGCCATCATCGGCAAGGACGGTACGATTCAGAACTTGCAACTCATCAGTGGCCACCCGCTTTTGGTTCCCTCCGCCACTGACGCGGTGAAGCAATGGGTCTATCAGCCCACCCTGCTCAATGGAGAGCCGGTTGAGGTCGTAACCCAGATCGACGTGAATTTCACTTTGACTCAATAAACGCTCGGCGGGGTCTCCACCACGGGACCCCCGTGTATTCCAATTCAACTCGCAGGAGAGATTCAGATTATGCTTTTCCAGATGCAAACAATGGCCTTCCTGTTCCTCCAGGAAGCGGCAGTGTCGTTCGACCTCCGCTCCATGTGGGCGCAGATGGGCTGGTTGGCGAAAGCCGTTGTCATCTTGCTGTTCATCATGTCAGCCTACTCGATCGGTATCATGATCGATCGCCTGCTGGCCTACAACGCGGCCCGGAACCAGTCCCGGCAGTTCGCCCCGCTGGTCGCCGGCGCGCTCCGGGAAGGAAAGCTGGATGAGGCCATCAAGGTTGCCGACCGGTTCAAGAAGAGCCACCTGGCCAAGGTAGTGGTGGCGGGTCTGCAGGAGTTCAAGGCGCATCAGGTCAGTTCGGAAATACCGGGTGACGTGATCGAAGCGTCGCGCCGCGCCCTCGAACGGGCCTCCGCCATCGTGCACGCCGAAACCAAACGCGGCGTCAGCGCTCTGGCGACCATCGGTTCCACCGCGCCCTTTGTCGGCCTGTTCGGCACCGTGGTCGGTATCATCAATGCGTTCAAGGGCATTTCGACCGAAAAGTCCACCGGTCTCGGCGCCGTCGCCGGCGGTATTTCCGAAGCCCTGGTGACCACCGCCTTCGGTCTGTTCGTGGCCATCCCCGCCGTCATGATGTTCAACTATTTCACCAATCGCGTGGAAGCGTTCGACGTCGAGATGGACAATTCGAGTTCGGAATTGATCGACTATTTCCTGAAGCGGGCCCAGAAGGCCAGCGTCGGCAAGTAACGTACGGCCCTTAGCGTTTTAGCGAGTTGAATTGCTCCGGAGACGCGCCATTCCCCGAGGATGGAGGATGGCGCGCTTCCGAGGGAGCGATGCTCCAGCCGCTGAAAAATCCAAAGGAGAATCCGAAGGCCATGCCGAAACAAAAAGCGCCTCCCACGATGTCCGATATCAACGTGACCCCCATGGTCGACGTGATGCTCGTCATGCTCATCATCTTCATGGTCATCACCCCGATGCTTTCCAAGGGCATCTCGGTCGATCTCGTCAAAACCAAGAACCCCATCGCCATGGCCGCCGCCGACAAGGAAGATGCCGTTCTGGTTGCCGTCAGCCGCGATGGACGCGTTTACCTGAATACCACTCAGATGACCGCCGATACGCTGCCCGGCAAGGTCAAGGACATGCTCACCAGCCGCCTGGACAAGACCTGCTACATCAAGAGCGATTCGCGCGCCAAGTATGAGAAAGTTGTCGACGTTGTGGACAACCTCCGCTCGGCTGGAGTCGACAACATCGGTTTGCTCACCGAACAGATTCAGCAGGCGATGCCGGCCGCCCCGCCGGCCGGTGGCCAGTAACGTACGGGCCGTAGGTTCCTATCCAGCTTTTATTTCAATAAGGAGATCCTCATATGTCAATGGCAGTGGGCGGCGGCGCTGGCGCGCGAGCCGACATCAACATGACCCCGCTCATCGACGTGCTGCTGGTGCTGCTGATCATCTTCATGGTCATCACGCCCCTCACGCCCAAGGGCCTTGAAACTCTCATCCCGCAGCCTCCGCCTCCGAACGCGCCCCCGCCTCCTCCCGGACAGGACCGTACCGTGGTGATCATCATCGACAAGGACCGCTCGATGCACCTCAATACGGAGACCGTCACCGAAGAGAATCTCGGCAAGCGGCTCGAGGATGTGTTCAAGACCCGCGCCGAGCGCGTGGTTTTCGTCAAGGGCGATCCCGATCTCGAATTCCGCGACGTCGCCAAGGCGATCGATATCGCCAAGGGCGCAGGCATCGACAAGGTCGGCCTCATGACGCCCAAGATCGAAGCGGGCCAGTAGGCGAGGGTTTAGGAGGAGCGAAAAGATGAAACGAATTCTGAAATCAGGTCTCGCCGCGGCCGCGCTGGCCGCGCTCCTGCTCACCGCCACCGGCTGCGAGAAGCTGAAATCCCGCGACCACCTTAACAAGGGCGTTCAGGCGTACAAAAGCGCCCGCTACGCCGAGGCGGTGGAACACTTCAAGGCCGCCGTCGATCTGGACCCTACCTACACCAACGCCCGTCTCTACCTCGCCACGGCTTACATGAGCCAGTACATTCCGGGCGCCGAATCCAAGGAAAACATGGAGATGGTGCAGGCCGCCAAGGAGCACTTCCTCAAGGTGCTCGAACAGGATCCCAAGGACAGGATCGCCGTTGCCTCGCTCGCCTCGCTGCACTACAGCCAGGCCCAGGGCACGCCCAAGCTCGAAGACAAACTGGCGCGGCTTGAAGAAGCCAAACAGTGGTATCAGAAGCTCGGCGAAGTCGACCCCACCAACAAGGAAGCCTACTACAGTCTCGGCGTCATCGTCTGGGCCAAATGGTACCCGGCCCTCATGGAACAGCGCGTCAAGATGAATATGAAGGCCGAAGATCCGGGCCCGCTCAAGGACAAGAAGGTAAAGGCCGAGCTCAAGGAAAAGTGGATCGCCACCATTCAAGAGGGCATCGGTCATCTGGAACAGGCTCTCAAGATCGATCCCGAGTATGACGATGCCATGGCCTACATGAACCTGCTTATCCGCGAGCGCGCCGATCTCGCCGACACCCCCGATGGCTATAAGAAAGAGATCGAAGTCGCCGATGGCTGGGTCCAGAAGGCGCTGGAGACCAAGAAGCTAAAGGCCGCCCGCGCCGCCGAGAAGGCCGCTCAGGGAATCATTCAGGATACGAAATAGGATTAATCCCATCGGGTTTATCCACCTAAAGGGCGGCCTTCTGGGCCGCCCTTTTCATTTCGGAACCCTACGACTTACCTATCCCCCCCCAATTTTTCCAGCCTGCCGAAAAGTCACCTTTCTCTATTAAAATCATACTGTTAATGGGTATATCCCCAATCGATTCACCAGTACCAAGCCTCCTCCCTATGTGGGGGTATTGTGGAGAAGGACATACACCCGCAAACTGTGTCATTCAGTAAAAGTAACCGGGGAAAAGAGTCGCTTCAACATGCCTTCGAAGATTTTGCTGGTGGACGACCATCGCATCATGCGCGATGGAATCAGGGCCATGCTAAATGGACATGCCGAGGAATTCGCCGTGATCGGCGAAGCCGAAACCGGAGACGACGCTGTCCGGATGACCCGTAAGCTGAATCCCGATCTGGTGCTGGTCGACATCGGTTTGCCCGGCCTGAACGGCATCGAAGTGACCACCGAGCTTAGCCGTCATTACCCCGACTCCCGCGTCATCGTACTCTCCATGTACGGCGATGAGGATGCCATCGTCGCCGCCGTCCGCGCCGGCGCACGCGCGTTCCTGGTCAAAAGCGCCTCCCGCATGGATCTGCTGACCGCTTTGCGTACGGTCTCCAAGGGCGGATCCTATCTCAGTCCATCGGTGTCCGATCGTCTGCTCTCCCGTCTGCAAAAGCCCAACGGCAACCAGGAGGCGCAAACGGCCCGCGTCCTCGACGTCCTGTCGCCGCGCGAGCTTCAGATTCTGCGCCTGGTGGCGGAAGGCAAAAGCAGCAAGGAAGTGGCCTTGCTTCTCAACCTGAGCCTGGAGACCGTGCGCAGTTATCGAAAGTCGATGATGAAAAAGCTGCAAGTGAACAACGCCGCCGGCGTCACGCAACTCGCCATCACCCACGGTTTGACCCGCTTCCGGCCCCTGGCCGCGGCTGGCCAGGAAAACTAAGCCACCACTGGTACGGGGGCTAGTCCCCTCATCGGTCCTCCACCCTAGTGGACTCAAACATCGCTAGAATAGGACAAAGGGTGCTTCCCGATTCAGGAATTGCCCTGGAAAATATTGCTACATGACTTCATCGATGGTGGCCGCGAAGATGGAACGTGCCAGCGAGGGCGATCCCCGGATGTTCAATCACGGGAAGAAGATCGGCGTCCTCGTGGTGGCGTACAATGCCGTCACGACCTTGACCAAGGTGCTGAACCGCATCCCGCCTGAAACCTGGGCCAACGTCGCTGAAATTGCCGTGATGGACGATGCGAGCCAGGACTCCACCTACGAACTCGCGCTCGGCTACAAGTCCGCGTCCAATCACGAAAAACTCCACGTCGTCCGGCACCCGAAGAATCTCGGCTACGGCGGCAATCAGAAAGCCGGCTATCAGTATTTCATCGACCGCGGCTTCGACGTGGTGGTTCTGCTGCACGGCGACGGCCAGTATGCGCCCGAGATTCTCTCGCACCTCTATCACCCGCTGGTAACCGGCCAGGCCGACGCCGTTTTCGGCTCGCGCATGATGAAGGAATACGGCGGCCCGCTCAAGGGCGGCATGCCGATCTACAAGTACGTGGGCAACCGGATTCTCACCACCATGGAGAATCGCGCCTTCGGCACCAACCTCACCGAGTTCCACTCCGGCTATCGCGCCTATAGCGTCGAAGCGTTGAAGCAGATCGACTTCACCCATATGACCGGCGATTTCCACTTCGACACGGAAATCATCATCAAGCTGCACCACCAGAACTTCCGCATCGCCGAGGTGCCCATCCCCACCTATTACGGCGACGAGATCTGCTACGTCAACGGCATGAAGTACGCCGCCGACGTAACGCGTGCCGTCTACCGCTACCGCCGCACGGTCCGTTCGGTAGAGAAGTTCCCTGAATTCCAGGAATACTGGACGCACTACCCGGTCAAGGAAAGCGCTCATTCGAGCCACGACTATCTGCGCCGCTGGGTGGGGCGCGATCAGAACGTGTTGGATGTCGGCTGCGGCAACGGCTTCCAGGCCGCCGATCTGGCCAAACAGAACAACCGCATTTCGGGCATCGACATGGTGCCCGCGCCCAGCGAGAGGGAAGCGCTTGACGAGTATGTCCGCGCCGACCTGGGCAACGGCCTGGCCGACGCGGCCACGCGGCTGCGCGGCCGTTCCTACGACAAGATCCTGCTAATGGACATCATCGAGCATCTGCCCGATCCCGAGCGCATCCTGCGCGATTGCCATCAGTTCCTGGCGCCCAACGGACAGGTCATCATCTCGCTGCCCAACATCGCCAACATCACCACGCGCCTCGGTCTGTTATTCGGCCAATGGAACTACACCGAGCGCGGCATTCTGGATAAGACGCATCTGCGCTTTTTCACGCGCAAGACGGCCAGCCAGATGATCGAACGCGCGGGTTTCGAGATCGTGCGCAAGACCATGACCGTAATGCCGCTCGAACTCGCCCTGGGCGTTTCGGCGTCGAACCCCATCATGAAGGCGCTGAACTTCACGCTGGCGGCCGCCACCAGGCTGATGCCGGGCCTGCTCGGCTACCAGTGCATGTTTGCGGTTCGCGCCAAAGCTAGCGGCCCCAAAACGTAAACACCACCGCGCCCATCAGGCAGCCGAACGCCGCCAGGTAATTCCAGCGCACCGGTTCGCCGAAGTAGAGCCACGCAAAAACGGCGAACACAGCCAGCGTAATCACTTCCTGCACGATCTTCAGTTGATAGGCGGTGAACCGGCCATAGCCCAACCGGTTCGCCGGAACCTGCAGGCAATATTCCGGCAGCGCGATCAGCCAGCTCACGGCGATCACTTTCCAGAGCACTTCGCTGCGGTGCTTCAGGTGCCCGTACCAGGCAAGGGTCATGAAGATATTCGACCCGATCAGCAAGACGATGGTCCACATTCCCCGTCAGCTTAGCAAAGCCCCGATTTCGTCCCGGATCGTCGTTGCATACTCAGAGGGCTTGCGCGCCACCTGCACCAGCTCATGCCCGGCGCCCGCCACTTCCAGCATCTTGTGCCGCGCCGGAATCAGGGCAAGCGCCAGCGCCATCTCGGCCGGCGTCCCGAAGGGATCCCGCACCCCATGCACGAACAAAGCGGGCGTCCGCAGGGCGGGGAAGTGCGCCGTACGCAATTCTTCGGGTTTCTTTGGAGGATGCAAAGGATAGGAAAGCAGCAGCAGCGCCTCGCACACTTGCGGATCCGCGGCGGCCAGCATGGCCGATTGCCGCCCGCCATAGGAATGGCCGCCCAGAATCACGCGGCTTGCTCCCAGCTCGCGCAGCCGTGCCGCCGCTTCGGCGATCCCGGCGCGGTCCCGCTCCGCCATCGAAGGATGCGGCGGACCGGACGGGCGCGCCTGCCGGAACGCCAGGTCGATGCGCAACACCAGGTACCCGGTCTCGCACAGCGCCTTGGCCAGCACCACCAGCAAGGTCGAGTTGGCGTTCGATCCCGCTCCATGCGACAGCACGATGCCGTCTACAATCTCACCGTCCGGGCGGTGCAGGTACTCCGCGCTCATTTCGGAAACGGCCACACTCGCTCGACGGTCTTCGATAGCATCCAGCTTTTGTCGTCGTCGTTGAGGAACTTCATTTCATCGCGGACCAGGGTCAGCGCCTGCCCGTAGGTGGCATGGCGCAGCGACACGGGCCAATCGGTGCCCCACATTAACCGCCGCGGCCCGAAAGCCGCATGCAGCTGCTTCACCTGATCATGTGTATCGGCCCACGGATAGGATTGCCTGGAAAGCGACCAGGTGTGGGAGATCTTGACGAAGACCTTCGGATACCGCGCCAGCGCCGTCAGCTTGGCGAGCTCACCGGGCTTGCCGATCGGACTATCGGCCATGTGGTCGATGACCACCGTCAAGCCGGGATGCGCCTCGATCAGCCGCGCCGCGTCGGGCATTCGCGATACCGGCGCGAGCAGCGTCATCGGAACCTTCAACTGCTGGCAGCGCTTCCACAAGGGCGCCATCAGCGGACCGTTGATCCAATCGCCCGCCGCGTTTCCCGCCGGACTCAGCCTCACCCCGCGAAACCGCTGCTGCTCGACCAGCTTGGAAAGATGATCGGGCGCCGCCGGATCCTCCGGATTCACCCGCGCCACGCCGTGAAACAGCTTCGGATATTGTTTCAGCACATCGGCCAGGTAGCTGTTGTCCCAGCGGTAGTGGATCACCTGAATAATCACCGTACGTTCCACGCCGTGCTGCTTCATCAGATCGAGCAGCATCTCGGCCGAAGCGTCTTCTTCCGGCGGCTTGGCGGTCTCCTTCGCCCAGGGGTAACGAGGGTCCTTCTTCCAGACGTGCACGTGCGAATCGACGATGCGATAGCGCGGCACCGCGGCGGCGAGAGAGGCCATGAACTCGCGCCTACGCATAGATCGGTTCCAGTTTCCTGGTGATATATCCCCCGCTGCGTTCATAGGAGTTACGCGGCCCTTTGCGCGCCGTGTCCAGGTCCACGCAGATCCAGCCCTTGTAGCTCTTCTCTTTCAACACGCGATGGCAGGCGGCGAAATCGATCTCGCCGTCGCCCAGGTCGTAGATGCTCTCAAAGAATCGCGCCTGCTTGGAGTCGCGTGCATGCACGCGCCCGTTGTCGAGCGCCACGTCGCGCGCGGGCGTGGTCCACTTGGCGTCCTTATAATCCATGAACTGAATGCGATCTTTATACTTGGCGAACATCTCGGGAACCTTGCTGCCGCCCAGATGCAGGTGCGCCGTGTCGGGGAAGAAATGGAACAGCTTGGGATCGGTCATCGCCATGCACTTGTGCACTTCCTCGGGCGTCTCCACCATCTCATCCAGATGATTGTGCAGTCCGGCGCGGAAGCCCATGGTCCCGGCCAGTTCTCCAATGCGATTGAAGGTCTGGCACATGGTGGCGAATTCGGCGTCCCAGTTCGGCTGCGGGGGCCGCCGCCCCGGAGGAAATACCACCAGGTGATTCGCCCCGAAGATCTTGAGAAACTCCATCGCTTCCTTGGCGTCCTGCAGAATCTGCTTGGTTTGCGCCGCATCGTACGCCGGTCCGCCGAAGCTGATGGTGACGATCTGCACACCGCGTTTGGAAGCCTCGCGCTCGACCTCGGCCGGCTGCATGCCGTACGCCTTGAGGAAGCCTTTGAAGCCGGTCACGCGCATTCCGGGGAACCCGGTGTCGCGCATGACGTCGAAAATATCGGTGAGCGGCGCCTTGCGGAAATGGCTCCACAAGCCCAGACTGACGGCCCACTTGACGTTCTTGTTTGCCGGCAGTTTCCCAGCCACCTGGGCCAATGCCGCCGATACAGATCCCAGAAATGCGCGTCGGTGCATGCTGTGCTCCCCCCGAAGGCCATAATACAACTTGAGCCAACTTCCTGTGGATTCGCTGCTTCCCGATCTCGTTGGGAAGTTGCGAAACGAACCCAACGTGGTGCTTGAAGCTCCGCCCGGAGCGGGCAAGACGACTCGTGTTCCGCCCGCTCTGCTCGATGTTGTCAAGGGCGAAGTCTGGGTGCTCGAACCGCGCCGTCTGGCCGCGCGTCTGGCCGCCCGCCGCGTGGCTTCGGAAATGGGCGAGCCACCCGGCGTCACGGTAGGATACCAGGTGAGGTTCGAACAGGTGGGAGGCCGCCAGACCCGCCTGCGCTACCTCACCGAAGGCGTGCTCACGCGCCGCTTTCTTTCCGATCCCGATCTCAGCGCCGCCTCCGCCGTCGTTCTCGACGAGTTTCATGAGCGCCATCTCGATACCGACCTCGCGCTCGCGCTTCTGAAGAACCTGCAAGCGCGCCGTCCCGATCTGCGGCTGGTGGTGATGTCGGCGACGCTCGACGCCAAGCCGATCGCCGCCTGGCTTGGGGATTGCGCGGTGCTGCGCAGCGAAGGCCGTCTGCACCCGATGCAGATCGCCTACCGTCCGCATTCGGCCGCGCCGCTGGAGGAACAGGTGCGCGACGCCGTGGTCTCGCTCATCGGCGAAGGACTCACCGGCGACATCCTGGTCTTCCTCCCCGGCGCGGCCGAGATTCAGCGCGCCACTCGTGCCCTCGAAGACACCGCGCGGCGCACCGGTCTGCTGATCGCGCCCCTGCACGGCGATCTATCGCCCGAGGAGCAGGACCGCGCCGTCGCCCCCGCCCATGCGCGCAAAGTCATCCTTTCCACCAATGTCGCCGAAAGCTCGGTCACAATCGAAGGCGTGACGGTCGTGATCGACAGCGGCCTGGCGCGACTCTCCTCGCATTCGCCCTGGAGCGGGCTGCCCGTCCTTACCACCGGCCGCGTCAGCAAGGCATCGGCCATCCAGCGCGCCGGCCGCAGCGCCCGCACCGCTCCCGGCCGCGTCATCCGGCTCTACCCGGAAGAGGACTTCCTGCGCCGTCCCGATCATCACCAGCCTGAGTTGCTGCGCGAGGATCTTTCCTCCACCGCGCTCACCTTGAAATCGATGGGATTTTCCGGTTTCGATGGCCTCGATTGGTTCGAACCGCCGCCCACCGCCGCCGTCGATGCCGCCGAAGCGCTGCTCACCCGCCTTGAAGCGGTCGATAGCAGCGGCCGCCTCACCGCCACCGGCCGCGCCATGGCCGTGTGTCCAGTGGAGCCGCGTCTGGCCCGCCTCGCCATCGAAGCCGTCCGCAGAAATGTGGGTGCCGCCGGAGCCTGGGCCGCCGCCCTGCTCAGCCTGGGCGCCCGTCTGCCCCGTGAATCGCGCCACGCGACGCCATCCGATGTTCTCGCCCTCATGGAAGCGCCGGATGCGCCGCGCCAGGCGCGCCGCCTCGCCGATTCCCTTCGCTCCGCGCTGCGTATCCCCGCCCAGTCGCATCACGATGACGACGCGCTGCGCCTGGCTATCCTCGCCGCCTTTCCCGATCGCGTGGCGCGCCGCCGCAACAAGGACGAACTGCTGCTGGCGGGTGGCGGCTCCGCGCTGCTTGCTTCGTCGAGCACGGTGAAGGACAAGCCCTTCCTCGCCGCCATCGATATCGAAGAGCGTCCCGAACGCGGTCTGCCCCTGGTGCGACTGGCCAGTGCCATTGAACCGGAATGGCTGCTCGACCTTTTCCCCGATCGCATCGAAGAGCGCGCCGGCGTGGATTGGAACCGCGCCGCCGAGCGCGTGGAAAGCGTTAGCGCTCTGCTCTACGACGGTCTGGTCATCGAAGAGAGCCGCAGCGGCGCCGTCGATCCCGCACTCGCCGGCAGCCTGCTGACGGAGAAAGCCCGCGAAGCCGGTCTGGAGCGCTTCCTCGATGTCGATCAGCTCACCGCTTTCCAATCCCGCGTCGCATTCGCCGCCGCCCATTCGAACATCCGGCCTCTGACCGATGACGACATCTGGAAAGCGGTCGAGGAACTCGCCTACGGCCTGCGCGGCTTTCGGGAACTCGACGCCACCCTGCGCGGCACGGGTTTGGAACGGCATCTCGAATCGAAGCTCGACCGCCGGCTTCTCGAAGAGATCGCACCCGCGCGGCTCACGCTCGCCAGCGGACGCACCGCTAAGATCGAGTACGCTGAAAACCAGCCACCCCGCGTTGGCGCCAAGCTGCAGGAATTCTTCGGTCTGCACGACACACCGCGCATCGCCAGAGGCAAGGTGCCGCTGGTACTATTGCTGCTCGCCCCCAGCCAGCGCCCGGTGCAGACCACCAGCGACCTCAAAGGATTCTGGCAGAAGTGGTATCCGGAGATTCGCAAGGAACTGATGCGGCGGTATCCGAAACATTCGTGGCCGGAGCATCCTGGCTGAGCTGGCGGCTCAATTGCGCCAGCGACGTCCGCAGCCGCTCAAGCTCGGCGCGATGCCAGTCGGCATCCACCGGCGACGCCTCGCTTACCGCCTCCACCGCTTCGGCCATCAGCTTCCTTGCCGTTTCGAGATCCCCACGGTTCAGTGAGTACTCCAGGCGCGCCGCCAGCCGCTGCGGCCGCGAGAGGATCACCGCCAGCCCCGGCGCCGACCAGAACAGCATCAGCATCACGGAAACCGGCAAACCCACCAACGATCCGGGATCGACCAGCAAAGACAGCAGCCCCGCCATGGCCGCGCCCAGGGCGAGCCAACAGATCAGGTTGCGGCGATTCGCCAGCGCATTGGCGCGCTGCAAACGCCACAACAGGATCGTCACCAGCACCAATCCCACCGCCGCTGCCTGATAGAAGAAGGGCACCCTACCACTCCTATCGGCAAAGGCCAGTACACGCCTGAGAGTACCGGCAAAGTTTCCAGTACCGTCTGTAACCGGAGCGCCGGTTCCTACAGCGCAATCCCACCGCAGACTCAGGTCAGACATGAGAAAGACATTGGGATTCGCCTTAGCCGCCTGCCTGTTGGTCCAATCCGCCGCCTTCGGCCAGCAACCCATCCGATTCGACGATCCGGACGACAAGCCGCGCCCGCCAGGCCGCTCGTCGATGTGGAAACTCAGCGCGATTCTCGCCGTATCCGCCGCCGTCGCCGATTCGCATTCCTCGTGGGGGAGGCTGGAACTCAATCCTTTGCTGCGCGGCGCCAACGGACGTTTCGGCGTGCGCAGCGTATCTCTGAAGGCGCTCCTCACCGGAGGCTCCATCGGCGCGCAATACCTGCTTCTGCGGCGCAACCCCAAAGCGGAAAAGTACGGCACCGTGACCAACTTCGTCATGGCTGGAGTTCTGGGCGCCGCCGCCGTCAACAACTATCGCCTGGCGGCCAACGAGAAGAAGTGACTACTTCCAATCGGCGACGAAGATATTGAACTCGTAGCGGGACTTGGCCCCTTTGTCGGAGGCGAACACCAGCGTCTTTCCGTCCGGCGAGAATTCGGGGAAGGAAGCGAAGCCGCCGAAATCGGTCACCTGCTCCACGCCCGAACCATCCACGTTGATCAGGAACAACTCGAACTTCCGTCCGTCGCAGTTATGTTTGTTCGAAGCGAAGAGAATCTTCTTGCCGTCCGGCGTGAACGTCGGCGCGAAACTGGCGCAGCCGAAATCGGTCAACTTCTTGGCATTCGACCCATCGGCGTTGGCCACCATCAGTTCCATCTTCATCGGTTCGGTCAGACTCTCTTTGAGCAAGTCGACGTAGCGCTGCATCTTCGGACCCGGCTCCGGATGATTCGCCCGCCACACGACTTTCTTGCCGTCGCGCGAGTAGACCGCCCCGCCGTCGTATCCCTTCCCGCTGGTGATCTGCTTTTTGCCCGAGCCGTCGATCTTCATCGTCCACAATTCCAGATCGCCCGATGCCATCGACGTGTACACGATGCGCTTGGTCTTGAAATTCACCGTGGCTTCGGCGTCATAGCCAACGGCATCGGTAAGCTTCTTATGCTGCCGGCCCGACTCGTCGGTCACGAAGATGTCGTAGGACGGATAGACCGCCCAAACATATCCTTTCGAACGGTCGGCGGCGGGCGGACACGCTTCGCCGCCTTCGTGTGTCGAAGCGTAGACAATATGCTTGCTGTCGGGCAGGAAATAGCCGCAGGTGGTGCGCCCCTTGCCCGTCGAAACCATTCGCTGATCCGAACCGTCGGCGTTCATCACGAAAATCTGGTCGCAGCCCAGCTTTTCGCGGGTCGACTGAAACACCAGCTTGCGCCCGTCGGGCGACCAGTACGCTTCGGCGTTCTGACCGCCGCTGGTAAGCTGCCGGATATTGGAAAGATGTTGAGCCTGGAGGGCCGCACAGGTGAGAAAGAAGACGGCGACGCGCATTCGCTATCATTGTAATCTCACCGCGTCTACGGGGAACCTCTTGATGACATTTCTCATCATGGCGCTGCTCTGCCTGCCCGCGGCGGGATTCGCCGAAGTGCGGCTTTCGGGCCGCATCTCCAGCGAAACCGGCCAGCCGGTCAGCGGCGCCAAGATCACCCTGCGCACCGGCGAGCGGCCCGCCGCCACGGCCGTTTCAATCCCCACCGGCGAGTTCGAATGCACCGTCCCGAGCCCTGGCGTTTATCATCTCGAAGTCGAGCGGGAAGGCTTCTTTTTACTCACCCAGGCGTCCTACGAAGTCGACGCCGATCAGCGCGACGTACAACTGGTTCTCAACCTGGTGCGCGAGAACGTGCAAAGCGTCGATGTGACCGCCAACCCCGGCGCCGTCGACATGGACCGCACTTCGCCGCAGGTCACTCTTTCCGGCAATGATATTCAGAACGTGCCTTATCCTTCCACCAACGCCTTGCGTAACGCCTTGCGCGTCATGCCAGGCATGGTGCAGGATAGCCGCGGCGGCGTCCACCTGCACGGAGGGGCCGAAGAGCAGACGCTCTATACGCTCGAAGGCTTCCAGATCAACGACCCGCTCACGGGCCGCTTCGAAACGCGGTTGAGCCTCGAAAGCATTCAAAATCTGGAAGCCACCGCCGGCCGTCCCAGCGCCGAATACGGTAAAGGCTCGGCCGGTGTACTGGCCATCCGTACCAAGACGGGCGACGACAAGCTGCGCTACACCGCGACTAACTTCATTCCCGGCGTCGAATACAACAAAGGCATCATCATCGGCGGCTGGACGCCGCGCGCCAACGTATCCGGCCCGCTCAAGCAAGGCAAGGCCTGGTTCTCCGACAGCTTCGACATTCAATACATCAACAACATCGTGCCGGAGCTGCCCAAGGGAGCCGACCGCACGCCCAGCTGGCGCTGGAGCAACCTGCTCCACACCCAGATCAATCTTTCTCCCTCCAACATCCTCACCATTGGCTCGCTGCTCAACTACTACAACGCACCGCGGTCGGGCCTCAGCGTGCTCGACCCAATCGAAACCACGGTCGACCGGCGCCAGCGCCAATGGTTCACCTACGTCAAAGACCAGATGTATTTCCGCCGCGGCGCGTTGGTCGAGATTGGCTACGCCCACAACCGCACGTTCGCCCGCGACGTGCCGCAAGGCGACGGCCTGTATATCGTGAGTCCGTTCGGAAAGAAAGGGAACAATTTCGTCGATGCCACGCGCAAGGCGGGCCGCGATCAGTGGCTCGCCAATCTGTTCCTGCCCATTTTCAGTTTCTACGGCGAGCATCACATCAAAGGCGGCATCGATCTCGACCGCATCAGCTATTGGCAGGACGTGCGCCGCAGCGGCATCGAGTTCGCCACGCTCGAGTTCCTTCCCGTGCGCCGCACCGTCTATCGAGGCAGCGGAGCGTTCCAGCAGACCAATTTCGAATCCACCACCTATTTGCAGGATTCCTGGCGCGTGCGCCCGGGGCTGCTGCTCGAACTCGGCGCCCGCGGCGATTGGGACCGCCTGTTGCGCAACTGGAATTTCTCGCCGCGCCTCGGGTTTGCATGGTCGCCGCTCGGCCAGCGCAATACGAAATTCTTCGGCGGCTTCGCGCGCATCTTCGATTCCACCAGCCTGCGTGTGTTCACGAGGCCGCGCGATCAATACGCCATCTCGACGTATTTCAGTCCCGACGGCGCCGTCACGCGACCTGCCGCCCTTTCCATCTACCGCATCGAAAATGGCAACCTCGCCACGCCCCGCTTCCACAACTGGAACATCGGCTTCGAACATGAATGGCCGCGCCGCATTCAATCGCGCGTCAATTTCGTGCGCCGCCGCGGCAGCCGTGGATTTACGTACGTCAACCAGGTGCTCTATCCCGAGTCCGCCGCGCTTCCCACCGAATTCGACGGCATCGTTCAGCCCGACTTCGACGCTTTCTATAACCTCAGCTCACGCCGCTCCGACCGCTATGCAGCCGTCGAAATCGCCCTGCGCCAGCCCATCCGCCAGCAATATGAATGGATGCTCAGCTATACGCGATCGCGCGCGCGATCGAACGCCGTGGTGGATCAGAGCATCGATGAGCCGCTGCTGATCACCGACAACGCCGGACCGCTGCCCTGGGATACGCCCAATCGCTGGCTGAGCTGGGCCTACCTGCCTACGCCATTCAAGACCTGGGCCTTTTCTTACCTGGTGGAGTGGCGCACCGGCTTTCCCTATTCGGTGCAGGAAGCGACCGGCCAGGTGGTGGGCAGCGTAAATGAGCTGCGCTTCCCCGTCTTCTTCGAACTCAACCTGCACATCGAAAAGCGGCTGCCGTTCCGGGGCCAATGGTGGGCGCTGCGCGTCGGAGCCAACAACATCACCAACCATCGCAACCCGAATGTGGTAAACAACGTGGTCGGATCTTCGCTGTACGGCCAGATGTTCGGCGGCCAGCGGCGGTCGTTCAATCTTCGTATTCGATGGCTGGGGAAACAGTGAAACAAGCTTTCTGTTGGCTGTTGCTGGCTGCCGGCGCCCGCGCCGAAATTCGCTGGGAGGCGAAGGAACTGGCGCAGGACCTGAAGGGCGGTTATCAATTGATTGCCGCCGACGTGAACCACGACGGCAAGCCCGACTTGGTGGCGCTTGCCAGCGGCATCAAGGATCTGTACTGGTTTGAGAATCCGGGCTGGCAGCGCCATGTGCTCGCGGCAGGGCTGAACCGCATGATCAACACCGCGCCGCTCGATGTCAACGGCGACGGCATTCCGGAATTTCTCATCGCCCACGAGTTCGCCAACGTGGCCAAGAACAGCCTCGGCATCGTGTCGCTCGCCGAATCCACCGGCGACCCGCGCCAGCCTTTCCGCGTTCGCGAGATCGACCGCATCCCGACATCGCACCGGCTGCGCGTGCTGCGCCTGGGCGGTGGGCAATCGGCGATCGTCAACGCTCCGCTGACCCACGGCAAGGCCGAGCCTCCGGATTATCGCGGCGCGGTTCCGGTGGTGCTCTACCGCCCGTCCGAATGGAAGCGCGAGAAGCTCTACGAAGCGATCGAAGGCGTCATGCACGGGATCTTCGTCGTCGATTGGGATGGCGATGGCAAGGACGAACTGCTGACCGCCAGCTTTGAAGGACTCCACCTGCTGCACCGGTCGAGCGATGGTTCGTGGAAAGCGGAAAAGCTTTCCGGCGGCGATCCCGCCGCCTGGCCCAAAAGCGGCTCCAGCGAGATTACCGTGGGCCGGCTTGGAGGCAAGCGGTTCCTTGCCTCCATCGACCCGTGGCACGGCAATCAGGTTTCGGTCTATCAGAAGAAAGGCAAGACCTGGAACCGAACCGTGATCGATTCGGCCGACGTCGATGGACACACGCTGCATACCGCCGATCTCGATGGCGACTCAAACGATGAGATTATCGCCGGCTACCGCGGCGCGGGCCGTAGCGTCTTCTACCACCGCTACGACAAGAAATCGAAGACCTGGACCAGGCACGCCATCGACAAGGGAGGCATCGCCGCCGCCGGTTGCGCGGTGGCCGACTTCGACTTGGACGGCCGGCGCGATGTGGCTTGCATTGGCTCGGCCAGCACCAATCTGAAGATTTACTGGAACCGGGGACACAAGTAGCGTCTTCGTTCGCTGCCAGCCCAAAAGCGCGCACCTATGGACATTCCACAGGAACGGTGATATCCTTCTATGCAATGTCCAAAGGAAATACGGAAGTCCTGCAGGGAACTCTCGATCTGATGGTGCTGAAGACCCTGCATGCCCTCGGGCCCCTCCACGGTTTCGGGATTGCCAGAAGAATCGAACAGGTAAGCGAGGAGGTGTTGAAGCTCAATGAGGGCACCGTCTACACGGCGCTGCTGCGGCTCCAGGCCAAGGGTTGGATCACCTCCTCCTGGGGAGCCTCGGAGAAGAACCGCAAAGCCCGCTTCTATTCCATCACCAAGCGAGGCATCGCGCAGCTTGAACGCGAGACCGAGAACTGGGAACGCATTTCTGGCGTGATTGGCCGGGTCCTGAAACTGGCGAGGCAGGGCTCATGAAACACGACGAGTTCGAAGCGGAGGTGCGCGAACACATCGAACAGCTCGCCGAACGATTCGTCCGGCAGGGCATGAGTCCGGAAGACGCGGCGCAGGCGGCGCGCCGGCAGTTCGGGAATCTGACACGCCATCAAGAGGACCGGCGGCAACTCACGCTGGCGGGGTCGCTCGACGGGCTCGTGCGTGCCGTGCGCTATGCGATACGGCAGTTGGCGGCGAAACCGATGTTTACGGCCACGGCAGTGCTCTCGATCGCGCTCGGCATGGGCGCCAACACGGCGATCTTCACGCTGCTCGATCAGTTGGTTCTGCGTCCGCTGCCGGTTCCTGACGCACACCGGCTGGTGATGGTGTGGTCCACCGGTCCGCATCACGGCGACACGCGCGGCCCGCGTGCGAGTTCATTCCCGCTGTGCCAGGACTATCAACATGCCGCCACCGCGCTCGACACCGTGTTCTGCCGCTACACCATTGACGTGGCCGCCACGGTGGATGGCGGAACCGACGCTGTGCGCGCCGAACTCGTGTCGAGCAACTACTTCCAAGCGCTCGGGGCCGGTCAGGCGGCGGGCCGCCTGCTATCGCCCGAAGCCGACGATCGCTCCGATTCCGGCGCGGTCGCGGTGCTGAGTCACAGGTATTGGGTGGATCGCTTCAATGCCGATCCGCGCATCGTGGGCCGCAAGATCGTCGTGAACCGGCAGCCGGTCGATGTTGCCGGCGTTGCCGGCCAAGGTTTCACCGGCATGGATCCCGTGGAATCGCCACAACTCTGGCTGCCGATGCGCCTGAAGGCTTCGTTCCACAACGAAGACGGACTGCGGGACCGGCACTATCACTTTCTCCAGATTTTTGGACGGCTGCGAGATGGCCAGACCGTCGACTCCGCGCTAGCTTCGCTGCAGCCGGCGTTCCGCCGCGCTTTGGAGGAGGAGGCCGCATCGCCGCAGATCGCCAAGAGATCCACGGCCGAACGGGAACGCTTCCTGAAACGAGCGCTTCAGGTGGAGGAAGCCCCTGGCGGCTACTCGGAACTCCGCCAGCGGTACGGCACGGCGATGAATATCCTGATGGGCATGGCTGCGCTGATTCTGTTGATTGCCTGTTCCAACGTTGCCAGCCTCCTGGTAGCGCGCGCACTCACGCGCCGGCGGGAAATGGCGGTGCGTCTCTCGATTGGCGCTTCGCGCGGAACGCTCGCCGCTCATCTAATGGTGGAAAGCGCATTGCTGGCGGCCATGGGCGCGCTCGGCGGCGTCTTGCTTGCCATCGTTGCCACTCGCTCGCTACTCGTGATGCTCCCGGTCTCCACCACCGGACTCACGCTGCGCGCGGAGCCGGACCTGCGCGTGCTTGCGTTCGGTGCCGCGGCGGCGATGGTCACGGCTATCCTATTTGGCCTGCTACCCGCTCTCCAAGCAACTGCGGTGGATGTCGCTCCGGCGCTCCGCGCGGGGTCGGTTACGGCCGCGGGCGGCAGCAACTGGGCATTGGCCACGCGCAAGCTGCTGGCGGGACTGCAGGTCGCGTTGTCGATCCTGCTGGTTGTGTTGGCCGTGTTCTTTTCGCGATCGCTCGCCAATCTGAGCGGCAGCCGCCTGGGAATCGAGGCACCCCGAAATTTGGTCACGTTCCGGTTGAGTCCTGGAAAGTCCGGCTATTCGGCGCCCCGCGTTCGGGCGCTCTATGAGAACATCCTCGCCGACCTGAACGCCATGCCCGGCGTGCAAGGCGCGGCCCTGGCCTGGATGCCCCTGTTGCAGGGCTGGGCTCCCTCGTGGAATATGCAGGTGGAAGGCTACCGGCCGGCGGACGGCGAGGATATGGAAGTCGCCAACAACGTGGTAGCCCCCGGATTCTGGCAAACGGCGGGAATTCGGCTGTTGAGCGGCCGCCTGCTCGACCAACGCGACCGCTTCGATTTCAGCGAAGGCGACAAAGTGCCCACACGCGCCGTGGTGAACCGAAGTTTTGCCCGGCGGTTCTTTCCAGGCCGCGACGCCGTGGGAAAGCATTTCGGCATCGGCGACCGGAAGCATGAGCTGGGAGTGGAAATCGCCGGAGTGGTGGACGACTCTCTCTACGCCGGCCCGCGGCAGGGATTCGTACCGGCCGTCTACTTCTCCTACTTGCAGGCGAACTTCCCGATCGATGCCGCCTTCTATGTCCGAACGTCCACCAATCCGGGCAGACTGCTCGCGGAAGTACGCCGCGTGGTTGCCCGGCACGACTCGACGCTACCGGTAGCTGCGGTCAAAACGCTGCACGATCAACTGAACGACACACTGAGCACCGAACGCCTGGTTGCCTTCCTGTCAACCATGTTCGGACTATTGGCCGCCGCCATGGCTGCCATCGGGATTCACGGCGTGCTCGCCTACCTGGTGACCCAGCGATCCAAGGAGATCGGCTTGCGGATGGCCCTGGGCGCCCTTCCGCGTCCGGTCATCTGGCTGGTGGTCAAGGAGGGCCTGCTTCTCACGAGCGCAGGTGCGGCACTGGGCTTCCCGGCGGCGATTGCCGCCAGCCGCTATCTGTCCTCTCAGTTCTACGGAGTTCAGCCAGGGGAATGGTGGGTGTTTGGCGCCGCCGGGGCCGCGATGCTTGCCGTGGCCGCGGTCGCCGCGATGGCGCCGGTGCGCCGGGCTGTCCGAATGGATCCACTGGCAGTGCTACGCCAGGATTAGGGATGGCCGGGCGGCGCGGCGACCGCGCCGGCAATGCCTGGTAGTTTTGTCCATCCCGGGCGAAGGCTAGCGGTCGTAGTCGCGCTCGGCTTCCAGCCGCTCGAAGATCCGCTTCACGGCTTCAAGCGGCGGCCCCATCGACGCATCTTCCTTGAGCTCGAGCAGCAGCGGATACTGATCGCCGCGCGACCGCAGATGTTGCATCGCCTTGCGCCAGCCGATGGTGCCGCCTTCCTTCAGATAAGGAAACAGGTGCGCATCGGCCTTGCCGTCGTTGTCGTGCACATGAGTGGAGCGGATGCGGTTCTTCATGACGTCGAAGGCCGCTTCCACACCTTCGTTCAAATTGGCGTGGCCGGTGTCGAAGCAGAAGCCGAGGTCGAGATGCGTTACGCCAAGGAAATGCACCAGCCGCTCGGCGCTGGAAAGCTCGTTGGGAATGTTTTCGAGCAGAATCTCCACGCCGCGCTGCTTGGCGAACACGCGCAACTCATCGAGCGCGTTGAAGGCGGCATCCACCTTGCTCATATTCCACGGCTCGTTGAGTACGCCGATGTGCTGGATCAGGTAGCGGAACGGAACGTACTCGGCCAGTTCGATGGCCCGTTTGATCTGATCCACCATCACCACGCGCTTGGACTTCACGGTTTCGGTGATGGTGATGGTGGCGTTCGGCCCGGTGCGGCCCCAGCAATCGTCGCTGTACATGGGCGCATGCAGGGCGTGCAGCTTCAACGGGGAATCGCGGAACCAGTGGCCCAACTCCTGAAACTGCTGCTGGTTCTCGTAGTCCAGGTGCTGGCGCGCGCAGAAGATTTCCACCAGCGGAATGCCGGCGTCCCAAATGCGATCGAGCCAGGAAGTGGTCAACCGGTGGTTGACGATGAAATGCGTCGAAAGCGCGTGCTGCATGAATCCCCTAGTAACCGGCCGCCTTGCCGTGGGCGCGGCGGTCGGTGCCGCCCTGCCACGATTCGCCTTCGCGCACGATGGCTTCCACCAGCGCGACACCGCGAATCGAATCCACGGCGTGGCCTTTCTGTTTGAGTAGCTCCACCGTATCGGGCGAAAAGCCGCGTTCGAGCATGAGCTTGTCGGGCAGCCACTGGTGATGAATGCGCGGCGCGTCCACGGCTTCCTGCGCGTTCAGGCCGAAATCGACGGCGTTCAGGATCACCTGCAGCACGCCGTTGATGATGCGCGATCCGCCCGGCGCGCCCACCACCATGAACAGCTTGCCGTCTTTGAGAACGATGGTGGGTGTCATCGACGACAGCGGCCGTTTGCCAGGCTCGATCACGTTGGCCTCGCCCTGCACCAGCCCGAACAGGTTGGGCACGCCGGGTTTGGCCGAAAAGTCGTCCATCTCGTTGTTGAGCAGAAAGCCCAGGCCCGGAACGGTCACGCCCGAGCCGTAGCTGCCATTCAGGGTATAGGTGAGCGCGGCGGCGTTGCCCTTGGCGTCGACGATGGAAATATGCGTTGTTTCGGCGCTCTCGGCCGCCGGCTGTTTGCCGGGACGAATTTGCTCGGAGGTGGACGCACGGCCGGGATCGATGGACGCGCGCAAGCTGTCGATATACCGCTTGCTGAGAAGACCCGGCACCGGCACTTTGAAGAAATCGGGATCCGCCATGTGTTCGGACCGGTCGGCATAGAAGCGCCGCATCACTTCCGCCAGATAGTGCACGGTGGCGGCGGAGCCATGTCCTCCCCGCTCATAGCCCGAGCCTTCGAGCATCCCCATCATCTGCAGAATGCCGATGCCGCCGGAACTGGGCGGCGGCGCGGTCAGGATGTCGTAGCCGCGATAGGAGCCCGTGAGCGGCTTCCGCTCCGCCGTGCGGTAGCTCTTCAAATCGTCGAGCGTGACCAACCCTCCGGCCGCCGCCATCTCCGCCGCCAGCTTGCGGGCCGTCTCGCCCCGATAGAAATCGGCGGCGCCCTGTTTGGCGATGCGGCGCAAGGTTCTGGCGAGCTCCGGCTGCGCGATCGTATCGCCCCACTTGTGAAACTTGCCACCTTTCAGAAAAATGCGGTTCGATTCGGGGAACTGCGACAGCAGCTTCGCGGTGCCTTCGAGGGACTTTGCCAGCGAGTAGGAAACCGGGAACCCGCGAGCCAGCCGGATGGCCGGCGCCACCAACTCCGCCCACGGCTTCGATCCGTACTTCGCGTGGGCCGTATGCAGGCCATGCACCGTACCCGGCACACCCGAGGCGCGCCACCCGACCAGCGAATCGCGCCCCAACTCGCCCTTATCGTCGAGGTACATGTTGCGGGTGGCCTTGGCCGGAGCCTTTTCCCGGAAGTCGTAAAAGGTGGACTCGCCCGCGGCGGTCCGTAAAAGAAGAAAGCCGCCGCCGCCGAGGTTGCCCGCCGTGGGATGAGTCACGGCCAGGGCAAAAGCCACGGCGACGGCGGCGTCGATCGCATTGCCGCCTTTGCGCAGCACTTCCACACCGGCTTCCGAAGCCAACGGTTCCTGCGCCACGACCATGGCGGAGCGTTCCCGAACCGGCTCGGCGGCCGCGCAAACAACCAACAGAAAAGAGAGCGAGGTGGCCTTCCGCATCAAGGCAATTCTAGCGCCAGCCACCTGCTCCCCGTTCTTTCGGTTTAGGCCTTACGGTAGCGGCGGGCCAGCGCGGCCGCGCCGATACCACCGGCCACCAGCAGCACGGTGCCGGGTTCGGGCACCGTCGGATCGGCGGCGCCGGGCAGCGAACCGCAATCCGGCAGTCCGGGAGCGCCGCAGGTCTGCAGCGTGCCGCCCTGCAGGAACACGGCGGAATCCAGGATCTGATCGCTGGTGTCGGCGATGGCCAGACGCAGCGTGTTTTCGACACCCACGTTCACCGACGCCGTCAAGGCGAACAGGTTCGTGAAGCCGCCGACATCGAGCGAGCTGATGGTGCCGTTCCGGTTGTCGCGGAACTGCGCGCAGTTGGTCGGGTTGGGCCCCGGCGAAGAGGAACTCGCCTGGCCGCAGTTCACATTGTTGATGGTCACCGGCGTGTTGCTGCCGGGGACCAGCGCGCGGTTGACGCCGTTGACCTGAAACGCAAACACGTCGTTATACTGCGAGTTCACGTACTGAGGATATTCGCGCGAGGCGAACACATAGCCGAACTGGATGTTGGCGGCCGTAGGAATAAAGGTGATGGTCAGCACCGACGCGTTGAACGTCGTCGCGCCGACGATCGCTCCCAGCGTGGCGTCGCCCGCCGCCGTATTGTTGTCGCTGAACCCGGATCCGAGGTCGGACGTCAGACCCGAAGTCAGAATGATGCCCGTGTCGACTCCGACTCCCGACGCGTTGCCGGCCGTAAAGGTCCCCGACGCGGCATTGGAGCCGGTATAGGTGGCCGAGACCAGCGTAATGCCGCTCGATCCGGCCAGCAGGGCGTTCGCGAGACTGGTGGCGGTGACTCCGCCTCCCAGGTTGGTGATGGTGATTGCCTGGGCGCTAAAGACGCCCGAAACAGCAAAGAGAGAGAACAGGCCGAGCCTCTTCATGGATGCACGCTCCGAAGGTGTAGGGTTAAACTCCTAAACGAGTATAGGGTTCGAAAGGCAACAAATCAACAGTAATATTACGCTCAACCTGTAGCGTCTATGGGCTACCGTACGAACGTGCTAATGCACGACGCGCCCGGCGCCGATAGTAGAGGGACGAATCGCTTTCGGACTCCTATCGCATGAAGAAAAAGAACCTTGTACCGCTGCTTGGGATCGCGTTCATCGTGGCCGTGGTTTCCACCGGCGTGTTCTACGGGCTGTTTGTCGGGCGGCTGAATTCGGCTGTGCCGGCGGGTCCGGGCAGTCAACAAATTCTGGTGGCGGCGCGAGATCTTGAGCCGGGCGCGATCCTCACCGAATCGGATGTGAAGCAGATTCCGTGGGTAGCGCCGGCGGCCCCGGCGGATTCGGTGACCGAGATTCGCGACACGGTGGGCAAAGTGGTCCTGCGGCCGGTGGCGGCCAACGATCTGGTGCATCGCTCCGACCTTGGGACCGAATCGGGCGGAGGGGTGGAAAGCGGCAGCCTGGGCATTCCCGACGGAATGCGCGCGGTGTCGCTGCAGGTGCAGGATTCCGGCGGCGTGGTGGCCTTGTTGAAGCCCGGCCATATCGTCGACGTGCAGGTGGTGGGACAGATGCCTTCGGCGCGCGGCAATGAGCCGCATCTGCGCACGATTCTGGAAAACGTGAAGGTGTTGACGCTGCCGAGGGACAACTCCACCGTTCGCGCCGGGACGCAGATTATTACGGTGCTGGCGAGTCCCAAGGAAGCTTCGGTTCTGGGGCTGGCGGATTCTTCGGCCAAGGTGCGCCTGGCGCTGCGCAATCCGCTCGACCGCAAGGCGCAAAATGTGGACACCATCGAATACGGCAGCCTGTTCCAGGGCAATGCCGCCCGCGCCGGAGCCGCCGCCAGGAAGTAAGGAAAGCCCAACATGACGGCCTTGCTCGCCACGCTGGTTTTTCTCGGGACGTTTCTGGCAGCCGCGGTTGCCGTGATCGCCTCCAGTCTGCTGCTGGAGCGGCGGGAGCGGATGAAGCCGGTCACTCTGAACATCGACGCCGAACCACCCGCGTTTCCAGGCGACGAGCAGCCGGCGCTGCTGCGGGAACAGGAACTGAGCACGATCTCACCGCTGGCCAAGGTGCTGGAGAAGCTCGACTTCGTCGACATTCTCGAAAATCAGCTTCTGGAAGCGGACCTGAAGGTTTCCGTCGGCCGCGTCACGGCCTTGATGATGCTCTGCGGCGTGGTGGGATTGGCGCTCGCCAACTCCATCAGTTGGCCGCCGATTCTGGCCAAGCTGGTCTTTGCCGTCTTCTGCTCGCTGATCCCCTATTTCTACATCCTGCAAAAGCGCGGCAAGCGGCGCACGCTGCTGCGGGAGCAGTTCCCCGAGGTCGTCGACACCATGGCGCGCGCCATGCGGGCCGGCCATCCCCTTCCGGGCGCTCTCGATCTGGCCGCCAGCCAGGCGCCGATGCCGCTCGGCCGGGAGTTGCGCAAGACGGTGGCTGAAGGCGCCTTCGGCATGCCGTGGAACCAGGCTCTCGACCACCTGGGCCAGCGTCTGCGCCTCCAGGAGGTATCGATCTTCGTCGCCGCCGTCCAGATTCAGAGCCGCACGGGCGGCAATCTGAGCGAGGTGTTCGACAAGCTTTCCGAAAACATGCGCGAGGCGGCGGCGGTTCGCGGGGAAGTGGAAGCATTTTCCAATCAGGGCCGGCTGGCCGGCAAGATTCTCACCGCCCTCCCCGCCGTCATCGCGTTCATGATGTTTATGGTGAACCCGGCCTTTCTGATGCCGCTGATCGAGGAGACGGCCGGGCGCTACATGCTGTGCGGCGCCGTGGTGGGCCTGGTGCTGGCTCACTTCGTCATCCGCAAACTGGTCGATATCCGCTTATGAGTCCCATCGGAATTCTGCTGTCGTTCTTTCTGTTCGTGCTGGCCAGCATTCTGGTTGCCGGCTATCACCTGCTCAGCCGCAAGGCGGCCGAAGCGGGCGGCGTGCTCACCGAACCGGACGATCAATCCCCGAAAGCGCTGGTGCTTTCCACCTTCCAGGCGCTGGGCGAATCGATGCCCACTTCCAAAGGCGGCAAGGTGGCCATGGAACAGCGGCTCATCTATGCCGGCTACCGGTTCCCGTCGGCGATCAAAGCCTACACGGGCGCCAAGTGGGGCATCGGGCTGCTGGCCGGGGCGTTCTTCGCCATCATTGCCGCCGCCAATCAGAACAGCGGCGAAATGGCCCTGGCCGCCGCCATCTGCGGGTTGGGGATCGGATTCCTGCTGCCGGAGCGCTTCCTGGACTGGCGCATCAGCGCGCGTAACGACCGGTTGCGGCGCGCCATCTCGCCGGCGCTCGATCTGACGGTGATGGCTCTCGAAGCCGGACAGAATCTCGACCAGAGCCTGCTATCGGCCAGCCGCGGATTGCGCGCCACGTTCCCCGATCTGGCCGCCGAGCTGCACCAGGCGCATCTGGAAATGCGGGCCGCCAAGGCGCGAGGAGAGGCGCTGACGCATATGGCCGGCCGCAACAACGAACCCGAACTGCGCAAGCTCTGCCTGCTGCTGGTCGAAAGCGACCGCTTCGGCACCAGCCTGGCGCCCGCCCTCCGCCAGCATTCCAAGTATCTGCGCGTGCGGTTCCGTCAAAAGGCGCAGGAAGCCGCCCGCAAACTCACCGTGAAGCTCGTCTTTCCGGTATTCTTCCTTATCTTTCCTTCGATCCTGGTGGTGACGCTCGGGCCCGCCGCGCTCACGCTGATGAAGTATCTGAAGCAGATCGCGCAGTAGCGAATCTAATCTTCCACGGCGATGCTGGGACCCTTGATCGCCGCCGCCTCGGCCGCGCGGCCGAGCACCGCTTGCGCCAGATCGAAGAACGGCTTGGCGCCGGCCGCCGCCGCTCCACCGAGCGCCACGGGCCGGCCACTATCGCCGCCCGCGCGAATCTCCGGCACCAGCGGCAATTCGCCCAGCAGCGGCATGTTCATCTCCTGCGCCATACGCTTGCCGCCGCCCTGGCCAAACACATCGATGCGCTCGCCCGATTGCGGAGCCACCAGGTAGCTCATGTTCTCGACCACACCGAGCAGTTCGACATGCAACTGCCGGAACATGTTAATTGCCTTGCGCGCGTCTTCAAGGGCGACTTCGGAAGGCGTGGTGACGACGATGGCTCCGGTGATAGGAGTCGATTGCGCCAGCGATAAGACCACATCGCCAGTGCCGGGCGGCAGATCCACCAGCAGGTAGTCGAGTTCGCCCCATTCCACGTTGCGGACGAACTGCTGCATGACGCTGTGCAGCATGGGGCCGCGCCAGATGACGGGCTTGTCGCCGGGGCTGAGAAAGCCCATCGACATCACTTTGAGCCCGTGCGCCTCGATGGGGCGGATGCGGTCGCCATTGCCGCGCGGCGCCTCATTAGCGCCGAGCATTCGGGGAACGTTGGGTCCGTAGACGTCGGCGTCGAGCAGTCCGGCCTTGTGCCCAAGAGCGCCGAGCGCAAGGGCGAGGTTGACGGAAACGGTGGTCTTTCCGACTCCGCCTTTTCCGGAGCCGATGGTAATCAGATGCCGCACGCCCGCCACGGGAGGCTTCGGCGCGGCCATGTTCGGTTGAGGACCCATGTGGCTTTCAGAGTAACACTGGGGCTACTTTGGACCGGTCGTGAGCGCGTCCCGATGACGCGCGGGCCGCTGTTCGAGCGCGTCTCTGGCGACCACATGACCCGAGGCCGCCAGCTTGATCGACGGCCGCGATCCGGAGCGAAAACGTCGAGGCTACCTTGGGCCAGAGCCGTTACGGCCAGTCGAGAGGCCGCCAACTCCAGGCCACCGCAGCCCGGGCAAGAGGCGTGCGGCCCGCTTTTCGAGCGCGCGCCTGTGGCGACCAACAACCCGAGGCCGCCAGCTTGATCGACGGCCGCGATCCGGAGCGAAGACGTTGAGGCTACCTTTGGGCCGAGCCGTTGCGGACCCCAAACTCCAGTCCACCGCAGCCCGAATCGCGGGACCAACACATCGAGGCTACTTTGGCCAGAGGCGTGTGGCCGCTGTTCGAGCGCGCGCCTCTGGCGGCCAATAACCCGAGGCCGTCAGCTTGATCGACGGCCACGATCCGGAGCGAAAACGTCGAGGCTACCTTGGGCCAGAGCCGTTGCGGCCAGTCGAGAGAGCGCCAACCCAGTCGACCGCCGCCGGATCGCGGCACGAACACATCGGACCTACTTCGAGCCGGTCATAAGCGCATCCCAATGACGCCCGGCGCGCTGTTCGAGCGCCGGCACGTCCCTGGCCAGCACATAACCCGAGGCCGCCAGCTCTTTCGCCGCCGCCGTAATCTTGGCCATGTAGTTTTCGCGCGAGCCGTAGCGCTCTTCGATCGACGGCCGTGGATCGCGGTTCCTGGTCCGCTCCGCCTTGGTGCGGGCAAAGGGGAAGAACGAACCCACCATGTTGAGATATTCACCCGCCGCCCCCTGCGAGCCGTCGCGCAGGTTCCAGCCGGTGTAGGTGCCAAGCGGCACCTGGATTTCGGGCAAACGGATGCCCGCGGTTTCATTGCCGTCGCGATCGACCTGCGGCACCAGGATCGGGAACGGCTTGCCGGTCGAGGGCGGCTCCTTGGTGACGATGCCGGTTGAGCGGAAGGCGGAGCCGTAATCGGCGCGCCAGGCCATTTGTGTGGTCTTCGGCAACTGAACTCCGGGCAGTTTTGGGAACGCCAGCGCACCCAGCGGCACCAGGTTGTCACGATCAATCCGCGGATAGGTGGAAGCCGGAGGCTGCTTGCCTTCGCTCACCCATGCGTTCATGGCGGCGAGCAGACCGCGATGGGCGAAGCGGTAATCGTTGGGATTGGAAAGATTCTGAGTATGGTTGCGGCGCGGGGGGAACTGGCCCGGGCCATGCTGCGCGCCGGCCACCAGGTAGATGCGCGTATCGGGCTCCGGGGTGACGTCCTTTTGCCCGTCGAGCGAAGTGTGGATCAATGAAGCCGCGCGTCCCCAGTATTCGTAGGAGCCGTTGGTGTAGAAAATCTTCGGCACCACGTTATCCTTCTTCGCGCGCGCCAGGATGCCTTCGGTCAAGCCCGTCTCAGGGTCGGTTTGTTCGGCGTCGGTGAAGGGAAAGATGTCGGTGGGGTAAAGAAAGTTGAGGAACGGATGGCCGTCGCGGGAAGGCTGCGCGAAGCGGTGATTGAAACTGCCGAGTCCGCCTCCGGCCACGTGAGCCCACACACCGTCGAACACTTTGCGGTTCTTCTCGTCGCGATTGAAGCCGTAGTAGAGATACGCGCGCAGGAACCGGCCGCTTTGCGAGGTGCCGAAGGCGATGGCGCGCTTGATATGGCGGAACTGTTCGCCGAGCAGGATCACGCCGTCGCCGTCGTATTTGAAGAACGAGATCAGGTCGCGAACGGCGGCGGGGCCCAGTCCGGTCACGGTCGGACCCTGAGCGGTGTAGACCACTTCATAGATCTTGCCGGGTTCAAATCCGGCGTCGAAAACAACCCGGCCGCCTTCGGCCAGCCGCCACTCGGCACGCGGAATGGTACGCCTGGGGCCGTGGCCCGAGTCTCTTACGGTGAGAGTGGCCTCATCGTTAGCTGGCGCATAGGGAATGTGAGTGCCGCGATCGCCCAGCGAATATTCGGTCTGCTTCCGGTCGACGATCCACTCCGAGCGCACCGGCCCGGTGATGGCCCGTCCGTTCTCGGTGGCTGCCGGCGCGAACAGGCGCAGTGCATCTTCGCCGTTGGGCACGTCGGCCTGCCAGCCGATCCACACCAGCGTATAGCCTTGTTCGAGCAGGTAGCCGTCGCCGAAATCCTCTTTCGTCCTGGGATTGCGGCCCGACGTGGCAAGGCCGAACATGCCGAGCATGCCCTTGTTGCCGCGATTGCTGACCTCAAAGAGAACGGTCCCGTTGCCCTCGGCCGGGTTGCGCGGTTTGACGACATAGAGATCGGCGGCAAACTCGACCAGGCCCTGTTCGTTACGCGGGGCGAGATCGATGTCGCGGATGGAGCGGTTGGCGTCAACTTTGGGGTCGACCGCCAGGTGCGCCTTGGCCACGATGCGCTCATATTTGTAGCCGGGAATATCGGTGCGTTCGACCAGGTGGATCTTCCTGACGGCGGCGGTGAGGGCGAGAGCGCCGGAAAGCAGAAGCAGGGTTGTGCGAGCCAACATACTTGAAGAGCATACCGCGACCGGCAGGGATTTTCGCCGTTCCGCCATAGAACTTCGCATACCAAGCCATGAATCGAATCATCACGGCGCTTTCACTCGCAGTTATCGCGGCGGCTCCCACGCTTATTCGCGCTCAAGCGCCTCCAGGCCATGTTCTCGAGACGACCGATTGCCTGAATGGGAGCTCTGGAGGACTTCTTTTCATTGAATCACCAAGTTCGCAATTACCGGGTTTGTCTGCAACTCCTGGCTTTGTGAGTTTTGGCGGGAGTTTTGGGCGCGTGGCGGACTGCAATTCCAAAACCTCTTTCTCCATTCTGCCTTCAGGCGCCTGCTCGGTTTATTCCGGATTGAGCCTGCCACAGGCGGTTGTCGTTAGTACTCCATCCCCAACAACCCCCGTCATGAGCTTCCTTGATCTCGGACCGGAGATCAGGTTGGGCGGCCCCAATGGGGAAATTAAGGCCACGCGCTCAATATCGGGACCCGGCACCTCCTACGGCTATTCCTCCCGTGCGCCTGCCGGTGGGTTCCTCACGGCCGGGAAATATACGCTTTCCTTCGATGGGGGCCGCGATGTCGCGGCGTTTCACACAGAGTTCGATTATGTCCCTTTGGTTCTGACCAGGCCAGCTGCCGGCGCCGTTTTGAACTTCCAGGCTTCACCCACACTCGCGTGGTCGGGAGGCAACCTTGCAGGCACCCTGTACGCCTCCGTTTCCCTTCAATCGCAGGATTTTCGGCAATTCGCCACAATTGCGTGCCGCATTCCCGACGACCACTCCAGAGAGTTCGCTATTCCCAGTGAGTTCTGGAATCAGTTGCCCACTTCGCTCCGTTTGGGTGGTGGTACCGCCAGCATCTCAATTGGCGCGCCAACCGCAACCATTGTCTTTTCCGTTCCGGAACTGGATAAGGGACTCCACCTGACGCTGCCGCTTCAGGCTCAAACCAATCGCGTTACAGCAGCTCCCTAGCTGATTAAAGGGCAAACATTAGACTTGCCCTTGCACATCCCCGGCAGTGTCTGCTACACTCATGGACTGCGCCCGTCTGTCTGGCGCGATCTCTTGGGAGGCCGATCCGGTTTGAAGCCGGGGAAGCCGTTTGGACCAGTCACATTATGCCGAAACAAGGTAAGAAGTTTCTTGCCGCTCAGAAACAGGTCGAGCGGCGCGATTACAAGCTCGAAGAAGCCGTCCCTCTCGTTCAGAAGATCAAGTTCGTGAAATTCGACGAAACCGTCGAGATTCACATGCGGCTGGGCGTCGATCCGAAGCACGCCGACCAGATGGTTCGCGGCACCATCGTGCTGCCCAACGGGTTGGGTAAATCGAAGAAAGTGCTGGTGATCGCCTCCGGCGACAAGATCCGCGAAGCGCAGGAGGCGGGCGCCGATTTCGCCGGCGGCGAGGAGATGGTGAACAAGATCCAACAGGAAAACTGGATGGATTACGACGCCGTCGTCGCCACTCCCGACATGATGCGCTCGGTCGGGCGGCTGGGTAAAGTGCTCGGTCCCCGCGGTCTGATGCCGAATCCAAAGACGGGCACCGTCACCACCGACATCGCCAAGGCCGTCCAGGAAGTGAAAGCCGGTAAGGTGGAGTTTCGCGTCGACAAGACCGGCGTCATCCATGCCCCGGTGGGAAAGGTGAGCTTTGCCACCGACAAGCTGCTGGAAAACACCAGCACGCTGGTGCAGGCGGTGGTGCGGGCCAAACCCGCGGCGGCCAAAGGCAAGTACGTCAAGAGTCTCACTCTCTGTTCCACCATGGGGCCGGGCGTTTCAATCGACGTGACCACGTTCAACGCGAAGCAGGTTTAGCATGAAGAAGAAAGCCGACAAGATCAAAGACGCCGAGGCTCTGCGCCAGGAAGTGATCGCCTCGCCGCACATGTTCGTGGCTGGGTTTGAGAAGCTGACCGTGGCGCAGGATTACGAACTGCGGAAAACGATCAAGGGCGCCGGGGCGGACTATCGCGTGGTCAAGAACACGATCGCGCTCAAGGCGGCGGCGGGTACGGAAGCGGAAAAGATGCTGAAGGGGATGAAGGGCATGACCTCCATCGCATTTACCAAGGGCGATCCGGTGGGGTTGGCCAAGGCGCTGACCGCCTATGCCAAGACCCATCCGGTCTTCGTATTCAAGGCCGGCATGGTCGAAGGCCGCGTCATCGACATCAAGGCGATCAACGATATCGCTTCGATGCCGCCGCGCGAAGAGATTCTGGCCAAGCTGCTTTACATGCTCAATGCGCCGGCGCAGCGGCTGGTGACGGCCATCAACGGTTCGGGCCGGAACGTCGCGGCGGTGATCGATCAGGCCGTGCAGGCTAACAAGTTTTCGTCGTAGGAATTCCCGGGTGGGGTTTCGCGGCATTCGAGTTTGATATTTGGAAAAGGGAGCTAGTTCAATGGCGGACATCAACGTAATTGCGGATCAGATTCAGGGGCTGACGCTGCTTGAGGCGTCTCAGCTCGTCAAGATGTTGGAAGAGCGGTTGGGCGTGTCGGCGGCCGCGGCTGCGGTCGCGGTGGCCCCGGCCGCGGGCGGCGCGGCGGCTGCCGCCGCTCCGGCGGTGGAAGAGAAGACCGAATTCGCGGTGATTCTGACCGGTGCCGGCGCCAACAAGATCAACGTGATCAAGGTTGTACGCGAAGTCACCAGTCTTGGCCTGAAGGAAGCCAAAGACCTGGTCGATGGCGCGCCCAAGCCGGTCAAGGAAGGCGTGACCAAGGACGAAGCCGAGGCGATCAAGAAGAAGTTCGTCGACGCCGGCGCAACCGTAGACGTGAAGTAGGCGGACCCAGCCGTCTCTTTCTTTCTTCCATTCCGTTGAGAGTGCCGTCAGCGGCTCACCCGCCCGGAGATCCCGGGCGGCGTTGAGGCCTGTTTGACGTCTTCTTGCAAATTTGCTGACCTTTAGGAGTTTTCGGGCGGTAGCGATCCTGGCTGCGTGTGAATCCTTTACGCTATGTTCCTGACGGCGGCCGCTTGTGTCCGGCTGCCCACTGGTTGAAAGCGGCATCCGAAGGTTTCTTCTGTCATAGGAACCTTAAGACGTCTATGCTCTCAGTGTCTCTCCATCCCTGTTCCTCCCTTAGTGTTCGCCCGAAATCGAAAATGCACTTGCCTGGCTGCCGTCTTCTCGCCGCGTGTTGAGAGAAGCGAAACGTTGAAAACGAATTGGTTTGTGCCGGCTGTCGGCCCCGAGGAGTGAAAAATGCAAAATATGGTTCAAGGTGGCACTCGCGAACGGGTAGATTTTTCCAAGATCAGGACCACGATTCCGATTCCGAATCTGATCGAGGTCCAGAAGAAATCCTACGAGCGCTTCCTGCAGATGGACCTGCTCCCCCCAGAGCGCGACGATAGCGGGTTGCAGTCCGTTTTCGCCTCCGTATTTCCGATTACGGATTTCCGCGGTCTGTCGCAGCTCGAATTTGTCGATTACGCCATCGGTAACTGGGAATGCAAGTGCGGCAATCTGAAGGGGCTGCATCACCTGCGCTCCACCTGCCGGCAGTGCGGTTCGACCATTCGCACCGATCCCTTCCATCCGGGCGACGTTCTGTGTCATGCCTGCGGCACCTTCAACAAGAACATCGTCACTTTTTGCAATCGCTGCGGCGATCCGGTGAGCCTGCAGCTCAAGTACGATCAGGCCGAGTGCGAAGAGCGCGGCATGACCTACGCGGCGCCGCTCAAAGTCACCATCCGGCTGACGGTTTACGACAAAGACCCCGAAACGCAGGTCAAAAGCGTGCGCGACGTCAAGGAACAGGAAGTGTTCTTCGGCGAAATCCCGCTGATGACGCAGAACGGCACGTTCATCATCAACGGCACCGAGCGCGTCATCGTGAGCCAGTTGCACCGCTCCCCCGGCGTGTTCTTTGAAAAGATTCCCGCCCAGAGCTATTTCCTTGGCAAGATCATCCCTTACCGCGGGTCGTGGGTGGAGTTTGAGTACGACGCCAAGAACCTGCTGCATGTGCGCATCGACCGCAAGCGCAAGTTTTATGGCACGGTGTTTCTGCGCGCGCTCGGCATGAAGACCGACGAGCAGATTCTGAAGACGTTCTACAAAGACACGCTCTCCACCGTCACGATCAAGGACAGTAAACTGCACTGGAGCGTGGGCACGGGCCTGATCGGCGTCAAGCTCTCCTACGCCGTCAACAAGGGCGGCAACACGGTGGTGCCGCAGGGCCGCAAGATCACCAATTCGGTCTACAAGGAAATTCTCAAGAACAAGATCGAGACGGTGGAGTGCGCGGCGAACGATCTCGAAGGCGGCTACATGGCCGGCGACGTGGTGGACATGTCGACCGGCGAAGTGCTGATCGAAGCCAACCACGAACTCACCGCCGCGGGCGTGGCCAAGCTGATGGACGCCGGCATCGAATCGTTCGAAGTCTTTTTCCCCGAGCGCGACGAAACGGGCAACACGATTTCGGTCACGCTCAAGAAAGATTCGGTCAAGGCGCAAAGCGAAGCGCTGCTCGAAATCTACCGCAAGCTGCGGCCTGGCGATCCGCCGACGCTCGACACCGCCACGCAGCTTTTCCAGGGCATGTTCTTCGACCCGCGCAAATACGATTTTTCGCGCGTCGGACGCATGAAGTTCAACATCAAGCTGTTTGACCGCGCCGACGCCACTTCGCTCGACAACCGCACCCTCACCAACGACGATTTCATTTCCACCATCCGCTACCTGCTCAAGCTGCGCAAAGGCAACGGCACCGTCGACGACATCGATCATCTGGGCAACCGCCGCGTGCGCGCCGTGGGCGAACTGCTCGAAAACCAGTTCCGCATCGGCCTGGTGCGCATGGAGCGCGCCATCAAGGAAAAGATGTCGGTCTACCAGGAAATGTCGACGGCCATGCCGCACGACCTGGTGAACGCCAAGCCGGTGATGGCCGCCATCCGCGAGTTCTTTGGCTCCAGCCAGCTTTCGCAGTTCATGGATCAGACCAATCCGCTGTCGGAGATTACGCACAAGCGGCGCCTGTCGGCGCTTGGGCCAGGCGGGTTGTCGCGCGAACGCGCCGGATTCGAAGTCCGCGACGTGCACCCGACGCACTATGGCCGCATCTGCCCCATCGAAACGCCGGAAGGTCCCAACATCGGCCTGATTTCGTCGTTGTCCTGTTTTGCCCGCATCAACGACTACGGCTTCATTGAAAGCCCGTACCGCCGCGTGGTGGGCGGCCGGCTGGTGGACGAAATCAAGGTTCTCAACCCGGGCGACACCAACACCAAGGTCAATCAGGTGATGGACCGTCCGGAGATGGAAAAGGTCAACACCGGGCTCAAGGCGGGCAAGCAGCCGGCCGAGTTCGAATCCTATTGCGATTACCTGTCGGCGTGGGAAGAGGACAAGTATCTCATCGCCCAGGCCAACGTGGAGATCGACAAAACGGGTGCCATCACCAGCGACCTGGTGAACGCGCGCAAGACCGGCAACTTCGTGCTGGTGCACCGCGACGAAGTGGAATACATGGACGTCAGCCCGAAGCAGCTTGTTTCGGTGGCCGCGTCGCTGATTCCGTTCCTTGAAAACGACGACGCCAACCGCGCCCTGATGGGTTCGAACATGCAGCGCCAGGCCGTGCCCCTGCTCAGGGCCGAAGCGCCGTTTGTCGGTACCGGCATGGAATGGGTGACGGCGCGCGATTCGGGCGCCGTGCAGATCTGCCGCCGCTCGGGCGTAGTCGATTCGGTCGATAGCGAACGCATCATCGTCCGCGTGGAGGGCAACGTCCACGAAGGCCAGATGTCGCGCGAAGTGGGCGCCGACATCTACCAGCTCATCAAGTTCAAGCGCTCCAACCAGAACACCTGTATCAACCAGAAGCCCACCGTCTACATGGGCCAGAAAGTGCGCAAGGGCGACGTGCTCGCCGACGGGCCCTGCACCGAAAAGGGCGAACTCGCCCTTGGCCGCAACGTGCTGGTCGCGTTCATGCCCTGGCGCGGCTACAACTTCGAAGACGCCATCGTGGTGAGCGAGAAGCTGGTCAAGGAAGACTACTACACCTCGGTTCACATCGAAGAGTTTGAAATCGAAGCCCGCGACACCAAGCTCGGCCCCGAGGAAATCACCCGCGATATTCCCAACATCGCCGAGAGCTTCCTGCGCAACCTCGACGAATCGGGCATCATTCACACCGGCGCTTCGGTGAAGCCGGGCGACATCCTGGTGGGCAAGGTCACGCCCAAGGGCGAAACCCAGTTGACGCCCGAAGAGAAGCTGCTGCGCGCCATCTTCGGCGAAAAGGCGGGCGACGTGAAAGACGCCTCGCTCTACTGCCCGCCGGGCATCGAAGGCGTAGTGGTGGATGCGCGCGTGTTCTCGCGCAAGGGAGCCGAACTCGACGAGCGTTCGAAGCTGATTCTCGAAGCCAAGGTCGAGAGCATGCACCGCAACCTCGCCGACGAGAAGCGCATCCTCAACGACGAGCGTGCCAAGCGCCTTTGTCTGCAGCTTGAGAACAAGGAAGTCCTGGCCGACCTGCACGACGAAAAGACCAACAAGAAGCTGATCTCGAAGGGCGCCATTCTGACCCGCGACGTCATCGAGAAAATGCGCGCGCGCGATCTCAAGCGCCTGCGTATCAAGGAAAAAGACGTTCGCATGAACGAGCTGATCGACGAAATCGAAGAGATGACGTCGCGCCAGATCGCCGTGCTTGAAAAGATCACCGAAGAAAAGATCGCCAAGCTGCGCAAGGGCGACGAACTGCCGCCCGGCGTCATCAAGCTGGTCAAAGTCTATATCGCCATGAAGCGCAAGCTTTCGGTGGGCGACAAGATGGCCGGCCGGCACGGCAACAAGGGTGTGATTGCGCGCATCGTGCCCGAAGAGGACATGCCGTACCTGCCCGACGGCACGCCGGTGGAAATCGTGCTCAATCCGCTCGGCGTTCCCTCGCGCATGAACGTGGGGCAGATTCTCGAAACGCACCTCGGCTGGGCGGCGAAAGCGCTCGGCCTGCACTTTGCCACGCCGGTGTTCGACGGCGCCACCGAGCGCGATATCAAAACGCAGCTCGGTAAGGCGAGCCTGCCGGGGTCGGGCAAGGTCCAGTTGATGGACGGCATGACCGGCATCATGTTCGAACAGCCGGTGACGGTGGGCTACATCTACATGCTGAAGCTCTCGCACCTGGTGGACGACAAGATCCACGCCCGGTCGATCGGGCCCTATTCGCTGATCACGCAGCAGCCGCTCGGCGGCAAGGCGCAGTTCGGCGGGCAGCGCTTCGGCGAAATGGAAGTGTGGGCGCTTGAAGCCTATGGCGCCGCCTACGTGCTGCAGGAACTGCTCACCGCCAAATCCGACGACGTTTATGGCCGCGCCAAGATTTACGAAGCCATCGTGAAGGGCGAAGCCGCCGCCGAACCGGGCGTGCCGGAATCGTTCAACGTGCTGATTCGCGAATTGCAGTCGCTGTGTCTGGACGTCGAGTTGATGAAGAAGCCGAAGGAAGTGCCGGATACGGCGCTGGCCGCGGACTAGTTCGATTCCGTCAGAAAGAGGCTTATAAATTATGTACCGCTCTTCCCCCTACGACCGGGCGAACCTGATTGCCGATTTCGACTCGATCCGAATTTCGCTGGCTTCTCCGGAGAAAATCCGCAGTTGGTCTCATGGCGAGGTCACCAAACCCGAGACCATCAACTACCGCACCTTCAAGCCCGAGCGCGACGGTCTGTTCTGCGCCCGTATCTTCGGACCGGTGGCCGATTGGGAATGCCTGTGCGGCAAGTACAAACGCATGAAGCATCGCGGCGTCATTTGCGACAAGTGCGGCGTCGAAGTCACCTTGTCGCGTGTGCGCCGGGAGCGGCTGGGCCATATCGAACTCGCCAGCCCCTGCTCGCATGTGTGGTTCTTCAAGGGTCTGCCGAGCCGCATCGGCTACCTGCTCGATATCACGCTGCGCGAGCTCGAGCGCGTCCTGTACTTTGAAGCCTTCGTGGTGGTCGATCCCGGTGAAGTGGCCGGCATCGGCAAGGGCGAAGTGATTTCGGACGAAAAGAAGCGCCAGCTCGATTCCGAATTTCCCGGCAAATTCGTCGCCATGATGGGCGCCGAGGGCATCAAGGAACTGCTCAAGAAGATCGATGTGGAAGCGCTTTCGATCGAAATCCGCGAGCGGATGAAGACCGAAGCCTCGGCGCAGAAAAAGCTCAAGTACGCCAAGCGCCTGCGCGTCACCGAGAGTTTCCGCAAGTCCGGCAACAAGCCCGAGTGGATGATTCTCGACGTGATTCCGGTCATTCCGCCGGAACTGCGTCCTCTCGTCCCGCTCGATGGTGGACGCTTCGCCACCTCCGATCTCAACGATCTCTACCGCCGCGTCATCAACCGCAACAACCGGTTGAAGAAGCTGATGGAGCTGCATGCCCCCGACGTCATCGTGCGCAACGAAAAGCGCATGCTGCAGGAGGCGGTGGATGCGCTGTTTGACAACGGCCGCCGCGGACGCGTGCTGCGCGGCGCCAACAACCGGCCGCTCAAATCGCTCTCCGATACGCTCAAGGGCAAGCAGGGCCGCTTCCGCCAGAACCTGCTCGGCAAGCGCGTCGATTACTCGGGCCGTTCGGTGATCGTGGTCGGTCCCGAACTCAAGCTGCACCAGTGCGGTCTGCCGAAGAAAATGGCGCTGGAGCTGTTCAAGCCGTTCATTTATCACCGGCTGGAACAACGCGGCCATTGCACCACCATCAAGCAGGCCAAGGAACTGGTCGAGCAGCAGGACCCGGTGGTTTGGGACATTCTCGAAGAAGTCATTCGCGACCATCCCATCCTGTTGAATCGCGCCCCCACGCTGCACCGCTTGGGCATTCAGGCCTTTGAGCCGGTGCTGGTGGAAGGCAAGGCCATCAAAATTCATCCGCTGGTTTGTACCGCCTTCAACGCCGACTTTGACGGCGACCAGATGGCCGTGCATATTCCGCTCTCGCCCGAGGCGCAGATTGAAGCTTCGACGCTGATGCTGGCGTCGAACAACGTGCTTTCGCCGGCCCATGGCTCGCCCATTGCCGTGCCGACGCAGGACATGGTGCTCGGTCTCTATTACCTCACCAAGTCGCGTCCGGGCACGAAGGGTGAAGGCCGCACCTTCGCCTCGACCGACGACGTTCTGATTGCGCTCGAAATGGGCGAAGTGGAAACGCTGACCCCGATCAAGCTTCGCTATACCGGCCGCGTCATCGATCTGACCAAGGCCTTCGACAGCCAGAACATCATTCACACCGAACCCATCGAGTTCGTGAAGCAGTACATGGAAACCACGGTCGGCCGCGTCATCCTCAACGACGTGCTGCCCGAGGACATGCCGTTCATCAACGGGCTGCTCAAGAAGAAGGGCTTGAGCCAGATGGTGCAGTATTGCTATCTGAAGTTCGGGCTCGCCACCACCGTGCAGATGCTCGATGAGGTGAAGGAACTCGGGTTCCTCTACGCCACCCGCGCCGGCATCTCCATCGGCATCGACGACATGGTGGTGCCTTCGGTCAAGAAGGAACTGGTTTCGAAGGCGGAAAAAGACGTCATCGACGTTCAGACGCAGTACCAGGAAGGCGCCATCACGCACGGTGAGCGCTACAACAAGATCATCGAAATCTGGTCCAAGGTCACCGACCGCGTATCGGAAGAGATGTTCAAGCTGATGGAAGAGGACGACCGCACGGGCCGCTACCTCAACCCCATCTACATCATGGCCGACTCGGGCGCGCGCGGTTCGAAACAACAGATCCGCCAGCTATCCGGCATGCGCGGCCTGATGGCCAAGCCTTCGGGTGAGATTATCGAAACGCCGATCAAGGCCAACTTCCGCGAAGGCCTCGACGTGCTGCAGTACTTCATCTCGACCCACGGCGCCCGCAAGGGTCTGGCCGATACGGCGCTCAAGACGGCCGACTCGGGCTACCTCACCCGCCGCCTGGTGGACGTGGCGCAGGACGTGATCATCAGCGAGCACGACTGCGGCACCACCGAAGGTATCTTCGTCGAGCCCATCATCGAATCGGGCGAAATCATCGAACCGCTGCGCGATCGCATTGTGGGCCGCGTGGCGCTCGAAGACGTGCTCGACTACGAAGGCAATATCCTTCTTCACAACAACGAGGTCATTACCGAAGAGCTCGCCAGCGCGATCCAGAACACCGGTATCGAGCGCGTGCGCATCCGTTCGGTGCTGACCTGCGAGTCGCGGCGCGGCGTCTGCCAGCTCTGCTACGGCCGCAACCTGGCCACCAGCCGCCTGGTCGAGCGCGGCGAAGCGGTGGGGGTCATCGCGGCGCAGTCGATCGGCGAGCCTGGCACCCAACTCACCATGCGTACGTTCCACATCGGCGGCGCGGCCACGCGAGCCTCCGAGCAATCGACGCAGGACGCCAAGAGCCACGGCATCGTCAAGTACCTGGGTATCAGTACCCTGCTCAACGCCAAGGGCGACCGGATTGCCATGAACCGCACCGGTATCCTCGCGCTGCTCGACGACAAGGGCCGCGAAAAGGAACGCTACCCGGTGGTTTACGGCGCCCGTGTGCTGGTGGAAGACGGCGCTTCGGTGAACGAGAACCAGCGGCTGCTCGAGTGGGATCCCTACACGTTCTCGATCCTGACCGATATCTCGGGCACCGTGCACTTCAAGGACCTGGTCGATAACATGACCGTCCAGGAACAGGTGGACGAAATCACCGGCATGTCGCAGTGGGTGGTGATCGATTCCACCGACGAAAAGCGCGTGCCGCAGATCAACATCCGCCCGCTGCACGGCACCAAGCACGAAGAGAAGCGTTATCTTATGCCGACCCACGCGCACCTGATGGTCCGCGACGGGGAGGAGATCCACGCCGGCGACGTGCTGGCCAAGATCCCGCGCGCCACTACCAAGACCAAGGACATCACAGGCGGTCTGCCGCGCGTGGTGGAATTGTTCGAAGCCCGCAAGCCGCGCGATCCCGCCTACATGGCGCCCATCAACGGCGTGGTGAAGTTCGGCGAAGTGACCAAGGGCACGCGCAAGTTGCAGATCGTGGGCGACGACCAATCGACCTACGAGTTCCCGGTGCCGCGCGGCGTCCATGTGAACGTACAGGAAGGCGAGCGCGTGCGCGCCGGCGATCCGCTGATGGATGGCCCCCGCAATCCGCACGATATCCTGGCCATTCAGGGCGAACGCGAAGTGCAGCGCTACCTGGTGAACGAAATCCAGGAAGTCTACCGGCTGCAGGGCGTTAACATCAACGACAAGCACCTGGAAGTGATCTCGCGCCAGATGCTGCGCTGGGTGAAGGTGGAGAATATCGGCGATACGGAGTTCCTGCCCGAAGAAGTGGTCGACCGCTTCAAGTTCAAGCAGGAGAACGACCGCGTGATCGCCGCCGGCGGCGCCCCGGCGGTCGGCAAGGCCGTGCTGCTCGGAATCACCAAGGCGTCGCTTTCCACCGATTCGTTCATCTCCGCGGCGTCGTTCCAGGAGACCACGCGCGTGCTCACCGAAGCCGCCATCAACGGCAAGGTGGACTACCTGCGCGGCCTCAAGGAAAACGTCATCATGGGCCGTCTGATTCCGGCCGGTACGGGTATGGAATACTACCGCCGGGTCAAGATCGCCGGTGAGGACGTCGATGAAGAGGCGCTCGAACCGGAAGCCCTGACGCTCGACGCCATGGCGGGCTACGAGGAAGAAACCCGGGTGCAGTTTGCCGGCGGGCTTCCCGTGAGCACCGAAGACACCAGTGCGGAGACGCTATCGGAAGCGGAGTAACGGCTCAGCCAGGTTCGGACAGATCAAAACCCCGGAATGCCTTGTGGTGTTCCGGGGTTTCGCGTTAATGACGGAGCGCGGCGGGTCCGGGTTCCCTTCAGGATCCGATCCGCTCAACCTCCAGCCCCTCGTATTGGTCAAAGCCCCGGTCAAAGGTGGCGATCGCCGCCCGCCGTGCCAGCGCGAAGGCCGCCAGATACGCATCCGATACGACGCCGGGCGTGGGTACTGCGTATCGCAATAGCTTTGGATAGTGGTGTTCGAACCCGTCCGGCTCCGGCCAAAACACCAGCCGCTCGTCAGCCAATAGCTCTGCCGTCAGGTCCCACCCGGCACGAGCGGAAATGGCTTTCGCCGACATGATCCGCGGGTTCGTTAACAACCTCACGATACCAAGTTGAACGAACCGGCAAAGGCCCACTCGCCCCGCCGGTTGACGGCTCCACCAATCGAGCGCCGGCTTCCGATGCGGATGACCAAGCACCAGCATCGGTAGCAGCGTGTTGATATCAGCCAAACATTGCTTCATCGATCTCCTCGCGCGCCGGCACCTTCATATCCGCCGGCCCTTCGACAAAGGGTGGATCGCGGCGCGTTTTGACGGGTTTTGCCAGCCGCATCTCCAACGCGGAAATGAACAATTGCTTGAGGGATAGACCGGAATCCAGGGCGTGGCGTTTGGCGGCGTCGAGCAGGTGATCGGGCAATTCGACGGTCGTTCGCATATGGCACAATTATGACACATTTTATCCAGGAGACACAAGAAGAAGATATTCTTATGACATAGCCCGCAACTTTTCCGTTGAACTAATGGTACACCCGTGCTACACTACTTCCTATCCCGGCGCCCCGTAGTCCCCTCGGGAGTCCAGAGGTTCACCCAAAATGTCGCAAAAGCCAGAGTTCTTAGCCACCGGTCTACCCCGCAAGCAGGGTCTGTACGACCCGGCGTTCGAACGCGACGCTTGCGGAATGGGCTTTGTCGCCAACCTCAAGGGCCACAAGTCCCACGACATCATACAGAAGGGCATCCAGATTCTCATCAATCTGACCCATCGCGGGGCTTGCGGGTGCGACCCGAAGACCGGCGACGGCGCGGGGATCACGATTCAGATTCCCCACCTGTTCTTCCAACGCGAATGCGCCAAGCTCGGGTTTACCCTGCCCGCTCCGGGCGAGTATGGCGCGGGCATGGTTTTCCTGCCGGTGGAGTCGAACTCGCGGCTGCGCTGCGAAGGCATCTTTGAGCGCATCGTGCGCGATGAAGGACTCGAAACGCTCGGCTGGCGCGACGCGCCGCTGAACGGCAATGCCATCGGCCGTCTGGCGCGCTCCTCACAACCTTACATCGAACAGGTGTTCATCTCGAAGGCGCCCGGGATGACGCAAAAGGAACTGGACCGCAAGCTCTACATCATCCGCAAGCGCGCCGAAGCCGAGATTCGCCGGGAAGCCGACGACATGACCGAAGGCGACTTTTTCTACATCCCGTCGCTTTCCACCACCACCATCGTCTACAAAGGCCTGCTGCTGGCGCCGCAGATCGCCGAGTTTTACGGCGAGCTCACCGATCCGGACGTGCAGAGCGCCCTCTGCATGGTGCACCAGCGCTTTTCGACCAACACCTTCCCCACCTGGCAACTGGCGCATCCGTTCCGCTATGTGTGCCACAACGGCGAGATCAACACCGTGCGCGGCAACGTGAGCTGGATGCAGGCGCGCCAGGCGATTCTCGACAGCCCGCTTTATGGCGAGGATCTGAAGAAGCTGTTTCCCATCTGCGTGCCTGGCGGTTCGGATTCGGCGAGCCTGGACAACGCCGTCGAACTGCTGTTGCTTTCCGGCCGCGAACTGGAACACGTCATGGCGATGCTGATGCCCGAGGCATGGGATCACGACGTGACGATGTCGGACGAGAAGCGCGCCTTCTATGAATTCCACGCCTCCATCATGGAGCCGTGGGACGGTCCGGCCGCCGTCGCCTTCACCGATGGGCGCAAGATCGGCGCCACGCTCGACCGCAACGGCCTGCGCCCGGCGCGCTACCTGGTCACCCACGACGGTCTGCTGATCGTCGCCTCGGAAACCGGCGTGCTTCCTGTGAAGCCGGAGCAGGTGAAGTTCAAGGGCCGCCTGCAGCCCGGCAAAATGCTGCTGGCCGATCTCGAAGAAGGCCGCATCATTCCCGATGAAGAGTTGAAGTCGAAGCTGGCGGCGCGCCAGCCCTACGGCGAATGGATCGAACAGAATCAGATTACGATCGAAAGCCTGCCCGAGCCGCCGCGCTGGCACCCCACCGATTTCGACACGCTGCGTCAGCGGCAGCGCTGCTTCGGGTTCACCGACGAAGATCTGAAGATGATTTTGAGCGCCATGGCGGCGGCGGGCGAAGAGCCCATCGGCTCCATGGGCACCGATACGCCGCTGGCCTGCCTTTCCGACAAGCCGCAGCCGCTGTTTCATTACTTCAAGCAGCTCTTTGCGCAGGTGACCAATCCGGCCATCGACCCCATCCGCGAAGAGCTGGTGATGTCGCTGACCTCCTACATCGGCACCGAGCGTAATATCCTGGCCGAAACGCCGGAGCATTGCAATCTGCTGAAGTTGAAGCAGCCCATCCTCACCAACCGGGATCTCGAAAAGCTGCGCCGCGTTACCGGACAGCACCTGTGCGCGACGCTAACCTGCACCTATCGCGTGGAGGGCGGCGGCAAGGATCTGGAACGCGCTCTCGAGGGGTTGTGCCGCCGCGCCTCGCGCGCCATCAAAGACGGCTATTCGATGCTCATTCTTTCCGACCGCGGCATCGATGAGGACTACGCGCCCATTCCCAGCCTGCTGGCGCTTTCCGCCGTCCATCACCATCTGATTCGCGAAGGGACGCGGACCCAGGTGGCGCTCATCGTCGAATCGGGCGAGCCGCGCGAGGTGATGCACTTCGCCCTGCTCATCGGCTACGGAGCCAGCGCCGTCAATCCCTATTTGGCCATTGAGACGCTCGAGGAAATGCATGCCGCGCGGCGCCTGCCCGAAGGCGTCACCTTTGAAACCGCGCTCAAGAATTTCAAGAAGTCGGTCAACAAGGGACTGCTCAAGGTTTTTTCGAAGATGGGCATCTCGACGCTGCAAAGCTACCGCGGCGCGCAGATCTTCGAGGCGATCGGACTCAGCCAGTCGTTGATCGAAAAGTATTTCACCGGTACGGCGTCGCGCATTGAAGGCGTCGATCTGGAGGTGCTCGCCCGCGAGTCCAAGGCCAATCACGATCTCGCCTTCCGCCCCATCCGCGAAGAAGATACCGAACTGGCGGTGGGTGGCAATTACGCTTATCGGGTGCGCGGCGAATACCACCTGCTCAACCCCGCCACCATCAGCAAGCTGCAGCATGCGGTGCAGAAGCAAAGCTACGAAACGTACGAGGATTTCGCCTCGCTGGTGGACGATCAGACGCGCCAGAACTGCACGATTCGCGGTCTGCTCGATTTCAAGTGGGCCAAAACGCCGCTATCGCTTGAAGAAGTGGAACCCGCCAAGGAGATCGTGAAACGCTTCGCCACAGGGGCCATGTCCTATGGCTCGATCTCCAAGGAAGCGCACGAGACCATCGCCATCGCCATGAACCGCATCGGCGCCAAATCGAATACCGGCGAGGGCGGGGAAGACGAGGCGCGCTTTGTGCGCGACGCTAACGGCGATTCGCGCCGCTCCGCCGTCAAGCAGGTGGCCAGCGGCCGCTTCGGCGTTACCGTCAACTACCTGGTCAATGCCGACGATCTGCAGATCAAGGTCGCCCAGGGGGCCAAGCCCGGCGAGGGCGGCCAGTTGCCCGGCCACAAGATCGATGCCGAAATCGCGCGCGTGCGCCACTCGATTCCCGGCGTCGGCCTGATTTCCCCGCCGCCGCATCACGACATCTATTCCATCGAAGATCTGGCGCAATTGATCTACGATTTGAAAAACGCCAATTCGAAAGCGCGCATTCACGTCAAGCTGGTGGCCGAAGTAGGCGTCGGCGTCGTGGCCGCGGGCGTGGCCAAGGCGCATGCCGACGTCGTGCTCATCTCGGGCGACACGGGCGGCACCGGCGCCAGTCCGTTGACCTCGCTGAGGCACGCCGGCATTCCCTGGGAACTCGGATTAGCCGAAACCCAGCAGGTGCTGGTGTTGAACGACCTGCGCAGCCGCATCGCCGTGCAGACCGACGGCAAGATCGCCACCGGCCGCGACCTGGCCATCGCCGCCATGCTCGGAGCCGAAGAGTACGGCTTCTCCACCACCCCTCTCATCACCATGGGCTGCATCATGATGCGCAAGTGCCATCTGAACACCTGCCCGGTGGGCATCGCCACGCAGGATCCGCGCCTGCGCGCCAAGTTCACCGGCCAGCCCGAGCACGTCATCAATTACTTCTTCTACATGGCCGAACATCTGCGCCGCATCATGGCCGGCCTCGGCTTCCGCACCATGAATGAAATGATCGGCCGGGTCGACAAGCTGAAGACGCGCGACGCCATCGACCATTGGAAAGCCAAGGGGCTCGATCTCGAGAACGCGATTCTGTACAACCCGGAAGCGCCCAAGCGTGTCGGCCGCCGCTGCATGATCGCGCAGGACCACGGCCTCGAACAGGCGCTCGACCACAAGCTGATCGATCACGCCAAGGATGCGCTCGACCATCAGGTGCCGGTCGACTTCAAGCTGCCCATCCGCAACGTTCACCGCACCGTGGGCACCATGCTTTCCGGGCAGATCGCGCGCCGCTATGGCGCCGAGGGGCTGCCCGACGATACCGTCCGGTTCCAGTTCACCGGCTCCGCCGGCCAGAGCTTTGGCGCATTCCTTGCCAGGGGCGTGACACTCACGCTCGAAGGCGACGCCAACGACTACACCGGCAAAGGGCTTTCGGGCGGCAAGATCGTCGTCTATCCGCCGCGCGGATCCAATTTCCAGCCGGAGGAAAACATCATCGTCGGCAACGTGGTGCTTTACGGCGCAACCAGCGGCGAAGCCTATTTCAACGGCATGGCCGGGGAGCGCTTCTGCGTGCGCAACTCCGGCGCCACCACGGTAGTGGAAGCCTGCGGCGACCATGGCTGCGAATATATGACGAAGGGCCTGGTGGTGGTGCTCGGCAAGACGGGGCGGAACTTCGCGGCGGGCATGTCCGGCGGGCTCGCTTACGTGCTGGATGAAGACGGCGATTTCGCGGCCACCAAGTGCAACCGCGCCGGCGTCGATCTGGAGCCGGTTTCCATTCCCGAGGACATCCAGTTGCTCAAGCGCCTGATCGAGAACCACGTCCGCCATACCAATTCGCCTCGAGGCGCGTGGATCCTCGAAAACTTCGGCGATATGCTTTCGAAGTTCGTCAAGGTGTTCCCGCACGAATTCAAGCGCGTGCTGGGCGTTCCGGCGGCGAAAAAGCAGGAAGTGCCCATGGGCGCGGCTCTCACCGGCGCGCCCGCGGTGCGACGCGTTTCCGTTCTGGGGGACTAGAAGATGGGAAAAGTAACCGGATTCCTCGAATACACGCGCGAGCTGCCGCAGCGCCGTCCCGTGACCGCCCGCACCAACGACTATCTGGAAGTCTACGAGCCTTTTGCCGAAGAGAAGGTACGCCAGCAAGGGGCGCGCTGCATGGATTGCGGCGTCCCGTTCTGCCATACCGGCTGCCCGGTCAATAACATCATTCCCGATTGGAACGACCTGGTCTATCGCGACCGGTGGCGCGACGCGATCCGCATGCTGCACGCCACCAACAACTTCCCCGAGTTCACCGGGCGCATCTGCCCGGCGCCTTGCGAGGCCGCCTGCGTGTTGGGCATCAATGAGCCGCCCGTGGCGATTAAAACCATCGAACGCCACATCATCGACCACGCCTGGAGCGCGGGCTGGATCGTGCCCGAGCCGCCGCAAAGCCGCACCGGCAAGCGCGTCGCCGTCATCGGGTCCGGACCCGCGGGCATGGCCGCCGCCCAGCAGTTGAACCGCGCCGGCCACTGGGTGACGGTATTTGAAAAAGCGGATCGCATCGGCGGCCTGCTGCGCTACGGCATCCCCGATTTCAAGATGGAGAAGCATCACATCGACCGGCGCGTGCAGCAGATGGAAGGCGAGGGGATTACGTTCCTCACCCGCGCCCACATCGGCGTCTCGCATCCCATCGACGTGATGCGCCGCGAATACGACGCCATTCTGATCGCCACCGGCGCCGAACAACCGCGCAACCTGGACGTGCCCGGGCGCGAGTTGAAAGGCATTCACTTCGCCATGGACTTCCTGCCGCAGCAGAACAAGCGCGTGGCCGGAGACGACGGCATTCAAGCCGACCTGACGCGCTTGCCTGAGCCGATTCTCGCCACCGGCAAGCGTGTGATCATCATCGGCGGCGGCGACACCGGCGCCGATTGCCTGGGCACTTCGCATCGCCACAAGGCGGCGAGCGTCCATCAGTTCGAGATCATGCCCAAGCCGCCCGACGACCGCAGCCCGCTGACTCCCTGGCCGCTCTGGCCCATGATGCTGCGCCTCGAAAGCTCGCACGAAGAAGGCGGCCTGCGCGACTGGTCGATCAACACGACGCACTTTTCAGGCGATGAGCAAGGCAATGTCAAGAAGTTGCACGCCGTTCGCGTGGGTCCGCCACCCAAGTTCGAAGCGGCCAAAGGCAGTGAGTTCACGCTCGATTGCGATCTGGTGCTGCTCGCTATGGGTTTCACCGGCCCCCGTCGCGATGGCATGATCGACCGTCTGCGGGAGCAAGGCATGCAGCTTGACATGCGCGGCAACGTCAATGTCGACGAGAATTACATGTCGGCGCTTTCAGGCGTCTTCGCCGCCGGCGACGCGCGCCGCGGCCAGTCGCTGGTGGTCTGGGCCATCCATGAAGGACGCAAAGCCGCCCGTGGTATCGACAAGTGGCTGATGGGTAAGACGACGCTTCCCTAAACGCTGATTTCCCTCCCACAAACGGGATCCGTTTGATATATGATTACCCAAGTCCAAAACGCTTTGGACTGGTCTTCTCATTGGGAGGTTGAAACTTGAAACTACTTACAACGTGGCTTTGTTGCCTCGTGCTGGCCGTTTCGCTTCGAAGCCAGTCGACCACCGGTGTCATCACCGGCTTGGTGACCGACGCCACCGGCTCGGTGATTGCGGGCGCTCAGGTAGAGGCGCGCAACACGGTGACCGGAACGCTGGCGAAAACCATCAGTTCCTCGACCGGCAACTACGTGATTCCGGGCCTGCCCGTTGGCTCGTACGAAGTCAATGTCTCGGTCCCCGGATTCAAGAGCTGGAAGCGCGGACCTATCACCGTCCAAAGCAACGACAACATTCGCGCCGATGTGCGCCTCGAAGTCGGCAACACGTCGGAACGCGTGGAAGTGACCGGCGAAGCGCCGCCGCTTAAGACCGAATCCACCGAAGTCTCGACGGTGATGGAAAACAAGCTGGTGCAGGATCTGCCGATCGCGGTGGCCGGCATCGGCGGTGGCATGCGCAACGCTTTCCAGATCATGATGATGATGCCGCAGGTCAAAAGCGGCAACGGCGAAGGAGCGTGGGACGATCTGCAGGTCGGCGGCGGCCAGCAGCACGACTGGAACGTCAGCGTCGACGGCATGTCGGTGGAAATGGGCTGGCGCAATCACGTGGGCTACATGAACCGGCTCACGCCTTCGCTCGATTCGATCGAAGAGTTCCGCATCGACACGGCGGCTTTCAAGGCCGAGGACAGCCGCGCCAGCGGCGGCAATATTTCGATCAGCACCAAGTCCGGCACCAATGAGCTGCACGGGTCGATCTTCGACTACTACCAGTCCCAGCGGTTCAATGCCAATAGCTGGATCAATAACAAATTCGGCCGCCCGAAGGCCGTGTTTCACCGCAACGATTTCGGCGCCACGGCGGGCGGTCCCATCTTCATTCCGAAGCTCTACAACGGCAAGAACAAGTCTTACTTCTTCTTCTCGTATGAAGGCTACCGGTTCCCTTCCACCTCCGGCGTGAGTGAACTCACCATTCCGCTCGAAGCCATGCATCGCGGCGATTTTTCGGGCTGGACGCCCAATGCGCCGGGTGTGGTCGTGCCGATTTTCGATCCCTCCACCACGCGCGTGGAAAATGGCGCCGTGGTTCGCGACGCCTTTCCCGGCAATCGCATTCCAACGAGCCGCATCAGCCGGCTCTCCTCGGCGATCGCTTCCTATTTCCCGGCTCCGAACGCCCCTGGCGTGGTGCGCAACTACCGCACCCCTGGTACGGCGCCGCGCAAGCGTATCGAAGACGCCTACCTGGTGAAGTTCGATCAGAACTTCGGCACCAAGAACCGCCTGGCGTTCACCTACTCGCAGAACGGCGAGTATTTCAACAACAACTACGATCAGAATCCGAATAACGCCGATAACTGGGGCGGATCGCTGCCCTATCCGCTCGCCGGCCGCCAGTATTACAAGGGCGACCAGTATTACGGCAAAGTGGCGCGCCTGAACGATACGCACCTGTTCTCGCCCACCATCGTCAATACGCTGACGCTCGGCTTCCATCGCCTGACGCACCCCGAGCACGACGTGACGGCCGAGCCGTTCGGCCAGAATTGGGGCGATAAGCTCGGCGGCGGGATTCCCAACAATCCTTTCTACAACCAGGCCTTCCCTGGCGTGCGCTTCAACAGCGACAACTACTACGGCTGGGAAAGCACGAAGCTGTGGGACGAATACCACACGGTGTTCGGCATCGATGAGAACGTGAATTGGATCAAGAATTCGCACAGCATCAAGTTCGGCTACACCGGGCAGTTGATGATGCTGAACACCAACAACCGCAACCGGCAGGCGGGCGACGTGTTCTTCCATCGGCTGGAGACGGCGCGGCCGGCCGACAATAGCGGATTCTCCGGCAACGCTTATGCCAGCTTCCTGCTGGGCGCGGTGGACAACGGCGGCTTCACGATTCCGAACACGCAGATGCTGCGCTTCCCCTATCACGCATTTTTCCTCCAGGACGACTGGAAGATTACGCCGCGGCTGACGGCCAACCTGGGGCTGCGCTATGAGATGAACATGTCGGTATACGAAAAGTACGACCGCCTCTCTTTCTTCGATCCCACGCTGTCCAACCCGGCGGCCAATGGTGCCCCAGGCGCACTGCGGTTCCTCGGTAAGGGGGCGGGCCGCGAAGGACGCCGCAACCTGCATGACACCGCGGCCGGCTGGGGTCCTCGCGCGGGCCTGGCCTATCAGATCAGTAACACGACAGTGGTTCGCGCGGGCGCGGGAATCTTCTATTCCACCGTCAAGGTGCCCGGGCTTAGCGGCGCCAACAACGGCTTCACCAACTCACCCGCCTGGAGTTCCGCCGACCAGGGAGTCACACCCGGCTTCTACTGGGATCAGGGCTTCCCGGCCTGGCAGAATCCGCCTTTCATCGATCCCGGTTTCAACGCGGGCTTCGGCGTCCCCTGGTGGGGATCGCGCGAGATCGCCATGCTGCCCCAGAGCGCCAACTGGAACTTCGCCATCGCGCGTTCCACCAAGGGCAATCTGGTGATTGACGCCACTTACACCGGAAGCAAGGGGACGCACCTTGCCTCCGACCGCGTCAATATCATGCAGATCCATCCGCAGTATGCCTCTCTCGGTCCGCTGCTGAACCGCGCCATCGACGATCCGCAGGTGGTGGCCGCCGGCTTCCGCCCGCCGTTCGCCAACTTCAAACAACTGCTGGGCGGCCAGGCCACACTCGGCCAGTCGTTGCGGGCGTTTCCCCAGTACACCGGTGTAACCACCGGCGGCATGATGAATCACAGCGGGAACTCGACTTATCATGCGCTGATCGTCAAGGCCACCAAGCGTTTCTCCGGTGGACTGACGCTGCTGACCAGCTACGCCTGGTCGAAGCTGTTGACCGATGCCGATTCCTCGGAACCGTGGATCGCCGGCGTCGTGGGCGCGGCGGTGGGCGCGGGCGCGGCGCAGAACCAGTACAACCGGCGGACTGAGAAGTCCTATGGCGTGCTGGATTATCCGCACATGTTCAAGGTCACCGCCAGCTACGATCTGCCCTTCGGAAAGGGGAAGCGCTTCCTGAATTCCGGCGCCGGCGGCCACGCGCTGGGCGGCTGGAATCTCTCCACTTACACGTTCGCGCAGAGCGGCTATCCAATGGGCGTTGTCGATACGACTTACCAGAACAACCTGCGCGGCGGCACGCCCAGGCCGAACCTGCTCTCCACCGATTGGCGCGCGCCCTTGAAGGGCGATCGCTTCGATCCGGACAAGGACAACTTCTATCAACTGGGAGCCTTCCAGCGCCGGACGAGTCCGTTCGCGGATCCTTTCGGCAACGCGGCGCGATTCAACGCCAGCGTGCGGATGTTTCCCACTTACCGGACCAACGTCGCCGTCACACGCTCGTTCCAGATCAAAGAGAGGATTCGCGCCGACTTGCGCGCCGACATCTTCGATTTGTGGAATCAGAAGACCTGGTCCCGCCCCTCGTCGCAGGACCTGGCCAGCACGCAGTTCGGCGTGATTACCAACGCCAGCGGCAATCGCAACATCCAGGTGGGGTTCAAGGTCATCTTCTAACGGCGGCCTAAGTCCGGATCGAGACGGATGGCGTTGCGGCGCGCGGCGGCGGATTCTTCGAGTCTGCCAAGCGCCCGCAACGCCACACTTTTGTTGAGCCACGTGATGGCGAGTGGCGGATCGAGCGCCGCGGCTTGATCCAGAGCTTGCAAGGCCGCCTCGTAGCGGCCCAGTCCTGTGAGGGCGATGGCGAGCGTGTTCAACGCGGCGCTGTCCGGTGGCAAGTCCTCCACCAATTTCACCGCCTCCCGATTCAACCCTCGCGCGATCGACAGTTCCGCCAGCTTTAATCGCGCCGCCGCATTCCCCGGTTCAAGCGTTACCGCCCGGCGGTAGTGCCGCTCCGCGCCCGCCGTCCGGCCGAGGCTCTGAAGCGCGGCTCCCAAGGCCAGATCGAATCCTGCCACTCGCGGCTTCGCCGTTTCGATGAGGCGCTCAAGCGCCGCCGCATTCACCGCCAGCCGCACCGAATCGGTCAACGCCGCTGTGGCTTCATAAAGGCGCGACTCCGCCGTATCCGGCAGTCGCGGCGGATACAGCAGCCGCACCGGTCCGTCATAGCGTCCGTGCCGCTCGGCGATGGGATCGAGAAGATTCGTCTCCGGTGCCCGCCGGATCCGATGGTCGGTCATCACCACGTGCACCGCGTCTTCGGCGCGCCGCTTCGGCATATGGCATTCCGCGCACCCGGAAGCTTTCTCCGGATGCGCGGCGGCGTGGCATCCGCGGCAGGCGCGATCGGCATCCGCCGCGTGCGTCCGGCGGTGTGGATCGTGGCAGGTGAGACACGTCAGCCGGCCCTTGCTTTCGAGAAAGCATCGCGACTGGCGCAGCCCATAAGCGGAATGATTCACCGTGAACCCGCCGCCTTCCACCGCGCGATCGAAGTAGATTTGAAACGAACCCAAGGGCTCGCCGGCGCGATAGGAAAACGGGTCCTGGTCGAAGCGCCGGATGGCGTCCGGCAGGCTGCGGCTCGCCGATTCAAGATGGCACTGCAGGCACACCTCGGTCTGCCGGTCGAGGGAAAGCTTTGCCGGGTTGACGAAATGCGATCCACCCGCCGGGTGGCAGCGGGAACAATCGATGCCGTGTGCCAATTCGGGCCCGCGCGGATAGCCGTTGTGGCAGAACAGGCAAGACCCGGAAACCTCGCGCTGGAAGTCGGAATGCCTCGGGCGGTCATAGCCCGGACTCATGGCGAAGTGGCCGCCGTCTTCGCTGTACCAACTGACGGGAAGCTCAATCAACTTACCCGAAGGGTTGCGGTGCGCGTAAGTACGCGAATGGTTGCCAGAACCGATGACGAAGTGAACTTCGAGCTCGAAGATGTTGGTTTCGCGCCCCGCCGAATCGAGCTGCCAGCGGCGTTGCACCGGCCGGCCATCCACCAGCTTCATCTCGTAATAACGTGCCGAGGGAGCGTGATAGAACCGCGTCCCCTTCCAGAACTCATCCCAGGTGGCAAGCGCCGCCGGTGTGAACGAACGGCCCATGCCCGTGCGTGCGTAGCTATCGAAGACGGGCGCGTGGCAGGGACGGCAGGGGAGCGACTCCCGCATCGCCTGCCCGCCTAAAAGAGCGGCGAAAAAATAGGCGATCGTCACGCGCCCTTGGGTTCGAACTGCCAGGCGGGTGGCGCGATGTTCTTTACCCGCAGATAGACTACCGCCTGTCCGCGATGATGCGCCGTGTGCATGTAGGCGCGCAGAAACAGATCGGTACCTGAATGCGCGGGCGCGGTTGGATTGAATTTGAAATCCGAGCGCACGAGATCTTTCTCTGTCATCTTGCGCAGCACCCCATCGATCCAATCGAAGCTCGCCACCAGGAACTGGCGCACTTCGGCCCTGTCTTCGCTTTTGGGAGGCGTGGGCGGCGTGCCGATGCCGAACGATTTGACATAGGCGTTGTTGGCGCGCGCGATGTGAATGAACTGATCGGCGAAGGTTCGTTGAATGGGATGCGGCTTCACCTGCATGCCATCGGCGGGCATGGCGTCGAAGATGGCCAGCGTGTAGGTCTTGGTGTCGGCCCAATGGTGCAGAAACGAATCGCGCCATTGTTTGGCGAACGGATCGTTCCAATCGGCGGCCTGGGCCGCGCCGGCGGCCGCCAAACACGTGAGAGCGGTTCTACGTCGCATTCGAGTCATGATATCGTTTCTGAACCGATGACCCCGCCCCCGGAGCGCTACTGGGTGCTGCTGCTGGCGTTCCTCGCCGCGGCCATCACATACCTGGATCGCGTGTGCATCTCCGTGGCCGCGCCGTCGATTAGCCAGGACCTGGGCCTTAGCCCCATCCAGATGGGCGCGGTGTTCAGCGCCTTTGGCCTCGCTTACACGCTGTTTGAAGTGCCGGCCGCTTGGCTCGGCGATCTGTGGGGGCAGCGGAAAACAATGACGAGAATTGTCGGCGCCTGGTCGTTGTTCACGATGCTCACCGGCGCCGCGGCCAGTTACCCCGCGATGATCGCCACGCGGTTCGGATTCGGAGCGGCCGAAGCCGGCGCCTTCCCCACCCTTTCCCGCGCGCTCTCCCGATGGTTTCCGCCCCAGGAGCGCAGCCGCGCCAACGGCGTGATGTGGATGGGAGCGCGGCTGGGCGGGGCGCTCTCCCCTCCGCTGGCCGTGGCCGTGATGGCGCTGGTGGGCTGGCGCCTGACGTTTTTCTTTTTCGGATGCGTTGGTCTGATTTGGTGCGCCGTCTTCTGGAACACCTATCGCGACGATCCCGCCGGCGCGATCGATCCGCCGCCGGCTGAACAGGTGCCGTGGAGAAAAATTCTCACCAGTGGCGACATGCTCGGTCTGTTCTGGGCATACTTCGCCTCCGGTTTCGGATTCCAGTTCTTCGTCACCTGGATGCCGACGTTCCTCATGAAAGAGAAACACCTCAATCTCACGCAGTCGGGAATCTACGCGGCACTGCCACTGGCGGGCGGCGCGGCCGGCTGCCTGCTCGGCGGGGTGCTATCCGATTGGCTGGTGCGGCGCACCGGCAGCCTCAAGTGGGGCCGCCGGCTGGTGGGTTTCGGTGGATTTCTGTTGGGCGCCGTGGGCTTTCTGGCCGCCGTTTGGGCCGAATCCGCGGCATCGGCGCTGTTCTGGCTGACGTTCTCCTCGCTGACCCACGACCTGACGCTGCCCGTGGCCTGGTCCACGTGCGTGGATGTGGGCGGACGGTTCGGCGGCACCGCCTCAGGTTATATGAATATGGCGTCTAGCATCAGCGGCATGATGGCGCCCCTCGCCGCCGCCTGGTTCAGTCAGACGTTCGGGTCGTTTTACCCGTTATTCGCGGTAACTTCAGGCGCCTATCTCATTGGCGCGCTGCTGTGGCTTTATATCAATCCGGAAAGGAATACGAATGGCTCGCATTGATTATCTTTACCAGCACTACACATGGCCGGAGTTGGGCCGCGTGGCGAAGAAACAGCCGGTCGTGGTGCTGCCCATCGGTTCGGTGGAAGACCACGGACCCCACCTGCCGCTGGACGTGGACAATTTTCTCATTTGGTCGATCTGTGAAGCCGCCGCGCAGCGCGCCGATGGCAACATCCTGCTGATGCCCATCATTCCGTTTGGCTACGAAACGCACCACATGGATTTTCACGGCACCATCGACATCCAGATGGAGCACCTGCTGCACTTCGTGCTGGATGTGACCAAGAGCGTCGCGCACCACGGATTCCAGCGCATCCTCATCGCCGACGGCCATGGGTCGAACATGCCGATTCTCGACCTGGTGGCGCGGCGCACGATCCTTGAGACGGACGCGCTGTGCGCGGCGTTTATCTGGCCGCAACTGGCGCTGCCGGAGATCAAGAAGCTCCGTCAGTCGCCGCGCGGCGGCATGTCGCATGCCTGTGAACTGGAGACCTCGGTGTACCTGTACCTGGATGCCGCGCGCGTCCAGATGGACAAGGCGATCAAGGAGCAGGGCATGCCGCCATCCGAGTTCATCTGGTCCGATCTGATCGAGGGCAGCCCCATCCGCATGATGGATTGGTGGACCCGCTTTAGTAAGAGCGGCATTAACGGCGATCCGACGCTGGCAACGGCGGAAAAAGGGAAGGTGATTTTCGAGACCGTGGTCAACAATTTTGTCCGCTTCGCGCAGGAGTTCAAAAAACGGCCGCGGGGGAAAAGGGTGGACTATCACAAGACTTCGAAGACGAAGTTCCGTACGTGATGTTTACGCTATGCTCAGATTATGGCAACGCAGACGCTGATCTCCGAGGCCGAATACCTCACGACGCCTTACGCAAGCCCCACGCCGGACTACGTCGAAGGCCTGATCGTGGAGAGAAGCATGCCCAACAATGAGCATAGCCGGACACAGGGTGAGCTTTATTTCCGGTTTCGCCTGGAGCAGGATCGCCTGCGTCTTTATCCGCGCACGGAGTTGCGTGTTCGCGTCACGCCGCAGCAATACCGCATCGCCGATCTCGCCGTCTACGCGGACGCCGATCCGCTAGGCCCGGTACCGCAGGAAATTCCTCTGGTCATCGTAGAGATCGTCTCCCCCGGCGATCTTTATGAAGACATCATGACCAAGCTCGCCGGCTACGAATCCTGGGGGGTCCCCAACGTCTGGCTCGTCGATCCCGGCCTGCGGCGATTCTCGGTTTACCACGAGGGCAGCCTGACCGCCGTCCCGGCCTTCCATCTCCCCGAGCGCGGTCTGCGCATCGAACTCGACGCGATTCTCCGCTAGAAAAAGCGCAGATTACGGTATGCTCAGAGTATGGCGACGCAGACGCTGATCTCCGAGGCCGAATATCTCTCGACGCCTTATGAGAGCCCCACGCCTGACTATGTCGAGGGTGTGGTTGTGGAGAGGACGATGCCCAACAATGAGCACAGCCGGACCCAGGCTCAATTGATCACCGCGCTGCATCCGATTCCGCATCTCTATCTTCGCCCGGAATTACGCGTGCGCGTGGCTGCCACTCAGTATCGTATCGCCGACCTCATTGTTTATGCCGACACCGAGCCAACCGATCTGGTGCCGGAGCAGATTCCTCTTGTAGTAATTGAGATCGTTTCCCCCGACGATTTCCACGAAGACGTCATGACCAAACTTGCGGCCTACGAATCCTGGGGCGTTCCCAACGTCTGGCTCGTCGATCCCGGCCTGCGGCGATTCTCGGTTTACCACGAAGGCAGCCTGACCGCTGTCCCGTTCTTCCATCTCCCCGAGCGCGGCCTGCGCATCGAGCTTGGCGCGATTCTGCGCTAGTGGCCCGCTGGTAGAATAGAAACGTACCGCCCCGTCGGTCGCGTATGTTAGACACCCTATTAGCAACGATTTTCGGCACCAAGAACGACCGGGAGCTGAAGAAAATTCTGCCGCTCAAGGACGAGATCACCGCCCTTGAGCCCGCCATGCAGAAGCTCTCCGACACCGAGTTGGCCGCCAAGACCGCGGAGTTCAAGTCCAGGCTCGATCAGGGCGCGTCGCTCGATGACATCCTGGTGGATGCGTTCGCCGTCGTGCGCGAGGCGGGCCGGCGCGTGCTCAGCATGCGCCACTACGACGTGCAGTTGCTGGGCGGCATCGTGCTTCACCACGGCAAGATCGCCGAAATGCGCACCGGGGAAGGCAAGACACTGGTCGCCACTCTGCCGGTCTACCTCAACGCGCTGGCCGGCAAGGGCGTGCACGTGGTCACCGTCAACGACTACCTCGCCCGGCGCGACGCCGAGTGGATGGGCAAGCTCTACAAGTTCATGGGTCTATCGGTTGGCGTGATCGTGCACGACCTCGACGACGCCGAGCGCAAAGCGGCCTATGGCTCCGACGTTACCTACGGGACCAACAACGAGTTCGGCTTCGACTACCTGCGCGACAACATGAAGTTCCGCATTGCAGATTGCGTGCAGCGCGGTCACAGCTTCGCCATCGTCGATGAAGTGGATTCGATCCTGATCGACGAAGCCCGCACGCCGCTGATCATTTCCGGCCCCAGCGAAGAGTCCACCGATAAGTATTACCGCGTGAACGGCATCATCCCGAAGCTGGTGCGCGGCGAAGTGATCGAAGGCAAGGAGCCGGGCGAGAAGTTTACCACCGGCGACTACACCGTCGATGAGAAACACCGTTCGGTGGCGCTCACTGAAGAGGGCGTTCTCAAGGTGGAGCGCCTGCTCAACCTCGGCAATCTTTACGACGCCCACAACATCGAGATGAATCATCACGTGCAGCAAAGCCTGCGCGCGCACATCCTTTATCACCGCGACAAGGATTACCTGGTGAAGGACGGGCAGGTGGTGATCGTCGATGAATTCACGGGCCGCATCATGCCCGGCCGGCGCTGGTCCGACGGCCTGCATCAGGCCATCGAAGCCAAGGAAGGCGTCAAGATCGAGCGCGAGAATCAGACGCTCGCCACCATCTCCTTCCAGAACTACTTCCGCCTGTATTCGAAGCTGGCGGGTATGACCGGTACGGCCGAAACCGAAGCGGCCGAGCTCGGCAAGATCTACAACGTCGATGTCATGGTGATCCCCACCAACAAGCCCATGGTGCGCAAAGACACCGACGACATCGTGTATCGCACCGAGGAAGAGAAGTTCCGCAACGCCGCCAAGGAGATCAAGGAATTTCAGGAACGCGGCCAGCCCGTGCTGGTGGGCACCGTGTCGGTGGAAAAATCGGAAAAGCTTTCCGGCATCCTCAAGCGCATGGGTGTAAGGCATGAAGTGCTGAACGCCAAAAACCACGAGCGCGAGGCCAACATCATCGCGCAGGCCGGACGCAAAGGCGCCGTCACCGTGTCCACCAACATGGCCGGCCGCGGTACCGACATCCTGCTGGGCGGCAACGCCGAGTTTTACATCAAGGAAGCGCTCATCAAGCAGGGCAAGGATCCGGAACAGATCCAGTGGGCGATGATCATGCAGAACGATCCCGAGGCGCGCGCCGCCTGGGAAGCGGTAAGCAAGCCGTTCAAGGAAAGAGTCGCCCAGGAGCATGCCGAAGTGGTGGCCGCCGGCGGGCTGCACATTTTGGGAACCGAGCGTCACGAGTCGCGCCGCATCGACAATCAGCTTCGCGGCCGCGCCGGACGCCAGGGCGACCCGGGCAGTTCGCGCTTCTATCTTTCGCTGCAGGACGACCTGCTGCGCATCTTCGGTGGCGAGCGCATTCAAAACCTGATGCTGCGGCTGGGCATGGAAGAGGACGTGCCCATCGAGTCGAAGCTGATCACCAAGCGCATCGCCGCGGCGCAGAAAGCGGTGGAGGCGCAAAACTTCGCCGCCCGTAAACACCTGCTCGAATACGACGACGTGATGAACAAGCAGCGCAAGGCCGTGTACGGCATGCGCCGCGCTTTGCTTGAGGGAGAAAGCCAGAAAGAAAAAGTGGCCGACATGGTGCGCGGGATCGCCGCCACCTCGCTCGATGCGCGCTGTCCGGAAAATGCACATCCCGATACCTGGGACCTGGCCGGTATGGAGACCGACATCCTGTCGCAGTTCGGCGTGAAAGTCGCGGCCCAGGACCTTTCCGGAATGAATCGCGCCGAGATGGAGGAACACATCCTCGAGCGCCTGACCGCCCGCTATCAGGAAAAAGAAGACCTGGTGGGCCCGGAAGTCATGCGCGAAACCGAGCGCTTCATCATGCTCCACGTCATCGACGGGCAGTGGAAAGATCACCTGCTCTCGATGGACCACCTCAAGGAAGGGATCGGCCTTCGCGGATACGGTCAAAAGGATCCGCTGATCGAGTACAAGAAGGAATCCTTCCAGATCTTCCAGGACATGATGGACCGCATCGAGGATGAAACGGTCCGCTATCTCTACTTCCTGCAGACCGGCGGTGACGAAAGCTTTGCCGCCGCGGGTCCCCATACCGAGCCTTCCTACGAAGAGGAGTTTGAGGAAGAAGAGGCGGCCGTTCCGGTGGCCACCGAGGCCCAGCGCGCCGCGGCGCAGTCGAGCATGACCGACTTCACGCGCAACATTCAGCGCAAGAAAGACCGGGAAATGGCGGCTCTGCAATTCACCGGCGGCGACGGCTCTTCCACCGCCAAGCAGCCGGTGGTGAACGCCGATAAGGTGGGCCGCAACGATCCTTGCCCCTGCGGCAGCGGAAAGAAATACAAGAAATGCCACGGCACTTAGCCGCGCTGTTGGGGGCCGCTTCGCTTGGCGCGGCGGTACTGCCGGAAGCGATCGGGCCGAATACCAAGCGCGCCGCCCTCGATCCGATTACGGTTTCCGATAAAGCGATCTGGGAAGAGTACGGCCTCACCGACTCAGAGCGCGCCCGCTACGAAGGGCAGCCCATCACGGTTTCGGCCTGGCGGCTGAAAGATCCCACCGGATCGCAGGCCGCGTTCCGGTGGATGCGGCCCGCCGATTCGCGTCCCGGCAATAAAGACCAACTGACTTATTCCACCTTCGCCGTCACCGTGGGCAACGGCGGGCTGATGGTATTCGGCAACTACCTGCTGCGCTTCGAAGGCCGCAACCCATCGCTCGATGAGCTGAAACTACTGCTGTTTCAATTGCCGAAAGTCGATCAATCGGCGCTGCCGCCGGTGCTTGGTTATCTGCCCAAGGATGTGCCCGTGCCGGGCACCGAGCGTTTCGTGCTCGGCCCAGCGTCGCTTGAGAAGTTTTATCCCAAGGTTCCGCCATCCACGGCGGGGTTTCACTTCGGTGCCGAGGCGCACATCGCCCGCTACAAGCAGCGGTCAACCGAGCTTGAGATGGCGCTGTTCTACTACCCCACCAATCAGATGGCGCAGAACAGGCTGCCCGAGTTTCAGAAGCTTGAGGGAGCAATGGTGAAGCGCTCCGGTCCGCTGATCGCCGTGGCTTTGTCGCCGGCCAACGCCGACGACGCCGAGCGCCTGCTCGCCCAGATCGACTATAAGGCAAATATCACCATCAGCGAAGGCCCGCCGGGCGGGGAAGCGCGGAAGGCTGGCAGCCTGCTGGCGACTTCGTTCATTCTGGCTGGACTACTGATGGGTATCGGACTGCTCGGCGGCCTCATGATGTATGGCATGAGGACGCTGCGGAAACGATCCTCCGGTGGGCTCGACGAGGATCCCATGACGCGGCTTCACTTGGAAGACCGCGGCTGAGCGCCCCAGCGCGCCTGCCGCAGCGCCAGTTGCCCTTTCCTTGAAGAGTTCAACGACTCGGTGAGGATCCGCATGGCTTCCTGCGGTGCATGGAAGCCGGTGGAATTCTCCGCTTCGACGAAATCGAGCAGGAACTGCGCCCGCCGCTGCCCTTCCCACGCGCCCGCCAGATCGGCATCGGTGGCGCCGGCGGCGCGCGCGGCCTTGGTGTCGCCGATCAGTTCCATCAGCGCGTCCATGGCGGTGTTGCGAGCCCCATGGAACCGCGACTGAATCGTTTCCACGCGATCCCGCATTTCCTGTTCGGAGGAGTGGTGGCACACCTGGCAGGCGCGGTTGACGTTGAGCAGCGGGCTCCGCACGTGATGATCGCTGATCTTTAGGGCGCCTTCGCGCTTGTAGGCCATGTGGCAATCGGCGCAGGAAACGCCGGCGCGCGCATGGACGCCCTGGTTGTAAAGCTCGAATTCCGGATGCTGTGCCTTGAGCGCCGGCGCGCCGCTGTCCTTGTGCGTGAAGTCGACGTGCTTCACCTCGGAGTAGTAGTCGTAGATTTCATCCGCCTTCAGCCCCTTGCTCCATGGATAGGTCAGCCGCTTGTCCTTGCCCTTGAAGTAATACTCCACGTGGCACTGGCCGCAGACGAAGGACCGCATTTCCTGGGGCGTGGCCATGGTGTTGGGATCGTAGTCCGGCACGCCACCGGCGGCCTTGAACGCGCGGATACCTTCAAGAAACGCCGGCCTGGTGACGCGCAGCTTCATGTCCTTCGGATCGTGGCAATCGATGCAGGCGACCGGATGCGCGACGTTCTTCGCCGCTTCGGCGTAGGTCATCTTGTTCAGCTCTTCAAAGCCCTTGAAGATGTCTCCATTGCCGAGCTTCCGGTAAGCGGCCACGGCCGACGCATGGCAATTGACGCAAGTGCCGGGCTGTTTGAATTCGGTGACGCGGCGCGTGTTTTGCTGGTCGATCAGCATGTAGGCATGGCCGCGCTCTTCGCGGAAATCGACGGAAAACGCGTAGCCCGCCCACATCCTGGCCAGCCGCGGATCTTCTTCGATCTTGCTCTGGGAAACGACTGTGCGCGGGTCCGCGTGAGTCGGGGAATGAGGCAGCGCTTCCGATCCGCCGTAGCGGGTGCGCTGCATATCGACGGTACCCTTATAGTCCGAATAGTGTAGAGGAAAATTACGGCCCCACACGGCCGGATCGCTGGTCTCTTCGGTGAGTTCCACCACGCGGAAGAACGGACTGCGCGCCTCCCGCTTATGTTCCAGGATGTTCACCAGCAATGCGCCGATGCCGAATGCAGCCGCCGCAGTCAGGCCCACGGCCAGCAGCGTTCCTTTGGAATTGAAAGCCATGAGCTACTCCATGTGTCCCACGCCGCGATGGCAGCGGAGGCAGTTTTCAGACTCGCGATGCATTCGCGAGGAGCCGATCGCCGAAGTGATCTCCGCGTGGCAGTGCAGGCACGCGCCTTCGGTGATGGCGCGATTGCGCGCCGTGATTTGAATGCGGTCCGGGAACCAGCCCGTTGTGAAGGCCCACGAATGGAAGAATCCGTTGATGGCCTTGGTTGTGTACTTTCCGAGGAAGGTATGAGGCGCGTGGCAATCGTTACAGACCGCCGCCTTGCGATGGCTGGCCTTCATCCACCCGGCGTATTGCTCGCGCATCACGTGACAATTGGCGCATGCCGCCGGATCGTTGGTGAGATAGGACGCGCCTTCGGCATAACCGAAGGTGAAGACGCCCAGGCCCAAGATGACGCCCCACAGTCCCGCCAGTACCAGTTGCTTCATGCCGGTGGTTTCATTGTCGTCCATGAACCTTCCGGTACGCTGTGACGGATGTCACGGGCCGCCCCTCAGCCGCGCAGATCGGCGAACGCTTCTTCGATCTCGCGCTTCGCCTCCGGGCCGAGGGTGGTCAACGGAAGCCGGGGAGGCCCTCCGTAGTATCCACCGAGATCCATGGCATGCTTCAACCCCGGCACACCGTACTTCACCGTCACAAGGCGCGCGGCGCGGGCGATGCGATGCTGCCAGTCCTCGGCGGCTTCCACTTCGCGGGTGCGATGCGCTTCCCAAATCGTGATGCAGGCATAGGGAGCGGCGTTGGCAAACGCCAGCACGGCTCCGGCGGCGCCCACCGTCAACGACGGCCACAGCGTGGGAGCCGAACCCACCAGCACCTGAAAGCCTTTTGAGACTTCGCCAAGCAACCGCATGACTTTCTCGAGATTGCCGGAGCTTTCCTTGATCGCAACGATATTCGGATGTTCGCTCAGCCGCGCCACCGCTTCGCAGGAAATATCCACACCTGTCGTCTGCGGCCAGTTGTAGATCATCAGCGGAATTTTGGTCTGATCGGCCACGGCGCGGAAGTAGGTGAGTTGTGCCGCGTCGCCGTTCAATAGATTCTTGTAATAGTGCGGCGTACGCACCATCGCCAGGCCATAGCCCATACTGGCGGCCTTGTTGGTCAGCATCACCGTTTCGCGCACGCTCTCGACGCCTGTGCCGGCGATCAACAGTTTGCCCGGGGCCGCCGCGTCGGCTACCCACCCGAACATGTCGAATTTTTCTTCGGGCGTGAGCATGACGCTCTCCCCGGTGGACCCGCACACCACGTAGCCGGAAAGCGCGGTCTGATTCCACTTCTCGACGTTGTGATGGACTTTGGTTTTGTAAAGCGAGCCGTCGTGCTGAAAGGGAGTGGTTACGGGGGGATAGATGCCTTGGAGCTTCATGGAGGTATCGCGGGCCGGCCGCAACCGGCCCGCTTTTGGGAAACAGGACTAGGTCTTGAGGAACACGATCACCAGCGTATAGAGCGCCAGCGATTCGATGAGCACCAGTCCAAGCAGCAGGGCGCCGCGGATGGCCGCGATCGCGCCGGGGTTGCGGGCCATCGCCTCGGCGGCGTGTGCCACCGCTTTGCCCTGGCCGAGACCGCAAAGACCGGAAGCGATTGCCATGGACAGGCCCGCCGCCAGGGGTGCCAGGTTCGTGCCGCCATGTTCGGCGGCCGGTGCCTGGGCAAATACCGGCGAGGCCATCACGGCCATCGCCAGCAGATTCCAAACCGTTCGGAAATTCATTCGATGCTCCTTGCTTATGAAGTGCCTTCCGGAGGTGGTTCCTTCGGTCCGTTGGGACGGCCGGGGCTCACGCGGAAAGCCATGAAGCCGGTATTAGTGTTCGTCGTGATGCGTCGCGCCGCCGACGTAAATCATCGTCATGAGCGCGAAGATATAAGCCTGCAGGAAAGAAACGAAAACGTGAAGTCCCATGAACACGGCCGGCATCACCAGGTAGGTGAGGCTGAGGAACACCAGCGTCACCTGCTCGCCCGCGTACATGTTGGCGTATAGACGAACGGTGAGCGACAGCGGCCGCGCGAAGTTGCTGATGATTTCGATGGGGAACATGAGCGGCGCCATGGCCGGTACGGGACCGGCGAAATGCGCCAGATATTTGCCCGCCCCCTGCGCCTGAATGCCGGCGATGTTGTAGTAGAGGAACGCCGCGATGGCAATGCCGCAAGGCACATAGGGGAACATGGTGGGCGACTCAAATCCCGGAATGACGCCAATCAGGTTCGCAAACAGAATGAAGAAGAAAACCGTGCCGAAGAACGGCAGGTACCGGTGGCCGTGATGGCCGACGTTGGTATCGGTTTCGCCCTTCAGAAACAGGTACAGCGACTCGAAAATGTGCTGCAGCTTGCCGGGCTTGTCCATCGAAAGCTTCGGCCGCAAGATCGCGAACACCACAATGACGACCGCCGCGACCAGAAGCTGCATCGTCATCCAGTTGGTCCACGGCCGCTCCGGGTTGTGCGCATGCGTGCCGATCGCCGCCAGAATCGACTGGCCCACGCCGCCCAAATGATCGTTGAACAGGCGGGTAATCAGGATTTCATGTTCCATGAATCAGTTCGTAGAGGACCTCAATCAAAGCCGCGGCGGCCGCAACCAGCAGTCCGGCCAGAACCGCCTCCAGATGGAGTCCTAAGTAACGAATTGTACCATAAGCCGCCGCGCCCAGAATGACATAGCGCATGCCCATGAGGGTCGCGTCGGAGGCCGAAGGAGGGTCGTCTTTCGAGGTCTGCGGCCCCAGGTGTTGCACCACCAGGTGAGTGAGCCAGAAACTGGCGCCGGAAAGGGCGGCGCCCACCAGGAAGCTCAAACCCCACCAGGGCCCGCGCGAGATGGCGAATCCAATGGCGCCCGCCAGGGCGATGGCTCCCATCAACCGCCCGATACGCCGGGCGATGCCGCTCGAATCGCCCGTCACTTTTCCCGGTTGACCTCGCGGACGATCTGCAGGAATCCGCTCACCACGCCCAACCCGAGAAACACCACCGACAGGAACGTCGTGCCCAAAGCTCTATCGAGCAGGTAGCCGATGCCGTATCCCACGAACGTCGCCGCCGGCAGCGCCACGCCCAGGGTCATGTAGCGCCCGTATTGCTGCAGGAACGTCTCTTTTTCCACTGGTGCCGCGCGTTTCTTTTCCATCAAACCCTCGGCCTGATCCGCCGTCTCCTTCACCAGAATTCCCATCTTGGGATGTGAGGGCGCGACGTCGGTGGGAATGCTGTACTCCTCCAGCATCTCACTGCACGAAGGTCCGATGGAGGCGACCACGGTGCGGCGGCGCAGATTGGTCAGCACGGCGTCCTCTACGCCTTCTTCGGCCGCCATCTGAATGAGGTGCGGAACCTGAATGGAAGTGGTGAACAGGGCGAAATCCACTTGGGCCGCGGCCAGCCGGCGTGCCGCCTCGCGCAGCGGAGCCGTATCTTCCGGCAGCGCCCATTGATAGATGCGCACCGAAGTCACTTCGGCGCCGCGCTCGCGCAGTGCCTGCAGCAACTCTTCGTTCGAGCGCCCGTACTCCTGAACCGCGATGCGCTTTTCGGGCCGTCCCTCGATCGCCTGCAAGAGTTCCCGCCAGGTGTTCGGTTCCTTTACGGTGATGGCCCCGGTAACGCCCAACTCGCGGAGCGCGCCCATCGGCTTCGGCCCGCGCGCCACCACGGTCATTCCACGCAAGGCTTCGGCGAAACGGCCTTCCGGATACCGCGTCGCCAGCAGTTTGTTCAACGCCCTTGTGCCGACGCCGGTGAGCAGAATCATCATGTCGAACTCGCCGGCAAACAGACGCCCGGCAAAATCGAAGGCGCTGTCGTTGTTTTCAAGCGGCGCCTCGCGCATGGAGGGCGCGACGAACACATCGCCGCCTTGATTCCGGATGAGAGTTGCGATTTCCGCCGATCTCCTGCTTTCAAGAGCCAGCACCTTGCGTCCGGCGAACGCCATGGTGAATAAGTCTAGCAGTTGTACAGATTATGGTTCAGGCCAGTCCTGCGCGCCATGGAAAATGCGCGAGATTTCGATCGCGTCCTGCGTTACTCGATACACAACGACATAGGGAAGAGGCGGAAACGCAAGCTCGCGCCACCCCATCAGCCGACGGCTCGCTCTACCTATGTTTGGAAAATCCTTGAGCCGGGCGCACCCCTCATAGAGGATCTTGGCGACACGCCGTGCTGCCTCCGGGTTATCGCGTTCGATCCGCTCGCAGATGCGTTCAAGGTCGTCCGCCGCTGGCAGCGACCAACGTATGTCCATCAGGATTGCAAGAAACGTCTCAGGCGATCGCCCACTTGTTCGTGTGTCAGAGACCCTCCCGCTGCCAACGCAACCTCGCCACGCTTCACAGCTTGAGCAAAGCGATCCTCTTCCTCAAAGAATCGCGCCACCACGTCCTGCACGGTTTCGTCGAGGTTCAGGCCCTGCTGCGTTGCCCGCTCGGTAATCCGGGCTTGAAGATCGGGAGGAAAATGGACTTCCATACTGCCACCATAGCCAACGGGTCACTTGGAATCAACGTCGATCACTTCAAAATACGGGATCGTCCGCGCCGGCATCACCCACACCGCGGGCAGACTTTCGTTGCCCTCCGTATCGATCGCCTTGACCGCGAAAACCAGGTTGTCGATGTCCAGCCCCTGCAGGGTGCAGTCGTTCTTCTTGCCGACGAAGATCTCCCTTTCCCAATAGGGCGCCGTAGTCTTGCGCACCAGGACGGCGAAGCCCGCCAGATCGGGTTCGGGCGCGGGGTGGTGCCATCGCATCGCGGCGGCATAGGATCCGGTGCCGCGGGTCAGGCTGATGGTGGTACGCGTGCCGCTGGTGGTGGAGGGCAGTTCGGGCGTGCGCGGCGCCAGGGCGAGACTCGCCGCCACCGCCGCCTTCAACCGCGTTACCGCGGCCGTATAGGCCGGCGATGCGTTCTCCATCGTGTCGGTGACGGTGTGCTGGTGCGCGTAGTTTTCGACCGCGCTGGTGAATCGCACCGCGGCGTATCCCTCGCGCTCAAACGGGGTGTGATCGCCGCCGCGGCCGAAGCGATCGGAACGGAATACCAGGTCGGCTTCGAGCGCCGGCACGTAGCGCTCGCCCACTTCCTTGATATAGCGGGCGAGCGTTCGAGGAGCCGAATCCGGCGGATCGGCGGAGAACACGCGCACGCGGCGATTGTCGCGCCTGCCGTCGCCCCCCATTTCCGTACCGATGATATCGCTGTTCAAAACCGCTTCCATGATTTCGCCATTGCGCTTCGCCTTCTGCGCATGCAGCGTGGATCCCACCAGGCCCAGCTCTTCGCCAGCGAAGGCGGCGAACACCAGCGTCTTATCGAACTCGTACTGGCTCAACACGCGAGCCATCTCCATGGTGGCCGCCACGCCCGAAGCGTCGTCGGAGGCACCGGGCGCCGGCGCCGAGGCGTTCTTCTCCGTGGCCGCGTCGATGGCCTCCGGGTTCATAGCGGTGGAGCGCTGCCCCAGGTTCAGCGAATCGTAATGGCCGCTGATGAGCACCTGCCGTTCCGGATGGCGCGTGCCGCGCAGCGTCGCAATCACATTCACGATTTCCACGTCGCGAAAGATACGTCCCTGCTTGCGGACTTTGTACCGGTCGAGGCGCACCTCAAGCCTCGGGCTGTAGCTCTTCAACTCGGCTTCGATCCAGCGGTATGCCGCGCCGATGCCCCGCGTGGCATGCCCGGTCTCCGAGAAATTGCCTCGCGTTTCAAAGGTGACCAGGCGCCCCATGATATCCTCGATTCGCTGGACCGACACGGCGTCGACGATCTCCACTACCCTGGGATTGAGGCTCCTGGGAGGGCTTTGCGCAAAGCACGCGGCAGCCCAAAGTAGCGGCAGCGACCGAATCATGTCACGAGTATACTCGCACCTGTTGGTGGCTCTCGCTGTATTTCCGGCAAGCGCGCTGGATCATTCCTCCTGGGATGCGTTGCTCAAGAAATACGTCAACGGCCAATCTCTTGTCGACTACCGGCAGTGGCGGGACGAACCCGAGAAGATCGACAACTACCTGGCGCAACTGGCGGCGCCGTGGCCGGAGGCGATGACGGGCGACGACCGCAAAGCGGCGCTGATCAACGCCTATAACGCCATCGCCGTGCGCTGGATTCTCGCGCATTACCCGGTCGAAAGCGTGTGGAAGACGAAGAAGCCGTTCAGCGCGGCACGCCACACGTTGAACGGAGTCAAAACGTCGCTCGATGGAATCGAGCGCGAACTGCGCGAGATGGATCCGCGCATTCACTCGGCGCTGGTGTATGCGGCGCTCGGCGGACCTCCCCTGCGGCGCGAAGCCTATGAGGGCCCGCGCATCGACGAGCAGTTAGACGACAACACCCGCCTCTGGCTGGCCGATCTCCGCTGGAACCAGTTCGATTCCGAAGACCGCACGGCCCGCGTCAGCGCGGTGTTCAAGTGGTATGACGACGATTTCAAAAGCGGCGGGCTGAAAGCCTTCTTGCTGAAATACGCGCCCCCTGGACAAGCCGGTTTTCTGGCCGGCGGCAAGGGCAAGATCGACACCGTGAAGTACCAGTGGGGCCTGAACGACCAGGCCGGTATCGGTGAAGAATACTCCACCAGCTTCGGCTATTACTGGGACTATTTCCGCAACAGGTAGGCGGAGGCCTCCGCCATCGCTTCTTCGAAGATGGCGCCGGTACGGTCGATATCGGCTTCGGTGTGCGCGGCCGAAATAGACCACTGCTTCACTGCGATAGGGAAGCAATACACGCCGCGGTCCACCAGAAGCAGCCGCAAATCGGTATCGAGCGTGAAGTCGTGATGCGCCGCCATGTCATGCCAATCGGCGGGCGCATGATCCATGAAGTAAGGGCAGAATGCCGAGCATTCCCGCGCCACCACGGCCGTCGTATTTCCGAACGCCGTGGTGAGGTGGCGTTCAAGCCGGGCGCCCAGCGCGCCGATGTAACGGAACACTTCGCCTCCCCCTTCCATCAGCCGTTTGATGGTGGCGATGGCGGCGGCCGTGGGCGCCGGGTGCGCGTTATAAGTGCCCGCCAGCAGGACGCGCTTGGAAGCGTCCGGGTGAACGAAGGAATTCATCAATTCGCGCTTGCCGCCGAGCGCCGCCATCGGATAGCCGTTGGCCAGCGCCTTGCCGTAGACCACCAGATCCGGATGCACGCCGCAAACCGAGGCGTAGCCGCCGGGGGCGTGGCGGAATCCGGTCTTCACCTCGTCGAAAATCAGCACGAAGCCCAGACGGTCGGCCAACAGGCGCAGCCCTTCGAGATAGCCCGGCTTGGGATGCACGATGCCGACATTCTGCAGGATGGGTTCGGTGATGAGCGCGGCCACCGGATATTGGCCGCAAACCCATTCCACCGATTCGAGGTCGTTGAAGTTGATGGGGTGAATCAGCCTGGCGTGCGCCTCCGGAATGCCGGCGCTGATGCCGCGAAACGGATATTCGCCGGGGGAGACGCGCGGCCCGATCTGATCGAGCGGCGTCATCAGATTGCAGGCGACGTCGTTGTGCCAGCCGTTGTAGCCTCCCTGCATGACGATGACGTGATCGCGTCCCGTGACGGCGCGCGCGGCGCGAATGGCCTGATACGTTGCCTCGCTCCCGGTATTCAGAAATTGCACCGACTCACACCACGGCGCGCAAGCGGTGACCAGTTCCGCCAACTCGCCTTCCATCACCGTAGTGCCCGAGCCGTAGAGGCTGGCATCGGAATCGAGCGCCGCTTTCACGGCCGCGGTTACCGCCGGATCGTTGTGCCCCAGAATGTGCGGAGCGAAGGCGGCATGATAATCGATGTAGACGTTGCCGTCGGCGTCCCACAGGTTGGCGCCGCGCGCCTTCACGAATACGATCTCCGGCTTGGCGGCGCGGTTGGTGGAGACTACGCCGCCTGGAATCGAGCGGCGATTCCTCTGTAGGATCTTCTGGGACTCTGGGTAAGCGCGCATGGTTCATGATATCCGCGTTGCGGTTCGGATTCCCAGCGCGCTAGCCTGAAATGACGATTCCCAATGGCTTGGTTTACCCGTAAGTCCCCCAGCGTATCCACGGCACAAGACGGCGCCGACAGAACGGTCCGTACCGAAGGCTTGTGGCAGAAGTGCGATGGCTGCGGCCAGATCATCTGGCGCAAGGCTCTCGACGACAACCAGCAGTTGTGCCCCAAATGCGGCCATCACTTCAAGATCGATGCCCGCTCGCGGCTCGCGCTGCTGTTCGACGAGGGTCTGTTCCGTGAGTACGACATGAGCATGGAGTCCACCGATCCCCTGGATTTCGCCGATTCCAAGCCCTATAAGAAGCGCTTGCGCGATATGCAGGAAACGGTGGAGATGAAAGACGCCGTTGTCTCCGCCGAAGGGAAGCTGGCCGGACGGATGGTGAGCGTGTGCGCGCTGGAGCTGCGGTTCATCGGCGGCAGCATGGGCTCGGTGATGGGGGAAAAGATCACGCGGGCCATTGAGCGCAGCCTGGAAAAGAAGATTCCACTGGTCGTCATTTCGGCGTCTGGCGGCGCGCGCATGCAGGAAGGCGCCATCAGCCTGATGCAGCTTGCCAAGATCTCGGCCGCGTTGATGCGGCTCGACGAAGCGAAAATTCCCTACATCAGCGTCCTCACCGACCCCACCACCGGCGGCGTGACGGCGAGCTTTGCCATGCTGGGCGATCTGAACATCGCCGAGCCCGGCGCGCTCATCGGTTTCGCCGGGCCGCGCGTGATCGAACAAACCATCCGCCAGAAGCTGCCCGAGGGTTTCCAGCGCAGCGAGTTCCTGCTGAAGCACGGCTTCCTCGACGACGTGGTGAAGCGCAACGAAATGAAGAGCTACATCGCCAAGGCGTTCCATTTCTTCTGCGGTCCGGCCGTATGAAGCTGTGGTGCGCGGCGCTGCTGGCCGGCGCGCTCGCTGGAGCCGATTTCGACATCCTGATTCGCAATGGCCGGGTGGTGGATGGATCGGGCAATCCGTGGTTCCGCGCCGATGTCGGCATCAAGGCCGGCAGGATCGCCTCCGTGGGTTCGTTTCCCCACTCGACGGCGGATAGGGTGATCGATGCCAAAGAGCGCGTGATCGCGCCGGGATTCATCGATGTCCACACGCACATCGAGGGCGGTATCGACAAGGTGCCGCGCGGCGACAACTACCTGCTCGACGGCGTGACCACGGTGGTGACCGGCAACTGCGGCGGCTCGGAGCATCCGTTGAGCGAGTGGTTCCGCAAGCTGGAGCGGACCGGCATCGGCCTGAACGTCGCCAGCCTGGTGGGGCACAACACCGTGCGGCGGCAGGTGATGGGGACCGCCAACCGGCTGGCGGCGGCGGAAGAGATCGCGCGCATGCAGGCGCTGGTGGAAGAGGCGATGACCCAGGGCGCGGTGGGTTTTTCCACCGGCCTCATCTATATTCCCGGCACCTACAGCAATGCGGACGAAGTGGCCGCCCTGGCGAAACCGGCGGGCAAACATGGAGGCGTCTACGCCTCGCACATGCGCGATGAGGGCGAGAAGGTGCTGGCGGCGATTGACGAGGCGGTCCGCGCGGGCAGGGAAGCCGGCGCGCGCGTACAGCTTTCCCATTTCAAGATCGACAACCGGCGTCTGTGGGGATCGGCCGTGAAGTCGCTCGATCTGGTGGAGCGCTACCGCCGCGAGGGTGTCGACGTGGTGGTGGATCAATATCCCTACGACCGTTCGAGCACGAACCTCGGCATCACGCTGCCTTCGTGGGCGCTGGCCGATGACCCCGATGCGATCAGGGAACGGCTTTCCACGCCCGCCACGCGGCGCCGGATCACCGCGGATATGGCCAAACGGCTCAGGGAATTGGGCCACCTGAATTATTCCTACGCCACCGTCGCCAACTTTGCACCCGACCGTTCTTACGAAGGCAAAACCATTACACAGATCAATGTTTTGAAGAAGCGCCCGCGCACGGTGTCCGCCGAGATCCGGACGATCCTCGACCTGATGGCGGCTGGCGGGGCGCAGATGGTGTATCACTCCATGGGTACGGCGGATGTGGAGCGCATCATGCGCTATCCCAATACGGCCGTGGCCTCCGATGGCGGCGTACGCGAGTTCGGGGTAGGAATGCCGCATCCGCGCTCTTACGGAACCAACGCGCGGGTGTTGGCGGAGTTTGTTCGTGTCCGCAAAGTGCTGACGCTTGAAGACGCCGTGCGACGGATGACGTCGCTGCCGGCCCGCACCTTCGCGCTGCGGGAGCGCGGCCTAGTGCGCGAAGGGATGGCCGCGGATCTGCTGGTGATCGACACCGCCAGAGTAGCGGACAAGGCCACTTTCCAGCAGCCGCACCAATATTCGGAAGGCTTCGACTGGGTTCTGGTGAACGGCACCGTGATGGTGGAAGACGGCAAGCTGACCGAAGCCCGCGGCGGACGCGTGTTGCGGCACAGGAGCGTGACGCCATGATCCAGTTAAGCGGTGCGGGCAAGCGTTTCGCCCACAAGGTTCTGTTTGAAGACTGCGACTGGCTCATCGGACCCAAGGACCGCATCGGCATCGTGGGCGGCAATGGCACCGGCAAGTCCACCATGCTTAAGATCCTCGGCGGCATGGAAGCGCTCGACCACGGTGAGATGACGGTGATGCGCGGGCTGCGCATGGGCTATCTGCCGCAGGAAGGATTGTCGCTGCGCGGCCGCACGGTCTTCGATGAATGCATGTCCGTCTTTCAGGGCCTGAAGGAACTCGAGACCGAGATGGAGCGGCTGACGCACGACATGGCCGTGCTCGATCCGAATTCGCCCGAATATCACCAGATGTCGGAGCGTTTCGATCGCGCGCAGACTGAATTTCTGGGCCGTGACGGCTATGCCATCGAGTCGCAGGTGGGTACGGTGCTGGCTGGCCTGGGCTTCAACAAGGAAGATTGGAGCCGCTACACCGACGAGTTTTCCGGCGGCTGGCAGATGCGGATCGCGCTCGGGAAACTGCTGCTCGAACGGCCCAACATTCTGTTGCTCGACGAACCGACCAACCACCTCGATCTGGAGGCGCGCAATTGGCTCGAAAGCTACCTGCACGACTATCCCTTCGCTTTCGTGCTGATCTCGCATGACCGCTATTTCCTCGATGTGACGGTGGACAAGCTGATGGAGGTGTGGAACAAGAAGGTCTGGTTTTACCCGGGCAACTACACCAAGTATCAGACGCTGAAGCAGGAGCGGTTCGATCACCTGCGCGCGGTGGCGCGCAATCAGAACGAGCGCATCGAACAACTGGAGGCGTTCATCAATCGCTTCCGGTACCAGGCGACCAAGGCCAAGCAGGTGCAGAGCCGCATCAAGGAGCTTGAGAAGATCGAGCGCGTCGAGGTTCCGCCCGAGGAAGGGACGATTCACTTCCAGTTTCCGCAGCCCAAGCCCTCCGGCCGCATCGTAGCCGAGTTCAAAGGCGTGCAAAAAAAGTACGGCGAAAAGCTGGTACTTTCGAACGTCAATTTCATGATCGAGCGCGGCGACCGCATTGCGTTGGTAGGCCACAACGGCGCCGGCAAATCGACGCTGATCAAATTGCTGAGCGGCGCCGAGCCGCTGACCAAAGGTGAGTACATCAGCGGGCACAACGTCGACACCGATTACTTCGCGCAGGACCAGTACAAGGAACTGGACGGCAATTCGTCCATTCTGGACGACCTGTCGGGCGCGGCCAGGAATCGCACGCAGACCGAGATCCGGTCGCTGCTCGGCTGTTTTCTATTCTCGGCCGACGACGTGTTCAAGAAGATCGGAGTGCTTTCCGGTGGCGAGCGGAACCGCTACGCACTGGCGCGGCTGCTGCTGCATCCGGCGAACTTCCTGCTGCTGGACGAACCGACCAACCACCTGGACATGCGCGCCAAGGACGTGCTGCTCGAGGCCATGCAGAACTATTCCGGGACCATCGTCTTCGTCTCGCACGACCGCTATTTCATCGACAAGCTGGCCACGAAGATCTTTGAAATCGGCGATGGCGAGGTGCGGGCGTTCCAGGGCAACTACGAGGACTATATCTTCCGCACGCAGAATGGCGGCGCGATTCCGCCTCCCCCGGAGCTGCCCGATCTGAAGCCGCTGGCCGCGGTGAAGGCGCCCCCGGCCAAGCGCGTGAATCCGATCAAGCTGCAGCAACTGAAGTCGGAGTGCGCCACGCTGGAGCGGCGTATCGGATCGCTTGAGACCGAGATCGCGCAGGGCGAGCGCGAGCTGGCCGACTATCAGAGCGCGGACCATTCGGCCAAGACCGCGGCGGCGCTCGACCACAAGCGGAAGGAACTCGAAAGGCTGGTGGCCGAGTGGGAAAGCGCTTCGCAGCAGATCGAAGAGGCGGGTTGAGCAATGAAAGCGGTGAGGTGATGGATCCAGACGCTGACGCGAGCCGAGACGCTACGCTAGGCTCGTTCCTCAACCACGTTTTTTACTTTGCCAAGTTTGATGAGCAGCGATTCCGTGACGAGCACGAGCATTGCCTTGCTTGCTGGCGGACCATCACCACCAATGGCACGCCAAATGTCGATCATGACGGTTACGTTACTTTGCATGAAGTTCAATACGCTGGGTTTCCGGTTTCAGTCCAATACGCTTGGGCATGCAAGGAATGCTTCGCCAACTATCGCGAAGCATACGGCTGGGAGCTATCGGGCGGGAGCGTTCCCGAGATCTCGAATGAAACCCAACGCGCCTTCAGCGCCGCGTACCGGCAGCATCTTGCGCGGATCAAGCGAAAACCGTAACAGCCGTTTGCGCGGCCCCGCTATCGATTCCAAACTGCGGCAGAGCGGCCGTTTCGATTCGGAGTGCTTTCAGGCGGCGGGCGCAACCGGTTTGACAGGCTGGAGGCTTTTCTTGTTTCCGCTAGACTGGAATGGCAATGGTCACAATCGAGCCGATTCGCATCGAAGTGGAGCGTGAAGAAGACGGCCGTATTCTTGCCTCAGTGCCCGATCTGCCAGGCGTAATGGCCTATGGAGTCACCGAGGCGGAAGCGGTTCGCAAAGCGAAGGCGATCGCTCTGCAAGTGCTCGCCGACATGATCGAGAGCGGAGAAGATGTACCCGAATCTCTGCGCCTGCTGTTTGCCGCATGAGCGCATGGCGCGCCACGAAGGCCAAACGAGTGTATGCCGCTTTGCAGCGCATCGGCTGGACCCTCAAGAAACAGGTTGGCTCTCATCGAAAGCTCCAGCGCAACGGTTGGCCTAACTACACCTTCTGCTTCCACGACGGCGAAGAGGTGGGTCCGGTCGCTCTGGCCAAGATCGGTAAAGAGACAGGGCTCCGGCCTGAAAACCTCTAGTGGAACGACAACGGTTTGACAAGGCAAAGTGTCAGAGAATCTGTTCCGACCAATTCTCCAAAATCTGCTTCACCTTCTGGCAATACTGATCGGCGAGGGCGCCGTCGATCAGGCGATGATCGAACGTCAGCGCGAGATAGCAGACCGAGCGGATGGCGATGGCGTCGTCGATCACCACCGGCGTCTTTTCCACGGCGCCGACGCCCAGAATCGCCACCTGCGGCTGGTTGATGACCGGCGTCGCGAAGACGCTGCCGAAGCTGCCGAAATTGGTCAGGGAGAACGTTCCGCCCTGCACCTCGTCGGGCTTGAGCTGGCGCGAGCGGGCGCGATTGGCGAGATCGACGATCGACCGCTGCAGGCCCACCACGTTCTTCTCGTCGGCATTGCGGATGACCGGAACGATCAGCCCGTTGCCGCCGTCTAGCGCCACGGCGATGCCGATGTTGATGTCGTTGTGGTAGATGACGTTGGTGCCTTCAATCGACGCGTTGACGATGGGGAAGGCGCGCAGCGCCTCGGAGGCCGCCCGCACGATGAACGGCAGGAAAGTGAGCGAGAATCCATTGCGTTCCTGGAAACCGGCCTTCACCTTGTCGCGCAGCTTGGCCACCTTGGTCATATCCACCTTATGAACGGTGGTGACATGGGCGGAGGTGCGCTTGGAGAAGACCATGTGCTCGGCGATCTTCTGGCGCATGACGCTCATCGGTTCCACGCGCGCTTTGGCGGCGGCGGGACGTGCGACGGGCGGCGCGGCGGGCGCCGGAGCTTCGGCGGCCGGTGGGGGAGGAGCCGGGGCGGCCGACGCGGCCACGGTACGCGCACCCTGCGCGGCCATGTAGGATTCCAGGTCCTGCTTGGTGATGCGGCCGCCGGCGCCGGTGCCGCGAATCTGATTCAGATCGATGTTGTACTCGCGCGCCATCCGCTTCACCAGCGGCGACAACGGCCCGGCGGCTTCAGCGGCCGGAGCGGCGGCGGGCGCGGGCGCGGCGGGCGCCGCCGGTGGAGGAACCGGAGCCGGAGTCGCAGCCGGAGCCGCGGCGGCCTTGGGCTCTTCCTTGGCGGCCTGCTTGGCCTCCTGCGACGGCGGGGCGCCAGCGTCGGCGCCACCGTCCTTGATGCGCGCCACAACGGTGTTGATGGCGACCGTCTTGCCTTCTTCCACCAGCACGTCACCCAGCACGCCCGCGGCGGGCGAAGGAATTTCGCTATCCACCTTATCGGTGGAAATTTCAAATAGCGGCTCGTCGCGCTCCACGCGATCCCCGGGCTTCTTCAGCCACCTGGTCAGCGTTCCTTCGACGATGCTCTCGCCCATTTGGGGCATTACGACGTCAATCATGCGATGCTCTCCGTTAGCAGAGCCGCTTCCAGGCGGCTTTGTTTCAAGTCTCTTTGTGGTTGCGCGTCTAATTGAAAAACGCGGCTGAAATGCCCGCTCAGGCGCGACAGGGCCTGGTCGCGGCTGGCGGTGGAACCCAGTTCGGCCATCGACGTTACCGGCTTGGCCAGGCCACAGGGGACGATGTACTGAAAATACCGCAGGTCGGTGCCGATGTTGAGCGCCAGGCCATGCGTGGTGACCCAGCGGCTCAGGTGCACACCGATGGCGCAGATTTTGCGCTCCCCCACCCAGACGCCCGTGCAGCCTTCCAGCCGGCCCGCCTCGATCCGGAAATCGGCCAGCGTATCGATGACCACCTGCTCAAGCGCGCGAACATAAGCCATCACGTCGCGACGCCACTCGCGCAGGTCGAAGATGGGCCAGGCCACCAGTTGGCCGGGCCCATGATATGTAATGTCGCCGCCCCGATCGGTATTGGTGAACAGCACACCGGCGCGAGCCAGCACCTCTTCGCTCGCCAGCAAGTGGCCGGGCTTGCCGTTGCGGCCCATGGTAAGCACATGGTCGTGCTCGAGAAACAGAAGCTGATCCGGGATCTCCCCGGCTTTCCGCTGGAGCATGAGGCTCTTCTGCAGCGCGTCGGCTTCGAGGAACCCGATACGCCCCAGATCGCGGACGCTGCAATTACGCATTGATGGCCATTCCGTAGACGGCCTGGAAGGCTTCGCCCACCGCTTCATACAGCGTTGGATGCGCGTGGATCGTGTTGCGGAGCGTTTCGACGGTCGCCTCGGCCTCCATGGCCGCCACCCCTTCGGCGATCAGCTCATAGGCGTGATAGCCGATGATGTGGACGCCCAGAATCTCGCCGTATTTTTCGTCGGCCACCACCTTCACGAAGCCGTCGTGGGAGCCGACGATCGACGCCTTGCTGTTGGCGGCCATGGGAAACTTGCCTACCTTGACCTTGTAGCCGGCCGCCTTGGCCTGGGCTTCGGTGAGGCCGGCGCTGCCGATGCCGGGTTCGGTGTAGGTGGCTCCGGGAATCCGGTTCTTGTTGATGGCGACGGCGGACTTGCCGGCCGCGTGCGCCACGGCGATCATCCCCTCGGCGGTGGCGACGTGCGCCAGTTGCGGCGTGCCAGCCACGATATCGCCGATGGCGTAAAGCCCGGGCTCGGCGGTCTGCTGCATGCCGTTCACTTTGACGAAGCCGCGGTCAAGCTCCGCCTTCGTGTTCTCGATTCCCACGCTTTCAGTGTTGGGCTTGCGTCCCACCGCCACCAGCAGCTTCTCGGCCTCCATGACTTCCGATTTGCCGTTGGCCAGCGCCACCTTGATCTTCACGCCATTGGCGGTGCGTTCGATATTTTCCGCCTTGGCCCCGGTTTCACAGCGAATGCCGGTCTTTTTGAAAACGCGCTCCAGTTCCCCGGAGACTTCCTCGTCCTCGACCGGCACCAGCTTGGGCAGCATTTCGAGGACGGTCACCTTGGTGCCAAAGCGGTTGAAGATGGAAGCGAATTCGACGCCAACCGCGCCCGCTCCGATGACGATCAGCGTCTTCGGAATCGTGCGCATGTTGAGGATTTCCACGTTGGTCAGAATCACTTCCGGGTCGGGCTTCAGCCCCGGCAGCATGCGCGCCTCCGAACCCGTGGCGAGAACGATTTTCTTGGCTTCGAGCGTCTGCTGGCCCTTGTCGGAGGTGACGATCACCTTGCCGTTGCCGGCGAGCTTACCCATCCCCTTGATGACATCGACCTTGTTCTTCTTCATCAGGAAGTCGACGCCCTTGGCGTGCTTGTCGACCACGCTTTGTTTGCGGTCGACGACCTTGGGATAGTCCAGGCGCGGATTGTCGCAGAGAAATCCTTCCGATGCCCCATGCAGGAAATGCTGCCAGACCTCGGCCCCGTGCAGCAGGGCTTTGGTGGGAATGCAGCCCACATGCAGGCAGGTACCGCCGAGTTTGGGGTCTTTTTCGACGATGGCTGTTTTCAGTCCGTACTGACCGGCGCGGACGGCGGCGGAATAGCCGCCCGGACCGCTACCGATGATGACAAGATCGTAGGAAGACACTAACGCATTCTAACATCGAGCCCACGGCTATTCGGCGCGGATGGCCTCGCCCGAGACCACCAGCGCCAGGCGTTCGCCCGGCTGAATGGCCACCGCTTCGGGCTCCACGCCCTGGCTTAGAAAGAATTCCCGCAGGGCGGCGGCGCGCTCGGAACCGGCATTGCTCGAATCGGGCGCCGGGGTGTGTTCGATAGCCAGTTTCAAGCCTGGATAAGCGCTCACCAGTCCGGCAATGCGGGCCAGTTTCTCGCGCACTTCCGGCCGGGCCGCCAGGCTCCGGGTGTCGAAGAAATCCTCGGGCATGTCCATTTCGAGGCCCCGCGGCGTATCGCGAGTTTCGGCCACCGAGGCCAACTGGCCCAATAGCCTGCGCCGGGAAAGCTGGCGCGCCAGGCGGGCGCGGTTGCGCGTCTCCTGCGCCTCTAGCGCCAGTTGCTTTTGCCGCTCCTCGGAAATGGCGCGATCCAGTTGCGCGCGCCGCGTCTGAGCCTGGGCTTCGAGCGATTCCGACTCGGCTTTGAGCTTGGCCTTCTCCATGCTGGCGCGTTCGGCTTCGGCCCGCAGGCGGCGCTCGGACTCGGCATCGGCGAGCGCCCGAGCCTTCGATTCGCGCTCGGCCGCGAGTTTGCGCTCGGCCGCCAGCTTCTCCTCCTGTTGCCGCGTGAGCGAGATGACCCGCGCATCCTCGGCCCGCTGCACCGATTCGCGCGCCAGCATGCTGACCGATTTCCAACTGACCTGGCGGTCATGGTAATCCTCGGCCGAAGCGAGCGCTTTGGACGCCCTTTCGAACACTTCCTTGGCATGGGTATCGGCGCCGCTGAGCCGGGCGATCCGAACGGCGTTGCGCGCTTCAATCAATTCGATGGGGATTTTCGGGCTCCAGGTGGGCGGCTGGGCGCTGCCGGTGCCCGCATACTGCCCGCGCTGCAGCAGCTCATAGCGCGCGTCGATGACATCCCATTGCCCCTTGGTGTCGGGGCGGATTTCGTTTTCCATCACCACCACGTCGCTTGGCTGGGTGACGGCGAAATAGGGCTCGGCGGTGACGATGAGGCCGAAGACCTGCAGTTCGGTGGTCACTTCGATTCTGCTCTTATTGCCATCGAGCAGCAATTCGCCCAAGTTGCGCGGGCGGCCTTCGGGAGTGATCGCCCAAAGAACGTAGGTGAGATATTCCGGACCCACCGAATAAGCCGCATTCAGGCGCTGGAAGCTGGCGGCGATAGCAATGCGGCCCTGCTTGCTCTCGATTCGCGCCTTGCCGCCGCTTTTGGGCATGATGGCGGTGCCCCGGAAGTCGATTTCGGTGGCGCCGCTGCGATGGCGGTAGTTGACGGCCTTGGTGGAACGCGCCACCACGTTCACCCGGAAGGTGACCGCGGGCGGCTGGGTTTGGGCCTGCCCCGGCGCGGAGTACAGCAGGCAGACCATGAGGATGCGGAGAACCTTGCCCATCCTTATGACGATTGTAGCGGATGGCGGCCATCCCACCGGCTGGCGCCGTCGGCGGGCAGGCCCAACAGGTCGAGGATGCGGTCGACGCTGAAGTCGACCAGCTCCATCACCGACTTCGGTTGATGGTAGAAGCCGGGGATCGGCGGCGCCACGATGGCTCCCATTTCGGTCAGCGCTGTCATGGTGCGCAGGTGCCCCAGGTGAAACGGCGTTTCCCGCACCAAGAGAATCAGCTTGCGCCGTTCTTTCAAAGTGACATCGGCGGCGCGTACCAGCAGGTTCGAACTGATGCCATGCGCGATGGCCGACATGGTTTGAATCGAACAGGGGGCCACCACCATGCCCGAAGTCAGAAACGAACCGCTCGCCAGCCGGCCGCCAATATCCTCGACCGGATAGCTGTGATGAGCCAGCGCCCGGATCTCGGCCTGCTTCTTTCCCGTTTCCAGATAGGCCGTGCGCTCACCGGAACGCGTGAGAACCAGGTGAATTTCCACGTCCGGGCGGGCGCGCAGTTTTTCCATCAACCGTAATCCATAGATGGATCCGCTTGCGCCCGAGATGCCTACCACAATTTTCAAAATTCGCCTCCTCTATGGAATTCTGTTCCGAATTCAGAACAAACATCGGAAACCGCTCTTGCCCTTATTTCGCCGCATAGCTATAATCCAGTCAACCATGATTTCGAGGTTGTAGAAACCTTGTTGTGGATAAGAATTGCCGTTTGAGCTTTTGGCTTCCTCGTATCTTTGGACCCGAGCGCGCGGTCTGGTTACTGAATCGGGAAGTTTGCGTGGCCCGCACCTCGACCGGGTCTAGCCCTAGCCGGGAGGAGATCATAGCATGGAGGATGCCGGACAGAAACTCAAACGTGTCCGAGAGCGGCTTGGTCTGCGTTACCGCGACGTGGAACTGGCCAGCGTACGGATCGCCGAACGTCACAATAACGACGAATTTACCCTTGGGCTCAGCCGTTTAGCCGACATCGAAAACAAGGGAACGATTCCCACTTTATACCGCCTGTATTCGCTTTGTGCCATCTACCGGCTCGATCCGGCCGAGGTTCTGGCCTGGTACGGCGCGGACCTGGCGAACCTGCCCGCCGATGCCGCCGCCCTGGAGCTCACCCGCACCCATACGGTGGAGTTCGGCGCGGCGGCCTATGGCAATGTGCGGGTCCCCATTTCGCTCGACCCCGGCTTCGATATTCGCAAGACCAGCTACCTCAGCCGGATGATTCAGCGATGGGGACGGTTGCCACTGCTTCTGCTCGACAACCTGAACCCCGAGCAGCACCGCTACGCGTTTATCGGTACCGACGACTGGTTCATGTACCCGATTCTGCAGCCGGGCTCGCTCGTGCTGATCGACGAAAGCCGCAACAAGATCGTCGACTCGGGCTGGAACAACGAGTATGAACGGCCCATCTATTTTCTGGAACATCGCGACGGCCACTGCTGCGCCTGGTGCAGTGAATCGGGTGGCCAGATCATTCTGCAGCCGCATCCGGCGGCCATGTGCTCGCCCGAAGTCCGGTTGGCGAGTGAAGTGGATATTCTCGGACAGGTGACCGGAGTCGCTACTCGTCTGGATCAGGCGAAGAGACGCCGTGCTCGAGCCGCATCAGCGTGAGCAGGGTTTCGAGGTCGTTGACGAAAAGTTGCCGTTCCACCGACCGGATGGAATCCGGGGGCAGGGAAGCATAGGATTTGAGGCGCCACCAGGTAGCCAAAACCTGCGTTCTTTGGGCGTCCAGCGAAGAAAAATAGAGGTCGAGATCTTCCCGCTGCTGCTCTAATCCGAAATCGAGCCAGTGAGCGAAAGCCTCTTCATGGCTGGACCGGAGCGCATCGTTGGCCGATGGCTCACCGAACACAGCGCTGAGACCGTGGTGCTGGTAATCGCCCGAATTGGGATCGCGCAGCCCCGCCAGATACGCCAGTTTTCCAAACTGGGATGGAATCTGCGACAGCGTCTGCCGCCACAGGTCGGCTGCCGCGGAGCGCGGGAACTTCTCCCTCGGCTTGACAACGGGCTCAGGCGGCAATCGAACCACTCCCCCTTCTTTGTCCATGATACTGCGCTTGCGGCCCTCGCCCCATTGGCAAGTATGGGCTTACACCCTCTTGCGGGGCTTATCGGCCGCCGGTTGTTCTGAAAATCGAAAACTTCCAGCAGATTTGAGCGTTGTGGAGGGCTTGGACCTACTATGGCCGTGTGGCGGTTACCTCACGCCGCCGTTTAAAAGTCGCTCGAACAATAGGAGAAACATACAAATGGTTAAGAAAATGCTGGCCCTCGCCCTTCTCGCTCTTTCCGCCGCCTCGTTGGTCGCGATCGACATTCCGCCGCCGGATTGCTTCCCCTGCGCGCACTCCACCTCCGTCAGCCGATAAGACCACTGGACGAAGTTCATAAGGTCGTCCCCACCCAGGCGGTTCCGGCAAGGGGCCGCCGGGGTGGTAGAATTTCCGGAAGGGTTCGGAACGGCCCAGATGACGTCAGTTCAGATTGGTTCGATCCTCAGCTTAGTTCTGTGCGCGACGGTGCTTTGGCGGCTCGTGCGAAACGGGCTTTATATCAGGTATCCCTACTTCTGCGCGTTTTTGGTCCTGTCCGTCATCCGTCTGATCCTCTTTCAACTCCCCTTCAACCGCCATCAGTACGCAATCGTATGGCTCACCACGGAAGCTCTGGTTTGGATCTTTTACGTGCTGATTCTTCTCGAATTGTATACGTTGGTGCTGAGCCGCTACAAGGGAATTCAATCGTTAAGCCGCTGGATTTTTCATGGCTCGATGGCATTGGCCCTGGCGGTGGCGGCGATCAGTCTCTACCCCCGCTTCGGTTCCGGGGGGCCGAACGATTTCCTGATGGTTTTCATGATCGCCGAAAGAGGCATTCTTAGCGCTCTGGCCGTCATGACGTTGCTGATGACCGCCTTTCTAACGTGGTTTCCTGTCCCCCTGCCGCGCAACGTTATCTTACATTCGATTCTTTTTGCTTTCTATTTTTTCTCAAAGGCAGCCGCCCTGCTGGTACGGAACATGCTCGGCCATGAAGGAGCCAAGGCCGTCACGAATCTTGGTATTCTGGCCGTTGGCGCCGTCTGTATGGTGTTGTGGGCTTGGCTTTTAACGCCAGCGGGAGAGGTAGTGGAAGCGCGCGTGGGTCATCGTTGGAACGAGGACGAGGAAGAGAAGCTGCTCGACCAACTGAAGAGCATCAACTCCAGTCTCAGCCGTAGTGCCCAGGGATAATCCCCTCCTAATTTTTCATTTATCCCTCAAATCGGAAAATTGCGCATTGCATTTCCATCGCCCCTGGGATATTCTTTGGCCAAGGTTACTCATCGGAAAGGATAGCGAGTGATGTCAAACCAGATGCTGCTGGCCGGAGTCATGGTGACCGGCGCGGTATTTTTTCTGCTCTTGGGGTACATGGGCGCCCAGCTTCTTTCTCACCGTAAAGGAAGTGGGGCGCGAGCCGAAGCCAGGCCCATGCGACTTCGACCGGCAATGCGATTATTTAACGAGGCGGATTTCGAGTACCTCGAACGCCAGCCGGGCTACCGGCCGGAAATCGGGCGCAAGCTGCGAGCCGAGCGGGCGCGGATCTTCAAATCCTATTTAAGCCAAATGGCCCGGGAATTCGCGCGGCTTCACCATTCGCTGCGCGTCCTGACAATCGAGGCGGGCGCGGACCGGCCCGAAGTCAGCCGGGCGCTGCTCGAACAGCAGATGCTGTTTTCCATGTACATGGCCAAGGCGCGCATGCGCGTGGCGCTCTTCCAGCTCGGCGTCAAGCCCATGGAGGTGCAGGGCCTGGTGGAGATGCTCGACCGTATGCAAAATCAGGTCAATCAGCTCTCCAAGCCCGTGGCGGCGGGCGTGGCGGCCTGATCTTGTCCGATGCCGCCCTAAAAAGCGGCCAATCCTCCGGTTCCGGTCACTCGCGGGACGGGCTCCTCATGGGCCCGTCCCGCTTTTGCCGTTTTTCCCCTTGCCCGCTTTTCCCAGCCTTTCTTTCTCGCTTTGCCTTCGCCGACGAAGGTAACATAGGGAGTTGCGGCCGCAAGGCCTCCTAGGAGAGACAGACTTTTGCCAAGAGCCAAAATAAGCTCGCTGGGCTGCTATGTGCCGCCCGGCATCCTCACCAACGCCGACCTGGAACGGATGGTGGAAACGACAGACGACTGGATCGTCGAGCGGACCGGAATCAAAGAGCGCCACATCGCCGCCGAAAACATGGCGACTTCCGACATGGCCGTCGAAGCCGCCTTGAAAGCGTTGGAACGGCGAGGCGCGCCGGCCTCATCGGTGGAGGCGATCATTCTCTGCACCGTCACTCCCGACATGTTCTTCCCTTCCACCGCTTGCCTGGTTCAGAACCGCATCGGCGCCACTCAGGCCTGGGGATTCGATCTGGTCGCCGCCTGTTCCGGTTTCGTCTACGGCATCACCACCGCGGCCCACCTGGTGGCGGCGGGCACGCACAAACGCGTATTGGTGATCGGCTCCGATACGATGTCGCGGATCATCAACTACAAGGACCGCGCCACCTGCGTCCTGTTCGGCGACGGCGCGGGCGCGATGGTGATCGAGGCCGCCGGGGAAGGCGAAGACGTGGGCTTCATCGACTTCCTTAACGAGATCGACGGCTCCGGCGGGGACTATCTGAAAATGCCCGCCGGCGGGAGCCGCATGCCGGCCAGCGCCGAGACCATTCAAAAGGAATTGCACTTTGTGCACCAGGATGGCCAGCAGGTTTTCCGCTACGCGGTAAAGAAAATGCACGACGTCTGTGCCAATCTGCTCGAGCGCAATCATCTGACTCCCGCCGATGTGGCGATGCTGATTCCCCATCAGGCCAACCGGCGGATCGTCGTGGCGGCCACCGAGAGGCTCGGCATTCCGATCGAGCGGGTGTCGATCAACATTCACAAATACGGCAACACGACGGCCGCCACGATCCCCCTCGCCACCCAGGATGCGCTGAGCGACGGCCGCCTGAAGAAAGGCGATCTGGTACTGTTTGCCGCCGTGGGCGCCGGCTTCACCGTGGGCGCCAATCTGTGGCGCTGGGGCTATTGAGAATGAACCCGAAAGTTCTGGTTGCCGGAAGCGGCGGACAGTTGGGCGTGGAACTGGTGCGCGAATTCTCCCGCCGCGGTTACCAGGTGACGGGCTTCAATCGCGAAGGGCTCGATATCACCGACCCGGCCAAGGTGGAACAGGCCGTCGCCGCCCTCGATCCCGGGCTGGTGATCAACTCGGCGGCCTACAACATGGTGGACGTGGCCGAGCGCGAGCCCGCGGCCGCTTATCAGATCAACGCGCTGGCGGTGCGGAATCTGGCGCTGGCGTGCCGGCAGAACGATTCGCGGCTGGTGCATTTCTCGACCGATTACGTGTTCGATGGAACCAAGGGGACGCCTTACACCGAAGACGACAAGCCGCACCCGCTCGGGGCCTACGCGGTTTCCAAGTACGCCGGCGAGCTTTATGCGCAGGCCTATCTGGACAATGCGCTGATCATCCGCTGCTCCGGCGTATTCGGCCCGGGAGGTCTGAATACGGCCCGCGGCAACTTCGTCGAGCTGATGTTGCGGCTCGCCTCGGGCGGTCAACCCATCAAGGTCGTAGAAGATCATTTCGCCTCGCCAACCTATGCGCCGGTCCTGGCCGCGCGCACCGCCGATCTGGTGGAGCGCCAGGCTTCGGGCGTCTTCCACGGTGGCGGCGGCACGGCGATTTCATGGTTCGAATACGCGCGGCTGATCTTCGCGGCCGCGGGCCTCGCTCCGGAATTGAAGCCGACCAACGAGCGGGAGTATCGCACGGCGGCGCGGCGGCCGAAGTTTTCGGCTCTCGACAACAGGCGGATGGCGGAAGCCGGCGTGGAGCCGTTTCCAACGCTGGAGGCGGCGGTGAGGAGCTACATGCAGCTTCGCGAGCGCTACACGGCGGCCAAGCCGTAGCCTAACGCGGCGCATCCGGCCGACCGCCCAAACGCAGGCTGCCGGCCGCCGATGTTGTGTGGCAACGGCGCACGAACCGGAAGATTACGAAGCGGCGATCCCGCAGAGACCTCCAGACCCGCCTGGCCGCCGATGTTTGTGCGAGGCAACGGCGCACGAAACCGGAACACTACGACGCGGCGATCTCACAGAGATCCCCAGACCCGCCGGCCGCCGATGTTGTGATGGTATCGAGGGGCCAGCGCCCGAACCGGAGATTTCGAGGCGGTGGTCTCACAGAGATCCCCAGAACTGTCGGCCGCCGATGTCGCGCGGCGGGTATCGAGGCACGCGCGGGAACATATCGACGCGGTGATCGCATAGAATCCCCAGACCCGGCGGTCGCCGATGTTGTGATGGTATCGAGGGGCCAGCGCCCGAACCGGAGATTTCGAGGC
>CADEFT010000002.1:341070-375750 GCA_902826685.1 uncultured Acidobacteriota bacterium
GTGATCGCATAGAATCCCCAGACCCGGCGGTCGCCGATGTGCGGCGGTGTCGAGGGGCCAGCGCCCGAAAGCGGACATTTCGAAGCGGCGATCCGACATAGATCCCAGAAACTGTCGGCCGCCGATGTCGCGCGGCGGGTATCGAGGCACGCGCGGGAACATAGCGACGCGGTGATCGCACAGAATCCCCAGACCGCCGGTCGCCGATGTTGCGCGGCGGTGTCGAGGCGCCAGCGCCCGAAGCGGACATTTCGAAGCGGCGATCCGACCTAGATCCCCAGAACTGTCGGCCGCCGATGTCGCGCGGCGGGTATCGAGGCACGCGCGGGAACATATCGACGCGGTGATCGCATAGAATCCCCAGACCCGGCGGTCGCCGATGTGCGGCGGTGTCGAGGCGCCAGCGCCCGCAGCGGACATTTCAAGGCGCTGATCCCACAGAGATCCCCAGAACTGCCGGGCACCGATGCGTTCGGCGGCATCGAGGCGCACGCGACTGGCGGAAGCCGGTGTGTATCCATGTCCAACTCCGGATGCCGCGGTGAGGAACATCAACAACGGGCGAATGACGGAAAGCCAACCGGCAACAAGCCCGTAGCCTAACGCGACGTGCGGCGCATCCGGCCCGCCCAGCGCAGGAACCGCAACATTTCGAGACGGTGATCCCACAGAAACCGCCAGAACTGGCGGGTGCCAATGTGTTCGGCGTGCAGGCCCCAGTAGGTCTCGATGCGCCACCGCAGGTAAGGGCTCCGCCAGGGCGTGAGCCGGTACCCTTTCGCCGCTTGCCAGATAAACGGAATCACTTTTTCGGCGGCGCCGACTGGCTCATTCGCTTCTGTGTCCCGTCGGGCGTGGCGTAATAGCCGGAACGGGTCCGCACCTGCGGCCGGCCGGGCGCATTCACCGTCACCTTGATCTGCCGGAACGTGCCGTCGAGATTCTGATTCAACGGGGAATAGGACATCATGAACTGATTGCGGATCTCATGCGCCACGTCGAGGGCGATCTTTTCCACCTCGGCCAGTTCCTTGGGAAAGAACACCAGGCCGCCGGAGGCGTTGGCCAGACTGCTGAGGGCGCGCTTGGCTTTCGCCGCCTCGCGCTTCTCTTCCTCGTTGAGCAGGCCAATGGCATAGATCAGCACTTCGGCGCGATGCGCCTTTTCAAGCAGTTTCTCCAGAGTAAGCAGCGACGTGTTGTCGTTGCCGTCGGTGATCACCAGCAGCACCTTCTTTGGACGCTTCCCTTTTTCCTTTACCTCGTCGATCGACATACTGAGCGCATCGCGCATGGCGGTGCCGCCGCGCGAATCGATGCGGGTCAGCCCCTCTTCCAGCTTCTTGATATCCGAGGTGAACGAGACGTCGAGGAACGCATCGTCGTTGAAGTTGACGATGAACATTTCATCGTTGCGATTGGATGCCTTCACCAGGGCGAGCGCGGCCGCCTCCACCTTCTGGCGCTTATCGCGCATGCTGCCGCTGTTGTCGATAACGATGCCCATCGAGACCGGAATATCCTCGCGCTTGAACTCGTGAATGGGCTGCTCCACGCCGTTTTCAAGAACCTTGAACGATTCCTTGGGAAGCGAAGTAAGAAGCTTACCCGCCTTGTCCATGACGCTGGCGTGAAGAACCACTAATCGCGTATCGGAACGGAACGTGGGGGGCTCTTCCGGCTGTTGCGCGGCCAGGCTGGCCGCGAGGAGGGTAACTACGAAAAACGGTTTATTGCTGCGGAGCATAGTAGCCCAGCCGCCAGAACGCCCGTAGTGGCGGGAGTCCCTTGGGCTGGTTCACCTTCACTTTCACTCTGCGGTACTTTCCATCCTTGCTCTGATTGGCGGGCGTATAGCCCAGCACATACTGGTTCCGCAGTTCGATGCCGATCTTAGCCGCGACGTCCGGCAGTTCATTGATATTCTCCACGGGGAAATGACGGCCGCCGGTTTGTTCGGCAATCTCGCTCAGCAGTCCGGGCCCCGACAGTTCCTCCGCCGTACGGCCACGCGACGCGGCGGGCTCGAAAATTCCGATCGCATAGATCTGGACGTCCGCCTCGCGCACCAGGTTGCGAATCTCGCTTTCGGTATAGCGGCTGGAATTGTCCCCGCCGTCGGAAAGAATCAGGATCGCTTTCCGTGGATTCTTGGCCTTTTTCATCTGATGCAAAGCGAGGTAAACGGCATCGAGCAGCGCCGTGCGCCCTTTCGCATTGGTGAAGGTCAGCCGGTTCTGCACTTCTTCGGTGTTGTAAGTGAACGGGACCATCAATTCGGCGCGGTCGTTGAACTGCACCAGGAAGAATTCATCCTCGGGATTGGCGGTCTTGAAAAACTGCGCGGCGGCCTGGCGCGACTTCCCGAGCTTGTTGCCCATGCTGCCGCTGGCATCGAATACAAGTCCCACCGAAAGCGGCGCATCCTCGCTCGAAAATTGCGAAATCGATTGCTCTGAGTTGTCTTCCCAAAGCCGGAAGTAATCTTTATCGAGGCCGGTGACGAAGCGATTGAGAGGATCGGTAACCGTGACGTTGATGAGGACCAGGGTGCTGTCGACGCGGATGTTGGCTCCGCCGCGCCGTTGCTCCGCCGGATTGGGCTCGCTACCCGGTTTGGCGCGCGGTTCAATTGAAACCCGCGCCGGCGCGCTCAGTGGCTTCTGCTCCGCCTCTACCTTGTTTTTGTCTTCCGCCTGAGCGGCTCCGAGGCTTGCCCAGGCGAGCGATGCGGCGGCGATACGGATGAGCGACCTTTGGATGGCCATCGATGGTCCCTCCATCAAAAACTACCCAAAGTATAACACCCGGGTTGTGGAGGCGAGCCGCGGACTTTCGTCCCATTCGCGGGATTGCCGCAGTACCGGAAATCGCGTTGCGGTATAGAATATCGGCATGTCTGAAACACAGGGGTCCGACCGCAATTTATCCCGGCGCCGATGGTACATCGGTGCCATCTACGGACTGCAGGCGATGATGGGCGCCGCGCTGGCCATTCCAGCCGCCGTCTATCTGCTGTTTCCTCCGAAATTGAAGAAGGAAGACCACTGGGTCGAGACGGCGGACCTGGCCAAGCTGACGCCCGGCACGCCTGAAGAGGTCGTGTTCCGGCGCGACCGTGTCGACGGGTGGAAGGTTTCGAGCGAAAAGGCCTCGGCGTGGGTCGTGAAAAAGAACGACGCCGAAGTGATCGCCTTTTCGCCGCAATGCACACACCTCGGCTGCGCCTTCCGGTGGGAGGCCAGAACGAAAACGTTCTTGTGCCCCTGCCACACGTCGAACTTCAGTCTCGACGGCAAGGTGGTGGACGGCCCGGCGCCTCGTCCGCTCGACCAGTACCAGGTGAAGATCGAAGGAACCAAAGTGCTGCTCGGTCCCATTCGCGTATCGCCAGAGGCTTAGATTCATGAGACACGTTCTGGATTGGATCGAGTCCCGTACGGGGCTCGAGACCATGGTGAAGCATTTTCTATACGAAGACATTCCGGCCTCCGCGGGCTGGCATCAGGTCTTCGGCAGCGTGGCGCTGTTTCTCTTTCTCATCCAGGTCTTCACGGGCGCGATGCTCGCGTTCAACTATGCCCCCACGCCGGGCGAGGCCTACAACAGCTTGAAATACGTCGTCACCGAACTGACCGGTGGAACGCTGATCCGCGGCCTGCATCACTGGGGCGCGAGCACGATGATCGTGGTGGTTGTGCTTCACATGCTGCAGGTGTTCATTTGGGGCGCTTATAAGAAGCCGCGCGAGGCTACCTGGATGGTGGGCGTCATCCTGCTAATGCTCACGATGGCCTTCGGCCTCACGGGCTATCTGCTGCCCTGGGACAATCGAGCCTATTGGGGCACGGTGGTGACCACTCAGATCGCGGGCCTGGCGCCCGGCGCGGGCCCTTATGTGCAACGGCTCATGGGGGCCGAAAACGGAGTGGGCGTGGTAACGTTCGCGCGCTTCTACGCCATGCACACTCTGCTGCTGCCGCTCATCATGGTGGCCATCATCGCCTTCCATGTGTACCTGGTGCGCAAGCACGGCGTGACGCCGGCGCCTGGCGACAACGCTCCGAAGAAGAAGTTCTTCCCGGAGCAGGTGTACAAGGATACGGTGGCGGTGTTTCTCACTTTCCTGGTGTTATTCACGCTGGCGGCGGTGGTGAAGGTGCCGCTCGGCCGGCTGGCGGATCCGACCGACACCAGTTACATCCCTCGTCCGGAATGGTACTTCCTGTTCCTTTTTCAGTTACTCAAGTTCTTTGAAGGAAAGATGGAAGTGGTGGGCGCGGTGATTCTGCCGAACTTGGCCATTGTCGCCTTGTTTCTGGTGCCGTTTATCGACCGCGGCAAGGTGATGCGGGTGACCCAGCGCACGATGGCGATGGCGGTGGTGGTGGCGGCGGCCATTGGATGGTCGGCGCTTACGGTGGCGGCGGTACGCAGCACTCCGGCGCAGACCGAAGTGGATGTCACGCTGGCCGAACCCGCGCCGGAGACCGTGGCGTGGGCCAGTCTTTCGCCCGAGGAACTGGCGGGTCTCGGCTACTTCCGCGCCGAAAAGTGCGGTACCTGCCACGCGGTGGGTTCCGGTCCCGCCAAAAAGGGGCCGGATTTGAGCGGCACCGCCGGCAAGCGCGACGCCAGTTGGCTGATCGGCCATTTCAAGAATCCGCAGAGTCACGTGCCGGGGTCGGCCATGCCGGCCGTGAATCTGCCGGCGGCGCAATTGAACGCCCTGGCGGCATTCCTGTTGAAGCTGACTCCGCAGACCGCGACGGTGCTGATGGCTTCACCCGAAGCCGCGGTGGATGGGGCCATGGTTTACCAGCAGAACCGCTGCGGTACCTGCCATCAGGTGAATGGCGTTGGGATGAAGCTTGGCCCGCCGATGAATGGATTGGCGAAGCGGCGCGACCGGAAATGGGTGGAAGGGCACTTCCTCGATCCACAAAAGTTCTCGCCCGGTACGGTGATGCCGCCTTACCGTCTGTCGCCGGGGGAATTGGACCGGCTTACGACGTACCTGATGTCGCTGTAAACCGTAGTTCGGCGGCGATAACTGATGCCGCCGTCTCTCGCCGGTGAATTGAACCGGCTTACGACCGACCTCGCTGTAGCGCGGCGGCGATTTCGAGCTTCTGTGCCGTCACGTCGCTGAGCTTGGCGCGGGGAAAGCGATGCTGCCTCACCGTCTCTCGCCGAGGGAATCGATCCGGCCCACGACCTGCCTCGCTGCAGCGATTTCGAGCTTCTGTGCCGTCACGTCGCTGAGCCTGGCGCGGGGCGAGCGATGCTCACCGTCTCCCTATGGCGGCGGCGATTTCGAACCCGGACGAGCCGCCTCACCGTCTGTCCGCGGAGAAATCGAACGGCGGTGCGGCGGCGGCAATCTCGAGCAGCGCCGCCGTCTCCGCCTCCGTGAACGAACGCTCGGCCCGGTTGGCGATACCGAAGCTGCCAATCGCCTTGCCGTCGCGCAGCACGGGAACCACGATGGCGCCTTCCATCCCCGTAAGCCTGGCGCCGGGGCGCACATCGCCGCTCGCATCGGTCTGGATGTTGCAGGCGGTGACGGGCGCCGCGCGCTCCACCGCCAGGCCCGCCATGCCCTTGCCGACCGGGATGCGCCGCACCATTTTCAATACGGGCTCCGGCAGCGGCGGACTCATCGCCTTCAGGTGCAGGAATCCATCCGGCTCCAACAGATGAACGGTGCCGCTATCGGCGGCGAAGTGGCGCAAGGTCAATTCGAGGACGCGTTGACAATCGCCGGCGGCGGCTCGGATCTCGTCTGGAATCACGCGATGATCTGCGGAATCGGAGTGCCGTAGACGTCGGTCAGCCGCATGTTGCGGCCCTGGTAATGATAGGTGAGCTTGGTGTGATCCATGCCCAGCAGGTGCAGGATGGTGGCGTGCAGGTCGTGCACGGTCACCGGCTGCACGGCGGCCTTGTAGCCGAATTCGTCGCTCTCGCCGATCGCCTGTCCGCCCTTGACCTTGGCGCCGGTCATCCAGATGGTCATCGTGCCGGGGTTGTGATCGCGGCCGAGTCCGCGCTGCGAGATCGGCATACGGCCAAACTCGCTCTGGAAAATAACCAGGGTCGAATCGAGCAGCCCGCGTGCCTTCAGATCCTTGAGCAGGCCGGCGATGGGGAAATCGGATTCGGCGGCATGGCGCCCGTGATTGTCGCGGATATCGCCATGTGCGTCCCAGGTGTCGGAGTTCTGATTGCCGAGTCCGCCGTGGTAAAGCTGCACGAAGCGTACGCCCCGTTCGACCAGCCGCCGCGCGATCAGGCACTGGCGTCCGAAGGGCTCCGTCACGGGATTATCGAGCCCGTAAAGCTTGCGCGTGGGCTCGGATTCAGAATTCACATCGACCGCTTCCGGCGCGCAGGCTTGCATGCGGTACGCCAGTTCATAGGAGGCGATGCGTGCGGCGAGCTCTGAATTGGCCGGGTTCTTGGCTTCGTCGAGGGCGTTCAATTTGCCCAGCAGGTCGAGCCGGGCGCGCTGCTGATCGTGCGTCACGCTCGCCGGCGGCGTGAGGTCCATGATCGGATCGCCGGCGGAGCGGAAGATCGTGCCCTGGTAAAGCGCGGGCATGTAGCCCGAACTCCAGTTGGCGGGACCGCCATAAGGACCGCCGCGCGCGTCGTAAAGCACGACGAACGCCGGCAGATTCTGATTCTCCGAGCCCAGGCCATACGTGACCCACGAACCGACGCTCGGCCAGCCCATGCGCAGCGTGCCGGAGGCGAGCTCATAATGCGCCTGCACGTGATCGTTCGACCGGCCAATGACCGACCGGACGAACGCCAGACCGTCCACATGATTGGCGATATGCGGGAAGAGTTCGGAGACCGGAAGGCCGCTCTGGCCATATTGCTTGAACTCGAACGGCGACGGCATGAGGGGACCCGGATGGCCCTGGCGTACGACAATCTCGCCCTTGCCTTCAAGCGGCTTGCCGGCGTACTGCTTCAGCATCGGCTTGGGGTCGAAGGTGTCCATGTGGCTGATCCCGCCGCTCATGAACAGCGAGATGACGTTCTTGGCGCGCGGGGCGAAGTGCGGCTGGCGCGGAGCGAACGGAGTCTTGCCTCCGGCCACGCACGTCTGCCCGGCGGTCGCCCCCAGCAGTCCTTCCTGGCCCAGCATGTAGGCGAGCGCGACACCGCTAAGACCTCCACCGGCCTCAAACAGGAACTTGCGTCTGTCGATGATCTTCGCCATGGTGCTACCTCAGATAAACGAACTCGCTCAGGTTCAGCAGAACGTGCGCGAGGTCTTCGAGCTTGTTCCGGTTAAGAAATTCGAGGCCGAGGGCGCGCTCGTTTTCATCGGGCGCGCGGGACAGCGCCAGTTCGTAGGCAAGGCTCAACTGTTCGCCGGGGTCGCCGGGGGAAAGCTTGCGCACACGGCCCGCAAAAAGCCTGGACTGCGTCAACACGAAATCGTTGTTGAGCAGCGTGAGCGCCTGGGTGGGTACGGTCGATACGTTGCGCCGCCCGCAGGTCTGTGTCTGATCCGGCAGGTCGAACACTTCGAAGAACGGGAAGGGAAGTCCGCGCTTGCGATACACGTACACGCTGCGGCGCCAGCTTTCCGATTCTTCCTGCCTGTTCCAGATGCCGTATTTCATCGAAGCCAGCGTTTCTTCCTTCAGCGATGGGAACACCGCCGGTCCGCCCGCCTTGGCGTCGAGCGAGCCGGCGACATAAAGAATGGAATCGCGCACGGCCTCGGCTTCGAGCCGCTGCGGCCGGAAGCGCCACAGATAGACGTTATCGGTGTCTTTGGCAACGTTGCCGTCCTCGGCGAATCCCGAAGCCATCTGGTAAGCCGCCGACGTCATCATCAGGCGGTGCATTTGCTTGATGCTCCAGCCGCGCTCACGAAACTCCACCGCCAGCCAGTCGAGCAGTTCCGGATGCGTCGGTTTATCGCCGTTCTTGCCGAAGTTGTCGAGCGTGGGGACGATGCCGCGTCCAAAATGGTGATGCCAGATGCGATTCACCGCCACGCGCGCCGTCATCGGATTTTCCGGCGAGAACAGCCACTTGGCGAGCGCCAGGCGGCGTCCGGACGTGTGCCCGTTGGCGGGTGGCGTGGCGACGGGCGCATTCCAGGTATTGGCCACTTTCACGAAGCCGGGCTGCATCACCGAGCCCTTGCTGTAAATATCGCCGCCATAAAGGAAATGAGCGGGCGGCGCGACGTAGGCGTCCGAGCCTTCGTGCAGGAACGTGCCGTCGACCGCTTCCTTCTTCACACCTTTTCCAGGCGCGGGTTCGTCGCCGGCGCCGTCGGGAGCGAAGCGGTAATCGCCGTCGGTGATTCCCATGGCTTGGGGAATCGGCGCGGGCCGCTGCTTTTCAAGCGCCGCGATCTCGGCATTCACCCGGTCGATTTCAATCTTCTCTTCCGGCTTCAAAAACTTGGCGATTTCGGCGCTCGAAACACTGGTGGTGCGGATGATCTGGTTGGCCAGCAGCACCTGTCCGGCGGTCCGCTTCTCTTCCGGCGTGTTGATGGCTTCCTGAATATTCTCCGGGAACTTTTTGTACTTGACCTTCAACAGTTGCTGCCGGTAAGGCTCTTCCACTTCGCGAACGCGCAGCTTCAAAGGAGCCGTTTTCGCCACGATCTCATCGTTCTTCTTCCGCCATTCCCGCGCCTGATCGCGCGGCACCAGCGGATGATCGACTTCCACGTAGCTGAACAGCGTGGTTTGCAGCCGGTAGTAATCTTTCTGCAGAATCGGATCGAACTTGTGATCGTGGCAGCGCGCGCAGTGAACCGTCAATCCCATCACGCCGCGCCCGAGCGTAGCGATCATATCGTCGAGATAGTCGTAGCGGTAGTGCGGATTGTCCTTCTCGCGGAACCCGACCTTGGCATAGCTGCGCAGGAAGCCCGTGGCGATGAGGTTGTCGTAATTGTCCTCGTCAAGCTCATCGCCGGCCAGTTGTTCGGTCAGGAAGCGGTCGTAAGGCGTGTCCTTATTAAAGGAGCGGATGACGTAGTCGCGATAGCGCCAGGCGTTCGGCCGGTCGAAGTCATGCTCGTAGCCATTTGAATCGGCATAGCGCGCGACATCAAGCCAGTGCCGCCCCCACCGCTCACCATACTGCGGCGACGCGAGCAGTTGTTCGATGAGATTGCTCCAGGCGGCGGGCGAAGGGTCATTGGCGAAGGCGCGCGCCTGCTCGGGGGTGGGCGGCAAGCCTGTCAGATCCAGATAGGCCCGGCGCGCCAGCGTGCGCGCATCGGCTCGCGGCGCCGGTTTGAGTCCCCGCTTGTCGAGCTCGGACTTGAGAAAAGCGTCGATCGGATTGCCCGACCAGCGTGCCTCGACCTTGGGCGGATCGGCTTTGACCGGCTTTTGAAATGCCCAATATTGGCGAGCGTTTGGCGGCAGCTCATCGTTTTCCTTGGGACCCGATTTGGCGGCGTCCGGCGTGCCGATGGTTCCATCCCACGCCGCACCCTGATCGATCCAGTTCTTGATGGCGGCCACTTCCGTACCGGTGAGCTTGCCGCCCATCGGCATTGCCGGTTTGTCGATGCCCGCGATCCTCTTATAGAAAGGACTCTGGGCGCCGTTGCCCGGTACGATGGACGGGCCGCGCTCGCCACCCTTGATTGCCGCCGCGCGCGTACTGAGGTCGAGCTTGGCCATCTGCATGGCCGAGCCGTGACACTTGACGCATTGAGCTTCTAGAATCGGTTTGATTTCCTTGGTGAAGGAAACCGGGGCCACTTCGGCCGGCGCGGCCAGTGAACGGACCGCCAGCGCGGCGAACGTCAGCAGAATACGAGTCGTCGCCATACCAGTTGGTGCAATTATATCTGAAGAGGTTACCGTGCAGAAGGGCCAGTTCTCCGATATCGCGCAGCTCAAAAGTCTGGAAGGGCAGGAGGTGGCGGTCAGCGATTGGCTCGAAATCACGCAGCGGCGGATCGATGCCTTTGCCGATGCCACCGACGATCATCAGTGGATTCACGTCGACCCGGAACGCGCGCGGCGCGAGTCGGCGTTCGGCACCACCATCGCCCATGGCTTTCTCACCCTTTCGCTCATTCCCCGTTTTACGTACGAGTGCCTCAATTTTCGCGATTTGTTTGCCATGACGATCAACTATGGTGCCAACCGGATCCGATTCGTCAGTCCGGTGCGATCGGGCTCGCGCATTCGGGCCCGGTTCCAGTTGCTGGAGCTTTCCGAAGTCAAGGGCGGCTGGCAGGCGCGCTTTCAAGTGACCGTGGAAATCGAAGGGCAGGAAAAGCCGGCGTGCGTGGCCGAGACGTTATCCCGCTATTACACGGTGGCTCCGTGAACGAACGCTTCATCAAGAGCGTCTGCCATTCGATTTTCGCCCCCGGCACTCCTCTGGCACAGCAGTTCCGGCAGGCTCGCGACGCCGGTTTCCAGGCGGTGGAGATCCGTCTGGGTGGGGAACTGACGGCTGCCTCTTCTAAAGAGGATGCCGAGCGCGTGGGAGAAGCGGCGCGCCGGGCCGGCATCGCCATCGCCAGTCTGTGGGTTTCGAACGTGCTGGCCGAGACTCCTCTGAATCATTCCGAGCCGGAGGTGCGGGCCCGCGGCACCGCCACGATTCACAAAGCCATCGAGCTTTGCCGCCACATCGGCTGCGGCGCCTTATTGATTGTGCCCGGCCGGCTGGGCGATGGCCCTCGCTTTCGTTACGGATATCGCGAAACGTGGGATCGCGTGACGGCGGAACTCGGCAAGTGCGTCGCGCATGCCGCCGAGGCGAAGGTGTATCTCACGCTGGAAAACGTCCGGAACAAGTTCCTGGTGAGCCCCATCGAGATGAAGACGTTCATCGACCAGTTTGAGAGTCCATGGCTGCAATCGCATTTCGACACCGGCAACGTGATGGCATTCGGCTATCCGCAGGATTGGATTCTCACGCTCGGCTCCCGCATCAGGCGAGTACACGTCAAGGATTACAAGCTCGATCCGGGACGATTCGTGCCGTTGCTCGACGGCGATGTCGATTGGAAGGAAGTGATGGCTGCCTTGAAGCAGGTGGGCTATCGCGGGTTTCTTTCACCGGAAGTGGGCTATCGCCAAGACCATCCGGACCACCTGATGCCGGTTTCGAAGGCGCTCGACCGCATTCTGGCCATGGCATGATGTCCCTGGCGCTGGCGGCCGTAGTGACGTTTCGCGACATTCAGCCGATTCTCGAACGCCGCTGCCTGTCGTGCCATCGCGCGGGTGAGATCGGCAGGATGCCGCTGGTCACCTACAGTCAAGCGCGGCCGTGGGCCAAGGCGATTCGCGAGGCGGTACTCAGCCGTAGGATGCCTCCATGGTTCGCCGCATCCGGGTCTTTTGCCAACGATCCGCGGTTGACCGCGGCGGAGATCGGGGCGATTTCCGATTGGGTGGCTTCGGGCGCCCCCGAGGGCGAGCGGCGCGGCGTGGTGCCGTCGCCTGCCGCCGGGCGGGAATGGGATCTGACGTTAACCATGCCGAAGCCGGTTCTTGTACCCGCGCGCGAGGAACTCGAGTATCAACTGGTGGACCTGCCTGCCAGTTTCGCCGAAGACCGCTGGGTGACGGCGGCCGAGGTGCGGCCCGGCGCCCGCGGCGTGGTTCATCACGCCGTTGTCTACGTGCGCGAAGCCGGCCAGCCGTTGCCCCGGCACGGGCCTACCAAGGCCGATATCCTCGCCGTCTACGCACCGGGCCAGCCGCCGATGACGCTTCCCGAGGGCATGGCGAAAAAAATTCCGGCGGGCGCCGCATTGGCCATGCAGATTCACTACACTCCCAACGGCAAGGCCGTCGAGGACCGCACTTCCCTCCGCCTGGCGTTCGCCCCCAAGCCGCCCGCCCGCCGGGTGCTCACGCTGCAGATCGCGTCAACCGATTTTCGAATTCCGCCGGGCGAGCCGAATCATCGCGAATCCGCTTCCGGTACTCTGCCGAACGATGCGCTGCTGCTATCGATGTTCCCGCATCTGCATCTGCGCGGGAAAGCGTTCGAGTATACGCTGGTGGAACCGGGCGGCCGCGTCGAGACGCTGCTGCGCGTAGCCCCTTACGATTTTTACTGGCAGTTGAACTACGTGCTCGCGCGGCCGCGCACGCTGCTAAAGGGCTCGCGGCTGCGTGTGACCGCATGGTGGGACAACTCCCCGAACAATCCGCGCAATCCGGATCCGCTCGCCGAGGTGAGCTATGGCGAGCCGAGCAAAGACGAAATGATGGTGGGCTTCTTCGACGTTGCGGTGGAAGGCGACGTGAGCAAGGAAGAATTTTTCCGGCGGTGAAACGATGCTTCGAATCGGGTCGATTGTGTGGGGTGTAAGCGATGTTCCGGCGGCGATCCGGTTCTGGAGCGCCGCTCTCGGTTACCGGCCGCGGGAAGAGCCTTCCGATGACTGGGCCGTGCTGATTCCCTCGAACGGACCAGGCCCGCAAATGGCCATCAAGTTGGTGACGTCCGAAGCCGCAACGCACCAGCGTCATCACCTCGATTTGTACGCGGCCGATCAGGCGGCCGAAGTTGAGAGGTTGATTCAACTCGGCGCCAGGCGTGTGCAATGGGACTACGAAACGGGCGCCGTTTATGTGGTGCTGGCCGACCCGGACGGCAACCGGTTTTGTGTGGTTCAAAAGTAGTCAATCGCCAGAAGCGCTCCTCGAAACCGGAGGGTTGCCGTGTCGAGTGAGCTGATGGCCGGCGAATTCCTGGAACTCCTTCAGACTCTCTTCCCATGGGCGGGTGCAGTCGAATGTGTAAAACAACGAGCCGCCTCCCGCTTCGAAGCAGGCTTCGAGAGTTTCGGGCTCCGTAGAATCGCCGAGTTCGAGCGAGACCAGGGTCAGCGGGAAGCGGTCGATGATTCCTGGTTGCTGAAGAATGCCGGCGAGTTGGCGGACCTTCGCGCTTGGTTCTCTGCCGGCCGCACGTCGAATCAATATCATGCTTCCTCACCTTCTTATCGGGCAAAAACCGCGCGAGGGTTACGGATGGCGTGTTTCATGGGATTTCCACTCGGGTCATTCTAAGCTGTTTCGCTGAGAACTCCGTTCTGTGGGTGCACCGGCTTAGCGCATCCTTGCAATATCCCAGCTTCAGGAAGGCTTCGAACTCTTCCGGCTCGTCAGCCAGCATATCGTAACCACAGCCGCAGGTTTCCCAATCGATGTAGTGGTATTGGCTCGGTACGGCGGATCCGGAAAATAGTACCGTGACCTTCAATGGCCTTCGCACGATCACCACTTCGATCTCTGCACTGGCGGAAGCGGGCCAGAATCCGCTGAGGGCTCGCGCAGCGAGGCTGGTGACCTTACTCAGCTTGAACCAAAGCGTGCAGCGAACCCGGATCTCGTCGCTCGATGCGATCACCTTCGGTCTTCCGAATCCCTGGCCGCGCCAGTAGATCAGCCGATGCTTGGGCGGGAGCGGGGTATAACCGCAACGGATCAGATTGTAGAAGGATACGGCCGTGAAGGTACCGGTCTTGTCGATGCCAACCTTAATCTCATCCAGAGCCAGCGCGGCGCGGAAATCCTTCTTTTGGACGAAGGAGACGAACTCGCCGGGGCTGGATAGACGGCTCGGCGGCGGGTTGTTGCCCAGACTTACGAGAGCATCGAGCGCCTCGTCGACCTTCGAAAGACCGGCTGGAGATAGATTGTCGTGGAATGGAATCCACCCGATCGCCGCGACGGCTGGGACCGCGAGTTGCCAATCTGCTTTGGCGTCCCGCGAGATTGGATGGTGTTGGTAGCAAAACAGATCTTCCCTCATGCCTAAAATTCGATTCTAGACCGAAGCAATTTTTCAATCCCGATTGACGCCGCCCGGCCGCCGCACATACGATATCCGGACATGATGCTCCGAATCGCGGTTTGCATTCTCAGCATAAGGGCCCTGTCACACGCCCAAGTCACAACGGCCGATCTGCTTGGGACCATTCGCGACGCTTCGGGCGCCATCGTGGGCGCCGCCGAAGTCGAGGCCACGGGGATCGCCACCAACTTCAAACGCCAGACCTCTTCCGATAACGACGGCAATTACGTCCTGCCGAATCTGCCGATTGGCGAATACGAGCTTTCCGTCTCCGCCAAGGGCTTCAAGAAAGAGATGCGCCGGGGCATCGTGCTGCAGGTGCAGCAGCGCGCCCGCGTCGATATCGAATTGCAGCCGGGCTCGGTCACCGAATCCATCAGCGTTACGGCGGCGGTGCCCATCGTCAATACCGAAGACGCGGTGTTCGGCGACGTAGTGGACAACAAGCGCGTGGTGGAACTGCCGTTGAACGGCCGCAACTTCAATGTGCTGGCGCTGCTGACTCCCAATATCCAGAACGGCGTGCCGGGCGGCGCGACGCTGCAGGGCTTCCTCGCCGGAGGCATCGGCATCTGGGCGCACGGCCAGCGCGATACCGACAATGAATGGAACCTCGATGGAGCGACGATGAACGTCGGCTTCTACAACTGGAATTCCTTTAACCCCTCGGTCGACGCCATTCAGGAATTCAAAATGCAGACCGGCACCTTCTCCGCCGAGTTCGGGTTCCAGGCCGGGGCGAACGTCAACATCGTCACCAAGTCCGGCACCAATCGGGTGCACGGCACTCTATTCAATTTCCTGCGCAACGACAAGATGGACGCGCGCGGCTTCTTTCCCACTTCCAAGCCCAAGCTGCGGCAGAATCAATTCGGCGGGACCGTCGGCGGGCCGGTGTATCTTCCGAAGCTCTACAACGGCAAAGACCGCACGTTCTTCTTTTCCAACTACGAAGGTATTCGTATCCGGCAGGAACAGTTCGGCCGGTTCATGGTGCCCTCCGATGAGCAGCGCACCGGCGATCTCTCGCGCGACTACCGCGGACTGCCGTTGGCCGGGGCGGTGCGCGATCCGGCCACCGGCGCGGCGTTTCCGGGCAACCTGATTCCCACCGCGCGGCTCACCCGGCAGGCGCGCGCCATACTCGACTATTTCCCGCGCGCCAATACGCCGGGCCAGGTGTTCAACTATCAGGTCCTGGCGCCCGTGCTCACCAACAGCGACTCGACGCTGCACAAGATCGACCATCGTTTCAGCCCCAACGACGTGTTCTTCGCCCGCGGAGCCTACGACAACCGCGACCGGCCCGACCCGGAATTCTTTCCCGGCTTCGTGCGCCGCACCGGCCTGAAGGCTTACAACGTGGTGGCGGCGCACACGCGCATCTGGAATCCGACCGTCGTTCAGGAAACGCGGCTGGCCTTCAACCGGTCGTTCATTTTCCAATCCGACCCGCGCGAGAACACAGACTTCAGCATTCAGCGAACGCTGGGCATTCCCGGCATTCCGGCCAGCGGGCAGACCAATGGATTTCCGTCGATCAACATCGGCGGGCTATCCTCGCTCGGCGACTTGACCAACAACCCGCTGATTCAACCCGATCAGGTGTGGCAGCTCGCCACCAACATTTCCGTGAATCGCGCGCGGCACCGTTTCAAGTTCGGCTTCGACGGCCGGCTGATTCGTTCCGACCGCACCCAAGGGTTGACGGTACGCGGTCAGTTCAATTTCCTCGACAACAATCCGGTGGGCAGCGGCAACGCGTTCGGCGACTTTTTGCTGGGATTGCCGCAGCAGTCGGCGCTCGGCGATCGCGCCTGGACCATCCGCATGCGGCAAACGCGGCTGGCGGTCTATGCGCTCGACGATTGGCAGATCACACCGCGGCTCACGGTGAACGTGGGCCTTCGCTATGAGCCGTCGACGCCCGTGCACGATGCCAGGGGCGAAGTCACCGGCTTCGATTTCGCTCGCGGTGTGCCGATTCCCATGAAGGCGGGCGATCCGTTCTATCCTAAGGACTGGAATAATTTCGCTCCGCGTGTAAGCTTCGCCTGGCGGCCGTTCCGAGGCGATAAGACCGTCATTCGCGGCGGCTACGGCATCTACTACAACTACACGATGAACCTGGCGCTGTTCCGGTTGGGCAGCAATCCGCCGTGGGCGACGCTCACCAACTTCTTCGCCGATCGCGGCGCGCCGCCCATCACCTGGGACAATCCCTTTCCCAGCGCCGTGGCGGGCGCTCCTCCCCCGCCGAACTACGGCAGCCTGACCAACGACTTTAAGGCCGGCTATTCGCAATTGCGGTCGTTCCACATTGCGCATCAGATCACGGAGAACAACGCAATTGAACTGGGCTACGCGGGCAATCTCGCGCTTGGTGGCGATCGCGCCGTGAATGCCAACGACGCGCCGCCGGGCGTGGGCCCCATCCAGCAGCGGCGCCGGTTGCCGCAATATGGCGTGCTGACCGAAGTCCGTTCCGATTCGAAAACCTTCTATAACTCCGGCACGGCCAAGTTCACGCGCCGCTTCAGTAAAGGGCTGACCGTGCTGAGCTCGTTCACCTTCTCGCGCACCATCGATCAGGCCTTTTCGTCGGTGGCCGGCAATCCGACGGGCACGGCCACGTCGCAGACTTACAGCGATTTATCGCAGCGCGGCCTGTCGAGCTCGCATCGCAAGTTCGTTTCCGTCACCAGCGCCGTCTACGATCTGCCATTCCGCCGTTCGGGTTGGGCCGCCGTTGCCGTGAATGGATGGCAGCTCAGCACCATCACCACGCTGCAATCGGGAGGCGCGTTCGCCGTCCAGGTTTTAGGCGGCGTGGCGCGGTTGAACTCGGGCAGCGAGCAGCGTGCCAATCGCCTGCGAGACGGCAACCTGCCCGAAAGCGGCCGCACGATTACGCGCTGGTTCGATACCGATGCGTTCGTCGCCCCACCCATGTACACCTTCGGCACGGAAGAAACGCGCACGCTCATCATGCCGGGTCTGGCCACCGTGGATCTCAACATCAAGAAGGCGTTCCGGTTCAAGGAAGGCGTCCAGCTTGAGTATCGCGCCGAGTTTTTCAACGCCTTCAACCGCACCAACTTCAACGCGCCCGGCAATGTGCTCGGGACGCCAAACTACGGCGTCATCGCGGGCTCCGGCGCCGCGCGCGTCTCGCAGATGAGTTTGAAGCTGGTATTTTAGAACCCTGGTGCCCACTCGCGTCCGCTATTCGATCGTCGCGCTCGCGGTGGCGATCAACCTGATCTGCTATACCGACCGCTCCTGCATCTCGATTGCCGGGCCTGGCATTCAGAAGGAGTTCGGCTTCTCACCCACGCAGATGGGGCTGGTCTACAGCATCTTCAGCCTGTCCTATTTCCTGGGACAAACGCCATGGGGCCTGGCGGCGGACCGTCGCGGCGCGCGCGGCCTGGTGACGATGGCCATCGTCGGATGGTCGATCTTCACCGGCATGACGGCCGTGGCCTGGAGCTTCGCATCGCTGCTGGCGATCCGGTTCGTTTTCGGCGGCCTCGAAGCCGCGCTTTCTCCTTCCATCGCGGCGGCGTTCAACCGTTGGATTCCGGTGGGGGAGCGGTCGTCGGCGTTCGGCTTCTTTCTCGGCGGCGGACGCTTGGGCGCCGCCATCACGCCGTTTCTCGCGGCGGCGGCGCTCAGCGCCTATGGATGGCGCTCCGTGTTCCTTCTATTCGGTGGCTTTGGCGTGGTGGCGGCGGTGGCCTGGTATCTGTGGTTTCGCAATACGCCACGCGAGCATCCGGCCGTCAACGGGGCCGAAGTGCAACTGATCGAAGCGGGGTTGCCCGCGGTGCAGGCCAAAGTGAAGCCCGACTGGCCCACGCTGCTGCGATCGGGCCGGTTATGGTGCCTGCTGGCGGTGGCGTTCGGTTGCACCTTTCTGTGGCAGTTCTACATCACCTGGTTTCCCACCTACCTCATGCAGGAACGCCGGATGAGCCTGGGCGAATCGGCGCGATACGCGGGCCTGCCGTTTCTGTTTGGCGTGTTCGGAACGTGGCTTGGCGGGCTGCTGACGGACGCTCTGGCACGGCGGTTTGGCGTCCCCAGGGCGCGCACGCTGATTGGCACCGTATCGCTGGCGGCGGGCGGGCTGCTGCTATCGGCGGGCGTGTGGTGCGAGGAGCCGAGGCTGGCGGCGGTGCTGATGGCGTCGGGCGCCCTCGGCGTCGATTTGTTTCTCGGCGCGGCCTGGGCTTCCGCGCTCGATATCGGCGGGGCGAGCGGCGGCGCGGGGGGCGGACTGATGAACGCCTCCCCCAACCTCTCCCGGGTCGTTTTCCCGGCTTTCCATGGCTGGGTAGTGGAAACATTTCACGACTGGAATGTTTTTTTGATGGTAGCCGTGGGCATCAATTGGATCGCGGCTGTCGTATGGATGTGGGTCAACCCGCGTCCTCCGGCGCCCGTTCGAACATAGTATTCTCGTTGGCATGGAACGACGCACCTTCGCTCAACTGGCCGCTTTCGCGCCCGCCCTGGCGGCATCGAATCGCGCCGGGGTGGCTTTGATCACGCACGCCGGCGGTCCTCACCTCAGCGCCTATATCGAAGGTCTCGCCAGGACGGAAGAAGCGGAGAAGGTCTGGCTGTGCGACCCGAGCGGAGCGACCGAAGAGTCCGTCCGTAAGGGCCTGGGATCGAAGCTGGCTGGCGCGTTCCGCAGCCCCGGGGATCTGTTCGCGGCGCACAAGCCGTCACTGGCCCTGATCACGATGGAAGCCAAGCTGGCGCCTCCGGCGATCAATGCCGCGCTCGACGCCGGATGTCATGTGATGGCGGAAAAGCCCGCCTGCGTCAGCGCCCGCGATTTCGCGCCGCTGGCCGAAAAGGCGGAAGCGCGCCAGCGGCATCTCATGCTGGCTCTCGCAAATCGCGTGGACCCCGTGATGCGGGAAGCGCGCCGCATCGTGCAATCGGGCGCGATCGGAAAGCTGTATGGCGCCGAACTGCACATCATCGCCGATCAGACCAGGCTCACGCGACCGGAATATCACAAGACCTGGACGGCGCAGAAAGCGCGCGCCGGCGGCGGCCACCTGATCTGGCTCGGCATTCATTGGCTCGATCTGGCGATGTACATCTCCGGATCGCGCATCACGCAGGTGGCGGGATTCACCGGCAACGTGGGCGGCCAGCCCATCGACACCGAAGACGCCGCCACCATATCGTTCCGGTTCGCCAACGGAGCGCTGGGCAACATCACCTCCGGCTACTATCTCGATCGCGGCAAGCAACTGTTCCTCAAGATGTGGGGCTCGGAAGGATGGGTAGAGGTGGACGACACGGCCAATCCGCTGACCTGGTATACGAATCAGGACAAGCAGACACACCGCTTCAAGCCGCCCGCGGGCGCCGAAACCGCCTACACGGCCTATGTGCGGCACGTCGTACGGGCGTCCCTTGGCATGGAGCCGCCGGTGCTGTCGCCGGCCGAAAGCCTGTACATCCTGAAGACGATTTTCGCCAGCTATGCGGCGGCGGAAAACGGGCGGGTACAGTCCATTTCCTGATGCGGGTATCGCTCCCGGACTTCGGTGGGGAAGACGTCAAAATCCTTGATGGGCCTCGACCCGATCTGATAAGGTGGGGCAATTGGCGGAGTCTACCGCCCGGGTTCCTACAAACGCGTGACGGCGCCGTTTGAGACGAGGACCGCGTTCCCAATCGAATCCGAGTTCCGGAGGCCTTTTTGTTTCACCGTCTGCGTTCTTCTCTTCTTGCCGGCGTCTTGCTTTTCACGCCGGCCGTATCGCGCGCGATTACGATCTACGATAATTTGAGCGAGCCGCTGGGTGGGAGCGACACCGTGAATGTCACGCAGTGGAACGCTAACAAATTCGTTACCGATTCCTCCACTTACCTCCTGTCGCTGGTGACCTTGCGGTTGAGCGCCACCAACACGACATCGCCCATTGACGTATTGCTGTACAGCGACTCAAGCAACAGTCCAGGCACGCAACTTGCTTCCATCGGTTCGACCAGCGCCGTGGGCGGTTCGGCATCCGATTTCGGCTTTGCTACGGCCACCAGCCTGGCGGCAAACACGGCTTACTGGATCGTGATGCGCAGCAGCGGTTCGGGCACCTACCTGTCGTATTTCCCCAACACGCTGACCGGGACCGGCTCCGCTTTTAGCAGCGTTTATGCACGATCGAACACCGGCGGAGCGTCCTGGGTGCTGGGTGTCTCCAGCTTCCCGCCCTACTACATGCAGCTGAATGCGGCGGATGTGCCGGAGCCGGGGTCGATGCTGCTCGGTGCCATCGGGCTCGCGCTTTTGGGTCTTCGCGCCAGACGCTCCTAAGCCGGCATCGCCGGCTCCACCGCTCTGGCCGCGGCGCCCACATGCATGCGGTAGGAAACGTAGATCATCCCGGCCAGCGGCAGCACCAGCAGCGAAAGCGGCCAGCCGGAGGCCTGCATGGTGAAGATCATCAGGGAGACGATCAGGCAGCCCACCGAATAGAAGGGCAGCGTCCAGAAGTAGCACTGGCGCCAGATGGCAAACAAAGGTTGCCGCTGAAGCATGCTCAGCACCTGCGCAACCATCAGCGTATTGGCGAGGTAGAGCGTACCGGTCGCCGCCACCAGGCGTCCGGCCGAAAGATCCTGCTCAGGCCAGGCGATGCGGGATAGCAGAAACACCACGCTGGCGGCGACCATCAGGCAGGCGACGTTGAAAGCCACCTGGATGGAGGCCGGCCGGCGAGCGGGCTTCCACAGCGCCTGTACCGCCGCCGTGGAGGCGGCCAGGAACACCGTTTCGGCAAACGAAAACTCGATTGCGGCCACCAGCACCGGCACGAAGCCGAACGACAGCGTTCCTGTCAGGAACGGGAGCCGCACCTTGAAGGCGGCCATCACCAGCGTGACGGCGAGATAGCCCGCAAACCGCGGCCACTCGATCGCCTGCCAGTTCCAGGCCGCGGCCATGGCGAGAATGAAGCCGCTCAAAATCACGGCGGAGACATAGAATCGCACCGGCACCGGCAGCACGGCCACGTCGTCTTCCGCCTTTCCCGAGGCGGGCTTGGATTGCGTCAGGCCGTAGAAAAAGTGAATGAGGTGGAACAGCGGCAGAGCGGCGAGCCACGTCGGCGTATTGCCGATCTCGGCGCCTTCGGAAAGAATGCCGATGAACATCGCTCCCAGGATGTAGTAGGGGAACATCCAGGAATACCATTGCGCGTTCACCTCGGTTAGCGGCTTGCCGTTCAGCAGCGACAGGATGCGGGAAACCAGCACCGTCGACGTGAAGAAGTAAATGGCCGCCGCCACCGAGAGCCGGAGTGGAAGCATTCCGGCCGCCGGCGGGAAGCCGTAGTGAAGCAGGCCGAAGCACAGCGCCACCGTGACGATGAGAGCCGAAATGTTGAACGCCGATTGCAGCATCGTCGGCGAAGTCTTACGGTTGATGAGACTGCAGGCGGCCGCGCCGACACAGGCCGCCACCATGGTTTCGGCCAGCGTGAAATGCGCTACGCCCACTAGCAGCGGCAGGAAATTGAGCGAGAACGAGCCATCGAGCTTCGGCAGCCGAAGCTTCACGGGACCGCAGGCGGCCGTGAACAATAAGTAGAGCAGAAATCGTTCCACGTCTCCAAAGCCGGCACTCCATAACGAGGCAACGAGTGTAGCGACGCCGGCGGCGATCACCATGGATACGTAGTTCCTGGCGGCGGGGGTCATGCCGCTTCTGATGCAAGGCGGCCGCCATCCCTCCATTCGCCGGAAGTAATTGATACCGCTGGCGTGACCCGTGCGAGGGCGAGTTCTATGCCGGACAGGCTGTCCGGACGGTCCCGTCACAGTGTCCGTTCAGGCGATCAATTGGCGCGGATCTGGAACGCGTAAAGAGTGTCCTGCTCGCGCAGATAAAGGCGGCCGTTGGCGATCACAGGCGGGGTCCAGGTGTTGAACTCGCCGGGCGGAATCGCGAAACGCGATTTTTCTTTGTAGCCGCCGGACGTCGCCTCCACCAGCGCCACCCCGCCGCGCTCGCCGTATACATAAAGATGCCCGTCGGCATAGGTGACCGATCCCTTTCCAACGGTCCGGTCGCGCCAGGCGACTTCGCCCGACTTCAGATTCATGGCGGTCAATACGGTGCTGTTGAATCCGTAAAGATGATCCCCCACCAGCACCGATGAGCTGTAGTGGTTCTTCATTTCCCGGCTGAAATAAACTTCTGAAGCTTTCCCGGTAGCGGAGTCGATCCGCAACAGCGCGCAGCCGGTCCCGTAGTCGGAGGAAACGAACAGATGGTCGCCGGAAATGATCGGAGTTGCGATGTTGGCCGTGCGGTTGGTCACCTTGTCATACCGCCACAGCAATTCCCCCGTGGTGGCATTCAACCCGACTACGGCTCGCGCGTTGAATACCACGTATTGCCGGATCTTCCCCACCTGCACCACGATCGGAGAGGAATAGGCGGCCGGATCGTCTTCCTTCGATTTCCAGATGGTCTTGCCGGTCTTCTTTTCAAGCGCGACCACGCCGCCGTCGGAGCCGCCCGGCGTGACGATGAGCTTGTCGCCATCGACCAGCGGCGACTCGCTGATGCCCCAGTGCGGCACATCGCCTTTGAACTTCTCCAGAATCTGCACGGTCCAGACTTTCTTGCCGGTGCCGGTTTCAAGGCATACCAGCGTGCCGTCGGCCGAAAGCGCCCACAGCCGGTCGCCTTCGATGGTGGGTGTGCCGCGCGGGCCATTGCCCCGGCGCTCGCGATAGGATCCGCCGGCTTCGACTTCCCAAAGCTTTTTACCGGTGGCTTCCTCGAATGCCATCACGTATTCCTTGTCGCCGCGCTGGCCCTGCGTGTACAACTTGCCTTTGGATACGGCCACGGCGGAAAAGCCTTCGCTCAACCCGGTAGCCTTCCAGAGGAGTTTGGGACCGGCTTCGGGCCAGGATTTCAGCAGTCCGGTTTCTGGGGAGATTCCGTCCCGATTCCCCCCGCGCCATTGCGCCCAGTCGTCCGCCAATAAGGGCAAGGCCAAAATCAGAAAAGCACTCGATGTGGCCGATAGCTTCATATTGCTAGAGATAACACACAGACTCCCGCCACTAATTAGAGGATGCGCCTTCTTTCCTGGTTCCTTCTCTTTCTCATGCTCTCGCTGACGCCGGTGACCGCCTTGGCGGCTCCCGCTCAGGCCCGGCGGGCGGCTCCGGCACGCTCCGATGCCGATATCGAACGCGCCATCAAAGCCCGCTTCGCCCGTTCCAAGGTGAGCCGGAACAATTTCCAGGTGCGGGTGCAGGGCGGCGTCGCGACCATCGAAGGAACCGCGGACGTCGTGCAGCACAAGGGCGCGGCCACCCGCATGGCGAAGACGGCGGGAGCGCGGGCCGTGGTGAATCGGATCAACGTCTCCGAAGCGGCGCGGCAGAAGGCGGCCGGCCCGTTGGCGGGGGCGCGCAAGGTTACCGTTCGCGGCCAGTGACCCTTCGCCGGGCTTGCCGCCAGCGGCCGGCATACCGCTTCGGCTACGGCGGTCTGGTTGGTCGATCGTGACGGAGGTGCTGGAAGTCACGCGCTCGCAGCCGGGCAATTGGAATCTCTTGAGCCATCCGGTAGAATGCATCGCATGATGCGGGCTCTCATACCGATCTTTTTCACACTCTGCCTCCAAGCGCAAAAACCGGATTTCGCCATCGTCAAGGGACTGGTGGACGACCAGGTGCTGCAGCGCGACGGCGCCGGTAAAGCGGCCGTCGAACTCCAGGGCACTGGCACGCTCAACGACCGCGAGGTGGAAGTGCGGGTGCTCGATAAGACCGGACCGCTACCGGGACTCGACTGGAAGCCTGCCGGCAGGATCGCGCGCGAGCAATGGAGTGCGAAGCTGGAATTGCCCACCGGCGGCCCTTACCGCGTGGAAGCGCGCGTGGCGCAATCGGGCGTGCAGGCAGCGATCACGGGTGTGCTGGTGGGCGATCTTTGGCTGCTCGCCGGGCAATCGAACATGGAAGGCGTCGGCGATCTGGTGGGCGTGGAGCCGCCCAACGGCTTGGTGCACAGCTTCGATATGGCCGACCGCTGGGGGATCGCCGAAGAGCCGCTGCATACGTTAGTATCGGCCACCGATCGCGTTCACTGGCGGCGCAATGCCAACAAGGAGCCCGAGCGTTATGAAGGGGAGCGACTGACGAAATACGTCGCCGCGCGGCGCAAGGGTGCGGGCCTCGGCCTCCCGTTCGCCGCCGAGATGGTGAAACGCACCGGTGTGCCCGTGGGGCTGCTGCCCTGCGCTCATGGCGGCACGTCGATGGATCAATGGAGTCCCGATCTGCGCGATCAGGGCGGAGATTCGCTGTACGGCGGCGCGATCCGGCGCGCGCGTCTGGCTGGCGGCAAGGTCGCCGGTATCCTTTGGTATCAGGGTGAATCCGACGCGTCGCCCAAAGCCGCGCCCGAATTCCGCGCCAAGTTCGAGAAACTGGTGGCGGCGTTCCGCTCAGACCTGGGCCAGGCCGAGGTTCCGTTTTATTACGTGCAGATCGGGCGTCACGTGGCCACTGCCAATGCCAACGAGTGGAACCACGTGCAGGAGATGCAGCGCCAGGCCGAATCGGCTATCCCCTACACGGGCATGGTCACGGCCATCGACCTTGCGCTCGACGACGGCATCCACGTGGGTGTCGGCGATTTGAAACTGCTCGGCCGGCGTATGGCGAACCTCGCCTGCCACGACCGCTTTCCCGGCGCCGAAGCGTGTGGCTGGCTGAAGCGCGGTCCGCGGCCGATCAGCGTGCGGTATGCGGGCAATCGCATTCGCATCCGGTTTGCCGAGGTCAACGGGAAACTCACCAGCCTGGGGCGTGTTTCCGGATTCTCGGTGCATGATGCGGCGGGCGCAGTGGTTCCGTTCTTCTACCGCGCCGAGATCGACTCGACGGACCCCACGGCGATCGTGCTGCATGCGGGCGGCAAGCTGCCCGAAGGCGCGACGCTGCGCTACGGTGCGGGCAAGGATCCTTACTGCAATGTGCGCGACCAGGCGGGGATGGCGCTGCCTGTCTTTGGGCCACTGGCAATCGAGCAGTAGGCTATTTCTCGGCGATCCGGGCGAGGGAACAAGCCGGCCGGCTTCTTGCCAATTTCTGTCACTTTTCAAATTATCTGGCGTAGAACTTTGCACCCTATTTGGCGCCGGGCGGGGTCGTTCGGCGGTTCCGTTGCACAGACCCGTCGCCGCGTCACGGCTCAGCGCAATAGGGTTTTGCAACGCTCAAGTCTCCACCAGCGACCAATGGCTCCACCGTAGCAGAGCCGGTCGTTTCCGCAATCGGCCGGTACGAAGCCCAGGTCCGCACCAGTTCACCGGAACAAATGCGACTTCCCGCGAGTTTGGCCGACCAAGCTGCGCTTTGGACTCGCCTGCCCACCCAAGACCCTTTCACAGAGCAGCTTTCCTTGGCGCAATGGAAAAAGTTGTCACAAACAACCGGTCCGCGGTGTTCTTACGTCATACAACCTTGATGAATGGAGATCACATCGGCTTGTGGGACGAGACCGGGAAAGAACTTGGCGAGACCAATGTCGCCCCGCGGCTCAATCTTGAACAAGCCTTCGCAGCCCATCATCAACTCGTGTTTCGTTATGCCATGTCCCTGAGTGGCAATGAAGCATTGGCGGAGGATGTCGTCCAGGAGGTGTTCATCCGCCTGCATCAGAACATGGAAGAGGCACAGCGTAATGGAGTGCTTCGCGGATGGCTCTTGCGCGTCGCCGCGAACGTTGCGCGAAACCTGTTGCGCGGCCAGTTCCGCGCCAGGACGAGGGACGAGGCATACGCCGCGCAGACCGGATCAAGCGGGTCGTCGCCAGAAATAGAACTACTTCGGCGGGCTGAGATTGAGAGCGCCCGTCGCGCCCTGGCCGCCGTTACCGAACCGCTTCGCGGGTGCTTACTGTTGCGGAACGAAGGGCTGTCGTATCGGGAGATTTCGATCGCCTTGGATTTGAACGAAGCAAGCATTGGAACGATGCTGGTCCGGGCCCGACGTGAGTTCGTCCGGCATTTCGAGAAAGGGGGAGGATCGTGATGGCGTGTCCCACTGAAGAAAGCCTGCAGGCGTACCTGGATCGTGAGTTGCCGGCCGAAGTAGCGTCGATGACGCGTCTACATCTGGACGGCTGCCCGAAATGCGCGGCGTCGCTGCGCGAGATGGAATTGGCGTTCGACTCGATGCGCGAGGCTTTCGAGGTCGAGGCACCGGTGGTCGCCACGAGCGCCCGGTTGCGGGCGCGGCTCGAATCCTCGATGGCGGGCAAGCCCGGCAAGGAATGGATGCCCCAGTGGTTGCGCTGGGCCGCGATTCCGGCGACTCTCGTGGTGGCAGCCATGGGGTGGTTATTGATTCCCCCAAGCTCCGATTCATCGCGGGGAGCGGCGGTTGTCGAGCCCGTTGCGCAGTCTTCCTTGCCGGAGCGCAATCCGGTGAAAGTACAGCCGAAGCGCGACGCTCGGCAACGTCGCCCGAGCCGCCGACCTTCCTTGCGTCCCGAAGCGGAGGCAGCGGCAGGCGTCGAGGAAGTCACAGAGTTCTTCACCTTGCGTGAAAGAGATGAACTACCCACAAGCCAAGGCGTTCGGCTGGTGCGCGTGGAACTGACTAGTTCCGCGCTCATTGAAGCTGGTTTCCCTTTGGCATTGCTTCGGGGGAATACCGAAGTTACGGCGGACGTGATTCTGGCCGAGGACGGGTTAGCTAGATTGATCCGCTTCGTGCGCTAAGCGTTGCGCGCTCACATAAAGGAGACGAAAATGAGGCGAGAAATCAAGTACTGGATGTTTGGCGGGTTGCTTGTTGCCGGATCCGTAAATGCACTGGCGCAAGATCCAAGCAAGTCCCCGGCCGTTGACGGAGAAGTATTCCGCGTGTTGGCGTCGCAGCCTTTGCCTGTTGACGTGATCAAAGGCGCGCCGTACTCGGCAACGGCAACCACCGAGATTGTCCAGACTCTGAGCGACGGTAACCAAATCGTTCAGCGCAACGAAACGCGGCTATACCGTGACAGCGCGGGGCGCACGCGCCTCGAGCAGAGCTTGAACACGATCGGGCGGTGGAGAGCCGCGACAGCCTCGACGCTCATCACAATCAACGATCCCGTGGCGCGAGTGGCCTACACGCTCGACCCGAGCACGCTCACCGCCCACCAGAGCATCGTCGTCCAGAAGCCGCTCACACCTCGTTGGACTGGGAGTTTTTCCTTGAACGGTAGGGCGCTCTCGCGGGAGGAGTTCGAGGAGATGGCGCAGCGAAAGCTACTTGGCAGCCCCGGCTCGCCAGGCTTCGGAGGCACAATTGATCCAAGCGATCCTAACGCGAAGCAGAAGCTCACGGCCATACAGCCCGGCAAGACAGGTGGATCTGGACAGAGCAAACGGGAGTCCCTCGGCGCCAAAGTCATGGAGGGCATCCAGGCATCCGGCACCAGGGTTACAGTGGTCATCCCGGCAGGCGACGTAGGGAACAAGCTGCCCCTCGAAATCGTCGACGAAACCTGGTTTTCGCCCGACTTGCAGATGAACTTGATGACGACGCACCGAGACCCGCGCTCAGGCGAGACCACCTACAAGCTAACGAACTTGAGCCGGGGCGAGCCCGCGCCAGATTTGTTTGCCGTGCCCGCGGGCTACGCCCTGAAGAGCGCCAAGCCGGCCAGGACGGCAAAGCCCTAACCGAATCGGAAGGATCTTGCTTCATGAAGGTAACCACCAGCAGCCGCTCATACTCGATGCTCACCGTAGTGGCTATCGCGAGCGTGACTCTGATCTCATTTCCCCAACAAGCAAGCGCCCAGAAAGAGGCGGCAAAGACGTCAACAAATGCCGGCACGGCGGGCACCGATATGGAACGGCTGCAGGCTCAGAACCGGCTATTGAGCGAGCAGTTGCAGGAGTTCCGCAGCCAGATGGACTCGGTGGCGCGATATCTCGAATCAGCGCCCGAAATCCAAACCGCCGACTACGCAACAGCGCGAAGCGAATTTCGGACGAAGTTGGTGCGAGAGGGGCCTCCGCCACAATCGACAGGCTCGTTTCCCAGCGCGCCGGACGGCGTGCGTGAAGTGGCCTTCGCCTCTGGTCCATTGACTTTGAAAGCCTGGATCAACCCGCCAACTGTCCCCAGCAAGCGGCCTGCGGTGATCTTTCTCCACGGCGGCTTCTCATTCGGACTCGGTGATTGGGAACAGGCACGACCCTACAGGGATGCCGGGTTCATCACGCTCGTTCCCGCATTGCGGGGCGAGAACGGGCAGCCCGGTGCGTGGTCCTCGTTCTACAACGAGGTGGATGATGTCCTGGCGGCGGCTGAGCACCTGATCAAGCAACCCTACATCGACGCCGGCAACGTTTTTCTTGCCGGCCATAGTGTGGGAGGGACCTTGTCTCTCTTGTCGTCCATGGCGTCTTCCCGGTTCCGAGCGGTCGCGGCATTTGACGGCCTGCCGGTCTTCACGGAACGACGCGCCGGGTTGGTGCCGTTCGACAGTAGCGACGCGCGCGAAGCCCGGATGCGATCAGTTGCGGCATTTCCGGGCAGCTTCAAGTGTCCCGCGCGAATTTACTCCGCGACGTCGAGAGTGGGCAGCGGCCGCCAACAGCTACCGCTGGCGTGGCGTCGCACCGCATATCTTGCCAAGCAGCAAGGCTTGGACGTCGAGGCGATTGAAGTGGAGGGAGATCATACTTCTCATGTCCAGGCCGCAATGCGGCAGAGCATCCAGTTCTTCCGAGGGATCTACGGGCGCGATATGGACGAATGGACAGCGCCACCGGCTCCGCTGCCAACCGCCTTGGATGTGGAATTAGGGCCGGGCATGTTGTTGAAGACCGTACGCATCGAACCCGGCTCATTCCGAATGGGATCGCCGGACGACGAGGCGGGCCGAGGCACCGATGAGACGATTCGTACCGTCACCATCCAAGCACCGTTCACAATGGGGATCTTTGAGGTAACGCAAGCCCAGTACCGGCAAGTGATGGGAGTGAGCCCCAGCCTCTTCGCGCCAAAGAGAGGAGGGCTCGGCGCCGAACGCGTTGTGGGAATGGACACCAGCAACTTCCCGGTTGAGTATGTGACCTGGGAGGCGGCGATGGACTTCTGCCGGGCCGTTTCGCTGATGCCCGGAGTCGTCGAAAAAGGCTGGATGGTCGATCTGCCGACCGAAGCGGAGTGGGAATACGCGGCGAGGGCGGGCGCCTCCACGGCCTTCCCTTGGGGGAATACGATTTCCAGCACACAGGCGAACATCAATGGAGACAAGCCGTATGGGGGTGCGCCAGTGGGGCCATTTCTGGGCCGACCGACGACGGGGGGTAGCTACGCATCCAATGCTTGGGGACTCTACGACATGATCGGCAATGTGAACGAACGGACCAAGGACTGGTACGTGCCGAACTACTCGGACGGTGCCAACGAGGAGCGGAGGGCTCGTACGATTCGAGGGGGCGGCTGGGCCGCGGATGGAAGCGCCAGCCGGTCCGCGCAGCGGGGGGCGCTGGAGCCGTCGCGAGGCGCGCTTCACACGGGTTTCCGTGTTGTTGTACGTCAGCGCACGAAGTAGATCACGATAAACGCCGCACGGCCACGCAGACCGGTACGGCCTTCCTCGGCGTACCAGAAGCAGGCACGCCACGCCAAATAGAGTGCAAAGGTCTACACCAGAAACCGTGCAAAGTGTCCCACATTTCCCCCATGGCGCGTTCGGCCTTGACGGCGTATTCGAAGGACTCGGCGGGGATGCCGTCCGTGAGCCGCTGGCGATCGAGCCGGAGGCTATTTCTCGGCGATCCAGGCGAGAAACATGCCGTCCGGCTCCACGTCTTCCCAATAGGAGATGAACTGGCTCGACACGCTGCGGCAGTGCCGCCCGAGCAGCTTTTCCAACTCCTCGCGGCGGAACCATTTTTCCCATTCGGGCGTTTTCAGTTTGCCCCAATGTTCGGCGTTTTTGTCGATGATCACCAGCCGGCCGCCGGTCTTCACGACGCGGCACATCTCCTCGACGGCGCGGTCGATCTCGACGGCGTGTTCCAAAGACTCCGTGGCGTAGGCCGCGTCGAAGGCTCCGGAGGCGAACGGCAGCGCCGTCATCGTGCCCGAAACCGCGCCGATGCCCGGCGGAACGAAGCGCAGCATGGCTTCGGAAAGGTCGAAGGCGCAGATCCGGGAGCCGGGATTGCGCTCCTTCAAAACGCGCGCGAAGCGTCCCTTCCCGCTACCTACGTCGAGCACGCGCTTGCCGTCCAGCGGCCCGAAGGTTTCGGCGATCAGCTTGACGTGATAGATGCGCGGGTCGATGGTGGAGGGGAAGTGCTCCTCATCGGTGGCCGATTCGTCGAACGAACGGCGGATCTCCTTGAGCGGCACCGCAGCCCCGCCCGACCGGCCGAAAACTTTGCGCAGCTTGCCGAACAAATCAGGACCGTGTCAGGAAGATCGGCAGGCCCGTCTTGTTGCCGTAGTTGGGCCGGTAGCGCTCGGTGTTGTACATGGTATCGACGTCTACCTTGCGCGGCCCCAGGCCTGGATCGGGAATCGGCACGGTGGCGTAGCGGCCATTCTCGATCCCCATCATGAGGCCGAATTTTTTGGCAAGAATGCAGTCGAGGGCCATGTTGCCGAACGTGGTGGCCACCATCTTGTCGACGAAATCGGCCTCGCCTCCGCGCAGGTCGTAGGTCAGGTCGCTGATGACGGTCTCCTGTTTGGTTTTGGCCTTCAGCACGTCGCCGAAATCCTCGGCCACGCTCATTTTCTTACGATGGCCGAAGGCGTCGGGCTCGCCGTACTCCCTCACCTGGTATCCCTTCCACTCGGCGCCTTCGCTCAGCACGACCAGCGAATAGCTGCTGGGGTTCGATTTTTTGTCCTGCATCAGAAGGTCGATCATCTTGTCGAGATCGAAGGCATGCTCCGGAATGCCGCAGCGGATGGAGGTGACATAGGCGGTGTAGAGCGCGGTGTAGCCGGCGTCGCGCCCGAAGATGCGGAACACGCCGATGCGCTCATGCGATCCAATGGTGGAGCGCTGGCGTGAAATCGCGTCCATGGCGCGTGTGATGGCGGTCGAAAAGCCGATGCAGTATTCGGTGTTCCGCACGTCGTTATCCATCGTCTTGGGGATGGCGATGACGGGGAAGCTTTCCTTGTCCAGACGCGCGGCGTAGCTCAGCGTATCGTCGCCGCCGATGGCGATCAACTGGTCGATGCCGATCTTCTGCAGATTCTCAAGCACCCGCGACGTCATGTCGAAAGCGGTGAAAGTCTCGCCCTTCTTGGTCTTTTCGCGCGACGGAAAAGTAGTGCCCTTGAGAAATTCCGGCACCTTCTTCATCAGCGAGGGGTTGGTGCGAGAGGTGTGAAGCACGGTGCCGCCGCTGCGGTCGATGGTGCGCGTGTTGTCGCGATTGAGCGGCCACACGTATTTCCGGACGCTTTCCGGATCGTCGTGATTCAAATGCGTCAGCGACTCCCAGCCGCGGCGCAGGCCGACCGTTTCATATCCGTTTTCGGTGCCGCGATAGACGACGCCCTTGATTACCGAATTCAATCCCGGGACGTCGCCGCCGCCGGTGAGAATGCCAATTCGCTTAGCCATCGATGCCCTTTACCTTTACTTCGACCGCGATCCCGTCGCGGATGCTCTGGGTCACGGTGCAGAAATCCTCGAAAACGTCGCGCGCGCCCTTGGCTTTGGCGGCCTCTTCGGCGCTCAAACCGGGGTCGATGGTGACCAGGACCTTATGGACGCGCAGGCGGCGCTTTTCATTGCGCTTGATTTGTACGTTCACGTCCGCGTGGACGCCGGTGAGTTTCAATCCCGACTTGCCGCAGGCGAACATCAGGCTGGCGGCCAGGCAGTTGCCGATGGCCGCGGCCAGCATCCGCGAAGGATTGGGTCCTGCATCCTTGCCAAGCGGCGGGCTTTCGTCGGTACGAATGCCGCCGCCTTCGGGCTTGTCGAGCTTGACCAGGAACTCGTAGTCCTGAACCTGATCGATGCTGATGGAAAACTCACTCAGGGGTTCGCTCATCGGAACCCATCAGCATAGCAGGGACGGGGCTAGCGGAAGTAGCCGTTCACATCGAGAATGACGTGGGTTGCATCGGTGGTAAACAGGCTCACCGAAGCGTTGGCGCCTGTGGGCACGATAGCGGCGTTGGCCACCACGCGGCCAAGGAACGAGTTCAACGTCGAGACCTGCGGCTGTCCTTTGCCGGCGGGCCAGAGCGTGAGGAAACTGAGCGGCGCCGGAGGCACCACCGTGGCGTTGATCGACAGCGCTTTGGCATCGGCGGGGATACCGCATTTCCCGCCGATCGCGGCATCGCGTTTTTCGAGCGCCCCCATGATCGGAGCGCCCTGCCCGGCGACTCGCGAATCGAAGGCCCGGCATGGCGTGACCGGATAGAACAGCAGTTCGCCCGCGCCGCCGGCGTTGTTGAAATAGCCGTTGGTGTCGACGATGGCGTGGCTCGCATCGGTGACATAAAGGCTGACGGCGCCCTGCGCCGAAGCGGGCACGATGGCGGCGTTGGCGACAATTGCGCCATCGAACGAATTCAGCGTCGACACGAAGGGCTTGGGCGTGCCGGCCGCCCACGCCGTCAGAAAGCTCAGCGGCGCCGGAGGCACCACCGTCACGTTCAGCGAATAAGCCTTGGCGGCAGGCATCGCGCACAGGGAAGCGGGCAGCGGCAGATCGCGCACGCCCGCGGCCGGAAGGATGGGCGGGCCATACGCCCCGGTGAACCCGGAGCCCGAGCGGGTATCGGCTGCGCGGCACGGATCGGTGGCATAGAAGGAGTAGCCGCCGGCCGCCGAGTCGAAGTATCCGTTGATGTCGAGAATCACATCGGTGCGGTTGGTGGCGAAGACCGAAACCGAGCCGTTGGTTCCGGCAGGCACGATGGCGGCGTTGGCGACAATGCCGCCGTGGAAGGAGTTGAGCGTGGAAACCTGCGGCTGCGCCACTCCGGTGGGCCACAGCGAGAGATAGGCCAGAGGTTCGGTGGGAACGACGGTGGCATTGAACGAATAGGCTTTGGCCGTGGAGGGAATGCCGCACGGACCGGCCGGTACGGGAACATCGCGCGAGGTGCCTGCGGCGAACGTGGGTGGCCCGAAGGAGCCGGTGGTGCCTTGTCCGGCGCGCGTGTCCATGATGCGGCAGGGCGTGATGGGAACGAATCGCAGACCGGAGGACGGCGGAGTGACCCCGGCCGTGGTGAAACTCCAGATGGGGGACGTGGTCATGCCCACGGCGTTGCGCGCCACCACGCGCCAGAAATAGGTGGTGGATGCGGCCAGAGCGCCGGGCGCCACGCTGGTGTTGGTGGTGTTGAGGGCGAAGGCCGGGTTGGAGGCGGTCCCGAAATAGAGATCGTAGGAGAGCGTGGCCGTGGCGGCGGTCCAGCTAAGGGTGGGGGAAGTGGATACGCCAGAGGCGCCGTTTGAAGGCGTGGGCGAGGCCGGCGTTCCCGGAAGTACCGGCGCCGCCGTGATGGCGAAAGCAGCCGCGTTCGATGTGCCGCCCTGCGTGTCGACGACATCGACGGCGGCGGTGCCCGCGCCTTGCACATCGGTGGCGAGGATCGTTGCCATCACGGCGTTCGAACTGAGCAGCGCGGTGGCGCGCGCCGATCCGTTCCACCGGACCGTGCTTTGAGCGGTGAAGTTGGCCCCGTTAACCGTGAGGTTGAATGCGGCCGAGCCCGCGGTTACCGACGACGGGCTGAGCGAACTGATGGCCGGAGGCACGGGGGCGGCGGAGATGGTGAAGGTCGCGGCGTTCGAGGTTCCCCCCGTTGTGTCGTTGACGGTGATGGAAGCGGTTCCGGTGGCGGCCACATCGGCGGAGTTGATGGCCGCCCGCACGGCGTTGGCGCTCAGCAAGGTGGTGGTTCTCGGGGAGCCGTTCCAGCGGACGGTGCTTTGAGCGGTGAAGTTGGCCCCGTTGACGGTGAGGTTGAAGGCCGCGGCTCCCGTGGTTACAGAGGGCGGGCTGAGCGAAGTGATGCTGGGTGGCACGGGTGCGGCGGAGATGGTGAAGGTCGCGGCGTTCGAGGTTCCCCCTGTTGTGTCGTTGACGGTGATGGAAGCGGTGCCGGCTGTGGTGACATCGGCGGCGCTGATGGCGGCTTGGAGGGAGTTGGCGCTGAGGAGGGTGGTGGACCTTGGAGAGCCGTTCCAACGGACGCTGCTTTGGCCGGTGAAGTTGGCTCCGTTGACGGTGAGGTTGAAGGCGGCGGCTCCTGCCGTCACCGACGACGGACTCAACGAACTGATCGAAGGTGGCACCGGCGCGGCGGAGATGGTGAATGTCGCGGCATTCGAAGTACCGCCGACGGTATCGAATACGGTGACCGAAGCGGTGCCGGCCGAAGCCACATCACCAGCACTGATCGCGGCCTGAAGGGCGTTGGCACTTAGCAGCGTGGTGGATCTCGGAGACCCATTCCAACGGACGCTGCTTTGGCCGGTGAAGTTGGCTCCGTTCACAGTGAGATTGAAGGCGGCGGCTCCCGCCGTCACCGACGACGGACTCAACGAACTGATCGAAGGCGGCACCGGCGCGGCGGAAATGGCGAATGTCGCGGCATTCGAAGTGCCGCCGACGGTATCGAAGACGGTGACCGAAGCGCTCCCGGCCGAAGCCACATCACCAGCACTGATCGCGGCCTGAAGGGCGTTGGCGCTCAGCAGTGTGGTTGACCTCGGGGACCCATTCCAACGGACGCTGCTTTGGCCGGTGAAGTTGGCTCCGTTCACAGTGA
>CADEFT010000002.1:375850-391659 GCA_902826685.1 uncultured Acidobacteriota bacterium
CCGTCACCGACGACGGACTCAACGAACTGATCGAAGGCGGCACCGGCGCGGCGGAGATGGTGAATGTTGCGGCGTTCGAAGTACCGCCGGCAGTGTCAAAAACGGTGACCGAAGCGCTCCCGGTCGAAGCCACATCGCCAGCACTGATCGCGGCCTGAAGGGCGTTGGCGCTTAGCAGGGTGGTTGACCTCGGGGACCCATTCCAACGAACGCTGCTTTGGCCGGTGAAGTTGGCTCCGTTCACAGTGAGATTGAAGGCGGCGGCTCCCGCCGTCACCGACGACGGACTCAACGAACTGATCGAAGGCGGCACCGGCGCGGCGGAAATGGCGAATGTCGCGGCATTCGAAGTGCCGCCGACGGTATCGAAGACGGTGACCGAAGCGCTCCCAGCCGAAGCCACATCGCCGGCACTGATCGCAGCCTGAAGGGCGTTGGCGCTCAGCAGGGTAGTGGATCTCGGAGACCCATTCCAACGAACACTGCTTTGGCCAGTGAAGTTGGCTCCATTCACTGTGAGGTTGAAGGCGGCGGCTCCCGCCGTGACCGACGACGGACTCAACGAACTGATCGAAGGTGGCACCGGCGCGGCGGAGATGGTGAATGTTGCGGCGTTCGAAGTACCGCCGACGGTATCGAAGACGGTGACCGAAGCGCTCCCGGCCGAAGCCACATCGCCGGCAGTGATCGCGGCCTGAAGGGAGTTGGCGCTTAGCAGTGTGGTGGATCTCGGAGACCCATTCCAACGAACACTGCTCTGGCCGGTAAAGTTAGCCCCGTTGACGGTGAGGTTGAACGCCGCCGCCCCCGCCGTCACCGACGACGGACTCAACGAACTGATCGAAGGCGCCACCGGCGCGGCGCCAATCGAAAACGGCAGCCCATTGGACGTCCCGCCTTCCGGGTCAAACACCGTAACCGTAGCCGTGCCGGCCGAAACGATGTCGGAGGCATTGATCGCCGCCCTTACCGAAGTGGCCCCCAGAAAAGTCGTCGTGCGATTGGATCCATTCCAACGGACCGCGCTTTGTGCGGTGAAGTTGGACCCGCTCACCGTCAGGTTAAAGGCCGCCGACCCAGCGGTCGCCGAAGACGGCGAGAGCGAACTGACAACCGGCGGCGCCTGCTGCGCGTTCGGAACGATCAGATCCCACATACCCCGTCCAAACAGCGCCGCCCGCAGCGTACGCGACGAACGGTGCAAGGCCAGCGCCATGACGAAGGTGCGTGGCAGGCCCGACGCCAGCGGCTCCCAGCCGGTGGAAGTGCTGCGGAAGACGCCGATGTCGGTGGCGAGATAGAGAGTCCCCGCCAGATCGGGATCCACCACCAGGTCGTTCACCGGGATATTGGGCAGGTTGCCGCTGATGTCGGTCCAGGTCTGGCCGGCATCGTTGGTGCGGAAGACGTGGCCCTGCGTATCGGAGCCGAACCGGAAGCCCGAGTAGGTGGCGTAGGCGGACTGCGGATTAACGGGATCGGCCACGACGCGCGTCACGTCCCGTAGAGGCAGGCCAGCCGAGCGGTCGACGAACGACGGCGACGACGCCCGCGCGTTGGTCGAAACGAAAACGCGGCCGCCCACCGAGCCGGTATAGACGAAGTTGCCGTCGGCCGGCGAGATGGCGATGGAACGGATGCCGCCGTAGCTGGACCCTGCCGTGAGATCGCCCGAGACCACGCGCCAGCTATTGGCGCCGTCGATGCTTTCATACAGCCGGTAGGTTCCGTAGAGCAGCCGCGCCGGGTTTAGTGGATCCATGGCGGCGGGCGGAATAAACTCCGCCCGATCGCCTGTATTGATGCCGGTCATCAAACGCTGCCAGGTGCCCGATGCGCCGCCGCCGGTCGATTTGCGGAAATCGGTGTTGTGGCAGGCCGCATAAACAGTGGAAGTGGAGGTGGGATCGATCAGCGAAGTTCCGCCGTCGCAACTCAACGTCTGATTCCAGACCGGTGAACCGGAATACGCAATGATGCCCAGATCCTGCGCCCCGCCAAACGTACGATTGACGTTGGCCGGATCGATGGCGAGCGGTGAGTAAAACAGCGTCGAATTGATGGACTCGTTCAGATGCGTCCAGCGCACCAGGGCCGACGCGGCGTCGGAGGTTTTCCAGACTCCTCCATCGTCGCCGACATAGAGCACCGCGCCGTCGCCCGAATAGGCGAACGAACGGTAGTCGCCAAACAGGCTGACGCCATTGAAACCCGTCCGGACGTTGGTCCACGAACCGCCGCCATTCATGGTGCGGTAAAGCTGAATGTCGCCGAGGAACACGATGTCAGGGTTCGATGGATGCACAACAATCTGGAAGGTTCGCTCTGCCGGAGGGACGTTTAAGGTCTGCCATGACGCGCCGCCGTTGGTGGTCTTCAGCACCGCCGAGGTCACTCCGGCGACATTCGACATCGTGGCGTAGAGCGTCTGCGGCGCGGCACGGCAAATGTCGAGTTTGATGGCCGAAGATTGACCCAGACCCGCCACGCCTGTGTTGATGGTGGTGAACGTGGCGCCGGCGTTGGTCGATTTGTAGAATCCGTTGGCGGTCTGATTGTAATATTCGCCGATGGCGGCATAGACGTTGTTGGGGTTTACCGGATCCCACACGATGGAGGTCGCCCGCCCGCCCTGCAGAATCTGCTGCCACGTCACACCGCCGTCGCTCGAGCGGTAGACGCCGGCAAACTGCAGCGGCCAGCGGAACACGCCGGCCAATACGATTTGAGGATTGGTGGGATGCACGGCCAGCGAGAGGATGATGGCGCCGCCGCCGAAGAAGGAATGGGTGCCGGTGGGTCCGGCGAACGGCCCTTGCAGCAGCGTCCAGGATTCGGCTCTGTCGGCCGATTTCAGAACGCCAACGCCGTAGGTCCAATTGCCCGTGCCGGCGTAAACGATGTTGGGGTTGGAGGGCGCCACGGCGATGGCTCCGATAGCCATCGATGCCTGTGTGTCACCTTTGGGACTCCACGAGCCGCCGCCATCGCTGGTCTTCCACACGCCGCTGCCAGGATTGCCGCGATAGACGACGTTCGCATCGGTGGGGTCGACGGCCAGCGAATCGGTCCACGCCGACCAGCGGAACGAACCCAACACGGTAGGCTGCGGGCCGATCGGCGTCCAGACTTGTGAGGAAACGGAGCGTACATTCCGGTCCTCTTTCGCGGACATTTCTTCGAATTGCCGGAGCGCTTCGATTCGTGCCGCGCCGGGGTCGAATCCGGGCGTAAATACACGGTCCCGGAACATCCCGTGCGGACCGCCCACCGGGTCGCGCCCCACCTGCGGAGGCACGGGAGATACGGTGGCTGAACGCACCCTGACTGTACGACGCCCGATAGATTTCTGCGCACTAAGTCCGGACTGGAACAAGAATAGGCACAGCAATAGCAGCGCAGAAAAGAAAACCGGCATGCGTTCAGGCTATCATCCTGGACACATGGAAAACCACCTACTAATCGGGCGTCGGATTAATCCGTAATGCAGGCTACTTTTTCCGCCAGATCAAACCAGCGAGGCCAACACCTACCAATACGATGGATACCGGCTCCGGTATTGGATCGGCTGAAAGGACGTTGGTGAACACGAAGGTATTGTCGTCGTAATCCAGATCGCCCCCGCCTAGGATGTCTTCAAAACCGACAAGCACGCCGTTTACCGGGATGGTGGCGTCGGAAGCCCATTGCGTGTGCGCGACGTGAATGAGATTGTCCGGGTTGCCGCTGGCCGGACCGGTGAAGAACGAAAGGCCGGTGCTGAGCACGTCCATGCGGAAGCGCAGTACGGTTCCCGCCGCGTAGGTGCCCAGCGACAGGCTGGTTCCAATCGGCGTCGTGTGGTTGTGGAAGAAGGGATTGCCGCCGAATCCGGGCGGCGCGATCAGGTTCAGCACGCTATCGAATCCGGCCGTCTCACCGGCGAAATAGATACGTACCTCGCCGCCCTGGGCGATGAGTTCGTTGGAAGTTACGGTCAGAGCTCCGATGGGACCCGCCCAAACGACGGAGCTTGCAAAAAGGCAAGCAGAGGCCAGCTTCAACATATCTGTGAGGCTCCTTACTTCGTTTTGTGCCAGGATGGCCACACCCGAAGAGTGGTGCTGCGTTCCGAAGTGAGATTGACGATATCAGAAAACAGGTGCCATGTCGAGAAGAAATTGAACGCGTCCCCAAGCCGAATTCAAATAGTAATTCAGATTACAAATTTAGCTCGACTTGATCTCGGTCCAGATCCGGTCCCGCAGCCGTTGGGTTTGGCCCGATAGCGGTTGGAACCATTCCCCGCGCGTCAGCACGTCTTCCGGCGGATAAAGCACCTCGCTCGTCCGCATCGGCTCCGGCAGTCGGGCCCGCGCCTCCGCATTCACCGTGCTTTCCAGTTTCACTTCCGCGATCCGGGCCGCCACTTCCGGCCTCAGCAGGTACTCAATGAACCGGTGGGCCAGTTCCTGGCGGTTCGATTCATGCAGGATGGCGATGTTGTCGGCATAGAGCGGATACCCCTCGGCCGGATAGACAAACGCCAGCCGCTTGCCCGCGGCTTCCATTGCGCGCATCGCCGTTGAACGCCACACCTGCGCCGCCAGCACCTCGCCCGCCACCAGTTGATCCTTCACTACCTCATTGATGTAGGCGCGCAGCAACCCCTTCTGGCGCTCCGCCTGCCGCTTGGCCGCTTCCAACTCCGCCGGCTCGGCCGAGTTCAGCGAATAGCCCAACTTCTTGAGCGCGGCTCCCAATACCTCGGCCGGATCGTCGAGCATTGTCACGTGGCCCCGCACGCGCTCCTCCCACAGCCCGGCCCAACCCGCGGGCGGCGGACGCAGACTGGTCTGATGAACGATACCGGTCGCGCCCCATATGTAGGGCACCGAGTGTTCCAGCTTCGGATCCCATGGTGGCGCCTGGAACTTCGCCTCGAGTGCCGCCAGCCCGTTCAATCGCGAGCGGTCGAGCGGCGCCAGCAGCCCCAGGTCGAGCATCGGCTTGATGAAGTAATTGGGAGGAAACACCACGTCCCACCCCGAGTTGCCGCTCATCACGCGCGCCAGCATCTCCTCGGCGCTCTCGAACACGCCATAGCGGACCTGGACCTGAAACTCACGCTCGAAATCCGGAATGGTCTCCGGTGCCACATAGTCGGACCAGTTCAACACGTTCAGCCGCGGCAGCCGCGCCCGCGTGCAGCCGGCCAGTCCGGAAAGCGACAGGAAGAACAGACGCCGGTTCATTTCTCGCGCAGCCTTTCCCCGGCCACGATCAACACACCCAGCCCCACCACGATCAGCGTCGAGATGGCATTCACCGTTGGATTGAACCCGCGCCGCGCCATGGCGTAGATGACCATCGGCAGCGTTTCCGAATCCACTCCCGCCACCAGGCTGGTGATGACGAAATCGTCAAACGACACGATGAAGACCAGCAGCGCCGCCGAAATGACCGCCGGAAGCAGTTGCGGCAGCGTGACATGGAAGAAGGCCTGCCACTCCGTCGCGCCCAGGTCGAGCGCCGCTTCCTCCTGGCTGGCGTCGAAGGTCCGCAGCCGCGCCGCCACCACCGTCACCACATAGGCGAGCGAAAACATCACGTGCGCCAGAATCACCGTGTGCATGCCAAGCTGGATGCGCAGATAGCGGAACATCCATTGATAGAAGGCGAGCAGCGCGATGCCGATGACGATCTCCGGCGTGACCAGCGATAGATAAAGCGAGGTGGTGATCCACTTCGATCCGCGCTTCCACAATCCATACGCGCACAGCGTGCCCGCCGCCGTGGCCAGAACGGTGGCCGCCAACGCGATCAGGAAACTGTTGATCGTCGCTTCGCCCAGTTGCGTATCGGCGAAGGCGGCACGGTACCAGGTGAGCGAGAAGCCTTCCCAGGTCGTGAAGCGCGACGAATTGAAGCTGAACACGGCCAGCACCGCCAGCGGTAGATGCAGGAACGCGTAGGCGCCGACGGCGTAGAGCGACAGCCAGCGGCTCATAGCAATCCCTCGTTGCCGCGCCGCACCAGCGGCAGCAGCAGCGCCATCACCGCCAGCATCAGGATCAGGGAAAGCGCGGCGCCGAACGGCCAATCGCGCGCCGTGGTGAACTGGTTCTGCACCAGGTTCCCGATCATGATCGTCTTGCCGCCGCCCAGCAGATCGGGCGTCAGGTACGCGCCCAGGCAAGAGATATAGACCAGCACCGAACCAGCCAGGATGCCCGGCTTGCACAACGGTACCGTGATGCGGAACAGCGCATCGAGCGGACGCGCGCCCAGATCGGCCGCCGCTTCGAGCAGCGATCGATCCAGCCGCTCGAGCGTCGAAAAAATCGGCAGCACCATGAACGGCAGATAGCCATACACCAGGCCCACCATCACCGCGAATGGGTTGTAGAGCAGCGGCAGCGGTTCGCCAATCACGCCCAGCGCCTGCAACGCCGTATTGATGAGCCCCGTATCGCGCAGCAGAAACATCCAGGCGTAGGTCCGGACGAGAAAGCTGGTCCAGAACGGCACGATCACCAGGCCCAGGTAGAAGTTCTTGCGTCCGCCGGAACGGCTGATGAACAGGGCCAGCGGAAAGCCCATCAACACGCAGATGCCGGTGGCGATGCCGGCATACACCAGCGAACGGATGAGAATCGAAAAATATAACGGATCGAAAAGCCGCGCATAGTTTTCCCACGTTAGCGGCGCCGCCACGCCGCCGTAAGGGCCGCGCGTCATCCAGCTATACGACGTGACGATGGCCATCGGAATCAGGAAGAGAAGAATGAGCAGGCCGCCCGCCGGCGCCAGTGCCCACGTGCGAACGCGGCTCATGCGCGCGATTCCGGTAAATGGATTTCGTCTTCCGGCTCCCACCACACGTGCACATCCTGTCCGGCGGCGACTTCGATGTGATCGCAGGGCACTTCGGCCGTGATGTGGGCTCCGTGGGAAAGCTCGGTGTGCACGTGCACGCAGTTGCCGAGGAACGTCGCCGCGCGAACCCGCGCCGGATGCGATCGCGCTCCGTTGCCCGGCGGCTGGTGTCCCACGCGCGTCAGTTCCGGTCTCACCCCCACATCGCCCAGCCAGTTCACCGAGCCGAGGAATCCGGCGACGAACCGCGACGCGGGCTTCAAATAAATCTCCCGCGGCGTGCCCACCTGTTCAAGCTTCCCGCGGTTCATCACCGCGATGCCGTCCGATAGCGACAGCGCTTCTTCCTGGTCGTGCGTCACCATCAGGAAGGTGATGCCCACGCTGCGCTGCAGACTTTTCAACTCAAGCCGCACCTGCTTGCGCAACTGCGGATCGAGAGCCGAAAGCGGCTCATCGAGCAGCAGCAGCTCCGGCTCAATCACCAGCGAGCGCGCCAGCGCCACGCGCTGCCTCTCGCCGCCCGACATCTGATGCGGAAGGCGCGATTCCTTGCCTGCCAGCCGCAGCAGGTTCATCACCTTCGCCACCGGCCCGTCGAATTCCTTCGCCCCCTTACGCTTCAACCCGAACTCGATGTTCTGCCGCACGTTGAGGTGCGGAAACAGCGCGTAGCTTTGAAACACCGTGCTGACGTTGCGCTCATACGGGCGCAGATGTTCGATGCGCTGGCCGTTGAGCGACAGCTCTCCCGCCGTCGGCTGTTCGAAGCCCGCGATCATCCGCAGGATGCTGGTCTTGCCGCAGCCCGATGGACCCACCAGCGCAAACAACGATCCGCGCGGCACCGGGAACGAAACGTTGTCCACCGCCAAATGGCCGGGATATTGCTTGGAAACCCCCGAAAGCTCCAGAACCGCATCCATTTTTATCTTGCATGGTATCTCATTGGGACAAGGTGAAATGGACGTCGATGGGCGCGATTACTTCCACCGGCTCGCCATTCAACTCGGTTGGCCTGTAGATCCATTGCTTCACCGCATCGAGTGCGGCGCCCACCAGCAGCGGATGTCCGCTCAGCGCCTGCAGGTTGATGATGCGGCCATCCTTGGCGATTACGCCCACCAGGCGCACGGTTCCCTGGATGCGCGCCTGCCGCGCCAGCGGAGGATAGGTGGGCAGCACCTGCTTCAACAGTTTCGCCAGTTGAACGCCGGCACTCACCTTGACAGGCCCGGCCGGTTTCGGAGCCGCCGCCTCCACAGGTTTCGCCGGCGGTGGCGTGTCGATCCTGGCCGCCGCGGCCGGCTCCCCGATGGATCCGATCACACCGCCGCCCGCTCTAACGGCCGGACCGGAAGACGTCAACACCGGCGGCCCGTCCGGAAGATCGACGATTACCGGAACCGTGGCCGGAATCCGGCGCGGCGCATAGAACCGCGCCTGCAGCATGGGGCGGAACGCTTCCGCCACCGCGCGCGGAACCTCCACCAGTTGCACCGCGATCGGTTTGGGCATCGAGGGCGCGGGCAGCGGGATGTTCAGCCGCGCCATCGGCAGAACTTCGGTGAAATAGAGCGGCATCATCAGCGCCGCGCCTACCAGCAGAAATTGCATCCCCATCGAGGCGGCAAAGCGCATGCCTTGTCCTCCGCGATCGGGCGCCGCCAGCAGTGTCTGTTCAAACATTCCATCCTCCTGCCCGATTGGACACCGCATCCCCGATGCGTGTTCCCAGCCTCGATACAATACAACCCATGTCCCAGATCACCCGGCGAAACCTGCTGCGCTCGGCGGCCCTCACCCCGCTCTTCTATATCAATGGATGCCGCACCGCCACGGCGGGCAAGGCCACCGACATCGCCATCGAGCAAATCGATTTCGGCTATGAGGATTACCTCTACCGCACGCCGATCAAGTTCGGCGGAAACGTCGTCGACAAAGTGACGCTGCTCAACGTCAATTGCGTCGTGAAGAGCCGCGACGGGAAAACAGCCAAGGGCTTCGGATCGATGCCCATGGGCAACGTGTGGGCCTTTCCGTCGAAGGTCATGCCCTATGACCGCACGCTGAATGCGATGAAGAATCACGCCGGGAAAATCGCGGCCATCTATCGCGACTACAAGGAACAGGGCCACCCCATCGACATCGGCCACGCCATCGAATCCGCGGTGCTCAAGGCCGCCGGGGAAGTCAACAAGGAACTCTCGCTTGAGGAGCCGATGCCCAAGCTCTGCTCGCTGGTGACGATGAGTCCGTTCGACGCCGCCGTGCATGACGCCTTCGGAAAGCTGGTGGGGAAGAATTGCTTTCAGACCTACGGCCCGGAGTTCATGTCGCACGATCTTTCGCACTACCTCGGGCCCGATTTCAAAGGCGAATATCTCAGCCAGTACGTGCTGCCGGTGGCCAAGCCGAACATGCCGATGTATCACCTGGTGGGCGCACTCGATCCCCTCACCGGAGCCGATATCAAGAAGCGCCTCAACGACGGCCTGCCCGAGACACTGCCCGAATGGATCCAGTTCAACGGCCTCACCAATCTCAAGATCAAACTCAATGGCGACGACATCAAGTGGGATGTCGAGCGCGTGCTCAACACCGACAAAGTCGCCGGCGAGGCGCAGAAAAAGCGCGGTACCGAAAAGTGGGTCTACTCGCTCGATTTCAATGAGAAGTGCCCCAACGTCGCCTATCTTCTCGACTTCGTGAAGCAGATCCGGCAGAAGGCCCCGAACGCCTTTGAGCGCATTCAATACATCGAACAGCCCACCAACCGCGACCTGCGCGCCCATCGCGAAAACGTGATGCACGAAGCCGCCAAGCTTCGTCCGGTGGTGATCGACGAATCGCTGGCCGATGTCGAATCGCTGTATCTCGGCCAGGAGATGGGCTATAGCGGAGCGGCGCTCAAAGCCTGCAAGGGACAGACGCAGGCGCTGCTGATGGCGGCCGCCGCCCAGAAGCGCAAGCTGTTTCTTTGCGTGCAGGATCTGACCTGCCCCGGCGCCTCGCTGCTCCATTCGGCCAGCCTTTCGGCCCACATTCCCGGCGTCGCGGGCATCGAGTGTAACTCCCGGCAGTATGTGCCGGTGGCGAACAAGGGATGGGAAGACCGCTTTCCCGGCATCTTCCAGGTGAAGGACGGCAACATGCAGACTTCGCTGCTCGACGGTCCCGGGCTCGGCACCGTGCCCGCGTAGCCGGCCTCCGGCGGGAGCGGATACAATCTCCCTCATGTTCCGCATTCTCACCACCGTATTCGTGTGCGCTCTGGCCGCCCCCGCCCAGCAGGCGCCCAAGGGTTGGACCAAAGGCAAAGGCTATGGCTGGGTCTATGGCAAACAGGACGAAGTGGGCGCGCTCAACGCCATCAATCATCCGGCCGCGGTTCTGCGCGCGCTGCAGTCGGTAAAGTCGGGCAAGGTGTACGACTTGGGCGTACCCGTCGATAAGCGATCCTTCAAATGGCCCGGCCACGCCTCCACCGAGATCATGAGTTACCGCAGCCCCGGCGGTGTGAAACGGCAGAAAGACATCGCGCCCTTCACGGGCAACCCGAAGCAGATGGCCTTCCATAGCTGCGCCATCTACAGTTCCGATAATGTCGGTACGCAGATCGACGGTCTCGGCCACATCACCTCCGGCGCCGACGATCATTGGTACAACGGCTACGTCGAACGCGATTTCGGCGGCGATTTCGGCCTCATGAAGATGGATGCCGACACCATCCCGCCCATCGTCGCCCGCGCCGTTCTGATCGACGTGGCCGGTTTTAAGAAAATGGACGCACTGCCGTCCAACTACGCCATCACCGTGAAGGACCTTCAGGACGCGCTCGCTGCGCAGCAAACCGATGTCGAACCCGGCGACGTCGTCCTGTTCCGTACCGGTACCGGACGCTATTGGGGTGAGGCCGGAGAGAACCACGCCAAACTCGCCCAGCACGACTCGGCGGGCATCGGCCTTTCCGCCGCCCGATGGCTGGTGGAGCAGAAAGGCGCGCTTTTGATCGGAGCCGACACCAGCGGCATCGAAGTCGGCACCGACCCCGAAAACCCCAAGATTCCCAACGTCGTACACGAGTATCTGTTAGTCCAGCAGGGCGTACACATCGCCGAGCTGCATCAACTCGAAGGTCTGGCGCGCGACAAGGTCTACCGGTTCGTCTATGTGGCCATGACCAACCGGTTCCGCGGCGCCACCGCCGGCTTCGCGCTGCGCCCCGTCGCGATTCACTAGATTCATTCGATGTTGCACCGATTGTAAAGTCCTTGATATGATCCATCCACACAGGGATCGGAATCTCTGCCTCAGGGGGGAACTCCAAATGAAGAGTCTGGTACGTCTTTCGATGGGCGCTCTGCTGGCTGTCTCGCTAGCCCTGGCGCAAATCGGCACTTCTACAGTTACCGGCCGCGTGGTCGATCCGACCGGCGCGGTTGTGCCCGCGGTCAACATTACCGTTGTCCAGACGGGAACCAATTTCACCTCCACGGCCGTAACCAATGCCGAAGGCATTTATCGTGTGCTGTCGCTCCAGCCCGGCCGGTACCGCGTCACCTTCGAAGCCGCCGGCTTTAAGAAGGCCCTGCGCGACGACGTGGAACTGCGTACCGGCGACACGCTGGCCGTCGACATGACGCTGCAGGTCGGTAACGTCGCCGAATCGATCGAAGTTTCCGGCGTCACGCAGTTGCTCGAAACCGAAACCTCCGCCACCGGCAGCGTGGTGAATGGCGACGTCCTTTATGACATGCCGCTTTACCAGCGCTTCATCAATTCGACGATGAACATCGTGCCCGGCATGACCACCGGCGGCTATGCCTACGGCGGCAGCCTCGGCGCCTATCACCTCGCTGGACAGCGTGCCGGCGCGATCGGCATCTTTGAAGACGGCGTCAACGGTAACGATCAGACCGGCGGCACCGAAACCACCAAGCCCATTCAGAACTCCATCGCCGAAGTGAAGGTGCTGACCACCGTTCCTCCCGCCGAATACGGCCACTCGGCCGGCGGCGTGGTGAGCGCGGTCAAGAAGACCGGCACCAATGAGTATCACGGCATGGCGTCGTTTTACGGACGCACACGCCCCATGCAGCACCGTCTGTTCTTCGATCGTCTGAAAACGACACAAGCCTCGCCCGGACGTCCCAACGGCGTTCCCACGTTCTTCATGATGCCCGATGCCAACATCTCCGGCCCGGTCTCGATCCCCAAGGTCTACGACGGCAAGAACCGGACGTTCTTCTTCTTCGGCTTCCAGCGCCTGCATGAGAAGAAGGTGGCGCAGGTGGATTCCTCGGTCCCCAGTCTCGCCATGCGCCAGGGCGACTTCAATTTCCCCGGCGCCAATCGCATTTTCGATCCGGCCTCCACCCGGAACGTCAACGGAGCCTGGACGCGCGATATCTTCCCCGGCAACGTCATTCCGCAGTCGCGCATCGATCCGGTGGCCCGCAAGGTCCTGGAGTTCGATCCCTGGCGCCAGCCGAACCGCGCGGGCGGCTTTACCTCCACCGGCGCTACCGGCAACTATCTGGCCGACGAGTTCGCTCGAGTGTTCCTCGACGACTTCAATCTGCGCCTCGATCACCAGTTCAGCTCGGCGTTCAAGATTTACTACTCCTGGACCGACAACCGCTACAGCGGCTGGCAGCGTCCCTGGAACATCCGCGACGAACGGCCCGAGTTCGATCACGTGGCGGGCAACTTCTCGCCTTCGCGCAACCAGTTGATGTCCACCGGCAAAACCTGGATCATCTCCCCGTCGATGGTCAACGACGCCCGCGTCGGCTATACGCGGCGCTGGTCCGAACTGGCCGTCCCCTCCTATCAGCAGAACTGGGCGCAGCAACTCGGCATCCCGAATATCAGCGCCGAACTGTTTCCTGCCTTCGGCAGCGGCGATCGCAACTCGCCGGATTCGATCTACGGCATGAGCGGCGCCACCCCGACCCGCAACGTCAACGAAACCATTTCTTTCCGCGATGACTTCTCCGTGATCAAGGGCCGCCACGCCTTCAAGATGGGCTACGACCTGCTACGGTTCCGGTTGAACTCGGCCGTGCTCGCCAATCCGGTACGGTTCAATTTCTCCGGTTCCACCACCGGGCTTGAGCCGAACGCCGTGGCCACCGCCAATACCGGCAGCCCCTTTGCCGGATTCCTCACCGGCTACGTCACCTCCGCCACCTATACAAGCGAATTGACGAGTTGGCTGCCCCGGTCCTCCATCCACAGCTTCTATTTCCAGGATGACTGGAAAGTCACCCCGAACCTGACCGTGAATGCCGGGATCCGCTATTCCAACGAAAGCCCCTTCAATACCAAGTACGGCCTGATGAGCCAGTTCGATCCCACCGCGACCGACGCGCTCACCGGCCGCCTGGGCGGCATCACGCACCCCACCGGCGGTTTGAACCGGCGCGACAACAACAACTTCAATCCGCGTCTGGGAGTGGCGTGGCATCCGCTCGAAAAGTGGGTGTTCCGCGGCGGCATCGGCGTTTATACCGTCGACGTAAAGTTCCCCACCGGCCGCGAAATGTACGACGAGTATCAGGGCATCGCCCTGCAGCAGGCCGCCCCTGGCGACCCCACGCCCATCTATCAGATCAGCCGCGGCACGGCGCCGCCTTCGGCCCGCATCGTCAACGGCGTGGCGCCCTTCGTTGGCACCAACTACAGCGGACGCAACATCAGCTATTGGGATCCCAGCCTGCGCAACCCCTATGCCATGAACTGGAATGGGAGCGTGCAGCACGAGTTCACCAAGGACTACCTGGTCGAGTTCAGCTACCAGGGATCCAATGGCGTCGGCCTGATTGAACGCTGGGAGGCCAACACCTTCCCGGTGGACTATTTCGCCGGCAACCGCGCACAGCAGTTGTTGGTCAACGGAGCGGCGCAGAACTTCCGCCCCTATCCTCATATGGGCAACATCACCATGCGTTCGAACTTCGGCCACTCCACTTTCCACTCGGGCACGGCCAAGCTCGAAAAGCGCATGTCGCAGGGTCTGTACTTCATGACCTTCTACACGTTCTCAAAGGCGATCAACTCGGCCGACACCGATAACGCGGGCGGCGGCGTCGCGCCCCTGCAGAACCGTGCCCTCGAAAAGGGCCGCGCCGGCTACGACCGCAACCATCGCTACATCGGCACGGTCAATTGGGAATTGCCTTTCGGCAAGGGCAAGAAATTCACCAGCGGCAATCGCGTGGCGGCCTGGCTGATGAGCGGTCTCGAACTGTCCTGGATTCAGACCATCGAATCCGGCAACCCGCTGAACTTCACCTTCCAGAACGCGCCGACCAACAATTACTATCCGGGTTTCGCCGGTGCTCGCCGGCCCAACCTGGTTGGCACGCCGGTCTATAACTTCGGCCTCTGGAACAACGGCGGCCCGGACCGCTTCGTCGAAGTGAACCGGCCCGCGGTCATCGACATGGGCGCCTTTGCCGCTCCGGCCGAATTCACCGCCGGCAACGCCGGCCGCAACATCCTCACCGGTCCCCGCATGGTGTGGGCGCAGGTTTCGGCGCAGAAGAACTTCACCATCCGCGAGCGGACGAAAGCCCAGATCCGTTGGGATTTCCAAAACGCCCTGAAGACCTACAACTTCACCGGCCCCGGCTCGGTGGTGGACTTCCGGAATCCGCAGACGTTCGGCAAGCTGCGCGACGATCCCCGCACGGCGTCGCTCGGCGGCCAACCGCTCATGAACCTCACCTTCATGGTGCAGTTCTAACCGTATATTATCGATCAAATGAGCGCCTCGCCCCCACTGAGGGGACGAGGCGCTCTCTATTTGTGGGTATGTTCCGTTCGGACATTACGCTGACGGTGCCTTCTGGGTTACGTTAGATAGTGTAGGCGTACCTAAAGTCCCGTGAGTATCGATATTAAGCAAATCCCAATCGCCCTAAGGGCAATCGGATGGGTTGGATTCCGCTTCGCACGGCGCTGGAGCTTCACTCTGTTGAGGCGCAATCCGCTGGTTCGAAGCACCGCCGCTCCAGGAATGCTCGCCGACTTTCGTTCCGTCTGCGGTCTTCTGCGGGCCAAGGCCCGTCCCGCGCAAAAGTTGGAGACAGACGCTCACGGGTTTGAGCGCTGGTCCAGTGCCTTGGGCGACTTTTGGACTCCGCCCGGGGTCCATCCGAATTTCATCTCGATGCTGGTGGGCGAAGTCAGTTCCAATACCTACGATCTGACCAAGCTGCCGGATAGCGGAGCTGGCGCGGTGGTGATCGACGCCGGCGCTAACGTTGGCGTTTTTACACTCTGGGCGCTGCGCCATGGCGCCAGGCATGTCTATTGCTTCGAGCCTTCTCCGCTCAACGCGGCGTGCCTCAAACGAAACCTTGCCGGGTATGGCCCGGACCGCGTCACGATCGTGCAAAAAGGGCTTTGGAACCAGACTTCGACGCTGCGCTTTGAGACCTCCAATACCGGGAATCCGGGCGGGCATCACGTCGCCCCCAATGACGGGCGCGGGGTGGAGATCGAAGCGACGTCGCTCGACGAATTCTGCGAGGCGGAGAAACTGGCCCGGCTGGACTTCATCAAGATGGACATCGAGGGATCGGAACGGAATGCCCTGGCGGGCGCCGTTCGCACCCTGGAGAAATTCCGGCCGCAGTTGTGCGTCGTCACCGAGCACACCGACGACCTGTTGCTCAATACCCTCTCGGTGCACGATTTCATGATGCGAAGCCGGGTTCGCTACCGCTGCCTGGTAACGGAGGCGCACGTCTACGAGAGCCCCCTCCGCGGCATGGTTCTGACCCCGTACTCCATCCTCTTTATCCCCGCCGCCTGATTCGCAACGGGCCGGGTTCCCGGCGTGATCTGCGAAAATAAAAGACACATGATTGCCGATGGCATCTATTACGCCGTGGGGTTTGCCGCTGGCGGAGTTCTGGTTTCCTATCTCAGCCGCCCGG
>CADEFT010000003.1:0-49739 GCA_902826685.1 uncultured Acidobacteriota bacterium
GATTCTTCTGCTCGAGGGCCGAAAATGCCCGTTAACTGCGAAAGTCAGGCTAACGGCCGATCCGCCGAAGGCGCGCTGAAGCAGGTCGCCCGCCAGTTGCCGCTGCGTCCACTCGCGCGGGCGCGCCGCCTCGTAAAGGTGCGCCCGCCCGGCTTCATCGCGCCGCGCCAGGCCCTTGACGGCCATGATCTGCAGGATCTTCAACACGCTGGTGTAGCGCGCCGGTTTGCCGGCGAGGGCTTGCTGGACATTCCGCACCGTCGAGGGGCCGCGGCTCCAGAGCACGGTCAGGAGTTCGAGTTCGGCGGCGGTGGGGCGTGGAGTTCCGGGCATCTACGAAGACCTTACTACGAAGCATTTCGTAGGTCAACGGGGGCGGGAAAAACTTGCTGACGCTAACCGCACATGAGGGTGGGGCGCGGCTCGTTGGCAGGGGCGCGCCCAATAAAACAAAAAAGGCCTTGAATGTTTTAAACACATCTGCCAGAATTTGGAAGGCGTCGGCAAGAGCGCCGGCCGCGCCGCAGGGCGCGGATCGCAATCAGGTGAAGGTTGTCGAGGAGAGTGCCCAGTGAAAGAAAAAGGTACGGTCAAGTGGTTTAACGCCGCCAAAGGATATGGCTTTATCCAGAGGAACACCGGCGAGGATGTCTTCGTTCATCACAGCTCGATCCAGATGAACGGCTACCGCACGCTGATGAACGGCTCGATGGTGGAGTTCGAACTGCGCGCCGGGCCCAAGGGCCTGCACGCCGAGAATGTAAACGCTTCCTGATTGGGCTTGCGGTCAAGTTCAGGCTTGGGTGACCTCCGGCCCTAAGCCGAGCGTACGCCCGGCGGGTGGACAGTCGGACTCGTTCCAGCGGCAATGCCTCCGGAGGAGGCAGGGAAAGAGCCCGATCGCCCGCCGGGATCAATCGACGATCGCCTGCGTCGCCGCGTTCTGGAAGTCGTACCGGACGTTGAGGTGCGCGTAGGGCAGCAACTGCACCATCAGAATCCCGATCATCTCTTCCTTGGGATCCACCCAGAAATAGGTGCCATAGGCGCCGCCCCATCCGTAGCTGCCGATCGAGGCGAGGCTCGGCGACTTGCCCATGTCCGTCAGAACGCGGAAGCCCAGGCCGAAACGGTAGCCGCCGAGCGTGTCGTTCCAGAGCGGAATGCCGGCGATCTGATTCGCAGTCATCGCCTCGACCGTCTTGCGCGACACCAGCCGCGCGCCGTTGAACCGGCCGCCGTTCAGCAGCATCTGGGTGAAGCGCAGATAGTCTTCGGCGGTACCGGCCAGTCCCCCCGCGCCGGAGTAATAGCGTCCCGCCGATTCATGCCGCGACGGAGCAAGCTTTTTCAACTGCCCTTCCCCGCTCTTTCCATAGGCCGCCACCAGCCGGCCGAGTTTCTCCTGCGGCACATAGAACGAGGTGTCGGTCATTCCGAGCGGCTTGAAGATGCGCTCCTGGAAAAACTGGTCGAGCGAGACGCCAGAGACCACTTCCACCAGCCGTCCCAACACCTCGGTGGCGGGGCCGTATTCCCACGCCGTGCCGGGCTGGAAACTGAGCGGCAGCTTGGCCAGCCGTTTGATGTACCCGTCGAGCAGCTCGCCGTCCTTTCGTTCGCCTTGCAGCTTGCGGGCCAGATCGAGCGTGGGGCCTCCGCTGCCGCTCGCCAGTCCGGCCGTATGCGCCAGCAAATGGCGGATGGTGAACTCGCGCTCGGCGGGCAGCAGTCGGAAGCCGCCTTCGGCCCGCTCATTCGGCCGGTTGGCTACCGCGACCTTGGCGTCCTTGAATTCCGGCAGGAACTTCGACACCGCATCGTCCAATTGAAAGCGGCCTTCTTCAAGCAGCATCATCACCGCGATGCTGGTGATGGGCTTGGTCATCGAAGCGAGCCGGAAAATCGCATCGGTCTTCATCGGCCTCTTCGAATCGAGATCCGCCACGCCCTGGGCTTCGAAGTGCACCAGCCGTCCCTTGCGCGCGATCATCGACACGGTACCGGCGACTTCGCCGCGGTCGATGTAGCGCTGCATCGACGCGCGCACCAGCGCCAGACGCTCGGTGGAGATGCCCACTTCTTCGGGACGGGCGTTCGGAATGGAAGCGGCAAGGGCCGCGTGAGCGAAGGCAACGGCATACACGAGGATGCGGGAAGTCATGCAGCGCATTCTACCCGATTCACTTACCCTGGAAGAATATGCTTGCATCGTTTCCCATGGCCGTGCCCGAAATTCCCGTGCGCAATGTGGACGAGGCCGCCGCCTACTACGTGAACGCGCTTGGGTTCCGCTTTGACTGGGGCAACGACGAGGGCGGCATCGGCGGCCTCTCGCAAGGGCAGTGCCGCCTGTTCCTGACCAACGAAGCCTTCCGCCTGCGTTACGGCAACACGGCCGGCGTCGTGATCTGGCTGAATCTGGATAGCAAGGGCGAAGTGGACGAGCTATATGAGCGTTGGAAGGCCGCCGGAGCGCGCCTTCTTTCCGGGCCCGAAGACAAGCCGTGGCTGCTACGCGAGTTCACGGCCGCCGATATCGACGGCAATCAACTGCGCGTCTTCCATGATTTCTCCCGTTACGGACCGGCCCGATAGATGAGCTTGCCCGCGCGCACTGTGTATCGCACGGCCGCGAATGCCTTGACGTTCGCCGAAGGATCCGAGCTTAATACGGTAAGATCCGCGATGAACCCGGCGGCGATCCGTCCTCTCTGTTTCGATTCTTTAAATCGCTCTGCGGGAGCGGTCGTCAGGGAAGCCAGGATTTCGCGAAAACTCATCCCCGCCTGAGCCATGAGCGTGTACTCATCGCTTGGATCGTAGTCGTTCATATAACCCACGTCGGTGCCAAACAGCACCGTTCCGCCAGCGGCGCGCCACGCGCGAAGCTGCCCGACGCCGGTTTCGACGAAACGATCGAGATCCGAAAGGCGATCGTGGCGCAGTTCGTACCGCCAGAGTTTGAGAGTGGGTATGAGGGCGACGTTCTTTTCCTTCATGGCGGTAAGGACTGCCTCATCCCACGGGCCGGACTGCGGCGTCGTATGCACAATCACATCGGCGCCGCCTTGAACCGACGCCAGCAAACCGTCGCGGCTGGTCGGGTGCGCCAACACCGGCTTCTCGCGGCGATGAGCCGCAGTGGCGGCGGCTTGGATCGCGCTCCGCGGAAGCGACACAAACGGAGGAAACCAGGTGGCCGCGTACACCTTGAGTCCATCGGTGCCCGAATCGAGGTGCTTGTTCGAAGCCGCCGCCGCTTCTTCGGCATCGGCGACCTCGGGTATCGCGATCCTCATGAAGCCGAGCGCCTCCATCAATCCCGGTGGACTGCCGGCAAGTACGCCCTTGGGATAGAGAATCTCGCCGGTGGAGAGGATTCGAGGGCCGGGAACTTCGCCGGATTCGACGCGATCCCGAAGAGCCCGCGTATTCTCCCACATCGAGCCCGTGTCGAACGCGGTTGTGACTCCATAGCGCGTCAGCATGGCCTGAAGCTGCGCCGAGAGTTCGGGAGCGGGAATCCTGGCCGCGTTGGCCCACTTCCTCTCCATGAAATGGACGTGGCTGTTCCAGAAACCCGCGGTAATCGTCAGACCGGAACAGTCGAGTATTTGCGTGCCCGCCGGTATGCGCACTCGCCCGGCGGCCTCAATCCTGCCATCCCGTATGAGCACAACGCCGTCACGGATGGGGTTGCCACTGGGGTCTGTATAGATGGTGGCCCGGGTCAGCGCCAAGGGCGGCTGGCCGGACGCGGCGGCGGCCAGTAGAATGGCCAGCCAAAGCATTTCCTAGGCCTCAACGGCGACCGGATTGCGAAGCTGGCCCAGGCCTTCCACTTCCACCACCATGTCGTCACCCGCCTTGAGGAATCTTGGCGGCTTGCGCGCCATGCCCACGCCCGAAGGAGTACCGGTTGAAATGACGTCTCCGGGCTCAAGCGTGAAGGCGCTCGAAAGATAGGCGATCAGGTCCGGTATGCGGAAGATCAGGTGCTTGGTGTTGGAGTTCTGCAGCACCTCGCCATTGATGGTCATTTTGATGTTGAGGTTGTGCGGATCGGCCACTTCGTCCGCCGTGACCAGGTAAGGACCCATGGGGCAGAACGTATCGCAGGTCTTGCCCATCAGCCACTGCGTGGTCGCCAGTTGCAGATCGCGCGCCGAAACATCGTTGAGGTTGCAATAGCCAAAGACGTGAGCCTTCCAGTTATCGGCCGCGATGTGCTTACCGCCGCGCCCGATCACGAAGGCAAACTCCGCTTCATAGTCGGGCTGCGTGGAAGCCTTGGGCAGCATCACCGTATCGCCCGGCGAAATCACGGACTGCGGAAACTTGTTGAAGATGGTGGGGCGGTCCGGAATCGCCATGTTCGATTCCTCGGCGTGATCGCGATAGTTCAGACCCACGCAGATTACCTTCGGAGGCCGCGGAATGGGGGCCATCAACTTCGCGCTGGCGGCGTCATGCACGGAGGAAGCCGGAGCCTTGGACAGAAACGCACCCACCTGCTCGCGGGCGGAATCGCCGCCGGCGACTACTTCTAAAACGGAATGAAATCCCGCTTCCGCCAGCCCGATAATCTGATGGTCCCGGGCAACACCTGGCTCGGGATTGCCCTGCGAATTGCGAAAAGTAACGTAGCGCATGAATCCCGTAGTGTATCATCACAGTTTTGGATCTTTCCATGAATGAAGCGATTGAAAACCTGTTTAGCTTGAAGGGCAAAGTGGCGGTGGTTTTGGGTGGAACCAGCGGCATTGGCCAGGCCATCGCCAGAGGCTACGCCAAGGCTGGCGCCGCGGTGGTGGCCTCCAGCCGCGACGTGGAAAAAGTCGACGCCATGGGCCGCGAATTCGAGCTCGCCGGCGTTCCCACTCTCCGCGCCACTTCGGACGTACAGGACCGGGCCAGCCTCGATAAGCTCTGCGCGGAAACGGTGCGCCAGTTCGGCCGCGTGGATATCCTCATGGTCACCAGCGGCGTGCTCAAGAAGACGCCCACGGCCGACATGACCGACCAGGACTGGGAACGCGTCGTCGATATCAATTTGAATGGCAGCTTCCGCGCCAATCAGGTCTTTGGCCGCCAGATGATCGCGCAGAAATCGGGCTCCATCATCAATACCTGTTCGCTCACGACCTTCGTCAGCTTCAATGAGGTCACGGCCTATGCGGCGAGCAAGGCCGCGGTGGGCATGCTCACCAAGGAACTGGCCTGCGAATGGGCGCAGTACGGCATTCGCGTCAATGCGATCGCGCCGGGCGTCTTCCGCACTCCGCTCAACTCCCACGTCATCGACCTGCCGGAACGTAAGGCGGCGATTCTGCCGCGGACGCCGATGGGGCGCTATGGCAACGTGGAGGAACTGGTGGGCCTGGCCATCTATCTCGCGTCGGACGCCTCGTCGTTCACCAGCGGCCAGATCGTCGCCGTCGATGGCGCGTTCCTGGCAAAAGGCGTGTAGCCGTTCATGACAACGTTGTGGGTCGTGGCGATTTCGGCCGCGGTCTGCCAGATCTCGGTCTTCCTCACCACCATCTATCTGCATCGCGCGCTGACGCATCGCGGATTGGAAGTCCACCGGGCACTGGCGCCGCTCATGCACCTGCATTTGTCGCTGTTCACCGGCATCAAGCCGCGCGAATGGGTGGCGGTGCATCGCAAACATCACCACTTTTCGGACAAGGAAGGCGATCCGCACAGCCCGCTGCTATTTGGCCTGTGGCGCGTGCTGCTCGGTAACGTCTTCTATTACCGGGCCGAAGCGGCGAACGCGGCCACCATCGCCAAGTACACGCCGGATTACCGCGAGGATTGGGTCGACCGGCTGCCGCGGCGGCTGATCTCGTTCGCCCCGCTGGCTGGACTCGGGCTGTTCCTGATCCTGTTCGGGTGGCTGGCCGGCGCGATCGCCTACGCGGTGCAGGGCGTCGTCTATATTTTGTTGAACTCTTCCATCAACAGCGTCTGTCACGTCGTCGGCTATCGCAATTACGACAATCAGGCGACCAACCTCAGATCGATCGCGCTGCTGACCGGCGGCGAAGGACTGCACAACAATCATCACGAATTTCCATCGTCGGCGCGCTTTGCGCGGCGGGCGAGCGAGATCGATCCGGCCTGGCCGGTGATTCTGGTGCTTGAAAGGCTTGGCCTGGCAACGGTGAACCGGGCCGCGATCGGCAAAGCGGCCTAGAGATGGTTCGTCTTCTCGCCGCCCTGCTGGCGATCGGAACGCGCGGCGAGGCGGCGTGCCTGGCCAGCGGCCGTGTGTCCGATCCTTCCGGCGCGCCGGTCCCGGATGCGACCGTGGCGCTGTCGGCGTCGCAGCTCAATCTGGCGTCCTCGCGTTCGGGCGCCGATGGCGCCTTCACCCTCGGTCCCCTGCCCTGCGGCCGCTACCTGCTGTCGGTGCAACACGCCTCCTTCGCCGAATCCCGGCTGGCGGTAAGCCTGAGCGAAACGAACCCAAGCGATATTCAAGTCACCGTCAGCCTGGTGCCCGTCGAAGAGCAGATCACGGTCACAGCCACGGCGGGCGGCGCCGAGGCGCAGGGCGAAGTCCCGCAGCGGGTGACCGTCGTCGCTCGAAGCTCTCTCGCCGAACACGCCCACACCGTGCTGACCGAAGCCGCGCGGGAGCAGGTGGGCGTTCACGAGCAGCGCACGGCCCCCGCCATGGGTTCGTTTTTCATTCGCGGCCTGACGGGAAAGAATGTATCCGTTTATCGCGACGGATTTCGCTACACCACTTCCGCAATGCGCGGCGGAGTCAGCACGTTTCAGAATCTTGTAGACCCGGCGGTGCTCGATTCCATCGAATTCGTGCGCGGGCCCGATAGCGCGCAGTACGGCTCGGATTCGCTGGGCGGCACAGTCAACTTACTCAGCACATTCGCCCTCGCGCCGGGGCGGAAGTTTGCCGGCGAGTTCGCTCCCATGGCCGATTGGGCGTCCGGCGCCGTTGGCAGCCATCTTCTAGCCAGCTATGCCGTGGGACGCCTGCAGGCCGTCGCGACGCTGGCCGCGCGAAGGGTGAACACGGTCCGCCCAGCCCGGGGACTTGATTCTCACTCCGCGCTCAACCGCTTTCTCGGCCTGATGCCCGATCCCGGCCGTCTGCCCGATACCGCCTTCACCCAGTACGGCGGTTCCTTGCATGCTCAATATCGGATGAGCGCGGCGCAATCGCTGGTCATGCACTATGAGCGAGGCCAACAGGACGGCGCCAAACGCTACGACCAGTTGCTGGGCGGCGATGGCAACCGGATCGCGGATCTGCGCAACCTCATGCTCGACTTCGGCTATCTGCGCTATCAACGCCTCGGCGCCGGCCCGCTCGACCGGGTTTCGGTTGGTGCGTCCTTTCATGCCGATCGCGAAGAGCGCGTCAACCAGGGCGGGCAGGGCGATCCGCTCGCGACCATCGCGCATCAATACGAGAAGCTCAAGGCCTGGGGTTTGACCTTGCAAACGGAGGATCGCTCGAATGCGCATTCCTGGACCATCGGCGGCGAAGCCTATCACGAGCGTGTGGCCGCGCCCGCCTTCAGCCTGCGCCCGGCAACCGGTGAAGTGTTCTTCCCGCGCGCCCGTATCCCCGACGGCGCGCGCTATCTTTCTCACGGCTTGTATGCCCAGGACGTGTGGCGTCCGCTCGCGCGCCTGCGGCTGACGGGCGCGCTGCGATTCGGCGGCGCCAGCTACCAGTCTCATCGTGTATCGCCTTCCGATTCGCTCACCGCCAATGCCGTCACGGGGCGCGCCGGTGCAAGCCTTCGCGCCGTTGGAAATCTTTTCCTTCACGCCCAGTACGCACGTGGATTTCGCGCGCCCAACCTCACCGACCTCGGCACGCTCGGCCTGCAAGGGAACGGCGCGTTCGAAGCCAATCCCAACGATGTGCTGGGGCGCAATGCCATGATCGGAGACCGCGCCGACGACCGAGCCCAACCGGCGGGCCGCTCCGTCGCCCGCCTGCGCCCGGAAACCAGCGATAACTTCGACTTCGGCGCCAGCCTGCGGCATCGCCGCGTGCGCGCCGAGTTCACCCTGTTCCGGATGCACCTGGGCAACAGTATCGCCTCACAAACTCTGCTATTGCCCGCAGGCGCGGTGGGCCAGGCCCTGGGCGATCAGATCGTCTCGCGCCAGCTTCCATCGGGCGCCGTGTTTGTTCCGATTTCCACTGGACCGGTGCTGGTGCGCGGCAATCTCGCCGGCGCGCGCCTGCACGGCATCGAACAAACCCTGCGGGTGCCTGTCACCGCGCGGTTGACCTTCAACCAGAACCTCACCTGGGTGGAGGCGCGCGACCAGGTGACCGGCCTGCCTCCCGATCTCGAGCCCGGCATTCCCCCGCTCACGGTGAACCCGAGCCTGCTGTACACTCGCCGCCGTTTCTGGGTGGAAGCCTATGGCGTAATAGCGGGACGCCAGGACCGGCTTTCGTCGCTCGCCCTGGCCGACCGCCGCATGGGAGCCGCCCGCTCCCGCGCCAACATCGCGTCTTTCTTTCAGAACGGCGCGCGAGTACGCGGGTTCACCGCTAACGGACGGCTGCTTGCCACCGGCGAGACACTGGCCGACGTGCAGAATCGCGTACTCGGAACGGCGAGCTCCGCACCGCTGTTCACGGCTATTCCCGGCTACGGTCTCATCGGATTCCGCACCGGCGTTCCCATGGGCGAGAGCGGCGATCTGTTTGCGGAAGTCTCGAATCTGGCGGACAAGACTTACCGTGGTATCGGCTGGGGCGTTCCCGGCACGGGGAGGTCCCTCACCGTCCGGTACCGGCTGCGCTTCTAGTTCGTAGACATCAAGACATCGAGCACACTATGCTTTGAGCATGAGGACAACCCTCACCCTGGACGACGATGTAGCGAGCCAAATTGAAGCCTGGCGCAAAGACAAGGATCTTACCTTTGAAGACGCCATCAACATAGCCTTACGGCGTGGAATGGCGGAGATCGCCAAACCGGGTCCACGAAAGAAGTTCCGGACCAAGACGTTTGATCTTGGTGAGTGCTATTACCCGAACCTGGATAATATCTCCGAGGTTCTCGAAGATGCCGATAACGAGTGGTTCGCCAAGAAGCTCAAGTCTTGATCCTTCAATGAACCGCACCGGGTGGGGTTACCCTGGCCGACGGTGCTCGGATTCGTGCGCATCGTCACGCAGTCGAAGATCTACCAGAACGCGATGACGATCCCGCAGGCCTGGCATCAGGCAAACCAATGGCTCGCGCTCGGTCATCGCGAAATTCTCGGGCGGTTGCTCGCCATGATTCCGGACGCCCACCTGGCCGCTCTCGCCATCGAGCACGGTCTTACGCTGTGTTCCACCGACGGCGATTTCACCCGATTCAAAGGGCTACGTTTCCTTAACCCGCTCGCGGTGGAATAAGGCGGCGATTGTCTGATATAGTCGATTGGTTTGCACCATGCACAATTCAGGACACGAAAGGAAGGTGTCTCGCTGTGAGTAAAATCCACGACGAAATGGACGAAAAAACGCGGGCCAAAGGCGCATTCTCACGCCGCGGATTCCTGCGCGGCGCCGGCGTCGCCAGCGGTGCGCTGGGCGGCGCGGTTCTCACCGAAGAGCAGGCCGAGGCCGCGCAAGCCGCGGCGCAAGGCCCCGGAGCCGTCGCCATTTCCCTCAACGTCAACGGCAAGGAACAGAAACTGAATGTCGAGCCCCGCGTCACGCTGCTCGACGCCTGCCGCAACCAACTCGATCTCACCGGCGCCAAGCGCGTCTGCGATCGCGGCACCTGCGGCGCCTGCACGATGATCATGAACGGCAAGGTGGTTTACGCCTGCACCGTTCTCGCCATCGACGCGCAGGGCAGGCAGATTCAGACCATCGAAGGAATCGGCACGCCGCAGAAGCCGCATCCGGTCAGCACGGCGTTCGTCAACAACGACGCACAGCAGTGCGGTTACTGCACACCGGGCTTCGTCATGGCGGCCAAGGGCTTCCTCGACCGGAATCCCAAACCCACCTACGACCAGGTGAAGGCGGGTCTCGGCGGCAATCTCTGCCGCTGCGGCACCTACGTTGGCGTGCGCAAGGCGGTGCTGGAAGCCGCCGGCAAGAAGGGTTAAGGAGGACGCACAATGGCTGGGAACTACAATTGGCCTCCCATGGAATCCCGCCGTCAAATGGGGAAATCGTATACCCGATTTGAAGGCATCGAGAAATCGACGGGCCGGGCGAAATATAGCTCCGACCTCAACCGGCCCGGCATGCTGCACGCGATGATGCTTACTTCGCCGCACGCGCATGCACGGGTCAAGAGCATCGACACGGCGGCCGCTCTGAAGGTGCCGGGCGTCACGGGCGTGCGCGTGGTCGCCGCCGCCGGCGCCGAATTGAACTGGGTCAGCCAGGAGATCGCCATCGTCGCGGCCAACACCGAACAGGCGGCCCGCGACGGCGTGCGCGCCATCCAGATCGAGTATGAAGTGCTGCCGCACGTGGTGAAGGAAGACGATCTGTCGAAGGTCGGCGACCGCGCCACGCCCGCCGGCGAGCAGGTGACCGGCGATCCCGAGAAAGCGTTCAAGGAAGCCGAAGTCATCAGCGAGGGCCAGTACGGCATTCCCGTGCTCACGCACTGCTGCCTGGAACCGCACGGCCAGGTGATCGAATGGAAGGGCGACGTCATCAACTTCTGGCCCTCCACGCAGAATGTCTCCGGCATCGGCGGCGACCTGGCGAAGAATCTGGAACTGCCCGCCACGCAGGTCAAGGTCCACATGGATCATGTCGGCGGCGGCTTCGGCTCCAAGTTCCCGTCCGACCGTTGGGGCGTCGAAGCGGCGCGGCTTTCGAAAGAAGCGGGTGGCCGGCCGGTAAAGCTGTTCCTCGATCGGGCGACCGAATTGAACATGGCCGGCAATCGTCCGTCGGCCTTCGCCAAGATCAAGATGGCGGCGAAGAAAGACGGCACCATCACCGGTTGGGAATCGAGTTCCTGGGCCACCGGCGGTATGACCGGCGGCGGCATGGCTCCCCTGCCCTACGTTTACGTCAACATCCCCAACAAGCGTTTGAACCACACGGCGGTGAAGACCAACGGCGGTCCGCTGCGCGCCTGGCGTGCGCCGAACCATCCGCAGGCTTCGTTCCTCACCTGCGCGGCGATTGAGGATCTGGCCGCCAAGCTTGGCATGTCGCCGCTCGACGTGATGGCCAAGAACGTCGCCTGGGCCGTTGAAGCGCGGCGCGAAACCTACCTCCAACAGATCAAGAAGGCGGCCGAGCTATCCGACTGGAATAAGCTGTGGCACCGCCGCGGCGATTCCGGTTCGGGCGTAGTGAAGCGCGGCCTGGGCGTGGGCATCTGCACCTGGGGCGGCGCCGGTCATCTTTCCAACTGCAACACCACCATTCATCCCGATGGTTCGGTGGTGGTGGAGCTGGGCAGTCAGGATATCGGCACCGGCACGCGCACCATCATCGCGCAGGTGGTGGCCGAGACCCTGGGCCTTGAAACGCGCGACGTGAAGGTCAACCTGGGCGACAACGCCTACCCGCAATCGAACGCTTCGGGTGGATCGACCACGGTGGGCGGCGTTTGTTCCTCCAGCCGCATCGCCACCGTGAACGCGCTCGACAAGCTGATGGAAAAGGTGGCCAGTTCGCTTGGCGCCAACGCCGATCAGCTGGAAGCGGTGAACGGCAAGATTCAGGTAAAGGGTACGCCGGGCAAGTCGCTGGCCTGGAAGGCTGCCTGCCAGAAGCTGGGCACGCAGGCCATCACCGAAAGCGGCCGCAACGATCCGCGCAACCCCCGCGGGCTGAATACGCAGGGCGTGGGCGGCATCCAGGTCGCTGACGTTTCCGTCGATACCGAAACGGGCGTGGTGAGGATGAACAAGCTGGTGGCGGTGCAGGATTGCGGACTGATCGTCAATCCGCGCCTGGCCGAAAGCCAGATCTTCGGCGCCTGCATCATGTCGATCTGCGGCGCGCTGATGGAAGAGCGCGTCATGGACGCCGCTACCGGACGCGTGTTGAACCCCGACATGGAGTTCTACAAGCTGGCTGGCATTTCCGACATCGGCGAGATTCAGGTGCATCTGATGATCGACGCCGAACAGGATAAGCGCGGCATCGTCGGACTGGGCGAACCGCCCACCATCGGCGGCATCGCCGCCATCGCCAACGCCGTCGCCAACGCCATCGGAGTCCGCGTGCCGATGGTGCCCCTGACACCGGACCGGGTCCTGATGGCCCTTGAAGAAAGGAGAGCGTAACAATGCAGGCATTTGAATACGCGAGCCCGTCCTCGCTCAAGGAAGCGGTGGGCATGCTCTCCTCCAGTTGGGGAGAGACGGCCGTCCTCGCCGGCGGCACCGACATCCTGAGCCTGATGAAGGATTACATCGCCACGCCCAAAAAGTTGGTGAACATCAAGGGCATCAAGGAACTGGGCGGCATCGCCAAGCAGGGCGGCGGCATTCGCATCGGCGCCGTGGTGACGATGGATGAGCTGGCCTCTTCTCCCCTGCTGCGCGGCGAATACGCGTCGCTCACGCAGGCGGCGATGGGCATCGCCAGCCCGCAGATCCGCAACATGGGCACCGTGGGCGGCGACCTTTGCCAGCGTCCGCGCTGCTGGTACTTCCGCCAGGGCTTCGGCGTTCTGGCCAAGGACGGCAGCGGGAATGCCCTGGTGCCGAACGGCGAGAACAAGTATCATGCCATCTTCCCGCAGGGCGACGCTTACTTCGTGAGCGCGTCGAGCCTGGGGCCCGCGCTGATCGCCCTTGGCGCCAAGCTGAAGGTCACCGGACCTTCGGGCGACCGCGAAGTGGCGGCCGAGCAGTTCTTCACCGCTCCCAAGAGCGCCGATGGGCGGGAGACGGTGCTGGCGGCCAACGAGATCGTCACCGAGATCCACGTGCCGGCCGCCAAGGGCATTCGCAACTCGACCTATGAGGTGCGGCAGAAGGACGCGCTCGACTGGCCGCTGGCAACGGCTTCGGTCGCGCTGACCATGAAGGGCAACACGGTTTCCAAAGCGCGCATCGTGCTGGGCCACGTGGGACCCACGCCGGTGGTCGCCGAGGAAGCGGCCCGCGCGCTCGAAGGCAAAACCGTCACCGCCGATCTCGCCACCGAGGCGGGCAAGGCCGCCGTGGCCAACGCCAAGCCGCTTTCCGGCAACGGCTACAAACTGCAGCTCACCCGCGTGGCCGTCAAGCGGGCCGTGATGCAGGCCGCCGGCGTCCGCGCCTGATTTGGCGATGGAACGATCGAGCATAACCGTCATCGACGACGATCGTTGCCAGTTCCTGCGCTGGAAGGGGCTTTTCATCGAAGCCCCTTGGGACCCCAACGTGCAGCACGGCAACGATCGCGCGTTCTGGTGCCATAAGACCCAGCAGTGCATGGGTCCCGATGGCCGCGCCGTCGACGATTACGAATGCAACCCGTTCCGCGCATGCTATGCCGATCTTTAACTTTGATATGATGCCCGTAGGAGGGTGGTAATGAAATCGTTGACGATTCTTGCACTGTCCGCAGCGCTGGCGGCTACGGCTTTTGGAGCCGGTTTGGAGAAGTCGCGGCTGCATGGCGAATATGTGGAAGCGCGCAATGCCGATAATTTCGTCGGCCCTTGCTTCCAGAACTCCGAGATTAATTTGACCGGTAACCTGGCGCTGTCGGCCTGGCGGATCGGTTCGGGCTCGTTCGATGGCGTCAAGCTCGACGGGCTTTCCGTCGTCGCCGTTTATCGCGCCAACATGACGCTGGGCGACATTCACAACTCGGCTTATCCGGTGAAGTCGGTGCTGATCGTGGAAGAAACAGCCAGCCCGGAACAGCGCCTGGCTTTGCAGAAGTTCGCCAAGAAAATGACGGGCGACCTGCTGCAGGATGTGCAGAAGGTAGTCTACATGCCGGTGTCGCTGACGTTCGCCGAAAACGATGTCCACAAGTCGCAGGCCACCCTGAAGGCCGGCAACCTGGCCGAGATCACCACTCGCGCCATCAAGGAAGGCGACAGTATCTGCACCCACGAAGACCTGGTCTACCTGCCGCTGTCGAAGCTGGATCACCACATGGCGGCCTATACGCTGACCAATAAGTTTACGGGTGACGGCATCGACTCGAAGTGGTCGAGTCCGGAAAAGCGTAGCGCCGTGGTCGGCACGTTCCAGTTGAACGACTAAGCGGCTAGTGGTAATTGCTCAGAACGCCCACTCCGGAGAACCGGGTTGGGCGTTTTGCTTTTCCATGCCATGCGTATCTTGATGACCATATTGCTGCTCGCGGGAGGCGCCGCCGCCGCCGAGGAAGTGAAGTTCCACCTGGTCTCGAAGGATGTGGTGCGAAAGCGGCTGGAGAGCGGCCCGCTGAGTAATCGGGATCGGGGGCTGAAACTTCAGGAACTGTTCGAGGAAGCGGGCTGTCGTGGGGACAGTTTGGAGGCGCGCGCTGTGAAGGGCTCGAAGCTTCCGAACCTCGTCTGCACGCTTGCTGGCGAGACCGGAGAAACCATCATTGTCGGCGCGCATTTCGACCATACCCCGAAAGGCGACGGAGTGGTGGACAACTGGAGCGGAGCCTCCCTGCTGCCTTCTCTCTTTACCAGCCTGAAGCAAACCAGCCGCCGCTTTACCTGGCAACTGGTGGGATTCGCCGACGAAGAGCTTGGACTGGTGGGCTCGCGAGACTTCGTGAAGAAATTGAAGCGCAGCACGGAAGTTCGCGCCTTCATTAATCTCGACTCGCTCGGGTTATCGCCGGTGAAAGTATGGATCAGCCGCGCCGACAAGCGCCTGCTGGCGGCGCTCGACGGTGTTGGGGACTCGCTCGGTTTGGCGCTGGATGGCGTCGATGTACAGAACGTGGGCAATTCGGATTCCCAACCATTCCGAGACCGCAAGATTCCAGTGATCGACCTTCATTCGATCACGCAGCAGACGCTCGGCATCCTGCATTCACCGAAAGACACTCTGGCCGTGATTCAATTCGAGGACTATTATTCCAGCTACCGGCTGATCGCACTGTACCTCTCGTATCTGGACCGGTCGTTCTAGCGTCCGCCAGTTCGTGTCTTCATCGCACCGTCACCAGATTCTCCACCTGCTCAAGCTGCCGCTCGAGTTCCTCCAGTTTCACTTCCTCATTGCGCCGCTGCGCGCCGAGTTCGCTTTCCTTCGCCCTGAGTCCGGCCATCTCCTGAGGAAGTTCCCGCAGCTCCTTCCGGACGGTCTCGATTTCGGCCAGAAGGGCGGCCTTTTGCCGGGCGTCGTTGGTATTGCGGGACTCGGCTTCCAAGGCGTCGAGACGCCTTTGCAGATTCCCGGCCCGGTTCTCTCCCCAGCCGATCTCTCGGTTCATCTGCTCATGCTGCGCGGCGATATCGGCCACGACCTGCCGCTGCTGATGGAACCGGTGAAGCAGCAACTGCAATCGAATTCCCACTTGCGTCGTGCGTTCGAGCGCCGCGCGCAAATAGCGAACTTCGGCGATCAGGGCTTGCAGTTCGGTGGACTGCCCGAACGCATGGACCGGCAACACGGCAAGAACGAAAATACATACGCGAGTAAACATCGGGAACCTCCATCGTTTGAGACTCCCGCGCTTCCCGAATTGTTCCCCGTGCGGTTCTATCGCCTCACACTCACCACCACGAACGGATTGCGCGCCGTGCGGTCCGGATGGAACGCACCCACTCCGGCTGGACCGATGGCTTCGATCATGTACATCAGATCCCAGCCGGGCACGATGAACTCGCCCGGAATCTCCGCCGAATACACATTGCCGTCCGGACGCATCTCCGCCACGCGCCAATCTTCCGCCTGATCGAGGTGCCGGTAATGAAGGCGCATCACGCCCGGCGCCGCCGCCTTCACGGTGACCGTCAGCGGCTTGCCTACAAACGCCGTGGCCGCTTCGGTGTGCTCGATCGCGGGCCGGAGGGCGGTGGCGGCGATTACCGCCAACTCATGGGGTTCTTTGGCCGATCCATGCCAGTTGGTGGTTTCATCCTTGGCTTCGATGTAATAGCGGAGGCGGTCGCCCGCACGAACCCCCGGGATCACGGCCGCGTAGACGTTTCCTTCGCCTTTCATCTCGAGTGTCTCGAAAGAGAATCCACGCCCGCCCGTCCGGTAGTGGACAAAGACCCGGGCGGGCTTGCCGAGAAGCGAGGCCGCGACGCGCACGGGCGTCCCTTCGATTGCGCTGCGCACGGGCGTATGGAGAAGGCGGGCGTAGCGGAAGCGGCGGATCACGTCCTGCACGACGGCCTTCGGGTCCATCTGGCTATAGCGCTCGGCGGGAATGCCGGAAGGCTCGGCCGCGGGTGTGAGATCGGCCGCGCGGGACCATACGCCCTCGGTCTCCTTTGCCCTCATCGCCAGTTTGTAGCGCGGCTGGGCGATCTTCCATTCGAGGACCTTCACCGGGTCCATGGCCGTCGCCTCGCGGTACAACTTCTCGATGGCCACCAGCCTTTCAAGCTCACTCTCGAGCAAGGGAAGCTCATCCTTCCAAACGCCGATCTGTTCCGGCGGCCGGTTGAATACCATGTTCGGATAGTAAACGCTGCCGGTGATGCGCGAGATCCGCTGCCATTCGTTCACCGCCTGCCGGAAGTGGGCGGCCGCCGCGGCGATCCGGTGCTGCTCTCCACCACGGGTGAACAGCTCGTATTCGACGCCCGCCTGAAGACGCGCGGCGTGATACCGTGCCAGGCCCGCCAATACCCCGAGATCGACGCGCGTGGAAGCCAGTTCGCGCGCCGACGCAGCCGGCGTTTCCTTCACCGCCTCCATCGCGCGATCCGTGGACGAGGCCCATTGGCTGAGCTGCGCGGCTTGCTCGAGCGGCGTCGTCCGCGCCGACACTTTGCCCGCGAGTTGATCGGCCACATACTCGCCGACCGGATAAAACAGATTGTCGTCGCCGGTATTGGTTTCGATGTAGCGCTGCATCAAACCGCCGGCGTCGGTCTCCGGCCAATAGCCGAAGTTGGAATTGGAAACGGCGCGCGTCGCGGTCAGGTAAGGAACCACCCAACTGGCCGCGGCGTAGGCTTCACGGACGGGGGCGGCGGACGCTCCGAAGCGGCGCTGGAACTCGCCGTCGAGAACGGGCTGATTCAGATCCTGCGAGTAGGCGCCGAGCCCGAAGCTGAGGTAATAGGCCCAGTAGCGTTCGAACTCCCAGCGGTAATACTCAAGTTCGGGCTTGGCCAGAATGCGCCAATTGCCGCCCGGGAAATTGCCGAAGCCTTTTTGCGAGAGCGAGGCGCAGATTTCAAGCCCGCGGCCGTCGCCCAGATGCGAGCTGGCGGCGAACTGGCGCGCGTATTCCAGGCTGCCCCACAGCAGAATCTTATGCGATCCCAGCGTCCACATGCGATGCAGAACGTCGTAGGGACGGTCCTGAAACAGCGTGTCCCAATAGCCGTAGCGGCGGTAGCTGCGCGCCTTGTCCGGGGCGTCGATGCGCGTGCTTTGATAGGGCAGACCCATGTGTTCCCGCCAGTATTTGTTCGACACCGTCGGGCGGATGCCAAGCGAGACGGCGGAGGAGACCGTTTCCGCGCGCAGTCCTTTGGCGCGATAGTCGATGGCGACCGGCCGGCCCACCGATACGATCGCCTTGGTCATGGCGGTGTAGAACCGGTTCTGATCGTCCTCTTCGATACCGGACTCCGAATTCATGCGGAACTGCACGCCCTGAATCAGGGGCACGGCCTTCAGCAGGATTGCCAGCGCCTTCGGGTTGTAGTCGAACAGATCCTCATACGGCAGCCCCTCCACCAGGTTCTTGCCATAGAGGAAAGCGTGTTGCTGCCAGATGCCGAGATCGAAGCGAATGCCGTGCTCACCGGCAATCTCCGTGATCGTGCGCAGCATGGCCAGATTGCGCCGCCGGTCCTCGGGCGTCAAGGAGGGCACCTTCACCTTTTCGTAGCCCGGCACGTCCACCAGGAAGGGAAACAGCGGCGCGAAGTACGATGTCTGATGTCCGAAGACCAGCGTGATGCGATTGAAGCGCGCCTTCGCCAGCAGGCCGAAATACCGCTTCCAGAAATCGTCCGAGTAGAACCACTCACGCTCCAGGTCGCGGTTATACAGGAACAGAGCCACCGAGCGGATCTCCACTTCAGGCGACCGGGCTACGTCCCGCACCTCGCCGCCGGTGGCCAGTTGAGCCGCCAGTTCGTGAATGCCGTAGCCCAATCCCTTATCGTCGGCCGCCGCGATCACGGCCGCGCCGCCGCTCTTTCGGATGGAGAACGACTCCGGCTTTCCACTTTGAATTTCAAGGCGTACCGACTGCGGTGATTTAGAGGATTGGGACAGCGCCGCTTCCAGAGCGGGAAGCGCGATCTTCGCCGGTCCCCTGGCTTCACCTTCGATTACCGCGGCTTCCGCTATCGCCGCCGCGAATAGAAATACAACCTTCATATTCAAAACTCCAGCCTCAAGTGAAATTGGATGGAGCGCGGATCGGTGGCTCCGGTAAGCTGCCCGAAGCGGGCGTTGACGATATTGGTCTCGAGCGAATTCAGGTTCGGGTGATTGAACGAATTGAGCATGTCGGCGCGGAACTGAAACCGCATCCGGTCGGAGATGCGGAAATTTTTGCCTAGCGAAAAGTCGATATTCCAGAGACCGGGGCTGACCAGTGCGCCGTTGCCGGTGGATCCGGCCCGAATCTGCTGGCCGGTGAGGGAGCTCACGGGCACGCGAGCGAACGCCGCTGGATTCAGATACTGCAAGCCGTTGGGCTTTACCGCGTTGTCGAAGTCGATCAGATCGGGGCGGCCGAACACGCGGCCGCTCGCCTGGGTGATGGTCAGCGGAGCGCCGGTCTGGGCGCGGACGATGCCGCTTCCCTGCCAGCCGCCGATCGCATGCCGGACCAGCCAATGCGACCCGGCGAAAGCCGGCATGTCGTAGACGAAATTGCCGGTGACGGCGTGCTGGATGTCCTGCGGCGGGCGTCCGCGGTTGGAACGTACGTCGAAGAAATCCTGAATGAACGTCGGCACGGCGTAGGTGAGGTCGCCGTACAGGTAGGCCATCGTCTTGCCCCAGGCGTAGTGAAACGAACCGCTCAGGTTCCGGCTATAGCGCTTGCGCAGCGACGTCTGCCAGGAAAGGAAGATCGAGCTGTCGGAGTTGTCCCAATAGCGCGACTGGCCGAGCGCGGGATTGGGCCGGATGCCGGTGACCGCATCGGCCTGGTTGTAGATGCGCGGCAGAATGAACTTCACGCCGCGGGTGCCGACGAACGCCGTCTCCAGCATGAGCGTATTGGTGAGCGCGTGCTCCACGCCGAGGGTGAAGTTGATGGCGTAAGGCGTATGAATCGCCGGATCGACCAGTTGATAGGCCGGCGCCGCGGTGCCCGCGCGGATCAGCGGCAGTGCGTCTTCGTTATAGAAGGGAAACCGGATGCCGATGCGCTGCACTTCGGCGCGCGACAGGTCGATCCGGAACGGCTGATCCGCGGAATTGTTGGCCGTCTGCTCGAAGATGCTCGTGTTGACCGGCGAGTGCATGAAGCCGGCTCCGCCGCGAATCACGGTCTTGGCCGCGCCGTCCGGGTTGTAGGCGAATCCCAGGCGCGGACCGAAGCTGAACGGGTCGCGATTGTAGGCGTTGTCGAACGGGCGGAACGGGCCCAGCGTGAAGGCGGCGAAGTTGGTGAAAGACGCGTTGATGAAGTGAGGTGGGCCGCCGTTGAGTCCCTCGGCGGTCATGTTGTCGAAGAAGTCATAGCGCGCACCGAGGTTGAGCACCAGCTTGCGGCTGATGCGCCAGTCGTCCTGCAAAAAAAATCCAAAGTCGAGTTGATGGCCGACCCATGGCTGGTATCCGAAGGTAAATTGCGCCGCCACGGGCGCGTTGTCGATCAGTTCCTGCTCGGTGTTGTAGGTGAACAGCGGGTTGCCCACGGTGCTGATACCGAAGGCCCTGCGGCTTAGGATGCCGCCCCATTTCAACGAATGCTTCCCGATCTGCCGGGTCAGCTTCTGCTCCAGATTCCAACTGGGGGCGTTGCCGATGAAATTGTTCTCGCCGCCAACCGAGAAGCCGAGCGCCGAAACGGCGGGTACGCGGCGGCCTCCCAGTATCGTTTCCGCCTTGCCGGGATCCTGAGCGTCGAAGAAATTATCCCGGCGCGTGTTATCCACGTTGTTCCAGCCAAAGCGTGTCTCCGCGCTCCAGGCGGCACCGAAGGTGAAGTATGTGACGTTGAACCGGTCGAGCGTGCCCTGGAAAGTCCGTGAGATGTTGCGGCCCGGCCCGTTGGGTGTGTAAAGATCCGGCCGGTCGCGCGTCCAGGTGGAACTCAAGCGGTGGCGGCTCGAAAGCCACGCATCCGGCTTGATGACGAAGTGATTGGTGGAGGCACGGATGATGCCAGGCCCGATGTAGGGGCCGGTGGCGGCGGTGGCGGCAAACGGGCGGTTGGGCAGATAAAACTCATCGAGCAGCAGCTTGTACTCTGGGAAGCGGGCCACCATCGCGTCGCGCAGCCGCGGCGTGGGCACATTGGCGTTGATGGTGGTGGACCGGCGGTCGCGGTAGCCTTCATACACGCCAAACAGGAAGAGCTTGTTGCGGATGACCGGACCTCCCAGTGAGCCGCCGAACTGATTGAACGTGCTGGCGGGCTTGGCGGCCAGAAAATAGGGCTTGGCATTCAACTGCGCGGCGTTGAAAAGATGAAACAGGCTGCCGTGGACCTGATTGGTTCCGGACTTGGTGATGACGTTGATGTTGCCGCTCATGGCGCGTCCGAACTCGGCGGAAAAGACGCCTTTCGAAATGGAGACTTCTTCGATCGCCTCCATGCTGGCGACCTCGATGTAGTTGAAGCCGCCGCGAAAGCCGCCCTGAGGAGAGCCGGGATGGGCGCTCGCCGGAATGCCGTCCATGGTGATGCTGGTGGCGCCGGCCCCCAGTCCGTTGAGCCGGAAACTGCCCGAGTTGTTGGTGGTTCCAGGAGTGCGGGAAATGGAGGTGCCGAGTTGGAAGAGCTCGGAAGCGCGGCGGCGCGCCACCGGCAGTTCCCGCAGCGTGGAACCGCCGAGGCTTTCCAATTGTTCCGGCGACACCGCGTTGACGATGGGCGCCTCGGCCGACACGCGGACTTTTTCCACAACGTCGCCCACACTCAACACGAAGGCCCGGCGCAGGTTCTGCGATGCCTCAACCGTCAATCCAGAAATTTCGAGCGTCTTGAAGCCGGCGACGGAGATGGAGCCCGAATAGGTGCCGGGCTGCAGGAATTGAAAGCTGCACTCTCCCAGGTTGTCGCACGTCTGCTGGCGGACCGCGCCCGTGGCGGCATTGCGGAGGTCGACGGTGGCGCCGGGAATGGCCGCGCCCGTCGCGTCGGTGATCATGGTGTAAAGCGTGGCGGTGGTGACCTGGGCGCCGATGGGCGCGAGGCAAGAAAGCAGAACGGCAATAACGGGCGAAGCCGGGCGTGTCAAGATGCAACACTCCTAGTTCAAGGGTCCTGCAATTATGTCATGGCCGGCCAGAGCCCGCGGGTCCGCATCGGTGCGTCGAACGAAGAAAAGCACGCCACCCCGCCTGGGCCAGTGTGCTTTACTTCGGCAAGATCGGGCTGGGGCCGTCCTGGCAGCATGCAGTTGCCGCGCGTGACCAGGGTCGCGCGGCCGGGCGATGGAGCGGGCTCTTGAAGCGGCTCGCGTTTGGGGATCAGGCGTAGCTTGTGACGCCGGCGCGATTTCGCTCTCCACGCTCCGCCTCCACACGCGCCTGATAGCCGCTGTCTCGGAACGCCCGCAACGGATCCGGCGCCACGCCCTTCGATTTCCGCCACTCCGCCACGGCGGGCCGCACATCCGATGCGAACGCGGCCTTCAAGCACTCCTCGGCGTCGATCAGGTGCGCCCGCTTTTGAAAGGCGGCGAGCTTCTCGTGTTCCACCAGAGCCGCCTTGGCGTAAAGCTCCTGAGCGGTAGCCACGGTTTGAATCATCTCTTCGATCTTGGGCTTCAGGTTGTGGCTCTGGTCCACCATGTAAGCGATATCGGCGCGCGTGCCGGTCTCCCATTCAAACAGCAGAATCTCGTGGAAGATCCGGAATACCTGGTAGGGATCGATCGACCCCAGGGTGAGGTCGTCGTCGGCGTAGCGGCGGTCGTTGAAATGAAATCCGCCGAGCATCCCTTCGGCCAACAGCCACGCCACGATCTGCTCGATGTTCTGCGTCTGGTAGTGATGGCCGGTGTCCACCAGAACCTTGGCGCGCGGACCGGCACCGCGCGCCAGAAGCAGCGCCATGCCCCAATCGGCGATATCGGTGTGATAGAACGCCGGCTCGAACGGTTTGTATTCCACCAGCAGCCGCTGCTCCGGTCCCAGCCGGAAGTGCGCCGCCTGAAGGTTCTCGAGGAACCACTGCCGCCGGTGCCGGATATTGGCGGTGCCGGGGAAATTCGACCCGTCGGCAAACCACAGCGAGATGTCGCGGCTGCGCAGCCGGCGGGCGATCTCGATCGACTCCTGAATATGAGCCGCGGCCGCCCTTCGTACCGTGGCGTCGGGATTGCCCAGCGATCCGTGCCTGTAGAGCTGATCCTGAAACACGTTGGGATTGATCGAGCCAGGCCGCACGCCGTGCCGCGCCGCCATCTCTTCGACCAAAGCCGCGCTGGCTAGCCCCTCGGGCAGATCCCACAGAACGTGCAGGGCGACGGTGGGGGCGCAGCCGGTGAACCGATGTACCTGTCCGGCGTCGGCGAATTTCTCTTCGGTGGTGCCAGCGGCGCCGGGCTGCAGGAACTTGCCGAAACGCGTTCCCGTATTGGCGTAACCCCAGGACGGCGTCTCGATCGAAAACGAGTCCAAGGCGCGGAAAACGATATCATGCTGGCGGCTGGTCATTCTGGATTCAATAGTTTACGACAGCACGCACATTGGATGTGACCTTTTGCGCGCCGACACGTCCATTCTAGTGTTGACTGGAAAGGGCCAGGTCGAAGCACTCGTGCAGCCCCCGGTGGCGACCGTGGATGAAGCCGATATCATTCGTGCGGCTCAACGCGGCGATCCGGTGGCGTTTGAGGCACTGGTGCGTTGCCACGATCAGGGCGTATTGCGGCTGGCGTCGAACCTGCTGCGGAACGATCAGGATGCGTCGGATGTCTACCAGGAAACTTTTCTGCGCGTCTACCGCAACCTGCACACGTTCCGCTTCGATTGCAATTTCCGCACCTGGCTTTATCGCATCGTGACCAATATCTGTCTGGACTACCTGCGCAAGCGGAAGGTGCGCAAGGAAGAATCCACGCGGTTCGATACGGCGGAAGGCGATGTGGACCGGCTTGCGGTCGTGCCTGAGGAGAACCCGCATGGCGACCCGCAGCGGGAGCTGATGAGCCGCCAGATGCGCGATCGCCTGGCCAAGGCTCTGACGGAACTGACCCCACGGGAACGTATGGTATTCGAGATGAGACACTACCATGGAATGCGGTTGCGTGCGATTGGCGAATCTATCGGCACCACCGAGGAAGCCGCCAAGAACTGCCTGTTCCGCGCCACCCAGAAGATGCGCGCCGCGCTGGGGGATTTTCTATGACCTGCACCGAGGTCCGCCGGAATCTCGCTCTCTACCTTTATTGCGAACTGAGTTTTGAGGAGGAAGAGACGGTTGAGCGGCATCTGGATGGGTGCGCCGAGTGCCGCGAGGAACTGGCCCGCGAACGCTCGCTGCAGCGCGCCATGGATTTGACTTTCACCGAGCCCTCGCCCGAATTGCTCGCTTCCTGCCGGCGGGAGTTTGACCAACGCGTGGCCGCCGAATCGGCCCGGCCATCGGTATCCACCTGGCTGCGAAGATTTTTCGCCGGCCTGGCGCCATATCGTCCGGCGCTGCGTCCGCTGGGCGCGATGGCGCTGTTGGCGGTGGGATTTCTGGGAGCCCGTGTCTGGGACGCGACGCGGTCGGCGGCCGAGCCGTCCCTGCTGCGGGTGCGAAGTCTGAGCCCGGGACCGCAAGGCGATCTGCAACTGGTACTCGAGGAAGTGCGGCGCAAGGCCATCAATCGCAACCCGGACGACGAGAGCGTGCGCCAGATGTTGATTGCCGCCGCCGCCGACCGTTCCGATCCCGGTCTGCGCGTACAGAGTATTGAAGTGTTGAGCGATCTGGCCAAGCGCCCCGGCGATGTGAGCGACGTCCGCCGCGCCATGCTGCGCGCGTTGGCCGAAGACGACAACGCCGGCGTCCGGCTGAAGGCGATCGAAGGACTGCGCCCGTTCACCGGCGACGCCGAAACACGCCGCGTGCTGGGCGCGGTAGTGCTTGGCGACGACAACGCGGGTGTGCGTACCAGCGCCATCGACATGCTGGTCGAGCAGCCCCAGGCCGATTCCATCGGCACTTTGCAGGAATTGATGATGCGCGAGAGCAATCCTTACATCCGGCACAAAACGCGCGACGCTTTGCGCCTGATGAACGCTTCCGCGGAAACGTTTTAACCGCCCCGATGCTTGTGTGGAAGACCATTCCGCTCGTAGTGTGCCTCGGCTGCGTCTTACCGGCGGAGCCGCCCGCGCGCATCGTCATTCAATCCCCAGGTGCGGTAGCCGTGGTGGGCGGCGCGCCAGGTGCGAAGATTTCCTGCAGCGTGGCGGCGCGGATCCGGCGAGAACCGGGGGTGCTGCGGATTGAGGTTCTGCGGCCCGATGCGACGATACAGGTGCCGCGAGTTACCGCGATTTCGATCAACGCCGCGCGGGGCGCCGTTTCCGTTACAGGCGTCGAAGCGCCAGTGCAGGTCGAGTCCGCCGGCGGTTCCCTGACCTTCGACCGCATCACCGGTTCCATCGAGGCGCGTACCGGCGGCGGCCCCATCACGGCGGATCGCCTGCTGGGCGATGCGGTCATTGAGACGGCTGGAGGCGAAGTGCGCGTCGGTGAAACTTCGGGACGGCTGCGCATCGCTTCGGGCGGCGGCAACGTAAGCGTAGGCCGTGCCGGTGAACTGGCGGCCACAACCCGCGGCGGCTGCGTCGAGGTGGAGCGGGCGTCCGGTCCGGTGTCGGTCCACACGTTGGGCGGCGCGATCCGGCTCGGCTCGATCTCCGGAGCCGTACAGGCTTCTACAGCCCTTGGCGGCATCGTCGCGGGACTGCTCGAAGGCGCGGAAAGCTCGGTCTTCGATACAGGATCGGGTGACATAACTTTGCTTCTTCCGTCTACCATGCAGGTAACGATTCAGGCCCGCAATGAATTGGCGGGACGGATTGGCTGGGTGGTTTCCGATTTTCCGGAGATGGACGTGATGGGTGGACGCTGGTTCGGCGGCCGCGTTCTGATGGCGCGCGGATCCCTCAACGGCGGTGGACCGCTGTTGAGGCTCTCGGCGAGCGGCGGCGTGATTCGCCTGTTGCGAAAATGACTATTGGTCTTGCGAGGTAACTCATGGACATTCGAAACTTGTGGACCGCCGCGGCAATGGGCCTGGTGCTTGCGCTGGCGCCCGCCGCGAGCGCGCAAAAGGCCGAGCGGAACGTTTTGGAACTCGGCGTCGGTTCGCGCAGCTTCCTCGGTGTGGGCGTGGCCGAGGTTGCCGCCGAACGGGTGCGCGATCTGAAACTCAAGGAAGAACGCGGGGTCGAGGTGACGCGAGTCGAAGCGGGCAGTCCGGCGGAAAAGGCCGGTCTGAAGCTTCACGACGTGGTGCTTGAATACAACGGTCAACCGGTCGAAGGCGGCGAGCAGTTCGTGCGTCTTGTGCGGGAGACGCCCGCCGGACGCACGGTACGCCTGGCCGTCAGCCGCGAAGGACAGATGCAGACGATTCCGGTGGTCATCGGTTCGCGGCGCTCGCCGCTGATGGGCGGACTGGAGATGATTCCCGCGCCCGGTTCCCTCCAGATCCCCGATATGCCGCGCGCCGTCCTGAACTGGAAAAGCCCGTCGCTGGGCGTCGAAGCCGAGGCGTTGGGCCCGCAACTGGCGGAGTTTTTCGGTGTCAAGGAAGGCGTGCTGGTTCGTTCGGTGGCGAAGGAATCGGCGGCCGAGAAAGCCGGTATGAAGGCCGGTGACGTCATCGTGCGTGTCTCCGGCGAGAAGGTCGCCACGCCGGTGGAGGTGAGCCGCGCGATGCGTTCGGATCAGAACCGCAAGGATGTTCCGTTAACGCTGGTTCGCGACAAGCGCGAGATGACGGTAACCGTTTCGGTGGAGAACGCGGGACAGCCGTGGCGTCCCCGCGGGCAACTGGTCCGCCTATGGGACGAACTGTAACGGCCCTACGCGTCGGCCGTCAGTAGCCGCTGGACCTTTCGCAGCAGATCGATCTCGGTCCGCGGCACTCCCAGAATCGCCGCGATCTTATCCGGCGCCTCGCCTCTTCGCATCATGCGGATGGCCTGGGTGCGGTGATTGGCATTCAACCCCGACGCTGGAAGCCTAGGCAGCGCCGCGCAGGCCGCCCGGCGCTCGGCTTCGTCGGTTCGCTCGCGAAGCGCCTCCAATTCGCCGCGCAGCTTGCCGATCTCGGCCAATGCCGATTGCTGGCGTTTGTTCGTTCTCGACCGGAATCCGTCGAAGGCCGCGTTGACGCGCCGGACCAGCAGCCATGCGATCGCGGCCGCCACGGCTACCGCGGCAAAGCCCGCCAACAACGCCATTTCCCAGAAGTTCACTCGCGTCGCTCCTTCCTCAGTAAAGCGTGCGCAGACGCTCTTCCTTGCTGATGATCTGCTTGATGCGCACGCCGTAGTTGCCTTCCACCACCACCACTTCGCCGCGGGCGATCACGCAGTTGTTCACAATGATGTCGACCGGCTCGGCGATGGAACGGTTCAACTCGACGATGGACCCTGTAGCCAGTTTGAGAACGTCCTTGAGCGCCATCTGCGCGCGTCCGAAAGAGACGCTGACCGGCATCTCCACTTCGAGCAACAGATCGAGAGTGCGGGAATTCTCGACGGCCGCGTTCGGAGCTCTCCTGGCCGCCGGTCCCGCCGCCGGCCCGGCGGCCGCCGCCGCCGCGGAAGCCTGAGGCGGGGGCTGAGCCTGTTCGGGCTCGACCACCTGGTGCATCGCCTGATTCCAGGCGAAGCAGATATCCATCGGATCGCCGCCCTCAAAGCGGATCGCGAGCTTGACGACGCAGGCGGCTTCGGGCGGAGCGGCATTCTCCCGGCCCGCGCCGCAGTTCACTTCCCGGCGCAGTTTGCGGCCCAGGGCCTGGGCCACGCCCGAGAGCACCTGCCCAAGGATTTCCTTCCAGGTGCTTTCGCAATCCTCCGGAGTCGCGTCGTCGATGCCCGCCGCCACCAGCGCCCGGCGGCCAATCTCATCGCGGCTGGCGGGCGAAATCGCCACCCAGCCAAGCGTTCCGGAAGCGGCCGAGAAAGGCTGCTCAAACCAGGCCAGATCGCCGCCCGAGACCTGATTGACGGCCACCTGCTCGGAAGACACCTGTGGCCGTTCGCTGGTCATTGCCTCGAGCGACATCAGCAGCGCCTCGACGAAGGCGGCAATCAGCCAGCGGTCGCCGTCGGTGAACGGTTTTTCGAGCGGATCGGCCATGTAAATCCTTGATGCTTTCCCTATCGCGGGTGTCCGCTACAGTCCCCGCGGCGTGGGCCACCGCTTTTCGATGAACGCCCGCAGCCGTAGAATCGCCTGCGACTTCAATTGCGACACGCGCGATTCATGCAGCTCGACGATCTTGGCGATCTCGCGAAGCGTCATCTCCTCCTGGTAATACAAACTCAACACCGTACGCTCCACCGCCGGCATCTTCCCGATCGCCTCCACCAGAAGCCTCTCGAGTTCGGCCCGCTCAAACAATCTCGAGGGCCACTGTTCCTCGTCGTCGGAGATGTATTTGAGCAGGTCGCGTCCGTCCTCGTCGGGCGAGTTGGTTTCAAGACTGCCCAGGTTGACGCCGCGCACATCGACCAGCCACTCGTGATACTCCTCGATCGAAAGGCTTAGCGCTTCGGCGATCTGCTCTTCGGTGGGCGGCCCCTTGAGGCGCTGTTCCAGACCGGCAATCGCCGCCTCGATACGTTTGGCGCGTTTACGCTGCTGGCGCGGCGCCCAGTCCAGGCCGCGCAGGCTGTCGAGAATCGCGCCGCGAATCTTGTACTCGGCGTACGTCTTCAGCTTTACGTTGTGAGCCGGGTCGAAGTGGTCGATGGCCGAGATCAGGCCGACGATACCCGTTGAAATGAGATCGTCGAGATTGACGCTATCGGGTAGCCGTTCGTGAATGCGGCGGGCGATCAGGCGCACCTGAGGCAGATGCTCCAGGATCAGTTGTTCCCGCTGATCGGCTGGCAATGTCGTGCTGGCACCATAGGAGTGCATTGGCTTAGCTCTGACCATCCTTTGAATTCGGCCGCCTCATTGGCACGGCGATTTACGATCCGGCGGCGGCGCCCTGAATCCAGGCCTGTTGCGGAGCCTGGGCCCAAATGCGCTGCATGACCAGCGACAGAACGCGTTCGACGGACGCGGACTCAATGTCCTCGGGTATCCCCTGCCCGGCGGACAGGAATGACAGCGGCTTACCGGCAATCGAAGGGATCGAGAACAGGGGGCCGTAGCTCTCGGTTTCGTCCAGGTGCGTGAATAGCAGCTTGGACGGCCGGAACACGGCGTGGCGTTCCACCGCATCCAGGAGATCGGCAGTTCTCATGGCCGCCGATAGAACCAGGTGCACATCGATTTCCGGGCGGGACGCGAGCAGCGCGGCCAGTTCCTCGCGCCCATCCCGGTCGCGGCGCGACAGACCCGGCGTGTCGATCCAGATCCAATCCTTCTGCCTGTGCTCGTCGAGCGCCTGGCCGAGACTCTGTATGCTGTCGCAACTGGTGAACCCGACGCCGAGAATCACGGCATAGGTCCGCAGTTGTTCACCCGCTCCGATGCGCACGGTGTCGAGAGAAAGCAACTGCATGGGACGCCGGCTGCGCAGACCGTGCGACGCGGCGAGTTTGACCAGCGCCGACGTCTTGCCCGCCCCCGGCGGTCCCACGAAGGCAATCCGCTTCCGGTGGCCGGGACCGGCGTTGCCCAACTCCGGCGCCACCAGAATGCGCTCTTCGATCTGCTGGCGGATGGCGCCCTGCAACTGCCCGACATTCAGCCGGCCGGCGGCATCGCGCATGGCGCGCCGCTCGGCCATCGCCACCAGTTCCTGCGCCTGCTCCGGCGGCAGATCGGCTTCGAGCATGGCCCAGAACAAGGCCGCCAGTTCGGGCTCGCGCAGCAGGCTGCCGGCGGAAATCGAGAAGGCGCCGGAGCGGGCCACCACGCCGCGCATCCGCGCCAGTTCGTCTTTGAGCGCCATCAGATCGTTCAGGATCTGGCGCGACGATGCCTCGTTCAGCGCGCCCGGAGGGAGCTTCGGTGGCTCGGCGGCTGCGGTCTCGGCAACGCCAAAGACCACCTCGAACGCGCCCAGGTGCAGCGCTTCCTTGTTCGCCGGCCTCGAGTTGAGCAGCAGAGCCTCATCGCCCAGCTCCCGCCGCGCCTGTTGAATGGCCGCCTCCACGCTTGAGGCAAAGTAGGATTTCAGTCGCATATTTCTTAAGTCCCCACGGCGCCGAGCGAGGAGACGCGCACGCCCGGCGGAATTTCGTTATGAGCCAGAATGGCCAGGTTGGCGAAGGACGACTCCGCCATCTGGCGCAGGAAGAAACGGCAGCCCGAGCCGGTGACGATCACCACCGGCGTATCGGGGCTGCGCAGGATGCGCCCCAGCCGGTCGAGGAGTTCGCGCACCTTCTGCGGTGGAAGATTGATGTGGCTCGCGTTATCGCCATGCTCCACCGCCGATTCGAGCGACCGCTCAAGCGCGGGGTCGAGGAAATAGGCGCTCAATTCCCCGGACGGATTCAGGTAAGGCTTGGTCACCACTCGGCGGATCGACTGACGCACGAACTCGGTCAGCACGACGGGATTCTTCGTCATGGCGGCCGCCTCGCCCAGCGCTTCGAGAATCGACCCGGCGTCGCGAATCGACACACGCTCGCGAAGCAGGTTCTGCAACACTTTGTGCACCGTGGCCAGCGGCAGCAGCTTCGGCACAAGATCCTCGACAATCTTGGGGCTGTCCTCGACCACGCGATCGAGAAGCTTCTTTGAATCCTGCCGCGAGAACAGTTCATGCGCCTGGCGCCGCACCAACTCGCCCAGATGCGTTCCCAGAATGCTGACCGCATCCACCACGGTGTAGCCGGAATTGCGGGCTTCCTCGGCGCGGGCGGCCGCGATCCAGATGGCGGCGAGACCAAAGGCCGGCTCCTGGGTGGGCGTGCCGTCCATCTTCTTCGATACGCGCGGTCCGGGGATGGCCAGTTCCTGGCCGGGCGGAAGGAAGAATCGCGCGACCTCGATTCCCTTGAGAGAAATCACGTACTCGGAGGCGCGCAGCGAAAGATTGTCGGTGACGCGAATGGGCGGTAAAACGAACCCAAGGTCGGTGGCCATCTGGCGGCGGATGGCGCCGATTCGCCTCAGCAGCGGCGAATTCGCTCCGCCTTCCACCAGCCGCACCAGACCGAGACCCACTTCCACCGCCAGCAGATCGACCTTCAACAGATTTTCGAGATTCTCCTTAGCCTGCGGCGCGGCCGAGGGCGCCGTATCGACGTCGGGGCTCTGCTGCTCGCTCTTCTGCAGGCGCCAGCCGATGGTGGCCACTCCACCGCCGAGAATCAGGAACGGAAGCTTCGGCAGACCCGGGAAGGCGGCCATGGCGATCAGCACGCCGCCGGCGAGCATCAGCGGCTGCGCCTGGCGGAATACCTGCTGCCTCAGATCGCCGCCCAGTCCGCCTTCCGAACCCGCGCGCGTCACGATCAGGGCGCCGGAAATCGAGATCATGAGGGCGGGAATCACCGTCACCAGGCCATCGCCGATGGTGAGCACGGTATAGGTTTCCACCGCGCGGCGGATGTCCATGCCGTGCTGCAGAATGCCGATGGCGATGCCGGCGACGATATTGATCGCGGTGATGAGAATCGACGCCACCGCGTCGCGCTGGGTGAATCGCGTAGCGCCATCCATGGCGCCATAAAACTCGGCTTCCGCAGAGAGCTGTTTCCGGCGGCTGCGGGCTTCGGTCTCATCGATCAGTCCGGCGTTCAGATCCGAGTCGATCGACATCTGTTTGCCCGGAAGAGCGTCCAACGTGAATCGCGCCGTCACTTCGGAGATGCGCACCGCGCCATGATTGATCACGACGTACTGAATGGCGATCAACACGAGGAAGATCACCACGCCGATGATGAAATTGCCCCCGACCACGAACTGGCCGAAGGCCTCGATCACCTCACCCGCGGCCACCGTGCCGGTGTTGCCGTTGAGAAGAATCAGACGTGAGCTGGAGATGTTGAGCGCCAGCCGGAACAGCGTCATCAGCAGCAGAGTGGTGGGAAAGACCGAGAATTCCGACGGCTTCAGGATGTGCATGGACACAAGCAGCACGATCACCGAGAGCGTGAGGTTGGTGCTGACCAGCAGATCGAGCACAAACGCCGGCAGCGGCGTGATCATCGCCATCAGGATTCCGAGCACGCCCAATGGCACGCCGAGATCGCCCCATGGCAGCCGCCGCAGATCGAGACTGATGGAGGATAGAGAAACCGTGGCCGCCGGACCGCTCGACTTGACGGCCTTGGCGGCCTGGGGGCGGACTGGCGCGGCGGTGCCCGCGGCGGCGCCTGAAACCGCCGATAGCTGCGTGGGTCCCGCCATTAGCGCCGCTCCTTAGCCGCCGTCATTCGCCACCTGGCAGCCGGCCCTTGAGCAGGCGGAAGATGTAGGCCAGCACCTCGGCCACGGCCTGATAGAGATGAGCGGGAATTTCCTGGCCCACTTCGACCGAACCGTAGAGAGCGCGCGCCAGCGGCGGGTTCTCCACAATCGGCACCTGGTTCTTGATCGCCGTTTCGCGGATGCGCAGAGCGAGCCAGTTCTTGCCCTTGGCCACCACCTTCGGCGCATGCGCCTGGCCCGGCTGGTAGCGAATGGCCACCGCGTAGTGGGTGGGGTTGACGATGACCGCGGTCGCCTTGGGAACCTGCGACATCATGCGGCGCCGCAGCAGGTCGCGCTGGATGCGCCTTATGCGCATCTTCACCATCGGATTGCCTTCGGCCGTTTTCTGCTCGTCGCGGATTTCCTGCTTGCTCATTTTGAGCTGGCTCGACCATCGCGAACGCTGGCGGACCAGATCGATCGTGCCGAGCAGCAGAAACACGTAGGTGAACTTCCACAACAGGCCGGAAACCGCTTCGCCCACCTGATCCGCCGCCGTGCGCAGCGGCGTCCGCGGCAGCATCGAGAACAAGGGCATCTGGTCCCGCATGGCCGCGTAGAACAGCCAGGCGAACAGAGGAATCGCCAGCAGCGACTGGCCGAGCGAGGCGAGATTCTCCGAAGGCATCTGCCGCAGCTTGTTCATTGGCGACAGGCGCGTGGGATCGGGACGCAGCTTGTTCCAGGCAAGGCCGAACCGGGTGATCGAAAGGTGAGCGGCAAGCGCCAGCGCCCCCAGCATCAGACCGCCGAGCAGGGCCTTGGTCAGCAGCATGCCGGCCACCCAGCCCAGCATGCGGTGCGCTTCGAGTACCGTGAATTCGACGACGAACGCCTGCGCCATCATCTGCCGCACCATGGCGGTAAGGATCGTCACCAGTCCGCCGGCGTTGCGGTCGAGGAACCAGAGAAAGATCAGGAAGACGACGGCCGACACGAACTCCTTGCTGACGGGAAACTGGCCCTGCTTGCGCGCTTCCTCGAGCCGCCTCGGAGTGGGTTCTTCGGTCTTGTCGCCGTGTCCGGCCATCGCAACTTCCTTCGCTCTGTAAGGTGGTCATGGCCGCGCCGCTCCTGGGAGCGCGGCGGCAAAGCGTTCGGCCTGCTGCCGGAACGCGGGCGGGATCGAACCCGCGAGAATCGCCAGAAACGCAATCGTGGCCAATATCTTGAGGGGAAACGCCACCGAGAGAAGCTGCAGGTGCGTATTGATGCGCCCCATGCAACTGAGAGCCAGATCGACCAGCAGCAGCAACAACAGCAGCGGCGCGGAAAGGCGCAGAGCGGCGACCCAAACATGGGCGCCCAGATCCATTAGCCGATGCCACTGCTGCCACATGCTTTCACTGGCCGTCAGTTCCGCTCCAAGCGCGAGCGTCGAGGCCATGACGCGAATGAGGTAGCGATCGGCATCGAAGCTCAGCAGCAGCAGTGTCGCAAACAGTTGCGACAGGGCTTGCAGGACGTTTGAATCGGCCTGGCTCGATGGATCGACCGTGGAGGCATAGGAGTAGCCCGCCTGTATGGCGATCAACTGCGCTCCCATGACGAAGGCTTCGATCAACAGCGCCACGGCGACGCCGACCGCCAGGCCGATGGTGGTTTCGCCGATGGCGCGCAGCACAAGATTCATGAGCGGCATGCCGGCGGGCGCGACCTTCGGCCAATGCGGCTCAAGTGCAAGCGTTATCGCCAGCACGAACACGATGCGCGCCGGTTCGGTGGCCGAGCGCCACCCGGCAAACGGGACGAACGCAAACACGGCGCCTACCCTGGCCAGCGCCAGCAGGAAGCCACAGGCAAGGGCCGCGAGTGATACCGGCTCAGCGGGCATAGCGAGAAAAGTCTCCCAGCAGGTTCTGCGTGTAGGCGACGATGCGATGCAGCATCCAGGGCAGCAGGAAGAGCAGTCCGGCGAGAAACGCGGCGAGCTTCGGCACCGTGCTGACGCTCGATTCCTGCAGCGAAGTCACGATCTGGATCAGGCTGATCAACACGCCCGCGAAGAATCCGATCGCCAGCAACGGCAGGCTGAGCCAGAACGACGTCCACAACGCCTGCCGGATGATTTCCACCACCGTTTCGCTTCCCATGAATCAACTCCCCGGCCCGTTCTGAAAGCTGCGCACCAGCGAACCCACCACCAGATTCCAGCCGTCGCAAAGCACGAACAGCAGAATCTTGAAGGGAGCCGACACCATGATGGGCGGCAGTTGCACCATGCCTATCGACAGCGTTACGCTCGCCACCACGATGTCGACGATCAGAAACGGCAGAAACAACATCGCGCCGATCTGAAAGCTGGTCCGCAGTTCGCTCAACACGTAAGCGGGAACGACCGTTCGCAGGTCGAGGTCGTCGGGCTTGGCCGGAGCGGGCGTGTTCGACAACTCGATGAAGAGCCGCAGGTCCTTCTCGCGGCAGTACTTCAGCAGGAACCGCCGCCACGGACCGGAGGCCTTCTCGAGTGCCGTCTGGAGCGTGACCTCGCCCTTCTCATACGGCACCCAGGCACCGGCGTACACTTCCGAACCCACCGGCCGCATGATCAGCAGCGTGAGGAACAGCGCCATGCCCGCCAGCACCTGGTTCGAAGGAGCCGTCTGAGTGCCGAGCGCCTGCCTCAAAAAATGGAGCACGATGGTGATGCGCAGCAGCGGCGTTACGGCCATCAGCACCGCCGGCAGCAGCGTCAGCAGCGTCATCAGAAGCACGATCTCCATCGCCGGGCTCAGACCCGCCGATTCGCGCTTCCAGGTTTCCTGTAGAGCCGTATTCAATCCCGCGGCAAGCAATGAGGCCGGTGCCAGGACGAGGCCGGCCGCCGCGAGCTTAGCCGCCATGCGCCGCTCCCGTGGTTCCACCGCTGGCATCGCCCGCCTCGAGCACCGAACAGCCGGCCGGATGCACCGCCACAAGCAGGCGCCGCCCTTCGGCCTCTACCAGGTGCAGCGAATGTTGAGGCGTCAGCGGCAGGCGCTCGATCGATTGCAGGTGACGCGCCCGCCTGGCCGCGCGCAGAACGCCCACGCGCATTCCGCCGCCGCTGGCGCGCCCGCCTACCCAGGCGAGCGCCGCCCCCGTTCCGATGCATGCCAGGATCGCCATCGTTTCCATTCGCCGCTTTACTCCTCGATATTGAAGTCGGTAATACGCACGCCCATCATGTCTTCGATCACCACGATTTCCCCGAAGGCGACCAGCGCGCCGCCCACCAGCAGGTCGATGTTCTCTCCCGCCGACCGCGTCAGCTTCAGAACGCTGCCGTTTTCGAGATCGAGAATCGACCGCAAGGGAACCGTCTTCCGGTCGAGTTCCACTTCCACGTCGAGTGTCACGTCGGCCAGATGCAGGATCTTTTCGTTCGCAGTGATCAGCCCGTTCAACTAAAAGCTCCCCCGCTCAAGGCGCCTTTGGCTAGCGCTTGAGATTGATGGTTTCCTGGCTCAACTCGTCGACGGTGGTGACCACGCGCGTGTTGGCCTGATAGCCGCGCTGCAACACGATGAGGTTGGTGAACTCGCGGGCGATGTCGACGGTCGAGTATTCGATGGCGCCGCCCATGATGGTGCCGCGTCCGCCCGTGCCCGCCTCGCCAATGGCGGGCAGCGCACTGCGCGCGCTCAACTGGAAGGTGTTGTTGCCCGCCGCCATCATCGACTCCGGATTGCGAATCGACGCCATCGCCAGTTGACCCACCATGATCTGCTGGCCGTCGGAATACTGCGCCAGGATCTTGCCGCCGTCGTCGAGCCCGACGCGAATCAACTGCGCCGCGGGCGAGCCGTCCTGCGCGTTGGCGGAAACCGCCGAGGGCTGCGAGAACTGCGTCAGCCGCGGCGTCGCGCCGTTGTACAACTGCCAGCCGATGGTCAGATCGGCAGCGCCGTTGGTTAGCCCCGTAATCGCGATCGAGGGAAACGGACCGGCCGGCGCCGGATCGGTCAGTTGGCCGGTGGCGTCGAAAGTGATCGACCCGGTGACGGGCGCAATCGGGCTGGTGACGTCGGCGCTCGGAAAGCTGAGCGAGTAGTCCCATTGGTTGGCGGTCGCGTTCCGTGTGAAGTTGACCGACACGATGTGGGAACTCCCCAGCGAGTCGAATACTTCGATCGAGGTGGAGAAGGCCGTGGGCGGCGGCCCGGCGGTACCGGCCGCGTTGAGATTGAGATCGAAGGAAACCGCCGTGGTGGCCGCGGGCGGCTTCAAACTTCCCACCGGCACTACGATGTCGCCCACCGGCAGGTTGGTATCGACCGTGCCGTTGCCGGAGCTGTTCCATCCCTGCACCCGCTCGCTGGTGGCGGTTAACAGGCGTCCTGTTTTATCCACCTGCAAATTGCCGCCGCGGGTGAACAGCATGGCGCCGGCGCGGTCCCGCACCACCAGGAATCCGTCCCCCTGAATGGCGGCATCAAGCGCTCCGGGACTGGTTTGAATCGCGCCCTGGGAGAATTGCCGGATCGTTGTCGGTCTGCCGACGCCGAAGCCGACCTGCGTTTCTCCCATCCCGGCGCCGAGCGATTGCGTCACCAGATCGTGAAAGGACACGGCGCTCGATTTAAAGCCGGGCGTGTTCAGGTTGGCGAGATTGTTGCCGACCACGTCGATGGCGGTCGAAAGCGCCCCAAGGGCGGAGAGTGCGGTGGAGAAGGATGTAAACATTGTTCCTCGTAATCGGTCAGTTCGATGTTGGGGCGGTTCCCTCGGCCGGCTTGGTACCGGATGCGCCGCCCTGAAGAATGGTCTTGATGTCGATCAGTTGCTGCCTCATGTCGACCATCTGCTCGACGCCGCTGATCTGGCTCAGTTGCATGAGAAAGTCGACGCCGTCGGTGGGATTGAGCGGGTTCTGATTCTTGAGTTGCGCCACCAGCAGCTTCAGGAACATGTCCTTGCTGGCGTCGGTCTTGACGGCGGAGGTGGTGGGCTGGCCGGTGGCCGTGCCCGCCGTGGACCCCGCCGGGGTGGTGGCGTTTAGAGTGTTTGCCATAGTTCCTCCTCGATCGATCGCTTCCAATCCCGGCGCCCGCGGCCCCGTGACGAACCGTTGCCCGCATCGGCGCCGGGCGGCGGCTGCTGGTCGCGATTGCGCGGCGAATTCTGTCTTTCGGGCTCAGGCCCGGAATCGGGCGAATCGCTCTGCCCGCCGGTCCACTGCATGGTGGATTCCCGGGTGCGTTCGATGGTCATTCCGTCCACCTGGTAGCCCGCCAGTTCGAGATTGCCGGCCAGTTCGCTCACCCCGGAACGGATCGCTTCGCGCAGGGCGCCATCGCTTGAATGCAACGAGATCTGCACATTGGCACCGCGATCGCGAACCGCCATGCGCAGGTCTTCGCCGGTGGAATCCTTGAGATCGATCACGATCTGGCGAGGGGGAGCGGCGGGCGGCGGCGACGGACGCTCGATCCTCTCCGGTTCGCGCACGCCCGGTTCCGGGCTGGCGCCCGCGTCGGGTTGGGACTGGACCCGGAATAGGGGAGCGGCGGCCGGCTCGGCTCGTGCCACCAGAGGCGCCGGCGGCGCGGTGTGAGTGACCGGCTCGGCCTGTTTGGCGCTCCAGGGATCGCCTGACTTCTGTTGGTCGGGCGCCGGGGAGGCAGGAGCCTCGGAGCCGGCATCGCTTGCCGCCGCGACTGGTTGTATGGGCGCCGGCGCGCGCCGCGGTAGTGGCGCCTCAGACGGCCCGGCGGTGCGCAAAGCGGGCGCGGCGGTCTCGGCGATCGCGGGCGTATGCCGCGGCATGGGCTCTATGTTCTTCGAAGCGGGACGAGCCGGCGCGGAAACCGGCGCCGGCTCGCGGCGCCGCACGGCCACTTCCGGAGTTTCTTCGGAAACGGCTTCAGGCATAGCGAGCTGTACTTCGACTGCCACCGTATCGAGTTCTTCCCGGCCCGTCACGGCCGCTTGTCTTGGAAGCGGCGGCGCCGCCCGGAGGGTTTCGGTTTCGACCGGAACGAGGCGCGGCAGCGGCGCGCGATCCGAGGGTTCGAGTTCGAAAACCTCAAGCAGTGGCGGCGCCTCGAAACCCGGTGGAAGCTGTTGCACCGGAAGCCGCACGGCGTTTTGCCCTCCGGCAACAGGCTCGGAGACGGGCAGGCTCCGTGGAACTTCCGTCAGCGGCCGCTGCACCCGATCCTCGGTCTCACCGTCATCGCCGGGCTCGCCGGACCAGGTGACGTTGGCTCGCACGGGTGGTTCCTTGGCGGCGATCGGCTCGGGCATCCCGAACGAGCGCGGCTCTTTCGCCTGCACGACGGGCGGAGGAATCATCGCCGGAGGCGGCATCAATTGGGCCGCCCAGTCGAGAAACGTCTCTTCACTCACTGGCTCGGGCGACTCTTCGGCGTCCGGCCTGCCGGATTCTTCAAGCGGCCGGACCGGTTCTAACTCCTTCGCCGGTGTCGCGGCCACTGCCTGCTCCACGATACGTGCAACCGGCGCCGGTTGACTCTGGCGCAAGATGTCGAGCAGCGGAACCGCCGCCACCGGAGGCGAAGACTTGCCGGCCGTCTTTACCTTTGGCTTTAGGGAAGCGGCCGGTTCGGGGGACGTCTCCGGATCCGAGTCGCTGAATGCCTGTGCAAGCGGATCGGGCAGATCCGTCTCGACAAGCTCAGTGGCATCGGGGGAGGAGGGGATCAAGAGCCGCTCGAGCGCCTCGGCGAATCCGGACGGCCCCGGGGCGATAAGCCCCAACGCGCCGATGAAGTTCAGTGGAGCAGCCAAAGCAGGCGACGTGATCACGCCTACTTCTTTGCAGATTCGCGGCCAATCGGCGAAGGTCCCCAAATCAACCGGTTAGATAGGAGCTTGCGGCAATTTCCGGTCTTGGCGATCCCGAAACGGCATTTTTCTGCCGCCGCCAATCCCCTTTCAGGAATCGTTTCGGTACCGATGCGATTGATTTTCGAGGCTCAACGGCATCGGCACCTCAACTGCAAGGACTTTCGCGATGGACGCACTCAGCATGGCCGCCGCGAGCGGTTTACGCTCCCGCATCGAAGCGCTCGACCTGCTGGCCAACAACCTCGCCAACGCTTCCTCGGCGGGTTTCAAAGCCGATCGCGAGTCCTACAGCAACTACTTTTCCGCCGCTTCCCTCGAAGGGCCGGAAGGGACGCTGCCCGCCGTGGCGCCGGTGGTGGAAACCAATTGGATCGACCACGAGCAGGGGATCCTGACGCCAACCGGCAAGCCGCTCGATCTGGCGCTGGCGGGCAACGGATACTTCGTCGTCGAAGGGCCACGCGGTCCGCTCTACACGCGCAACGGCAATTTCCTGATCTCGGCGCAAGGGTACCTTGTGAATCAGGAAGGCTGGAAGGTGCGCGACCGGCAGGGCCGCCCGATACAGCTCGACGCCTCGAGTCCCGTCGAGGTCGATCCGCGGGGGGAAATCCGGTCGCAGGGCGCGGCCGTGGCACAACTGGCCATCGTCGATTTCGCGGATCGCCAGGAGCTGCGCAAGGCGGGCTCCACTTATTTCAGCTATCAGAACCCGATGAAGCCGCCGGCGCCGGCCACCCCGCGCGTCGAAAGCGGCAGGCTCGAGGCGGCCAATTACCAGCCGGCCGAAGCGTCGGTAAGGCTGGTCGGTGTCATGCGGCAGTTTGAGATGTTGAACCGTGCGCTCACGCTCGGCGGGGAGATGAACCGCCGCAGCATCGAAGACGTCGCCAGCGTCCGTTCCTAGAAAGAGAGACCCTGAGAATGATTCGTTCCCTTTACAGCGCCGGCAGCGGCATGGTCGCCCAGCAGATCAACGTCGACAACATCGCCCACAACCTGGCCAACGCCAATACGGTGGGCTTCAAGATGCGCCGCACGCAGTTTCACGACCTGCTGTATCAGAACCTGGTGCAGCCAGGCTCGGCCGCGGGTTCGCAAACCGTGTTTCCGAGCGGCTTGCAGATCGGCCTTGGCGCCAGACCCGCCGCCAACGAGATTTCCTTTTCGCAAGGCACCTTTCTCACCACCGAGAACCCGCTCGACGTGGTCATTCAAGGCAAGGGATTCTTTCAGATCCGCCGGCCGAGCGGAGAACTGGCCTATACGCGCAGCGGCGCCTTTCACCTCGACCGCGACGGCAATGTCGTAACGTCGGACGGCGATCCACTCGAGCCGCAGATCACTCTGCCGCAGGAATCGCAGAACATCTCTATCGGCACCGATGGCACCGTCAGCTACGCGCTCCCCGGCCAGACCGCCGTGCAGCAGGCGGGCCAGATCCAGTTGGCCAATTTCGCCAATCCCGCCGGACTGAACAGCCTGGGCCGCAACCTGTTCTCGCCCACCGACGCTTCCGGCGAGCCGACGCTCGGCATTCCGGGCGGGCAGGAAGGACTCGGCACGCTGCAGCAGGGATTCCTTGAGCAATCGAATGTCAGCGTGGTCGAGGAGTTCATCAACCTCATCGTCAGCCAGCGCGCCTACGAAGCCAATTCCCGCGTGGTGCGGGCATCGGACGAGATGTACCAGCAAGTCAATCAGATGACCCGGTGAAGATGCCACTATTCTCATTCTTCCTGCCGGCGATGGCCGCCGCGACGGCGTGCCTTCCGGTGACCGGCGAAAACGTAACGGCATCGGATCTCGCCGCCGCCGTACCCGCCCTCGTCACGCTCGAACCTGGCACCATACTATTCCCGGCGCCGGTGCCAGGCGTCAGGCGCGTTCTGACCGCGAGCGATCTGCGCCGCCTGAGCGCGCGCTTTCCCGAAGCAAGCGCCGTCACGGAGCCCGCCACGATCTGTCTGGAGCGCGAGACGCACACGTTGAACGAGAGCGAGTTGCTCCAAGCTCTGAAGGAGGCGCTGCCTTTGGAAACGGAGATCGAATTGGTGGAATCGAGCCGCTATGGAGTTCCGCGCGGCCGTCTGAGCTTCGACAGGCGCGGCATTCCGCCCACCACCGCTGCGTTGGCCGGCCGGCCGGTGCTCTGGCGCGGGACGGTAGTGGGCGCGACGGGACGTACGACGCCGGTCTGGGTGCGCGTGCGTTTGTTTCACAGCGCGGAGGCGGTGGTGGCCAGGCGCGATCTCGCTCCGGGTGTGGTGCTGGAAGCCTCGGATCTGGTCGTCGAATCGCGGCGCACACCGGGCCTTGCCAGCAAGTCTGCCAATATCGCCGAGTTGGAACGGCGTACACCCAGGCGGCCCATTCGCGCCGGTGAAATCGTCACACTTCACGCCACCGTGCCGGCGCCCGATGTACACAACGGACAGCAAGTGCAGGTGGAAGTTCGCCAGGGGGCCGTGAAGCTGACGCTTCCGGCGCGAGCCGAAGGTTCGGGCCGCACAGGCTCGCGCGTGTGGCTGCGCGCTCTCGAAGGCGGCAAGCGGTTTCCAGCGCGCGTGCTGGGGCCTGGACAGGCCGAGGTGGAGCAATGAAATTTCTGATCCTGCTGACGTGCGCACTCGCGCTCGAAGGACGTTCGAAAAAACGCGAGCCAGTGCCATCCGCGCTCGACCGCTACGTGATGGAAGCACAGGCGGCCGCCGCCTCCGACCGCGGCATGGCCGCCGCGCCCGGCTCGCTTTACGGCACCGGGCGGCTCGCCGACCTGGTGCGGGATCAGCGTGCCTATCAACTCGACGACATCGTGAATATCCTGGTTAGCGATAGCGCTTCGGCGCTTGCCCGCGGCACCACCAGCACATCGCGCAAATCGAACGCCTCGGGTGGGATTACGGCGCTGGCTGGACCGCTGGCGGCCGCCGGCGCGCTACCCAATCTCGGCGCTCTCTCGGGCGATCAGAAACTGGACGGCCAGGGCCAGACCAGCCGCCTGACGCAAATCAACACGTCGCTATCGGCGCGCGTGACGCATGTGCTGCCCAACGGCTACATGGTGCTCGAAGGGGTCAAGGAAGTCGGCGTCAATTCGGAGCGTCAACGGGTCCTGGTGCGCGGTGTCTGCCGGCCGCAGGATCTCGGCCCCGGCAATACGATCCGCTCCGACCGCCTGGCGCAACTGGAGATCCAGGTGAACGGCAAAGGCGTGGTGGGCGACGCGGTGCGGCGCCCGTGGATTCTCTACCGCGTGCTCACCGGACTGCTCCCGTTCTGAGACGACTCATGAAATTTCTCGCCGCTGCGCTCGCCATCGTTTTGATCGCCGCTCGGGCCGGTGCGTCCGATCGCATCAAGGACCTGGGGGGATGGGAAGGAGTCCGCGACAATCAGCTGGTCGGCTACGGCCTCGTCGTGGGACTGGCCGGCACGGGCGATAAACGTCAGACCGTGTTCTCGGCGCAATCGCTTACCAACATGCTGGAGAAAATGGGAGTGACCGTGAATCCGGCGGCCATTCAGGTGCGCAACACCGCCGCGGTGATGGTGACGGCCACCTTGCCGCCCTACGCGCAGACGGGCACGCGCATCGACCTGAACGTCGCCGCCATCGGCGATGCCACCAATCTGCAGGGCGGCCTGCTGCTGATGACGCCACTCAAGGCCGGCGACGGTCAGGTCTTTGCCGTCGGCCAGGGACCGGTGGTGACGGGCGGCTTCGGCGCCGGACGCGCCGGCAATTCACAGACGGTGAACCATCCGACCGCCGGCCGCGTTCCCAACGGCGCGATCGTGGAACGGGCTGCTCCCTCTCCCGAGCCCACCAGCCGCTTCCGCCTGCAATTGCGCCGGGCCGATTACACGACCGCGGCGCGGATCGTTTCGGCGCTCAACAAGCGATTCGCCCAGGGCGGTCCGTCGATCGCGCGAGCCGAGAACGCCGCGCTGGTGACCATCGACGCGCCTTCGCGCTACTCCACGCGGCCGGTGGAATTCGCTTCCGAAGTCGAGAATCTTCAGGTCGAAGCCGACACGCTGGCGCGCATCGTGATCAACGAGCGGACGGGCACCATCGTGCTCGGCAAAGAAGTTCGCATCGCGCCGGTGGCGATCCTGCATGGCGCCCTCAGCGTCGAAATCCAAACCGCCTACAACGTCTCGCAACCGGCGCCGTTATCGGATGGCAAGACGGTGGTGACGCCGGACGTCAACGTGAACGCCCGCGAAGAGAAGGCCAAGAACGTGATGCTCAAGCAGGGTGCGACGGTGGAGGATCTGGTCAAGGCGCTGATGGGGATCGGCTCCACGCCACGCGACGTCATCGCCATCCTGCAAAACCTGAAAGCCGCCGGCGCCATCAGCGCCGATCTCGAGGTGATCTGAACCATGTCCGCGATTCCGCCAATCAAAGCAGCGGCCACACTGCCGGCTCCGCCAGCCGACAAGCCCACCAATCTCGAGCAGGCCGCGCAGTCGTTTGAAGCGCTGCTGGTCGGCCAGATGTTGAAGATGGTGAGGGAGTCGTCGCAATCGGGCGGGCTCGGCGAATCCGACAGCGCCGGTTCTTCGGTGTACGAAATGGCCGAGGAGAACCTGGCGCGGGAACTGACTCGAAACGGCGGCCTTGGCCTGGCCAAACTGATCGTGCGGCAACTCTCGCCCGTTCAGACCGGCCCGTCTTCGGTGACCGCTCCGTCCAGCCACTCGGAGAAAGCATAGGCTTCCTGCCGGGTCATCTCCACTACGACGGGCTTGCTTCCCCGCCCGGTGAGCCGGAGCCGCCACGGTGTCCGCTTTGAACCGTCGAAATCCGATTCGGCGCGTTCCAGCCGGAAGCGCTTTCGCACTTCGTTCTCGAACACCGCGCTTCGGAATACGTACTGGGCCATCTAACCCTCCGCGAGTCTCATCGGCCGATCTCTGTGTTTTTCTCTAATTTTTGTGGCGGCAACCGGGACACTTTCCTAAGCTATCTGTATGGCGAGACCGATCGAACGGCTGCGCGACAGGAGCCGCTCGGCGTCGTCAAAGAGAGGATCGAGCGGCAGCGGACGCGTTTCCAGAAAGGATGTCCGCGCGGCGGCTTCGAACATCCAGCACCGGACTTGAAATCGCGCCGCCGAAGCCGTAAGTAACAACAGCGCGATGGAATGATCCCGCGGCCCGTCAAGAGCCTGGCGCCAGGCGATATCGTAGGCCGCAAACACGTACGTCTTCAGGTCGAGTACCACGACGGCCGACTCGCCGCGGCAGGCGGCCGGTCTCCCTCGCAACCATGCGATATCGAGGAACAATAGGCGAGCGGCTGAGTACCCGTCCGCGACCGGCAATGGACGAATCGACCAAATCAAGTACCAGAACGCCGCCGCCAGCGTGGCGCCGATCATAAATGAGAATGTCATCCCGTAACGACTCTTATGAGAGACATTGTCTCACCTATGCTTGCTAGTTGAACTTTCGTGAGAGCGCAATCTGAACTCGAAATCCGGCGTCATCTGGCGGCCCGTTTGAACGAGCTGCGCCGCGAACGGGGCTGGACCCAGCAGTTGCTGGCCGGGCGCAGCAACCTGCCGCGCAGCTACATTGCCGATATGGAAGGGGCGCGCCGCAATCCAAGTCTGCGCAGCCTGCTGCGGGTGGCCAACGCCTTGGGGGTTCCGGTTCACGTTCTGTTAAGCGGACCCGGCGAACCTCAGTAGAGCGAAGCTTCTCCGGCCGGACGGGTTTTCCATCGCCGGTGGATCCAGAGCCACTGCTCGGGATGCCTCCGGATCACGGCTTGGAGATGTGCGTGCAGCGCCTGTGTATCGGCCAGGCTGTCGCCAGTCATCGCAACCGGCGGAAAGAAATGCAGCACGTAGCGATTCTCGGTTTGCGACCACAACGCGAACCCGGGAATCACGGTGGCGCCCGAGTGGGCCGCGATACGGGCAAAGCCTTCATGCGCGCACGCCTTGCGGCCAAAGAAATCGACAAAGACTCCTTCCGCCGGCGAAGCGTTCTGATCGGCCAGGATGCCCACGGCCTCATTCCGTGCCAGCGCTTTTAGAATGCCGCGGGCGTAGTCTTTCTTCTCGATCACCAGGTTGCCGGAAAGCGCGCGATACCGCGCGGCCAGCGCATCGAGCAGCGGATTGTCGAGCGGCCGCACCACCACGTGCATCGGCGCGCTCATCAGCGCATGAGCGAACGCGCTTAGCTCCCAGTTGCCCAGGTGCGCCGTATAAAACAGAACGCCCTTCCCGCGTTTCAACCCCGCCTCGAAATGGTGATAGCCCTCATAGCGGATCGCCTCGCCGATGTTGCGGCGGTTCAAAACGGGGAACCGGCTGAACCAGACGAACGACCGGGCAAGCGATGCGAACACCCCGTCGAGAATCCGCCGTCGCTCTTCCGGGTCCAGTTCCGGCATGGCCAGTTCCAGGTTCCGCCATCCGGTCCGGCGCAGCCCTGGCGCCAGAATGCCGAGCAGGTGGAAAACGCCGCGGGAGAGAGCGAGAGCCAGAGGGAGCGGCAATCGGGCCGCCACGGCCATGAGCGCGCGGACGGCAGCGTACTCCACGCGATTGCGCAACGGGGAACGTGCCAACCCGATATTTTAGCTTCCATCTCCACTCTAAGCCCATCGCCTTCCGGGCGGCCGGCTTCCAGCGAGTTGTGTCAGGGAAATGGCGGATGGCCGGGTACCGCGGGTCTCAGGCTTGGCCAGCGCGCGCCTGGCGGAACATCACCTTTAGAGGACCGTGGAGCAGGCCTGCGACGCCGATGCGCTCCACTTCGATGGCAGGGTCGAAGAACCGCACCACACGCTCATTCGATGGATGGAACTCGAGCGCCGGCGCCACCAGCAGCAGTCTCGGCGCCGCCGGACTCAAAGGCGTGCGGGGAAAGTATCCGTAACGGGTGAAGTCGCCGCGTTCGAGATGCCAACGCACGCGCATCCAATAGTCGAGCGCCTGGAGTGGCAAGTGCACCGATTCGCCAGCCTTGAGTTCCAGCACGGCAAGACGTCCATGGCGGTCGCAGGCGAGCAGGTCGAGAATACCCCGCGTGCCCGCGGCAAGGGCCGGCACCTGGGCATAAACCGGTTCGGCCATCAGCGTGGCATCGAGCGCCTGAATGCCGCTGCGCACCTGGCTCTCGAGGATCGCTTCGGGCTCGCACGGCGCCTCTTTGTTCCGCTCCCGCACCGGCTCGATTTGCGAATACAGGTTGCCGAAGTCGGCCAGATCCAGCGGAACGGAGCGGCCCTCCGGGGTGTAGCGGAACAACATCCAGCGGGCGGCGGACGGGTCGAGACAACGCAGACGAAGTGCGGTTGCCGTTTCGCTACCGGCGGGAAGCCACAAAGCCAGGCCCTCGATCGCCACGCGCGGTTCGCGGCGCCGCAGGTAGTCAAGCCAGATGAGGCCGAAGGCGAGCATCGAGTCGATGCCGGAATCGGCGGCGGCCGCGATCGCCGCCCAGCCGGTGCCGCCGCGCTTGAGGAAAGCGCGTGGATAGGCGGGGCTCAGGCTGTGCTGAAGGTTCGGCTCGGAGCTGAGTTCTTCGATCTTCCAACCGGCGAACTGGCTGTGCAGAAAGCCGCGAAACGTCTCGCCGAAAACCTGGCGCAGACTGCGCCCGCGAAGCGCGACGTTAGCGGGCCGCGCGGCGTCGAAAAACGTGACCGTCCCCGCTTTGCCGCCGAAGCGCTCGACGGTAAGCTCCAGGCGGTGGCGCGACAGGGCACGGACGGCCGTGACGCGTCTCGATAGGAATTGATCGCCATCCCAGGCTTCGAGTTGCAGCCACCGTCCGCGCGGCAGAAACTGCACACTGCGCCTGTCGACGACCAACAGCGGCTGCCCGTTTTCAAGCAGCCGCGGCTCCTGGCACTCGCTCAGGAAGCTCTCGAGGACCGCTCGCAGGGCCTCGGGATCCGGCGCTAATCCGGCCGCGGATTTTGGCATCTACGCTAAAATCGGGGTTTCTAATGACTATAGCCGAGAGATGGGAAGCGGTCGAGACCCGCCTCGCGAAAACGCTGCAACAAACCGGCCGGAAGCGCCAAGACATTACGCTGCTGGCGGTGACCAAGGTGTTTCCGGTGGAGATTCTTTGCGAGGCCTACCGGCTCGGTCTTCGAGAGTTCGGCGAGAACTACGTCCAGGAATTTGAGACCAAACATCCCACGGCCGCCAGCCTGCCCGAAGCGCGCTTTCACCTGATCGGCCATCTGCAGTCCAACAAGAGCCGCCGCGCGGCGGAGATTTTTCACGTCGTTCAGACCGTGGATTCCCCCAAACTCGCGCGCCGTCTGGACGAAGCCGCCGCTTCGGCGCTTGACGTCATGATCGAAGTCAAGCTCTCGGTAGAGGAGGCGAAGGCCGGCTGCGCGCCTCAGGATCTGTCCGAACTCCTCGACACGATCCGCGCACTCCCCAAGCTGCGGCTGAAGGGTTTGATGACAATGCCGCCCTGGAATGAAGATGCCGAAGCCACGCGGCCCTACTTCCGGCGCCTGCGCGAACTCGCCGTGCGGCATGGCGTCGAGGGGCTCTCGATGGGCATGTCGCACGATTTCGAGGTGGCTGTGGAAGAAGGTTCCACCTGCATCCGCGTGGGCACGGCGTTGTTCGGCAGGCGCATAAAAGTGCCGTAAAAATACTGATTTCACAGTATCCTAATCGATTCGTACCCGGTGCTACGGTGTTGGTGGGATGCCTACTATTTCAGATGTCGCCAAGCTGGCTGGCGTGTCCACTTACACCGTCTCGGCGGTGCTGAATCATAGCGCCAAAGTTTCACCGGAGCTGACCGGGCGCGTGTTGAAGGCAGTTAACGAGCTCGATTACACCATCAACTATGTGGCGCGCAGTCTGCAGACGCGGAAGACGGAAACCATCGGAATGCTGGTACCCGATCTCGGCAACCCGGCTCACTCACAGGTGCTCAAGGGCGTCGAGGATGTTTGCCGCGAGCGTCGCTATTCCCTGTTTTTGGGCAGCACGCACAACCGGCTGGACGATTTGCATAACGGATTGAACGTCTACCGCGCCAAGCAGGTCGATGGCATTCTGCTGTTCCGCGCCGGTGACGAAGCTCCCCTCGAAGCGTTGCGGCAGAAGAAGATTCCGGTTGTGTGCCTGGACCGCCGGCCGGGCACTTTCGATGGAGACTACGTCATCGCCGACAGGCACCTTGCGGCGCGGATCGCCACCGGCCACCTGGCCTCGAAGGGCCACCGCGCCATCGCCATTCTCTCGACCGGCGCGGAAGCCATTGAAGGCTGGCGCGCCGGTCTCGACGAACGAAGCCTGGCCGCGGCCGGCGAGTTCGCGCTGGAAGTCGAACCGGGCGCCGAATCGGCCTACCGGGCCGCGTCGCGCCTGCTGTCCCTCGCGCAGCCGCCGTCGGCGATTCTGGCCGCCAACGCCGCCATGGTCGCCGGCGTTCTGCGGGCGGCAAGGGAACGGAGTCTGAAGGTGCCGGAACAACTGGAAATCATGAGCGCCTCCGATTCGGAGTGGCTCGATGCCCTGGAGCCGCCCATCTCCGCGGTTTGCCAGTCCCGGTACGAGATGGGCGCCGAAGCGGCCCGGCTGTTGTTCCGGCGGATCGCCGAGCCCGGCCGGGCGTTCGAACATATTGTGCTTCCCGTCTCCCTGAAAATCCGCTAACCGGGAAGTGCAACCGTTCGGCCGCCGGACACATCTAACCGGATAGAAGGAGTGCGTGTATCCATGAACCGGATGAAGACCTTCGTACTGCTGAGCGCGCTTACCGCTCTGTTGATCTGGGGCGGACAGGCGCTTGGGGGCCGCGGCGGCGCGATGATCGCGGTGGTAATGGCCCTCGGAATGAATTTCTTCGCCTATTGGTTTTCCGATAAGTTTGTCTTGAGGATGTATTCGGCGCGTGAGATCGGCCCCGCCGATGCCCCCGGCTACTTCCGGATGGTGCAGAAGCTCGCCACGGCGGCCAACCTGCCCATGCCGCGCCTCTACCTGATTCCCGAACAGGCGCCCAACGCCTTCGCCACCGGACGCAACCCGGCTCACGGCGTGGTCGCCGTCACCCAGGGCTTGATGGAAATGCTCACCGAAGACGAGATCGAAGGCGTGGTGGCGCATGAATTGGCGCACATCAAGCATCGGGACACTCTGCTGATGTCGGTGGCCGCCACCATCGTGGGCGCGCTCAGCAACCTGGCCAATTTCGCCATGTGGGGCGCCATGTTCGGCGGCCGTTCCGACGACGAGGATAACGGCGGCGCGCTGGGCGGCATCTTCGCCATGGTGGTGGCGATGTTCGCCGCGCCCATGGTGCAGATGGCCATCTCACGGGCCCGCGAGTTCATGGCCGACGAATTCGCCGCCCGCATCACGCGCAGTCCCATGAGCCTGGCCTCGGCCTTGCGCAAGATTGAAGGGATGGCGGCACGCGTGCCCATGCATCATGGTTCGCCCGAAACCGCCCACCTGTTCATTCAGAATCCGTTCTCCGGCCAAGGGCTGGCGGCGCTGTTCCGCACCCACCCCTCTACCGCTGACCGGGTGAAACGCCTGCAGGAGATTGCTTCTTCCTTGCACTAGGCGGCGGCGGCTTGTCTGGATCGTCTCCATCGAGATTCGTTCTCTCGATGAACTTGTCGAGCACCACCGAACAGATCGCCGCCTTGCCATGCCGGTCGGATTGGAAATAGATCCGCTGGCTGGTGGGCGACCAGATGGGCGATACCAGATTCGCATCGGAAGATTTGTGTTCGCACAACGTCAGCTCGCGGTTGACCGAGCGAAGCAGCACCAGCACGTAAGGCGCGGCCAGACTGCGGCTGGCGCCCACGAATACCGTACCGTCCGGATTCGGCGCAAAGCTGATGAACTGCGTGGTGTTCGCCACGAACTGATCCTGGCGCGTGTCGGGAACGATTTCGCGCAAGGTGACGGTCTTGTCCTTGGCGGCCAGATAGAGCACGGAGCGGCCGTCCGGCGCCCAATGAGCCGATCCGGCGCCGCTCTGCGCCACGCATAGTCTCTGGTTACTCTGGCCGTCGTAATTGACAAGCCACAACGAATCGCCCTTGTGGTACAGCACGCTCGCGCGCTTGGGCCGGGGCAGCGGGTGG
>CADEFT010000003.1:49749-154901 GCA_902826685.1 uncultured Acidobacteriota bacterium
GGGGCGTATCTCACCTTCCCCTTCCGCCAGCGTCTGGAGCGAACCTTTCGACAGCGGAACCACACGGAGGCGCGAACGCGTGCCGCGCCGTTCGGGCACAGCCGCATGCAGGCCGTCAATCGAGACGCCGATGCCTTCCCCAGGCTCCCAGCCCGCGGCGATCTCGTAAACCGTGCGCTCCCGCAAGCCCGAAAACGACGAAGCTTTCAGGCTGCGTCCGTCGAGGAAAAGGAATTCGCGGTCTTCGGGCAGGATGGTGAGCGACGCGGGATTCAGCGCGGCCGCCTCAGTGAGTTGCTTCAGTTCCCCGGTCTTCAGTTCCAGGCGAAATGCCTGCATGCCATCGCCGCGATCGGAAGAAAACAACACGAAGGCGCCCCGTTTGCCGATCGACCGGCAATAGGGATTCGGCAACAGGCTCGGATACTTCGGATCGGTCATCAGTTCGACCGGAAATTCTGTGGCGGGATCGGCATAGCGCCGCGCCTCGGCCGGCAGCACACGCCCTTTCTCGGAGGCGCGGGCACGCGGAACGGCAAAAGCCAGAGCGGCTAGTAACGCCCGGCGGCTGAGATCCGTACTTCCGCGTCCGGCCCGCTCCATATTCTCCAATCTATCACCTCGTCACTGATATTCTGTCTCGTATGACGTTTCGAGGGATCCTTCCGTTGATGGCGGCGCTTAGCACTATGGCCACCGCCGGCAACTGGCCGCAGTGGCGCGGCGCCGAACGCACCGGCGTGAGCGCCGAGTCCGGTCTGCCGCTGAAGTGGTCGGAAACCGAGAATATCACCTGGGCGCTGCCTCTGCCCACCTGGAGCGGCGCCACACCCATCGTCTGGGGTGAACTGATTTTCCTGAACGTCGCCGAAAACGAGAACGATCTGGCGCTGTGGTGCGTCGATCGCAACGGACCCAAGGTGCTTTGGAAGAAGCCGCTGGGGGGCGGAAATCAGAAGTACCGCAAGCAAAACATGTCGTCGCCCTCACCGGTCACCGACGGCAAGACCGTGTGGGCCCTCACCGGTACCGGGATGCTCAAGGCCTTCAACTTCGACGGCATGGAACTGTGGTCGCGCGATATTCAAAAGGAGTATGGGCGCTTCGGCCTCAATCACGGCTACGCCAGTTCGCCGCTGCTGCACGACGGATCGCTTTACGTGCAGGTGTTGCACGGAATGAAGACCGACGATCCCTCCTATGTGATGCGCATCGACGGCAAGACGGGCAAGAACGTCTGGCGCATCGAGCGGCCTACGCCCGCTATCTCCGAATCGCCCGATTCCTACACCACGCCAACGCTGGTCAAAGTGGGCGGCGCGCTCGAACTGGTCATCACCGGCGGCGACGTCATTACCGGGCACGACCTTTCGAACGGAAAGGAATTGTGGCGCGGGACCGGGTTCAATCCTGAGAACAATCCGTTCTTCCGCATCGTCGCTTCGCCGGTGGCCGTGGGCGATATGGTGGTGGCGCCCACGCGAGTGCGGCCCATGATGGCCTTCCGCGGCGGCGGGCGCGGCGACGTCACTCGTACGCATAAGCTGTGGACCCATAACTTCGGCCCGGACGTTCCGACCCCGGTAACCGACGGGAAGCTGATGTGGACCGTCGACGATCGCGGCATCTACCGCTGCATCGATCTGAAGACGGGCAAGGATATCTGGGGGCCGGAGCGTATCCGCAACGGCACCTACAGCACGTCGCCGGTTCTGGCCGACGGCAGGATTTACGTCACCAGCGAGGACGGCGTCACCACCGTCATCCGAGCGTCGGACAAGTTCGAGGTGCTGGCCGAAAACACGATCGACGACTACACCCTCAGTTCCATCGCCGTGTCCGACGGGCAGTTGTTTCTGCGCACCGCCAAGAAGCTCTACTGCATCGGCAAAAGAAAGAAGAATTAGATGAACCGCCGTGAAGCGCTGCGGGCCATGGCGGGCGGACTCACCGCGCCGCTCGCCGCTCAATCGAACAAAACGAACCTTCTGATCCTGTTCGCCGACGACATGGGATGGGGCGATGTCGGCTTTAACGGCCGCAAGGACTGGGCCACGCCGAACCTGGACCGGCTGGCCTCGCAAGGCACCGTATTCGATCGCTGGTACACGGCCTTTCCGGTGTGCGCTCCGTCGCGCGCCTCGCTGCTCACGGGCCGGTACACGCTGCATCATGGGGTGCGCAACAACGGCCCGGATCTGGATGCGTCGGAAACCACCATCGCCGAAGCCCTCAAGCCGCATGGCTACAAGAGTGCCCTCATCGGCAAGTGGCATCGCGGCAAACGCGCCGACGGCGGCTACACGCATCCGCTCGAACAGGGCTTCGACTACACCTACGGCTATCTGGATGCGATCCACGCCTGGGAACATTTTCCGAAGACGTTGTTCCGGGGGCGCGACGAAGTGCCCGTCAAGGGGTATAGTTCCGATCTGCTGGCCGATGAAGCGATCCAGTTTCTGAAACAGAATCGCACCAATCCGTTCTTTCTCTACGTGCCTTTCATCGAGCCGCATTTCCATGTCGAGGCGCCCGAGGAAGATGTGGCCCTCTACCGCGGCAAGTTCAAGGAAAAGGATCCAAGCCAACCCACCAACGCCCGCTACGCCGCCATGATTCACCGGCTGGACAAATCGATCGGGCGGATTCTGAAATCGCTCGATGAGCAGGGGCTGGCGCAAAATACGCTGGTGCTGTTCACTTCCGATAACGGCGCCACGTTTGAGACCGGGAACAAGGGCGCTTCCAACTTCCACGATTCCAACCGGCCCCATCGCGGGCAGAAGCGCAGCCTTGAGGAAGGCGGGATTCGCGAACCGGCGATCGTCCGCTGGCCGGGCCGCGTGCCCGCCGGAAAGCGCAGCGGCGCGCCGATGCACAACATCGACATTCTTCCCTCGTTTCTCGCGGCAGCGGGCGGGCGGCCCGATCCGGCCTGGAAAGTGGACGGCGACAACATGCTCGACGTTTGGACCGGCAAGGCACCCGCCCCAGACCGAACGCTGTTTTGGGAGATGGATCTCGGCAACGAGAACTGGAAGATGCATGCGGCCATGCGGGGCGATTTCAAACTGCTCGAGGTCGGCGGCAACCGGTTTCTGTACAACGTGCGGACCGATCCCGAGGAGCGGCGCACGCTCGGCGCCGAGTATCCGGAAGTCATGAAGCAGCTTCGTGGCGAGTTGGATGCGTGGCTCAAGACGGCCAGATAGTCAGAAGCTCGCACAGGGCCGGCGGGCCCGCCAGAGATGGAACGAACTCGCGGAGTCCTTGCAGCCCGCCAGGCTCCGTTGTGCGGGCGAGTTCCTTTAGAACAGGCGCCACAGCGAATCGGCGGGCTTGCCCAGCTTGAACCGCCGGTACCAGGCGCACATCGGATAGAGCGCGACCAGCGCCAGCAGCCAAACCACATACGCCTGTTCGAGCGGCGCCGCCTCGCGAAACAGCACCAGGCCGCAGGCGTAGAGCAAGTAGATGTGAGCCAGGAAGAAAAAGAGCGGCGTCTGTCCGAACACGATCAGCGGCGAGCGCTCGCTCCTCCAACTGGCGGGCATGCGGTTGAGTAACCCCAGCAGAATTAAATCGACGCCCAGAAACAGAGTCCAAAAAACCAGCGACGGCGGGTACTTCACGTTGTTCAGAAATTCGATGACGCTCAAGTCGCGCGGTGGGCGGATGTTGCCCCAGCCGCCGGCCGCTCGCACAACGAGTCCAATCGCCACCAGCGCCGCACCCACAATCCACACCTGCCGTCCAGCCGCGCCCGGATTGGTGCGCCACCAGTGCGCGAAATACATGCCGGCCGCGGCGCCTGCCAGCCACGGAATCACCGGATAAGTCACGATGAAATGCTCGGAGAGTCCCGGTGCCAGCAGGATCGTAAACCATAAGGGACCCGGTTTGCCCGAAGCCGGCAGCAGCGAGTTCGTCGCGGCTACACACAGCGCCGAGACCACCAGCCACGTCCACGGACGCAGGCGCACCAGCAGAGCGCAGACCATCGTCACCAGCCCCAGCCCGGCCAGCACGATGAATCCCCAATAGAGATCGCTGCCATCGATGGGTGGCGGAGCGGCCGTGCGTCCCAACCGCACGGCGGCGGGCTTCAGGCGGCCCTGCAGGAAAATCAACGGACTTTCGAGAACTTGTGCGACGGCAAATAGAACCAGTCCGCGAATCGCCAGCCGGCCCGCGATCTTTCCGGCGCTCCATCCCGCCGCCCGCCGCGAGGCCGCGAACCATTCGATCCCGGCACCCATGAGGAAAAAAAAGCCCGGCGCGCAGAGGTGCGTCACAAGCCGCGTGAGGAACGGAAACCAGGTGGAGTAAGAGGTCATCGCGCCGGCCCAGAATTCGCTCGAATGCTGCCGTGCGATGAAGGCACTCGAATGATCGATCGCCATCAGGATCATGATGAGCCCGCGCAGAGCGTCGACGGATTGGTACCGCTGGTTCAAGTTGTTTTCCGCCCGCTTCGCCGGACCATCCAGGCGGCAGCCGCGCCGGCCGCACCGAGCAACGGCAGGGCCAGGGAGGTCTTGCTCCGCCGCGCTTCCTCCTCGGCTCGCACCGCCAGAACCGTAACGTTGTCCTGATACATATCGCCCGCCGCCAGGGTCCACCTCACCATCTCATCGCACACCTTTTGCGCGTTGCCATGAGCGAGCCTCGGCAGATCCTTCGGTTCGATTGTGCGAAACAAGCCGTCGCTGGCGAGCACGACCAAATCCCCGGCTTCGATCGGCACCGGATTCTCGCTGGCATCCACCAGGCGGATCTCCTCCAGGCCGACGAAGGAAGTCAACGCCTCGCGATCCGGATGATTCAAGACCACGCGCCGTGGCAGCACGCCCTGATCGGCGAGCAGATCGAGTTCGCGGCCGTAGTTGTGAAACTGGTTCACCTGCCGGGCGGCGCCGCCGCGCAGATGGAAGATGCCGGAATCTCCCACCGAAATCCAATGCATGCCATCGGGGGCGAAGGCGGCGGCGATCAGAGTGGTGCCTACCTCTCCGGCGGCTTCGAGCTCCCGCGCCCGCTCAAACACCTTGGCGTTGGCCGCCAGCATCCCGTCGCGTAGCGCCTGGCCGATGGGCTGTGCGGCGTCTCCTTGAACCCAGGTAGCGAGGAACGTATCCACAGCCACCTGCGACGCGACGTCCCCATGCGCCATCCCGCCCATGCCATCGGCCACGATCACGGCCACCAGTCCGCTTGCCTCGCACTTGGCATGGCCAAACCGGTCCTGTTGTTGTTTGCGTTTGCCGATGTGCTGGGCCTGCCCGATGGTGTACTTCATCTCTTCCTTGCCTTCCGCACGGCAGCGGGGTACCGGATGCTTTCGAGGAACAATCCAGCCGCGGGAGCGGTCCACGCCGCCACGTCCAGCCGTGAGTCGTCATGGCCCGCCAGCAACTTCTCAAAATCCGCCAATGCGATTTCCTTGCGTCCCACCCGCACCAGCACGCCCGTGATGCGCCGCACCATCTTCCAGAGGAAATGCGACGCTTCGATGCGGAACACGACCAGGCCATCCTCGCGTTCGACCGTCGCTTTCTCCACCTCGACAATGGTCGATTCGCCGGGCTTTGATGGATCGGCCGCGCGAAAGCGGCAGAAGTCGTGCCGGCCCTCCAGCTTCGCCGCCGCCTCCGCCATCAGCTCCACGTCCAAGTGGTCCTTGATCCACCAGACGTATTTCTTCGAGAAGGCCGATTTTCGCGTCGCGATCTGATAGGCGTAGCAGCGCGACTCCGCATCGTGGCGCGCATGAAACTCGTTCGGAACTTCCTCCACCGCAAGGATGGCGATCTCGGCCGGAAGAAGATCGTTCAGCCTGCGCTCGAGTTGCCCGGGGCCAAGGGAAGTGGGTGTTTTCACGCGCATGTGCATGACCTGCCCGGCGGCATGCACACCGGCGTCGGTGCGCCCGGCGCCCTGCATCTCGACAGCCGCCCCGAAACACTGCTCGGCCGCCTGGCGCAATTCCCCCATCACGGTTCGAGCGTTGATCTGTTCCTGCCAGCCGCGATATTTACTGCCGTCATACTCCAGAACCAGTTTCCACGTACGCACTCACTCTAGAGGATAAACCGATTCCCCGCCCTGAACGAAGTTAAACTGGAACTCTGTGCTGAGAATCATTCTGTTTTTCGCGGCGTGTGCGGCCGCCGGCGCGCAGGATTGGCCGAAGCTTCACAAAGAGACGCTGGACCATTTCCGCGCGCTCATCCGCATCGACACCAGCGACCCGCCCGGTAACGAGAAGCCGGCCGTCGACTACATCAAGCAGATCCTCGACCGTGAAGGCATTCCCAACCAGATTTACACGATCGACCCCAAGCGTCCCAACCTGGTCGCACGCCTCAAAGGCAGCGGCCGGAAGCGTCCGTTGCTGATCATGGGGCACACCGACACGGTCGGAGTTCAGGCCGAGAAGTGGACCTTTCCTCCCTTCGACGCAGCCCTCAACGGCGGCTACATCTATGGCCGCGGCACCGTCGACGACAAGGACAACCTCACCGCCTGCCTGATGATCATGGTGATGCTGAAGCGGCTCAACGTGAAGCTGGACCGCGACGTGATCTTTCTGGCCGAGGCGGGCGAGGAAGGCAGCGTCCGCTACGGCATCGTTCACATTGTGGAGAAGCACTACGACCAGATCGACGCCGAGTATTGCCTGGCCGAAGGCGGCGGCCCCATCCGCGCCGGCGGGAAGCTGCGGCTGCATTCGATCGCGACCACCGAGAAAATTCCCTACGCGGTGCGGCTGGTGGCGCGCGGACCGGCCGGCCACGGCTCGCGTCCGCTGCGCACCAATGCGATTCTGCATCTTTCCGAGGCTGTCGCGAAGGCTTCCAATTGGATGCCGCCCATGCGCCTGAACGATACGACACGCACCTACTTCGAACGCCTCGCCACGATCAGTTCACCGGAAGCCGCGGCCCGCTACAACGGCCTGTTGCATCCCGATCGAACCAGGGCCGCCCAGGAATACATGGCCGAAAACGAGCCCGGCCATAGCTCGATGCTGCGCACGTCGATCTCGCCCAATATCATCAAGGCCGGCTTCCGCGTCAACGTCATTCCCTCGGAGGCCGAAGCCACCCTCGATATCCGCGCCCTGCCGGGCGAGAATATGGATGCGTTTCTCGATCAGTTGAAAGGCGTCATCAAGGATCCGGCCGTCGAGATCGTGCGGGCCGCGCGCGATACACGCCCCGCGGCGGCGCCTTCGAAGCTCGACAACGAAGCCTTCCGCGTCATCGAGCGCACCAGCGAGAAACATTATCCCGGCGCCGTGGTACTGCCCACCATGCTGACCGGAGCCACCGACATGGCCTACTTGCGCGGCAAAGGCATGCAGTGCTACGGCATCGGCGCCATGGTGGACGAAGAGGATGGGCCCAAGGGCTTCGGCGCCCACAGCGACCAGGAGCGGATCCTCGAAAGCTCGCTCTACAAATTCCTGGAATTTCACTGGGAGCTTGTGGTCAATCTGGCCAAAGCTCAGTAAATATATGAACTCTCTTGCCACTGTTCTGCTCGCCGCGGCGGCCTTTGCCCAGCCGCCCAACACCGATATCCATTACAAGCTGGGCCCGGATTCACTCGCGCAGGACGGCGTGCCCAAAGGGAAGGTCAACGGGCCGTTCTCGTTGCCGAGCGAGGTCTTCCCCGGCACGTCGCACACCTATTGGGTCTATGTGCCCGCGCAATACAATGCCGCCAGACCCGCGGCGTTGATGATCTTCAACGACGGCCAGGCGTTTCTTGCCCCCGAAGGCGATTTGCGCGCCCCGAACGTGCTCGACAACCTCATCTACCGGCGCGAGATTCCCGTGATGATCGCCGTCTTTATCAATCCTGGCCGCACGCCGGAACAGCCGGAGCCCCATCCGAAAGACTGGGGCGACCGCAACACGAACCGGCCCACCGAGTACAACAGCCTCGACGACCGCTATCCTCGCGTGATCGCCGATGAGTTGCTGCCCGCGCTTTCGAAGGAATACAGCATTTCAAAGAGTCCCGAAGATCGCGGTATTGGTGGAGCGAGTTCCGGCGCCATCGCCGCCTTCACCGTCGCCTGGGAGCGGCCGAACGAGTTTCGCAAAGTGCTCAGCATTGTCGGCAGCTATGTCAATCTGCGCGGCGGCGACGCCTACCCCGATCTCATCCGCAAGGCGGACCGCAAGCCGATCCGGATCTTCCTGCAGGACGGGCGCAACGACAATCGCGGTGTGCGCCGCGACGGCAACTACGATCCGCGCCGCGACTGGTTCTATCAGAATGTGCGGATGATGAAGGCTCTCAGCGAAAAAGGGTACGAGTTAAATTACACCTGGGGCATCGGCCGTCACGGTCAGAAGCAAGGTGGAGCGATTCTACCGGAGATGATGCGCTGGTTGTGGCGCGATCAGCCTGTGTCGGACGATCCCAAGGATGAGGTGGAACGTTCGTTCCGCGAGCCCGCTCGGAATTGAGCGTCAGAACAAATCGCCAACGCGGATTTCGGCGGCGGGTGCCCCCAGGGGAGACACCTTTTCGTTTTCGGCAAACGCCAGCACGGACTGGTAAGCACCATCGGCGGGCAATCGATGCACCACCACACGGCGTCCGTTCACATCGAGGACCCAGTAATCGGCGATCCCGGCACGGGCATATAGTGCGGCCTTCGTCGTCAGGTCGTAAGCGAGAGTGGTGTCGGAGACTTCGACAAGGAGCCGGATCTGCTCCGGCTTGGGATGCTCTACCAGGTCCAGAAGCGAACGGGACAGGACAACGGCGTCCGGTTCAGGCGCACTCGCCGGGCTGTCAGCCGGTGCGACATCAATCGTGGGCTCCTGCACCACCTGGGTGCGTCCAAATGCGGTACGCAGCCAGTCACAGAGCAGCATCACCGCACGCATGTGCGGCGGATTCTTTGACATCTTGCAAACCAACTCCCCTTCGATGAGCTCGTAGCGATCCAACTCGGACAAACCCAACGAAGCCATCTGATTGCATTCCTGGCGCGTCCAGGTCTTACGAGGAGGAAAGACAGGCGCCGCCAGTGTTGGTGACCCGATCAAAGTGGCAGGCATGGCTCCAGTATATCGTTCACTGCGCATCCCGGGCCACGCGAAACCCGATCATGCGGTGCGCCAGGAATGACGGCCACGCCGCCGACCGCAGGTACACCCGCTGATCGAACGCATCGAGAAAGAACGAGCCGCCCCGCACCACGCGATAAGCACCTTGAGCCGGCCCTTTCGGATTCCTGCGTGGCGACGATGCGTAGTAATCCCGGCTGTACCAGTCGGCGCACCATTCCATCAGGCTGCCCGCCATATCATGCACGCCATAGGGCGAAGCGCCGGAGTTGGTCTTCGTGTCGCCGTGCACAGTGCCATCGTAGAATCCCGCCCAGCGTACGGTGTCGTATTTTTGCGAACCGACATAGTTCGCGTAACTCAGGTTGATCGAGTTACCCCAGGGATAGCGCCGCCCGTCGGTACCGCGCGCCGCCTTCTCCCACTCCGCTTCGGTCGGAAGCCGGTATTTCTTTCCAGTCTTCGCGCTTAGCCAATTGCAATAGGCCACCGCCGCATCCCAATTGAGGCCGATCACCGGATACCGGTCGCTATCGGGCGTGCCGCCGCCATGATTGGGCACCGACGTCCAATAGGTTCCCTGATCGCGCGGCACCACCCGCCCGCCGGGCCAGTATTTCGAGTCGTCGTAGCCGGCGTCGTCGCGGAACTTGCGCCACTCGCCATTGGTCACTTCATACTTGCCGATATAAAACGCGTCGAGTTCCACCTTGTGCGCGGGCCGCTCGCGAGGCTCGCCGTCGCCGAACGTGTCGCCCATCTGGAACGCCCCGGCCGGCACCAGCATCAATTCTCCGAACCCGTCGTTCACCGATGAAGGAGGAGCCGCGGGCAACAGAGCCGCCGCGATCAGAACAACCATTCCCGGCATCTTCTATTTCCCCCGGGGCAGAAACGCGCCCTGTTCCAGAAAGTGCTTCAGCGATGCCATCCAGGGCGAGAACTCAGGGCTGCCGTGCGCCGCGCCGAATCCATGCCGGCCCTTCTGATAAATGTGCAGTTCCGATACCGCCCCCGCTTTATTCAGATCGAGGAACAACTGCGCCGATCCGTTGGCGGCGAACCGGTCGGCCGCCGCGGCCAGCAGGAATACGGGTGGGAAGCTTTTCAGATCTTCCTCCGGCTTGCCGCGCCCAGGCCCATAGACCAACACCAGGTAATCGGGCCGCGAACTCACGCGGTCCAGTGGATCGGCGGCGGAAGGATTCCCGGGCTTGGCCGCCGCGGCCACCGCGCGTCCGAGCGATGATCCAGCGGAGAATCCGGCAAAGCCGATCCTGGCCGGATCGAGCCCCCATTCTTTGGCGCGCGAGCGCACCAATTGAATCGCGCGGTTGCCATCCATCGTGCGCGCTTCCTCGCCGTAGGACGGCGTTAGCCTGTAGGTCAGCACAAATGCCGCGGCGCCCCAGTCATTGAACGTCTCGGCGATCTCCATGCCCTCGGACCCGTACATCAACATGATATTGCCGCCACCTGGAGCCACAATGACCGACGTGCCGTTCGCCTTACTGGCCGGCGGCAGGAACACCGTGAGAAACGGAGCGTCCAATGGACCGGTTCCCTTGGCGAGCGGCACCTTGCCCGGCTCCCAAAGCGGTATGTTCAATTCCTTCGGCCCGGCGGCGAACGCGGTCCCGACAAGGGCGAGCAAACAGAGGCTGCGTGGCATCCCTCCAGTGATAGCATGGAAAGTGTCCGTCCTACTGAGCCTTCTCCTGCTCTCCGTCCCTGTTTTCGCGGCTTCGAACGACGTGGTGGCGTTCGTCGACAAAAGCTGCGCCGGCTGCCACAACGCCAAAGTCAAATCCGGCGACATCGACTTGAAGTCACTCAATATTGGTGGCAAGACTTACGACGAGAACCGCGAGATCTGGGAGACGGTATCCGAAAAGATCAAATCCGGCCAGATGCCTCCTCCCGGTCTTCCGAAGCCGCCCGCGGCTGTGGCGTCGTCGATCACGGGTTGGCTCGATTCGGAGTTCGCCCGCCAGGATCGCACGGTGAAACCGGATCCCGGCCGTGTCACCGCGCGCCGCTTGAACCGCGCCGAGTACGACAACACCATTCGCGACCTGCTGGGCATCGACATCAAGCCGGCCGAGCGATTCCCCGCCGACACGCCCGCCTACGGGTTCGACAACAACAGCGACGCCCTGGGACTTTCACCGGCCCTACTTGAAAACTACGTGGACGCGGCCGAGCGCGCCGTACGCACCGCCTTGTTCGGGCCGGAGCGTGGCAAGCCCGCCAACGTTCATTACTCGGCGCCGGTGCGCGTGAATGATTCGCGTGGCACCATCACAGTCGGCACGAATTTTGCCAACTACGATCGCACCGGCCTGAGCACGGTGCATTCGGCCCACTTCCTGCACCGCTTTCCGGTGGACGCCGAATACAGCTTCCGCCTCGTATTGAATGGGCACCGGCCCAATCAGTCCGAGCCTGTACATCCGGCTCTGTTCCTCGACGGGAAGCTAGTCAAGGAATGGGAGGTGGATGCCACCGACCTCGAAGGGCAGATCGTCGAGGCGCGCGCACGCGTCACCGCCGGGGAGCACCTGGTCTCGGGCTCGTATGTCAACAACTACGACGGCCTGCCGCCCAGCTACAACGGCCCCAATCCTTCCACGCGCCCCGAAGTAGCGCTGATCACCGCGCGCGGCAAGCTCACTGAGAAGGACATCGAGACGCTGCGCAAGTACGGTACGCGCATCAAGACCGACGCCGTAGAGAAGCGCATCGACAATCGTTTCGAAGCCATCGACATTGGCGGCCCGTTCGATCAGACGGCCGGCCCTTCGCCCGAAAGCCTGAGGCGGCTCTACACCTGCGGCCACCCGGCCGGAAAGCATGTGGACGCCTGTGCGCGGATCGTGGTCGGCCATTTCGCGGGACGCGCGTTCCGGCGGCCCGCCACACCCGCCGAGATCGATCAGTTCACCGGGTATGTGACGCTGGCCCGCCAACACGGCGATTCGCTCGAAGAAGGCATCGCCACCGCGCTGCAGGCCGTCCTGGTTTCGCCCAACTTCCTCTATCGCATCGAACGCGATCCGGCCGCTGCCGGTCCCGTAAGCGCTTACGAACTCGCGTCGCGGCTTTCTTACTTTCTCTGGAGCAGTACGCCGGACGACGAGCTTCTGCGCGCCGCCGCCAATGGCAAGCTACGCCAGTCAGCCGTGCTCACCGCTCAGGTAAACCGCATGCTGCGCGATCCGAAATCTTTCGCGCTGGTGGAGAACTTCGCCGGCCAATGGCTTCAGTTCCGTAACATCGACGTGCTCAAGCCCGATCAGGAACGCTTCCCGATGTTCGAAGACGGACTGCGCCTCGCCATGCGCCGCGAAACGGAATTGTTCCTCGACAACCTGATCCGCAACGATGGCAGCGTGCTCGACCTGCTCGACGCCAACTACAGCTTTGTCAATGAACGCCTGGCAAGGTTCTACGGCATCCCTGGAGTGACCGGACCCGAGTTTCGCAAAGTAGACGTCTCCGCCACGCCGCGCGGCGGAGGCATTCTCTCGCACGCCAGCATCCTCACCGTATCTTCTTATTCCACGCGCACCTCGCCTGTGCTGCGCGGCAAATGGATCCTCGAAAATATCCTGAATGAGCCGCCTCCGCCGCCGCCGCCCGGCGTGCCGCCGCTCGAAGAAGCCAAGGAAGGCAAAGGCACGTTGCGCCAGCAAATGGAGCAGCACCGCACGAATCCTGTTTGCGCCTCCTGCCATTCGCGCATGGATCCGCTTGGATTCGGTCTCGAAAATTTCAACGCCATCGGAGCGTGGCGCGATACCGACGGTAAGCTGCCCGTGGACGCTTCGGGCACCCTTCCCGACGGCCGCAGCTTTCAAAAGCCGGCTGAACTCAAGGATTTGCTCAAGGGCGATCGCGACCGCTTCGTGCGCGGCTTGACCGAGAAGCTATTGCTCTACGCGCTCGGCCGCGGCCTGGAGCGTTACGACAAACCCGCCGTCGCCACCATTGCCGCCGCGCTGCCCGCACGCCATTACCGCTTTTCCCAGCTTGTCATGGGCATCGTGAACAGCCTGCCATTCCAGGCGCGCCGGGCCCGCGAATCGGCGCCCAATGTCGCGCTCAAGCAATCACGCGCTTCAGCTTCGGAATGAGCCTCGGCACCGCCGCCGAGGCGGGCTCCTTCTCTTCGTACTCCAGCGCCAGGTATCCTTTGTAGCCCGAAGCGCGCAGCATGCCCACCACGCGCGCCCAATCGGAATCTTCCATCGTCTCGCCGACTTTCACCTTTTCCTTCACCTGCACGTTCACCGCGTAAGGCACGCACATCTGAATCTGCGGGTATGGATTCTCGTGGAAATTACCGGTATCGAGATTGATGCCCACCCACGGCGAATCCACTTTCTTCACGATCTCGACGATGCGCTCGGCCCGCGCCGTAATGCCGCCATGATTCTCAAGACCCAGAATCACACCTTTCGATCCGGCATAGTCGGCGGCGGCCTTCAGGATCTCCACCACCCATCGCGCCGACTGATCCTCGGTGGCGCCCTTGGGAACGGTACCGCCGAAAACGCGGATGTGGCCCGCGCCCAGCCTCTCCGCCGTGTCGATCCACTTGCGGATGTCGGCCAATTCCTTGCCCTGCGTTTCCGGCGGCTGGCACATATTGGTGCGCACCGAAATGCTGTAGATGTCCACGCCCGAGCGATAGGCGCGGCCGCGCAACGGCGCCACGAACTCCTTCAAATCGTCCGGAAACCAGTAGACCGTCAGGTCGAGGCCGTCCACCTCCAGGTCCGCCGCCAGATTCACCAGGTCCAGATAGCTCATCGTCTTCGCCGCCAGTTCCTTGCGGAACGAGTAAGCGCAGATGGCGGAGCGCAGACGCGGCTTGCCCTGGGAGGTTTCAGTGGCGGCGGACGCCAGTGAAATCGCGGGCAGCGTTTGAAGCAAGGTTCGGCGGGTCATAGCATCCATTATCCTCACTGCTTGCGATCCGGCGCGACTTCTCCCTTGCGCCGCAGCGTGGGAGCCTTCTTCTTGGCCGCCGCCGCCTCCTTCTTCTCTTCCACTTTCTTCAGTTCGCGATCCTTCGGCTGCATCATCTCTTCGAGTTCTTTCTTCTCGCGCGCCGTCTTGGCCTGCACGCCGCGGGAGCGCTCGCTCAAGTCGGCCTGTGCGATCTCCATCGAATCGCGCGTCACCTCCACCGCCGTATCGAGTGCGAACTGGTATCGGTTCACGTCCTTGGGATTGCTCTCGCGAATCTGCTCGAGAATTCCCAGAAACTCCTTCTCCTCGCCCGCTACCTTGCCCACCGCCTCGTCGATCGCTTTGCCGCGCTTCAGCGCATCGTCGGACACGGTATCCAGAGCTTCGATGATCTTCGTGTATTCGTCGAGCGTGTCGTGAATCGTGATCGATCGTCCCGCCTTTTCCTTCGACAGCAGATTCTGCACCAGCGCCAGCCGCTGCCTGGCGAAGCTGAGGTAAAGCGGTATGCGGAAACTCGGATCCTGCGCTTCGCGTACCTGGTCGGCCTCGTCGGCCGTAAGAAAATCGCGCTGCCAGGCCGGAAGGGCCATGGCGGCGAGGGCGATAGCGGCCAGCAACGGCTTCATACCTATCACACTAACCGATTTCAAAGCGTGTAAGAGCAGGGCGGTTTACCCGCCTGCGCGGGGGATCGCCGCCAATCGCCGCCTGCGGCATACTGGCTCGCCGCCAAGCTGGCCCCGCCGCCCACACCGGTCGAATCCCTGCTCGGCGAGATTCGCGACCTGATGAAGAAGCAGCAACGGCAGCGCGGCGCGAACGCCTGAGGCCGGAGCGCTCCCGCCCGGGATACGATAGCGTGACATGGCCATCGCAATCGCGTCTCTGCACCAGGAAAGCAACACCTTCTCGCCCGTCCGCACCCGCTATGAAGATTTCGATCCCGTCTTCGGTGCCGCGGTGCTTGAGCGCCATCGCGGCAAACTAACTGAAACCGGCGGCATTCTGGAAGTTCTGGAGAACGCCGGCAGGTCCGTCGTGCCCATCGGAGCGGCCTGGGCCATCACCGCCAATCGCGCCGTTCGCGCCGATTTCACACGGCTGATCGACGAGTTCTGCGCGCGCCTGGAAGCGGCGGGCAAGCTCGACGCCATTGCCTTCGACATGCACGGATCGATGACGGCTGAAGGCGAGGACGATGTCGAAGGCTACGTGCTGGAGCGCTTTCGCCGGATCGTGGGCACCGAGATCCCGATTGTCGTTACGCTCGATCTGCACGCCAATGTCACGGCGGCGATGATGCGCCACGCCACCGCGCTGGTGGGTTATCACACCTACCCGCACGTCGACATGTATGAAACCGGGGCCAAGGCGGCGCGCCTCCTACTCGGTATCCTCGACGGCCGCATCCAGCCAGCGATGCGCTGGCGCAAGATTCCGCTGATCGTAAATGCCGAAAATTCGCAGTCTTCGAGCGGTCCGTTTGGCGCGCTGATCGGCAAGGCCAAGGAGTGGGAAGCGGCCGGCAAAGCCGAAGCGGTTTCTGTTTTCCCCGTACAGCCGTGGATGGATATTCCCGAAATGGGCTCCTCGGTGGTAGTGGTCACCAATGGCGACGAGCAGGCCGCCGATCGCCGCGCCGCGAAACTGGCCGCGCGCTTCTGGAACACGCGACGCAAGTTCGAAGTCAAACTTACGCCGCCGAAAGAGGCTATCGCCAAGGCCCTGGCCATCGATGGCGGTCCCGTGGTGCTGGCCGAATCCTCCGATTCCACCGGCTCCGGATCGCCGGGAGATTCCACCGGCGTCCTGAAGCATCTGGTGCGGGCACCGCTAACCGGCCCGGCGGCCATCTTCCTGGTGGACCCGGAAGCCGTGGCGAAGCTCAAGGCGGCCGGCGTGGGCGCGACGGTAAAGCTCAAGCTAGGCGGCCGGTTCGACACGAAGAACTCGAAAGCCGTCGAGGTCACGGGCCGCGTCCGCCTCCTCTCCGACGGCCGGTGGACGGCGCGCGCCCGCGGCTATAACACGGGAATCGAAACGTCGATGGGAGACACCGTCGTCTTCGAAGTGGGCCAGGTGCGCATCCTGATTGCCGAGAGATCGGCTATGACCGTGGACCCGGAACTGTTTCGCTCCCACGGCATCGACCCGGCCTGGTGCAAGATCGTTGTGGTGAAGTCGCCCAACGGCTTTCGCGCCGCCTATGAACCCATCGCCCGTAAAATCTTCGTCGTCGATACGCCGGGCGTTAGCAGCGCGAACTTGGGTTCGTTCCGCTGGAAACGCATCACGCGCCCAATCTATCCTTTGGACCCGGAGATCGAGTTCACCGCCTGAAACATCGCCGCCATTCGATTGAAACCCGAAAATGTTAGCCTTGCGTCTATGGTCTTCAGCAAGGTCTTTCTCTTCTTACTCGCCGCGGCCGCCTGCCGCGCTCAATCGACGTTCGGAGTGATTCTCGGAGAAGTACACGACACGACCGGCGCCGTCATCCGCGACGCGAAAGTCAAACTAACGAACACCGCCGAGAACATCGCGCGAGAGACCGTGTCCGATTCCAACGGCAATTTCGAATTTCAGAACGTAAAAGCCGGGCCCTATGCGGTGGCCATCAGTGCCCCGGGGTTCCGCGCCTTCACGGCCGCATCGCTTCAGTTGGAGGCGCGGCAGACCCTGCGCGTCAATGCCACGCTTCAGGTGGGGGACGTCACCCAGGTGGTGGAAGTCTCGACGGCGGCGGGCGTGATCGCCACCGATAGCCCGGCCATCGCTTCAACTCTCACGCCGGAACGGGTGCTGAATCTGCCGTCGAACGTACGGGGCTCGGCCAGCACCAGTCCGGCCGCGCTGCTGCAAACATTGCCCGGCGTGCAGGCCGACAACGGCCTCGGTTATTCGATTCACGGCGGACTGCCGTCGCAATCGGAAGCGAGCGTCGACGGCATCTCCATCACGCAACTGACGGGCAACAGCGCGCAAAGCAACCAGATGCTTTCAGTAGAATCGATCGCCGAGATCCGCGTGCAGGGCGTTGGCAACACCGCCGAATTCGGCCAACCGGGCGATATCACGCTGACTTCCAAAAGCGGGTCCAATCAGTATCACGGCGCCGCTTTCTGGTATCACCAGAATCGTGCGCTCGATGCGCGATCCTATGGGCAGGCGACGCTCCCCGCCAAGATCGGCAACACCTTCGGCATCACCGCCGGCGGGCCCGTGATGCTGCCCAAGCTCTACAACGGCAAAGACAAGACTTTCTTCTATTTCACCTGGGAATCGATGCGCTACCCGCGCCAGACGGCGCTCCAGAACACCGTACCTTCCAGCTTCGTCAAGACGGGCGACTTCAGCCGCGAAGGCGTCACCATCCGCGATCCTTTCACACGGACTCCGTTTCCCAACAACGTAGTGCCGGCAAGCCGCATCAACGCCGTAGCCCGCGCCATTCTGCCCTTCTACCCGGAGATCAACTTCGGGCTCACCGACCGCCGCTCCAATTCCAACTATCGCAACAACGTCAAGACCGACATCGAATCGGACCAGTTCGAGGCGCGCGTCGATCATACGTTCAGCCCCAGCCATTCGATTTGGGGACGCTTCAACACCAAGAACAATCCGTCTTCGGGCGCCAACAACCTTACCTTGCCAAGCGATACCCTGGCGGCCCGTTTCTACCAGGGCACCGCCACCTGGACCTGGACTCTGCGGCCAACCCTTTTGAACGAGTTCCGCTTTGGCCAGGTGATCTCCGACACCGCGACGGTGTTCAATTTCGATGGGCGGGCGTTCACGAATTCCCTCAACCTGCGGGACATCGAGCGCGACATCTTCTTCAACGGCCTGCCGAACTTCGGCATCACCAACTACACGGCGTTTAACAAGGGCCGGCCCGGCTTTGGCCTTTCCTCGAACTCGCAATTCGTCGATAATCTGACCTGGGTGCGTGGGCGCCACACCATCAAGACGGGCGTCGATATCCGGCGCCTGGTGGGCCAGTCGGCGCTCGGCTTCACCACCGGCAACAACTACGGCGACTTCAGCTTTTCCGGCAATTTCTCCGGCGATCCGTTCGCCGATTTCCTGCTGGGCACGCCGGTGAGCAGCTCCATCGCCGTGCTGTCGCGCGATAACGACGGCCGCGCCAAACACTACAAGACCTACGTGCAGGACACGATCCGGATTTCGCAAAAGCTCACCATGGATATCGGCGTCCGCTATGAGTTGCATCCCGGATACGCCGACGCCGGATTGAACATCGCCAATTTCGACCGCGAGGTGCCGGTGACCGGACGCGTCATCATCATGTCCGATCCAAAGGCGAGGGAATTCGTGGCGCCCGGAGCCGCGCTGTCGTTCAACGCCTGCCCGGGCGCCGCCATCAATGGAGTGCCTTGTACGCCCATCGTCACGGCGAAGGAAGCCGGTTTGCCGGAGGCGCTGCGGCGGACTTACAAATCGCAATTCCTGCCGCGCGTCGGTCTCGCCTACCGCCTCAATGACCGCACCACGCTGCGCGCCAGCTACGGGCAGTACAACATGATTCTGCTCGGGTCCATCTTCTTCTCGCTCACCGGCACCGTGCAAAGCGACGTGCGCAACTTCAACAACGTCAGCGCCGACGGGCTGCCGATCTTCAGCCTGCCCGATACCCGCACCCCTGGCAGCGGCGTGCGCTCCGGCGCTCAGGGCACCTTCGAATTCCGCACCGCCAATCAGATCGACTTGAAGCCGCCGACCATGAGCCAGTGGGGCCTGTCCGTCGACCGGCAGATCGGCCGCGACCTCGGCCTGCGCGTTTCCTACATCGGGAACAAATCGTCGCATTTGCCGTGGGCGCCCGATGTCAACCAGATGCCCTCCTCCACGCGCTTCTACGCCCAGCGCACCAGCCTCGACCGGCCCTTCCCCAACTGGGGCCTCATCTTCAGCCGCGATGCCGGCGCCAATGCGTTCTATAACGAGTTGCAATGGGAATTGAACCGCCGTTTCGCCGGAGGCTTCAGCTTCACCAGCGCTTACACGCTGGCCAAGAATCTGGCCGACAACGCAGGCCCGTCTCCCACCGGTTTCGCCGGCGAGACCGGCGGCGGCCGTTTGACCAATTCGCTGGATCGCCGCGCCGATCGCGGCGAAGTCTACGCCTCGCGCCGCCACCGCTTCCTCACCACCATGGTCTACGAACTGCCGTTCGGGAAAGGCCGCAAGTTTCTCTCTGGCGCCGGCCGCGCGGCCGACCTGGTGATGGGCGGCTGGCAGCTTTCCGGAATCGTCACGCTGCAATCGGGTCCGTTCCTGACTCCCGTCTTTTCGGGCGGCGATCCTTCGGGCACCAATGCCGCCAGCCGCGGCTCGTCGCGTCCGGACCGCATCGGCAGCGGCACATTGAGCGCTCCCACGCGCGATTCCTGGGTCGATCGCAACGCCTTCCTTTGCCCTGGCCGCGCACCGGGCGCCCTGCAGTTCAACTGCGCCGTCGGGGTCGTGCCGGGCCGCGATCCCGATCCCATCGGCCGTTTTGGCAACGCCGGCGTTGGCATCGTCACGGGACCGGGCACAGTCGGCCTGAACCTAGCGCTGAGCAAGCGCTTCCGCCTCGCTGAGCGCGTCTCGCTGCGAGCCGAAGGCAGCTTCACCAACTTCCCCAACGTGACCAACCTCGGCGACCCGGTGCTCGATATCGCCAACAATAATTTCGGCCGCATCACGGGCGCCCGCGGCGTCGATTTCGGCGGCGGCCGGACCGGCCAGGTATCGTTGCGGCTCGAGTTCTGATGGTTGCAACGCGACGCGCGCCAGCCGCCTATCTCCGCGGCGGCGCCATTGCCATCTACTCACCACGGAGCGAAGAAGACCGCGCCGCCGATCCTTACGACCGCGATTCGCAAGCCGCCGACTACTACTCGGCCGTCGCGCTCGGTCACCAGCCGGCGGTTTGGGATCTGAGCGATGGGTCCTGGGGACGCGGTGCCGCGCAGGGGCTTTACCGCACCATCGCGTCTTATGTGCTGGAGCTCGGATGCCGCCACGCCACCGGAGCCGTACTGGAAGCCGGCTGCGGCGTTGGCCGCACCACGTATGACTGCGCCGCGGCGATGCCCGGTTGGAGTTTCGTGGCCTCCGACTATGCCTATCGCATGTGCGAACGCGCTCACGATGTGCTGTGCGGCGCGGAGCCGATCGCGCTCGCCTCGCTCGCCAAGCGCGGCTTTCTCACCGCCACGCTGCCCGCGCGGGCGCCACTCGGCAACGTGACCGTCGCCCAGGCCAGCGTGCTCGATCTGCCGTTCGAGGATGGCGTCTTCGATTGCGTGGTGGCAACCCTGGTAATCGATCGTGTCGCCGAACCGGCCGCCGCACTGAAAGAGATGGCGCGAGTGCTGGCGCCCGAGGGCAGGCTGGTTCTCTCCTCCCCACTCAACTTCCGCGACCCCGCGTCGTGGATGTCTTTCGGATTGCGCGACGGCATGCTGAATCTAATTGGCGGCGCCGGACTCCACGTCAGCGCCGCTTTCGATGGATTGAGCTACCACGAAATCAAAGATGCGCGCGGAAACGGCGAGGAATGGCGAATCGCCGTTTGCCTCGCCGGGCACCTCAAAACGTAAACTTCATCGCGAACTGAATCAGCCGCGCCGGGCCGGCCTCCAGCACACGCCCGAAATTCGCCGAGTTCAAATCGCTGACTGGAACGGCGAAGTTGGCGTGATTGAAAAGGTTGAAGCACTCGGCGCGAAGCTGCAGAGCGCGGCGTTCGCCCACGGCAATCGACTTGAACAAAGAAAAGTCCACGGTGGCGAGACCCGGACCGCGCGCGATGTTGCGCCCGGCGTTGCCGAACCGTCCCGCCTCCGTGGCCGGATTCAAGCGGCGGAACGCGTCGCGGGAAAGCCACTGGTTCACCGGCGGATGGGAAGCCTGCAGTGAGACGTTGGTCGCATCGAAAGCCGTGAACGGCGTCGAGGAATTCAGTACGCCGATCCCGTTGGTTTGCCAGCCGCCCAGAACCCGGCGGGTGAAGCGTCCGGCGCCGCGCAACTCCGGCAGCCGTAAGCGATGGCGCGCGTCGAACAATGAGGGGCCGTGCCCGGCACGCAGGTCGAAAGGATTCTGCCCAATATGGTGATCTGCTGGGACGTCCCTTGCACCGCCAGGGCGATACTAAGCCGGACCACGTCGCTCACGCTCAGCACCACCGGCTTCTGCTCGAACCGCTCAAAGCCAGACGGTTCCGCCGTCACCGAATAATCGCCCACCGCGAGCGAAGGCACACGGAACGTGCCGTCGCCCTACGATAGAGCGAGACCAATCAGCAGAAGAACGTTCATTCCGGCAAAGCCTACCGGAAACGTTCATCACGCCTCAATAGCGGGAATCCACTACCTGTGCGGGAGCCTCGCGGGCCGTTCGCCTTCCACCCAACGGTAGGTCGCACCGGCTTCGAGCTTCGATGTCTCCTGCGTCAGTCCGCTCGGCCAGTAGACAGCCGCGCGTTGAATCTCTCGCTGTGCGCCGAGCCCGAACGTCAAGGGCAGCGCACTCGCCGAAAGATAGCTCGATCCGCTTTTCACCATCTGCGTCTGCCTGCCGCCGGCGTCGAAGACGTGCATCACGGCGCCAATGGCGTCGCGGTTCGATTTTCGTCCTTCAAGCGAAAACCGGATCGATCCGCGGCCCGCCGGCAAGTCGTTGCGATAAAGAAACGCAGCGCCGCCGTTGGTTGTGATCAGCACGTCCAGGTCTCCGTCGCGATCGAAATCGCCCAGGGCGAGTCCCCGCCCGATCTTGGGCCCGGCGAATTCGCGGCCCGCCTCCACAGCCGCCTCGCGAAAATCCTGGCCGCGCCGATTGACGAACAAGTGCGGCACCTGGGCATGCGCGGGACGGCGGCCCACATTGCGCACGGAATCGTCGATGTGGCCGTTGACCACGATCAGATCCAGATAGCCATCGAGATCCAGATCGCCGAACAGACATCCGAAGCCGAGCCGGTCGCGCGAGGCGGCACCCACGCCTCGCTCCCGTGCGCGGTCGATGAAGCCCGCGCCCTCAGGCTCATACAGGCCGATCATCTCGTTATCGAAATTTGTCACGGCAACGCCGGGCTTGCCGTTGCCCCGGAAGTCCGCCACGTCGACACCCATGCCCGCGCGCGCCCGGCCGTCTTCGCTGAAAGCGACACCCAGGCGCATCGCCGATTCGGTGAACGTGCCGTCGCGGTTGTTGCGATAGAGCTTGTTCGGCTGAGTGTCGTTGGCGACGAACAGATCGAGCCACCCGTCGTTGTCCACGTCGAGCAGCGCCGCGCCCAGCGATTTCGAGGACGGGTCGAAGAGCCCCGCGCGCGCCGTCGCGTCTTCGAACGTGCCGTCTCCGCGATTGCGAAACAGCCAGCACGTCGCCCCACGATAGGCTTCCGGCGTGCAGTAGGACTTGCTCTTCCCATCCAGGGAGCATCGCACGTCGGTCTCGGGCGACCAGCGGACATAGTTGCATACGAACAGGTCCAGCAGGCCGTCGCGGTCATAGTCGAACCACAGCGCGGAAGTCGAGAAGCCGGTTCGAGGCGCCAGGCCGGCGGCGCGGGTCACATCGATGAAACCGCCGCGGCGGTTGTTGCGCAGCAGCCGGTTCTGTCCTACCGACGTAATGTAGAGATCCGGAAAACCGTCGTTGTCGAAGTCGCCCACCGCGACACCCATGCCGTACATTTCGAAATCGAGACCCGCCTGCCGGGTCGTGTCGCTGAAGGTTCCGTTGCGGTTGTTGCGCAGAAGCTTCAGCGTGGACCGCCGGCGCCGGTGCCCCGGCCAATCCTGCCCGTTGATGAGCAGAATATCCAGCCATCCGTCGGCGTCATAGTCGAGAAACGCGCAGCCGGGCCCCATCGTTTCGGGCAGGAATTTCGCACCGAAAGCGCCCGTGTTGTGCTGAAACTCGACCCCTGCCTGCGCCGTGACGTCGGTGAGGCGCCAGGGAGCCGGCTGCGCCGAAGCCATCGCCAGCAACCAGTCGCGGCGCGTCATGGAATCGAAACCAGCCCGTGGCGTATGGCGTAGACCACCAGTTCCGCCGTGTTGCGAATCTGCAGCGCGTCCATGATGTTGGCCCGATGCACGGCGACGGTATTCACGCTCAGGGCGAGCGTGGCGGCGATCTCCTTGTTGGAACGGCCGCCCACGATATGCTGCAGCACTTCCAACTCGCGCTTGCTCAAGGGACGCTTGGCCGTGGACGCCGCCGCTTGTTCCAGCCGGGCGTCCTGCACCCACTCCCCGGCACGAACGGCCTTCACGGCGGCCACCAGTTCCAGATCCATCGCATTCTTCAACAAATAGCCGCCGGCGCCGGCCGCGCGGCTGTTCTCCACGTAGCTGGGCTCGGAATGCATACTCAAGATGAGCACGCGAGCCGATGGCAGGCGCTCCCGCAGGATGCGTGTAGCCATGGCGCCGTTTTGCGCCGGAATGGCGTAATCCATTACCACCACGTCCGGCTTCAGGCGCAGCGCCAACTCCACCGCCTCCACGCCGTCGGCGGCATCGCCCACCACCTCGATCTCCGGATCGTCTTCGAGCAGGCGGCGAAAGCCCAGCCGCACCAGGGCATGATCGTCCACTAGCAGGACGCGAATTCTTTCGATGCCGTCAGCCAAAACGCGCCTCCTGATGATCGAGAGTATCGGGCGAGGATTCGGTCCAGGCGAGATCGAGCATGACTCGCGTGCCTCCCTGCGCGTTCGCCGCGGCGATGGTGAGGCTGCCGCCGGCCAGCGCGGCGCGCTCCCGCATGGCGGAAAGGCCGACGCCGGCGCGCGAATCCGGCAGGATTCCCTTCCCCGCGTCTTCCACCGTCAGGCGCAGAGAGTGAGACTCCGCCTCCACGCGTACGGTGACGGCGTCCACCGCGGCGTGCCTCGCCACGTTATTCAGCGCCTCTTGCAGGATGCGATAGACATGGATCGCCTTGGCGGCCGGCAGTCCGATCGGCGCGCCGGGCAGATCGGATCGTACTTCGATGCCCGTGTGGCGCTCGAAGTTCGCCAGGTGCCACTGCATGGCGGCGAGCAATCCCTGCTCTTCGAGCATCACCGGCTGCAGCGATTGCGAAAGCGACCGGATCTTTTCGAGCGTACCTTGCACCACCGCGCTCACTTCCTGGATCTCGGCCTCAAACGTCGAAGATGGCGCATGCCGCCCCGCGCGCCGCAGCAGCGCTCCGACGGCGGTCAGGATCTGGCCGAATTCGTCGTGCAAGTCGCGCGAAATGCCGCGGAACGTGGATTCCTGCGACGCGATCAACTGGTGTGCGAGTTCCCGCCGCTCCGTTGCCAGTGCGGCGACGCGCGCGAATACAGCGCGGTTCGAACGGATCAGCCCAAGCCCCGTGATCACGATCAAACCGACGGAAAGACCGAGCAGCAGGTAGGCGTTGCGCTCGATTTCGGAATAGATGTTTTGCGCTTCGGCAGCGGCTTGCGAATCGCGCTCGTTGTTTTCCACCAGCAGGCGCGCCACCAGCGCGGAAAGAGCATCCTGCCGCGGCTGCAGCGTTCCGCGGATGGCGGCGGCCGGTTCCCTGGCGGTGAGCGCGGAATCGGCGGTGCGCCAGAAATCGGCGACGGACGTTTGCAGGTACAGCGTGTGCTCGCGCGGGCGCCAGCCGGCGCTCAACTCTGCCTCCCGCCCGACGGCGCTATCGAGATTCTCGCGGATGCGGGCGAGCGCGGGCCGCCAGGCGGCGAGCGGATAACCGTCTTTTCCATCCAGCATGTCGCGCAGCGCCAGCCCCAGTGAGTTCAAATCGTTCTGAATCCGGATCAATTGCAGCGACGCGAGCCGGTTGCGTTCCACGATGCTGGTCTGCATCTCCCGCATGCGATGAACCGACCGCAGCGTGTACGCCGCGTAGGCTCCAATCAGGAGCAGGGCGAACGCCAGGCCGGCCACCAGCCGCGGAGTGGGAGTCGCTTCCCGCATCGTCTTAACCAGCTTAAACGCTGGCCCTCGGGTATCGTGGCATCGCAAGCATCAGAATCGCCGCGATGATGGCGAGAGCCTGCGACAGGCGCAACACCGCGTCATAGCTGCCCGACGTGTCGAACACGCGGCCGAACAGCACCGGGCCCACGGCGCCCGCAAGGGCGTAGAAGGTCCAGGTAATGCCATAAAGTGTAGAGAAGGACGCCAGGCCGAAGTACCGGCTGAGGAGATACGGCGTGACATCGGCCTCGCCTCCGAGACCCAATCCGATCAGCACCGCGGCGATCATCGCCACGGGTAGCGATCGCGCGAGGGCAAGCGCCGCAAAGCCGGCCGCCATCACCGCCAGCAGCCAGAACGACAGGCGCGGTCCGAAGAAACGGTCGAGCAGCCAGCCGGTCAACAATCTTCCGGCGAGGTTGGCCCCGCCCAGAACGCCGGTGGCAAGCGCCGCCTGCGACGCCGTCATGCCCCGGTCGGAAAGGTGCGCGGCCATGTGAGTAAGTGTGCCGTTGGCGGCGATCGAGCTGACAAACAGTACGGCTACCAGGACCCAGAAAGCGCGATGGCCCAAGGCCCCGCGTATCGTCGATCCGGATTCGGCGAGCGGGTTGTTGCCGGACTCGCCGCTCCGCCTGACCCAGGCGGCCGTTAGTGGAATGCCGGACAGCAGCACCATCGCGCCCAAGATAAGGTAGGCCGTGCGCCACCCAAAGGCGGCGATGCAACGCTCGGCGAGTATAGGATGCACGATCGATCCGATCCCCACGCCCGCCATGACACAGGCCAGGGCAAGGCCGCGCCGCGCCGTGAACCAGCCGGCCACCGCGCCGCCGTATCCCATTTGAGTGGTACCGTTGCCCGCGAGCCCAATGACGAAGAACGCCGCGTATAGCTCCCAAAGCGGACCGGAAAGACGGCTCAGCGACAGCACCGCCGTTCCAAAGAGCGCAAAGCATGGGATCACGATGGGCCGCGGGCCCCAACGGTCGAGCGCCCGACCGAGAAACGGCGACACGGCCGCCACGGTCATCGCGGCGATGGCGAAGGCGCGCGAGACTTCTTCGCGGCTCCAGCCGAACTCCGCGGTCAGCGGCTTCAGAAATACGCCGAAGGTGAACACCAGCAGAGAACCGAAGCTGACCATCGCGCCGAAGTGCGCCGCCAGAACCACGCGCCAGCCGGGGTAAAGCGGCGAGTCTTCACTTGCGGACGTAGCCGGTGGCGGCACTGCGCTTTCCTCCTTCACGATGCGCCTCATCGGAAAGAGCATGTACGCCGGTGGCGTCGATCCAGCGGTTGTAGAAGTTGAACAGCGCGCAAACCGTGATGGCGTAGAAAAGCTGTTCGTCTGTCCATCCCTGGGCGCGCAGAGGCTCCAGATCGGCGGCCGTGATGCGGTGCGAATCCTGGTTTACTTTGTCGATGAAACGGAGCAGCATCTTCTCGGCAGGGTTGAGCGGGGAGGACTCCAGGTCGTTGAGCACCGCATCGACCAGCGCATGATCCGACAGCAGTTCGGCCGCGACCGCGGCGTGCGACTTGGTTCAGAACGGGCAATGGTTCTTCCTTGAAGTGTAGGCCGCGATGAGCTCACGAAACCCCGGCGTGAGCGGAGCCTCTTCGCGAAGGATGGCCTGGGTGAAACGCGCCAGATGCTCCCCGGCCTCCGGCTTGAAAGCGAACAGATGCCAGATCTGCGGATACTCGCTGGCGCCGGTGGCGCGCAGGGCATCGATGGCGCGCGTCCACGGCGATGGTTTGGAATTGGCTTCCACCCCGGGAAGAAACATCGGCTCCATGAGGGAGCAATGTATCGCGATTGCCGCGCGCGGGCGATAGTGCAAATCTACTACGACGAAGGGTCGTAGTTCAGGTTCGGACCGAGCCACCGCTCGACCTCGCGCGTATCCATGCCCTTGCGCCGCTGGTAATCGGCCACCTGATCGCGATCGATCTTGCCCAGGCTGAAGTAGCGCGCCTCGGGGTGAGCGAAGTACAGTCCGCTGACGCTCGATCCGGGCCACATTGCAAACGATTCGGTGATCTTCATCCCCGTCTTCGACTCGACGTCGAGCAAGCGCCACAAGGTTCCCTTCTCGGTGTGATCCGGGCAGGAAGGATAACCGGCGGCGGGCCGGATGCCGCGATACTTCTCCCCGATGAGATCGTCATTGGAAAGGCCTTCGCCGCAGCCATAGCCCCATTCGCAACGCACACGCTTGTGCAGGCATTCGGCAAACGCCTCGGCCAGGCGGTCGGCGATGGCCTCGGCCATGATGGCGCTGTAGTCGTCGTGCTGGGCGCGGAACCGGTCGCACAGTTCCTTGAGACCGATGCCGCTGGTCACGGCGAAAGCGCCGATGTGATCGGCGAGTCCTGTCTCTTTTGGCGCGATGAAATCGGCCAGCGACCGGCACGGCTCGCTGCCTTCCCGATTCGCTTGCTGGCGGAGGAATCGAAAAGTTTCCACAACTTCCGAGCGCGCAGAGCCGGTGTAAAGCTCGACATCGTCTCCCACCGCGTTGGCCGGAAAGAGCCCATATACGCCGCGCGCGGTGATCAGATTTTCGGAAACGATCCGGTCGAGCAGCGCATTGCCTTCGGTGAAGAGCTGCCGCGCCTGCGAACCGTATTCGGCATGGTCCAGAATGCGCGGATAGATTCCCTTCAGTCCCCAGGTGTGAAAGAACGGGCTCCAGTCGATGAACTCCCGCAGTGTGGCGAGGGGAAATGCGTCCAGCACGCGAATGCCGGTGAACGACGGCGCCGGAATATCCACGGCGCGCCAAGTGATGGGAGTCCGCCGGGCCCGCGCCGCCGCGATGGCCACCACGGGTTGCTTCGGCGCGGCATGTGACTTGCGAATCGCTACATACTCTGCCTGATGCTGCGTAACGAAATTGGCCTTGCTCTCCTCGCTCAACAGGCTGGTGGTGACGGGCACGGCGCGGCTGGCGTCCAGCACGTGCACAACGGGCTCGCTGTAGTGGGGCGCGATCTTGATCGCCGTATGAGCGCGGCTGGTGGTAGCGCCGCCCACCAGCAGCGGCAGCTTGAACTTCAGCCTTTCCATCTCGCGCGCCACGTGCACCATCTCGTCGAGCGACGGCGTGATGAGGCCGCTCAACCCGATAACGTCGGCGTTCTCCGCCTTGGCGCGTTCGAGGATTTTTTCGCATGGAACCATCACGCCCATGTCGATGACTTCATAGTTGTTGCAGGCCAGCACGACGCCAACGATGTTCTTGCCGATATCGTGGACGTCGCCCTTGACGGTGGCGAGCACGATCTTGCCTTGCGTTTTGACGGCTTGCCCGGCGGCGGCCAGTTCCGCCTTTTCCGCCTCCATAAAAGGCGTCAGGTAAGCGACCGCCTTCTTCATCACGCGGGCCGATTTGACTACCTGCGGCAGGAACATCTTCCCCGCTCCAAACAGATCGCCCACAACCCCCATGCCGTCCATGAGCGGCCCTTCGATTACCAGCAGCGGCCGGCCCAGCTTGGCGCGCGCTTCTTCGGTATCGGCGTCGATATAGGTGTCGATGCCCTTGACCAGCGCGTGCGACAGACGCTGCTCCACGGTGCCCGATCGCCACTCTTCGCTCTTCTTCTCCGTTGCGGCCGTTCCAGCGCTGGCCGCTTTGATCGCTTCCCCGCGCTCCACCAGCCGCTCGGTCGCATCCGGACGCCGGTTGAGCAGCACATCCTCCACCAGTTCCTTCAGTTCCGGCTCGATCTCTTCATAGACCTCGAGCATGCCGGCATTGACGATGCCCATGTCCATGCCCGCGGCGATGGCGTGGTAGAGAAACGCCGAGTGCATCGCCTCGCGAACCACGTTGTTGCCGCGGAAGCTGAAGGAGATGTTCGAAACGCCGCCGCTTACCTTGGCGTGAGGAAGATTGGCTTTGATCCAGCGCGTGGCGTTGATGAAATCGACGGCATAGTTGTTGTGCTCCTCCATGCCGGTGGCCACGGTGAGGATGTTCGGATCGAAGATGATATCCTCGGGCGGCAATCCCACTTCCGTCAGAATGCGGTATGCCCGTTCGCAGATGCGGATCTTGTCTTCGTAGGTCGCGGCCTGGCCCTGCTCATCGAAGGCCATCACCACCACCGCCGCGCCGTACTTGCGGACGATCGCGGCGTTCTGACGGAACTTTTCCTCGCCTTCCTTGAGTGAGATGGAGTTGACGATCCCCTTGCCCTGCAGGCAGCGCAGCCCGGCCTCGATCACTTCCCACTTGGAGGAATCCACCATGAACGGGACCTTGGCGACCTCCGGTTCGCTGCCCAGCAACTGCAGGAAGCGGCTCATGGCGGCCACGCCGTCGATCATGCCCTCGTCCATGCAGATGTCGATGACGTTGGCGCCGTTTTCCACCTGTTGCCTGGCGATGGCCACGGCCTCTTCGTACTTGCCTTCCTTCACCAGCTTGGCGAACTTGGGCGAACCGGCGACGTTCGTCCTTTCGCCAATCATGATGTAAACGCCCTGCTGCTGGGTGAAGGGCTGCGATCCCGACAGGCGCAGCGGCCTCGGCTCCGGAGCGGAGGATCCAGCCGATATAGACCTCCGTTCGCGCGTCGGCTTGCCTTCAAGCGCCTTCGCGATCGCCGCGATATGTTCCGGCGTATTGCCGCAGCATCCTCCCGCAATGTTGATCAGCCCGGCGTGCGCGAAATCGCCCAGGAAACGCGCCATGTCGGGCGGTTCCAGATCGAACCCGGTCGGCGAGAGCGGATTCGGCAGGCCCGCGTTCGGGTAGCACGAGATGAATGTGCCCGACTTCTGCGACAGCTCTTCGAGAAACGGATACATCAGATCGGGACCGAGCGAGCAATTGAGACCCACCGAGAGCGGGTTCACGTGCTCCACCGCATTCCAGAACGCCTCCACCGTTTGCGCCGAAATCATGGTCTCGCCGCCGCGGCCCACCGCCGCCGAGATCATCACCGGCAGCTCTTTGCCATCTTCTTCAAACACTTCGCGGATGGCCACCAGCGCGGCCTTGGCGTTCAATGAATCGAAGATGGTTTCCACCAGCAGCACGTCCGATCCGCCGGCCATCAGGCCGCGAATCTGCTGTTTGTAGGCGATCTTCACCTGGTCGAAAATAACCACGCGAAAGCCGGGATCGTCGGCGTCCGGCGAATTGGAAAGCGATACCGTCAGGGGTCCGATGGCTCCGGCCACGAAGCGCGGACGCGAGGTGGCATTGGCCACGCGATCGGCCCACTCGCGGCACTGCCGCGCCGACGTTTCGTTAATCTCCCAAGCCAGGTCGTTGAGGAACCGGTCTTCGACGATCTTCTGATAGAAAGCCGGGTCCTTGCGGCCTCCATGTTCGCGCGGATCGTCCACGAAGAATTCGCTTTGGGCGATCGACGTGGCGCCAAACGTATTGGTCTCGATGATATCGGCGCCGGCCTCGAGGAAGCGCCGGTGGATGTCGCAAATCATCGTGGGCTGCGTGAGCGAGAAGAGGTCGCCGTTGTTCAGTAAATCCTTGCGGGAGTCTTTGAAGCGCTCGCCGCGGATGTCCGCTTCCTTCATGCCGTAGGTGCGGATGGTGGTGCCCATCGCGCCGTCGATGATGGCAATCCGTTCGGTCAGGATCTTGTGAAGCGGATGCTGGTAGGGTCGATTCATGCCCGTAGCGGGACCTCCCAAAAATTGGCGGACTATATCTACAGGATAACCGGCCCCCGGGGCGTTCCAGCCAATCCGGCGGTGCTGGGGTCCCGCCGCTGTATGCGAGCATGAAAGAACGCCGCATGCGCACGTTGTCAAAGAAGACGCAATACACTCTCCGCGCCTTGTATTCGCTCGCGCGCTCCTACGGCAAGGGTCCCACTTTAATCGCCAGGATCTCAAAGGAGGAAGCGATTCCGCAGGACTTTCTGGAGAACATCCTTCTATACCTCAAGAAGGTAGGACTGGTCGAAAGCAAGAAGGGCAAGGGAGGAGGTTACGCGCTCGCGCTGCCGCCGGAGCGCGTAACCATCGGCACAGTCATCCGGCTGATCGAAGGGCCTCTCGCACCATTGCCGTGTGCCAGCGAAACGGCATACCGCAAATGCGACGAGTGCGTCGATGACCGATTCTGCGGCACTCGCATGGTCATGCGACAGGTGCGGGACGCCACGGCCGCCATTCTCGACCGTACCAGCCTGGCGGAGGTGTGCCGGCGGGTAGACGAGGCGCGCACCGGCGCCGACGGCCAACAGCCGGAAGCGCTGATGTACTACATCTGATACCTGTCAGAACTTATAGTGCAGGCCCAGTTGCACGATGCGAGCCTGGTTGCCGTTGGCCAGGGCGCTGACGCGTCCGAAGTTCGCCACGCCACGGCTTTGATTGGGCAAGGCGAAGTTAGCGTGGTTCAGGAAGTTCAACATCTCCACGCGAAGCTGCAGTCGCTGTTGCTCGCGAACCGGGATGTTCTTGAGCAAGGCCAGATCGGCGATGACCGCGCCAGGTCCGGTAGCCACCGTTCGGCCCAGATTTCCGAATGTGTAGGCCGCCGGGGTGGCAAAGGTAGACGGATTGAAGAACGGCTCCGTGAGCACGTTGGCCCTCCAGTTGGCGTTGCGCTCATAGGGGGCCAACGCGCTTGACCGCACCGTGACGGCAGTGGGGTAGATTGCCGCCGCGTTGTTCTCGATCACACCGAACGGCGGGCCGCTGCGCGCCTCAAAGATGGCCGATGCCGACCACCCTCCAACCACACTTTGCAGTGCGCGCCGGCTCGAACGAAGGGGCAGATCCCAGGTGGCGCTGCCAATGAACCGGTGTGCGATGTGGTTGCCCGAAAGACCGCGGTCGGCCCGGCGATCGTATTGGTTGGCAAAGGCGTTGTCACCCGCGTTCCCGCCGATCTCGTCACGCGACTCCACATCGTCGATGGCCTTTGACCACGTGTAGTTGGCATTGAACTGCAGGCCGCGCGAGAAACGTTTGTCGACCCGCAGATTCAGCCCGTGATAGTTGGAGTTTCCAATGGCGGGTGCGATGACCCGCACATCGGAAAACTGCGGGAACGGCCTCAGCGCCTGGGCGTTGCCGGGACCGATCCGGCCTGGATCCACCTGATTGATGGACCGGCTGCCGGGTGCCGTCAACTTGTGCCCGAGCGTGCTCAAATACCCCAGCTCCACTACTGCGTTGCCGGGCAGTTGGCGTTGGACGTTGAGGTTGAAATTCACCAAATAGGGAACCGCGCGGCCGCCAGGTTCGAAGAACTCCACCGCCAGGACCGGATTCTCACTTGGCCGTGCTGCGCCGTAGCCGGCCACCAGGAGATCGTTGGAAGGCGCGGCGATGGCCGGGAGCCCGTTTCGCAGTAGGAACGCAGCCGTGCGTCCGCCGTCGGGCGAAACCACATCGCCGCGCAGGCCGAAGCCGATGTTGGCGACGATCGGCGTCGCCTGATCGTACTGGCCGGCGTACAGCAGCCCGCCGCCGCCACGAACCACCCAGCCATCGGTGGCGCGATACGCGAAGCCAACGCGAGGGCCGAAATTGTTCTTGTCGAAGTTATGCGCGTAGTCGCTCAGGCCATTGCGGCCGGACCACACCAGCAGACCCGGCGTGCCGCTCAAGGAATTCAGCGCAAGACGGTCGAACGAGTTCTGGCGATTGTCCACCAACTCCCGGCGCGGAGCGTCCAGATCCCATCGCAAGCCCAGGTTGAGCGTCAGCTTCGGGGCCACTTTCCAATCCGTCTGAACGAACGCTCCGAAGGCGCTGGCGCGAGTGCGAAGAAGCAAAGCCTCGGCGCGCGCGCCACTCAAAGCCCAGCCGGTCAGCACGGATGCCAAGGCGTCGCTGGTGGCGCTTTGGTTGAAGCCAAAGACGCCGCCACCGGTGCCGGACCAGCGGTCGTCGTTGGTGGATCGCCGCCATTCGCCACCGAACTTGATGGTGTGGGCGCCGCGGATCTTCGTAAGGTTGGCCGTGGCGTGGTCTCCACGGATGGGCACCTGCAAGCGCTCATGATTGCCGGTGCCGAAGCCGGTCAGACCAGGAATGTTGACTTGCGGAAAGAACCGGTCATTGGTCCCCTTGATGCCATACCGGGCGGCAAGCCCCAGGTCCGACCCGCCCGACAGCGCGTTCGCCTTCCGCCGGTCCCACGAGTAGCGCGTCTCGATCGTGCTTAACGGAGAGAAGGAATGCTGCCAAGTCGCCGACCAACTGTATAGGCTGTTGTCGCTGGTTGAGTGATAAGGGTCGGTGCCCGGCACCGGAAATACGGGCGCGTTGAATGTGTCGGACTCGTTCACCAGAAACCGGCCATAGATGCGATCGTTCAAAGAGAAGTTATGATCCAGCCGCGCAACCGCGACCTGGGTGGTGGTGCGGATCGGCTGATTGGCTCGGAAGTTGTTGTTGCGGCTGCGGGCGCCGCTTACATTCGGCTGCGGATAAAGCGAGGTGATCGCTGCGCCAACCGGGTCCAGACGAGTCGCCGGGATCAGGTTGCCCGCGAAGGGAGTACCTGTCAGCGGATCGCGGACAACCGTGGCCACCGACGAGAAATCACCCCCAGCTTCGGCCGGAGTCGGCACATTGGCGAGGATGGTCTGCTGGCGCCGGATAAGCAGCCCCTCGTAGTTGGCGAAGAAAAAGGTCCTGTCCTTGCGCACAGGCCCGCCGAGACTGCCGCCGAACTGGTTGTAGCGCAGCACGGGCTTCGAGGACGCGAAAAAATTGCGCGCGTCCAGACGGTCGTTGCGCAGAAACTCGTAAAGCGATCCGTGCGGTTGGTTGGTGCCCGACTTGGTGGTCATCTGCACGTATCCCCCGCCGGAGCGGCCGAGTTCCGCCCTGTAGTTGCTGATCTCGACGCTGAATTCCTCTAGCGACTCCACCGGCGGATCGTATACCAGTGTGGCCACACCCAGCAGGATGTTCTGCGCGTTGCCGCCGTCAATGGTCCACATGGCGTTATTGCCGCGCCCGCCCGCCATCGCGAAATTCGAGCCATTGCCGTTCTGGACGACGAAGCCATTCAACCGGGCCAACTGGGCGGCCCGGCGATCGATCAGAGGCATGTTCGCGATCGTGCTGTTGCGGACAACCGAACCAACTGACGAGTTGTCGGTGTTCAACAGCGGCGCCGATGCTTCCACCGTCACCGACTCGGCCACCGCTCCGATATCGAGGACGATGTCGATTCGCGCGCTCGATCCAGTCTCCAGTGGAAGGCCTGTTTGCCGGTATTGCTTGAAGCCTTCCGCCTCGGCGATCAGCTCATAGATGCCGGGTTTTATCAGAGCAATCGTATAGTTGCCGTTTGCGGTGGTCAAACCGGTGAACGCCTCCTTGGTGGCGGAATTGACCAGTTTGACTTTCACCGCTTGCACCGCTCCCGCTGAGGCGTCACGCACGGTCCCCGATAAGGTGGCCGCCTGTTGCGAACGCAGGTCGGAAGCGAAAACCATCATAGCCAGGAAGCCGCTCAGGCGGCCGAAATTCGAATTCATGCCAGTCCTCTCCTTGACACACGTAGATCCGCATGTCCCGCTCTGGTGTGCGTCGCGGGCAAAGTTATTTGGGTTGATAAAAAAAGGGAAAAAGAAACTTGATCAACAACAGCAGGCGACGTGAAGCAGACACATACTCGACTTCATAGATCGAGAATAGTCTAATGTCAGGAAGAAGTCAATAGTCTACTTTGTAGATCGACTATAATTGGATCGATGGCCAGTCGCCGCGCCGCGGCCATCGAAGCAGGTATGCCGCTGCTCACCCGAGACCGTTTAGAAGGCGGTATTGGAGGTATTTGACCCCGCCGGAATGGCCGTGCTACGGTTTAGATGCCCCAGGTGCCCGAGAGGGCCCAACAGGGAAGCCGGTGAAAGGCCGGCGCGGTCCCGCCACTGTAAGGAGTATCGGCCGCCTCGTTTATAGCCACTCGATTCCAAGAGGATTCGGGGAAGGCTGGAGCGGCTTGAGCAGCGCAAGCTGCCACCTCCGAGCCAGGAGACCTGCCTGGGGATTGACGGCAACGCTTTCTGCGGAGAACGGAAAGAATGCGACGCGCCCAGCCCACACAACAAACGTCTCTCTCCCAATCCGCGCATCGGCGAATCGAAAAGGAGACCCGTGAAAACCACAGACCTTTTACGCGCATGGGGAAAAATTCTGAAGGGAAAACAACCTTCGCTATCGATTGAAATCACCAAGGAGTGCCCTCTGCGATGTCCCGGATGCTACGCATACGATCCGGCTCACCTCGGCGGCGGAACCACACTGCGCGGGCTCAGCGACCGCAAAGGGCAGGAACTCATCGATGGTGTCCTCGAAGTGGTGGACCGGCTGAAGCCGCTTCATCTGTCTCTGGTCGGCGGCGATCCGCTGGTTCGTTATCGCGAACTGGAAACGCTGGTGCCTCTGCTGCTCGATCGCGGCGTGCATGTGCAGATCGTCACCAGCGCCTTTCGCCCGATCGCCCGGGAATGGGCTTCTTTACCGAACCTGACCTTGGTGGTTTCCATCGACGGACTGCAACCCGATCACGACGTGCGCCGCGCCCCGGCGACCTATGAACGGATTCTCAAGAACGTCGATGGCCAAAGAATCACGATTCACAGCACGATCACCGGCCAGATGATGAAGAAGCCGGGCTACCTGGGCGAGTTTCTTGAGTTCTGGACGCCGCGGCCCGAAATCCGCCGCGTCTGGTTCAGCCTCTTCACTCCTCAAATCGGAGACCGGCTTCCGGAGATGCTCACGTCCGAAGAGCGCAGGCGCGTCATGGACGAGATGTTCCTGCTGCGCCGTCAGTTTCCCAAGCTCGACATGAAAGAAGGAGTGATCCGCCAGTTCGCCACACCGCCGCGCAGCCCAAACGATTGTGTGTTCGCCCTCACCACCAACACGCTCTCGGCCGATCTCGAGACCGCCGTCACGCCCTGCCAGTACGGCGGCAATCCCGACTGCTCTTCCTGCGGATGCGTGGCGTCGATGGCTTTGGCGGCGGTGGCGGCGCACAAGCTATGGGGAGTCATTCCGCTGGGCGCCATCTTCAAGGCATCGGTCGAGGCCGGGCAGTTGTGGCGCGGGAAGCGGCCCGCGCCCGCTCCCGTGCAGTTGAAGGTCTTGCGATAGCGGGGGCGCCGTTGTGATAAATGTCTAAGTCTGATGTCTCCCCAGTTCCCTCTCGCTACTCTTCTGCTGCTCGCCGCGCCGCTCGGCTTTGCGCAGACAACGGCAACCATAGTGGGGCGGATCAGCGATCCGGCGGGCGCTGTCGTCGCCGGAGCGGCGATCCTCGTGGAGAATACCGGCACCGGCCTGCCGGTGAAGGTATCCACCGGATCGGGCGGTGAATACGCGGTGCCGAACCTGGTGCCGGGTCCTTACCGGGTCACGGCCTCGGCGCCGGGCTTCAAAACCCGCGTGACGGACGGATTGGCGCTGTCGGTCAATCAGACCGCCCGCGTCGATATTACGCTTGAGGTTGGCGACGTGGCCACGCGCGTTGAGGTGGAAGCGCGAACTCCGGTCGTGCAGTCGGAGACTTCGTCGGTGGGCAGCGTTGTCGATGGCAACCAGGTCGCCGCCATGCCGCTCGATGGAAGGGGCAGCGTCTATTCCCTGCTCTCGCTTGCGCCGGGCGTGCAACGTTCGGGCTCCAATCCCATGGTTGCCGGCGGCACATGGGTGGGATCCACGAACATGACCGTGGATGGAACTTCCAACAACGACATCGGGAACGAGCGGTTGGTGGGTCCGGTTCCTTCCCTCGATGCCGTCGCCGAATTCAAGGTCATCGCCAATGGAGCTTCGGCTGAGTTCGGCCACGGTGGCGCGCAGGTGGTGATGATCACCAAGTCCGGCTCCAATGAGTTTCACGGGAGCCTGTTCGCCTTCAATCGCAATCGCGCGCTATCGGCCAAGAACTTCTTCGCCACGCAGCTTCCGAAGCCCGCGTTCAACCGCAACGAGTTCGGCGGCACGTTGGGCGGTCCCGTCGTTCGCAACAAGCTGTTTTTCTTCGGCAGCTTCGAAGCGTTGCGGTTGAGCCAGGCGCAAACGGCCGTTCATGCCATGCCCACCACGGCCCTGAAGACGGGAAATTTCGCCGGCTTGGCCGCATTGCGCGATCCATTCGCCAATGGCACGCCGTTTGCCGGCAATGCGATTCCCACCAGCCGGTTCAGCCCCGCCTCGAATGAATTGCTGAAGTTCACCTCCGATCCCAATGGGCCCGGCACCGGCGCCGCCGGGCTGGGTAACAACTTCACGGTGAATCTTCCGCGCCTGGAAGGCATCGACCGCTACTCCGGACGCGGCGACTATCAGTTGACTTCGCGCGATCGCCTCACCGCCCGCTATTATCACGCCAACAACGGGCCTTTCGTGGCGCCGGCCGCCGGTACCGACAAGTGGGGCAACTGGGGCGGTTTCGGCATCGCCACACGCAACCTGGCCTCCTCCTACATGCGAGTGATCTCGCCGGCCATGCTGAATGAGTTCCGCTTTGGATACAACCGCGAGGTCAACTTCCGCACGCCGCAGAATTTCGAGTATGACCCCAGTAAAGTGATTCCCGGTCTGATCGCTCCCGTCGCCGGATTGGGAGGATTGCCCACCATCACCATCGTGGGCTTCGCTGGATTCCGCGATCAGCCCGGATCGGGCGACGTAAAGAACAGCTACGAACTCGGCAACGCCTTTACGTGGCGCCGGGACCGGCACACCTTCAAGATCGGCGCGGAGTTTCAGCGCGCCTCCGCTTTCAACTTTCAGAACCCGGCCCCCGTGCGGGGAACCTTCAACTTCGACGGCCGCTACACGGGCCACTCGTTTGCCGATTTCCTTCTGGGCACCATCGCGGGTACGGGGCGCGTCAGCAAAAACGTCGAAGCCGAGCCGTTGAATAACCGGTACGCCGGCTACATCCAGGATGATTGGACCGTAGCGCCCCGTCTCACACTCAATCTCGGGCTGCGCTATGAATACGCCGCGCCAATTCGCAACGGCCGCGGCGACATGTCGAACTTCGCGCCCGAGTTGAACAGGATGATCGTAATCGACGGCACCCCGGACCCGCGCCTGCAATCGGTTCTGCCGATCCTGCTTGGCAAAGACGTCGGAATCAATGCCGGCAATTACATCGTTCGCGACCGCAATAATTTCGCCCCGCGTTTCGGCTTCGCCTGGCGGCCGTTTGGAACGGCTAAGTTCGTCACCCGTGGAAGCTACGGAATCTATCACAATGTCATCAGCGCTTACAGCCAGTTCTTCATGGCGGTGAACCCGCCGTTTCGCGTCATCGAGAATTTCGAACCTGCGCCGGGCGCCGTTCCCAACCTCACCTTTGCGAATCCCTTCCCGGGCAACGGAACCATTCCCAGCAGCCCGGCCATTAACGCCGTCTCGGGCGACCGCCGAAATCCCTATCACCAGCAATGGAACTACACGGTCGAGTCGGAGGTGCTGCCGGGCACGGCGCTGCGTGTTTCTTACGTCGGCAACCTGGGAACGCACCTGGAGCGGAACTTCAATCTGAACGATCCTCCTCCCGGCCCAGGGAATATCCAGCCGCGGCGTCCCTATCAGCCCTGGGGCGCCATCACATATCTGGAATCGGGACGCAGTTCGATCACCCATCAGCTTCAACTCGGCGCGGTACGGCGCCTCGCCTCCGGCCTGGCCTTCCAGTTCGAGTATCAGTTCACACGCGCGCTCGGTGAGCACACCTTCGGCAACGCTCCCATGGACAACCGCAACACGCGGCTCGATCGCGGCAATCTCGATTTCATCCGGCGTCACTACGCCACCGCCAATTACATCTACGACCTGCCCTTCGGAAAAGGACAGCGGTGGGGATCGTCGGTTGGCGGCGTCGCCGATAAGTTCCTGAGTGGATGGCGTATCGCCGGCCTTACTTCCTTCGGTTCGGGGGAACCTTATTCGGTGACGTTTACCAGCACCGTAGTCGGTTGGCCCAGCAGCCGCGCCGATATCACCGGCGATCCGAACCTGGCGGACGCGTCGATCTCCCGCTGGTTCAATCCCGCCGCCTTCGCGGTCCCGGCGCAGTTCGCCTACGGCAATTCCGCGCGCAACCTGCTGTTCGGCCCCGGTTCCTTCAGCTGGGACACCGGAGTCTTCAAACGCTTCGGAATTACCGAAGCGATCAACCTCGATTTCCGGGTGGAGTTCTTCAATATCCTCAACCATCCGAATTTCGGATTGCCCGCCAGCAACATCAGCGTCCCCGCCACCGTGGGCCGCATCACCTCGGCATCGGAGGCGCGCAATGTGCAGTTCGCCCTCCGGCTGGTGTTCTGATGCGGCTCAATCCGGGAGCGACTCCATGCCGCGATATCTGACTCGTTCGCTCGTTACGGCGCGCGTCAGCGCCGCCGTCAGAGAGAAGGTCCCGACCGCACGGTCACTCCGCGAATTGAGACTTTCGCAGCCAGTCTATTCGAGGAGTGAACCATGCAGATGAAGTTGATGCCGTTTCTGATTGCGGCCCTGGCCGGCGAGATCGCCGGTTAACACTGCTGGCCGAAGCCGCCAAGGCCGCGCGCTGGACGAAAACCGCGTGGAACTCAGCCAAGGCCGCGACCTGATTCTGACACCCAGCCAACTCGCCGGGCCCTCGATCCCTATGCCGGGCAAGGCGGCCGGAAGATCTGGAATCTGCCCTGTGGTGTTGCCTACCGGGATGTCAACTGGAATTGAGATCGGATTGGCGGCGGTGGCGGGTGGTTTCTTCGGGGATCAGATTCTGGGGTAGTGGCTGGGGTAGGGTTGAGTGTGAAGGGAAAGCGGGCGGTCTGCGAAGATCAGTCATGACTGAATGCCGCGGGGTGCGAGGGCTAGTTTGGTAAACGCAGCGCGACTTTGCGGGTTCTATCGTCCGGACTGCGACGGCTTGCGACAACCGAGTTGGCCAATCCTACTTCTTTGACGCGACGGCTGCGACGGCCAGATCCGTCATTTCGCCCGTCGTTTCGCTCATGCGAACCTGCGCTCGACCGTCATCAAAGCGGAGGCGGAACAGGAAGTGGTTCACGTTGGCGACTGTATCTATGTCCAGCAAGAACTCTGAATCCGAGAGCCAGCGCCCTGTTGAGGCCAGCGCGAGGCCATGTGGTCCGGCAGCCGCGAATCGACGCCTCCCGTCAAGGCCTGCACGCGCCATCCACCTCGTTTCGTCAAATCCGAGCGTGGCGAGGGCTTCGTTGCCCCTGTTGAAATCAAGCCGGATCGTGCGAAGATTGAGCGGATTCGAAGCAAGCTCGTACGTTATCCCGGAAACGCTACGCGCCAGTGACGGCGCCAACTTGTTCGAGGGTTCGATCACTTCCTTCGATGACTCATTCAACGCACGCCGTAGCTTCTGTTGTCCAACGCGATTTTCAGGAATCGCCACGTCCGACCGGATAGACCGAAATAGAAACGGGGCGATCTCGTCGGTGTTGGCACCCCCTCCGGTGAAGACGAGCACTATGTTCTCTTTAGGCAACACGCTGATGCGCTGACCGCCGCGCCCCTCCGCCTCGAAGATTGGTGGTCTCTCGGTGTTGATCCACCAGCTGTAACCGTAACCAACGCCGGATCGAACCTGGACATTCTCTCGCGTCGCGTTCCGAATCCAATCTCGGGACAGGACCTGCCGGTTTCCCCACCTGCCCTCGTTCAGGAAGAGCAGGCCGACTCTTGCCATGTCGGTCGGGTGAAGGTGAAGGTCCCCCCATCCGTGAGATCTTCCCTTCGCATCTTGCGGCCACACGGCGTTCTTGATGCCGAGCGGGTCAAAAAGGTTTGCCTGAAGGAAGCGAGCGGCACTCATTCCAGTCCTGGCCGTCACAACGCTCGAAAGAGCGTGGTTGTTACAACTGCAGTATGCGAATTGAGAGCCTGGCTCGGTGATCATCGGAAGGCCCACTGCGTAGTTTGCCCAATCAGAACTCATGCGCATGGCGGCGAGAGCCTTCTCGCCGCCCTCGGTGTTGCAGTCGAATCCGGACGTCATGGTTAACAGGTGCCGGACGCTGAGGCGGCTTCGTCGCGGATCAGAGGGGCTTCCGGCCGATGGGAAGAACTGGGTGACTTTCTCGTCAACGCCCGTCAAGAAGCCCTTGTCGATGGCCAGTCCGATTGCCGTTGAAGTAAAGCTCTTTGTTACGGAGGCAATGTCGTGCACTTCCCGGCCCTGATACGGCCAGAAGTAGGCTTCGAGCACCATAACGCCGTTCCTCACGATCAGAAAGCTGTGCAGCGGGATTCGTTTCGCCCGAACGTAATCGACCGCTTCTGCCAATACCGCCGAATCCAAACCCTGGCTCTCGGGGCTCGCGACCTTCCACTTCGATCCGGGAAGCTCATTCGCAGCGGCCAATGACCGAAACCAAATGAACAGAACGATGCTGAGCGACCAAACTGCAAGCAGCGAGCGTGTGAGTCTCAGCATAATCACTCTGAATCTATCATTCTCCCGATAAACGCCATAGTGTCCACTGGGTGAGTTTGAGATCAGTGCTGTCCAAATTGGGTAGTGGAGATGTTGTGGGGTGTTGGGATCATTAGGGTTGTTTAGGCGAAAACGGGCAACGCCAGAGCAGGTTGGGGAATAGAGCGATCCGCCTGCTGTCCAGATTCGCCGGGAACGCCGTCGAACAGGGGCAGAGTCGCTACCTGCGGCTGGGGCTGCTCGAACGGATGATCCAGGAAGCGCCAAAGACCGCGGTAGACGAAGATTTGTTGTCGCAGCAGAGCCATCAGACGGGACATGTGCCAGGCGCGCTTACTCCGCAACTGCAGGAACTTCACCAATAACAGGGCGATCAGCGCCGTCCAAATCTGGATCTTGAGGGCGTTGGCGGAAGTGCCTACAAAGGTCTTCACGCGAAGGTTCTGCTTCAGCAGCCGAAAAAACTCCTCGATCCGCCAGCGTTGACGGTATATTTCGGCGATGGTGGTGGCTGGCAACTCCAGATGGTTGGTGAGGAACACGAACTCGCGCTTGCTTTCGGCGTCCCAGAACGTGATGCGCCGGAAGTAGACGTCGCGCTGCTGGCGAGCTTGGGTGGTGAAGCTGATCACTTCATCCCGCTGCACGCCGTCGCCGATGGCAGGCCTCGTCTCGACGACCACCACGCTGGCACCCTCCTTCAAACGCGTGACGAACCACACGCCCTGCTCGCCCAGCCGGGCGAACCACTCGTAGTCGTTGTAGCCGCGATCCACCACCAGCATGGTGTCCGGCGCCAACTGCAGGGAACGGGCAACATCGATGTCGCCGGTCTTGCCATCGCTGATCACGGCAAATTGCGGCAGGCAGCCATCGTGATCCAAAAGCAAGTGGATCTTGACCGCTCCCTTGGTCGTCTTGTACTTGGCCCAGTCGAAAACCCGGGCACACAAATCAATCACCGTCGAGTCCAGGCTGAGCAGTTTTCCCGGTAGTGAAAACTGCCGCGCCGATTTCCCGGCCAAGCCTAACTGGCCCTGCAGATAGGGCAGCAGAAACTGAAACAGGTCCTGATAAATCTCCCACGGCCGATGGGCGTTGGCGTAGGCCAGCGTGGAATGCCCGGGCGCCTCCGACAAGCCCAGGTGCTTCAGTTTGCCTTCGCTGGCCCTGTAAGCCTTCGCTGATCTCGCGCAGGCTCTTGGCTTGGCCCAGATGGCAAAACAACATGGCCACGGTCTGCCCCCAGCAACTGAACCCCCGCGCGTGCCGTTCTCCTTGCCGGGCGGCGACGATGCGGGCGAACGCCGGGCGCGGAATCAATTGCAACATCTGGCTGAAAATGCTCGATACTGTCATGAGGGGGTGCGCTCCTGTTTGGTTGAATGTGTTCTTGCGGAACCTCACTCACCCTATCAGCCGGCCGCCCCTGAATACCAGCCTATTGTCCTGCTCGCTTGGTCCGGTTGCCAGGGCGTGATGCTGATTGCCGGAGAGCGGTGAAATCATCGCGGGTTTCGTCGTTGAAGTACCGCCCTTTGGATTCGGCGCGCATCAGTTTCTCAAAGACCGCTACTGGCACGTCGAGGTACTGATAGACAACTCCGGACGTGAACTCGATTTCAAGCACCTTCTCGGCGGAGTTATAACCAACCGAGCGCATCGTGCTGGAATCGACTGCCGTCCGCCTCATCCTTGCTCTATATTCTCGCGCGGATGACGCCGTGAGTCTCGCCCTAATTTGGACAGGCCTGGTTTGAGATCGTCTCCTTCGCAAGAATTTTCTTTCGTAATGGATCGGCGTATGGCAGCCCGCATTGATGTACACCAAGAAAATACGCGGCTTCCACGCTGAGCGCCAGGAAGCCAGTCCAAGGAACTTCCAATGAAACAACGAATCTCAAAACTCAGCACTATCTAGATTGGCGTCGGGGCCAACTGGGAGGCGCGGCGGCATACGCAGTGGCCGGCGTGGATTCACGCTCGAAGCGTTGGTAAGCGCGGGTCTGCTGTGGGTGGTAAGGGCGTTCGGCGCCATCGTGGGCATGGCCTACATCTGGTTCTCAAAGGAAGAATTCACCTACGAGCTGCCGTTCGGCACGTTTCCGGGATTGGCGGCGGTGGCGCGCCTATACTTGAATCGTCTACAATTGACGGTAATATAGGTATATGGCAAAGCCAACCGATTTCGTCCAAGGCACTCTCGATCTGCTGATCCTCAAAACGATCTCGCTTGAGCCGAAACACGGCTGGGCGATCGCCAAGCGCATCCAACAGGTTTCCAAGGAGGCTCTCCAGATCCAGCAGGGCTCCCTCTATCCGGCGCTGCACCGGCTGGAGCAGCAGGCCTGGATCAAAGCCGAATGGCGGCCGGCCGAGAGCGGGCGCATGGCGAAGTTTTACTCCCTCACCCGTTCGGGAAGAAAGCAACTGGAACGGGAACTGGCGAACTGGACTCGTCTGTCGACGGCGATCAACATCGTGATCCAGGAGGTTTAGCGGATGCGGATTCTGGAGAAAGCCCGTTTGCGGCTCCGGTCGCTGTTCGGCCGTCCCAGGGCCGATTTCGAACTCGACGAGGAACTGCGTTTCCACCTGGACCAGCTCTCCGAGGAGAACGTAGCGGCCGGTATGCCACCCGAAGAGGCCCGCCGGGCCGCGCAGCGCGCGATGGGAGGCATCGCGCAATACAAGGAGGAGTGCCGCGATATGCGCCGCGTAAACCTGATCGAGGATTTCGTGCAAGACCTGCGCTACGCGATTCGATCGTTAGCGAAGAGTCCAGGGTTCACCGCAATTGTCGTGGCCACTCTGGCGCTTGGCATTGGAGCGAACACGGCCATCTTCACGATCGTGCATGGAGTTCTGCTAAGACCGCTCGACTATCCGAAACCCGACCGGTTGGTGTACCTGACCGCGGAATCCGCGGCCACCGGCGGCACACAGAGTGCGCTGTCGGCGGCCGAGTACAGGGAGTTCCGGCAGATGAGCCGGTCGTTCACAGCCGTCGGCGCGTATTCGACCGGCGGCGCGGCGTACACAACCGGCGAGGTCAACCTGTCGGCTGGAGAACGGCCGGTGCGGGTGCGGTCGATTTCGGCCGATGCGCAATTGTTTGAGGCGCTCGGCATTCCCCCTCAACAAGGACGGTTGTTCCGCGACGAGGAGACTTCCCGTTGGACGGGAACGCTGCCACCGCCGATCGCGATTCTCTCGGACCGGTTGTGGCGTACGGCATTCGGAGGACGGCCGGTCGTTGGACAAAAGGTGGGTATCGAGGGGCGCCCGCACGAAATCGTTGGGATCATGCCGCCCGGAGCCGACCTGATGGATCATCACCCCGAGGTTTGGCTGCCGCTTTGGCTCCATCCGAACATGGCCAGTGAGCGCGGCGCGCACGTCCTGTACGCCGTTGGGCGGCTGAAGGAAGGCATCACCTTCGAGGCGGCGCGGACGGAGTTGAGCGCCTTCGTCGAAAACTGGGGCGGGCGGACCGGCACCAAAGAGCATGTGCCCTCCAACCGTTGGCTGAGCCCGGCAGACCACACCCTTCGATTGCAGACGTTGCAAGAGGCGGTCGCCGGGAGTTCCAGCCGGCCTTTGTGGGTCCTGCAGGCGGCGGCCGGGTTCGTGCTGCTGATCGTGTGCGCGAATCTGGCCAACCTGACGATGGCGCGAGCCGGGTCGCGGAAACGGGAGTTTGTACTGCGCGCGGCTCTTGGCGCGAGCCGCTTCCGGCTGATCCGGCAGTCGGTAACCGAGAGCGTTGTGATGTCGGGAGCGGGCGGCCTCCTGGGTGTATGGCTGGCGAGCGTCGGCGTTCGGGCGCTGGTCCGTGCCTACCCGGGTAGCCTTCCCCGGACGGACGGCCTTGTGGCCGGCCTGCCCGTTCTGCTGGTTACACTCGGCCTCTCGACCGGGACGGCGCTGCTTTTCGGACTGGTGTCGCTTGGGCGTGGGAGAACGTCCGGCATGGTGATGGCACTCAAGGAGGGCGGAAGAGGTTCGAGCGGTGCGTGGCGCAGGTACGCCCGCCGTGGACTGGTGATCGCCCAGGTCGCTTTTGCCGCGGTGCTGGCAATCGGCGCGGCGCTGTTGGCGCAGACGGTGTACCACCTCACCAGGGCCGATGCGGGATTCGACCGGTCGCGGCTGGCCACGTTCTCGATGACATTGCCGATGGCAACTTTCGAGCCGGACACGCGGGCGCAGGCCTATCAACGCGTCCTCGAAAGGCTTCGCCCGGTGCCGGGCGTGCTGGCAACGGCGGCCATGTCGGGGTTGCCGCCGAATCGAACCGCCGATGCGATCGGCACCGTCTTCGAGAATCACCTGCCGGGCGACGGCAGGCCTTCGGAAATCGTCGACTATTACCAATTGGTGATGGGCGACTACTTCGGGACCATGGGGATCCCGCTGATCGCGGGCCGCGGCTTTGAACCAACCGGCAATGCGTCGCAGGGCAAGGTGGCGGTGGTCAATGAGACTTTGGCGAAAAGGATCTGGAAAGGGCAGGATCCGATAGGCCGGCGGCTGCGGCCTCCGGGCGGTTGGTTTGGCGCCGGCGGCGCTGTCTGGCATACGGTGATCGGAGTGGCCAAGGACGTCAGGCAGCAAGGAGTGGATCGCCCGGCGGGCGCGGAAATCTACATATCCCTGGACCAGCATGGCGTCGCGCCGCCCAGCATGAACGTGGTCATGCGAACGACGCTGCCAACGGGCGCGCTGGCTGGAACGATCGAGCGGGTGGTGCGGGAGGTGGACGCGTCCGTTCCGGTGGTGGGACTTCGCGATATGGATTCGGTGTTCGCCGAATCGATTCGCCGGCCGAGACTGCTGGCGCGGCTATTGGGTGCTTTCGCCGGACTGGCGCTGCTACTGGCGGCGATCGGCACCTATGGCGTGCTCTCCTACATGGTGACCGAGCGGCGGCGCGAGATCGGAATTCGAGTCGCCCTGGGCGCTGCTCGCTTGAGCGTGCTCACGCAGATCCTGAAGCAGGGGCTTGAGGTCACCGCGCTCGGTGCCGCCGTTGGAGTGGTGGGCGCGCTGGCCGTAAACCGGCTGATGGCGTCGATGCTGTTTGGTGTGCAGCCAGCCGACACCGTGACGATCGCCGTTGTGATGGCCACGATTCTGGCGGTGGCGGTGGTGGCCAGTTGGGTGCCTGCGTGGCGCGCTTCGCGGGTGGACCCAAGCGTTGTGCTGAGGGAGGACTGAGTCCGGTTCCATTTTTCCTATCTTTGCCTGGACAATGCCGGTACTCTGGGCTCTATTGTGCGAATCCTCATGGCGATGCTTGCCTTGGCCGGTATGACGCGTTTGGCGGCGGCGGCGTTCGACGATGCACTGATCGCTCAGGAGCGATCGGCTCTGGACCGCTGGGGGAAGGGCGACCCTGGCGGCTACCTGTCGATGTACGATCCTGGGATCACCTACTTCGATCCCGCCCGGGAAACGCGCGCCGATGGGCTCCCCGCCATGGAGGTCTATTACGCGCCGATCGCGGGAAAGATCAAAGTGGTGAAGTACGAAATGATCGCGCCAAAGGTACAACGCCGCGGCGGAATGGCCGTGCTGAGTTACCAACTGATCAGCCATGGCGTTCTGGCCTCCGGGAAGCCGTATACCGTTCGTTGGAATTCGACGAAGGTTTATGCGCGCTCGGGGAAGAACTGGAAGCTGATCCACGACCATTGGTCGTACATCAAGCCTGAGTTGAAAACACCGAGTCCGGAATAGACTGGAAGAATGAAGGCGAGATACCGCGAGTACGCACCCAGTGCCGCTCTGAAGGACGCGGTTCGCGCGATCTTTACTTTTTCCATGGGAAGCGGCGGCTTTGAAGAAGGTTCAAGACCCTTCTGGTCGAGTCTTTGGGCGGACGCCCACGCGTCGGTGGTTTTCTGCTCCGGCGGCGGCTATTCGATTGAAGGCCTGTGGCACCCCGCGGGACCGCGTTCTCATGTCATCGGCCCGATGAGCCAGTCCCGCCGGACCACGCCAGACAGTTGTTTCAAGCAAGTGGGCGCGTACTTCACGGCGCAGGGAGTGGGCCGGTTCTTCGATTCTCCGGCTGAGTTGGCGGACCGTGTGACGGCGCTGGAGGACCTCTGGGGCGCGGCGGCTCGGAGCTTCGACGAGCGGCTGGGAGAGATGGCGGACGATCGCGAACGGGCCCTGGCACTGGACACGTTCTTATCGCACCGCATCCCGTCGCGAACAGCATTGCGGGGCGGGTTCGACCTGGCTCCGCTGACGAGTTTCGCCCGGCTGAGAGCGGGACGGTTGTCGGTGGAAGAGATGGCGGACCTCGCCGGCGTTTCCAGGCAACACCTGGCGCGAGAATTCGTCAAGCAAACCGGAGTGGGCCCGAAGCTCTACCTGCGGCTCACGCGATTCCGGGCGGTAGCGGGCGGCTCGCTAAGAGCAGACGCCGGCTGGGCCGACCTGGCGCTTCGAGCCGGATACGCGGATCAATCCCACATGATCGCGGACTTCCGGAGATTTGGTGGAGCGACTCCAGCCCGGCTGGTGCGCGCCGATACGTTTCATCCCTTCCGGTGGCGGGGAAGCCGGGCTTAATTAAGGCCCTGCAGCGGCTTTCCTTGCCGTCTGGTATTCCTTCAGGCAGGCATTGAGTGGGCTGCCCTGTTTGTAGATACAGTCGCAGAAGGTCTGGCAGAAACTGCCCTGGCCCTTGCACTGGTTCGCGCATTCCTCCGCGTCGTTTCCGGGCGTGATATCGAACAGGACGCCACCGGCAATCACTACGGTTATGACGGCCGCGAGAACACAGCCAAAGAACAAGGCGGGGAACCTGCCGGCCGCCGGCGCCTGGCGGCCTTCGACGCGCGGGCTGGGAAGCAAGATCTGTTTCAGCCGGTCATAGTCTAATGCCAGCAGGAACAGGTTCGCCAGGATCATCAGCGTTACGATGCGGATGCCGTTGAAGCGCGTCGCGTAGTCCAGGACGCAAATGTTGAGGATGATGGGGAAGTAGCAGAGCGCGCCCAGAAGCGCCGTTCTGGGAATGAGTAACAGAAGCGCCGTCGTCAATTGACCGGTGCCGATGAACGTGTAGTAGTAACCGGTGAGGAGCAAAGCGTCGAAATAGTGGCCGAGGGGATGATTGGAGGGCAGGCCGGTGAATCGCTCCCCCGTCACTTTGACAATGCCAGATGGAATGAATCCCAGGGCCAAGACGATACGGCAGAAAACGGCGAACCAGCGAATCCACTTGTTAGACTTCATTTCGCCGTGCAGGCGTTCGAAGCCGGTGAGCAGCGTCATGGGAAGGTAGAGATAGTATGGGCGGAATTGCGCTGTTTCGTCAAGTACTTTTTATCGCAGAGAGAACGACAGCACAGTCTGGTATTCTGTATTCGTGATTGGTTGATCGCTCCAAGCCCGGTGCCCGTTCTCGATGAGCACGGGTGAAGTGTCTGCTTAGTTCATGCCAAGTTGGAGCTTAAACAATCATGTTCCTGAAATCGGTATCATCGGACGGACCGGTCCGCATTCGAATGGAAGACCTTGCCGCCGCGGCGGACGTGCCTTCGATTCGCGCTGTCCACGAGGCCGCATTCGGCGGTTGCGAAGAGGCAGACCTTGTCGACAACCTGCGGGCGAATGGCGCTCTCGTTTCCATGGTGGCGGAATCCGAGTTGGGCATTGTTGGCCACATCCTCTTCAGCCGGATGTGGATCCAAACGCCTTCTCAACGCGTAGCGGCGACGGCCCTGGCGCCTGTCGGCGTGCTTCCCGAGTGTCAGCGAAAAGGGATCGGCGGGCGCCTGATTGCCGAGGGCCTGGAGTGGCTACGGCAACGGGAGGAATGCATCGTGATCGTGGTGGGGCATCCGAGTTACTACCCTCGATTCGGATTCTCGACAGGCAAGGCAGCCTTGCTCGAATCGCCTTTCCCTCGTGAGGCGTTCCTGGCACTCGAACTCGTCGAGGGTGCGCTTGCCGGTGTTCACGGGCCGGTGGTCTATCCTCCGGCGTTTGGCCTGTAAAAAAAACGCGGCTTCCGCGCCGAGCGCCGGGAAGCCGCGTCCAAACAACGTCCGAATCAACCAACGAAACTTAGAACTGATTCCAGAGGTACTGGTTGTAAACCTCGTGGTGATACTGCACTTCCTGCGCCTTGACGATGGTGCCGAGCAGGCGCGGGCAGCGGTCGGCGGAAGCCTTCTTGAGATCGGCGAAGCGGCCTTTGACGTCGGCGCCCAGCAGTTCGCTGGTCCACTCGGCCGCGTTGAAGTTGTCCATCGCCGTGTAGATGTTATCGGGCAGGTAGCGCTTGGCCTGGCGCAGATTCTTTTCCCGGCTGATGGAGCCTTCGAGGCCCGTCTTGAAGACGCTGAGCAGGACCATGTAGGGGTTCGCGTCCGGTCCCACCGAGCGAACTTCCACGCGCGAGCTGCGCTCATTGCCGATCGGGATGCGCACCATCGAGCCGCGATCGACCGGCGAAGCGATGATCTGATTCGGCGCTTCAAAGTGCGGATCCAGACGGCGATAGGCGTTCACGCTGGCGTTCAGCATCAGGCAGATGTCGTTTCCGTGAGTGAGGATGCGGTCCACGAACTGCCAGCCGAGCTTGGAGAGCTTCTCTTCGCCCTTGGGATCCCAAAACAGATTCTTGCCACCCTTGGAAATGGAGACGTTGGTGTGCATGCCGCTGCCATTGACGCCGACTACCGGCTTTGGCAGGAAGCTGGCCGACAGGCCCATGCTGGTGGCCACCTGGCGGCAAATCAGTTTGTAAAGCTGAATCTGATCGGCGGCGGCAACCGTTTCGGCGTAGCTGTAATTGATTTCAAACTGCGACGGCGCGACTTCGGGGTGATCCTTTTCATTCTGGAAGCCCATGGCGCGCTGCACTTCAGCCACCGTGTCGATGAACGTGCGGAGCGGATCGCCGGGCAGCGAGTGGTAATAGCCGCCGGTGTTCACATACTCGAACTTGCCGGTCTCGTGATAGTGGCGCTCGGCATCGGTGCCCTTGAACAGGAAGCCTTCAATTTCGTTAGCCGCGTTCAAAGTGTACCCGTTCGAGCCGTACTGCTTTTCGGCGTAGGACTTGAGGGCGCTGCGAATGTCGCCGAGATAAAGGCTGCCGTCCTTGTCGATCACCTCGCCGAACACCAGCACCTTGCCGGGGCCAAAGTAATCGGCCGGCGCCCAGTAGAAAGCGGACCAGTCCATGCCGAGGCGAAGATCGCTCTCACGCTGCGCGGTGAACCCGCGGATCGAAGAACCGTCGAAGGTCAGATTGTCCCAGCTCTTGAGCAGGAACTTCTTGTCGTAATCGAGCATGTGCAGGCGGCCTTCGAGGTCGCTGAACATGACGGTGACGGCCTTGATGCCCTTCTCGTCGGTGAGGTATTTGAGCCGCTCTTCCTGAATCGTTTCCGGAGCCACGCGATTCTTGCGCTGCTCTTTCGCCTTCAGGTTAAGCTCTTCCAGCTCCGGGTAAGGGAGTGCCAGAAAATTGCGTAGTTCGTTCGACATGAAGCTCCTTGCGTGGTGGCTTTGAGACGGCTGGACAGGGGCGTCCGCACCGGCTGAATCTCGATTATAACCATCAGGCGACAGCGTAGCGCCAATGTATTATTTTATGGCCCTCATAATCCAAACGTAATGAGCCCCGATCATAAGAACGGATTATTGTAGAGCTTTGGCGATGGCCTCGACCAGTTCTTTGCCGAAGCGGACCCGGTCTTCGATGGCGGGCAGGCGGCCCAGTTTGGGATTGTGCGAGATCCGTTGCTCCATCAAAAAGGCGGGAATCCGGTGCCGCGCGTGGAGTCCTTGCACGACGTTCATCCTTCCCTTCATGCCAGCGGTGGTGGTGGTTTCGGCGAAGAACAACTCGCGGGTGGGGGCAAACGTGGTTCCGGCCTTCAGGAGGCCAAACAGGCGGGTGGCGAACTCCTGGTGCGCCGTGCCGGGCGGGCCTTCCAGGTATTCCCCGGTTTCGGTGTTATGGAGGGATAGAAAGAAGTCGATGGTGCGGCCGGAGGAGATCCAGGTGTCGATGGCGCCGCGCTGGGCGGCGATCTCGGGCATCTTCGCCGGATCCGATACATCCCAGTTGCGGTTCAGATCGTAGCCGTTGACGTTGAAGCGCACCCCGCCGTGGGTGACACCATCGGGGTCGCAGAGCGGGAAGATCTTCCAGGTGATGCCTTGCCGCAGCGAGGCATCGGCGAGCAGGGCGCGCACGGCTCCGTCGCCGGCCCAACTGCTGCCCGATTCCCAGGCGTGCTGGCGGAACATCAGCCACGCGGTTTTGGGTCCGTCGCCGATGGTCCAGAGATAGAGGGGGCGGCCCTGGACGGTTTTCCCGATGACCGCCTCGTGCTTGCCGGGCTGTTTGCGCAAGGCTTCGAGGTGCTCATTGGTATAAGGCGGTGTGTGCGCCACCCAGAAGGTGGATCTTTCCGGTGTGACCTTCAAAGTCATGGTGGGGCCCGAGGTGTCGTATTCGAATGCCGTGATGTGACGCCAGGTCTTGCGGTCGTGGCTGAGAACGGCCGGAGTGTCGCGGGTGACGGCTCCGCGATTGGGCTTGTAGTTGTACTCGCCGGGCAGGTCGACCAGATCGAGGCGCATTTCAGTGCCGGGGGTGGCGTTGTCCACGCGGAAGTAATACCAGTTGGCCTGGCGGTTGCGGCCATCCTGATCTTTTTGGCCTTTGAGGGCGAGGCGGAAGTGAGTGGGGGATAGACGTTCGATGCGGCCGAGGTTGCCGCCGTCGAAATCGGTGGAGACGGTGGCGGCGGCGAGCAGGAGTGCCAGCATCCTTTCAGGATACGGCGGGTTGAGAGAAAAGTTCGTAGATGCGGTCAAGGATCGAGGGCAGCGCTTGCTGGGCCGCGTTTTCTTGGGCGGCGTCGTCGAAATGATCGAGGAAAATCTGCTTGTCGAGGTCGGCACGGAGCCCGTGCGTCTGGCGGACTCGGTTGAGTGCGAAGTATACGATTGAAAATGGAAGTTCAGGCTGCAAGAACACTTCCGCTTCCAGAAACTCGATACCGGCGCCAGATGGAACGCCACTGAGCTTCAGCATCTTGGTTTTCGTGGCGGGAGCTAAGCCGAATGCTGAAATTGTCTTCTTTCTTATCGGTGGAACGAGCCAGAGTCAATAGATGTCATAGCGCGCCTTCACGGTTCTGGCGGGAACCGGGCCCTGGGCCAGGACTTCGGCATCTCGGAGCGCTCGCACCATGGTCTCCAACTCGATGGAAAGCTTCGGAGGCCGCATTGTTCCGGCGCCAGGTGGAGGCCGTGGGAATGGCGCACGAAGACAGTTCCGGAAGCGTTTCGGATCGACGATACCAAGCTGGAAGTCCGGCGGACCATCGTGGTGGTAGGTGAACTCCATGGCGGGGTCAAGCAGGCTCTCGGCGATTACTTTCAGCGGATCGACAAGCGCGGGGCCGAGGGCTGGGCCGGTCTCGATTTCGTAAACATAGGCAGGCGCCTTCGGATTGGCGCGATATCTGCCCGCGAGCGCATAGGTTCTTGCCACGCCAAAGGAACGGGTTAGTGAAACGTAAGGGCTATTCACCGTGCCTCGCGCAATGTGGTGGATGATGCGGTTGAGACTCGGGTCTCCCGCGGCCCACTGCGGCAGAAAGCCGAGCAACCGGGCGTCACGCGCGTGCCAGTAGGTTCCAACACCCGCGCCGCGGTATAGAATTGGCATTATTGCCTAAGCCTAACACCGGTCTTCACCCCAACACTTCCAGAAACGCCCGAGCGGCGTGGCTGAGCGCGCGGCGGGCCGGATAGACCAGCCGGATCTTACGCTCCACTTTCAACTCGTCGACTTTGATTTCGGCGAGAGTTCCCTGCTCCACATCCTGCTCGACGCACATGCGCGGCAGAAAAGCCACGCCTTCGTTGCGCTGCACCATCAGGCGAATGGTTTCCACCGTCGGCATCTCCACATCCATGTTGAGGGCGACCTTGTGGCGCTGAAACTCGCGCAGCACCACTTCGCGGTAAGGCGAGATGACATTGTGCGCCACGAATGTTTCCATGCCGAGTTCGGCGATGGAGATCGACTCGCGCCGGGCGTAGCGGTGTTTGGGCGATACGACAAACGCCAGGTGATCGGTGTAGATGACGCGCGAGTGGAGCCGCTCGTCTTCCGGGTCGTAGCTGATGACACCGAGTTCAAGGTCTCCATCGATGAGCTGAGCGGGAATACGGCTCGACAGCGCGCGCCTCACCTGCACCTTCACCTTGGCGTACATGCGCCGGTACGCTTCGATATGGCGGAGCAGGTAGAGCGACGTCGACTCGTTGGCTCCGATGATGAGCCGCCCGGTGGAGTTGTCGCGCAACTCGCCAAGCGAGGTTTCCATCTCACGCTCGAGATTCTCAAAGCGCCGGGCGTATTCGAGTACGAGGCGGCCGGCGTCGGTAAGTAGCAGGTCTTTGCCGGAACGATCGATCAGCTTCTCGCCCAACTGCGATTCGAGACGCTGTACAGCCAGCGATACAGCAGGTTGCGTCCTCAGTAGCTTTTCCCCGGCACGAGAGAAGCTCTTTTCGCTGGCAACGACCAGGAAAACCTTTAGCGGATAGAGTTCCATATGCTGGCGCGCGCGGCCATAAATAAAGTTTATACTATAGCCTGATCGAATGCGAGCGAGGAAAACTATAAATTTGCTAAATTTCAGGTCTCGCCCGATAATGGCATCAACGCACTTGGCAGGCGAAGCAACAGGTCGTATCCGCCAGGGACTACATATTGCGAACGGAGACCAGGATGTCGCAGGGTAACCGCGTATACATTTTTGACACGACGCTGCGCGACGGCGAGCAATCGCCGGGTTGCAGCATGACGGTGGCCGAGAAGCTGCGCATGGCGCACAAGCTGGCCGAACTGGGCGTCGATATCCTCGAAGCCGGGTTTCCGATCGCCAGCGACGGGGATTTCGAGGCCGTGGGGGAAGTGGCGCGGGAGTTCCCGTGGATTCAGGTGGCGGCGTTGGCTCGGGCCAATACGCTGGATATTGAACGGGCCGCGAAGTCGCTCGAAAAAGCCAAGCGTCCGCGCATTCACACGTTCATCGCCACCAGCGACATTCATCTCAAGTACAAACTCAAGAAATCGCGGCAACAGGTTCTGGAAGAAGCTGTTTCCGCCGTTCAACTGGCGCGCCGCCACGTCGAGGACGTAGAATTTTCCGCCGAAGATGCGACGCGTACGGATTGGGATTACCTCGAAGACGTCTGCCGCGCGGTGGTGGAAGCCGGGGCGCGCACCGTCAACCTGCCGGATACGGTCGGGTTCTCGGTGCCGGCCGAGTATGGCGAGTTGATCGGACGCATGGTGAAGGCGTTGGGCGACAAGGCGATTCTGAGCGTGCACTGCCACGACGATCTGGGCCTGGCTGTGGCCAATTCGATCGCCGCCGTTCAGGCGGGAGCGCGGCAGGTGGAATGCACCATCAACGGCATCGGCGAGCGGGCGGGCAACTGTTCGCTCGAAGAGTTCGTGATGGCGACCCGGGTGCGCCAGGACCGGCTGCCTTTCACCAACGGGATCCATACCGAACATCTTTATGCGTGCAGCCAACTGCTGAGCTCCATCATCACGTTCGGGCCGCAGCCGAACAAGGCGATCGTGGGTGAGAACGCGTTCGCACACGAAGCGGGCATCCATCAGGATGGCTACCTGAAAGAACGCACCACCTATGAAATCATCGACCCGAAATCGGTGGGCGTGCCCAAGACCAAGCTGGTGCTGGGCAAGCATAGCGGACGGCATGCGTTGAAAGACCGGCTGCAGGACCTGGGCTTCGATCTCAACAAAGAAGAGCTCGACCTGATCTATCAAAAGTTCACGGAGATGGCCGACCGCAAGAAGGGCGTGCGCAACGACGAGATCGCCGATCTGGTGCGGGTGCACGTTCCGCGCGCGGTCACTGTCGCCGTGAAGTGAAAATTTCCAACGAAAGTCTGATTCATGCATCTGAAAATTCTCACTCTGCCGGGCGACGGCATCGGCGTGGAAGTGACTCGCGAAGCTGTGCGGGTTCTCGAAGCCGTTTGCGCGAAGTTCGGCCACACGGTAAAGCTGACCGAAGGCTTGCTGGGCGGGATCGCGATTCACAAGACCGGTGAACCAATGCCGCCGGAGACGGCCAGGCTCGCTCTGGACGCCGACGCGACTTTGATGGGCGCGGTGGGACTTCCGGAGTTTGACAACGTGCCGCCTTCGCAGCGTCCGGAAAAGGGACTGCTGGGCATTCGTAAAACGCTGGGCGTATTCGCCAACCTGCGGCCGGTGCGTACTTACAAGGCGCTGATCGACTCCTCACCGCTCAAGAACCACCTGGTGGAAGGAACCGATCTCATCATCGTGCGCGAGTTGAACGGCGGCATCTACTACGGCACGCCGCGCGGCATTTCCGGGGAAGGCGCCGACGAACGCGGCACCAATACGATGACTTACACGCGCTCGGAAATCGCGCGCGTTTGCCGCACGGCTTTCAACCTGGCCCGCGCCCGCCGCAAGAAGCTGACCAGCGTGGATAAGTCGAACGTGCTTGAAACGTCGCAACTGTGGCGGAGAGTGGCGGTGGAGGTGGCGGCCGAGTTTCCCGATGTGGAGCTGGAACACATCCTGGTGGACAACTGCGCCATGCAACTGGTGCTGAATCCGCGCCGCTTCGATGTGCTGGTGATGGAGAACATGTTCGGCGACATTCTAAGCGATGAAGGCGCGGTGCTGGCCGGCTCGATCGGCATGCTGCCTTCGGCTTCGATTGGCGGGAAGCTGCCTTCTGGTGCCTGGGTGGGCCTCTATGAGCCGGTGCACGGTTCGGCGCCGGATATCGCCGGGCAGAACAAGGCCAATCCGCTGGGCGCGATTGGCTCGGTGGCCGCGATGCTCGAATACAGCTTCGGTCTGTTGAAGGAAGCGGCGGCGGTGAACCACGCGATTGAAGCGGTGCTCGACCAGGGCAAAGTCACCGCCGATCTGAAACCGAAAGGTAAGCCGCTAACCACCGAACAGGTGGGCCAGGCGGTGTGCGAAGCCCTATAGGAACAAGAAAATGCCTCGTACCATCATCGAAAAACTTTGGGATTCCCACGTCGTGCATGAGCAGCAAGGCAACCCCGCGCTGCTATATATCGACCTGCACCTGGTCCATGAAGTCACCTCGCCGCAGGCCTTCGCCGGGCTGCGCGCGAGGGGACTCAAAGTACGCCGGCCCGATCTGACGTTTGCGACAACGGACCATAGCGTGCCAACTACGCCCGACCGCACGCTGCCGATCGTGGATAAGATCGCGGCCACGCAGGTGGCGCAACTGGCGGCCAACTGCGCCGAGTTCGACATTCCCTGCCTGGGCTATCAGGACAAAGACCAGGGCATCGTACACGTCATCGGGCCGGAATTCGGATTGACGCAGCCCGGGCAGACGGTGGTTTGCGGCGACAGCCATACGGCCACGCACGGCGCCTTTGGAGCGCTGGCGTTCGGCATCGGCACAAGCGAAGTGGAGCACGTGCTCGCCACGCAATGCCTGCTGCAGCGGAAGTCGAAGACGTTCCAGGTGAAAGTGGACGGCACACTGAAGCGGGGCGTGGCGGCCAAGGATATTATCCTCAACCTGATTTCGCGCATCGGCGTGGGCGGCGGCACCGGATGCGTTTTGGAATACTGCGGTTCGACGATTCGGTCGCTTTCGATGGAAGAGCGGATGACCGTCTGTAACATGTCGATCGAAGGCGGTGCGCGCGCCGGCCTGGTGGCGCCCGACGATGTGACTTACCAGTTCCTCAACGGGCGCCGCTTCGTCCCCAAAGGCGCGGCCTGGGAGGCGGCGGTGGCAAGGTGGAAACAACTGCCGACCGACGACGGCGCCACTTACGACCGCACGATCTCGATCGACGCCGATGCGCTGGAGCCGATGATTACGTTCGGCACCAATCCGGGCCAGGGCGTCGCGATTTCACAGCCCGTGCCCGATCCTTCGGGTGTGGCCGATCCGATTGAGCGCGAGTCGCTGGCGAAGGCCTTGCAGTACATGGCGCTTGAACCGGGCAAGCCGCTGCTCGGCCGCAAGATCGACGTGGTGTTTATCGGAAGCTGTACCAATTCGCGTATGAGCGATCTGCGCGCGGCGGCTTCGGTGTTGAAGGGCCGCAAGGTGAATCCCGGTGTGCGCGTCATGGTGGTGCCGGGATCGATGGAGATCAAGCGCCAGGCGCAGGCCGAGGGCCTGGACCGTGTGTTTCGCGACGCGGGGGCGGAGTGGCGGGAAGCCGGCTGCTCGATGTGCATTGCGATGAACGGCGATCAGCTTCAGCCAGGCCAATACAGCGTGTCGACTTCGAACCGCAACTTCGAAGGCCGGCAGGGCAAGGGCGGGCGCACGCTGCTGGCAAGTCCGCTGACCGCGGCCGCTTCGGCGGTGACGGGAGTGGTGACCGACGTGAGGACCATGCTGTGACGAAATTTACGACCTTCTCTTCGCCATACGTTTCGATGGCGGTGGATAACATCGACACCGATCAGATCATTCCCGCGCGATTTTTGAAGACGATTTCCAAGGATGGCCTGGGCGATCAGCTATTCAACGACTGGCGCTATGAAGCCGACGGGACGCCGAAGCCGGATTTCATTCTCAATCAGGCGGCTTCGAAGACGAAGCAGATCCTGCTGGCGGGCGATAACTTCGGCTGCGGCAGCTCGCGCGAGCATGCGCCGTGGGCGTTGACGCAGTACGGGTTCCGGGCGGTCATCAGCACTTCGTTCGCCGATATCTTCAAGGGCAATTCGCTCAAGAACGCTCTGCTGCCGATCGTGGTGCCGGCGGCGGTGCATACGGAGTTGTTCGCGCATCCGGATTGGACGCTGACGGTGGACCTGGAGGCGCGGACGCTGGGGTTGCCGGACGGGCGGAAGGTCGAGTTCGCGGTGGACAGCTTTTCGCGGCATTGTTTGCTTGAAGGGATCGATGAGTTGGGATATATCCAGCAGCAGGGAGGTTCGATACGGGCGTTTGAGGCGGGGCGGGTAGGGTCGATTAATACACTGGCGTGAGCCAGTTCCACCAGTCCGATCCGCGCATTCTGGGGCGGCGTACGCTCGAAGGGAGTTTTCGGCACCTGGTCGCGCGGCTTGGTCCCGGCATGTCGGTGCTCGACGCCGGCTGCGGAACGGGAAGCATCACGGCGGGCATGGCGCGGCGGGTGGGTGCTACCGGACGGGTGAAGGGGATTGACCGCGATGCGGCGCTGATTGCGATCGCACGGCGGGACCACCGGGAGCAGGCGAACCTTTCGTTCGATCCATGCGACATTTCAGAGGCGAACTTCGAATCGGAGTTCGACGTTGTCAGCGCCGCTCGCACCCTTCAGTGGATCGGCGATCCGCCGGCCGCGCTGGCGAACATGGTGAAGGCGGCGAAGCCTGGCGGTCTGATCGCGGTCCTCGACTACGACCACACGACGAGCCTGTGGATACCCGCTCCGCCACGAAGCTTTCAGAGTTTCTATCATGCCTTTCTCGACTGGCGGTCGGCCAACGGCTGGGACAACCGGATCGCGGTTCATCTGCGCGATCTGTTCGAGTCGGCAGGCCTTGAGAACGTGGAGGTACTTGATAGCGACGAAGTCTATTCCGACGCTGGCAGTGAGATCTGGCTGAAGGTCATCGAGTCGCTCGGCCCGGCGCTGCGACAGGGTGGCTTCAATTTCGATCCTGCCGTTGAAGTGGAGTATTCGCGATGGCTGGCCGAGGGTTTCGAGGGCCAGGTGTTGTCGATGAAGACGGCGTTCGGAACGAAGCCTAAACCTCTGGCTCCCAGATATAGGTAAGATCGAGGCTGAAGCCCAAAAGTTCAGGTTCCCCAGACACGGTCACCGGCTGAACCAGCATCTGGGGCGCCGCGCCGGGGCGGTACACTTCAACCCGCCGCTCTAAAGGATCGATCAACCAGCCGAGCCGGGCTCCGTTGCCGAGATACTCCCGCATCTTTTCCCGCACCATGGGTAGCCGGTCGCTCTTTGATCGGAGTTCGGCCACGAAATCGGGGCACAAGGGCAGGTACTCGCTTTTCTGCTCCGGCGTCAAGGCTTCAAGCCGGGACTTCAGCACCCAGGCGGCATCGGGAGACCGGTTGGAGCCATTGGGCAGGTCAAACCCGGTGGACGAGTCGAAGGCGACGCCCCGGCCGTCCTGCCGCGCCCAGTTTCGAACCTGGGCCGACAGTTCACTGTTTTGGTATCCAGTGCGGCTGTGCGCCGCGGGCATGATGATCACCTCGCCCTGCGCCGTCCGTTCGATGCGCAGGTCCGGATTGCCAGCTACGAAGGCGCGATAGTCCTCGCGGCTCATCCGGCGCTGCGTTGTCAGTTGAACAAGCCAGTCTGGTGAATTCAACCCGAGCGAATCCAGAGACACCTGCATTCTCGGCATCCTAATCGGATCTTAACATCACTCCGCCGCCGCCCGCCGTCCGAATGCCGGGCTGATGTGGCAATGCTGGCAGACCGAAGTCTGTACCTGCCGGTCGATCTTATGCGACGCCGTCCGAAAGGGAGCCATTTCGCCATGGCAGCCCAGGCAGTTCCATTTCCGCGCCAGCACCAGCTTGTGCGCCTCCTCGAAATGCCAGTAGCCGTTGCGCCGGGCGCTCGTAAGCTTCGGCAGGTCGTGGCAACCGGTACAGGTGGCGGCGTACTTCAACGGCGCGGCCTTGGGCGCCGTGCGGATTTCGGTGAGCGCGGCAGCGGCGGGCTTGCGATCCGCCGTTGCCGCCACGGTCTGCGCCGCCACGCGCCCCATCAGAATCGACGGCCCGAGAAAAGTTCCCTCCATGCCGTGCTTTCCGTTGATGCCTGCGAATCCGGTCGCCTCGCCCGCCGCAAGCAGCCCGGGCACGGGCTCGCCGCGTTCATTGAGAACACGGCATTGGCTATCGACACGGATGCCGCCGCCGCTCTTGCGGATCAGGATATACATCGGCGCCGCGTAAAAAGGCGGCTGCAGGATGCGCGTGGGAGGAATGAAGAAGCCGCGCGACCTGGGCGCTTTGGGGCCGAAGCGTTGGAACTCGGTATCCTCGCCGGCCTCTACCATCGCGTTGTAACGCTCGACGGTCGCCTTCAAAACGTCCGGCGGCAGCCCGGCATTCGATGCCAGTTGTTCAATGGTCTCGCCGCGTTTGATCAGATCCGATTTCTCGAAGATCTCCTCCACGCGATCCTGCGTGAAGCCGGAATGCACCACGCGGAAACCGCGGCGGCCCGCGCTGTCGAAGATGGCCCAGAACCGCGCCGGATTCTGTTTGGCGATCTCGGGCACGGTGATCTTCGGCTCGTGTTGTTCGAGCACGAAGCGCTTGCCCTGAGCGTTCACCCAGATGGAAGTGAAGCTGTTGGCGAAGAAGCCGCGCTTGCCTTCGGGATCGAACGGGTCGGGCAGGCCGTTGCCGTAGTTCCACTGGTGATCGAGCTTGCCGGATGTGCCGCCCGCCTCGCGCGCCAGGTCCATGCCCACGCCGGTGGCGAAGAAGCCGCCGCCCACCAGCACGCGATCGGGCACCGGCATGTGCGGCGGCCAGTTGGCGCGCACGATGTCGAGGTTTGCGGCGTAGCCTCCAGTGCTCAATAGCACCGCGCCGCCGGTCAACTCGCTCTTGCGGCCGGTGCGCAGGTTCTCCATGCGCACTCCGGTCACTTTGCCACCGGTGACCAGGAGTCCGGTGACTTTCGAGTTTTGAAGGAATGTCACGCCACCCTGCTTGAGGATCGCTCGCTGCAGAGGAACGATGAGGCCGACTCCCTGTCCGGTGGGCACATGAAACCGCGCGACGCTATTGCCGGCGCCGTTGAGGAACGCGCTGGGGAACTCGGTGCCGAGCGCGGTCATCCAATCGTAGATTTCGGTCTTCGATCGGGTGACGTAGAAGCGAACGAATTCTTCGTTGGCGTCCTCACCCCAGGCGAGGAAATCGCGCATGGCGAGTTCCGGCGTGTCGTCGATTTTCATCCTTTGTTGAACCGGCGATCCGACGATGGACAGGCCGCCCGACGAGATGACGGCATGGCCGCCGGAGACCGAGTTCCGTTCGACGACGGTGACCGCCAGTCCGGCCCGGGCGCCTTCGAGCGCGGCCGAGAGACCGGCGATGCCGCCGCCCACGACGATCAGGTCTGGTGGCGCGGAAAGTATTGGAAACAATACGGAAAAGTAAAGACAGGCGAGACGGGGCCGGAGCATTTCTCCGATGATACACGCCTCAGACGCGCAACTGGGGCTTGACGAATTCCAGCGTCTCGCGCAGGCTCTTTCGCGCCTCTTCATCGAAGATGGAATTCTTCGCCGCCGAGCGGCAAACGTGATTCGGAAATACGCCGCGCAGCTCCAGCAGATACTTGAGCGCGGGGATGCCGTAGGCGCTGACTTCGGTCACCAGCAGCATGACCTTCGAGAAACGCTCCATCGCTTCGGCGCGGCGGCCGGCGCGCCACGATTCGAGCACTGCGACGTAGAGATCGGCAAAGCCGGCGGCGGGCATGGAGCCGGCGGCGCCGCGCGCCAGTTCATCGATCATGGTCTTGCCGTGGGCGCCCGTGAAGACGCCGCGAATGAATTCGGAATTGCGGCGGCGGTATTCGCTGAGCCGGGGCAGAGTTTGCCCGGCCTCGTCCTTGATGTAGCGCAGGTTGGGAACGGCGGCGGCCATGGAGATGACGAACTTGACGCTCATGTCGCCGATGGTCTGGGCGAACAGGGGCCGGGTGGAAGCTTCGCCGATCGCTTTGTAGTAAGCGACGACTTTGGTGTTGTCCTTCTCACCGCGCGGCGGCAAGGCGATCAGGGCCGAGGGGTTCAGTTTCTCGGCGGCACGAGTGTACTCAAGCGCGGTGTCGATATCGTCAGCCTGCACGCCGAGCACGACGGCGGGCTTCAGCGGGTTGCCGGTAGAGGCTACGGCTTCCATGCCGGCCAGGCGTTCGGATTTGGTGAGATCGAAGTATTCACTGGCCAGTTGCCGCCAGACGACTCCTTGAACGCCGGTGCGGTCGAGGAAGCGGATCTCTTCGGCCAGGGTTTTCGGATCGAGTTTGCCGTCATCGGAGAAAGGCGTCTGCACGATGGGAAAAATGCCGCCGAGGGGCTTCGAGTCTTTTCCCAGCAAGGGCAGCGCGCCAAGGGCTTGGAGGAAGAGGCGGCGTGAATACATTGGGCTTTCAGTCCTTTCCGATGTAGTTTCTACAAACGGATGCAGCAGATATAGACTACACGAGAATTCGCGATCGTCTCACGGCATCGCTTGGCCCGATCTCCATCGACACAACGTTCGCCGCCACCGGGAGCTCAATCCTTCTTGAGGAAGCGGTCGATTCCGCGGCGGCAATCTTCAGTCATGCGAGCCATGGCGTTGACCTGCGCGCCCGCGCCGATGGCCGCTTCGAAGCTCATGCCGTCCATATGATAGAGCAGGTGTTTGGTGAGGCGCACGGCCGAGGCCGATTGCGCGTCGAGCGCGCCGGCGTAGGCGTTCACTGAGGTCTCAAAATCCCGGTTGGGATAGACGGCGGTGACCAATCCGAGAGTGTGCGCCTCGGCGGCGTCGACGACGCGCGCGCTGGTGAGCAGATCGAACGCCACCTTCTCGGGGACGGAGCGTTTCAGCATCGCCATCACCATGGCCGGCACAAAGCCCAGCTTCACTTCGGTGTAGGAGAAGCGCGCCGTATCGGAAGCGAGGATCAGGTCGCAGGCGGTGGCGAGACCGAAGCCGCCGGCAAAGGCACGTCCGCGGACGGCGGCGACGATGGGCAGCGGATGGCGCCGCATCTCGACGAACAGTTCGCCCAGCGCGCGGGCATCGTCGAAATTTTCAAGTACGGAGGCGTCGCGGATGCGCTGCAATTCCGCCAGATCGGCGCCGGCGCAGAAGTCGGCTCCTTCGGCGGTGAGCAGCACCACGCGCGCTTCCGGATTTTCGCGCGCCGCCGCCAGTTCCGCGCGCAGCCGCGCGACGGTCTCGCGGTTCAGCGCATTGCGCTTCTCGGGCCGGTTGAGATGGAGTCTAACTACCACTCGGCGTAGGGAGTCCCTTCGAGGCTGGTCTTTTCCGATCCGCTTTTCACATCGAAGATGCCGGGCTCGGTCTGGTTGACGGCGTTGGTGGCGTCTTCCATGATCGTCTTCCAGGAACGGTCCGAACTCGTCATGGGATCGAGCGGAACTTTGCGCAGATAGCCCGCCTGCACCAGGTCTTCCAGTTGCTGAGGGGCTTTCCCTTTGTCGTAAGTAAACTCGTCGATCACCGTGCGCATGGTGAACAGGTTCTGACGCAGGATGGTTTCCTTCGACCGCGTGAGCGCCTTGCTGTACATCGGCACGGCCACCGAGAGCAGGATCGACACGACGGCCATGGCGATCATGAGTTCGATCAGCGTGAAACCGCGCCTACCACTCCGAATACGGCGTGCCATCGGGTGCCTTCTCCGTTGTCTTTGAGAATACGGCGAACACATTTTGCCCACCCCAGGACTGGGCCTTGGGATCGTCCTGAACGCTGCGCTTGCCCCACTCGACGGAATTGGTGAAGGGGTCTTTCGGAATCTTGCGCAGGAAGCGGATCTTGCCTTCGGTTTGGCCTGCGGGCTTCACGCCTTCCACCAGAATGTCGAGGCTTTCGGGATAGCCGAAGGAATCGAGCTTTTCCTGTACGCCGAGCTTTTTTTGATCGGACAGGTCTTTGTATTTGTCGATGGCGGCATGAATCTCCCGCAGCGCCGTGCGCAGCTCGCGTTCCCGCTCACGGCGAACCTTGTAGCGGGCCAGCGGAACGGCCATGCCGGTGAGCATCATGAGGATGGTGAAGGCGACGATCAGTTCGACAAGCGAAAGACCACGTTGATTGCGGCGGCGCATGGCTTCTGTTGTTATTCCACCACGACGGTGACCGGCGTTACGACCGAGGCCATGGGCAGGTTCTGCGCGTTCTTCAACGAGACGTCGGCCAGGGTGACGATCGAAGAGCCTTTTCCAACCGTCTCAAACCGGAACATCACCAGGGCGCCGGCCGTGCTCACGCCGCCGGAGCCGGGCAGGCGATTCATTTCGACGCGAGCCTCGCCCTTGGGCGCGCCCTCGAGATTGGGAGTGAAGTTGATCTGCTCGCCGCCGGGGCTCAAGGCGTTGCCGCGCGCGACTTCGACCAGCTTCAGAACCTTGGGGTCGAATTGAAGGCGCATGGGGGCGGCCATCAGGTCGGACGCGTTCCGTATGTTGGCGGTGACGATGACCGAGCCGGGCACTTTGGTCTGTTCGAGAATCACCTGCGCGACGCCAACCGGAGCGATGGGCGTGGGCGCGGGAGCCGGGCTGGCGGTCGCGGTGGGGGGCGGCGGCGGTGGCGGCGCCGCGGCGGCTGCTTCCTGGCGCGCGGCGTAGGTCAGCTTCACCGTCTGGTCATTGCCGGCGGCGATTCCGCGCAGGTTCGACGGAGTAATCTCAGGCGACCGGATGATGTGCGGCACAAGGGCGATGAGCAGTTCGGTCTCGATACGCTCCTTGTTCTCGCTGCCGAACAGGCGCCGCAGCACGGGAATCTGCCCCGCGCCTGGAATGCCGTTGATGGTCTTGGAATCGGTCAACCCCGTCAGGCCGCCGAGGATATTGACCTCGCCTTCGCGCATGCGAATGTCGTGGGTGATCTTGCGCTGGCCGATGACCGGCTGCTGCAGGCCGCCGATGTCAATGCGTTCGCGGACGGTGGAAAGCTCGAGTTCCACGTGCAGCGATACCTCGTCATAGCCGTGGACCTTGGGCGTGATATCGACGTTGACGCCGACTTCGGCGAAATTGAACTGCGTACTCACCAGCGGACTGACGCCCGCGCCCACCGCTCCGAAGCCGGGCTGGAAACTACCGGTGGCATAGGGAATCTTGTCGCCCAGGCGAAGCGAAGCTTTCTGATTCTCGACGGCGCGCACCTGGGGCGACTGCAGCACGCGGCCTTCGCGATCGCTGAATGTGGCCTTGAACAGGGCGCCGGGTAGAGTGAGGGAAAAATCGTTGGAGGAGACGCGGCCGATCTGCGCCAGTGAGATGGCGGTGCTGGTGGCCGTCGTCCCCGTCGTGGTGCCGGTGGTGCCGGTGGAAGAAGTAGTTCCGGACAGGATGGGGTTGCGGGGAGTAAACCCGATGGGAATATTCAATCCCGGCGTGCCGCCGGAGGCGAGCGAAGCGGCCAGGTCGCGGCTTTTCGATTTGCTGACTTCCATCACCATGACATCGACGACTACTTCGGACTTCGGTTTGTCGAGATCGGCGATCAGCTTTTCGGCCAGCGCCACCTGATCCACCGTACCGCGAATCAGAATCGCGTTCTGCCCGTTGTAGGTGAACAGGCGGCGGATTTCGGTCACCGACCGGACGGCGGTGGCGATCTCCTGCAGTTCCTGCACGGTGGTGGTGTTGGCGAGGTAGAACGTCTTGACGACGTAGTCCTCATAGTCGCGGCGCTTGGTGATGTTGTCCTGGGTGACGAAGATGGTATTGCCGCCGAGCGCTTTCCAAAAAGACTTGGTCTGAATGGCCACGTAGTCGAGCGCCTGATCGAGCGTGGCGTTGTTGAGATCGACGACGAAATTGCGGCCCGCCGGCTGATACTCGGTGTCGAAAATCACATTGATGCCGGCCAGCTTCGAGATCGTTTCAAACAGGATCTTCGGCGGCTGGTTGTTCATCTTGAGCGTGATGGGCTGGCGGTTGATGGGGCGCAGTTCGGGCGCCGCCTGCATGGTCTCGATCTTCTCTTCAATTTCCTTGCGCGCCTGCTGCACCGGAGTGAGCGTTTTCTCGTCGGCCGAAGATGGCTGGCCTTTCTTCTTCTCCCGGTCGATCATCTCGACGGTGCGCTTGATTTCCTGATCGGCGATGGAAGAGGAAGGGTCGATCGAGAATGCCTTTTGAAACGCCCCGAGCGCGTCTTCGAGCTTCCCCTCGTTGCGCAGCTTCTGCCCTTTGTCGACCTGCGCCTGCGAGGCCTGGAACCGCACGCGCCGCGCCGCCATCTGGTAGCCGACGTGGAACGGATCGTCGAGAATGGCCTGCTCATAAAGATCGAGCGCCTTTTCCCAATCCTTGCGGACTTCGGCCTGCCGGCCGAGGTTGTAGACCTTGTCGCCCTTTCGTCCGGCTTCGAGCGCGAGCGCTGCCGCCATCATCAGACAAACGGCGGCCAAAGCGCGCCCCATGCCTTGCCGCGTCCCGAACGATGCTTGCATCTTATTGATTTCTCAGCCGCATGCTATAGTTTCGTCAGTGGGATGAAAACCCGCTAAGGTCTTTTCCCTGTAACGATTGACGCGGGCGCCGCCGCAAGCGTGGATAAGAAAAATGGCCGAAACCAAGCAGCACTTCAAGATTCTGGCCGACAACCGCCAGGCGGGGCACAATTACTTCCTGTCGGACCGCCTGGAGGCGGGCGTGGTGCTCAGCGGAACCGAAGTGAAGGCGGCGCGGGCGGGCAAGATCCAGATTCGCGACGCCTACGCCGAAGTCAGCGGGAACGAGGCCTGGCTGGTGAACCTGCACATCAGCGAGTACTCGCACGGCAACCGCTATAACCATGAGCCGACGCGCAAACGCAAGCTGCTGCTCCACCGCCGTGAGATCGACAAGCTGATTGGCAAGACGCGGGAAAAAGGATATGCTTTGCTGCCGACCAAGCTCTATCTCAAGGACAACCTGGTCAAGTGCGAGATCGCGCTCGGCAAGGGCAAGAAAGAGCACGACAAGCGCGACGTGGAGCGCAAGCGCGAGCAGGACGCCGAGGCTCGGGCGGGGTTTCAACGCAATAGCAGGTGATGTGCCTGCAAGCAGCAGCCGTTAGACCCTCCGCGAGTCTTACTCGCCGCCCACTTCGGTCAACGGGTAATCACGTCCCTGGTGGCGGAACGTCAGGCACTTGTGATCCATGCCCAGGCAGTACAACATGGTCGCCGGGAGGTCATGTACATGAACCTTATCTTCGACGATATTGAGCGCCAGTTCGTCGGTGCGTCCGACCACCCGCCGCTCTGATGCCACCGCCCCGCCATCCAAACGCTGTACCCGTTCGAATGATGGTCGCACGATGGAGTTGGGAACGTCGGGCCGGGGGATCTCCGACATCGACGCGCGGCCGAATTCCCGCCCCATACGTTGCTTCAGATCTTTAACCAGGGCGATGGCGTGCGTATCGGTCTCCACGCATTTCTACGGAAGGCCTTTCGCCAGGCCGCCGTGGTGATCCCAACTGGCGTGCATCAACATCACGAAGCGCACGCCGCGTTCGACCAGCCTTCGCGCCAGCAGGCAGTTGGTGCCGAAGGCTTTCGATTTGTCGTTGTTGATGCCGTAGGCTTGGAGTGTCTGAGCCGATTCCTTCGAGAAATCGAGCAGCGGGAGCAGGATGCCGAGGCGCGGGCGGGGTTCCAGCGCAATAGCAAGTGACGGCGCGCGAAGCTCAGGGCTTATGGTCTGTCGTCGCCGGACGGGCGCTGGCTCTCGGCTGCTTTCTGAACGGCCTCAACGTCTGCCAAATCTTGCAGTCGCCCTGCCGCGAGTTTATTGCTTATGAAATCTTCAGCCGAAATCACAAACGCCTTTGAGCCGGTTTGCTCATCAATCACGATTTTTTCGCCAAGGCCGAATAAACCGCTTCCGCATTTTTTGGATCTGGCTGCACGAAAATATCGAGGTCTTTCGTAGCCCGAGGCTGCGCGTGAATAGCAACCGCATAGCCACCCACGATCAGATATTTAACGAGGTGCTCGTTGAATGCGGCCAAGAGTTCTTTGACCTGGACTGGGCGGCTCTGCCAATAGCGGTACTCGTCGGCCTTCATCTCATCGAAGCCGGTGTATTTGCGTATAGTCTTGTCCATGCCGTCAGGTTCCTTCAAGCGAGCAGCTTCGGCATCACTTCGCCGCCCACATCCGTAAGCCGGTAATCGCGGCCCTGGTGGCGGAAGGTGAGGCGTTTGTGCTCCATGCCCAGGCAGTGCAGCATGGTCGCCTGCAGGTCGTGGACATGAACCTTATCTTCGACGATATTGAGCGCCAGTTCGTCGGTGCGTCCCACGACCTGGCCGCCCTTGATGCCGCCGCCCGCCATCCAGATGCTGTAGCCGTTTGGATGATGATCGCGCCCGATGGAATTGGGATCGTCTGGGCGGCGGATTTCCGACATCGACGTGCGGCCGAATTCCCCGCCCCAGACCACCAGCGTGTCGTCGAGCATGCCGCGCTGCTTCAGATCCTTCACCAGGGCAGTGGCAGGCGTATCGGTCTCCAGGCATTTCTGCGGAAGCCCTTTCGCCAGGCCGCTGTGGTGATCCCAACTGGCATGCATCAACATCACGAAGCGCACGCCGCGTTCGACCAGCCTTCGCGCCAGCAGGCAGTTGGTGCCGAAGGCTTTCGATTTGTCGTTGTTGATGCCGTAGGATTCGACGGTCTGAGCCGATTCCTTCGAGAAATCGAGCAATTCGGGCGCCGACATCTGCATGCGATAGGCCAGTTCGTAGGAATGAATGCGCGAGGCGATCTCGGCGTCGCCGGTCTTCTCAAGATGCTGCTGGTTGAGATCCTTCAGCAGATCGAGCCGCAGACGCTGCGACTCCTGCGAAACGCCTTTGGGGTTTGAGAGATAGAGAATCGGATCGCCCTTGCTGCGGAAAACGGTTCCGGCGTAGGTGGTGGGCAGAAAGCCGCTCGACCAGTTGTCGGCGCCGGCGCTGGTGCCCACCCCCGAGGCAAGCACAACGAAGCCCGGCAGGTTGTCCGACGCGCTGCCGAGGCCGTAGTTCACCCAGGCGCCCATGGTGGGCCGGCCGCCGATCATCGAACCGGTAAAGAGGAACAACTGGCCGGGATGATGGTTGAACGCCTCGCTATACATGGATCGCACCAGGCACACATCGTCGGCAATGGAGCCAAGCCCGGGCAGGAGTTCGGAGAGCTCCATGCCGCACTGGCCGCGCTTGTGGAACTGGAACGGGCTGCCCATGACGGTGGCGGTCGGCTTGATGAAGGCAAGCTTCAGATCCTTGGTCATGGAGGCGGGCAGCGGCTTGCCATGCCATTTCTGCAACTCCGGCTTGGGATCGAACAGATCCATCTGGCTGGGCGCGCCTTCCATGAACATGAAAATCACGTTCTTGGCGCGAGGCTTGAAGTGCGGGTCGCGCACCGCCGCGTAGCCATCCTTTTCAAGCAGCCGCGCCAGCGCCATGGTGCCGACTCCGGCGGCGGTGTTGCGCAGAAACGTTCTGCGGGAGTGAACGGCCAACAAATCTTCGCGCTTCATGGAAGAGTTACTCCCTTGTAATGAACTCGTCGAGGTTCAGCAGAACCGTGGAGAGCGCCACCCAGGCGGCGGAATCGGACCGCTCGGCTTCGGCGGTGCCCGGCAGGGCGAGTTCGGTGGCAGCGGCGGGATCCTTGTCGAATACGGCTTTCTGCCTTTCGAGATAGGCCTGGAAGCGGGCCCGTTCGGCATCCGACGGCGTGCGCGCCAATGCCCGCCTTGAGGCGGCATCGAGGCGCGTACGCCAATCCGCGCCGGCCGACAGCGCCTGGTAGGCCAGGCCCTGAGCCGACTCGATAAACACCGGATCGTTCAACAGATTCAAGGCCTGTAACGGCGTGTTGGAGCGGTCGCGCCTGCATTGCGCCACATTGGTCTTGGGCGAATCGAAATTCATCAGCATCGGATAGGGCGTAGCGCGCTGGAAATGAATATACAGGCCGCGCTTGTATTTCTCCGCGCCCTTGCTTTCGGGCCAGGCGACGCCCCAACGGTTTCCATAATTCAATTCGGTGACACCGGCGGGCTGCGGCGGGCGGATGCTTCTGCCGCCGACTTCGGTACTGATCAATCCGGCGGCGGTAAGGGCGGAATCGCGCAGCAACTCGGCTGGAAGCCGCAAGCGGCCCATGCGGGCAAGCAGCGCGTTGTCGGGGTCGCGCTCGGTCAACTCGGGCCGCACCTTCGACGATTGCCTGTAGGTGTTGGACGTCACCATCTCGCGGATTAGCGCCTTGAGGCTCCAGTGTTCCTGCAGCCGGGACGCGAGATAGTCGAGCAGCTCTGGATGAGAAGGAGGTTCGGCGCGAGAGCCGAAATCGTCCACCTGCCGCGCCAGGCCGCGCCCGAAGATCTCCGCCCAAATCCAGTTGGCGGTGACGCGCGCGGTGAGCGGGTTGTCTTTCGACACCAGCCATCGGGCGAGGTCGAGCCGCGTCGGCCGTTCCTTCGCATCGAGCGGCGGCAGCACTGCGGGGGCGGCGGCCTTGACTTCGATGCCGGGCGATTTGTAATCGCCGCGCACTCGCAGATGGGTGGGATGGGGATTGGTGTCTTCGGCAAACGACATCGCCTGCGTCAACTGCGGATACTCGTCGTGAAGCTTGCGCAGTTTTTCGTCGAGTTCCTTGAGCTTGGCCTCTTCCGCCTTCTTCGGCCCCACGGCGAAGTGATAGTTCCGGATGAAGTGCGTGGCGAGGATATCGCGTTCGCGTTGGGTTCGTTTCTCCACCGGGATGTGGAGAATTTTGGCCCCGTCGCCACCTTCGGTGAGGGTGATGAGCACGGCCCAGGCGAGATCCCAATCGGTGCGCTCGCCCAGATGCGCGGCGGTGTGGCGCATCTCTTTTTCCCACTCGGTCTGCAAGGGTGAGACCTTGTACTCTTCAAGCAGCGCCTGGCGCTTGGCGCGATATTCGCCGCGCCTGGCGAGATAGGGCCCGAGTTCGCCGGGCATGGGCGCGTCAATCTCCACCTCTTCCACGTTGTCATAGAAAGCGAACAGCGAGTAAAAATCCTTCTGCGAGATGGGATCGTACTTATGGTCGTGGCACTGGGCGCAGCCCATCGTGAGTCCCATCCAGGTCAGGGCCGTGGTGGAGGCGCGATCGACGGTGTTTTCGAACTTGAACTGATTGTTGTCGACGCCGCCTTCGCGATTGGTGAGCGTATTGCGATGAAAGCCCGCGGCGACGCGCTGTTCGACGGTGGCGTTGGGCAGCAGATCGCCAGCGATCTGTTCGATGGTGAAGCGGTCAAACGGCATGTCCGCGTTGAGGGCGTTGATCACCCAATCGCGATAGCGCCAGGCGTAGGGGCGTTCCCAATCCTTTTCGTAACCGTCGCTATCGGCGTAGCGGGCGCGATCAAGCCACGGGCGCGCCCAGCGTTCGCCGAAATGCGGCGATTGCAGCAGCGCGTCGACGCGTCTTTCATAGGCTCCGGCGGCGGTATCGGCCACGTAGCTGTCGATGTCGTCGATCGTAGGCGGCAGTCCGGTGAGATCGAGATGCACGCGGCGCAGCAAGGTGAGTGGATCGGCTTGGGGCGATGGCTCGAGCTTCTCCTGCTTGAGACGGGCGAGCACGAAGGTGTCGATGCCGCTCATCGAAGGGCGCCGGATGGGCTGGAAGGCCCAATGCTTGCTCGAGCGCGAGACGGCTTTGACGGGCTCGGTGGTGGCGGGCCAATCGGCGCCGGAGTCGATCCAGGATTTCAGCAGATCGATTTCAGCCGGGGTCAATCGCGGACCGGCGGGCGGCATCACCATGACGCCTTTCGCTCCTACGACGCGCTGGATGAGCTTGCTTTCGGAGCTTTTGCCGGGGACGATAACGGGGCCGGAATAGCCACCCTTCATCGCATCGGCGCGGACGTCGAGACGCAAGCCGCTCAACTGTTGCGCGGCGCCGTGGCAGGCCAGGCAGCGGCTCTCGAGAAGGGGCTTAATCTCTTGGCGGAAATCGGCGGCCGGTGCCGTTAGACTCAAGGCCAGAGCGGCGAGGATTCTGACTTGCATCTACCTCGATTCTAACGGATACACTAGAACACTATGCATCTCACGACCACCCAGTGGCTGATCTGTTTTGTCGCGGCGCTGGGTTTCGCCTTCGACATCTACGTTCTGCTGGTTTTGCCCTTGATCGTGCAGCCGGCGCTTACGGAGTTGGGGGGGCTGAAGCCGGGAACGCCCGAGTTCAATTATTGGGTGGGGAACCTTTTCTATATCCCGGCGATGGTGGGCGGATTCTTCGGACTGGTGGGCGGCTATGTGACGGATCTGATCGGCCGGCAGAAAGTGCTGGTCTTCAGCATCCTGCTGTATGCCTTCGCGGCGCTGGCCTCGGGCTTTGCCACTTCGCTGCCGATGCTGCTGTTCCTGCGCTGTCTGTGTTTCATCGGCGTGTGTGTGGAGTTCGTGGCGGCGGTGGCGTGGCTGGCTGAGATGTTCTCCGATCCCAAGCAACGCGAGTCGATTCTCGGCTACACGCAGGCTTTCTCGTCGTTAGGCGGGTTAATGGTAGCAGGCACCAATGCCTTCGCGGTGAAATACGCCACGATGCTGCCGGCCATCTATGGCGGGCATTCGCACTGGCGGTACACGCTGATTTCGGGTGTGATTCCGGCCATTCCGCTGATCATCCTGCGGCCGTTCCTGCCGGAATCGCCGGTGTGGAAGGAGAAGAAACGGCTGGGCACTTTGAAGCGCGCGAGCATCGGCGAGATTTTCGCTCCTCAATATTTGAAGACGACGGTGGTGACGACGATCATCTTCGCCTGCGGGTATGGCGCCGCTTTCGGCGCGATTCAACATCTGCCGCGTATTGTACCGGGCATCGCGGAGGTGACTTCGCTTGCGCCGCCGGCGCGATTGCAGACCATCAACCTGGTGCAGACGTTTCAGGAAATCGGAGGGTTGGTGGGGCGCGTCGCACTCGCCTTTCTGGCCATCCGCATCGTGAGCCGGAGGCTGCTGCTGCGGGTGTTCCAGATCCCCGGCCTGTTCATCGTGCCGCTGGTGTTCTTCTTTCCCGCCAAGGACGATCTGGGTCTGTTGAAGATCGGCGTGTTCCTGGCGGGCCTGATGACGGTGGCGCAGTTCAGCTTCTGGGGGAACTACCTGCCGCGCATGTTTCCGACGTATTTGCGCGGCACCGGCGAAAGCTTTGCGGCCAACGTCGGCGGCCGCATGATCGGCACATCGGCCGCGCTGCTCACCACCAATCTGGCCAACGTCATGCCGGGCGGCAGCGCGCCGCATAAGCTGGCCAACGCGGCGGCGGCGGTGGCGCTGGGAGTCTATACGATCGGGCTCATCGCCAGTTTCTGGCTGCCCGAACCACCGAAGGAAGACCTGCCCGAATAATATGCGTTCCGTATTCTTTGGCTCGAACGAACCACAGGAAGAGAAGCGCCCAACGGATTTCGCGATACCGGTTCCGTTGACCGCGGAGGAACTCCGCGTGCTTGGCTGCCTGATCGAAAAGCAATTCCTGACGCCGGATGTTTATCCGCTCACGCTGAACTCGCTGATGACGGCGTGCAATCAGAAGACCAGCCGCGAGCCGGTGACCGCCTACGATGAAGACACGTGTTACGGCACGCTCGACGGGCTGCAGCATCGCGGACTGGCGAGCAAGGTCTCAGGCCCGGATCATCGGGTGCCTAAATACCGCGAGACGCTGGGCGAGCGCACCAACATGCGTGTATCGGAGATTGGACTGCTGTGCGCGCTCATGCTGCGCGGGCCGCAGACCTTGAATGAGCTGAAGGACCGGACGCAGCGCATCCACGAGTTCGCAACATTGGAAGAAACTGAAGCGACGCTGGACCGGATGATGACCCGCGAGCCGCAGCCGCTGGTGGTGAAGCTGCCACGCCTGGCCGGACAGAAAGAGCAGCGGTACATGCATTTGCTGGCGGGGCCGGTGAATGTGGAGGAGTTGGCAAGTGCGGCTCCGGTGGCACGGGCCGCCGCGCCGCAGGAAGATCGCGTGGGACGGCTGGAGGCCGAGATCGCGACGCTCAGAGAACGCATGGAGCGGCTGGAGGAAGAACTCGCGCGGTTCCGGAAACAGTTCGAGTAATCGCTAAACCAGCACCGTGAACGTCGCTTCGGTGCGCTGCACGGGGCGGTAGAGCGTGTCGCGCTCCATCGGTTCGCGCCCGGCTTCGCGAATGAGGCGCAGCAATTCGCCGCGGCGCAGCGATTGAGTGGTGGTAGCGCCCGCGTCGTGATAAATCTTTTCTTCGACCACGGTGCCATCGATATCGTCGGCGCCGAAGCGCTGGGCGATCTGGGCGATCCTGGGCGTCATCATGACCCAATAGGCCTTGATGTGCGGGATGTTGTCGAGCATCAGGCGGCTGACGGCGATGTTTTTGATGTCGTCGAAACCGGTGGTCTTCGGCAGGTGATGGAGCGGCGTATTGTCGGGATGGAAGGCGAGCGGGATGAAGGTCACAAAGCCTCCAGTCTCGTCCTGCAGCTCGCGCAGCCGCACCAGGTGATCGATGCGATCCTCTTCGTTTTCGATGTGGCCGTAAAGCATCGTGCAGTTGGATTTGAGGCCCGCCTGATGCGCCTGGCGCGCCACGTTGAGCCACTCGCCGCCGTCGATTTTGTGATCGCAGATGATGCGGCGGATACGCTCGGAAAAGATTTCGGCGCCGCCGCCGGGCAGCGAATCCATGCCGGCTTCGCGCAGGCGGTCAAGCGTTTCGCGGACGCCGATTTTGGCGCGGCCGGCGAGCCAGGAAATCTCCACCATCGTGAAGGCTTTCAGATGCACCTGGGGAAAGCGTTCCTTGAGACCGCCCAGCATCTGGCAATACCAGTCGAGGGAAAGCTCGGGATGCAGGCCGCCGACGATGTGGAATTCGGTGATGGCTTCGCTCCAACCCTTGCCGGCGTTTTCCCACACCTGGTCGAGCGACATGGTGTAGGCCTTGGGATCGCGCTTCTTCTTACCGAAGGCGCAAAGGCGGCATGAGGCGACGCAGACGTCGGTCGGGTTGATGTGGCGGTTGACATTAAACCAGGTGGTGTTGCCGTTCAAACGCTCACGGACGATGTTGGCCATGTAGCCGATGGAGAGGATGTCGCCCGAACGGTAAAGCGCCATGCCGTCGTCGAAGCTGAGACGCGTCCCGGCCACCACCTTTTCGAGAATCGGCACCAGACGCCGGTCTTCCATCTGCAATTGCATGCATTAGCCTCTATTTACAAGAACAATATCGGCGGCCCAAAACACAAAGAATAACATGCTGACCCAGCCGTTCACGGCGAAAAAGGCGGCGTTGACTTTAGACAGATCGGTGGCGCTGACCAGGCTGTGCTCGTAGATCAACAGCGAGGCGACCAGCACCGCGCCGGTGGCGCTCGGCCAGCCGAGATTCATTTGCACGATGAGGGCGGCGAGGCAAAAAATCATGAGGAAATGCAATCCGCGCGAGATCCAAAGGGCGGGGCCGATGCCCAGTTTCGCCGGAATGCTGAACAGGCCGTGGCGGCGGTCGAATTCGAAATCCTGGCAGGAATAGATGATGTCGAAGCCGGCGGTCCAGAAGGTGACGGCGGCGGTGAGCCAGAGGATGCGGGCGTCGAGAGTGCCGCGGATGGCGATCCAGGCGGCGGCGGGCGCAATGCCCAGGGCGAACCCCAGCACCAGGTGCGAGAGCGACGTGAAGCGCTTGGTATAGGAATAGAAGAACACCACGGCCAGCGCCACCGGCGCCAGTTTCAGGCACAACGGATTCAGGGCCGCGGCGGCGCCCAGGAATGCGAGACTCGAGACGATGGTGAAGCCCCAGGCGAATTGCCGGGAGAGCAGGCCCGCGGGCAGATGGCGCGACCGGGTGCGCGGATTGCGCCCGTCGATCCGGGCGTCGAGAATGCGGTTAAAGGCCATGGCGGCCGAGCGCGCCCCCACCATCGCCAAAACAATCCACAGCAGTTTTGTTCCAAGGCCGTCGAGGCCATAGCCGCTCTCGCGCCAGGCCAGCAGGGCGCCGGTGAGGGCGAACGGCAGGGCGAAGACCGAGTGCTCGAACTTGATCATGTCGAGCGTCATCGCGACGCGTTGCCAGAACGTTGCTGCCATGGGAGACCGGAAAGGAGCGGGCGTGCTGATACCATTTTAGTTCATGAATGTTTTGCCAGCGCTGGCGGCCGCGACGATCCTGCTAAGCGGCTGCGGCGGGCCACAGACGGGCGTGGACGCGATGCAGATGAGGGAAGTGACGATGCCCGGCGGACAGGTGATTCAGGCCGAGGTGATGATGCGCCAGGACGATATGGCGCGCGGCATGATGCACCGCTCCGAGATCCCTTCGGGGCGCGGGTTGCTGTTCGTCTTCGGCAAACCGGGGCAGAACCGCTTCTGGATGTTGAACGTGAAGGTACCGCTCGACATCGTGTGGATGGATCGCGGCCACACGATTGTGGAGCTGGCCGCCAATGCCGAGCCTTGCCCTGAACTGCCCTGCCGCAGCTATGGCGGCGAGAAGGAATCGCAATTCATTCTGGAACTGGCCGGCGGCTCGATCGCCAAGTACGGTTTGCAGCCCGGACAGACCATTCGGTTTTAGCTCATGGACAGAGATCATCTGAGACAACTGCTCGAACAGGTGCGCGAAGGCGCGGTGGACGTGTCGAGCGCGCTTGAGCGGATGCGCCACATGCCGTTCGAGGATCTGGGGTTTGCCAAGGTGGATCATCACCGTGCGATCCGCCAGGGCGCGCCGGAGGTCATCTTCGGCAAGGGGAAGACGCCCGATCAGATCGTGCATATCGCGGGGAAGCTGCTCGAGCGCGGCAGCAATCTGCTGGTGACGCGGGCGGAGCCCGAAGCAGGCGCGCGATTGCGGTCCCAGTTTCCGGAAGGCGAATACTTTCCGGCGAGCGGCGCCTTCCGCGTGTGGCGCGACCGCACGATGCGCGGACGCGGCAAGATCGCCGTGGTGTGCGCGGGCACAAGCGATATCCCGGTGGCCGAAGAAGCACAGGTGACCGCGGAGGTGATGGGCAACGAGGTGGAGGCGATTCACGACGTGGGCGTGGCGGGCATCCACCGCCTGTTCCAGAATCTCGACCGCATTGCGAGCGCCAAAGTCTGCGTGGTGGCCGCCGGCATGGAGGGCGCCTTGCCGAGCGCGCTGGGTGGGTTGGTGGCGTGCCCTGTGATCGCCGTACCGACAAGCATCGGCTATGGCGCGAGCTTCCATGGCCTGGCGGCTCTGCTCGGCATGCTGAACAGTTGCGCGAGCAACGTCACGGTGGTCAATATCGACAACGGCTTTGGCGGCGGCTACGTGGCGAGCCTGATCAACCGGCCATGAAGCGAATCTGTTTCGTGTTGCGTGTGAAGGCGCACCGGCTGGAGGAATACAAACGGCGCCACGAGCAGGTATGGCCGGAAATGCGGCAGGCGCTGCGCGAGACGGGCTGGACGAACTACTCGCTGTTCCTCGCGGACGATGGCCTGCTGGTGGGGTATCTGGAGACGGCCGATTTCGAAGCGGCGCTACGCGGGATGTCGGAGCGGGCCATCAACAAGCGGTGGCAGGACGAGATGGCGGAATTTTTCGAACTGGAGGGGACGCATGCCGATCGGGCGATGCGCCCGTTGGAGGAAGTGTTCCATCTGGAATAGCCGGCGCCGTGCATCTTGCGCCCTCAAAGCGGCGCCTTCACCTGGAATTCCCATCCTTATCCACTCCCAACAAGGGAAGAAGATCGCCAAGCGCCTCGATGATGGCATCGGCCTCAACGTCGCGTGAATCGCCGTGGTTGCGGCGCCAGATCGCCCGCAGGCCCGCCGCGCGCGCGCCCGCCACGTCCACTTCCACGTGATCGCCCACAAACACGGCATGTTGCGGATCGACGCTCAACCGCTGCAAGGCGCGATCGAAAATCTCACGCTGTGGTTTGGCGACTCCCTCGGCGTCCGAGATCAGGATCGTATCGAACAGGGGCGAGAGTGCCAGGCATTCCAGCTTGGCACTCTGCATGCGAACCGATCCGTTGGTGATCAGGCCGAGCTTGCGGCCCGCCGCGCGAAGGGTGGAAAGCGTTTGGAGCGCGTCTGGGAACAGGACACAGGAGGCCGGAAAGCCCGCGCGGTAATCCTTCAACAGCATCTCCGGCGAGGTGAAGCCGGCGAACAACTCATCCCGCGGGGCATAGCCGTCGCGGTCGCGCTCCACGAGAGTCTGAACGTGCTCCTCCTGGCCGCCTGCCTGGAGGAAGTCAAACCGCCGCCATTGATTTCGCACAAACTGCTCAAAACTCCGGCGGCGGTCAAGCAATGTTCCGTCGAGATCGAAGACAACGGCCCTGACGTCCGGGAGCATCCGGGCGCTTTAGCGGTGGGCGCTCTGCAAGTGCGCCTTCAACAGGTCGTCGCCGAAGTCGCCCTCATACTCGCGCCAAACCGAGTGTACGTGGTTGGCTTCGTTCTGCGTGTTGTCGTATTCCACCAGGAAGCTGGGCCCCTGCACGCGATAGTAGTGGCCCTTGCCGCGTTCCATCGGACCGGCCCAGGCAAAGAACATGTTCGAGCCTGCCTTCTTGATCTGATCGAGCCGCGCCTGCGCCGCCTGCTCCGGCAGGTTGTAGCAATATTCCTCGAGCAGCGTCTGCAGCATCTGCTTCTGCTTGGCGTTGAGTTTCGAGGCCGCGAGACCGTTGGGCTGGCCCTTGAGCGCTGCCTTGCGATCGGCGGCGGTGAGGATGTCCTTGTAGCCTTCGGGCGCCACCACGGCCACCTTGCGCTGATCGTCGCTCAGCGACTTCACGAGGTCGCGACCGAGTTCCTCTTCCTTGCCAAGGACGCGAAGCCCCTTGCGCGGCCCTTCCCTCACCTCGGCCGGGTTGGTGCCGAGGAACAGCGGGGTGCTGACCACCTTGCCGTTGACGACGATGAAATGCAGGCTGAGGTGATGGCCTTCGACACGATAGCTCCAGGTGCCGGATTCCGCGGGCTGGCCGAAGATGGAGAAATAATATTTCTCCGGATTGCGGCGCTCGCCGTCGTCCTTTTCAAGCCCGCGCAGGATGTCTTCCAGGCTCATGATGGAGATGGCCTTGATATAGCCGCGCTGGCTCAATCCGGCACTGAGCAGCGCCTGCGCCAGGTGCTTCTGCGGCGGGGTCATTTCCCGCAGCGTGAGGCCCTTGCGGCCGCGCTTCAGCGTCTGCTGAATGTTGTTATCGGGCACGAAATGAAAGAAGTGCCGTTCGTCGTCCTCGAAAGAGAACGTCGTCTTCGATTTCTGCTCCGGGGTCAGCGAATTGAGAAACGCGGTGGCGGCGTCCGTCATAACGGCCGGCGAGTGCGCGCGATAATAGGCGGACGTGAGCAATCCGGCAAACGCCAGAACCGCGGCGCCCCTCAGGGCCGCGCTAGCGGTGCAACAATGGGCCATACTTTGGACCTCCTTAAACACGAAGAAGCACTAGTATATCCGAGGGGAACACCGCAATGAAGGGCGAAGATCGCCAGCAGGCGCTGCGCTTTCTGGCCGAGGGTCTCAAGGCGCTGGAAGAAGCGGCCGCCGGATTGACCGAAGACCAGGCCCACCGTGTGCCCGCGTCGGGGTGGACGGCGTTCGCGATCGTCGAGCATGTCGCCGTGGCCGAGCCCCATCTGCTCGGCCTGGTGAAGGCGGGAAGGCCGATGGCCGACCGGCCCGGCGCCGATCCTGCCAAGGACGCCGTGCTGGTGGATCGGGTCATCGGGCGGGCGCGGCGGGTACAGGCTCCGGAAGGGCTGTCCCCCACGGGCCGTTGGGCGACGATAGCGGAGGCATTGGAAGCGTTCCGGCTGGCGCGCGCGGCGACGGTCGCGTTCGTCGAGACGTGCGAACGCGACCTGCGCAACGAACACACCGAGCATCCTATCCTTGGCCTGATCCCGAGCTACAGTTGCCTGCTGCTGGCGGCGGCCCATCCGGCGCGGCATGCGGCGCAGATCCGCGAATTGCTGGCGTCCGGCGAATCCGACTTTGGAATTCAAACTGCAGATCCAAGGCCAGTGGCGTAGGGACACCACTCAGAATGTGAATTCCCATTACAGTTCTGACTGGACTCGAAGGGGTTGGAGGCGTTCACGGCCCAGGAGCCCCCACCTTAAAAACACGGCCCAGCCCCTCTTATGGGGATATTTCTTTAGCCCGAAAGTACAGGTCTGGCAAGAATTACCACCAACAATTCGCGTACGGTTGTATTCGAAATCAACGAGTTAGAGTTTTGGATAACGGATTGCAAGGGGAATTTCGCGTATGACACAGAAGTAGGGCTCAAGGAGCTATGGTTGTTCCTCTTCGACCATCCCCCGATGTACGACCAACCGTTTACGAAACCTGCCCCCAAAAGTCACATTACCCTGCCCAACCAGATTCCTTGAGCCCAATTTTCAGAACCAACCAAAATCCGCCACCGACCAGTCGGCGGGTTTTTGGTTTGTCCTGAAAGCTCACACCTGCCTCATAAATTCGATAAACTTCCGGGCGTAGTTTTCCAGTGTCCTGGCGTCAGCGCCGTCGATTAACGGGGAACACATCTCATAGGCGACCGAGCCTGTGTAGCCCCCTGTCCGCAGGGCTGCGAAAAACGTGCGGTAGTCGAGGAATCCCTGGCCCATCGGAACCGCCACGACGTTGGCGGTGTGGCGGACGTAGTTGGTAAGCGCGGCATCGTACTTGTAGCGGGGCCGCAACTGATAGTCGGCGACGGTGCTGTGCACCATGTGGGGCGCCATGGCCCGGGCGGGCGCGCCGAGGTCGTCACCGTGCAGAGCGGGGGCCCAGGCATCGAACATGGCGCGGCAGGCGGGGTGATTGACGGACCCGATGAGGTCGCGGAAACTCTCCCAGCCAACACCAATGTCGTGATGATTCTGGACGCCCAGGATGACGCCCAGGTCCGCGGCGCGCCCGGCGCATTCCTTTAACGTGTCGACGACGAGGCGCCATTGGCGTGTATAGTCGGCGGCGGGATTCTCATATCCGGTAAAAATGCGGACGGATTTCGCGCCGATATCCCTGGCGAGTCGGGCCAGTTCAGCGATGTAAAAAGTTTGAATTTCGCGATGCGGCACCTCGCCGTGTTCGAGATCGGCGGTGAGGTTGTTGTAGCCCGCCACGACGACGTGTTCGAGCTTGTGCTTTTCGAGCAGCGCCCGCAAAGCCGCACGCTCGGCCGGACCGTAGTCGAGCACCGAAACGTGGGGCCGCTTGGCCGTCAGCATAACGCCGTCAAAGCCAAGCTCGGCGGCCTTGGCGATGAAATCGTTGACGGGCAGGAAGGGCTGGCCCCAAAAGCCGGCGTAGCTCACCGAGTGCAAAAGAAGGGGAAACTGGCTCATCTGGTTCCTTTATTGAATGCCGAGCAAGGCGGCGGGATTCTGTTTCACGATGCGGTCGATCTGGGCGGAGGTGACGCCCTGGGCGCGCAGCCCTTTGAAGATTTGCTCAAGCCCGTCGGGGTGGAGGGGATTGCCGGCCTGGCCAAAGTCGCTCGATAGGATGACGCGTTCCCAGCCGACGCCTTTCATGGCGGCGGCGTAATCCTTCATGGTGAAGGCGGTGGTGGTGCCCACGACGGCGTTTCCCACGAACTCCACGTAGGCGCCGGCCTGAGCCGCTTCACGCATCTGGGCGGCAGTCATCGAAACGGGCGACAACATGCCGTGCGTCACCACGATGCTTTTGACGCCGCGCGCCTTGGCTTCGGCGATCAATAGACGGACTTCGGCGGGCGTGGAGTGGCCGGTGGCGAGCACGAGGCGATGTTTGGCGATCAGGTCGAGGACTTCGAGAACTTCGGGCAGCAGTTTTCCGTCCTTTGAAACCGGGACGAAAGGCTGGTTCGATTTCAAAGTCCGCACCTGGTTTTCGGCGTCGAAGGTGGGCATCCAGACGATGCGTCCCCAGCCGCCCTTGACGCGCGTCATGCGCTCGACCGCGGCGGGATTCACACCGCCAACGGTGCGGTTGAGCGCGATGCCGCCAAAGATTTCGAGGCCCGCCGTCTGGGTACGGGCGAAGTAGGCCCAAGAAGCGGTGGACTCGTAGTGATTTTTGAGTACCAGGCCGCGATAGCCCTTCTGTTTGGCGAGTTTGACCAGCCCGAGCGCATCGATGGAACGCGGGACGCTATCGGGGTCGCAATGGGCGTGGATATCGACAACGCCGTCGAGCGATTGCGCCGGCAGGACGCCGGCGCCGAGCAGCCAGACGAGCCAGATCATAAGAAGCCTCCTGATAAACTGAAACGATATGGCAAAACAATACGCGGCCCCGCCGCCGATGAGCATCGACGCGAATAAGAAATACGTCGCTACGTTCGATACGACGCGCGGCAAAATCGTGTGCGAGCTGTTCGCGAAAGAGGCTCCGAAAACCGTCAGCAATTTCGTGTTCCTGGCCAGAGATCAATTTTACGATGGCACGGTGTTTCACCGCGTGATCGAGAACTTCATGATTCAGGGCGGCGACCCGGAAGGCAGCGGACGCGGCGGTCCCGGCTACCGGTTTGAAGATGAGTGCAAGGGCAATCCGCACCGCCACGCAGCCGGTACGCTTTCTATGGCCAATGCCGGTCCCAACACCAACGGCAGCCAGTTTTTCATCACTCATATCGTCACCGACTGGCTGGACGGCAAACATACCGTTTTCGGCAAAGTGCTGGAAGGCCAGGATGTGGTGAACGCCGTCAAGCAGGGCGATAAGCTGACCAAGGTCACGATCGAAGAGAAGTAAGCCGCTCGATCGAGTAAAGCAGACAGCGCGGTACGTGAAACATGCCTTTGTAGGGGCTGCCTTTCGATTGATGGGTGGGGCGGCCCCGCCGGTCGCAGTAGCCGAACCATTCGCCGAATTCCTCGTCGGCGAAGGTGGCGAAGGTATACCGGTCCAGGCGCTCCAGATGCGCGAGCCATTTCGCATCGCGCGTCTTTGAATAGGCCAGGGCGGCGCCATAGATCGCTTCGGTATGCGGCCACCACAGCTTCATGTCCGCTTCCAGTTGTAGCGGAGGATAGCCTTCGGCATCCATAAAGTAGAACAGGCCGCCGTGTTCCGGGTCCCATCCGGTTTCGATGGAACCTTCAATGACGTCGAGAAAGAACTTCTCGTTCTCCGGGCCGCCGCCTACGGCGTCGTTGGAATGAATGAGAAACCACGCCACTTCGATCGCCGAACCGGGGCATAGCAGCCGGGTGTCGGGCGATTCGCTATAGGCGCGCCCATCGACGGGCAGGTTTTCGAGCAGCGTGCGCCTGGCGGGCAGCCAGTGTTCACGCGCCTGGCGAATGCACTCGCGCAGGATTTCCCGGCAGGTTTCCGAAGGGTCGATTTCGAGCAGTTCGAGCGCCATCGAAGCCATGACCATGATGTCGGCCAACTGGCGGAAGGAAGGGGCCGCGCGGCCAAGCAGCGTGGGATCGGCGATCCATTCGTGGATGCGGCCAAAGATCTCAATGGCCAGCTTGCGGTGCGATTCGTTCCCCGCCCCGGTCTTGTAATATTCGGCCAGCGCCAGGAACAGGAAGAACGCCGCGTAGGGTTTGCGCTGGACACCCGCCGGCCGGCCTTCGCGTGTGAGCGAAAAGTAACAGCGGCCCTGCGGGTCGCGAGCGTGCCGCAGCAGAAAATTCAGAATCTGCGTGGCGTTGGCCAGCCACGTTTCGCGCTTTTCGACGGTATTGTAGAGCCTGCTGAAGGTCCACACGCCGCGGCCGTTCATCCACACATATTTGCGGTCGTCGAAGAGGCGGCCATCGCGAGTGAGACAGGTGAACTGTCCGCCGTGAACGGCGTCGAGCGAATGTTTCTCCCAGAAGGGGATGACGGAGCCGAACAGGTTCCGCTGGTAGCGTCCGGCGATCTCACGTGGCACGTCTTCAAGGGTAGCCCACGCTTTTCCTGTTGACCGCCAAAAGGAACCGCGGTAGGCTGTTCCTGTAGGTTTCCAAATGAAAGACGACAAGGCGGACGTACTGCAGGGGACGCTGACCCTGATGGTGTTGAAGACGCTGGCCGCGCTCGGGCCCTTGCACGGCTATGGCATTGCCCGCCGCGTGGAGCAGATCAGCCGCGAGGTGCTGCAACTGAACCAGGGCACGCTGTATCCGGCGCTGCTGCGCATGGAACAGGAAGGCTGGATCTCGTCGAAATGGGGCGCGTCGGAAAACAACCGCAAGGCGCGTTTCTATGCCATCACGGCGGCCGGCAGGCGGCGGCTGGGCAAGGAGACCGAGGATTGGCGGCGCATGTCGTCGACCATCGAACGGTTCCTCGATTTCGCGGGAGGCGAGGGATGAGCCGGATCAGCGTTGGCCTCGCCCGTCTGCGCGGGCTGTTTGGAAAGAAGCGCCGCGAGCGGGAATTGGATGACGAGCTGCAGTTTCACCTGGAGATGCAGGAAGAGGCGAATCGCCAGGCAGGCATGGATTCGCGGGAGGCGGCGTGGGCGGCGCGGCGCATGTTCGGGGCCGTGCAGCCGGTGAAGGAGCAGTATCGCGACCAGGGCTCGATCGCGGCATTGGAGATTCTGTGGCGGGACGCGCGGTTTGCGTGGCGGTCGCTCGCCAAAAGCCCCAGCTATAGCGTGGCGGCGGCTCTGGTGCTGGCGCTCGCCATGGGTGCGAGCACGGCGATGTACAGCGTGGTGGATGCGGTCCTGCTGCGCCCGCTTCCCTTCCCGGAGCCCGCAAAACTGGTGATGCTGTGGACCCAGGTCCCGAGTCAAAGCGTGCGCGAAGGGCGAACCGCCTATGGCAGCATCGCCGAGTGGCGGCGGCACAGCCAAAGCTTTGGCGCCATCGCGGCGTTCGACCCGGCATCGGCGACTTTGACGACCGATTCGGGAGCCGGGAAGGTCAGCACCATGAGAGCGTCGCCCGAGTTCTTGGCGCTGCTGGGCGTGCGCCTGCTGCACGGAAGAGCGTTCACCGCACGCGAAGCCGATGAGCGCGAGCGGGTGGCCGTGATCGGACATCGTTTCTGGCAAAGCCGGTTCGGTGGATCGCGTGAAGCTTTGGGCGCATTCCTCACCCTCGATGGCGTTCGCTGCCGCGTGATCGGCATCCTGCCGGCGGATTTCGTCTTCCGCGATGCCGACATGATCGAGCCGCACACCGCGGGTGCCGATTGGGAAACGCAGCGCGGCGCGACGGGTTCCGGATCCTGGTTCGCTCTCGGGCGCCTGCGGGAAGGCGTGACGATCGGGCAGGCCGAAGAGGAAATGAACGCGCTGGCCCGCAACCTGGACGGACACCGGAATCTGGGCATCAGCGTGACGCCGCTCGATCGCCACCTGACGGGCGGAAGGCAGCGTCTGGCGGTATGGATGATGGCGGGCGCGATTGTGTGCGTGCTGCTGATGGCGGTGTCGAACGTGGCCAGCCTGTCGTTGGCCCGGGCGGCGAGCCGCGAGACCGAGATCGCGGTTCGCGCGGCCCTGGGGGGAAGTCCAGGGCGAATCCTTCGCCAACTGCTGGTGGAGAGCCTGCTGCTGGCCTTGCTGGCCGGAGCGTTGGGATTGACCGTAACGATGGCGGCGCTGCGCGCGATTCGCGCGGTGGAGCCGGACGTGCTGTTCCGGTTGAACGAAGTCCGGTTCGATTGGAACGTGCTCGCCGGCGCGCTGGCGCTGTGCGTGGTGACCGGGCTGCTGGTGGGAATGGCTCCGGCGATCGTGGCGGCCCGGCAGAACGCATCGGCGATTGTGACCCGGTCGGCGCGCGGTGTGGCGGGACGCATGGGTGCGGCCAGGCTGCGGCGCGCATTGGTGATTAGCGAGTTCGCGTTGGCCCTGATGCTGCTGGCGGGCGCCGGATTGCTGTTGCGTAGTTTGAATTCGCTCGGCCAGGCGCCGCTAGGCTTCGAGCCGAACGGTGTGCTGTCGGTGGCGGTATCGGCCACCAGCCTGGGTGGACCCGCGCAGCGGGCGGAGTTTTACCGCCGCGTTCTCGACGAGATCCGCCCGCTCGCCGGGGTAAGCGGCGTGGGCGTCATCAGCAACTTTTTTGCCGCCGGCAGCGCGGAGCGGGCAGTGGAACTAAACGGGGGCGACACGCAACGGCTGCGCCTGCGCAGCGATGAGCTCAGCGATGGCTTCCTGCAGACGATGGGCGTTCCACTGGTGAGTGGACGCTTCTTCTCAAGCGCAGACGGAGCGGCAGGGGAGGCCAAGGCGCTGGTGAACCAGGCGATGGCGCGGCGCCTGTGGCCCGATCGCGACCCCATCGGCCAGCGCTTTCAAACCGGAGGCTCGACGTTCACCGTGGTAGGAGTGGTGGGCGATATGAGGCGGCAGGGACTGGAAGCCGATCCCATTCCGCAGATGTTCGAGCCCTTGGCGCAGAATCCTCCACGGCTGGCGGCGATCCTGATTCGAACGTCGCTAGACGATCCGATGAAATTGGCGGCGGCGGTGGAACAGGCGGTGCATCGCGCGGACCGGCGCGTACCCGTTTACGGAGTGAACGCGGTGGAAAGGCAATTGGCGCAGTCGCTGGCACCGCGGCGGTTTCAGACCATGGTGCTGGTGGGCTTCGCGGCCGTCGCGCTGTTGATGGCGGCCATCGGTATTCACGGGCTGATTCAGTACTCCATCACGGCGCGGGTGCGCGAGATTGGCATTCGCATGGCGATGGGCTCGTCGGAGGGCGGCATCCTGCGGCTGATTCTGGGCGAGGGCCTGATGCTCAGTTTCGCCGGTCTGGCGCTAGGAGCCGCAGGCGCCCTGTGGCTCAGCCGGATCGGATCGAGCCTGCTGTTCGGCGTCTCCGCCACCGATCCGGTGGCATTCGCGGGGGCGGCGCTGATTCTGACCGCGGCGTCGCTGGCCGCCTGCTATTTCCCGGCGCGGCGCGCCATGAAGCTGGACCCCATGACCTGCCTGCGGCAGGATTGAGACGCCCGGCACCCGCCGTTTGATAAAATTCCGGTCAAATGCATCTGTTGTTGCTGTTGCTGGTTCCGTTGGCCGTGTTTGCGCAACGGCGGGACCGGTTGGAGTTCTTTGAGACCAACGTCCGGCCCGTGCTGGTGAAGAACTGCGCCGGCTGTCATGGCGCGGCGGGCCAGGGCGGACTGGAGATGACTTCGCGCGACTCGCTGCTCAAAGGCGGCAAATCGGGCCCGGCCATCGATGTGGAACGGCCCGAAGAAAGCCTGCTGGTCAAGGCGATTACGCACAAGCACGAAAGACTGAAGATGCCGCCCGGCGGCAAGCTGGCGGAGGAGGAGATCAAGAACGTCGTCGCCTGGATCGGGCGCGGCGCCGTGTGGCCGCCATCGGCGGCGGCGAAGAAAACGGGCGAATACAAGATCACCCCGGAGCAGCGCAACTGGTGGGCCTTCCAGCCGGTGAAGAAACCGGCGCCGCCCGCGGTCAAAGCCGCCTCCTGGGCGAAGACGCCGGTAGACCGGCTTTTGCTGGCGGCGATGGAAGCCAAAGGTCTGCGTCCGGTGGCGGCCGCTTCGAAGCGGGAATGGCTCCGCCGCGCCACCATCGATCTGACGGGCCTTCCCCCCACGGCGAGCGAAATGGAAGCGTTCGAGAAAGATGCGTCCAGCGAGGCGCGCGGGCGCGTGGTGGACCGGCTGCTCGCTTCCAGGCATTTCGGCGAGCGCTGGGGCCGTTTCTGGCTCGATGTGGCGCGCTATTCCGACGATCTGTTGAACTCGACGCAGGATCAGCCGTATGAGAACGCGTTCCGCTATCGCGACTGGGTCATTCAGGCGCTCAACGACGATATGCCTTACGACACGTTCGTCAAGGCGCAACTGGCGGGCGATCTGGCTCCTGCCGGGCAGAAGAAAAAACTCATCGGTGGATTGGGATTCTTCGGCTTGAGCCCGCAGTTTCAAGACGACCGCGTGGAGGTGACGGGCAAGGCGTTCCTGGGGCTGACGGTGGCATGCGCGCAGTGCCACGATCACAAGTTCGATCCGATTCCGACCAAGGATTACTACTCGATGCTGGGCGTGTTCACCAGCACCGAGAATACGGAGTATCCGCTGGCGCCCGAACCCGAAGTGAAGCTTTACCGGGACCGCAAGAAAGCGATCGACCAGCAGCAGGAAAAGCTCGATAAATTTCTCGAAGATCAGGCCAAGCAACTGGCCGAGATTCTGGCCAATCGCACGGCGGACTATCTGCGCGCGGCACGCAGGGTGCTGGGGCCGGAGAAGGCGGACGCCAAGCAGACCGCGGCGGCAATGAAGCTGGACGGGGAGACGCTGGAGCGCTGGACGAAGTACCTGGCCGGTGAGAAAGAGCATCCGTTCCTCGCCCGTTGGGAAAGCGAAGAACGCTTCCCGGCGGCCGCCTTTCAGGATCAGGTGCTGCAGGTTCTCAAAGATCAGCGCGAGATCGAGGAGAAGAATTTCATTCGCCTGGGCGGATCGAACGAGCGCGGCAACCTGGCCGGCGCCGATCTGCTCTCGCTTCCGCGCGACCGCTGGGTGCTGTATCGCGACGTGTTCACGCGCACGCTGTTCTACAAGACGCCGCAAATCGACCGCTTCCTCGAAGGGCAGTGGAACCAGCATCTGGCGAATCTGCGCAGCGAGTTGGACGCGCGCAAGAAGGTGTTGCCGGAGCAATATCCGTTTCTGCACGTGATTCACGACAAGGCCAAGCCGCGTAATGAACGGGTGCGGATCCGGGGCAGCGCCGACAACCTGGGCGATGAGGTGCCGCGGCATTTTCTGACGATCCTGAGCGCGGGCGATCCGGAAGCTTTCCGCCAGGGGAGCGGCCGGCAGGAACTGGCCGAGGCGATCGCGAACCCAGGCAATCCGCTGACCTCCCGCGTGATCGTGAACCGCATGTGGCATCATCTGTTCGGCACGGGCCTGGTGCGCACGTTGAGCAATTTCGGCGTGTTGGGCGAGAAGCCGAGCCATCCGGAGCTGCTCGATTACCTGGCGGCGCGGCTGGTGGAAGAGAAGTGGTCTTTGAAGGCCTTGCTGCGCGAGCTGACGCTCACCAACGCTTACGCGCTCAGCCATCGCAACGACGAAAAGAGCTTCGAGGTGGATCCGGAGAACCGGCTGCTGTGGCGCGCGACGCGGCGGAAGATGGATATCGAATCCCTGCGCGATGCCCTGCTGGCGAGCACCGGGGAACTCGATGCGGCCATGGGCGGCAAGCCGCTGCAGGTGGCCGATGAAAAGAACCTGCGCCGCACCGTCTATTCCTTCGTCAGCCGCCGCAAGCTGGACGGCACGCTGGCGCTGTTCGATTTTCCGAATCCGAATTCGATGGCGGAGCAGCGCATTCCCACATCGACTCCGCTGCAGCAGCTTTTCTTTTTGAATAGCGGTTTCGTCGATGCCCGGGCGCGGGCGTTCGCGGCGAAGATGGAGCGCGAGGCGGCCGAAGACGGCGCGCGCATCCGCCACGCCTACCGGCAGCTTTATTTGCGCGATCCCGACAAGGCCGAGTTGGAAGCCGGGCTCGCGTTTTTGAAATCCGATACCAAGGCCTGGCCCAAGTACGCGCAGGCGCTGTTGAGCTCCAATGAATTCTTCTTTTACTAACTCCATGGACAGACCTTCGCGCCGCGAAGTGCTGAGCCGCATTGGCGGCGGATTCGGCATGCTGGGTCTCGGCTCGGCGATGGGTGCCGCGGCCACCGATCAGCCGGGCGGTCCTCATTTCGCGCCCAAGGCCAAGCACGTCATTTACCTGTTTTTGAACGGCGGCCCGTCGCAGGTGGATACCTGGGATCCGAAGCCGATGCTGACCAAGTATCACGGCAAGCCGGCGCCCAGCTCCAATCTGAAGACGGAGCGCAAGACGGGCGCCATGCTCGGCAGTCCGTTCCAGTTTCACCGGTGCGGCCAGAGCGGTATCGAAGTGAGCGAGATCTTCTCGCACCTGGGCAGGCACATCGACGATATATGCGTCATCCGGTCCATGCACACGGAGCTGCCCAATCATGAACCGTCGCTGTTCATGCTGAATTGCGGCCATATCCTGCCGGGCCATCCGTCGATGGGTTCGTGGCTCAACTATGGGCTCGGTTCGGAAAACCGGAACCTGCCGGGTTATGTGGTTCTCTGCCCCGGCCTGCCCGTCATCGGACCGCAGTTATGGACTTCGGCCTACCTGCCCGGCAAGTTTCAGGGCACGCTGGTTCCCAACAACGAGACCGAGCCCGAGAAACTCATCCAGTATTTGCGCAATACGAAGATGGGGACCGAAGAACAGCGCCGCCAGCTCGATCTGATGACCAAGCTCAATCGCATGCACATGGCCAAGGAAGGCCGCGACGCGCAGTTGGAATCGCGGATCGAATCGATGGAAGCGGCATACCGGATGCAGGGCGAGGCGCTCGACGCCTTCGATGTGCGCAAGGAGCCGGAGAAGGTGCGGGAGCGCTACGGCGAAGGGGACTTCGCGCGCGGCTGCCTGATCGCGCGGCGGCTGGTGGAACGCGGCGTACGCATGGTGCAGGTGTATTTCGGCAACGGCCAGCCCTGGGATAACCACGACGATATTCTGATCCACAAGAAGCTGGCGGGCCAATCGGACCGGCCGATGGCCGCGCTGCTCGAAGACTTGAAGCAATCGGGTATGCTGCAGGAGACTGTCGTCATGATCGGCGGCGAATTCGGACGGACGCCTTCGGTGGAAGTCAGCGGCCTGGTACGCGTGCAGAACGGGCGCGACCATAACAACCACGGCTACTCGATGCTACTGGCGGGCGGCGGCTTCAAGGGCGGCATCACCTACGGCAATACCGACGAATTCGGTTTCAAGGCCGTGGAAAAGCCGGTGCATCCGCACGACGTTCACGCCACCATTCTGAATCAGCTGGGACTCGATCATACACGCTTGACCTATCGCTATAGCGGACGCGATTTCCGGCTCACCGACGTGGCCGGCACCGTGATCCGCGAGCTGCTCGCCTGAACTATGAATCATTACATTGTGTTTGGTCCGCAGGGCTCTGGCAAAGGTACTCAGAGCAAGCTGCTATGTGCGGACTACGATTTCGTGCATATCTCGGTGGGCGATATTTTCCGCTGGAACGTGTCGCACCACACCAAGCTGGCGGCGCGCATCCGTCGCATCACGGACTCAGGGCTTTTGGTGCCCGATGAGATCGTCGAGGAAGTGGTGCGCAAGCGGCTGCAAGAGCACGACTGGAACTATGGCTTCGTGCTCGACGGATTTCCGCGAACCATGCCGCAGGCGCAATACCTATTCGAAAACTGGAACATGGATAAGGTCATCTACCTGGACGTTTCCGATGAGGTAGTGTTTGAGCGCGTGATGATGCGCGCGAGGCTGGGCGAAGGGTCGGGGTTCACGAAAAGGGCCGACGACAACCCCGACGCCCTGAAGGTACGGCTGAAGGAATATCACGAAAAGACCAAGCCGCTACTCGAACTCTACCGCCGCCGGGGCGTGTTGTTGAGCATCGATGCGAACCGGCCCGTCGAGGATATTTACACCGAGATTCGAGAGCGCCTGGGGTTGCCCGAACCCTATCGCAACCGGGAAGCCTGACTACTGCGCGTCCTTAATCTGCTGCGCGAGATAGTTTTCGTATCCAAGTTCGCGGATGAGGTGAAGCTGCGCTTCGAGGAAATCGACGTGGTGTTCCTCGTCGACCAGGATCTTTTCAAACAGCTCGCGGGAGCCGTTGTCGCCCGCTTCCACCGCCGCGACGATCGCCTTGTTCAGCCGTGGCAGGGCTTCCTCTTCCAGCGCCAGATCGTTCTCAAGCTGCTGCTTGAGGGTCTGGCCAATGCGGAGTGGAAAAAGCTCACTCATGTTGGGCGCGCCGTCGAGAAAGAGAATACGCTCGATGAGCGCTTCGGCATGGCGCATTTCCTCGATCGACTCCTTCTGAGTGATCTTGGCAAGCCGCTGATAGCCCCAGTTTTCCATCATTTCCGCATGAAGGAAGTACTGATTGATGGCGGTTAGCTCGGCCTTCAGTACCTGCTGCAGAAATTCGATGACTTTCTTATTGCCTTTCATTGTTTTCCGATTGTAGCGCGACGGCTTATTTGAGTTTCGCGGGTTTCAGCGTCCAGGCCTGCAGGCGGCCCAGTTCGAGAAGCTCCGGCGCCTCGAACGTTTCCGGATGAATGGCCCAGTCGAAGCTGCGGCGGGCGTCGGTGGCGATGTGACGCTCAAAGGCCAGCGTGCCTTTCTTCACCTCCACCTGGATCGATGCGCCGTCGTCATGAGCCAGGGTGGCGGTGAAATCGGCCAGCGAAAGAAACTCCGATCCGAACCAGACGTGCGAAGGCAGGCGATGAAAGCGTTCGATATAGCCGATGGCGTCGCGGCGTCCGCGTTCGAACAGACCGCGCACGATCTGAGCCGCGCTGTAGGTCGATTCCTTGCGCTGGGTGGGGCCGTCGGCGTACTGGGGCGGCAGGCCGAGCGTGGCGATCAACAGATCGGCGGCCGAGTGAGGCCCCATCGCGTCGATGGACTGCCGCAATTGCCGTTGAGCGGCCTCGCGATCCACCGGCACGATGGCGGGCTCGAAGATCTGGGTGAGCTGGCGGGCGGTAATGATACGGACGCCCGGGGTGCGCTTGATGTGTTCGACAAAGCGGAGCAGGATCCGGTACGTCTTCTCGGACGATTCCCGAGTGCGCAGCCTGGGCGGCTTGTAGTCGGCGGGCGCGGTGTAGCGTCCGCGCGGAAAATTGACGCCATCCCAAAACTCGGTAGCCACGAATTCGGTGGGGTGGTAGTAGGTGTGGATGACGCCGCCGCCGCGTTTGTTCAGTCCGGCGACGGCGGCATCGAACTTGGCCGTCGCTTCGCCGAGCTTGGCTTCGTCGTTGATATCGGCGCGCATGTTGAACATCCCCAGGCGAAAGACGTGAAGAATTCCGCCATACCAGAAGGGCTGATTTTCAAAGCCCACCTGGGAGGCTTCGTCCATGTAGGCGGGGATGCCGAGGCGGCGCAGCCCGATGGTGGATTGCGGTCCCCAGGAAGAGCCGGGCTGGCCATAACAGCTTGGCGTGACGCCGAAGATGCGCTCAATGTCGCGAACGCCCTGCCCTTCCCGGCGCTCGAATTCTTGCGCGCCTTCGATCATGCCGAGGTGTTTCATGTACATCGCGGGCGGCGGTGGGATGGAGTGATTCTCGGCGTGGTAGCCGATGTCGTGCTGCGACAGGGCGCGAATGACGTCGGTGCGTCCGCGCTTTTCGAGCACGCGCGCCTTCTCGCCGACGATCTTGAAGGTAGCGCGCACGCCCATTTTTTCGAGGTCCTGAGCGATGCGCAGCGCGGCGTCATCGGAGGTGGGCTCGACGTAATCTTCGGTATCGAACCAAAGCAGATAGTAGATGTCGGCGGCGGGCATGGCAGCGGCGAGCAGCAGAAGGCAGAGCAAACGCATTGCTCGATTATGCCTTACGGGTGAACACCAATTCTCCGGAAAGCCAGGTGCGGTTGACCGTCAGTTTGGCGGCGGCGTCGTCGTAGGCGAACTCCACCAGGTCGGCCTTTTCGCCGGGTTCGAGGCCACGCAGGCGACTGGCGATGCGGGTCACGCGGGCGGGGTTGCGCGTGGACATGACCAAAGCTTCGGGCAGGGTGACCCCGGCGTGGCGGATGGTGTTGCCGATACCGACGTCCATGCGCAGCGCGGAGCCTGCCAGCCGGTCGCCACCTTTGATCACCACGCGGCCCTCGGGTTTCAATTCCACTTCCACTTCGCCCAAGGTGTAGAAGCCGGGCGCCGATTCGGCGGGACCCACGGCGTCGGTGACGATGATGGAACGTTCGATGCCCTTGGCGCGGATGGCGCATTTCAGAAACGACCAAGGCAGGTGGATGCCATCGGTGATGAACCCGGCGGCGAGGGCGTCGTTGGCCATCTGATCCCAGATGTAGTTGGGATGGCGGCGGATCATCGCATGGGCGCCGTTGCCGAGGTGGGTCGCCTTCGTCGCGCCGGCTTTGACGGCGGCCTCGATCTGTTCCGCCGTCGCCTTGGTGTGACCGATGGCCGCCACCACCCCTTCACGCACGATGGTCTCGATGAAGGGAATCGCTTCGGGCCACTCGGGGGAAAGCGTGATCATGCGGATGTAGCCGCGCGCGGCTTCCTGCCAGCGGCGGTATTCCTCGATGGAAGGCGGACGCACCCAGCGCAAAGGGTGAGCGCCGCGCGGACCGTCTTCGGGCGAAATGAAAGGCCCCTCGACGTGAAAGCCTTCGATGGCGTGGCCGTGCGGCAGTTGCTCCTTGGCATCGGCGAGGTTGCGCAACGCGCCGGTGAGCTGATCGGGCGCGTTGGTGATGATGGTGGCGAGCAGGCGCGTCACACCGCAGCCGAACTGCACATCGAGCGAGCGGTCGATCGCTTCGAGCGTCGTGCCGGGGTCGCAGTAGTCGGCTCCGGCGTAGCCGTTGATATGGATGTCGATGAAGCCCGGAGCGAGCATGGGCAGAGGTCCATCGTGACGGGAAACCAGCGGGTCCACGTTGGCGATGGCCCTGTCGAAACGGATCTCGACCGGCTCCCGCGTGAACGCATTCACGCCGCGCAGAATTTGAAGACTGTTCATGTTGTGACTACTCATCAGCCGCTGACGCGCTTTTTCTTGGCAGGCTCGGCCTCGGACTCTTCGGCCGCGGCGGGCTTCTTCAGTCCGGCCAGCGACGCCTTGAGCGCTTCCATGATGTCGACGACCTTGGTCTGCTGCACCTCGACCGGAGCCACCACTTCCTGTCCCTGCACCTTGGCCTCGATCATGGTGCGCAGGTTCTGGCGGTAGGTGTCCTGATACTTGGAGGCGTCGAAGGTGGCCGCCAGCGATTCCACCAGCATGAGAGCGAGACCGATCTCCTTCTCCTTCACCAGGCTGGTGTCGGTGCGGAACGCCTCGGTCTTGCGGATCTCGTCCTCGTAGTACATGGTGTGCAGCGTCATGCCCTGGCCCGAGGGACGGAGGATGACGATGTGCTCGCGATTGTGCATGGCGATCTTGGCCACCGCCACGTACTCGCTTTGCTTGAGCGCCTGGAACAGCAGCGCGTAGGGCTTCTCGCCGGCGTCGTCCGGCGCCACGTAGTAGGAGCTTTCGAAATAAACCGGATCGACTTCGGCCTGCTTGACGAATTCGAGGATCTCCATGACCTTGGCGGTCTTGGGAGCCATCTTCTTGATGTCCTCGTCGTCGATGACGACGTAGCGGTCTTTCTCGTATTCGAAGCCTTTGACCAGTTCGCTGCGGGAGACCGGTTTGTCTTCGGCCTGGCAAAACAGGACCTGTTTCACGCGGGAGTGATCGGTCTTGTGAAGCTGGTTGAAGCTGATGGTCTCGGCGCGCGCGGCGGTATAGAGCTTGATGGGGAGCGATACGAGCCCGAACGTCAGGTGGCCTTTCCAAACGGTGGTCGCCAAGGGTTGAAAACCTCCAAGCCCTATTGTAGACGGCGCCCGGCGCGAGGCCCGCTATAATGCCCGGCATGACGGACCGCCTGATGCTTTCCTGCCACCTGCGGGGCTTTCATTCGCTGCGGATCCCGGAATTCTGGGAGAAGCTGGTGCGGCTTTTCCCTTACTCGCGGTTGACGAAAAGGCCGGTCTACCTGCGGATTCTGGCGATTGAAGCCAGCGAGCCGCCGCTGTTTGAGCGCGCCTGGGAGCCGCCCTTCGACGCCTCGGAGGCGGTAAAGCTGAGCCGCGAATTCCAGCACGACGACGGCGCCTATCAGATCGAGTGCGAGTGGGATCTGATGCAGCAGACCGGGCAGGCGTGGAAGCTGGAGCCGGCGCCGGTATCGCTATGGTGTTTCGGTCCGGAGTTCGGCAACGACCTGGGCGACCATTTACGGGTGGAACTGGGGCTTGAGCAGCGGTTTCTGCCGGTGCCGGGCAACGACGCCAGCGCACGAGCGGCGCAGGCCAATCTGCGCAGCCTCATGCACCTGGTGAGCGAAATCGAGAAAAATTTGCCGGTGGAGAAGCGGCACATCTGGTCGGAATCGGGCGAGAACTTCGCCGAGCGTCTGCGCCAGGCGGTGGAGGCCGGATCAGGCGGCCTTCAATAAATCGTCGATGGCCTGAATCAGGGCTTTCGGCACATATGGTTTCTGCAGCACGGCGGCGCGGGAGGCGTGGGCGGCGCCGAGGGCCGCCGTCTCAAACAAGGCTCCCGAGGCGATCAGGATGCGGATCTCGGGATGGGCTTCGAGAATTCGGCCAGCCAGTTCCCGGCCGTGCATGTCGGGCAGGTGCAGGTCGAGAATGGCCAGTTGAAAGGAAGACTCGGCGGCTCGAAGAACCGACAGCGCTTCGGCGCCGGAGGAGCAACACGTAACAGTGTGGCCATAACGCGGAAGATATGTGCCCAGGAGGCGCAGGAGCTCCGGTTGGTCGTCGACGACCAGGATTTGAAAGCCGGGCATAGGCGAGGTCCTATTCTAGCGAATCGATACCGGAATGGCACCGGGGCTCCAGGTGAAGCCGGCAAAGACACGGTTGCCGTTGCGCTGGAACGTCTGGCGGTTGCCGCTCTCCACCGAGAAACGCCGGTAGTCGAAGCCAGTATTGAAGAAGAAGTCGCTGCTGAGGCGGCGCGAGAAGTTGGCGCCGGCGATATAGCTCGACAGGCGGCCGGTGTAGGCGCCAAGACCCGAAAAGTCCTGATAGCCGGCGGTGAGACCGAAGGTCCAACTCTGGCTGCCGCGGTAGGACCAGTTCACCTGGGCGGTCTGTTGTTTGGAGGTCAGGAAGATGCCGCCGCCGCCGTTAGGCCCGGCGTTGTAGGACATGATGAAGCTGGTGCGGCGCATCTCGCGGTGTACCGACGCCTGGATGTAGGGCAGAACGTTGATGACATTGAATGCCTCCCGGCCCACGGTGATGCCGAGCAGGGCGGTCACCAGCGGATCCAGTTGAACCTCGCGAATCCCGGTGAGATCGGAACGGTAGAGGCCAACGGCTCCGGTGAAAAACCAGGTGCGCGTAATCTGCCGGCTGCCTTCGAGCATCAGCATGTGGATATCGGATTCGCCGAAGACGCGCGGGAAGTCGAAGTGCAGGTACTGATAGCCGATGCCGATGCTGGTGCGGCGGTTGATGCGGCGGCTGAAATCGCCGATGGCGCGATAGCCGTTCATGCCGATCAGCGCCTTGGATCGCCGCCGGACGGCGAAGGCGTTGCCGCCGAAGCTGACCGAGTTGCGCGCGCCCATGTTGACCACGTACTGGCCCAGAACGTCGGTAAAGAAGGTTCGGTTGTCGAAGATTTCCTGAGAGGGAATGCCGAGAAACTGCGGATCGATGAAGCTGAACGCGAACACGCCGCCGACGGGCCGGCTGCTGGTTCCGCCAAGTCCGCGCAGGCGGAAATGACTGCGCCGGGTCACCTGGCGGGTAATGTCGAGGTCGAGGACGTGGTCGGTCCCGTTAAAAAAAGTGGCCTTCTGATAGTGCCGGTAAAGGCCTTCATAGTCCATCCCGATGCGGGTCCGCTTCCATTCCTTGGCCCCGTAGGCGCCCACCTGGGCTTCCACTCCAAACAACCCGCCCGGGTTGGTGATCTGACCCAACTGATTGACCGACGTCGTGATCAGACCGGTATCGTATACGCCCCGAAGCGAAACATAGGGCCGGATATTGACGGCCTCGCCGGCACGGGAACCGGAGTTGCGCAATCCGCGGCTTGCCACGGCCGGACCGCCGTAGCCGGGCATTCCACTCTGAGCCTGGAGTGATGCCGCCAGCAGAAACAAGACTGCGATTTTCAAATCAATGCGCCCCCGAAATGTTTTCCCCTGATGCCTTCCATCTTTCCTAGAATACCGGATTCGGAGAGTGCGGCGCCCTGCCGCCCGCCTTTGGGGGCGGCTGATAGACTGGCGGTACGATATGCTGCGCGTAGGCCTGACAGGCGGACTTGCTTCCGGCAAGTCGTTCGTGGGGCGGATTCTGGAACAACAAGGCTGCCTGCTGGTGCAGGCCGACGCCCTGGGCCATGAGGCTTTACTGCCTTCCGGACCCGCCTATGAGCCCGTGATTCGCGAGTTTGGAAGCGGTATTCTGGAGGCTGACGGCAAGATTGCGCGGCGGAAACTGGCCGCGCTGGTTTTCGGCGATCCGGACCGGCTGGCGGTTCTGAATTCGCTGATTCATCCGGTGGTGCGGGAATGGACCAATCAACGCATAGCGGAGTTCGGCCGTTTGGAGCCACAAGGCATCGCGGTGGTGGAAGCGGCCATTCATATCGAAACCGGCGGGCATAAGAATTTCGACCGGTTGGTGCTGGCCTGGTGCCGGCCGGAACAGCAGGTGGAACGCGCCATGCATCGCGACCAGATGTCGCGCGAGGAGGCCGAAGCAAGGCTGCGGCGGCAGATGCCTCTCGAGGAGAAGCGCAAGTTCGCACATTACGTGATCGACACTTCCGGCACCAAAGATGAGACGGTGCGTCAGACCGTTGATGTTTACCAAAAACTGCGGAGCATAGCGCAATGAAAGTACGAACCCTGTTCCTGGCGGCACTGATCGCCGGCGGCTTCATTTGGGTTACCACCACCCGCAAATGGGACCCGCCCAAGTTCCTCCGGGGCGATTCCAAGCCCATCTGGACCGAGCCGGTAATGGCGAAGACCGGGCTCACTGCCGACGAGCAGAGCAACATCGACATCTATAAGTTCGCCCACAACGCCACGGTGAACATCTCAAGCACGGTGTACCGCCAAAGCTGGTTCGGCCAGGTGGTCCCGAGCGAAGGCACCGGATCGGGCTTCCTTCTGGACGCCGACGGCCGGATTCTCACCAACAATCACGTGGTGAGCGGGCGGGCGCCGGAAATCTACGTCACGATGGCCGATAAGACGCGGCACAAGGCGAAGCTGCTGGCGCGCGATCCGCAGAACGACCTGGCGTTGCTGCAGATTCAGCCCAAAAAGAAGCTGCCGTTTCTGCGCCTGGGCGATTCCGATGTACTGCAGGTGGGCCAGAAGGTGCTCGCAATCGGCAATCCCTTCGGACTTGAGGGCACGTTGACGACCGGCGTGATCTCATCGCTTGGGCGGCAATTGAACAACGAACAGGGCGGAGTGCTCGAAGGCCTGGTGCAGACCGACGCCGCCATTAATCCCGGCAATTCAGGCGGGCCGCTGCTTGACAGCCAGGGCAGCGTGATTGGAGTGAACACGGCGATTCTGGGGCCTGGCGGCAATATCGGGATCGGCTTTGCGATGCCGGTGAACCGCGCCAAATCGATGCTCGAAGCCTACCAGTCGGGGAAGCGCTTTGGCCGTCCGCGGCTCGGTGTGACGATCTACCCGGTGTATGGCGATCTGGCCGAGCTGCTCGAGCTGCCGGCCGAAGGCGGGCTGCTGATCCAGGATGTGGGTCCCGGCTCGGCGGCCGAACAGGCGGGCTTGCGCGGCGCGCGGCGCGCGGTGGTGGTGGGCAACATCGAAATGGGCGTGGGCGGCGATCTGATTATGGCGATCGACGGAGCGCCGGCCGACCGGGCGGACGCCCTGACGCGGATGATGAGCCGCAAGCGTCCCGGCGAGGCGATGGAACTGTCGATCTTCCGCGGCGGCAAGACGATGAAGGTGAACGTTACGCTCGGCGAGGCGCCGGAGGAATAGTCAGCCCAGCGCCACGACCTGTTCGATGAACTGCGACAGCAGCAGGCGCTGAGGACGGCTTCCGCCAGCGAGGTGGTAAACCGCGCTGCCGTTGGAGTAGAGCACCGAGCCGTCGGCGGCGACATCGTAAGAGAGGACGCTTCTGGCGAGGGTTTCCGGCTCGCCCGTGGGTCCGCGGCGCACCAGTTGCCAGGTGGACGGCACCATGGAGGGCGCTTCGGCATCCTCACTCGCCCGGGCGGCCTTGGCGGCGTCCACCAGATTGCCCAGGATCATCATCTGTTTCAGGTCCTGCTGGCGCTGCAATCCGCCCGCGGAGTTGGCCAGGGGCTTGCCAGTGTACCGCAGCGAGAAAAAATTGAAGAACTGGAAAAACGCGTAGGAGATGCGAAAGGGCATCAGCGCCGCATCCTTCAACGCGCCTAGCACCGATGCTTTGGGCGGTCCCGGCTCGTAGGGACGGCGGATGTAGTAGAGCGAGCCGTCGGCCGTCATGCGCGGGCTGAGCAGGTCGTGGGCGGCGTCTTCGGCGGCGGTGGCCAGGTCGCCTGAATCGAGGTCGAGCAGTTGGATGGCGTTGGCGGAAAGGCCGGTGAAGCGGCCGGAGCTGTCGCGGCCCATCCCGGCGCTTTGGAATACAATGCGGCGGCCGGATCCCGCGGCCCAACTGGGCGCCAGATCCATCGATTCGCCTTCGGTCACTTCCTGAAATGCGGCGCCCTCGCTACGCATGATGGCAATGTGCGAGGAATAGTTGGGATAGACGATGGAAGCGGCCACTTCATCGCGGCCGGGGCTGATGGCGATGTGCCGCACGCGGAAATCGGCGGTGTGAAACAGGCGCGTTTCGACGCCCTGGGCATCGATGGTGAAGATGCCTCCGACTTCATCGGTTTCGAGCGTGTAGAAAAGCGATCCGGGCTCAGGGCCGCCGCAAACGCCGCTGATAGACACGCGGAACTCACCGGGATCGCAGACTCCCCCGGCGCAGCTCATGCCTTGGAGAAACTGCGCGCTGGTGCCCTTGGTTTTCCAGGCGTGACGGTTATGGATCTGCGCGGCGCGGTCGCGGAGAGAGCGTCCGAAGGCGCTTTCGACAGGCCGCAGTTCGCCCGAGGCGGAGCGGCGGTGAAGCTTGCCTTGCGCGACGAAGGCGACCTGTTGGTCTGTCATGCGAATGGATACCTACAGCGAGTCTAAAGGGCGCGGTGGGCGCAGTCCCTCCGGTAATTGCCCTAGGTGGGTTTGCCAATATTGCTCGTTTTCGGATGTGTTACGGCGATGATGGCCGCGGCGGCAAGGATCGGTTGAGAAGGATCGAAAGCCGGTTGCGGGCCTGCGCCTGGTTCTGGAAAATCGTTTGCAAGGCACCAGGACGCTGGCAACAACCGATAAGAATGGGCTCGCCGGTTCTCGAAGGATATCACCCCGACTTATGCGATCACCGCACTCGGCCGATTTCCCGACGCTTTCGTCGAGGTAACGGCCGGGAAACCGGCGGGCACCGTGGTGCCGATAACGTGGCCAAGCCATGCGCCGGTCGCTGTGAGTTCGCTGCGGGGCGAGGTTCGTTCGGGGGTCGTTCCATTGAATTGCTGGATGCCCTGACTTCACGCAGTCTCAAAACCGTGCCCGATCAGCCATCGCAAGCCGGCATTTGATGCCAGTGGCAGTTTCGCAACGGCGCGCGCGATCGTATGGATGTCGATATCACAGGGACCGCGTGTGGAATGATGTGGGTGGATCAGAACAAGTGCGGGCGCGACCTGTTGCCAGATGGCCGCCGCGACGTCCCGCTTAAACCTCCAAAAAACATGGAGCGGTACTTATGAGTTAGTGGTGACCGCGCGGGGATTATCGCCGCTACGCCGGACGGTCCACTTTGCGCCGGGTGGCGGACACACGTTGAACGTAACGCTCGGCCTGTACGGCGGGTGCAGTGTCGCCAGCCTCTCCCGCTAACCTCGTGCCAGCCGTTCCAGGCTGCGCAGCGCCGACGCCACCATCTTCGGCGCGGCCTGCACTTCGAGATGACTCGATTTGGCGCGCCAGGTTTCATACCCGCCTTGCGCATGACCTTCCACGGTCGGGATATAGCCGTGGTAGCCGTTAGCAAGTTCGATCAGGAACGTCGGCTTCAACGGGCTCTTCTGTTTCACTTCGAGCCCCAATTCCACGAACGCTTCGCCGGGGAACGTGGCGATCCCAAGTCCGCCGATGCGAAGCGCCTGCACGGCCGCTTTGACTGTGGCCGGATACTCGGCCATCTGCAGCGTTTCCTTTGCATACACCTGAGCGATGTCGGAGGTCTGATCGGGTGCGTTGGCCGCCAGATCGCGAGCCCGCTTGACCTCGTCTTCCGTGGGGCGGCGAACGCCGAGATCCAGCCATTCGAGCGCGCCGCCAAGTTTTGCATGAGGCTCAAAATGGATCTGCCGCCAGACGCGCTCACACTCGGTGGCCAGCTTCGCCGCCACCTGCCGCATCTTTACGAACGCCGCCAGCTTCTCCGGCTTCGCCCTCACGTCCACGTTGTTGATGTTGCCCGAACACGCATTCGAAAGAATGGCGACGAAGCCCGGTCCGCCATCCAGGCGCCGCTCCATCTCGTGAGCCCAGGCGCCGAAATAGTCCGGGGAATAGGTCTGCCCGGGCACGCCGCCGACATAATGCAGCGCGTAGCTGGCGAGCGCCGCCAGCGGCTTGCCATCCGCCGTTTGCACCGCCAGCAGGCATACTTCGGGGTCGATGGGACCGGCGGCCTTCACGACATTCGGATTATTGACGCCAGGGTTCATCTTCACTTGATCGGTAGTGCGGCCGAACGGATCGGCGGCAATCGATCCGGGCGTCATGTGGAAGCGCCGGTTAAATAGCAGCGATTCCTCGCGCCCGACGCCCCAGCCGATACGCGCGGGCTCCAGGCGGGCGGCGGCGCGGCGCACCGCGTCGGAAATTCGAACGGCCAGGAACTGCTGGTATCCGCCATCGGGACGGCTTTGAAACAGCCTGGCGGCGGCGGGCGCCGAATGCGAGTGTGTGGCGGAAATCAGCACGCGCTCCTCGGGAATGCCGGTGTGGCGCGCGATGTTTCGCTTGGCCTCCGCCACCACTTCATCGGCGATGGCGCAGGAGTCGCAGACAACGAACGCCAGCTTCCCCGCCCCATCGTCAAGCACCAGCGCGCGGGCGTGCAGTTCGTCTTCGACATCGAGCCCGAGCGTGGCGCGCATGCTGCCGGCGATCTCGAGTCCGAGCGGGGGCGTGATGTTGACCTTCACGGCACCGGCGCGAAAGGCGGGCGCCTGCCAGGCATGGGCGAGGAAAGCCGGGGCGGCGGCCGAAAGGAACGTGCGGCGATTGACGGTCACCTTGGCTATTATAGAAGCCTTATGTCTGATCCGAAACAAGAAAGAAAACTCGGGTTTAACACTCGCGCGCTTCACGCCGGCTACACGCCAGATCCCACCACGCACGCCCGCGCGGTTCCCATTTATCAGACGACCTCCTACACCTTCGACAATTCCGAGCACGCCGCTTCTTTGTTCGCGCTGCAGCAGTTCGGCAACATTTACACGCGCATCATGAACCCCACGACGGCGGTGCTCGAAGAGCGCGTGGCGTCGCTTGAGAACGGCGCGATGGCATTGGCGCTTTCGAGCGGCCAGGCGGCCCAGTTCCTCACCATCAACAGCCTGATGGAACCGGGCGACGAAATTCTTTCTTCGAGCACGCTCTATGGCGGCACCTATACGCAGTTCGACGTCAGCTTCCGGCGCATGAGCTACAACGCGAAGTTCGTGGAGCCGGACGATCCCGAAAATTTCCGCAAAGCCATTACGAGCAAGACACGCCTGATCTACGCGGAGACGATTTCCAATCCGCGCGGCAATATTCTGGACATCGAAGCGGTGGCCAAGATCGCGCATGAAGCCAACGTGCCGCTGGTCATCGACAACACCTTCGCCACGCCGTATCTGTGCCGGCCGATCGACTATGGCGCCGACATCGTCGTCCACTCGCTTACCAAGTTCATGGGCGGCCATGGCACCTCCATCGGCGGCATCATCGTTTCCGGCAATCAGTTCGACTGGAAAAAAGGCCACTACCCGATTCTGACGGCGCCATCGCCGGCCTATCACGGAATGAATTTCTACGATGCCTTCGGACCGCTGTCGTTCATTCTGCGGGCCCGCGTCGAAGGCCTGCGCGACCTCGGTCCCTGCGTGAGTCCGTTCAATTCGTTCCTCTTCCTGCAGGGCATTGAAACGCTGGGCATGCGCATGGATCGCCACATCGCCAACTCACAGGCTGTTGCCGAGTATCTGGAAGGCCACAAGAGCGTGACGTGGGTGAAGTATCCGGGACTGAAGTCGAATCCGTATCACGCGCTGGCGAAAAAGTACATGCCAAAGGGCCCGGGCGCGGTGTTCAGCTTCGGGATCAAGGGCGGCTATGACGCCGGGAAGAAGTTCGTCGATTCGCTGAAGATGTTCTCTCACCTGGCGAACGTAGGCGACGCGCGCAGCCTGGTGATTCATCCCGCCTCCACAACGCACCAGCAGTTGAGCGCGGAGCAGCAGAGTGCCGCGGGCGTGCTGCCGGACATGATTCGCCTGTCGGTGGGGCTCGAAGATCTGGACGATATTCTTTGGGATCTGGATCAGGCGCTGACCGCATCCGCCGGATAGCGCGTCCAGCTTTCGCCTGAGGGTCGAGGCTCCGGCCGCACATCGCGGCCACGCGTAGGCCGAGCAGGTCGAAGTATGAAGACGCGAGCGTGCAGCCGATCAGGTGCTGACTGCGCCGGCCGGATAGCGCTGGACCTGCCGGCTGATTTCCGCCGGCGATGAAACCGCGGGCGTGGCGCCGGTCAGGCGCTGAGGCCGGATAGCGCTCCCGACCGTCGCCGGATGAGCGAGGCTCCGGCGGCAACATCACGGCCACGCGGACCCGGAGGTCGAAGCATGAAGACGCGAACGTTCAGCCGATCTGGCGCTGAGGCCGGATAGCGCTCCCGACCGTCGCCGAATGGGCGAGGCTCCGGCGGCAACATCGCGGCCACGCGGACCCGGAGGTGGAAGCATGAAGACGCGAACGTGCAGCCGATCTGGCGCTGAGGCCGGATAGCGCTCCCGACCGTCGCCGAATGGGCGA
>CADEFT010000003.1:155001-183106 GCA_902826685.1 uncultured Acidobacteriota bacterium
CAGCCGATCTGGCGCTGAGGCCGGATAGCGCTCCCGACCGTCGCCGAATGGGCGAGGCTCCGGCGGCAACATCGCGGCCACGCGGACCCGGAGGTGGAAGCATGAAGACGCGAACGTGCAGCCGATCTGGCGCTGAGGCCGGATAGCGCTCCCGACCGTCGCCGGATGAGCGAGGCTCCGGCGGCAACATCACGGCCATGCGCTGGATCTGCCGGCTGATTTCCGCCGGCCATGAAAACGCGGGCGTGGCGCCGATCCGCGCTGAGACCGGATAGCGCTCCAGACTTCGCCGGATGAGCGAGGCTCTGGCCGCACCATCGCGGCCACGCGGACCCGGAGGTCGAAGCATGAAGACGCGAACGTGCAGCCGATCTGGCGCTGAGACCGGATAGCGCTCCCGACCGTCGCCGAATGATCGAGGCTCCAGCCGCAACGTCACGGCCGTGCTCGGGCCCGGCCGTGCGAAACATGAAGACGCGGGCGTACAGCCGATCAGGCGCTGACCGCGCCGGCAGGATAGCGCTCCCAGACTTCGCCGGATGAGCGAGGCTCCGGCTGCAACATCGCGGCCAGGGCCCGCAGAGTCTCCACCACGCGAGGGCCCGGCCGGTTGAAATACTGATTTCCATCCGCGACGAAGACGCGTCCGCTGCGGACGGCCTTCAATTCGCTCCAGCCGGCGCGCCCGGTGAGCCAATGCATTTCGGCGCGGGTGCGCGGAATGTCGAAGCCGCAGGGCGCGGCGATCAGCACGTCGGGATTCGCATCGCGCACCGCCTGCCAATCGAGCCACGGCGAGTGGCGCCGGGCTTCGGCGAACAGATTCTCTCCTCCCGCCATGGCGATCAACTCCGGCGTCCAATTGCCGGCAGCCATCAGCGGTTCCAGCCATTCGATGCACGCCACGGCGGGGGCGCGTCTTGGGGGCGTCCGCCGCGATGGCCGCCATTTCCGACTGCAAACGCGCGATCAGATGGCCGCCGCCATCGGGCAACTGGCAGGCGGTAGAGACGCGGCGGATATCGGCCCAGATGTCAGCGAGCGAATTGGGTTCGAGCGCAACCACCGAAGGGCGGGTGGAATAACGCTCGCCCAAGGCGCGTTCCACGTCGTCAAGGCTGACGGCGCATACCTTGCACTGCGTTTGCGTCAGGATGTGCGTCGGGCGCAAGCCTTCCAGCACGTCTTCGAAAACGTCATAGATGCTGGCGGCGTTGCGCAGCGTTTCCTTCACCAGGCGGTCGATTTCCTGACTCGATCCGGAAACGTCGAATCGCGGAGTGGTGCAGACGGGCAGCGCTTTGACCGGTTCCGGATAGTCGCACTCATGGGAACGGCCCACCTGAAGGTGCCCCAATCCGAGCGCGTGCACGATCTCGGTGGCGCTCGCGATCAGGGAGACGATGCGCATCTCAGGCGTACTTGCGCCAGCTTTCGATTTCCCGTGTCAATCGCTGGCGCACCAGCAGGTATTGATCGTTCTCGTAGTGATTGGCATGCTCGCGCGGGTCGGCGGCGAGGTCGTAGAGTTCGTTCGGGCCCTGGCCGTTGTTGCGTAACACCACCTTGTAGCGGGCGTCGCGCGCCATTTCGGCATAGCGGAAGTGGCCGTAGACGACATTGCGCCACGGATCCTTCGGCGTGCGGCCGAGGGCGAGCGGCAGGTAGCTGCGGCCGGGCAGATTCTTTCCCGAAGGCGGAGTCACCTGGGCCGCCTCGCACACCGTTGGCAGCAGGTCGTAGAAACTGACCAGTTCCGGACGCGCGGCTTCGGGCGGCACCTTGCCGAGCCAATTCCAGATCATGGGCACCTGCATCACTTCCTCATACATATTGATGGGGTCCGAGGCGTGGCCCTTGCTCCAATAGCCATGGCGTCCGAGCAGAAAGCCGTTGTCGCCGGTGAAGACGATCAGCGTATTCTCGCGCAATCCCTTTTCCGAGAGCTTTTTGAGCAGCACCGGAATCTGATCGTCGAGCGCGGTGACGGAGGCGGCATGGCGCCGGTTGTTGCCGACGATGTCCTTCAACATCTCCTTCTCGCGAAGGGCGTTGGGTTTGGGCGGTTCCCAGCCGAAGGTGTTGAATTCGGCGTTGCGGTACATGTCGTAGTAACGCTCGGGATGGCCGTCGTAGGGCGTGTGCGGATTGAGATAGCCGATGGTCAGAAAGAACGGCGACGCGGCGCTTTGCTGGTCGAGAAATTCTGTGGCGCGGCGCGTCATCAATTCGGTGAGGTAGCCCTGTTCCCTGGTCTCCTGGCCGTTGAGATACATGACCGGATCGGTGTAGGCGCGCGACCCGCCGGCCATCGTGTAGCTGTACTTCAAGCCGCGGCCGGGCTGCGTGTCGGCACCCATGTGCCACTTGCCGACGTAGCCGCACTGGTAGCCCTGCGAAGAGAGTAGATCCTGCAACAGCACTTCATTGGCGAAGGAGGCGGGCGGTTCCTTCTGCCCTTGCGCGGGCTGCTCGACCGGATTGGGCGTCAGGAAATCATGGATGCCGTGCTGGCGCGGCAGGCGGCCGGAAAACAGCGTCGCACGGCTGGCCGAGCAGATGGGCGTGCAAACGAAGCTGTTCTGGAATCGGGTGCCGGCGCGCGCCAGCAAATCGATGTTCGGCGTACGGATCTCTTTATTTCCATAACAGCCGAGCGCCCAGGCCGGAAGATCGTCGGCGAGAATCAGCAGGATATTGGGCCGCGCCGCCGGGTTGGCCGGTTGTTCGGCCGCGGCCTGCTTGCCTCGTTTCTTGTTCTGCGCGGCCATGGGCAGCGCGGCGGTGCCAGCTAGAAAGTTTCGCCTGGTCCAGGTCATAGTACATCCGCAAAGCCACGCTTGAGGTGGCGGAAGAATAAGCCTCCCACAAAGAAGGCCGTGACGGCATAAGCGGTCAGCAGCAGCATTTCTTCGAGATCCGGGAGACGATAGGAAAGCAGCCGCTCGCGGTACGCCTTCACGACGTAGCTCATCGGGTTATAGCGAAGAATCCACCGGACATACCAGAACTGTTCGGGTACCTGATTTTCGGCGATCATGATGGGCGTCGCCCAGAACCAGAGCGTCAGCGTGACCGAAACGAACTGGGCGGTGTCGCGAAGATAGACCTGCAGGCTGGCCACGATCCAGCCAAGCCCCACCGCGAGCAGGCCGGTCAACAGCATGTAAAGCGGCAACAGCACCGACATCCCGCTGACCCTTCCCACCCACACAAGCGCGGTCACCACGACCAGCGCCAACGCCAGCAGATGACTGACCATGGCCGAAAGAAACACCGAGATCGGGATGACCTCGGAGGGAAAGACGGTCTTGGTAATGAGGTTCGAATGGTCGATCAAACAGTTGGCGCTGCGGGTGAGCGTTTCATGGAACAACATCCATGGCAGGTAGCCGCAGAATAGGAACATTGTGTAGCTTTGGGTCACCTCGCCTTCGGGCAACGGGACCCGAAAGCACCACTCAAAGATGAAGGCCCAACTCAGCATTTGCACCAGTGGATGGACCAGTCCCCACACCCAGCCGGCCACCGATCCCACAAAGCGGTTCTGGAAGTCGCGCCTCACCATCTGGTAGAGCAGCGTGCGCTGATGGACCAGATTCTGAAGGAAGAACTTTCCAGGTATGGTCAACCCAGAAATGGTAGCACGATGTTGACTTTGAGATTAATATAGCTATAATAGCTATATGGAAAAGGTCGCGATTGCCAAATTGAAAAATGAGCTTTCGGCGTACTTGGAATCCGCTCGCCGTGGTGAGCCGATTCTGGTGTTGGACCGGGAGGTTCCGGTGGCCAAAATCGTGAGTGTTTTGACTCCGGTCGCGACCTCATCGGAAGAATCAGATATTCGCTTGAAAAGACTGGAAAGTAAAGGGATTATTTACCGGGGAGATGTGTCTAGAATGCAAGCCTTGCTCAAACTGGCTCCCATCAAGCCGCGCCGTCCGGTGGACTTGACGGCCGCCGTTTTGAGCGAACGGGAAGAAGGCCGGTAAGCCGTTGCGATTCTGGGACACGTCGGCTTTCGTGCCGCTTCTGATCGAGCAGCCCAACACCGAAAAGTGCCGCCGCTGGCTGAGCGAGGACGAAGCCATGCTGGCATGGTGGGCGATGCCGGTGGAGTGCGTCTCGGCGGTCTGCCGCCTGGAGCGGGAGGGTAGCCTGGCGCCCATGGAAGCGGAGGCGATTCTGGAACGTCTCTCGCAGTTCGGCGAAGCGTGGATCGAGGTTTCCCCGTCAGTGGAAATCCGGAGCGTGTCGCGGCGTCTGCTGCGGGTCCATCCTCTGCGTGCCATGGAGTCCTTGCATCTGGCGGCGGCGCTGGTGGCGGCCGAGCATCAGCCGGTGGGCGTGGAATTCGTCTGCTTTGACGAGCGCTTGGCGATGGCGGCGCGGCGGGAAGGCTTCCAGGTGCTCAGCTAAGCCGGAATTCCTCGCCGATCTCTTTGAGTACCACGCGGCTAGTGGCCGAGCCGGCGGCGGCAACGAAGCGCTCGATGGGTTCGCCAACCGGCTCGCGGCTCAGATGGAACGTCTGATGGTGGACGGGAAGCAGGCGATCCGCTCCCGCGTCGCCAGCCATTTTCCAGGCCTGCTCAGGCGTGCAATGGAACCGGATCCAAGGGTTATACGCGCCGATGGGCATGATGGCCAGATCCACCGGCTTGGAACGCTTGACGGAGCGGAAGTGATCGGTGATGGCGGTGTCGCCGGCGAACAGAATCCGGCGGTTAGCCGCTTCGATGACGTAGCCGTTGTAGCCGCGATAGGTATCGGTACGCATCCGGGCGCCCCAATGATTGACGGCGAACGCGCGGATGGTGGCTTCGCCCACGCGGATCTCCTGATCCCAGCGCAGTTCGTCGACCGCGGCATAGCGATGGGCGCGGATCAGGTCGCTGGTCTCGGGCGCCATCACGACACGGGTTCCCTTCCCTTCGAGCTTGCGCAGCGAAGGCGTATCGAGATGATCCATGTGGGCGTGCGACAGCAGGATCAGATCGATGGGCGGCAGATCGCCGAAGGTCAGCGCGGAGGCCACACGGCGCTTCACCCCAAGCGTCAGCGGCCCGAAACTAAGGCCGGCGCGATCGCTTAAGACCGGGTCGGTAATAAAGGTAAAGCCGTCGGCCTTCACAAGCACGGTGCTGTGTCCGAGCCAGGCGGCATGGAGTCCCTTGTTGGGCCAGGCTTTGGGATTCGGCTTTCGCGGCGCCGGCAGAATGGGCACGCTCAACTCCCTCACATACTGATCGAAGAAAGCCGGGAACTGGCGGTAGGCGGCATATCCCAGCGCGCCCAGGCCGGCGAAAGCGGCTCCGCCACCAAGCAGGAACCGGCGCGTTCCGTTCATCCGAAGCGCTCCTCATTCCAGGGATCGCCGTGCATGTGGTAGCCGTTGCGCTCCCAGAATCCGGGCTTGTCACCCGCGAGGAATTCGATGCCGGCCAGCCACTTGGCCGATTTCCAGGCATAAAGCTGGGGTACGATCAGGCGGGCCGGTCCGCCATGCTCTCCGGTAAGCGGTTCCCCGTCGTGGGTGACGGCCACCAGGGCGTCATCGGAAAGAAAGTCGGCCAGCGGAACGTTCGTCGTCCAACCGCGGTCGTAGCCGTAGGCCAGAACGAAACCGCAATCGGGTTTGACTCCACCGGCGAGGTCGACCAGGGTTTTGGTGGAAACGCCCTCCCATGTGTTGTCGAGCCTTGACCAACGCGTCACGCAGTGAAAATCGGCGAAGACTTTTACTTTCGGCAGAGCCTGGAACTCTTCCCAGGAAAAACTGATCTCGCGATGGACCAAACCGGCCAGTTGAAGCCGCCAGCGGGACATATCGAGGCGCGGCGGACCGGAGGCATCGAGCACCGGCCACTTATGGGTTTGGGATTGGCCGGGTGGAATGCGATTCTGGCGGCGGGTGTCGGGGCTGATGATGATGGGCTCGGATGTAGTCATTTCGCTTTCTTGGATTTCAGTTCCCGTTCGAGGGACCTGGCTTCCTCCGGCATGTCGCCGGCTTTCTGGATGTGCTTCAACTCGCGTTTGCAGACTTCGGTTTTTCCGGAGAGCAAAGCGATCTTGGAGTAGAACCAGCACATGTAGCTATTGGCGTTGGCGGCATCGTGGGCGTGGTGGGCTTCCTCGTAGGCTCCCAGCAGATTTCCCAACTGCAGCATCGCGTAAGAGGTGAGAAGCCGCAGCGAGGAGTTGTCCGGATTGGAGCTATTCAATTCCTTTAGACGCGTCAGGGCGCCCGGATGATCCCCCTTTTTGAGGAGAACGATCACTTCGTTGACCGAGACACGATCGGCGTCTGGGAGCAGGCCCAGCGCCTCGTTGAGACGGTCAAAGCGCAGGTCAAACGGCGCGGCTTCGACGCGCAGCGCCGATAACAGACAGAAGGCGGCCAGCAACAGGATTTGAATCATACCTTTACCCCTACGGGGGCATCGCACCTTCCGGATTTCCGATGAGATCTTTCGCCCCGCATTGCCACTACCACTAGTAAAGGACGCGCGCATGGGCTGGTATTCCTCGCTCGCTCTCATTCTCATTTTAGCCGTCACCGCGGAAGCCGCCGGGCCACGAGGCCGGGTGGAATACATCGGAGGAACGGTGACGGCCATTGGAGAAGGGTCGCGTGGCTTGCTCAAAACCACCGACGAGGACTACCTGACTCTGGTTACAAGGGAACGCACGCTGCGGGTCGATTACGGCCGCGTGAACCTGATCGAGTACGGGCAGAATGTGAGCCGCCGCTACGTGATGGCCATCGTGCTGTCGCCGGTGCTGATTCTGGCGAAGAAGCGGCGGCACTTTCTCACGCTGGGCTACCAGGATGACGAAGGAAAGCAGCAGGCGCTGGTGTTCGTGGTAGACAAAAACGACGTGCGGCTGGTGCTGGCGAGCCTGGAGGCGAGAACCGGGGTCAAAGTGGACTTTCAGGACGAAGAAGCGCGGAGGGCAGGTAAAGGATGAGGAAGGCGTTGTTGCTCGCCATGATGGCCATGCAGGAGAGCGGACCGACGCCGGCCGTCGAATTTGAACCGGACCGGCTCAAGCAGTTGAAGAGCGTGCGCCGGCTCTACGTGGAGAAACTGGCCGGTGAGAATGCCGAACATATTCGCGATCTGGTGATCGCCAGCCTGCAGGAGTCGCGGCTGTTCGTGATCACAGAGAACCGGCAGAAGGCCGACGCGGTCCTAAAGGGTTCCACGCAGTTTAATGCCTTCGTCGATACCTTTCAATACGGGGAAAGCGTGAACGTCCGCGGATCCGGCGGAGGGCGCACATCGGCACGCACCTTCCGGCCGGGCAGCTACGGTGTAGGGGAGAACGAATCGGCACGGATTACGCAACGGCGCGAGACCTCGTCGGCGACGTTGCGGATTGTCAATTCGGAGGGCGATGTCATCTGGTCGACGACGCAGGAAAGCCGCGGAGCGAAGTTTCGCGGTGCCGCGTTCGATGTGGCGGACAAGGTGGCGCGGAAGCTCGTCGACGACTACAGTAAGCTTGGGAAGTGATTGAACGCAGGGCGTTCTTGGGTTCGTTTCCCAATTTCTGGGCGGCGGGCGGCGCTCCCGATTTCGTCATCGGCGGCTACCAGTTGCCCAAACAACCAGACGCGTGGCGCGAGATCAAACAGGCCGGCTGGGGCGTGGTGCGCTGCGAGGCCAAGCGGGAAGAGCTCGACGAGGCGGGGCGCGCGGGGCTGAAGGCCTGGGTGGCGGTGGGCTCGGACCCGGCGCGCATCGCGACCCTGGTGCATGCGTTGAAGGATCATCCCGCGCTGCTGTTCTGGGAAACCGAAGACGAGCCCAGCTACCAATACAAGAAGCCGGGCGCCAGGGTCACACCGGAGCGCATGATCGCCGCCTACCGTGCAATCAAGGCCCTGGATCCGGCGCGCCCGGTGTACGTGAATCATTCGCCTACCAATACGGTGGCGACGCTGGCCGCTTACAACCCCTGCGCCGACATTCTCGCCACCGACGTCTATCCGGTGGGGCCACACGGCCTGCGCGAGCAATACGCGCTCTGGCCCGACGGACTGCACGGCGATCTGCTCAATCCTTACATCAGCCAGGTGGGCCAGTATGCCGACAAACTGCGGCAGGTGGCGGGTCCGGCGCGCAGCCTCTACATGGTGCTGCAGGCTTTCGCCTGGGAGGGACTGCGCAAGGAAGGCGACCGGGACGCCAGGCGCATTCAGTATCCTACGCGTGAAGAACTGCGGTTCATGTGCTTCCAGTCGATCATCCATGGCGCGACGGGGCTGCTGTTCTGGGGGCTGCACACCGTTCCGCGCCAAGCCCGGTTTTGGGCGGATCTGAAGGCGGTAACCGCCGAGTTGCGCGCGATGGAGCGCGATCTTTCGGCACCGGCGGCGGCGAAGCAGGAGTGGAGCGTCGAATACCACGACACAGGTCACACGATCGACCGCGGGATCGAGATGGCGCGCAAAGGATCGCTCATGCTGGCTGTCAATGCCGACCGCTGGCCGGTGGAATGCACGATCCACGGACGGCGGCTTTCTTTTACGGCCTTCGGCTCCATGGTGCTTTAGCCCGATTCTTGTAGACGACGCCACCCTTCATGACAAACGCGACACGGCGGACAGCGGTGATGTCCTTCCGGGGATCGCCATCGAGCGCAATGATATCCGCTTCAAGGCCAGGCGCGATGGAGCCAATCCGTCCGGCCATGCCAAGCGCCTCGGCCGCCAGCGAGTTGGCGGAGATCATCGCCCGCATCGGGTCCACTCCGCAATCGCGCACGTGGTGAAGGAACTCTTCGGCGTTACGCCCGTGCATGCCGGAGAGGGCATCGGTGCCGAAAACGATTTTCAACCCCGGAATCTTCGCCGCACGCCGCAGAAACTCCTGGCTGACCGGCACCAGGTCTTTCATCGGAGCGAACTCTTCGACGGTCTTCGGAAAAAATGGGGTGCCGGCGAACTTGCTGGCATTCAGCAGATAGTTTTCCCATAACAAGCCCGCTTGTGGATCCAGGTATGTTCCCTTTTCGGCCATCAATTTGAGATCTTCGTCGCTGGCTCCCACTCCGTGCTCGATTTGAGAGCAGCCGGCGAGCGTCGCGGCGCGGACCGCTTCGCGAAAGGCGTGCACAACCGTGCGCAGTCCCAGTTTCTTTGCCTCATCGCAGGCGGCTTGGAGCTGCTCCGGGGACAGCGTCATCCCGCCCGCGCGAAAGCCTCCGGAGGCGTAGATCTTGATCAGGTCGGCGCCCTCCTGCTTCCGCTCGCGAACGAACGCGCGAATTTCTTCCGGCGTCCCCGTCTTTTCGCCGCGTCCGGAAAGCGCTGCCACCGCGGTGAGGATACGCGGTCCGGGAAGGGATCCGGCGGCAATGGCATCGCGCAAGGCGGCCTCGGAGCCCATGCTCTGCACCGTCGTGAAGCCGGCCATCAAAGTCATCCAGGCATGTGAGGCGTGGCGAAACGCATCCTCGTAGTTCGCTCCGTTCTCACCAAAGTTCGAAGCGATATGAACGTGGGCGTCGATCCAGCCGGGCAGGACCGTAAGGCCGCGAAGATCGTAATCGGCCGGGCCGGCTTTCGGATCGATGGCGACGATTTTTGATCCTTCGACGACGATGCGCGTTTTATGGAGTGCGCCGCCCTTGCCGTCGAGCACGGTGTTGGCGGCGATCACGACGCGCGTTGCAGGCGCCGCGGAGCAGAGGTCCACCAGAAGCAGACACATTGCCCCGGCCGGAAAGTACGGTTTCATGGAACGCCTGCCCGCCGGCGATAGTTGCCGGGCCGCTCGCGGATTGCTTTGAGGCGGCGTTGAAGGTCGCTTCGCGGAAGCCATCGTCCTTGCACAATCACTCCCGCAAGGCGGCTGAGATTCAGGACGTCTTTTAGTGGATCGGCATCCAGTAGAATCACGTCGGCGCACTGTCCAGGCTGGATGGTTCCACAAGGGCGGCCGGTGTATTGGCCAGCCCGCAAAGTCGCGGAGCGCAAAATATCGAAAGGCTTCAATCCGGCCTCCTTCATAAGCTGAGTTTCCCGCCGGATCGAGAAGCCGGGAACATTGAAAAGCTGCGGTGAATCGGTTCCCATCAGGATGCGCGCATCGCCATCATTGAGGGCCTTCAATAGAGCCATCCGATTGGCGTGCATTCTCTGGGAGACAGCTCTGGGCGGATTTCCGTAAGATCGGATCTTGAGCCAAAGGTCTACGAATGGTCGGGGAACATATTCCAGCTCCGGCCGGGCCAGGAGCGCGGCCTCGTCTACGAGCCCAAGGTTCGCTTCCATCACCGCCATCGTCGGACAATTCCAAGCCCCGGCATCGATGGTATGCCGAACGGCTTCCGCGAATTTCTTATGCTCCAGGTAACCGTCCAGGTGCTCGATCGTTTGCTGCCCCGCATCCAAGGCATGGAGCAGCCCGACACCAGGTGGTACGTGCCCCGCGAATGGAATTTTCAACTGCCGAGCCGTTTGCGCAATGGCATCGTAGGCAGGAAGCGACAGGCCAGGCAGCACTTTGATCAAGTCATAGCCCAGACTCTTGTGCTCCCGGACCGCAAAATCGCCTTCGGCAGGCGATTTTGCGGACTGGCCGTCAAGCCCTGGTCCGGCGGTGATGATCGCTGGCCCCAGCAATTCGCCGCGCGCCACTTTGCCGCGCAGGACGAGATGGCTGGGAAAGCCACGCATGTTGCGGATTGTCGTGACTCCATTGGCGAGGAACAAAATCAACTCCGCTTCGGCCATACCGGGAGGATCGCCAGGCCCTGCCAAGTGGGCATGCATGTCCGACAGCCCTGGAAGCAGATACTTGCCGCGTCCGTCGATTACGGTGGCGCCCCTGGGAAGCGAGGCTTTTCGCGCTGGCCCGACGGATTCGATCGTTGCGCCTCGCAGAATCACGGTCTGGGCGGCGTCAACTCTTTCCACGTCCATCGGCACGACGTTTACGTTGCGGATCGCCACAACTCCGCCGGAAGCATTGGAGATCCAAAGAGCAAGGGCGGCGGCTACCGTCGGTCCGATGAACATCGTTCTAGCCTTCCAACTCGCGGCCCAGTGCGAGCAAGGCTTCGTCCTGAAACGGCAGGGCAGCAAGTTGAACTCCTACCGGCAATCCTTCGGAGGTCTTGCCGAACGGCATGACAAGCGCCGGGAAACCGAGCAGGTTCCACAACGTCGCGCAGGTCATGGCGGCGAATTGCGAGATCGTCTGGCCGCCGACCGGGTAGCGGCGCTCGCGATGGCGGAAGGCCGGCACCGAGCACGGCGGCATGAGAATCGCGGCGTAGGATCGCATCTGCTCGATGGCGGCGCGGCGCAGATTCTCACGCTCCTCGAAGCGATCCTGAATCGCATCGGCGGCGGGCCACGGTGCATCGCGGAGAAACTCGGTGGCGGTCCAGTGGGCTTCGGATTCGTGCCCCGCGAGCAGGCGGCGGTTCGCGCTCAGGTCGGCGAAGAAGAAAGCCCAAACGTTGGGGGCCCGTTCGAGTCCAATAGGCGTGAACTCTTCGACTTCATAGCCAAGCCCGGCGAGACGGCGGGAGGCGGCCTCCACGGCGGCGGCGATGGAGTCATGCACCGGAGTTTTGTAGAACTGGCGCATCACGCCGATGCGGCGCGGGGGCGGCGGACACTCGGCGGCCGGCACCCACAGCGAATCGAGCGGATCGGGCGCCGACAGGACACGATACAGCAGTTGGACGTCGGCGACGGTGCGCGCCATCGGGCCGGGCGCGGTCAGCAGTCCCGAGGGCGCGAGAAACGGCGGCCACATGCCGGAGCCTCCAATGCGGCGGTGAGTGGGCTTGAATCCAACGATGCCGCAAAAGTGCGCCGGGACGCGAATCGACCCGCCGCCGTCGCTGCCGAGCCCGCCGGGCGAGCAGAACGAGGCGATGGCGGCGGCCTCACCTCCACTCGATCCGCCGGCCGTAAACTCGGCGTTGGCGGGATTCGAGGTGCGTCCGGTGACGTGATTGTCGGTCTCATAGCTTGAGACCAGTTCGGGCACGTTGGTCTTGCCGAGGATGATCGCGCCGGCGCGGCGCAGATGGCCAACGGCGGTGCAATCGGTTAAGGCCACCGCGGACGAAAGGCGCATCGGCGATCCGGCCAGCGTGCGCGCGCCCGCCACGTCGAACATGTCCTTGACGGTGACGGGAACGCCGCCGAGCGGCCCGGGCTGGGGCTCGGCCGCGAGCGCTTCTTCCGCCAGCACGGTGGTAAAGGCGTGGATCGACGGATCCACACGTTCGATCTGGCGCAGGTGTGCCTCGACGAGCTCGCGCGAGGACACCTGGCGCGACGCCACCAGCCGCGCCATTTCGCACAGAGTGAGCCGGTGCATCAGGGGCGCTTCAGCTTTTTGACCATGCGCAGTTCGTTGCGCTCGCCGGGCTTCATGTTGTACTGCACTTCGTCCATGACCAGCTTCATCATGCGCATGCCGAGGCCGCCGGATTTGCGTTCCTGAATCAGGCGGGTTACTTCTTTCTGTTCGACCGAGGCCGGGTCGAAGCCCTTGCCGGTGTCTTCGACCTGGATCTCGATGGTGTCGTCGCTGAGCTTGGCGCGCACGACGACTTCCTTGGTACGGTCGCTGCCATAGGCGTGTTCGATGACGTTGGCGCAGGCTTCATCGACGGCGATCTCGATCATGCAGACCTGATTTTCGTCAAGGCCCGCCTGCTTGCCGATGTTCGACACAAAGCCGCGGATGAGCGCCAGATTTTCCGTGGAGGACGGCACGTGGAGAATGAAGGTGCGTTCGAAGTTGGCCACCATTATCCTCCCTCCGCGCGGCTATGGGCGAACCTGGCGACGGCCTGAGGGATATCGCCGACAATCTCGAACAGGCTGTTGAAGCCGAGAATCTCGAACACCTGCCCGACCTTGGGGATGACGGCGCAGATCTTGATGTCGCCGCCGGCCTCGCGCACCTCTTCGATGAACGTCATGAAGACGCCGAGCCCGGCCGAGGAGATGTAGGCGAGCCTGGCGCAATCGACGACGATGCGGTTGTGGCCCGCGGAAACTTCCTTTTCGATGGCTTCTTCGAACGCAGGGGCGGTATGGGCGTCGAGAAAGCCGTCGAGGGCGAGCACGCTGATACCCTCCTGGCGGGAACCCGAAACCGAGAACGAATTAGGCAATCGAACTCCTCCTAAGTTGAAATCTTAACCTTTTGCCCCGTTTGGAGCGGCCTGCAGCACAACGATGGTGATGTCGTCGTGGACGGGCTCGGCGCCGGTAAAGGCGGCGACATCTTCGCGAATCAGAGCGAGAACGCCGGCCGGGGCGGCGGAGCCGGAGCGTTCCACAACGGACTTGAGACGGTCTTCGCCGTACTGTTCGAGGCGGGCGTTCATGGCCTCGGTAACGCCGTCGGAATAGAGCACCAGGGTGTCGCCGGGGTCGAGCGTGAAGCGTTCCACGGCGGTGGCGCGGGCAAACAGGGGACCGCCCGTCATCCCGAGACCCAGTCCTTTCGCGGCGAGGTAGCGGGCCGAGCCGGACGCGGCGCAGCGCAGCAGAATCGGGTTGTGGCCGGCGCGCACGAATTCCACCGAACGGGTGGCGGCATCGACGGCTGCCAGCACGGCGGTGACGAAGATCTTGCGTTTGCCGGCGGCATAGAGGTGCCGGTTCAGGTGCTGCGCCAGTTGAGCGAGATCGCCGCATTCGGGGCTGGCGGCGGCGAGCACGCCTTTGGTGAGGGTCATGTAAAGGGCGGCGGGCATGCCTTTGCCCGAAACGTCGGCGACGCAGATGCCGAGGCGGCCATCGGGCAGGGGGAAATAATCGTAGAGATCGCCGCCGACGTCGCGCGCGGGCTGGCAGGCGGCGGCAAGCGTGAAGCCTTCCAGTGGCGGCGCGGCGCCAGGCAGCATACGCTGCTGCGCCTGGTGGGCGAGCGAAAATTCGGCCTTCAGCTTTTCGCGCGGCGACAGGTAAGCGTAGGAGATGTTGCGATCGTCCTGAGGTTCAAGGTGGCGGCCCCGGCGGGCGGCCCAAAGCGAGGCCGCGGCAAGGGCGGCCAGCAGCGCCATGAGCAGCGACGCGGGCAGAAACAATCCGGCCGAAAGCAATCCCGCGATCGCCGTCAACACGGTGGCGGTTTTGTAGGCGGTCAGAACGGCGAGCAAGCCGTGCAAGTAATAAATGGCGGTGAGAAGCGCGGCGGCGCAGACGGCGGAAACCAGGGAAGCTTCGACGCCGGCCGAGAACGGGTTGGCGGCGGCGAACAGGCCCAGCGCCACGGCCGCGGCCAGCACGATCAAGGCCGTGCGGGCGACAAGCCAGCGGCGGAAGATGAGCGGCGCGAACAGAACCAGGGGACTGTAGACGCCTCGTTCGATGAGCGGCACAAGGCTCGCCACCGCCGGCCAGCGAGCGAGCGTGGGCGCGCCGTAGGTCGCTACGTTCAGCGCGGCGTCCGGAAAGATTCCCGCGGCAAGGAACGGGACGGCGGCCACGGCACCGGCCCAGGCAAGCCCGGTCAAGACCGATACTCCGACTCCGTTGGTCTTCCAGTGGAACCGCAGAAAGAGAACGAAGGATTGCCAGCGCGGCCACTCGTGTCCGCTGGCGGCGAGGCGGCCGGCGCCGGTGGTCATGGCGACTCCGGTAGCGGCGACCAGCATTCCGAGCCAGCTCAGCGCGGCGGCGCGATCTCCGGCGGCGAGCCGGCCCGCCGCATCGAATAGCAGAAAGACACCGCCCGCGGTGAAAGCGAGGCGGTGATCCATGATGCGGCGCGCCCAGCCGGAGAGGTAGGCGAACACGCACCACACGCCCGCGATCAACATCACCAGGCCCTGCATGGCATCGTAGCCACCGCCCTGCAGGAACCGCCCCGGCTGCGCGGCGCCCTGGAAGACGGGTTCGATGTGCGCGGCGTGGAAGCGCCCACGGTCCAGGTTCACCGAGGCGCGCCAGACCAGGGAGGGGCTGGAGGTTTTGGCCGTCCAGCGGAAGCGGTCGTCGCGGTCCTCGGCGCGGCCGGTCTCGGGCTCGAAGCGAGTGGCAAAGCTACCGGCGAGCCGGGTCAGCGCGGCTTCGGCCTCCACGTCGAAATCCTTGACTTCGGGATGCTGGCGCGGCGGACCCATGAAACGAATGCCACGCGGGTGTCCATCGGGCGCCAGCATGACTTCGACCGCGCTGGTGGAGAGCGGGTCGCGGAAGGTGATGACGACATAGAGCGGTGTGAGCAAGCCGTCGATGGGTTCGCGACCGTTGGAGCGCCGCCATTGATCGAGGGCGTGATCCATGCGGGGCGCCGATTGGCGCGTCCAGTTGGAGACGTCGAAATTCGTCATATCCTCGACCAGCCGCACGGCGCGGGAAGAAAGCGCGGGGAGGTCGATCCGGTTCCAGTCCTGTGGCGCGCGCCAGTTGAGCTTGAAGGCCAGAGCGAAGGCCAGGTATCCGATGGCGGCGATCCAGGGCAGGCGCGCGGGAGTCAAGCCACACGCTCCGCCGGCTCGGATGTACTGGCGGTGATGGCGATCAACGTGACATCCTCATGAACCTGGGTGGCGGAGCCTTTCCGGAAGATCAGCGACGTGATGCGTTCGACGAGCCGGCCGGACTCGGTATCCCAATCGCCGCCGCGTTTGAGAAGCCAGCGGTTGGTGGAATGCGAATCGAGATGATGAAGAACTTTCGAGAGGCCGTTGGTATAGAGCAGCAGGGGCTGTCCGGGCGCCAGGCGAATCGCGCCTTCAAAGATGGTACGGTCGCCGGCCTGGTGAACGGTTTCCGGGACCGACGAGGATTGTCCCACCGCGAGCACCGAAGGCGTGAGCCCGAGCCTGGCATAGCGGACCAGGCGTTCCTGCTGCTCGATCACGGCGTAGCACAGACCGTCGGCCGAAAACCCGCGAATCTGCTCGCCGAGCATCGAGGCCACCCCGGCCAGCGTGCTCACCGGCGAGGCGCCACATTCGGCTTTGTGCATCAGGTAGCCCTTGGTGAGGGCGATGGAGAGGGCGGTGGCAAGCCCGCTGCCGCCACCGTCGCTGAGCAGGAGCGCGACGCGATTGGGGCCGAGCGGATAGAAATCGTAGAAATCGCCGCTGACCTGCTGCGCGGGCAGGCATGTGGCGGCGATGGACATTCCCTGCAGCCGCGGCGCCGAGGCCGGCATCAGGCGCAATTGAGCTTCGCGCGCGGCGGCGATTTCCGATTGCAGTTGGAGACGCTCTTCGATGTTGTGTGCGTAGGTAGGGCGCACTTCGGCATCCTGGACGGGCGCGCCTTTAAAAAGACTCCAGGCGGCGATGGCCATGGCAACGGCTCCGGCCAGCAGTGCCCAGTGATCGTGGTTATCCCAGACCGGCGCCAGGTGGCTGAGGCCGGCAAAGCCAAGCACCTGCCAGCCGATGAGGACGACCACGCTGCAAAGGTAGTCCACCGTGAAGAAAGTGAACACCAGCGTCAAGACGACGACGAGCGAAGCAAGCGCCAGAGGGATGGCGGAGAGAGGCTCGCCGCTGATGGAGGCGAATCCGAACCAGCCGCAGAGTGTGAGCAGGAGATAGAGCCGGTTGCGCCCGCGGCAGTAATAGGCCAGTGGAGTCAACGGGCCGAGCAGCGCGGCCAGGCTGATGAGCAACGCGGTGGGTGGCGTCGAGAGCAGGGCGGAAACGGCGGGCAAACGCGAATAGAGAAAATCGAGGGAGCTATCGATGGCGTCCATGCCGGCAAAGGGCGGCCGGAAAGCCAGATAGACGGCGTTGCGCAGAAGGAACGCCCAACTGGCGGCGACGATGCCCAGTAGAATCGAGCGGCCGACATTCCGCGAGAAGACACGCCCGCAAAGAACGGCATCGAGCGAGGTGAGCGAGTGGGGGAAGCTTTCCCGAAGATCGCCTTCGCAGGCCGAGTAGAACACGCCGGCCAGCAGCCCGATCAGCATTCCAACGGTGGCGAGAATGCCGAGAACGACGGCTTGGGGGAGACCGCCAAAGTCGCCATGGGCGGCGGAGGAATCGCCGAGGAATTGCAGAGTGGTGAACAGGAGACTGCCGATGCCGGCGACCAGCCACATGCGCTCGGACGAAATCTCCTTGTGGACGCGGCGCTTGACGAAACGGATGACGATGTACACGGAAAGGACGGCGCCGTAGAGGGTCAGCGGAACGCCGGTAACCCAGGCGGGCAGAGAGCCGGCGTCGACGGCGCCGTGCGGATCGAGGTCGAGGCCGATCCAGTTTTCGACGACACGTCCGCCGAGGATGCGGAGGTGAAAACGGCCGGTGAGATGAGGAACGCCACGGAAGGATACAGGCCAGATGTAGCGGTAGGTCCCGGCCGTGGTTTGTTGCGGCGGGATCGAGATCTCGGGCTCGCCGAAATCGAGAAAGGGAAGTTCCTTGAGACGGGCCTGCCGGGCGGCGGCGGCGAGGGCCTCGGCCTGCTGGGGGGAAAAGGGGCGGACAGGCATGTCGGGCGGCTGGAAGCGATAGCCGAGAACGTTGCCCTTCAGATCGACATCGACGTCCATGGAGCCGCCCGCTTCGGGCTCGTGGAAGACGACCTTGACGAAACCCCAAAAGGCGGCCTTTTCAAGCGCATCGGGTTTGTGGGTGAGCAGCGACCGGTAGATGCCGAAATTCTGAAACGGCCGCACGGAGACGTCGAGGGCCGCGGTCTCGACCTTTTGGGATTCGAGAAAGCGCGAGGCCAGACGAATGGCCTCGGAGCGATCGATGGTGATGCGCACGGGCACATCGGCGAGCATGCGGCCCTGGAACCAGATGGAGCAGGCCAGGGCGAGCGGCGCCATCAGGATGAGGATGCGCCACACGCCGATGGAGCGGCTGGACGGTTTACGATCCCAGAACAGCAGTTGTTCCAGCATTCGATCGTTTCACAATCATTAGAGTGATGTCGTCAAACTGCGGAGCGTCTCCGGCAAACGAGTCTATCGCGTCGAAGACGCGGCCGACAATGGAGGCGGCGGGTTCACTGTGAAACTCGCGCAGGCAGGCGGCCAGGCGATCCACCTCAAACTCCTCGTCATTGCGGTTTTGCGCTTCACTGACGCCGTCGGTGTAGATGGCCAGAATATCTCCATCGTTTAGTTGAAACGATTGTTCGGCGCAGGTGCGGCGCGGGAACAGGCCGAGGGCGAGCCCCGGACCGTCGAGCATTTCCACCCGGCCGCCGGAGCGCAGCAGGACGGCGGCGTTGTGACCGCAGTTGACGTAGCGGCAGGCGCCGGTGGCAGGATCGACGCCGCACAGGAAAGCGGTGGCGTATTTGTTGGGCGGCGTGCAGGCGTGGATGAGCTCGTTGCCGAGGCCGGCGATTTCAAGCAGAGAGGATTCGCGCCTGAGCAGCGAGCGCAGCGTCGCTTGAATGGTGCTCATCAGCAGGGCGGCCGAGATTCCCTTCCCCGATACGTCGGCCACGCACAACAGATGGGGCGCGGTGGAATCGAGGGAGGAGAATGGCAGCACATCGAAATAATCGCCGCCCACCTGGCGCGCCTGCCGGTTGCGCGCCGCGATATCGAGCCCGGCGAGCGGCGGCAGCTTTTTGGGGAACAGATCGCGCTGGATGCCGGCGGCGAGTTCGAGCTCCTTTTCAAGCTGCTGGCGAGCCAGAGTATCGCGGAAGTGCCAGGCGTTTTCGAGTGCCACCGATGCCTGGGCGGCGAGACCCGAGCCGAATTCGATATCTGCCTCCCGGTAGGCCATGCCGCGCGGACGCGGACCGCAGGCGATGACGCCGATCAGCTCTTCCTTGCTGCGGATGGGGAGCAGCAGCGCGCCTTCGGGCGCATTGACGGCGCCGAGCAAGGCGGGGTCGCGCACGCCGCCGTCGAGCGACTGCAGGCGCGCCTTGATTTCCTCGAACGGTTTGAGGTCGAGCCCTTTGCGGCGGTCGACGGGCGGATGGGGATCGCGCGCCGCGATGACGGCATATTTTGAGACGGCCCAGCGGCCGGCGAGTGTGAGTCCCACCAGGCGCGCCACTTCATCGGGGTCGAGCGTGGCGGCGAGTCCACGGCCGAGATCGAGCAGGGCGCGCAGTTCCTGCAGGCGCTGATCGAGAAGCAGATGCGCTTCGGCGTTGGAGACGACGCTTGAGGCCATGCCGAGCAGGGCCTGGATGAAATCGGATTCTTCGGGCGCCAGTGCGGCGGCGAGGCCGCCGATGCCGAGATAGCCGGCGGGTTCACCGGAAGTCGCGATAGGGAAAACGTGCTCCACGCCGGCGGCGCGGGCGGACGCTTCGTTATAGGGGGAACGGGCGGCGAGGGAAGGCAGCCCGCGGGCGAGTTCGATTTCGAACGTACCTTGTGAATTGCGGATGGCGAGCAGGCCGCGGCGGGCGAGAACGCGCCCCATGACCGAACGCAGCAGATGCTTGAGAATCTGGCTTCGATCGAGCGTGGACTGAAGCAGCTTCGCCGATTCCAGGAGCGATTCGAGGCGTGAAACGTCAAAGCCCGAGGCCATCTCGCTTAGCGTAGCAGGCGCGGTCAAAACCGCAGAAACCAGCCGCGCCGGTAAAGGTACCAGGCCACCATGTAGAACAGCATCACGTGGGCCAGGCCGTAGAGCAGCGAGGCGGCGTAGGGATCGGCCACCTGGCGGAGGGCTTCCATGACGGGCTGCCGCCAGCCGGCCATGCCGACCAGGCGCGAGAACAGCCCGGCGAGAACATAAACCGCGATGGCGTTCGATCCGTAGATGGCGAACGGCCGGGTCCAGCCGCGCCAGCCGAGAATGTCGATCAGCCAGTAGCAGCAGGCGAAGACGGCGAGGGCGAGCCCGGCCATAAAGATGGCGTAAGAGTTGGTCCAGAGCTTCTTATTGATGGGCATCCATTTGTCCATCATGACGCCGGCGAACAGCAGCGCATTGCCGGCGAAGAACATCCAACAGGCTTTGTCGCGCGGCGGCACGGTGGAGCGCAGTAGGTGGCCGGTGAGGGCTCCGAACAGGATGGTGGAAATCGCCGGAAGGGTGCTGACGATGCCCTCCGGATCCCAGGTCTTGGTGGCCGAGTACATATGGCCGCCGAGGAAGAGCCCATCGACATATTGGGCGAAGTTGCCGGGCACTTCCCATAGCCCGGCGCCGTAGCCGGGCACGGGAATGCGCGTCATCAGGATCCAGTAGACCGCCATCATCGCGACCGTCATCACGGCCTGCCAGCGGCGGGAAAGATAGAGACAGATGCCGCCGGCGGCGAGATAGCAGATGGCGATGCGCTGCAGCACGCCAGGGATGCGCAGGGTGCTGAGGTTGTAATAAGGGAAGCCGTTGAGGAAGAGGCCGAGGCCGAAGATGATGAGCGAGCGCCAGAGCACGTGCGCCATGAGCTTGGAACGGTCCGCGCCCTGCCCGGTGCGGCGTGCGAAGGACAACGTCATGGCCACGCCGGCGATCCACAGAAAGAAGGGGAAGACGGTATCGGTGAAGGTCCAGCCGTGCCAATCGGCGTGCTTGAGCGGCTCATAGGAATACTGGCCGCTGCCCATGTTGTTCACCAGCATCATGCCGGCGATGGTCATGCCCCGGAAGACGTCCAGGGAAACCAGGCGCGCCGTCAGGGCCGGCTTTTCTCGCCGATCAGCAGCAGCGACTGTCCCAGTGGAAAGTTCCATCCCGCTTGCAGGCATTTGTCCTCCAGGGCCAACGGCAGGTACAGCAGGTTGTCAAGCCATGGCGATACCGGCTGCACTCCACTTTCCGGCGGCCCTTTGACGAAGGGCTCATAGAGACGGAATTTCGCCAGGGCGACCGGCATCAACAGCGAATTGATATAGGTGCAGCGTAACACTTCTACGCCATGGCGGCGAGCCAGAGCGAGCAGCTTCGGCCGGGTGAAGCGCTGGCGTTCATGGGCGAACTTCGAGTGGCGGCTGCGCAGAATGTCGAGCGCGGAAACGCGCACGGCCAGCAGGCCGCCGGGCTTCAATACGCGCACGAATTCGCCGAACGGCCGCTCTTCGCCGCCCGGTGGCATGTGCACCAGAACGTCCATGGACAGCACGGCGTCAAAAGCGGCGTCGCGAAACGGAAGGGCGCCGATATCGGCCTGGGCGAGGCGCGGGATGCCCATGCCAAGTCCGTACACCAGGCCTTCCATGGCCAGATCGATGGGGTGCATCTGCCAGCCGTAGCGCCGTTCGATTTGCCGCGAGAGATGCCCGGTGCCGCAACCCGCTTCGAGCACGCGGCGCGGCGCATAGCGCGGGGCCAAGGCATCGAGCTGGCTGAACAGAATCCGCCGCATGCCGCGAAACCACCAGAAGTTTTCTTCGATGGCCGCGATGTTGGCGAACTCGGCCGGGTTCATCATGGCGGCGGCTCAGCGTTTGTAGAACTCGCGAACGGCTTCGGCGACCTGATCCACTTCGCTAGCGGTAAGGCCGGGCCACACCGGCAAGGATACGATTTCCTTGCACGCTTTTTCGGCATGCGGCAGATCGCCGCGTTTTTGGCCGCAGGCGGCAAAGCCCGGATGCAGGTGCAGCGGAACCGGATAATGAATGCCGGTGCCGATTCCTTTTTCGGTGAGGAACTGGCGGAGCCGGTCGCGGCGGGCGGCCCGGATCACGTAGAGATGGCAGACCGATTCGGGGGTGCGCCGCAGAAGCCGCACTCCTTTGCAATCGGCCAGCGCGGCGTCGTAGCGGGCGGCCACCTGGCGGCGCTGGTCGTTGGAGGCGGCGAGCAGCGGCAGGAAGGCGCGCAGGTAGCATGCCTGCATTTCGTCAAGACGCGAGTTGATGCCGGGTCCGTAGGAAACCTGGCCGCCGTTGCGGCCGCCATCGCGGAGACCGAGCAGGCGTTTGGCGACGGCCGCCTTTCGCGTGACGATGGCGCCGCCGTCGCCAAGACATCCGAGATTTTTGGTGGGATAGAAACTGTAGGCCACGTGGGCCGAGAAGGCGGAGAACGGCTTGCCTTGGAACGTGGCTCCATGGGCCTGGCAGGCGTCCTGGATCAAGGTCAGGCGGTGAGCCCGCGCCAGCGCGGCGATGCGATCGAGTTCGCACGGCTGGCCGTAGAGGTGGACCGGGACGACGGCGGTAGTCTTCTTGCGCAAACGGTTGCCGGCGTCGTCCGGATCGATCTGCATCGTTTCGGGATTGACGTCGGCAAACCGCGGAGTGCAGCCGGCCGATGTGATCGCCACGCCGGTGAAGGGCGCCGTCAGGGCCGTGGTGAGTACTTCGCCGCTTACGCCCGCCTCACGCAGAGCGAGCCCGATGGCGTCGGTGCCGTTGCCGACGCCGATCGCGTGGGCGGCATCTAGGAAGGCGGCAAATTCCTTTTCGAAACTCGCCAGTTGTTCGCCCAGGATGAACTGGGAACGTTCGAACAGTTGCGCCAGATGCGCTTCCCAGGCCGGCCGCGACGCCCGCAGGATCGGACGCAGATTCGCTACAGGGACCGGCATTGGTGAATCACCATGAGCAACGGAGGTCCTGCCGTTAAGGCGAGCATCGAGAAAAGCTGGACGCGAAGTTTGATTAATTGATAGAAGGTTTTCATCAGACTGCGGACGCGGAAAAATTGAGACCGGCCATGAAGGCGTGGATAGTGATGGACGCCCACTTCTTCAAACTGCCAGCCGCTCAGTTCGAGCTTGCGTACCAGTTCAACACAGATAGTGCCACTAGTGGAAGTCAATCGGAGGCTTTGGAGCAGATCGCGCCGCATGAGGCGGAAATCGCAGTCGATATCGCGAATCTTGACACCGAATAATGCGCGCGCGAAGCGGTTGTAAGTGTTACCGATAAATACGCGGTGCTGCGGATCGCTTCGTTCTAACTTATAGCCGTTCACGAAACCGACGTCTGGACGCAATTTGTTGACTAACCCCATTAACTCACCTGGATCGTACTGGCCGTCCCCGTCGGTATAGAAGACCAGGTCCTTGGTGGCGGCGGCAAACCCGCTTCGCAAGGCGCTTCCATAGCCGCGATTGTGGCCGTGATCCACAACGCGCAGGCGGGCGCCGTACTGGCGTTGCAGACCGCTTAGAACCGCCGCGGTATCGTCGCGGCTGCCGTCATTCACCACGATAACTTCGAAATCGGAGAAATTGGGTTCCAGGACGGCAAAGGTTCTGGCCACGAGTTCCGGCAGAGACGGTGCGTCGTTGTAGGCCGGAAAAAACACACTGATGCTCAATCGATCAATCCCGCTCGACATTCTTTTCACCTTGACAGTGCTACACAGGATAGACCAGCGGTCGAGGCAACGCAAGACTGTAACGGTGGTACTGGCTAAATCGGCGAGAAGCCGGGATTGGCCCGGCGTAGGATGCTCTGCTGCTCACGGGCCTCGGCGAGAAGGCTCTCAGCCTCGCGCCGCTGGCCGGCATCGGCGGCTGGGCAGCGAAGTCCGGCGCCAAGGGTTTCGACGGCCTCTTCCCAGCGGCGGGCGGCGACCAGGACGCGGCCGACCATGAGGTAAGGCTCGGGGTCGGTTTCGTCCAGGCGCATGGCCTCATGGCACCAGTTGCCGAAGGCGCGCACTTCGTTGACGGTCAGGGAGAGGCGGGCCAGTTCCTTGCAGATTTCACAGCTTTCGTCACCGGTGGCGACGGCGCGTTCGAGCACGTCGATGGCCTCGCCGATCTTGCCATCGTCGCGCAGCAGGGCCGATTCTTTAAGCCAGTCTTTGGCGGATTTACTTGCCATTGAACCTCTCCATTGTCGCTCGCTGTGGTAGCGTTGCGGGTGGCATGACCGGTGATCAATGGACGCGGCGAAGCTTTCTGGCGGCGGCGGCCGCCGTGGAAGCGCACGACGGGGTGCGCCATCTGCTGCCGGCGGCGACACACGAACGGTTCGTCATCAAGGCGTCCTTCCATCAGCCGCGGCGGCGAGCGCCTGAGCTTCGCGTCGATGACCGGCGGGTGGCGGGAGTGCGCACCGATAGCGACGGGCAGTTCTGGATGTTCGACGTGCCCGGTCTGCGGGCGGACACCAGTTACCGGCTGCGCCTGCCCGGTATCGAGCCCTGGTCCCTGCGCACGCTGCCTCCACCGGACGCGACGGTCGAGCGCTTCCGCCTGCTGGTGTACACATGCGCGGGCGGCCACGATGCGATGCGCGCGGAAGGCACGGGCGATCCGTACTGGGTGAGCATTCCACAGCGGCGGAAACTTTTCGCGGCGGCGCTGCGGCAGAAGCCCGACGCGATGATCGCCATCGGCGATCACGTCTATTGGGACCTGCGCTATGGACGCGGCACCGGGCGGCTGCCGATCGGACAGCAGCCATGGGCGCGGAAGCTTTTGGGCGCCGACTTCGACCGCGACATTCCGGTGCTCGGCACGCCGAACGAGGCGCTGTTGAAACGCGCCGTGGACCGGCAGATCGCCGAGCTTTACGGGACCCTGTTTCAATCGACGCCGGTCCATTTTCTGCAGGACGATCACGATTACTTTGAAAACGACGAGGCCATTGCGACGGGCATTTCTTTCCCGCCAGACGATTTCATGATGCGGCTGGCGCGGGCGACCGGACACCTGTACTTTCCCGAGCACCTGCCGCATGGGACGCGTCCGGCGGGGCTTCCCGGAGCGAGCGCCGCCGATCGCGCGCCGGGCTTGAGCGAATGCTATGGCACGCTGCGCGTGGGTTCCCTGGCGGAATTTCTGCTCTATGATTGCCGGCGATTTCAGACGCTGCGCGGGCCGCATGCACGGCTGGTGCCGGAGAACGTCGAGGACTGGCTGACTCGCCGCATGCGCGAGTCAGACGCGGCGCACGTGGTGAACGTCCCGTCGATGCCCATCGCCTGGAGCGCGGGTAAGTGGGGGGAATGGTATCCCGATGTGCTCGACGAGGCAGGCCGGTTGGGCACCGCGAAGCCAAAGTATTTCTGGCAGGAAGGATGGCGGGCGCAGCATGACCGGCTGGTGGCCGCGGCGTCGGCGATGAAGCGGATCCCGGTGTTCTTAAGCGGCGATCTGCACGCGCTGGCGCATGGAGCGATGGAACGGAACGGGCGCATGGACCTGCGAAACAATCCGGTGCATTCGGTACTGACCGGGCCGGTGTCGACAGGTCCGCGCGGATGGCCGTCGTCGGCGCGCGGCACTCCTCCGCTGGTGGCATCGGGTCTGGAGGTGGGCGGAACGCTCGCTCCGGTGGAACAGAACGGGTTCACGATTGTCGATGTCACACGCGAGAAGCTTCACTTTCGAATGTTCCGGTGGAAGATGGACCGGCCGGAAGCCGAGCTCGACGGCTTGAATGCTCCGTTTCACGAATTCACGCTCGAACGGCGGCTATGAGCCTGGCCACCAGTTCACTTCGGGAGCCGGTTTGACGCGGCCGTGAAGATTATTCAACTCGTAGGGATCGCTTTGCAGGTCGTAGAGTTCGTCCATTCCTTGGAGTTCGGTGTATTGGATGCGCTTCCAGCGGCGTGTGCGGACGGCACGGTAACCCATCTGGCGGATGCGCGGGAAAACGGTGTCGGAGAAATATTCGATAGCCACGCGATCCTGCCAGCCTTGGTCACGCCCTTCGAGTAGAGGCGTGAACGAGCGGCCTTGCATGGCGGCGGTTGGCTCCAAGCCCGCGAGCGTGAGCATGGACGGCGCAACGTCGACCGCGGAAAGGAATCGTTCGATCTGGCGCCCGGCGCGCACCCGCGGCGGATAGCGCAGCAGGAACGGAATGCGGATGGACTCCTCATAGGCGAGGCGGCGTTCGGGGCCGAGTCCATGTTCGCCGTAGAAATATCCATGGTCGCTTGTGTAGACGACGACGGTGTTGTCGAGCTGGCGCGTCCGCTCAAGGGCGTGGAGCATTTCTCCCAATCCTTCATCGATGGCCTTGGTCATGCGCATGCGGTTGAGGATCGTCGCGTCGCTGGTGATGGCACCCGGGCCGCCGCGGGCGAGCGCGGGTTTGCCCTGCGGTGGCCTGTTGTAGTTGGGCCGGTGCGGGAGGGAGGCGTTCGCATAGAGGGACTTGTGGCGTTCGGCGGCGATGAAGCTTTCCGGTGCGTTGGGGTCCCCTTCCACGCTGCCGTCGTTGCGCTGGACGATGTTGGGATGGATCGCCTTGTGGGCGAGGTAGAGGCAAAACGGAGCGGTGCGCGGGCGGCGCAGCCAATCGACGGCACGCTCAGTCAACACGTCGGTGACGTAGCCTTTGGCGCGCGTGGTCTGGCCGTTGACGTTGAGCGCCGGATCGACGGATTCGCCCTGGCCGGGAAAGCTAACCCAATGATCGAAGCCGGGCCGGGGGGAATCGTCGTTGCCCATGTGCCATTTGCCCAGAAACGCCGTTTCATAGCCGGCATCGTGCAGCAGGCGCGGCCAGGTGAGGAGCTTGTGGCTGAGAGCGGAGCGATGGGTGTTATCGGTGATGCCGTTGCGATGCGCGTACTGCCCGGTGAGGAAGGCCGCGCGGCTTGGGGAACAGAGCGGAGTGGTAGCGAAAGCGTTGCGGAACGTCGCGCCTTCACCCGAAAGCCGGCCGGCGTTGGGCGACTGCGCGAAGGGATGGCCGGTGCAGGCCAATTCATCCCAGCGCAGATCGTCCACCAGGACAAACAGAAAGTTGGGGCGCGGCGCGGGTGCAAACGGCAGAGCGAGAATCGAACGGCGCGAGGGGAGCACGGCTTCGCCCGAGCGTAGCATGCTGATACAGTGATCGGATCATGCGAGCCGCGTTGCTTTGGCTGGTCTCTTCGTGCCTGGGGGCCCAACTGGAAATCCGCGTGGTGGATGAGAAAGGCACACCCGTATGGGCGCGGCTTGAAATTCACTCGCCCGATGGCGGCATGTTGCGGCCGGCGGGCACCATCCACAGTTCGCGGCAGAACAACGCCAAGTGGCCGTATGCCTACCTGGGCAGCTTCGTCGCGAAAGGTGAATGCCGGGTGGAGGCGGCGCCCGGACGCTATCGCATCGTGGCCGAGCGCGGCCCCGAGCATGAACGCGTCGAGCGGCTGGTGGACGTGCTGTCTGACGCCAAGGTCGAGCTCAAGGTGAAGCCGTGGATTCGCATGCGGGAGCGCGGCTGGTGGTCCGGCGATATGCACGTCCACCGGCCGGTCGAAGATTCCGAGGCTCTCGTACAGGCCGAAGATCTCAATCTCGGCGTGGTGTTCACCATGTGGAACCGGCAGAATCTTTGGGCTGGAAAAGCGCTGCCGGCGGAGGCGGTGAAGAAGGTGGATGGCAATCATTCCCTCACGGTGATGAATGCCGAGGACGAGCGCGGCGGTGGGGCGTGGATGCTGCATCATCTGCGCGAATCGCTGGGGCTTGAAACGGTGGTGCCCGAAGGAAAGCGCGTGACCGAAAGCTGGCTGCCGCCGGGGATCCGCTTCGTGCGGAAGGCGCGCGAAGGCCGTGGGCCGCTGTTCCCGTGGTTCGATTCGGAAAAGCCGATCTGGTGGGAGGCGCCGGTGATGATGGCGCTGGAACGCCCCGATTCCCTGGGGCTTCTGCATAATCATTTCCATCAATACGGGATGATGGCCAACGAAGCCTGGGGACGGGCGCGGGACCAGGCGCGGTTTGCGGGCCTCAATGGTTTCGCGGATTATTCGATGCACCTGATCTACCGCTATTGGAACCTCGGTCTTCGGGTGCCGCCTTCGGCGGGGTCGGCGAGCGGGGTGCTGCCGAATCCGGTGGGATACAACCGGATGTATGTGAAGCTGGACGGGGCCTTCGATGTCACCAAGTGGTATGAGGGTGTGCGCGCGCAGCGTCATTTCGTAACCAATGGACCGATGCTGTTCTGGAGTGCGGGCGTCGAGGGCGGCCTGTTGAAAGGGCACCTCGAAGTGCAGGCGCGCGAACCGCTCGACCGGTGCGAGTTGGTGGCCAACGGGCAGGTGATCTGGAAGCGTGAGATGACGGGCCGGAGATGGCGCGGCGCGGTGGATGTGGATGCTTCGAAGCACTCCTGGGCGGCGGCGCGCTGTTATCTGAAAACGGCCGGCACGGTGCGCATGGCGCACACGGCGCCGGTGGAACTGCCGGGCCAATGGGATGCGCGCGCCGATGCGCGCTACTTCATCGAATGGATCGATGAGCTGGCCGGCCGGGGCGAGACTCGCGACGCGGTTGAGTTGCAGG
>CADEFT010000003.1:183206-223066 GCA_902826685.1 uncultured Acidobacteriota bacterium
ATCTCTACCGGAGAGCGCGTGCGTTCTACGCCGGAAGGCAATGAGCGATCAGCGTACGCCGCAAACCATGCGGGCGTTCTCCCAATCGCCGGCCGCCACCCGTTCGACGGTGCCGGGATGCGAGCCGGCATGTCGAGTGGATCGATGCGACGCGGTTGAGTTGCAGGATCTCTACCGGAGAGCGCGTGCGTTCTACGCCGGAAGGCAATGAGCGATCAGCGTGCGCCGCAAACCATGCGCGCGTTCTCCCAATCGCCGGCCGCCAGCAGCCCTTCGGCGGCGCCGCTGTGCCGGCGGCCTTCGGCTTCGAGCGCGGCCACCCGTTCGACGGTGCCGGGATGCGAGCCGGCGTAGGGATGGGCCGGCGATCCGAGCGAACCCTGCAGGCGGCGCAGGAAGCGGGCGAGCCCGTTGGTTTCCACCTTGGCGCGGGCGAGCAGACCAACGCTGGCGCGGTCCGCTTCTTCTTCCTCGGAACGGCGGTGTTGGCGATTGAGAAGCGCGGCGCCGGCCTGGCGTGCGCCGGGCGAGGAGGCCGTTTCGGGCGAGAACAACGAAACAAGCGTTCGGCCCGGCAGTTCACGGGCGAGAGCGCGCGTGCCGTGCTGGTGAAGCACGTGTTCCATTTCATGGGCCAGGACGCCGGCGAATTCTTCGGCCGTTTCGGCGCGCCGCAGCAGGCCGTCGTAGACGACGATGTATCCGCCGGGCGCGGCGAAGGCGTTCACCCTCGGGTCGCGGACGTAGATCACACGGAAGCGGTAAGGCGAAGAGGCGGCGTCGGAGAGACGATCGGCGATGGTGGCGAGCTGGCGCTCTCGATCGGGATCGCTGCAACGGCGGGCGGCGGGCGCGAGCACGTCCGCCGCGCCCTCCCCCAGCCGCTCTTCGATCGCGAGCGGTGTCAGGCGCGCGGCGATCCCGGCCAGCAGGCCGAAGCCGGTTACGGAAAAGACGGCCGCGAGAAGAAAGACGGCGCAGGTGGCGGCGGCCCAACCGGTGAGCGGCAGACGATCGAGCAGCGTGCGCGGCCGGTGGAGTTGCGGCAGGTGTTGGAGGAGGGCTTCGGCGAAGGTTGGATCGGGCACCAGCAGGCACTCGCCCGGGGGGCCAGTGAGGCGATACAACCGGGTAGGCTCGCCGGCGGCTATCGCCAGGCGGAGTTGATCCGGCCGCCAGAGCCGGGGTTCTTCGCCGGAAGCTTCGAGGCGAACGCCTTCGGCGGTCAGTTCCACGACGGCCGCGGATCGGCGGGCCGACTGTCCGTCGTAATAGAAACCTTCGAATCGGCTTGCCAGGGGTTGAATCACGGGATTAGTGAAGGAAGCCGAGATCGAATCCTAAAAAATCGGTGTAGTCTCCGGCGGCCACCAGCGCCGCTTCGGCGTCCTGCCGAACGGTGGTGAGATCGGGATCGCCCACCAGCTCGATGTGACGGCTCCAGAACCGGGCGGAACGGGTCGTCACCTGGGAAAGGCTCAGACCGAGCGTGCCGATGAGGATGAGGCCGTTGCCGGTCCATAGCCGCAGCAGGCCGCGTCCGGTGACGGTCGAGCGGAAACGCGCCGCGCCGAATTCGGTGTGCGCCCAGAAGTAGCGGTGGCGCAGGGCGCTCCACCAGGCCCAGAACAGACCGAAGGTGAGCAGCGAGAGTGGAACGGCGAGGGCGAGCGGCGGCAGCAGATCGCGTCCCTGGCCCGTGAAGCGGAACGAACGGTCGCCGAAGCGAGTGTTGTCGATCAGGAAGCGCCGGATGTGAACCTGCCAATGCGGATAGTAGAGGCCGCCGGTGGCGAGAGTGAGTAGAAGGCCGCGCAGGCAGATTGATTCGAACTCGGCGGTGGCGCCGTCGAAGGCGAAGCGCACACCGCGCCAGGAGGTGCGATTGAGGCGATAGCGATGAGCGCCGGCGCGCGCCACCGGCCATAGAACGGCAATCGCGGCCAGCGCCAGCAGCAGCCCGGCCGGCGCGGGCAGCCAGTAGGGCAGGCTCATAATCAGCGCCACGACGGGCAATCCTTTCATCCATCCGATGAGCGACTCGCGGCCGGTGCCGTGATACTCGAACCGGTCGCCTTCGAATTCCGCCTGGGCAAAGAGGCGGCGCTTCCAGGCGGCGCGGGCCCAGAAGCTGTAGACTCCCGCGGTGAGTATCGAAAGCAGCAGGCTGCGCGACCGCAGAGGCCACTCGGGAGTGGCGGCGTCGTGAAGTTCGATTCGTGCATGCGGACCGGCGGGGGTCGCGGCGGCGATGGATCGATCGATCTTATGCTCCAGCCAGGCGTAGCCGGCGACAGCGCCGCCAGCCAGCAGCACGGCCACGCCGACCATGGCGAAGAGAACGAGATAGACGACGGCTGGCGGTGTGCCGGACCGCAGCAGGTTCAACCAAAGGATGCGGTTGGCGCGCGCGTTGGCATGAAACGCCGCCACCGGACGCGCCTGCAGACTGTAGAGTCCGCCGAGACGTGTCAGCGTGGCGGCCAGTTCCGCATCGGCTCCGCCATGAGAGATTTCCAATGCCTCGGCCACGGTTTCCATTTTCTCGACGGCGCGCCTCAGGTCGCCCCGCCGTTCGTAGATGCGGCTCAACCGGGTCGCCGTCTCAATCAATAGCGGGACGTTCTTCGATCGGGCGCCGGGCGCCAATTCGCGGTAGAGACGTTCCGCTTCAAGCGGCTTTCCGGTTTCAAGCAGCGTCTCGGCCAGCAGCGACTGCGCGGTGAGCGTTTCGTGGCGCGGATCGGCCGGGAGAGTATTCCAAACGGCCAGGCTCTGGGAGGCGAGCCGGATGGCTTCCTTGTAGTGGCCCTGAAGCGAGAGGATTTTGGCCATCGCATGGAGACAGCGCGCCGCTTCGGCATCGCCGGCGCGGCCGAAGCTCGAACGCACGGCGAAGGCTTCGCGATAGACGGCGGCGGCCTCCTCGAAACGCTGGTGCCTGGCATAGAAGGCGGCGAGGGCGGAGAGCGCGCCGTAATGTTCCTCGCTGCTTTGGCCTTCGGCGGCGCGCGCGGCGGCGATCACGCGCTTGCGCAAAGCTTCGGCGTATGAGGGCGACTGCCAGGTCATAAGCCCGGCCAGAGAGCGCATGGAATCGAGGGTGCGGCCATCCTGTTTGCCCCACAGACGCTCGCGCACAGCCAGGGCCCTTTCGTATTCCTCCACCGCTTTTTTGGCGTCGCCGCCGTCGCGGTAGAGATGACCGGACTGTTCGAGCAATTCCGCGAACTCCCCGGTGGCCGGGTCGCCGGCATGCTGGCGTGAGTCAAGCCCATGGTCGATGGTGAGCCGCGCCTGGGTCTTGTCGCCCAGTTGGTTGTATGCCGTGGCGATGGCGGCGTAAGCCTTGGCGATGCTTCCGTCGGAGGCACCCGCTTTTTCCCGTATCTGCAGCGCATCGCGATAGCACTGAAGCGCTTCCCGGCCGCGCCGCTCCCCCAGGGCCAGGGCTCCCAGGTTCATCAACAGGTCCGCCAGACGCGCATCGGCCGGCTGCGCCAATTCTCTCAGCCGCAGCGCCTGGTTCAAATACTGCAGGCGCGTGGCTGGATCGCACGTTCCGCAGGGCGCGGCGAGCGCCAGCAAAGTCTCCAACTGGCGGACATCGGACTCGTAGAATTCGCGCGAGGCGGCGAGGGCCTGGCGCAAGTGCAGCGTGCGCGCGGGTTCGTTTTCGGCGAGGCTTGCCGCATCCATGGCAGCTTGCCAACGATCGGTGGGATTCGGTTGTGCAACCGCTAGCGGCCGGATCGCGCAGAGGGCGATCAGGGCCACAAACCGGTACATCATGGCTCTGTTTGAAGGCTTGAAACCGATGATAGCAAGCGTGTGCGAAGAGGGGAATCCCCCTAAACGCGATATGTTAAACTGGCCACAATTTATAGTTTCTATGATTACTATTCAACTTCTAGCGCAGGTAGTATGCCTGGTCGCACGGTCACAATCGGTCAATTTGCCCGTGGGTGCCGAGACCATGCTCGATGGGCGGGATGCCGGTCTGTTCCGGCTGTTGGCGGAGCCGCGGACGAATGCAGTGGCACAGGCTTCGGAAGTAGCCGATCTGGAGTTTCCGAGCAGCGTGAGGGTGCAGGTGCGTTCGGCGCCGGAACGGGCGGATGCGGTGCGGCTGGTGGCGGCGGCGCGTGGCAGCGTGGCGCCGGGAGACGTACTCGCGCTGGAACTGTTCGTGCGTGGAACGGCCGCCAGAAGCGAGGCGCTCACGGCGTACGGCATCGCATCGGTGGAGGAACCGGCCGGCGCGTTCCGGCGGCTGGGCGGTGAAGGATTCTATGCGGGCGCCAACTGGCGGCAGGTGTTTGTGGCGTTTCGGGCGCAGCTGGCGGCGGAGAATCCGAACGTGGTGCTGCACCTGGGCACGTACGCGCAATCGATGGAAATTGGCGGCGTGCGGCTGTTGAACTATCGCCGGACTCGCGCGCTCGAGTCGCTGCCCCGTAGTCCGGTGGCCTACTCCGGTATGGAGTTGGACGCTCCGTGGCGCGAGGCGGCCGAGGAGCGTATTGAGCGCCTTCGCAAGGGCCGGTTCACCATCCGCGTCATCGACGCGCAGGGACGGCCGGTGGAGAAAGCGAAAGTTCACGTGCGGATGAAGCGGCACGCTTTTGGATTCGGCACGGCGGTGACGGCAAGGCAACTGGCGGCCGAAGGAGAGGACGCCGACAGGTACCGGCACCTGGTGGAGAACTACTTCAACCGGGTGGTTTTCGAAAAAGATTTGAAGTGGGAGGAGTGGGAACGGTCGAAGTCCAACACGGACCCCGACTACCGGCAACAGTATCTGGAGGCGGCCTGCGAGTGGCTGCGCGAGCGGACCATCGGCGTGCGCGGGCACTATGGGGCGCAAGGGCCGCTCGACCGCGAGGGTCTGGGACCGGGCGAGTTTCCCGAGTCCGAGTTGCCGCGGCGGCTGATCGCGCACCTGGAAGAGAAGTTCACCGCCGTCGGCGACAAGGTCATCGAGTGGGATGTGTTGAACCATCCGGTGGCCGATTGGATGCCGACTCTCGAGCGCCGGTTCGGCATCGATCTGTATGCGGAGATCTTCCGTCGCGCGCACGAACGCGTGCCTTCCTCGATTTCCGTTTGGGCCAATGAGAGCGGGGCGATCGAAGGAGGCGGACGGCGGGCGGAATTCGAACGCGTGCTGCACGATCTCGTCGCCAAGGGGGCCGATATCACCGGCGTCGGGTTCATGGGCCACTTCGATCCGGCTTCGGTGCGCGGCATCGAGGAGATGTATGCCGATTTCGACCGTTTCGCGGCGATCGTGGGCAATCTGCAGATCACCGGTCTGGACTTCGACACCACCGACGAAGCCTTGCAGGCGCGCTATCTGGCCGATGCGATCACCATCGCCTTCAGCCATACCAACTTCTGCGGCATCCTGCAGTGGGGCTTTTGGGAAGGACAGCACTGGCGTCCGGACGCGGCGTTGTGGCGCAAGGACTGGTCGATCAAGCCGGCCGGGCAAGCTTATCTCGACCTGGTTTACCGCAAATGGTGGACCGACGAGATAGTGGAAACGGGCGCCAACGGACTGGTAAGCCTTCGCGGGTTTCTGGGCGCCTATGAGATCGCCGTAGGGACGACGGTGGTCAGCACGCAGTTGATTCCGGATGGCACGTGGGTGGACGTGCCGCTGCCCTAAAGATTAACTCCAGTTCTTTCGCAGGAACTTCAGGCCTTCGACGGCGATGGCGTCGGGCGTGGCGGCAAGGTCGCGCCAGATGGCTGCGGCCGCGGCGATTTCGGGCATGTTGAAGCCGAAGCTCTCGATGGTGAGCCAGCCGTTGTAGCCCATGTCCTTCAGCGTCTTGAACACGGGCTTCCATTCCACGTGTCCGGAGCCGGGAATGCCGCGATCGTTCTCGCAGGTGTGCACGTGCTTCAGATGGTTGCGCGCGGCCTTGTAGGCGGCGGGAATGCTCTTCTCTTCGATGTTGGAGTGAAAGGTGTCGATCAGCAGCCCGACGCGCGGATGATCGACCGCATCGCAGAACGCCGCGCCATCGGAGGCGAGGTTGAGAAAGAACGTCTCGAAGCGATTGAGCGGCTCGATGCCGAAGGTCATGTTGTATTGATCGAGAACCGGACCGAGCTTGCGGTAAGTCTCGATGCCGCGCTGCCATTCATCGGCGGTGCGGCGGCGCCCGGGGAGCCAGCCGACGGGCGAATAGAGGGGTCCAGCGACGGCTTCAGCCCCGATTTCGGCGGAGACTTTCGTTACGTCCTTGAGGAACTGGAGGCCTTTGCGGCGCACCGAGGCATCGGCGTCGAAGATGTTGGCTCCGGCGGGCATGATGCTGCAGATGGTGGAGCGGAGCCCTTCGGCTTCGATGGCTTTTCTCACCTGTTTGGCGGGATATCCCTTGAGGTCAAACAAGGGCAGTTCAACGCCGTCGAATCCGGCCGCTTTCAATTTGGGGAGTAGCGGGAAGTGCTCTTTGGTGAAGTGGGCGGTCCAGATGAGGAGGTTGACACCGAATGGCATGAGGCGAATGATAACATGCGGTCCGGGGCGAGGGGCGCGAAAATGCGCCCCCCTTGAGAACGAGACTTAGTGCTTCTTTTTCGTCTCTTTCTTGTGGTCGTCGTGCTTCTCTTCCTTGTGATCGTCCTTCTTGTGACCCTTGTCTTTGTCGTTGGCCATCACCAGGTTGGCGGTACCGACGAGCATGGCCGCGGCCACGGTCAGCGCTTGAAATTTCTTCATGGTCCTCTCTCTTGGTCTATCGATTGCCGGAATTCAATCCGGCCTTGTTCAGCCTCATCGGCCGGGAGAGGATCTGTTTGAGCCAACCTCAGGCGTGGGCGATGTAGTCCATGCGGCCGCCGTCGACCGTCAGCACCTGGGCGGTGAGGAAGCTGGAACGCTCGGAGACCAGGAAAGCCACCGCATGGGCGATATCTTCGGGCGCGCCCACGCGGCGCACCATGGCGCGGGACGACATGCGCTCGATGTTGGGATTGGCCCCTACCATGTCGGTGATGATGTAGCCCGGCGCTACGGCATTGACCGTAACGCCGTGTGGCCCGAGATCGAGAGCGAAGCGGCGGGTAAGCGTGATGACGGCCGCCTTGGTGGCGGCGTAAAACGTGTTGCCTTCGAAGCTGGTGCCGATGCCGGCGATGGAAGTGAGATTGACGATGCGGCCCCAGCGGCGCTGCTTCATTCCATCAACGACCGAGCGGGTGACGCGCACCAGGCCATCGACGTTCACCGCGCGCATGCCTTCCATCTGCGAGAAATCGAAATCGAACAGATCGCCGCCGCGCAGCACGCCGGCGTTGTTGATGAGGATGTCGACGGGGCCGCCCAACGCCTCGGCGGCACGTGCGGCGAGCGTCGAGGCTTCGGCGGCGATCGCGACATCGCCCTGGATGGCCACGGCGCGGCCGCCCGAGGCGCGAATATGGTGGACAACCTGATCGGCCTGCGCCGCCCGCTCGCGGTAGTTGATTGCGACCAGGTGGCCTTGGGCGGCGAGTTCCATGGCGATGGCGCGGCCGATGCCGCGCGAGCCGCCGGTAACCAGTGCAATTCGAGCCATCTCTAAAATCCCTCCCATACGTGCGCGGCGAAATCGTTGCGGGGCTCAAAGCCGCTCCGCTCGTAGAGGCGGATGGCGGAAACATTGGACGAGGTCACGGTGAGACTGACCTCGGTACATCCGTAGGCCGTCAGTTCGTTGACGCAGTGGCGCAGCATCTCGTAGCCGATGCCATAGCCTCGCGCTTCGGGCGAGACGCATAGCTGCGTGATGTGGCCGGTGGTAGGGCCGACGATACTGGCCAGAACGAGGCCGCACAGGCTGCCGCTATCCTTGCGGTGGCAGAAGAACGAAGCGGCCGGGAAGAAGCGTCCGCAGCCGGGGTATTGGATGATGTTGAGCAGGAATTTCCGGGCGCCGGGCACGGTCTGGTACTGGTCGTTGATCTTGCTGTCGATGTGGCCGCGGTAGCAATCGGTGATGAGGCGCGCGGCCGATTCCTGGCCCTGTTCCCGCCAGGCGGCCATTTGCACGTGCGCATCGGCGGCCCCGGGCGGCATGAGGCCGCCATCGAGAGCCTTCACCATAAAGGTTCGCGGATAGACCTGCAGCCAGCGGGGTAGCGGCATCTTGCGGCGCAGCGGCGAGGAGAGCGTCATCAACTGCGTTTCGACGCGGCGAATCTCGCGGTCCGACATCAGGGCGCCGAGCGAGCTTTCGAGCAGCAGATTCTCGAATTCCGGCACACGATAGGCAGGGCGCAAATAGACGTCGCCGATCATGCCCTTGTGTTCGTCGGTGATGTAGTAGGAGTAGCCTTCGATGCGGCCGTCGACAGTGAGCGCATAGCCGTTGAGCGAACGCATATTGACAAAGCGCAGCACCAGTTCGGCGGAGGCGGAAAAGCTCCAGTGGAAGGCTTCTTCCCAGGTGCGGATTTCGTCTTCCAGCAGCGGCTCGAGATCGCGGCCGGGCACCTGGCGCAAGTCGAGCACGCGAACGGTGGAATCCGCGATGAGGGGAGAAGCCATTTACTTCTTGGAAGCGTCGCGCGACAGGGGCGGCGCGGGCAACGGCTTGTCGTCGCCGTAGTTGGCCACCAGGTATTCCATCAGCGCTTTACGGTCGTTGAGCGTGGCGCCCCAGCGGATCATCTTGTCCAGTTCCCGCTCCCACCCGGCGCGGGGCAGGCGCTGAACGTTGATAATGCGCAACCCGTGGCAGGCGACGCATTGGCGCTTCTCCTCTTCCCTGCCCTTTTCGATCAGTTGGGGGTCGGCGGCGATGGAGGCGGTTACGGCGAACAGCGCGGCGGCGATGGGAGCTTTCATGTTCAGGCCTCCACGGTGACGCCGATGCGGTCGACGCCATTCCATAGGTATCCGGATGGATTCCAGACCGGTTCGATGGGCTGCACCCGGCCGGCCGAATCGGTGGCGCGCGACATGAGGATGTGGTGGCCGGGGCGGGCGGGCGACCAGTCCAGCCGCCAGGAGCGCCAGGCAAAATTGAAATTCTCGGGGCCGAGGATCGCGTCGCGCCACTTGGCGCCGCCGTCCGAGGAGATCTCGACGCGGGCGACACGATTCTCGCCGGCCCAGGCCATCCCCTGCAGCCGCTGCGGCGCGCGGGCCACCTTGGCGTTGTCGAGAGGCTTGACGAAAATCGACTTGACCGCCATCCCTTCGATCACTTCCATGTCTTCCGGCTTGGCCGCGCCGCCCGGACCCACCGGATACTTCGGATAGCGATAGCCGGTGGCGAAATAGAATCCGGAATCGGGCTGCGCGGCCAGCGTAAAACCGGTCACCCATTTGACCCAGCTTGCGCCATCCCAACCGGGAACGACCAGGCGCGCCGGACCGCCGTGGATGGCGGGCAGCGGCTCACCGTTCATTTCAAGCGCGATCAGGGTGGAGGGATGACGCAGCTTGCGCATGGGAATGGAGCGAATGAAATCGGGCGTCTTGCCCACCGGCACGTCGGCTCCGTTGAAGGTACCCCATTGGGCTTCGGCGGCGGCGCCGGCTTTGTCCATCAGGTCGGCCAACCTCGGGCCGCGCCATTCGGCATTGCCCACGGCTCCCTTTTTCCATTGCAGGCCGGGCAGTTTGGGATGGAAGAAGTTGCGGCCGTTGCCGGCGCACTCAAGCGTCGCGGGCACTTTGAATTGCGGCAGTTTGCGCAAATCGTCGAGACTCAGCGAAAGCTTGTTCGATGCCAGGCCGCCAATCTCGAGGCGAAACGCCGCGTGGTCGATTTGCGGACGCGGAAGGTGATGGCGCACGAAGAAGGCGTCGTTGGGCGTGAGCCACTGGTCGAAGTATTCGACGGGGGATTCCAGGTCCTCCGGAAAGTCGTTCTGGACCAGCATGGGGCGCTTGCCGGGAAAGACGAGTTCCTGGGCCGCGACGGGTAAACCGGCCCAGCCCGCGCCGACGGCGCGAAGCCAATGCCTGCGGGAATGCATTGCCATTCTCCGATAGCGTATCACTTGAATCTGGACGCCAAGAGCGGCAGCTTGTTACCCAGCCAGATGACGGCGAGGATCAACAGGACGCCAACGCTGCCGGCGACCGGAAGCATCATGATGGAACCGATGCCGGCGTATTCCGCCGCCCAGGCAAGCGACGCGGGCGCCAGCAGTCCGCCGGTGACGGCGAGCGAGAACAATCCGTTGAAAAGGCCCGGGTGGTAGTGCGGGAAGCGATTGCCGATCTGCTCCACTACCAGCGGGTAAATGGAGGCAAAACCGAGCCCGGTCATGACGATGCCCGAAGCGGCGCCAGTGGTGGTGGCGGTGAGGGAAAGGATCACGCAGCCGAAGATGGAGGCGACCACGCTTCCGAGCAGCAGTTTGGCGTGGTTGACGCTGGGGAGGATCGCCTGTGCGACGATGCGGCCGAGAGTGAGTGAGAACCAATAGAGCGCCAGCAGCCAGATGGCGCTGGCCGGACTGGCGCCCAGACGCTGGGCGAGCAGCAGCGGCAGCCATCCGGCGATGGACCATTCATTGCCGAACTGCAGGAACAGTAGGAGGGCGAACAGGACGGCGGTGGGACTGCGGAAATCGGAAAGGGCCTGGCGCAGCGGCACCGAGGAAGGTTTCGGTTCCACATCGCGGCGCCAGCGTGCATATTTACCCGCCAGGAATGCGGGCAGCAGACCGAGGAACGTCAGGATGGCGCCAGTCGTGTAGACATAAAAAGTTCCGGCCACCAGCACGGCCGTGGTGAGGCAGCCGAGTCCGAACAGCAGTCCGGCGAGGTTGATGGTGGAGGCGGGATCGCGGCGGTACACCGGCGAGACGGCATGGAACAGGGCGGTATTGAGGATGCCGCCGCTGAGGCCGATCGACAGCATCCCGGCCACGCGAAACCAATGGCTGCGCGGCGGGCCGACGGCGGCCAGATAGAAGAAGGACAGCGCGGCAAGCGAGGAAGCGAGAATGAGGACGGTGCCGATCGAATGGCGCTCCAGCAGTTGGCGCGAAGCGGCGGTCGAGATCAGGAACCCGGCGTTCAACGCCAGGAAGTAGTAACCGATCGTGAAGTATTCCGACTGCAGGTGGTAGCCCCAGGCCGGAATGATGGCTCCCAGAAACGACATCAGGACGCCGGACAGGAAGAATCCGGCGAGGGTGCTGCGTGCGGCGGCGGCCGATACGTCCCTCAAGGGAGGGTTGGCTGCCGGATGGGGAGACATTCAGGCGTATTGTAACCCGGCCGTGAATATGGAAATCGGGACTCGCGGGAGAATGGAAAATATGAAAATCGGAATACAGTACCCGCCGGGTGGTGGCGCAGATTCGAGCTAACTCTTTGGGAATCGAGCTCTTGCGATGAGATTCCCGTTGAAACGAGCATTGGCCCGGCGATTGCATCTCATGTGGCAGGGTTATTGAGGTTTTCAAGTCGCTTCGGTGGTTGTAGTTGCCTCCCGAATCGGTTTCTCCTTTACCCGGCATCGTACGGCGGTGCCGGGTTTTTTGTTTGCTAAACTGACCCTTTAACCGATGGGCTTGTACGCAAAGTGGATGGACCGGTGGGAGTACGATTTGGCGACGAAGGATACCAACCGCCAGGTACGCCCGTTCGATTGGGGATTGGAGTGGATGGACGGTGTCGCGGCCAACGGCGATACGCGCAAATCGGTACACAACTGGGTGCGGCGCGCGGTATCGGAATCCGACGGCTATTACGATGCGCCGCCGATAAACGACTACCGGCTCGAAGACGGGGTGCTTCGATTTACCAGCGCCATCCGGTCGCCCTATCCTGAAAACAACCTGGTACACGCGGATTTCTTCCCGGCCGAGAAGGATGAAGGCCGCGCGGTGGTGGTGCTGCCGCAGTGGAATTCCGATGCGGGCGGACATGTGGGTCTGTGCCGCCTGCTCAACAAGTTCGGCATTACGGCCCTGCGCATGAGTATGGCCTATCACGACCGGCGGATGCCGGCCGAACTCCAGCGCGCCGATTACCATGTTTCAAGCAACGTGGGGCGTACGATCCATGCCGTGAGGCAATCGGTCATCGATGTGAAGTCGTGCCTGACGTGGCTCGAACAGCGCGGTTATCAACGGCTGGGGCTGCTCGGCACCAGTCTGGGATCATGCATGGCGTTCATCACGGCGGCGCACGATCGCCGGTTGAAGTGCGGTGTCTTCAACCACGTATCCATGTACTTCTCGGACGTGGTGTGGACCGGGCTTTCGACCCGCCATGTAAAGCAGGGCTTTGAAGGAAACGTCACACAGGATGAGTTGCGGGAATTGTGGGCGCCCATCAGCCCGGCCACTTTCCTTGAGCGGCTGAAAGGCCGCAACATGCCTGCTCTGCTGATCTGGGCCAAGTACGACACGACGTTCCTGCCGGTGTATTCCAAACAAGTATTGGACAGTTTCCGGCGCCACCAATTGCCGCATGAAGTGTTCACGCTGCCCTGTGCGCACTACACGACGGGAAAATTTCCCTTCAACTGGATGGATGGGCTGGCGATGTGCCGGTTTCTCAAAAACCGGCTGTGAAGCGGCGCCCCTCCAATCTCTTGACAGCTTCCAAAACTGGAATTAGTATGAAGCTATCACTGAGAAAGGAGGTGGTCCAGTTTCAACATATGAGTACTGGTAGTAGATATCACACGCGCGAGGTGGCCGACTGTTAAAGTCGACGCTCCTACTGTAGCTGGTTTCGTTCAGTGGCGAAGCCGCCGTTCCTGTGGACCGGCCGCCTCTGCGCGCAGGATTGGAAACCAGATTCCGTCCTAGATCGGCTCGAAATAAAGGCCCCTGCTCGAGAAGTTCTCGGGCAGGGGCCTTTCGCTTTTGCTATGATTTGCCGATTGATTGGGTTCCGGCATGTATCGTCCTATCGCGGTATTGCTGTTTTGCGGGCTGGCGGGCTCGGCGGAGACCGCCGCCATCGACGACCGGCTGGGTCCATTGAAAGAGTTCTTCCGGAGGAAGGGCGCGCCTGTAGGCCACCTGGCGCAGGAATTTCTGGCCGCCGCGGATCGCCATCGGCTCGACTGGCGGCTGCTGCCGAGTCTGGCCATCGTCGAAACGGGGGGCGGCCGCGTGGGCCGCGGCAACAATCTGTTCGGCTGGGGCCGGGTGCGATTCCCCACCATCGTGGACGGCATCCAAACCGTGGCGCGGATGGTGGCCGAGGGTCCAGCCTATCGGGGCAAAAGCCTGAACGAAAAGCTGAGGACCTATTCCCCGGTGCCGGGGTATCTCGAAAAGGTACACCGGACCATGCGTCAACTGGGAGCTCTAAAACAGCGCGGCGAGTAAGAAGACGTAGAACCGGCTCATGACGCTCCAGAACAGGGCGGTGGCGTGGAAGACGGCCAGCGGATAAAGGAACGACAGTTTCGATTCCCACTGGTAGAACTTGAGCGCCGATTCGGGCTTCATCCAAAAGGCGGCCAGAGAAAATCCATCGAGCGGCGGCAGCGGCATCAGGTTGAAAGCGGCCATCAGCACGTTTTGATAAAAGAGGATGCTGAGCAGGACGGCCGCGATATCGGCGGCCGGATCGGCGGCCTTCACCAGCAGCCACGGTGTACCTGAGTAATCATGGGCGAACCAGCCGAGCGCGATGCCGCTTTTGATCAAACCCGCGGCGGCAAGCGCGACGGCGAGATTGAGGGCCGGCCCTCCGAAGGCGATCCAGGCGGCTGAACGCTTGTTCTGGACGGCCCATTGCGGATCGAATGGGGCGGCCGGATAGCCGAACGTCCAGACGCCACCCGAACGCATGTTGGCGAACATCGCAATGAGCGGCATCACACCAAGTCCGAAACGCGCGCGGGCCATGTGATCGAGCGGGTTCCAGTTGATTTTCGGGAACGGATAGACTTCGCGCGAGCCCAGCAGCCGGGCGGCCAGCGCGTGTCCCATTTCATGAAACATGGTGGTGGCCAGGAAAACGATGTAGCCGATGACGGCGGCGGCACCGGCCAAAGTGGGGTCCATGGATGGCCTTTCGGGAACACAGGTTCCACCTCGTCATTCGTCTGAAAGCGCGTTCGCCAGTAGCGCGCGCGGGAAGAATTCGCCGCAGGGCTATAATGGAGCCAAATCTGGAAGTCTCGGGAATCTCGTACTGCGTCATGAGCCAAACCATAGACACCTACGTCGATCGGAACAAGACACGTTTTCTTAGCGAACTGAAGGACTTTATTAGAATTCCCTCCATCAGCACGCTGCCCGAAAACGCCGGCGACGTGCGGCGGGCCGCCGGGTTCACGGCCGCGCAGTTGCGTGCCGCCGGTCTCGAAAACGTCGAAATTGTCGAGACGGCGAAGCATCCCCTGGTCTATGCCGATTGGCTGCATGCCGAGGGCAAGCCGACGGTGCTTTGTTATGGGCACTACGACGTGCAGCCGCCCGATCCGCTCGATCTGTGGGTCACGCCGCCGTTTGAGCCCACCGAGCGCGACGGCAATCTCTATGCGCGCGGAGCGGTGGACGACAAGGGCCAGATGATGATGCATATCAAGGCGCTTGAAACGCTGCGCGCCTTAAGCGGCAGTACGCTGCCGGTGAACATCAAGGTCCTGATTGAAGGGGAGGAAGAGGTCGGCGGCGCATCGATCGCCAAGTACGTGCCCGAGCAGAAAGCGAAGCTCAAGGCCGATGTGGCGCTGGTCTCGGACACCGCGCTCTATGCCGAGGGCATTCCCACCCTTTGCATCGGGCTGCGCGGCCTCGTTTATACGGAAGTGGAATGCACCGGCCCGGCCAAGGATCTGCATTCCGGATTGTATGGCGGGTCGGCGCCGAATCCGATTTTCGCGTTGATTGAGGTGCTTTCGAAAACCAAGGACGCGTCCGGGTGTATTCAAATTCCCGGCATGTATGAAGACTGGCAGGCACCGGCGGCGGCGGAACTGAATAGTTGGAAATCGCTGCCATTTTCCGAACCTGAATTTCTGGAAAAGGAAGTAGGCTCGGCGGCGTTGACGGGCGAGCCTGCGTATTCGGTGCTGGAGCGTGTGTGGGCGCGGCCGACGCTCGAAGTTCATGGCATCGCGGGCGGGTTTACAGGATCGGGCGCCAAGACCGTGATTCCGTCGCGGGCGACGGCGAAGGTAAGCTTCCGCCTGGTGCCGGACCAGGATCCGGACAAGATCGTGGCCGGATTCCGGAGCTTTCTCAAAGCCCATACGCCGGCCGGCTGCAAGATCGAGTTGCGGGTGCTGAGCGGGTCTCCGGCGGTGGTGGTGAACCCGGACCATCCGGCCATCCGGGTGGCCGCCAGGGTATTTGAAGAAACCTTGGGACGGCCAACGGTATTTATACGTTCGGGGGGTTCGATTCCGATTGTGGGAGATTTCGCCAGGCATCTGGGGATCCCCACCGTTCTAATGGGTTTCGGACTGCCCGACGACGCATTGCACTCGCCCAACGAGAAGTTCAAGATCGAGAATTACTTCACCGGGATTCGCACGATTGCACGGTTCCTCGAACAGTACGGAGAATAGACCTACGCCTTCGGTCGTCACACCACCCCCGCGCGACGCACAGCCTCCTTCGGCGAGTGAGAACGTCGTGCGCTCGGCCGGCATCGCGTCGGTGGCGATTCTCGCCAGCCGCCTGACGGGCCTGGTGCGCGAGATCCTGATGGCGCGCCTGTTCGGCGCCAGCATGGTCAACGACGCCTTTGTACTGGGGTTCCGGATTCCCAACCTGACGCGCGATCTGTTTGCCGAGGGCGCGCTTTCGAGCGCCTTCGTTCCGACCTTCACCGAATACTTGAGCAAGCGCAGCAAGGAAGAGGCGGCGCGGCTGGCCAATCTGGTGGCCACGGCGATCTTCCTGGTGGTGGGCGGACTGTGCGTGGCGGGCGCGCTGATGGCGCCGGCGCTGGTCGACCTGGTGGCGCCGGGCTTTCATCAAGTACCGGGCAAATTCGAGCTGGCCGTCACGATGACGCGCATCATGTTCCCGTTCCTGCTGCTGGTGGCACTGGCCGCCCAGGCGATGGGTGTGTTGAACGCCTGCGGCATTTTCGGCATTCCGGCGATGGCCTCGACGATGTTCAACATTGGATCGGTGACCATCGGTTTGCTGATCGGGTTCGTGCTGGGCCCTTATCTGCACATTACGCCGATTCACGGCATGGCGATCGGCGTGGTGATGGGCGGCGGGCTTCAACTGGCCTGGCAGGTGCCGAGCCTGCTGCGGGCCGGGTTCCGCTTCCGTCCGGCGATCGACTGGTCGGACCCCGGCCTCAGGCGGATCATCATGCTGATGGGCCCGGCGCTGCTTGGCAACGCCGCGGTGCAGATCAACGTGACGGTGAACACGTACTTCGCTTCGTCGCTGGCGGGCGATGGGCCGGTGAGCTGGCTCGGTTATGCCTTCCGGTTTATGCAGCTTCCGCTGGGCCTGTTTGGAGTGGCGATGGCGACGGCGACGCTGCCATCGATTTCGCGCAGCGCCGCCAGCGGTAATTTCGACGAGTTCCGGCGTACGCTCTCGCGGTCGCTGGCGACGGTGTTTCTGTTGACCGTTCCCTCGTCGGTCGGCCTGTTCGTATTGGGGCAATCGATCATCGGATCGATCTATCAAGGCGGCAAGTTCGGACTGCACGACACGCAGCAGACGGCCTCGGCGCTGTCGTGGTTCGCGGTGGGGTTGATCGGCTACGCGGCGCTGAAGATTCTGGCTCCGGCGTTTTATGCGCTGGGCGATTCGCGCACGCCGATGATGGTCAGCCTGTGCTCGATCGTAATCAATTACGCGGCGGCCTCGGCAATGATCCGGTGGTTCGGGTTCGGACATTCGGGCCTGGCGTTCTCGACCTCGATCGTGGCGCTATTCAGTTCCATCGTCCTGTTCGTGCTGCTGCGCAACCGTCTGGGTGGGATCTATGGACGCGACCTGATGTCGAGCGTGTCCAAGGTGTCGCTGGCGGCGATCGGGATGGGCTGCGCGGTGACCGTTTCCAATACCCTGTTGCTCGGCTGGCTGGGCCTGACGCGCATGGCGTTTTTGGCCGACATCGCCGTTTCGATTCCCGTGGGCGTGCTGGTGTTTTATGGGTTCTGCCGCCAGTTGGGAGTGACGGAACTGGAGCCGGCGATGCGGGCGCTGGCTGGGCCGATTACACGGCGCTTCCGGCGTTAACTAGCGCTTGCGCTTTAGCACACGGCGGGCGGCGGCGGCGGCATTCGCGGCCGTCATGCCGTACTTCTCGATCAGATCTTCCGGCGTACCGGACTCGGCGTAGGTGTTGTGAATGCCCACAAATTCCATCGGACTGGGAGCCGACAGCGCCACCGCCTGAGCCACGCGGACTCCGAGGCCGCCGTCGGCCAGGTGTTCTTCGGAAACCACAATGGCGCCCGTTTCCGACGCCGCGCGGCGGATGGCTTCCTCGTCGAGCGGCTTAATGGTCGGCATATCGAGCACGCGGGCCGAAACGCCTTCGCCTTCGAGAATCTCGGCGGCGCGGATCGACTCCGCCACCATCAGGCCATGCGCGATGAGAGTGACATCCTTGCCCGGCACCAGTTCGATCGCTTTGCCGATCTCGAACTTCTGGCCTTCGGGGTAAATGATGGGCATCTTCGGGCGCCCGGCGCGCAGGAACACCGGCCCCTGATGGGCGGCGGCGAGGCGGACGAAAGCCGCCATTGAAACCTGATCGGACGGACTGAGCACGACGAATCCAGGCAGGCCGCAGGCGAGGTTCAGATCCTCGATGCTCATCTGCGACGGACCGTCTTCGCCGATCGAAATGCCGCTATGCGTACCAACCACTTTCAGGTTGACGTTGGGATAGGCGGCGGTGACGCGCAACTGCTCGAAGCCCTTGTTCAGCACGAAGGCCGAGAAGCTGGCCACGAAGGGGATCTTGCCGCTCGAAGCCAGGCCGGCGCCGATGGCCACCATGTTCGCCTCGGCGATGCCGCAGGAAAAGAAGCGGTCCGGAAACTCCTTGGCGAAGAAGTGCACCATGGTCGATTTGGAAAGGTCGGCATCGCAGACGACGACGTCTTTGTTCTCGCGGCCGATATCGACCAGCGCGCGGCCGAACGCCTCGCGCGTGGCCATGCCGAGTTTCAGTTCGTATTTGGTTTTGGCGGCCATGTTATGCCAGCTCCTTCAGCGCCAGTTCCCGCTCTTGGACGGTGGGCGCCACGCCGTGATACTTGGGGTTGTTCTCCATGAACGACACGCCTTTGCCCTTGACCGTGTGGGCCAGCAGCACCGTGGGCTTGCCCTTGGTGGCGGCCGCTTCGGCAAATGCAGCCTGCACGGCGGGGATGTTGTGCCCATCGAAATCGACCACGTGCCAGCCGAAAGCGCGCCACTTGTCGGCGAGCGGTTCGAGGTCCATGATGTCTTTCACAAACCCGTCCAACTGAATCTTGTTGTAATCGACGATGGCCACCACGTTGTCCACCTTGTGGAACGCGCCGAACATGGCGGCTTCCCAGATCTGGCCTTCCTGAATCTCACCATCGCCAAGCATGGCGTAGGTACGCGACGGGCTGCCATCGAGACGCGCGGCGAGCCCCATGCCCAAGGCGACCGAGAGCGCCTGCCCCAGCGACCCGGTGGAGGCTTCGATGGCCGGAATAAAGCGCCGGTCGGGGTGGCCCTGATAGATCGATCCCAGCTTGCGGAGCGTGTTCAGCTTATCGACGGGGGTATAGCCCTGCATCGCCATGGCCGAATACAACACCGGAGCGGCGTGCCCTTTCCCCAGCAGGAAGCGGTCGCGATCTTTCCATTGCGGATTCTTGGGATCGTGGCGCATCACGTCCCAATAGAGCACCGCCAGGATCTCCACGGCGGAAAGCGAGCCGCCCGGATGTCCGCTCTTGGCCTCGGTGATCATATCGATGATGTGCCGGCGGATTTCTTTGCAAATCGCTTGGAGTTCTGTTACGTCTTTGGTTTGCGGCATGCCTATCGAAACAAGCCTAACATGCCGGATGGGGAGCCCAAATGACTCAAGCGGCGTGTACCTTTTGTGAAATCGGGAACGGCGCGCTACCGGCCGCCATCGTGTGGCGGGACGAGCGCTGCCTGGCGTTTCTCGACCACAAGCCATTGTTTCCGGGCCATGTGCTGCTGGTTCCGAACCTGCATGTGGAAACGCTGCCGGAATTGCCGGCCGCTCTGGTGGAACCGCTGTTTGTGCGGGCGCAGTTGCTGGCGGCCGCCGTGGAGGCGGCCTTCGGAGCCGAGGGATCGTTCGTCGCGGTGAACAACGTGGTGAGCCAGAGCGTCCCGCATCTGCACATCCACATCGTGCCGCGCACCAAGGGCGACGGGCTGCGTGGATTTTTCTGGCCGCGGCGGAAGTACCGGGACGCGGCTCACCTGAAGGAAACGGCGGACCGGTTGATCCGGGTGCTCGGTTAGGCTTCGTATTCCTCGGAAACGAAGGTGCTCTCAAAGGCGCGGTCGAGCGCTTCGGCGCTCAATTCCCACTTCATGCCTTCAAAGCGGATGAGGTCGATGGCGTGCGTGATCACGTCGCGCGGCTGGCAGCGGCGGAACATCTTGCCGCTCGCCCGATAGCGCTTTTCCAGAAAGGCGTCGAGCGCGCCGGGCACGATCGGCAGCTTCTTCTGCGTGCAGAAATCGAGGAAGATCTTGGTGAATTCCTTTTCGTCCGGGCTGCGCATGAACATCTTGTACTGAATGCGGCGCAGGAAGGCTTCATCGCCGATCTGCTCGGGGCGCAGGTTGGTGGAGAAGACCAGGAAGGTGTCGAAGGGCACCGACATCTTGCCGCCCGAAAGGAACGTGAAGTAATCGACGCCTTTTTCCATCGGCACGATCCAGCGGTTCAGGACTTCGGCGGGCGAGACCTTCTGGCGGCCAAAGTCGTCGATGAGGTAGATGCCGTTGTTGGCTTTCAACTGGAACGGAGCGTCGTAGATGCGCGAATCCTGTTTGAAGGAAAGATCGAGCATCTCGAGAGCCAGTTCGCCGCCCGATACGATAAACGGCCGGCGCGCCTTGAACCAGCGGCCGTCGTAGGTGTTCTCTTCCGAGACGTTCCAGATGGACGGCTCGTCGCTTTCCGATTCCCCGTCCAGGCGGTGGTGATAAAGCGGATCGTAGATCTGAATGACCTGCCCGTTCGCTTCGATGGCGAAGGGGATATAGATCGGATCGCTCTCAATGCGCAGCAAGGCTTCGGCGATGTAAGTTTTGCCGTTGCCCGGCTGCCCGTAGATCAGAAACGATTTTCCGGCGTTCACCGCGGGTCCGACCTGGGTGATCATGCGGTCGTTGGTGACCATGTGCTTGAACGCGGCTTCGAGTTTGGCTCGATTCAGCCAGTTATCCGGGCGGCGCTGCTTCATCACGGCCGCCGTGTATTGTTCGAGCGGCACCGGGGCGCGGCCGGCGTAGGCGTTGGTCTCCAGATACTTCTGCGCCATGACGCGGCCCTGGTCGGAGAGCGCGAAGACGCTCGACACCGGCCCCATTCCAAACGAACGCTTGACGCCAACCTGATGCTGGCTCTTGAAATAGTCCAGACTGGCTTCGATCAGACTGAAATTCAAGCCGACCTGCTTGGCCAGATCCCTTCCCCCCACCTCGCCGCGGAAGTAGATGATTTTGAGGATCAATTGCTGCAGCAGCGTTTCCGAAAGACCGGCTTCTTCCAGGGTCTGCGGAACCACGGGAAAGAACGGTTCGGTGGCCTCGGCAACCGGCATGGTCATGGTTTGGATCGCCATACGTCTTTCCTGTTATCGGCACGGGAGGGCCTGATCGTTAGGCTGTTGCCCACCGCCTGGCGTTAGGCGATGGTCGCCATCGCGGCTGGCATGCGGATGTAATCTGGTATCCATGCGTCTCACCGCCGCCGCCCTCGTCTTCCTTCTGACGAGTTGCGGGGATGGTTCCCATAAAACCCGTATCGCCGTCTTCCGGGGCGAGGAGTTGACGCCGCTCACGCAGGCTCTCGGCTACTTCGCCGACGAGCGCCTGGATGTCGAGATTCTGGAAGTGCCCAGCAGTTCGAAAGCCATGGAAGCGCTGTTTGGAGAGAGCGTGGAAGCGGTCGCGGGCGGCTATGACCAGGCCATGCGGCTGGCGGCGGAAGGGCGGAATCCCAGATCGTTTCTGGTACTCACCGTGCGTTCGCCGTTGTCCCTGGTGGCCTCGCCCAAGTCGAAGGTGCGCACGATTGGCGCATTGAAAGGCGCGACGGTGGGCGTTTCCGCTTTCGGATCGAGCGGTCACAATCTGGTGAACCTGCTGGCGGCGCGGCATGGGTTGGCGGCCGGGGATCTCAACGTCGTGGCGACCGGCGGCGGTCACAGCGTGACGGTGGCGGCGGCCGAACAGGGGCGGCTCGACGCGGTGGTCACGCTGCCCGCTTCGCTCAGTGTGCTGAGGGCGCGGCATCCGGATCTGGCCGTGCTGGCCGACGGCACTACGGCGGAAGGCACGCGGGCCATCTTCGGCGTGGACCGGTATCCAGCCGTATGCCTGATGGCACGCGGGCAGTGGCTCGACCGGAATCAGGACACCGCGCGGCGGCTGGCGCGGGCGATGCGGCGAACGCTCGATTGGGTGCGCTCGCATACCGCCGAGGAGTTCGGCTCGAAGCTCGCCCGCGCCGACGACATCGAAGGCTTTCGCGCCACCATCGCTTCCGTTTCGCCAGATGGCCGCATGCCGTCCGGCGGACCGGAGGCGGTGCGGGACGCGCTGGCCGTTTCCGCACCGCAAGTCAAGCAAGTGAACCTCGCGGCCACTTACACCGAGGCGCTGGTGCCGTAAGACCTACGGCGCCAGCGTGAAGTTGACATCGATCTGCGTGGCCACCTCCACCGGATTTCCATTCAACAACGTCTTCTGATAGCGCCACTGGCGCACGGCGGCGAGGGCGGCGGGGGCGAGCATGGGATGGCCGTTGATGACTTCCAGCCTCGACACGCTGCCGTACTGGTCGATCTGCGCGTCCAGCCGCACGGTCCCTTGAATGCGCGCCTGCTTGGCTTCGGCCGGATAGGACGGGCGCGGCTGGTATTCGATCTTCGCCGCCTGCACGTTGCCTCCCACGCGAATGCTTTGGGCGCGAGGCTCCACCATCAGCTTGTTCCCGGCGGTGAGGTAGGCGAGAAGCTTCAAATCGGTATCGGCCACGATCTGGCGCAGCGCGTCTTCGGCGCCCGCCGGAAGCGGGTCGCCTTCCTTCAACGGCACGCGAGGCAGAAGGCGCGCCTGCGCTTCGGGGGGAACGTTGGTGAACTCCACACCCTGGAACAGGCCGCGAGAGGGAGCCTCCGCCGCGTCGCGCTGCAGGGTGAAATTGAAGTCGATGTTGGCAGCGGCCGGCTTGCCGGTGGCGGCGTACTGCCAGTCGAGCGCGGCGATCTCAGCGGCACGCCGCAACTCCTTGGGCCCGCCAAGGACACGGGCCTCGGTAACCAGGCCGCGCTCGTCGATCTCGACCGCCACGGTTACCACTCCTTCGATCCGCTCCAGCTTGGCGGCGGGCGGATACTTGGGGTTCGCTTTGTGAATGACGGTGGGCTCGCCGGCCAGGGCCGGGAGCGAACACACGACGAGTAGAGGGAAGAAACGGTTCATCGGATTGGTGCTCCTTTTTATCGGGTGAGGGTGAAGTTGACGTCGACCGCGGTCGAGACTTCGACCGGTTCGCCGTTGAGGTAAGTGGGAGAATACTGCCATTGGCGTACGGCGGCAATGGCGGCGGGCACCAGCAGCGGGTGGCCGCCGACAAGCGCGATGTCGCCGACGTGGCCGTCGCGGCCGATGCGCACGGCCAGCCGTACAGTTCCTTGAATCCGCGCCGCCTTGGCTTCGGCCGGATAGGCCGGGCGGGGCTGGAAGACCAGCTTCTGCGACTGGCGGTTGCCGCCGATGCGCAGTTGGGTCACCGGCGCCGTATGCCGCAGGGGAAGCAACGCCGCGGCGGCGCCGGAAGCGGCGGCAAGCGCCACAAGGGCGAACGCGATCGCAAAGCGATTGGAAGGCAGCGGCCCTCGTGTGAGAGCGGCCACCCGCCTGGCCAGGTTGCGCCGTTCGAGAAAGGCTGGCGCCGGGACGAAGGCTAGCTCCGTCTTCAACCCCGCCACGGCAAGCAGCGCGGCCAGATAGCCGTCGCGATCGCCGGTGCGCCGCACGGCCTCTTCATCCACCACCTGTTCCCGGGTGAGGTGAATGCGGCTCAACACCAGCCACACCGCCGGGTGAAACCAGAGCGCGCAGCGCACCAGTTCTTCCATCACCAGGTGCAGCCAGTCCCGCCTTTCGACGTGCAGCCGCTCATGACATTCGATGGCGCGGCGCGACGCCTCCGGCATGCCGGGGTAACCGGCGGGCATCAGGATGACGGGACGCAGCCAGCCGAAGGTGACCGGTCCCTTCACGTCGGCCGACAATCGAATGCCGGGCGAGTCCGTGGTCCCGGCGCGCCGCGCCCAACGTCTGGCGCGGGCGAAGCTGATGGCCAGCCGGCTGAGGAACATCAGGCATCCCAAGCCGAGCGCGGCGGCAAACAGCGTATTGAGATCGAACGAAGACGAAGGAACCGGCGTGGACGGTCCCGTGGTCAGTAGCACCGATCCGCCGCCGGTGGACAGCGGACGCCGCGGCGCGATCCACGGCAGCGCCAGACAGGCCAGCAGCACCAGCCGCCAGTGCCGGTGAGCGGCTTTTGCTCCGCGCAGCGATGGCGCGAGCGAAATCAACCAGGCCGCCGCCACCAGCATCGCCAGTTCGCCGCTGTAGAGCAGCAGGTTCGCCGTCCAGAGGTTCATGACCGCCTCCGATCCTTCAGCAGTTTCTCGATCTCGCGGATCTCGGCTTCGGAAAGATTCTGATCTTCGAGCAGGTGCACCATCAACGGTTCGGTGGAGCCGTTGAAGACGCGCTCCACGAATTCGCGCACCATGCCGCCGATGACCTGGCGCTTGGGCCGCGCCGGAGCGTAGACGTACGCCTTCTCCGCCTGGGCTTTCTTCAGGTGCCCCTTCTGCTCCAGGATGTTCATCATCGTCATCACGGTGGTGTAGGCGACTTTGCGCCTTTCGAGCAGCGTTTCGTAAACTTCGCGCACCGTGGCCGGACCGCGCTGCCAGACGATCTTCATCAACTCCAGTTCCTGGGCGGTCAGTGTGGCGGAACGTCTTCTCATACTAATTAATTAGTACGAACGGGTTCGCGTGTCAAGCCTTTTCTTTTATAATCGGAATCGTGAAGCGCCCCTTCGTTCGCCCTCTACTGGCCGCCGTGTTGGCCCTGGCCGCCTGTTCGAGCAACGCCGTGCAGACCAAAGAGGCTGTGGAGAAAGGAGTTCTCGAATATCTGCAGAACCGGTCGGGCCTCGATGTGAAGGCCATGGACGTCTCGGTGGCAAACGTTTCGTTCCGCGACAAGGAGGCCGACGCCACCGTAAGCTTTAAAGCCAAAGGGTCGACGGATGCATCGAACACGATGCAGATGCAATATGTGCTTGAACAGCAGGGCGGGAAGTGGGTGGTGAAGGGCCGGTCGGGCGGCGCTGGCGGACACGGCGGCGGCGGGATGGAAGCGCCGGCGGGCGGGGCGCTGCCTCCTGGACATCCTCCGGCCGGGAGCAAACCGTGAAGCATGTCGCCATACTTGGCGGCGGTCCGGCGGGAGCTTTCGCGGCCGCACGGCTGGCGGCGGCGGGCATCGAAGCCACTCTGATCGACGAGAAGCTGGCGTGGGAAAAGCCTTGCGGCGGCGGCGTCACTTATAAGGCCTGCGAGCGATATCCCTTCCTGTTTGAAAATTCCATTCCCAAGCAGGTGATGGCGGAAGCGTCGATTGCGGCGCCGCGCGCGGGCATGGTGTCCTTCAAGCTGCGGCATCCGATGGTGATCTATTCCCGGCGGGAGTTGAACGGTCTGCTGATCGACCGCGCACGGCAGGCGGGCGTGCGGGTGGAACGGGCGCGGGTGCTTTCGGCCGGACGGCGTGCCGGCGCCTGGCATATCGAAACGTCCGCCGGTCCGCATACCGCCGATTTCTGCGTGCTCGCGCTGGGGGCTCGCAATCCGCTGCGGGAATTGGGAACGCAACTGCGTCCCGCCGATACGGTGATGGCGATGGCCTACCATGTGGCGGGCACGGCGGAGCGCGTGGATATTGAGTTCCTATCGGGCCTGGATGGCTATGTCTGGGTGTTTCCGCGCCACGATCATATTTCCTACGGCATTGGCGGTAAGGGCGAACCTTCGGCACGGCTGCGCGCGCGGCTCGAGGATTGGATGCGATCCAAGCGCATTTCCTTTGAAGGCGCGCCGTTCCATGCTCACCTGTTGCCATCGCTGGCGCCCGAGGCATGGAAGCAGAATCGCCTCGAAGGGGAAGGCTGGTTCGCCGCCGGCGACGCCGGTGGACTGGTCGATCCCATCACGGGCGAAGGCATCTACTTCGCCTTGCGATCGGGTGAAGTTGCGGCGGAGTGCATCGCCGATGGAACGTACGGCCGGCCCGGGCACTACACACGGCGGCTCGCGGAGGAGTTCACCGCGGACCTGGCCTATGGATCGAGTCTGGGCGCTCGGCTGGGCAGCCACATGAGCGCCGCGGCCGCGGTCAGTGTGCAATGGATGCGCCGCAGCCCCGCGTTTTCCGGTATCATGCAGGATCTGATTTCCGGCGCCCAGCCCTATCTCGATTTGAAAAGCCGCCTGGTGCGCGAGATGGCGCCGGCAGGTTTGGGCTCTTTGTTCCGCACCGGTTCGATCAGTCTGCGCATGGTAGGCCGAATTCTGGGCTATCAGAGCTGAAGGGGGACTCGCTTGGCTCCTGGCAACGGATGGGACGTGATCGTAGCCGGAGGAGGACCGGCCGGCGCGATCACGGCGTGGCGGCTGGCCACGGCAGGCATGAGAACCGCTATCGTGGATGCGGCCCGCTTTCCGCGCGACAAGGCTTGCGGCGGCGGCGTGCAGGTGCGCGCCTCCAAATGGATTCCCTTCGAGTGGCAGCACGTGGTGCGCTCGGCCGTCTATCGGGCCGACTTCTCTTACAAGCTGGGCGAGCGCTTCACGCGCCACTATCCCGACCCGATCGTCTATTGCGTGCGGCGGACGGAGTTCGACGCCTGCCTGCTCGACCAGGCGCGTCTGGCGGGGGCGCAGGTCTTTGAGGGCGTGCGCGTTGATCGCGTGGAACCGGTGGTGGAATCGGTTCGCCTCGATACTTCGCGCGGCGCGATGACGGCCCGCTACGTGGTGGGGGCCGACGGCGCCAACTCCGTGGCCGGCAAGCCGCTCAACTCGCGGGAGAATTTCTACTGGCAGGCGGCGATCTATCTGGAGGTGGCGGCCGGGCAGTTGGACACACAGCCGAGAGGCGATTCCCTGCGTATCGATTGGGCAAGCCTGCCCTCCGGTTACGCCTGGACGTTTCCCAAGGACGATTTCGTCAACGTGGGCGCGGGGTGCCCGGTGGCGCTCGCGAAATCGCTGCGCCGGTACCTGCGGGATTACCTCGGGTCGGAATCGCTGATGCAGCCGGCGGCGGCTGCCGGCCTGCGTCCCAGCGGACACATGCTGCCCACCCTGACGCATCGCACCATACCCGCCGGCAAGGGATTGTTCCTGGTGGGAGATGCGGCCGGGCTGGTGGAACCTTTGACCGGCGAGGGGATCTCCTACGCCTGCCATAGCGCGGCTTTGGCGGCGCGCGCTCTCGTCGAATATTTCGATTCGGCGGCCGATGCTACCGAAGCGTACGCCCATTCCCTGAAACGCGAGATCGGCTATGAGATTATGCTGGCGAGGCGTCTGCTAAGCCTGGCGGTGACCTTCCCGCGCCTGTTCTATCGCGTCTTCCGCAGCAGCGACGAAGTATGGGTCACCTTCTGCCGCGTGCTGCGCGGAGAGATGACGTTCGAGCATCTGCGGAACCGGATTCTGGGGCCGCTAAAGGTGCTGGGCTCGACGCTCGATTCGCTGGTGGATTGGGGCGAGCGGCGGCGCGTGCTGGGGCACGTGATTACCGGGCCATAGCTTCACGGACGCTGGCAGCGCGGGCAGAAATGCGTGCCGCGCTGGGCCACCACGATGCGCTTGACCGGCTGGCCGCATTGCGCGCAGGGCTGGCCCTGTTTCCCATAAACCTGGTGCAGGTTCTGAAATCCGCCCCGATTGCCCGCCGCATCCACGTAGTCGGAAATCGACGACCCGCGCATTTCGATCGCCAGGCGCAGCACGTCCTGAATGGCGGCGTGCAGTTGGGTCGCGCGCGCCCGGCTCAGCTTCGATGCGTTCGCCTTGGGATGAATGCCCGCCCGGAAGAGCGATTCGTCGACGTAAATGTTGCCCAGCCCGCGCAGGAACGCCTGATTGAGCAGTATGGGCTTGATGCGTCCGCGCCGCTCGCGCAGGCGCTCCCGGAAGGTGGCGGCGTCTATCGCCAACGGATCGGGTCCCAGTTTGTCCAGACGCGGCGGAGCCCACTCGATCCGCCCGAACTGCCGGATGTCGTCATAGAGAAGCTCGGCGCCATCCAGATGAAAGACCACGCGGGTGTAAGGCGTGCGCGCGCCATCCATCAGCAGCTTCCCCGTCATGCCAAGGTGGATCGAAAGCGGCCCGTTTTCGCATTCGAACACGACGAACTTGCCGTGGCGGCGGACGGTGGAAATGCGCTGGCCGGCGGCGGCTTCAATTGGCGTGCGCACCACCAGCGGCGCGACGATTTCAATGGAAACGATGGTGCGCCCGGCGGCGAGCGGCGCCAGGCCGCGCACGATGGTTTCGACTTCCGGCAGCTCCGGCACTAGAGGTCGACCAGGATGTCGTTGCCTTCCACCTTTACGGCGAAGGTATCGAGCCGGATGGATGGGTTGTAGTCATGGCGGCCGGTGATGCAATCGAATTCCCAGGCGTGCCACGGGCAGACCACCAGGCTGCCATGCAGCGCGCCCTGGCCGAGCGGTCCGTTGCGATGCGGGCACACGCCGTCGATGGCATGCACGGCGCCATCGACATTGCAAAGGGCAAGCTGTTTATCGCCGATGGTGATTTCGGTCAACGAACCGGGCGGCAGTTCGCTCAGGTTCGCGACCACTTCGAAGGCCATACTACAATTAACCTACCATGCGCCGGTATTACGCCCTGTTGCTCTGCGCGCTCGCCTTTGGCTGCCATCGCGATTCGAGAAAAGTGGTGGGTGTGGTGCCCAAGGGCGCCAATCATATCTTCTGGCAAACCGTGCATGCCGGAGCGATCAAAGCGGCGCAGGAATACGGCTTTGAAGTGGAGTGGAACGCGCCCACGCTCGAGATCGATTCCAGCCGCCAGATCGGCATCGTGGAGTCGATGGTCAACCGGCGGCTGGCGGGCATCGTGCTCGCGCCGGTGGACCGCAAAGCGCTGGTGAGCGTGGTGGAGCGGGCGGCCGCCGCGGGCGTTCCCGTGTCGATTTTCGATTCCGGCATCGACACGGCGAAACGCATCTCCTATGTGGCCACCAACAACGAAGAGGGCGGGCGCATGGCCGCGCGCCGCATGGCGGAGCAATTGAAGTGCAAGGGCAAGGTGGCGGTGATCGGTTTCATGCCGGGCTCGGCTTCGACGATGGAACGCGAACACGGCTTCCAGGATGAGATTCGCGCGCGGTGCAAAGAGATCGATGTCGTCGGGCTGCAGTTCGGCATGGCCGATCGCGCCAAGGCGATGGCGGCCACCGAGAACGTGCTGGCGGCGCATCCGGATCTGGCGGGGCTGTTCGCCGACAACGAATCGAGTTCGGCGGGCGCGGTGCAGGCGCTGAAGAGCCGCAACGCCAAGGCCGTGAAATTCGTGGCCTTCGATGCCTCCGATCAACTGATAGCCGATATGAAGGCGGGCTGGATCGACTCGATCGTGGTGCAGAATCCGTTCCGCATGGGCTATGAATCGACCAAGGCGATCGGTCTGCTGCTCAGTGGAGAGAAACCCGCCGATACCATCGACTCCGGCGCGGCTTTGATTACTCCGCAGAATCTGGAAGCCGCCGAGATCCGGGAACTGGTGGCGCCCGATATTCAGAAGTACTTGAAACCCACCGCGCACTGAATCCGGGTCACAATAGAAAGATGCGACAGGTGGTCCCGCTCTTTCTTCTCTTTGTGTCCCTGGCCGGTGCGCAGACGTCGACTTCGGCCATCTCCGGCATTGTATCCGACTCATCGGGCGCCGCGGTTTCGGGCGCCAAGGTTACTCTTGAGAACGAAGCCACCGGAGTAACAAACCGGCAGGAGACCAATGAAGCCGGTTCTTATTCGTTCCCCGCCCTGCCAGCGGGATCTTACTCGGTAACCGTGGAGATGCAGGGGTTCCGCAAGGCGCGCCGCGGCGGGATTCCGCTGGAAGTGTCGAGTCCGCTGACAATCCCATTCATTTTGGAACTGGGCGATTTGACCGAAGTGGTAACGGTGGAAAGCCAGGGCGCGATCGTGGAAACGGCGAACGCCACGCTCGGCAATGTGGTGACGCAGAAGGCGATCGCCGATCTGCCGTTGAACGGGCGCAATCCCCTGACGCTGTTGACGCTTGAGCCGGGTGTGGTGCAGCGGTCCAACGGCGGCGCGGGCACGGGCGTGCATGTCAACGGCTCGCGGGACATGTCGCACAACGTGACCATCGACGGCATTGAAGCCAATGAGTCGTCGGTCAACAATCCGACCAACAACGTGTACCGGCTGAATCCGGACAACGTGCAGGAATACAAGGTCACCACTTCCAACGCCACCGCCGAAGAGGGGCGCAACTCGGGTGCATCGGTTTCGGTGGCCACGCGCAGCGGCACCAACCGGTTCCACGGAACGATGTTTCACTTCTTCCGCAACACGGCGCTGAACGCCAATGAGTTTTTCGCCAATTCGCTAGGCAACCCGAAGCCCGATATGAAGCTCAACCAGTATGGCTTTGAGCTGGGCGGTCCGATTCGCAAGAACCGCACGTTCTTTTTCGTGAGCTGGCAGGGCCAGCGGGTCAATCTCGCGCAACCGGTGGACCAGGTGTACAGCTCGACTCCCACGGTGTTCACCGATGAGGCGCGGCGGGGCATCTTCCGCTATTTCGTGGCAAATCCAAACGGCCCTACCATGCTCGATGGGGAAGCGCTCGATCGCAATTCGCCGCGCATGGTGGATACGCGGACGGGCGCGCTGCGGCCGGGGTTGCGGACCTGCGCGAGCCCGACCGATGCGGGCTGCGTCGCTTCGTTCAATTTCGCCGCGGCCGATCCAATGGGCATCGGCACCGACCCGGTGGTGGGAAAGCTGCTGAGCCGCATTCCTCTGCCCAATTCCTTCGTGACGGGCGACGGGCTCAACACCGCCGCTTACCTGTGGAATCCTCCCTACCGCGTGCGGGGCCCAAGCTACATGGGCCGCATCGATCACAAAATCAGCGACTATCATTCGCTGTGGGGTCGGTGGCTGCAAAGCGATAACGACACGCTTGGCGGCGACCCCAACAACAGCCGTCCTCAGCTTTACCCCGGTCTGCCGCCAATGGGCGAAGTGTATCGCGCCAGCAGCGGCCTGGCCGTGGGATTGCGCAGCACGCTGTCGCCGCGGGTGACCAATGAGCTGACGCTCGGCTATTCGCGCTTCGGCTTCCTGTTCACGCAAGGCGAAGCGAATCCGGACTGGCCGAACGTGCCCTCTTACGCGCGCGGGCCTGGCACCGGCGCCACGAATGCCTTCAACCACATCGACACGGGATTGCTGAACACGCCGCGCACCTATCGCGCGGTGACGACGCCGCAGATCCTCAACAACGTGAGCTTTCTGTCGGGCCAGCATTTCTTCAAAGCGGGATTCAACTTCCGCTTCTATCGCCATAACGATCAGCGCGGCCAGCCCGGCGGGGTGAATGTCACGCCGCTGACCAGCTTTGCCTATACCGTCCGCCCGGCGCAGGGATTCAACACGCCCGGGGTTTCGCGCCCTGGGGTGGCGGGCATTCACGCCACCGACAACAACCGCCTGTTGGGTGTCATCAACGACGTGATGGGCATACCGGCACGCATCACGCAAACCTACCTCGGCGAACTGCAATCGGATACGTTCCTGCCCTACAAGTCCGGCGGCTCGGTGACGCTTTGGAGCATGGGCCACCGGCTGAAGCAATACAATTTCTTCTTTCAGGATGAGTGGAAGGTACGCAAGACGCTGACGCTCAACCTTGGTGCGCGATGGGAGATCAACCCGCCGCCATCGGAAGCGCACGGACGCGTTTACGTTCCCGACGGATCCCTTGTGGGCGGCAACGATCTGATCGGCTTCGTCAAGGCGGACCGCTGGTTTCCGCGCATGAACTGGGGCGCCATCGGGCCACGAATCGCGCTGGCCTGGAATCCAAAGCCGGGCCTGGTGGTTCGCGCCGGTTACGCCATCGCCTTCGACACGCTTTCTTCCTTCCAGGTAACGGCCGTCTCCGGACGCGTGCCGGGATTGACGGCGCAGTGCTCGTCGACCGTCGGCGGCACGGCGACCGAAGGCTGTGCCGCGGCGCCGGACCGTCGCATCGGGCAGGGATTCCCGGACGAACTCGCTCCGCCGACGCGCAAGCCGTCCGAGTTTCTGAAGCCACAACGGTCCCTGCTGACCAATTCGCCCGCGCTGGCCGTGTTCGATCCGAACGTGCAGGTACCGACCGTGCATCAGTGGAACATGACGGTGCAGAAACAGATCGGCGAAGGCTTCGTGGCGCAGGTGGGCTATGTGGCGCGGCGCGGCACGCGGCTTTATCGCGCCTATGACATCAATCAGATCAATGCCGATCCGATTCTTCCTTCGTTTCTCGCCTTGCAGCAGAATTTCCGCGTGGGTTGCCAACCCGACGGCACACGCTGTCCCGACGGCGCCACGGCGGCCGCGGTACCGCTTTTGCAGCAAGGGGTGGTGAACGCGGCGTTCGTCAACTCCGCCGCCACGCAGAACGATTTGCGATTGAACGGCGCCGGCAACTTCGCCGGACGAATCGAGCAAACCACGCTCGCCGCGCGGCTGCGGCCCAACCAGCAGTTCGGCACGATTACCTATCTCGACTCGGGCGGCGATTCTTACTATCACTCGATGCAGGCTTCGATGCGCAAGCGCTTTTCAAAAGGCGTGATGCTGGGCGCGGCTTACACGTTCGGCAAGTCGATCGACACGCAATCGGTGGATCCGGTGGCGTCGAGTTCCGGCGGAGGGTTAAGCACAACCAACTCGCGCACGCCCACCGACATTCGCAACTGGCGCCTCGAACGGGCGCGCAGCGATTTCGACCGCACACACACACTCACCGCGAACTTCATTTACGAGCTGCCGTTCGGCAAGCAAAAGATGTGGGGCGGGTGGAGTTTGAACGGTCTCACGACGTTCATGACCGGCGAGCCATTCAGCGTGCGCAGCGGCGTGCGTACGTCGAATTTTTCGCACGAGTCGCGCGCCGACATCATCGGTCCGGGCGTGAGGACCGCGCTGCAGGAGAAGGCCGGCGTCGTGGGGCCGGTGCTGTTCGCCAATTCCGATGGCTTCGCCATTCCCTCGCCGGGCGCCAACGGAGCGGGACGGAACGTCTTCGCTTCTCCCAACTTTTTCAACGCCGATATCAGCGTGACCAAAGTCTTCGCGCTCTCCGAGCGGACCAGCCTGCAGTTCCGCGCCGAGGCGTTCAATTTCTTGAATCGCGCGAACTTCGACAACCCACGCGATACGAGCGTGGGTACGCCGAGCTTCGTCTCCACGCTGTTCGGACAGACATGCTGCGCCACGGTATCGACCGCCAGTTCGCGCTCGGTGATTCAGACGGGTGAGTCGGCCCGGGTGGTGCAGTTCGCGCTCAAGCTTCGGTTCTGAACTTCACGCGCCGAGGCGGCGTTTGCGCAGTTCATCGAACCACACGGCGAGGATGATGACCGCGCCGATGATGGCCTGTTGCAGATAAGGACTGATGCCGAGTAAATCGCTGCCGTTGGCGAGCAGGCCCATGATGAACGCCCCGATGAGGGTACCGACCACGCTGCCTTCGCCGCCGCGCAGGCTGCCCCCGCCGATGACGACGGCGGCGATCGCCTGCAACTCATAGCCCTGGCCCGCGGTCGGCTGGCCGGTCATCAGCCGCGACGCTTCGATCATGCCGGCCAGTCCGGTCAGCATGCCACCGATGGCGTACACGGCGGTGGTGTGGAAGGCCACCGGAATGCCGGCGTAGACCGCGGCGTGTTCATTGCTGCCGATGGAAAACGCGTAACGGCCGAGGCGGGTATGCTCGAGCAGTACATGAACGGCGGCGGCGCAGGCGATCAGCACCCACAGCACAAAGGGCACACCCAACAGATTCCCTTCTCCGAGGTAGGAGAACGCAGGCGGAATCTGGTGCACAGGCAGCCCGTTTGAAATGATAAGCGTCGCGCCGCGAATGATTCCCAGAGTGCCCAGCGTCACGATGAACGGATTGATCTTGAGGCGCGTGGTCAGCAGCCCGTTGACCAGTCCGCAGGCGCTGCCCGTCAGGATACCGATGACGATGCCGAGGCCGATGGGGTAGCCCTTCTCCATCGCCATGGTGCCGAGCAATCCGCCCATGGCGAGAATGGCACCGACGGAAAGATCGATGCCGCCGGAGATGATGACCAGCGTCATGCCAAGCGCCATCAGGTTGATGACGGCGGTCTGGCGCACCACGCTCGACAGATTGGTCTTCGAGAGAAAATGATCCGGCGAGGCGATGGAGAGACCCACAAACAACAGGATCAAAGTCAGGAACGGCAGCAGACGCTGCAGCCGCTGGGTCATTCGCTTCCTCCCTCAACCGCCAGGTGCATGATGGCTTCCTGGGTGGTATTGCCGGGCAATTCGCCGGAGATTCTTCCCTGCCGCATAACCAGGATCCGATCGGCCACCTGCAGCAGCTCGGGCAGCTCGGAGCTGACCATGAGAATCGCGGCGCCCGAGCGCGCCAGCTCGTCCATCACTTCGTAGACTTCGGCCTTGGCGCCCACGTCGATGCCGCGTGTCGGTTCATCGAAGAGAAACACCTTGGCGCCGCGCACCAGCCACTTGGCGATGACCACCTTCTGCTGGTTGCCACCGCTGAGCCGTCCGGCAAGCTGGCGCGGCGACTGGCAGCGGATTCGAAGCCGCTCCGTGTAGCCGGCGGCGATCTTCGCTTCCGCCGCGTGATCGATGCCCACACCCGCGCGGGCGACTTTATCCATCGACGCCGCGGTCATGTTGTAGCCGATGGGCAGCATGGTGGCGAGTCCGGCGCGCTGGCGGTCTTCGGGGATCAGCGCCACTCCATGGGCGACGGCCTCGCGCGGACTGCGGGACTGGGCCGGCTCGCCCTGCACGCGCACCGTACCCGAATCGATCGGGTCGAGCCCGAAGATGGCGCGGCAGAGTTCGGTGCGGCCGGCGCCGATGAGTCCGGCCATGCCCACGATCTCGCCCGCGCGAATGGTGAACGAAATATTTTCGAGCAGCGGCCGGCGCGTCACTCCCTGCACTTCGAGCAGCGGCTCGCCGGCGGGCAGCGGCTTTCGCGAATAGAGCTGTCCCATGTCGCGGCCGACCATGTGCTGGATCAGCCGCGCGGTGGTGATTTCGGCGAGCGGGCCGGTGTGTACGGTTTCGCCGTCGCGCAGGATGGTCACTCGGTCCCCCACGGCACGGAGTTCCTCCAGCCGGTGGGTGATATAGATCACGCCCATCTTGCGTTCCTTCAAGGCGCGCACGATGCGGAACACTTCCCGTGTTTCGGCTTCGGAAAGCGAGCTGGTGGGCTCATCGAAAATCAGCAGGCTGGAGCCGTGCTGGATCGCACGGCAGATCTCCACCAGTTGTTTGCCCGCCGGGCTCAGCCGCTCGACGCGCCACTCGGCCTGGAGGGGGAAGCGATGCTCGGCGATGAGCCGGCGCGCCTGTTCGAGCATCAGGCCGCGGTTGACAAACCCCAGCGGGTGCCGCGGCTCACGGCCGAGAAAGATGTTTTCGGCCACCGAAAGATGAGGTGCCAGCAGCGATTCCTGGTGCACCATGGCGATGCCCATGCGGGCGGCGTCGGCCGGTTTGGCGAAGCTGGCGCGCTCGCCTTTCCACAGCAGTTCGCCGGCATCGGGCTGGTGGAGCCCCGCCACGATTTTCATGAGCGTGGACTTGCCCGCGCCGTTCTCGCCGAGTAGCAGATGAACCTCGCCCGGCTCCACTTGGAGGTTGCCGTTCCTGAGGGCGACTACGCCCCCGAAGCGCTTTTGGATCGAGCGCAGTTCCAGGATCATCTACAAACTCACTAGAGTGTACACTGAATCGGCCATGCTATCGCTTGAATGCAGTACTTTGATTCGCGCACCGGTTCGAAAGGTATGGGAGTTCCATGAGCGCGAAGACGCGCTGAAGCTGCTTTCGCCGCCTGGCACAACGATCGTATGGCGCAAAGGGAAGCTGGAGGCAGGCGCTCAGGTGGAGATCCTGGCGCCGGTGGCGGGGCCCGTGAAGGTGCGGTGGCTCGCGCTGCATGTCGATTGCGTGCCGCTCCAATATTTCGTGGATGAGCAGGTGCGCGGCCCGTTCCGGTATTGGCGGCATGAGCATCGCTTCGAGACCGGAGAGGGCGGCATGAGGCTGACCGATTCGATCCGGTTCTCGCTGCCGCTGGCGCCGGTTTCGGACTGGCTGATCGGCTGGGCGGTGAAGCTGCGGTTGAAGGCGATGTTCGCGGGCCGCCATGAGATTACGCGGCGGGCGTGTGAAGGGTGAAGCTCACTCGCCGGAAGGTCCGTCTTCGTCCAGATCGCCCAGGCGGTTCTCAAACTTGGTAAGGCTGTGCAGGAAGACGAGGTTGACTTTGCCGGTGGGGCCGTTGCGCTGTTTGGCGATGATGAGTTCGGCAAGTCCCTTGAGATCGGTGCGATCGGGTTTGTAGACTTCTTCGCGGAAGATGAAGCAGACGATATCGGCGTCCTGTTCGATGGACCCGGATTCGCGCAGGTCGCTCAACTGGGGACGATGATCGCCCTGGCGGGTTTCCGGCGCGCGGCTCAACTGCGAGAGCGCGAGCACGGGCACTTCGAGTTCCTTGGAAAGCAGTTTCAGACCGCGCGAGAGGGCGCTGACTTCCTGCACACGGCTTTCCACGCGGCCCTTGGAGCTCATTAACTGCAGATAGTCGACCACCACCAGGCCCAGGCCGTGCTCGGCCTTGAGGCGGCGCAGCTTGGCGTGAATATCCATGAGGTTGGTGCTGGCGGTGTCGTCGATGAATAGGGGCGCTTCGGTGAGTTCGGCGGCCGCCACCTGAAGCTGGCGGCGCTCGTTGGCATTCAAAAAGCCGGCGCGGAATTTCTGGCTGTCGACGCGCGCGGCGGCGCATAGCAGGCGCGTGAGCAGCGACTCCTTCGACATTTCGAGCGAGAAGATGGCGGTCGGCTTCTTCACCACCGCCGCCACGTGATAAGCGAGGTTGAGAGCCAGCGCCGTCTTGCCCATGGCCGGGCGCGCCGCGAGGATAATCAGCTCGCCGGGGCGGATGCCACCGGTTTTCTCGTCGAGTTTCTGAAAACCCGTGGAAACGCCCTGAATGCGTTTGCTCGGATCGAGGAAGGCGTTGAGTCCACCCTCGTATCCTTCGATAATCTCGGCCGGACTCGACAGGCCGGTGGATCCGCGCGCCTCGCCGAGTTTGAGAATCTCGTCGCCCGCCGAGGCGAGAATCGAATCCGGCTCCTCGTCGCCGGAGATGCAGCGGTCGATGGTGCGCTGCGAGGTGAGAATGATCCGCCGCAACAGCGCCTTGCTCTTGACGATGCGGATGTAGGAATCGAGGTTGGCAATCTGCGGCAGGCCGTCGTCGAGCGAGACGAGGTAGCCGACGCCATCCACCGCTTCGAGCTGGCCGGCCTTCATCAGCTCATTGGCGAGCGTGACGCGGTCGATACGCTCGCCGCGGTCGTTGAGGGCCATCATGCGATGGAAGATCTTGCGGTGCTTTTCGAGGCTGAAGTCCTCTGGGTCGAGGATGCCGGCGACCTGCAGGAACTGGGCGTCGTCGATGAGGATGGAGCCGAGCACGAACCGTTCGGCGTCGGCGTTGGATGGCAGTCCCTTTTCGAAGATGGCGTCTTCGAGCGGCATCGAAGTCGGTTCCCCCGGATTCCTCCCAAATTGTATCGAGCGGCGCTGTGGATCGAACGGTGGAAAACCGGTGAATATCGGCTGGAATTTCCCACAGCGGCGGCCGGCTGCAAGCCCATGATAACAGGGGCGGCGAAACGGGAGACGGCTCCGATTTCCTCAGTTATCCACAGGCGCGGGCGGCTCGGTGCCGCGGGAGGCGGAGACCACCTGCTCGATGGCGCGCACCAGATCGGGCAGACCAACGGGTTTGGCCAGATAGCCGTCGGCACCGGCGGCGAGACCCTTTTCCCGGTCGCCGGCCATGGCGTTGGCGGTCAGCATGAGGATGGGCGTGCGCTTTTGGCCGGTGCTCTCCTCGAAGTCGCGAATGAGGCGGGTGGCTTCCAGGCCATCGATGGAAGGCATTTGAACGTCCATGAGAATGAGCCCGTAGCGGCGCGTGGTGGAGAGCCGCAGCGCCTCCATGCCGTCGGCGGCTACTTCGACTTCATGGCCCTGTTTTTCAAGCAGGCGCACCAGCACTTTCTGATTGACGGCGTTGTCCTCGGCGACCAGAACGCGCAGCTTGCCGATGCCGCCGGTGGTGAGGGCGCTCGCGAGCTTCTGAATCTGCTGCCCAGGCAGGCTTCCGGCCGGGGAGGCGATGCCGAAGCGCGCCGTGAAGTGAAATTCCGAACCTCTACCCATCTCGCTATGAGCCCAGAGACGGCCGCCCATCAGGTCCACCAGGCGCCTGCAAATGGCAAGGCCGAGCCCGCTGCCTCCATGGCGCCGCGTGATGGAGCCGTCGGCCTGGCGAAACGCCTCGAAGATGGTCTCCATCTGGTTGGGCGCGATGCCTTCGCCGGAATCGGCGACGGTGAACTGCAGGGTGACGAGGCCGGCGTCGTTCGATTCCACGGCGACATCGAGGCGCACGAAACCGCGGGTGGTGAACTTGATGGCGTTGCTCAACAGGTTGAGCAGAACCTGGCGCAGGCGGCCGGGGTCGCCGGTGAGCGCGTCCGGCACCGCATCGTCGCGGCGCAACTCGAGCGCCAGGCCCTTCTGATGCGCCAGCAGGCCCACGACCTTTAAAGCTTCATCGATGGTGGCGGCGAGGGAGAAACGGACCGAATCGAGGTCCAGCCGGTTGGCTTCGATTTTCGACAGGTCGAGGATGTCGTTGAGCAGGGCGAGCAGGGCTTCGCCGGAAGCCTTGGCGGTTTCGAGATAGTCGCGCTGCTCGTCGCTGAGCGGAGTGTCGAGGGCGAGCGAGGTCATGCCGAGAATGCCGTTCATCGGCGTGCGGATCTCGTGGCTGACGTTGGCCAGGAACTCGCCCTTGAGGCGGCTCGATTCCTGGGCTTCGACCAGCAGGCGCTCGATTTCGCGTTTCTGCTGCTCGACCTTTTGCTTTTCCTGTTCGGTGCGGTTGCGCTGGTGCTGCAATTCGCGGGTGCGGTCGGCGACGGAGTCTTCGAGCCGCTCGCGCTGCCGCTCGGCGGAACGTACGCGGCGTCGCATCAGGAAAGCCAGCGCCGCCAGCGCCAGCAGGCAGACGGAAACCAGGAACAGGGGACGCCGCCACCAGGGAGCGAGGATCGAGAACGGAACCTTGCCGCCAGTGCCGTTCCACGAGCCGCCGCGGATGGCCGCCTGCACTTCAAATTCGTAATCGCCGGGAGCAAGCGACGGGAAGACGGCCTCGCGCAGATCGGTTTCCACCCAGTCGGCGCGGGAGTTGAGCCGGTAGCGGAAATGCAGTTCCCGGTTGTGGGCAAACGAGAGTCCGGTGTAGCGGATGCGCAGCGGGCGTTCGCCGTAAGGAATCGACAACACCTCGTTCTGGCCGCGCAGCCGGTCGCCGAAACGGACTTCGGTGACGACGGCTTGAGGCGCCTTGGCGGCAAACGGATCGGTGGAACCGGCGGTGAAACGGGAGAAGCCGCGCGCCGTGCCGAGGATCACCTCATCGCCGGACGCGTAGAAAGCGTTGGCGTTGAGATCGTGCCACAGCATGCCGTCGGCGGTCCCGAAATGGCGCCAGGACTGGCCGTTGAAAACATCGGCGCCGTTGTCGGTGCCGGCCCAGATCCAGCCGCGCGTGTCGGCGCGTACGAATCGCACTTGCCCGCTGCGGAGGGCGTTGCTTTGATCGAAATGGCGGATGTCGCGCCCATTGGGATCGAGCCGGCTTACGCCAAGCCCTCCGCGGTATCCGATCCAAATGGAACCCTCGGCGCCGGCGGCGATGGAGAAGACATCCTGCGAGCGCAAGCCTTCGGCGCGGCTAATTCGCCGCACGGCACCGCCTTTGGCGATCTGAATCAGCCCTTCGGTGGTGGCGAGCCACAATGCGCCGCTTTTGGGCTCCCGCGCGAGGTCGGCCACCAGTTCGCCGGACTTGAGCACGGTGGTGAAGGCCGGTTGAAGGTTCGGTTTGGGGCCCGTGGTGAGTTCGAAGGCACCCTCGCGGGAAAGAACCCAGAGAGAAGAGCCGTCGCGTTTAAGGTTGAGGATACGCCGCGCCTCCGAGGCGAACGGCTTGGTGCCGCGCACCAGACCGCCTTCGGCGAGGCCGCTCCAAATGGACCCATCGGCGGCGGCGGCGATGGCCGTCACCGTGCCGCTCAGCGCGAATACCCATTGCCGCGAACCCGGTGCGCGGTATTGCAATCCGTCGCCAAACCCGGCCCAAAGGGCGCCGTTGGGCGCGGCCCAAAAAGCCCGTGGTGGGTTCGTTTCC
>CADEFT010000003.1:223076-344695 GCA_902826685.1 uncultured Acidobacteriota bacterium
TTTCCTCATTTTGCCACTGGTCCCGGCCGCGCCAGCGGGCCAGGCCGAAATTGGCGAATCCCGCCCACAGCGAGCCTTCCCGGTCTTCGAGCAGCGCCGTGACGTGATTGGAAGGCAGTCCTTGCCGCTCGGCGACGGGGGAGGCGGGCGCCAATGCCCCGATGCCCGAAGTGCCCGGAACGAGCGTGCGTCCCTTGGCGTCGGTCAGAAGCTGATCGGATCCGCCCGCCACATCGCCAGGCAGACTGACGAACCGGCCGGTGGCGGCGGAGTAGGACAGCAAGCGCGAGCCCGAGCGCGCGAGCACCGCGCCATCGGCACGGGCCGCGAATCCACGCCACTCTGCGGCGGGCACACCGCGATCAGGACCGAAGAAATCGAACCCGGCGGCGCGCAACCGTCCGATGCCGGACTGAATGCCGATCCAGACCGCGCCGTCGCGCCCCACCCAGATCGCGTGGACCGGCTGTGACGAGAGGCCGTCCGGCAGCTCCACGCGGCGAAAATCGCGGCCGCCTTCGCCGGACCGGTAGAGACCGGCGGCCGTTCCCACGTAGAGGCGTCCGTCACCGCCCGCCCCAATTCCGGAAGAGCCCGTAACGGAGTTCGAGCCGAGGTCGATTTTCTCGATTCGTCCCCCGGCGTAGCGCGCCAGTCCGTTGGCCGATCCGATGAAGATGTCGCCGTTCGGAGCGGCGTAGAGCGACCGGACTTCGGCGTCGGGTAATCCTTGCGCCAGGCCGAAGCCTTCAAACCGGTCGCCATCAAAGCGGTAAAGACCGTTGCGGGTTCCGATCCAGATCTGGCCCGCGGCGTCCTGTGCCAGTACTCGAACCTCGGAGCTGGAGAGTCCCTGCTCCTGGCCATAGTGTTCGAAAGAATACCGTTGGGCGGCGGCCGGTCCGGACAGAACTGTCAGGACGAGCGGCAGTACCCAACCTCTAAGACTGGACACGTTCCTCAATCGTCGGTTCGGGCGTTTTTCTTAAAAATCGCCTGTGCCGTGGCCCCTTCGCTAAAGTTATGAAAGCAGAATTACTATTTTAACGTGATGTTGTAGGCCTCTAGAGTGTTGCCCAACGAGGCGGCGAGGCGGGCGACGCTTTTGTTGAACTCGAGTGTGGCGGCCACGACGCGGCGGCGGGAGTCGGCCAGTTCGTTCTGGCGGGTCAGCACGAAGAAGTTCGTGGATTCGCCGGTCTGGAACAGGCGGGTCTCGCTGTCGAGTTTTTCCTTTGAGGCACGGGCACTTGCTTCGGCGGCGGCCATGCGCTGGCGTGCCGTTTCGATGGACTGCAGGGAATTGCGTACCTGGGCTTCGATGGCCTGTTCGACGCGGCGGCGGTCGAGGCCGAGGCGGCGTTCGGTGATGACGGTCTGGGCGACGGCGGAGTGCGCGGCCTGGTTGCGGATGGTGAGGTCGAAGGACAGTCCGGTCTGGTACGTGGAGTAGTTGCCCCCAAAAAGATTCACCAGGGACTGCCCGTAGCCTCCCACGAACGAAGCCGGCACGCCACCGCCGAGGCTGGGGGTGTTCAGCGGAGGCAGGCCGGCGGCCCTGGATAGCTCATTGACGCGGAGGGCGACTGCGGTCTGAAACGCAGAGAAGGGATTGTCGGTTTGCAGGAGGGCCCCCGCCAGACCCGAGCTGATGTAGGCGGTGTTCCAGTTGATGGCGGGCTTGGTCTGGTTGACGGCGAGTTCCTTTTGCCGGGCGTTGAGATCCTTGCGGAGATCGAGGGCACGGAGCTCGGGCCGCTTGCGCACGGCGGTGGCGACGAGATCGGGGAGTTCATAGCCGGTGGGACCGGTGGCCCGTTCGGTTGTGACCGGCACGATCTCATCGCGCCAAAGCTGCTGGTCGCGGCCGCCGGCGATCAGTTGCTTAAGGTTGTTCTCGGCGGCCGTGACGCCGCCGAGCAGAGAGAAAAACGTATCGCGGCGGCGCTCGAGTTCGGCTTCGGCGGCGGCCAGCTCCACGGGCGCCACCGATCCGCCCGCGATCAGGCGCCGGGTGCGGTCGAGTTGTTCCTGGGCGAGATTGACGGAATCGCCGGCGACGGCGACATCTTCCCGGGCGCCCACCAGATCGTAGTAGGCCTGCTCGACGCGCGCAATGACGTCGTGGACGCGAATCTCAAAATCGACGGAGGAAACGTCCACCTGCTTGCGGCGCAGGATAACCTCGGTGCGTTCGCGGTCGATCAGACGATCGCGCCAAAGGGGCAGGCTGAGCGAGATCAGCGTGCGGGGCGTAAGAAACGGGTTGAGCGAGACGAAGGGGTTGTTGGTGGTCTGGCGCAGATTGTCGAATTCGGCGCGGACGACGGCGCCCTGCCAGGGAAGCCGCTGGCGGTAGACGAAATTCTGCGCGGCGAACGATTCGACGATCTTGCCGGTGGCGGAGGCGAGCGTGGAACTGGTGGGCGTGTTGCGCGATTCGTAGGAAGGCTGGAACTGGAAAATCGGATCGAGGTAGCCGCGGGAGCCCCGGACGGCTTCGGTCGCGGCGGCGCGGTTGGTCTGTTCGATCTCGATTTCAAGATTGGCGCGCAGGGCCATTTGAACGGCCTCCGCCATGGTCAGTTTGGTTTGGGCCGCGCTCACGCCCACGCGGGTGGGAATGACGCCGGTTTGGGCATGGAGGGACAGCGCGAACAAGAGAGCGGGAAAAGCCTGTTTCATGAGTGTGGATTTCCTCAATCGCCGGCCGGGGCGGGAGCGGAGTCCCGGCGGCCGGAGCGCGAAAGCGAGCCAAGCCAGCGCCACAGACGGGCGTGCGCCATATCGTCAAACAGCGAGTAGGCCACCGGCGTGACCACGAGCGTAAGCAGAAGAGCGAGCGACTGGCCGCCGATGACGACGATGGCCACGGTGCGGCGCGTGCCCGCTCCAGCGCCGGTGCCGACGGCGAGCGGAATCATGCCCGCCACCAGCGCGGCGGTGGTCATCAGGATGGGCCGCAGCCGGTCGTTGCAGCCCTTCAGAATCGCCTCGAGCCTGGGCATGCCGGCGCGGCGCAGATTCTTGATGTGATCGATTTGCAGAATAGAGTTCTTCTTGACGATCCCGAACAGCACCAGCACACCGACGGTGGAATAGATGATGGAGAAATTCTCGTTGAAGATCATCAGCGAGATGAGCGCGAAGGGCACCGAAAGCGGCAGGCTGAGCAGGATGGTTACCGGATCGATGAAGCTCTCAAACTGCGAGGCCAGAATCATGTACATGAAGATGATGGAAAGCAGCAGGGCCATGAAGTAATTGGCGGCGGCGCGGCCAAACTCCTTGCTGCGGCCGACCAGACCGGTGCGGTATTCCGGCGGCATCTTCATTTCGGCGACGGTGGCGTCGAGCCTGGTGAGCACGTTGCTAAGGGAGTCGCCCTTGGCGATGTTGGCGAGCAGCATGATCTGGCGCTGGCGGTTGTAGCGTTCGATCTGGGTGGGGCCGGTGGCCTCCTCAAGCGAGGCGACGCTGGAAACGGGGACGTTGCCGAGGGTGCTCGAAGGGACGAAGAGACGCCGCAGCGAGCCGGGCGAATTGCGGAACTCGCGATCGACGCGCAGCATCACGTCGTAGCGGTCGTCGCCTTCGCGATAGGTGGTGGCCTGCTCGTCGCCGCCCACCAGCGTGCGCAGGGCGGTGGCGATGGAGGCGACGCTGACGTTGAGGTCGGCTGCTTTGTCGCGATTGACGCGGACACGCAGTTCGGGTTTGCCTTCCTCATAGGACGATTCCAGGTCGACCACGCTGCCGGAATCGGCGAGCACTTTCTCGATGTGTTTGGCGTACTTGTTCAATTGCTGCAGGTCGGGCCCCTGCAGAAAGAAGGTGAGTTCGCGGTCGGCGGCGCCTTGAATGAGAGCGGGAAGCTGGACGGCGATGGTGAGGTCCTTGAACCGCAGCAGGCGTTCGCGGGCCAGATCCATCAACTGGCGCTGCGTTTCGGTGCGCTCATGGACGGGTTTGAGCTCGACGAGGATCGATCCACGGTCCACCTGGCGGCGGACGTCGGCGCCGATGGTGGTGAAGATATCGCGGACGCCGGGCAGTTTGAGGATTTCCTTTTCGAGGTCAGCGAATACGGCCGAGGTACCGGCCAGGGAAGACCCGGGCGGCGCCTTGATCATGACCTCGAATTCGCTCTGGTCGTCCTGGGGCAGGAAGTCTTTGCCGATCTTCATGAAGATGGGACCGGTGGAAAGCACGATGAGGATGGAGACGGCAACGATGATCCAGCGGTGGCGCATCGACCAGGCGAGGATGCCCTGGTAGCCGGAGGCCATGAGGCGGAACAGGAACGTGTCTTTGGTGGCCTCATGGCTGCCGGATCGCCTCAGCAGTTTCGAGCACAACATCGGTGTGAGCGTGAAGCTCACAAGCATGGACACCATGATGGCGAAGGCGGCCGTGTAGCCGAAGCTGGACATGAAGCGGCCGACGATGCCGGTCATCATGGCGACGGGAATGAAAATGATAACCAGGCTGAGCGTGGTGGCAAGCACCGCCAGTCCGATGTCGCGCGTACCTTCGATGGCCGCCTGCTCCGGCGTCATGTTCTTCTCTTCGAGGAAGCGGAAAATGTTCTCCAGCACCACGATGGCGTCGTCGATCACGATGCCCACCATTAGCGTGAGACCGAGCATGGTGATCTGATTGAGCGTGAAGCCCATCATGTGGATCAGCGTGTAGGTGGAGATGATGGAGGTCGGGATGGCGATGGCGGCGATGAAGGTGGACCGCCAACTGCGGATGAACAGCATGACGATGGCGGCGGCGAGCACGCCGCCAAGCACCAGGTGTTCCTGCACCGCCTTGAACGATTCTTCGATGAAGGTGGATTGATCGCGTGTGTAGCTGATGACGAAATCGGGCGGAAGCGAAGGCCGCAGCTCTTCAATGCGCGCCTTGATGTCCTTGATGACCTGGAGAGTATTCGTACCCGCCTGCTTGCGGATTTCAAGGGCCACGGCGGGCTTGCCGTCGAGGCGGGCGAGCGAGCGCGGTTCTTCAAAGCCGTCCACCACACGGCCGATGTCGGAGACGCGTACGGGCTGGCCGCCGCGATTGGAGACGATGATGCGCTCGAAATCCTGGGGCCGTTCGACGCGCCCGAGCGTGCGGAGCGAAACTTCACGGCGGCCCTGATCGATGTTGCCGCCGGGGATTTCGACGTTCTGCAGGCCCAACTGCTGGCGCACCTGATCGATGTTGAGGTTATAGGCGTAGAGCTTTTCGCCGTCGAGGATGACCTGAATCTGGCGCTGGCGCTCGCCGACAAAGCGCACCTGGCCGACTCCGTTGAGCGATTCGATGGTCTTCTTGATGCGATCGTCGGTGAGCTTGGTGGTCTCGCGCAGATCGCGCGGCGAGGAGATGACGACGGTCACGACCGGGGCCGCGTCGGTGGCGATCTTTTCGATCACCGGCGGATCGGCGTCGGGCGGAAGCTGGCCGAGCACGCGGCTGACTTTGTCGCGCACCTCCTGGGCGGCTTCTTCGGCATCCTTTTCGAGCGTGAACTGGATGCTGACGATGGAGATGCCTTCGGCCGAATTGGAGCGCAGATCGTCGATACCGGAAATGGTGTTGACGGTTTCTTCGATGCGCTTGGTGACTTGCGATTCCACTTCCTCGGGCGCGGCGCCGCGCAGCGTGGTGCTGACGGTGACGATAGGGAATTCGACCTTGGGAAACAAATCGACGCCCAGTTTGCGGTAGGCGTCGAGGCCCAGCACCATCAGCGCCAGGATCAACATCGTGGCGAAAACGGGCCGGCGGATACAGATTTCTGCGAGTTTCTGCATTAGATAGCCCCCACCGGCTGGCCGTCGCTCAACAGCGCGAGATTACCGACCACCACCTGGTCTCCGGACTGGATCACGGCGGCGGGCACTTCCATGAACTCGCCGATCATCTGGCCGGGAGCGATGCGCTGTTCCTTCAGCTTGCCGTCGCGAACGACGAATACCTTGGTGAGTCCGGCCACCGTATAGACGGCCTGTTTCGGCACGACGACGGCCGCCTGGCCGCGCGCGAGGATGAGCGTGACCTGTACGAACATGCCGGGGCGGAGGCGCGGGTCGGAAGTATTGAGGCGCGCCTCGGCAATCAGCATACGCGATTGTTCGGTGAGGCTGGGATTGATTTCGCGGACGGTGGCGGTGAAGCGCGAGCCGGCAACGGCGTCGGTGGTGAACTCGATGCCGCTGCCGACGCGCACCGAACCGGCGGCGGCTTCGGGAATCTCCAGGCGCAGGCGCATCGGATAGGTCTTGACCAGCGTCAGCACCGGGACGTTGTCCTTGACGTACTGGCCGGGTGTGACTTTCCGGTCTGAAACGGTGCCATCGAAGGGGGCGCGCAGGGTGGTGTCGCGCAGCTTCTTCTCGGCCAGTTGCAGCTCCGCCTTGAGCGCTTCGACGTTGGCCCACTGGGTACGCATGTCGTCGCGGGCGGCTTCGGCGACGGCTTCGCGCGCTTTGTAGGCTTTCTCGAGTTCGTTAAATCGCTCCTGCGAGATGTCGCCGGTCTTGACCAGTTTTTGCGCGTTCTGGAACTTGAAATAGGCGTCTTCGAGCTGCGCTTTCGCCTGACGCATGTTGGGCGTTTCGGTGGGCACCTGATCGCCCTGGGACGGATCGAGGCCGACGCGGGCGAGGGCCTGCGCCAGCGCGGCCCGGCTGCGGTTGAGCTGCAGCGTGATCTCGGTCTTTTCCATCTCGGCCACGATGTCGCCCTTACGCACCGACTGGCCGAAGTCGAAGCGGACCGAGGCGATCTTGCCGGGCACTTCGGTGACGACGGTGACCGTGTCGTCCGGCAGCAGCGATCCGGTGACCAGAATCGCTTTGTCGATCTTGCGCTCTTCGGCGCGGGCCGTATCGACCTTGACGATTTCAACCTTCTTGGGCGTCGTGGCCCCGGCGGATTTTTTGGCTTCTTCCTGCTTGGAACAGGCAGCGGCCAACAAGACAAGTCCCAATGCGATGCGCTTCATTCTCGTGTGTCCTCGGGCTTTCTCATCCCGTTCAAAAAGATGGCAACCATTTGGTGTACGACTTCTTTTCTCGAATCCTCAGGGCAGGGCGTACGGAAGACCGTGAGGCTTTGGCCGAACTGGGCGATCATGCCGCAGAAGGCGCGGGCGGCGTTGTAGGCGTCGACGCGGCGGAAGGCGCCGTCTTCGATGCGTCGCTCAATGTAGGCGGCCAGCGTTTTCATGAAGGGCACGATGTGGCCCTGATAGAAGAGGTCCGAAAGTTCGTGTCCTTCGAGAGCGCTGAACAGCAGCAGTCGGATGCGGGTGGGATCTTCGACGTGCCAGCGCAAAATTCCCGAAGCGATGCTGGTGAAGACGGCGTCGTCGCCGGTGTGATGGCAGATGGGGTCGCAGGAAGCGAGCGGCGTGCCGCTTGAAATGCTTTCGATCATGGCGCTGTAGAGGTCGCGCTTGGTTTCGAAGTGCATGTACAGGACGGGCTCGGTGACGCCGACGGCATGGGCGATCTGGCGGGTGGTGGTCCCGCGGAAGCCGTTCTGAGCGAATAACTGGACTGCCGCGTCCACGATCGCTTTGCGCCGCTGATCGGCGGGCAGGCGGCTCTTGACAGGAGGGTTATCGGGCTGGTTCATGGAGGAGGCCGCGATGGCTCGCGGCGGGTTAGCGAACGCTAGGATAGCATGCGCTAAGTTGCGGTGGCAAGCCTTTACCACTTATTGACAGGCGCGGGTGGCGGAGTCAGCAGGCCATCGAGCAAGGGTGGTATGGCGGTTTCGACGATGAGGCGGTGGCGGTGAGCGGGGCGGAGGAAGCCGGCGCGGACGGCGCCGTCGAGATATTCGAGTAGTGAATCAAAAAATCCGTTGACGTTTAAGATGCTGCAAGGCTTATTGTGCAATTCCAGCTGCGCCCAAGTGAGAATCTCGAACAGCTCGTCGAGGGTGCCGAAGCCGCCCGGTAAGGCTATGAACGCGGTGGAAAGCCGGGCCATCAGCGCTTTGCGTTCGTGCATCGAGGAGACGATGTGGAGGGCCGTGAGGCGCGGGTGGGCCAGTTCGCGACGCTCGAGCCCCTGAGGCAGGACGCCGATCACTTCGCCGCCTGCTTGGAGCGCGGCATCGGCGACGGCGCCCATCAGGCCGACGTGGGCGCCGCCGTAGACCAGTCCCCAGCCGCGTTGGGCGATGGCGCGTCCGGTTTCCCAGGCGGCTTCGAGGTAGGCGGTGCCGTGGCCGGAACTGGAGCCGCAGAAGACGCAGACGATCAAGGCTCTTCCCCGGTGGCGCGCACGGCGAGGCGGCCGGCGGCGAGGCGGACGCGGAGATCCTCTCCAGCGGCGACCTGGGCCGGATCCTTGACGATTTCGCCGCCCTGGCGCTGAACGATGGCGTAGCCGCGATCGAGGATGCGCAGAGGGCTCAACTGGTGCAGGTGGGCTTCGAGCGGGTCGAGGCGGCGGCCGGCGCGGGCGACGAGAGCGCGCGCACGCTCGGTGAGACGGAGAGAGGCGGCTTCGAGACGGCGCCGGCCATCGGCGAGGCGCAGCCGCAGGTCCATGCGCGCCAGGCGGGCTTCGAGCTGCTGCAGCTTGGCGCGGCGGGCGGCGAGGGCTGCGCGGGCGGCGGCGCGCAGACGGGATTCCAGATCGTCGGCGCGCTGCTGGCGTTTGCCGATGGCGCGGTGCAGGTCGCCGGAAAGACGGTCCACGCCGAGTTCGGTCAGCCGGCGGCGGGCGACGGCGACGCGGAACAGCATGGCCTGGCGCAAGCGCGACTCGGCGGAGTGCAGGCGCTGTTCGAGCTCGACGCGGGTACGGACGACCAGTTCGGCGGCGGCCGAAGGGGTGGGGGCGCGCAGGTCGGCGACGAAATCGGCGATGGTGAAATCGGTCTCATGGCCGACGGCGCTGACCACGGGCACGGTGGAAGCGACGATGGCGCGAGCGACGGCTTCCTCATTGAAGGCGAACAAATCCTCGACCGAACCGCCGCCGCGCGCGAGGATCACCACCTCCGGCCAGCCGGATTCTGAGAAGTATTGGAGGCCGCGCACCAGTTGCCCGGCGGCGCCTTCGCCCTGCACCAGGGTGGGAAACAGGCGGATGTGGATGCCGGGGAAGCGCCGGGTCAGGATCTTCAACAGATCCTGAATCACCGCGCCTGAAGGCGAAGTGATGAGGCCGACGCGGCGGGGATAGGGAGGCAGCGGCTTTTTGCGGGCGGCTTCGAAGAGTCCTTCTTCGGCGAGTTTCTTCTTGAGCTGCTCGAAGGCGGCCTGCAGGGCGCCGAAGCCGCGAGGCTCGAGCGCGTCCACGAGCAATTGATATTCCCCGCGCGGGGCGTAGACGTCGATGCGTCCGCGCACCAGCACCTGGATGCCGTCCTGCGGCCGGAAGCGCAGAAAGCGCGCGGCGCGGGCAAAACAGGCGCAGCGGATTTGCGCCTCGCCGTCTTTGAGCGTGAAGTAAATGTGACCGCTCGAGGCGGCCTTGGTTCCCGAGATTTCGCCCGCCACCCAGATGTCGGTAAAGCGGACGGCGAGGGCCTCGCGGATGCCATCGGTGAGTTCGGAAACGGTGAAAGTACGGCGTTCGGCGGAGAATCCGAGCGGCAACTGCACCACTTCATGCTATCAGGCTTATCAGCGATTTCTATTTGATTTGAGCGATTGGGCTTCGCTACGATACGGTAGCTTTATGACTGCGACAGAAGTGCTCCAACTCGCCAAGAAGAACGAGCTGCGCCAGTTCGACCTGCGGTTTACAGACCTGCCGGGGCTGCAACAGCATGTTTCGTATCCGATCAGCCAACTGGATGAGGAGTCGTTCGAGGAGGGCTTTGGATTCGACGGCTCGTCGATCCGCGGATGGGCGGCGATCAACGAATCGGACATGCTGCTGATTCCCGATCCGAAGACGGCGTATGTGGATCCTTTCTTTGAAGTGCCGACACTGGCGATGACCTGTACGGTAATCGACCCGATCACGCGGCAGCAGTATGAACGCGACCCACGGTGGATCGCGCAGAAGGCGGAGAATTATCTTTCGAGCACCGGCGTCGCCGATCATGCCTATTTCGGGGCCGAAGCCGAGTTTTTCATCTTCGACAACATCAGCTTCGACCAGAACCAGCATTCCGGTTTCTATTTCATAGACGCCGAGGAAGGGCGCTGGAACATGGGGCGCCGCGAGAACAATCTGGGGTTCCGGCCGCGTTACAAGGAAGGATACTTCCCTCTGCCGCCGATCGACCATTACCAGGACCTGCGGGCGCGGATGGTGGAAACGATGATCCGGTGCGGATTGAACATCGAGTGCCACCATCATGAAGTCGCCACCGGCGGGCAGTGCGAGATCGACCAGAAGTTCGACACGCTGGTGAAGTCGGCCGACAACATGATGATCTATAAGTACGTGGTCAAGAACGTCGCGCGCCGGTCCGGCAAGACGGTTACATTCATGCCGAAGCCGTTGTTTGGGGATAACGGGTGCGGCATGCACGTCCACCAGAGTTTATGGAGGAACGGGAAACCGCTGTTTGCCGGCGATGGCTACGCCGGGTTGAGCCAGATGGCGCTTTGGTACATCGGCGGACTGCTGAAGCACGCGCGGGCGCTGGCGGCGATCATCGCGCCCACGACCAACAGTTACAAGCGGCTGGTGCCGGGCTATGAGGCTCCGGTGAACCTGGCGTATTCGCGGCGGAACCGGTCGGCGGCGGTGCGGATTCCGATGTATTCGGCCAGTCCCAAGGCGAAGCGCGTAGAGTTCCGGCCTCCCGATCCTTCGGCCAACTGCTACCTGGCTTTCGCGGCGATGCTGATGGCCGGTCTTGATGGGGTGATGAATAAGATCGATCCGGGCGAATCGCTGGACAAGGACATTTACGACCTGTCGCCGGAAGAGATGAAGAGCGTGCCGTCGATGCCGGCGTCGCTGGAAGAGGCGCTGGCGTGCCTGGAAGACGACCATTCGTTTCTGCTGAAGGGCGATGTCTTCACCGAGGAATTCATCGAGACTTACATCGAGTATAAGAAGAAGCAGGAGGCGGATGCGGTGCGGTTACGGCCGCATCCTTACGAATTCGCGCTTTATTACGACATTTGAGGGAGGCCGAGTTGCGCGCGTAGAAGCGTGCTGACGATTCCGCTTCGGCCAAGCGACGACGCTTAGCCGAAGGTCCTTGAAAGTGCGCCGTTTGTGGAATCGCGTTTTTGCCAGCAAGGCCAAGGCGCTCGAGTACTACCGGATCGGTCTCACCGGCCACTCGAAGTCCTGCGGCGAATGCTGAAGCTGGCTGTCGAATGGGGCAAGGTCAAAAAGCCGTTACCCAAGGTAGAGATGCTTAATGGCGAGAACCATCGCGAACGCGTCCTCAACCCCGACGGAGGATGACCGCTATTGGCTGACGCGTCCGCTCAGGGCTTCCTGCTCCGCGACGTCACGCCCCGAGGAGTGCTTCCGAATGCGCTGGGAGGATGTCCGGCAAGACGGAGAACGCCCGCCGCACGATCCCGATCACGCAGCGTGTGGCCGCGCAGCTCGACATGCGTCAGACCGGCACGACATCTGAATGGATGTTCCCCGCACCGACCGCCACCGGCGTACACGCTCGCCTATCTCGCCGGCCATAGCGATTTTTCAACCACGCGGCGCTACGTGCATCCACAAGCCGACACCATCAAAGCCGCAATCGAGAAGGCGACTTCGGTCGTCAAAACTCCAAATGAATGATTGGGGTGGGATGAATGGTCGGGGCGAGTGGATTCGAACCACCGGCCTCCTGGTCCCGAACCAGGATTCGGGGGCTGAGGAGTGATTGCGCTGGGTTGCTCGCGGTTGCGATGGGGTTTTGCTTTCTAGCTTTTGCCCCGGGTAGGCGGGTGGGGCGTCGTAGGCGGTCGTAGTGGGTAGATGCAGGGGGTGGGCATAGTATTGGGCATAGACAGATTCGGCTCTGGGGCCGATTATTGCTCGGTACTGCCCCCAAACCCTCCGTGAAAGCGTTGTACGTGTTCCGACCAAGTGAAGAACTTCTTTTCATCGGATATTGAGCTCGCTTCTTTCGCGTCCGCCAGACAGGCCTGTCGGATCTCGTCGTCCTCCGGCTTTAGACGCGCGAGATGATACCGGCTCTTGGAGCGCTCGTAAAGAGCCAGTGCCTGGTATGCAGGGTCGACATGCTCGGCTGCCCGGCTTAGGCTCTCAACGGCCTCCGTGAGGATCTCGATTGCGGTTGTCGGTTCATTCGGCGCAAGACGGACAGCCTTCTCTCGGCGCGCGTACCCGAGTCTAAGCCAACCGATATGATAGTTGGGCTTTTCGCGGGTTAGCGCTTCGAAGAACTTAATTGCGGTGTCGTAGTCCTCTGAGCGGATGGCCTCGATCGCGTCAGACATGCTCAAAGGTTCAGAGACTGGCGGTTGGCTCCCTCCAGGTACTACTCGCGTCAGCGAGGGCACCTCGACCACTTCTTCAGGGACGACGTACTCTGCCTTTGCGGGCTCAGGCAGGCGGAGGACAATGCCACCGTCTACCTGTACTATCACAGCGTTCGCCTCGGCCCTAAATCGTGTGTACTCGCAAACATCGTGCCCCTTCACCCTTGTGAGAATGTGAGGGCGCATCATGGAATCGAGATGAAGCATGGCCTTTCCCGACCAGACCTCGTTGTCATCGCTACGCTTTCGACAAGGGAATATAAATTGAATCTGGTCCGAGTGCCCCTCCGGTAGTGAGTCCATCTGCCCACCGCGCAAGAAGCAGCGATTGATACGGAAGGCACCCGTAAGAGGGCTGCTTTGTCCGCCCTTCTCGTGACAGGATGGCACCGGCGCAATGCTGAAGAGCTGTTCTGTTGCCGACTCAAGGGCGTCGGCCACTTCGCCGAGCGGATCGTGCGGGAAAGGGACATGCGCCAATCTATTCCGGAACGAATTCACATAGCGGATCGCGGTCCTGACTTCAACCTTGTCGCGTCGGTAGTCAGGAGGAACGTCACAGGCTTTTGACCAAGAGCTGATAAGACTGGTCATGTCAACCTCGGAAGAGATCAATAGCACTTTCAATGATCCGAGGAATCGGCTTTGGGGATTCGGAAGCTTGGCAATCTCGTCGAGGATGTTGATCCACTGGTCGACCGCGCCATCCGCGGCTCCCTGCATGGATTTGAAAGAGCCTGTCACTTGATCCCAGGTCTTGCCGTAGAAGAACTCCCGCTGGCGGCGGAGCACCCCCGATAGATCGCTTTGCTCAGTCAGCCTCGCCATGGCCGCCAGCGCGAGGGTGATACCCGTCGCCTCCCAAAGGTGAATAAGTCGCCAAACTCGCTCGTAGGGATCGGCATTGTTGTGACGCCGCCTCAGGAACGTGTCGACTGCGTCTGCAATGGAAGGCCGAAGAAATCCGCCATTATTGGCGGCTTCGAGATTGGGGATCGCAGGCATCTCCTGATCGTATCTCAATCGCTATCGGTGATATCGGCAGAGAGAAGCAAGCCCGATTGGTTCGGGGCAACTTCAGCCGGTATAATCAAACTAGAGAAGGCCATGCACAACGAATACATCGAACAGCGCCACGGAGGCTACTACGTAGCCGGGACCCGCATTTCGTTGGATTCCGTGGTGTACTCGTTCAACGAAGGGCAGTCGCCGGAGGCCATTCAGGAAGACTTCCCGTCGCTGAAGCGCGCCCAGATCTACGGAGCGATCGCCTTCTACCTGGATCACCAAGCCGAGATCGACAAGTACCTCGTGGACACCGAACGTGAGTTCGAAGGGAACGCCATCCCGCTGGAACAGGCCAACCCGACGCTTTGGGCCAAGATCCAACGCGCTAAAGCTGAGGCAGCCCAAGGCGAGCGGCGTTCTTGAGTATCCGGTTTCAGGCTGACAACGACCTCAAGTTCGGAATCGTCAAGGCTGTCCGGCGGCGGGAGCCGACTGTCGATTTCGTGTCTGCCCAGGAGGCTGGCCTGGACGGTGTTCCCGATCCGGTGTTGCTGGACCGTGCGGCGGCGGAAGGCCGAGTCCTGGTCTCCCATGATCGGCGCACGATGATCGACCACTTTCGCGACCACCTGGCGGCGGGCAAGTCCAGCCCCGGGTTGCTGATCGTGTCGCAAGGCTCGGCGATCGGTGATGCCGTCGAGTCAGTTCTCTACGTTTGGGCGCTTTCAGATCCGGCGGAACTTCGAGATCAGGCCTACTACCTGCCGCCTATATCGCGGCACTTCTTTACTCGCTGAGCCCGTCGGCGCGTATGACAAGTGGCACCGCCGGCCTCTTCGCGGATGACAGCGCATCGTGTTCAAACGGCGGTGGATAGGACGAGATTCGTGGCAGAGTGGCAGACAACCCTTTATGTTCCACTACGGCGTGTCGCCCAACAACTGTGTCGCCGACAGACGTCGAAAGACGTCCTGTGTCGCTGAAAGACCTCCTAAGACGTCCCATGCCGTTTTCCCACCCGAAGGGGCTGCGGTCTGGCGGCGACGATCTGGGTAGTGGAACATAAAGGAACGGCGGATGAGGCTCGTGGAATTCAAGGGCATCTGCCATGAACTCAGCCGCTTGCGCTGGCGGAAACAGTCGCTTCCGAATCCGCCATTTGGCGGATGGCCGACAAGAAGAACCGCGCCGCGCGGCGCGTGGTAAAGCCTCACATGCGATCACAACCGGTTCAACGATCTTCGCCAGCGACGTAGAAATCCGTTGAACCTCGCACGCGGCAGACGTATTCTGGGAGCAATCGCGATGTCCGTCTACAAACAGAAAGGCTCGAAGAACTGGTGGTACAAGTTCACCTGGCGTGACCGTCAGATTCGCCAGAGCACGAAGCAACCGAACAAGCTAGTCGCCGAGCAGATTGAAGCAGCGCACAAGGCGGGCCTGGCAAAAGCCGAGGTTGGCATTCGAGAGAAGAAGCCCGTGCCGACTTTGCGCGAGTTCATCGCCAACGATTTTGCGCCGTTTGTGGAATCGCGTTTCGCCAGCAAGGCCAAGACGCTCGAATACTACAGGATCGGCCTTAAGAACCTGCGGGAGTTCGAGCCGCTCGCGAACTCGCTGCTCGACGCGATCACAGGCGACAAGATCGCCGCGTTCATTGCCAAGCGCCGCCAGGCCGGGCTCGCCATCGCTAGCATCAACCGGCAACTGGAAGTCCTGCGGCGGATGCTGAAGCTGGCGGTGGAATGGGGCAAGGTGGAGAGGCTCCTGCCGAAGGTAGAGATACTGAGCGGTGAGAACCATCGTGAACGCGTCCTCAGCCCCGACGAGGAGAATCGCTATCTGGCCGCGGCGTCCGCGCAAAGCTTCCTGCCTCGCGACGTCTCGACGATCCTACTCGATTGCGCCCTACGACCCGAGGAGTGCTTCCGAATGCGCTGGGAGGATGTCCGGGATGGCGCGCTGCATATCCTCTTCGGCAAGACGGAGAACGCGCGCCGCACGATCCCGATGACGCAGCGTGTGGCCGCGCAGATCGACATGCGTCAGACCGACGCGACATCTGAATGGGTGTTCCCCGCGCCGACCGCCACCGGCCACATTGAGAAGTCCACCTTGCAGAAGCAGCACAAGAAGGCGCTCGCCGCCGCGAAGGTGGAGCCCTTCACGCTCTACACCTTCCGCCACACCTGCCTGACGCGTTGGGCCGCGTTCATGGATCCGTAACGCTCGCCTATCTGGCCGGCCATAGCGACTTCTCAACCACGCGGCGCTACGTGCATCCGCAGACCGATACGATCAAAGCCGCAATCGAGAAGGCGAGGGGTGGGCATAGAATTGGGCATAGTGAAAGCGAAACGGCCGAAGGCACCAAGCCCTCGGCCGTGAAAAGTCCAAATGATTGCAATGGGACAATTGGTCGGGGCGAGTGGATTCGAACCACCGGCCTCCTGGTCCCGAACCAGGCGCTCTACCAGGCTGAGCCACGCCCCGACAGCCTCCGTGATGATAGCACATTCCCTATGAAATCCGCGAGAATCGCCTTGCGCCTCAAATGCTTCGAAACGTATACTGAGCTACACTAAGCAATCCGATGCTCCCACTATTCTTAGCAGTCGCCGCCACGCTGCTCGGTCTACAGAGTGCCCTCGCCCAATCCCCGAAGCTGCGTTTCGTGCCCGTTGCACCCTGCCGCGTGAGCGACACGCGCATCCCAGGTCTCATCATCGCTCCCAACGTCGAGATCGGCGCCGGCACCAAACGCGACTTCCGTATCGGCGGCTACTGTGGTGTTCCCGCCTCGGCCCGAGCCTTCTCGATCAATGTCACCGCCATACCGCTCGAACCGCTGAGCTACCTCACGCTTTGGCCGGCGGGCGAGCCACAGCCGTTCACGTCCCTGCTGAACTCCTACACCGGTAGCGTGGTCGCCGCCGGAGCCATTGTGAAGGCCGGAACCAACGCCGCCGTCAGTATTTTTGCAACGCAGCGAACACACATCGTCATCGACGTGAATGGATATTTCGTCGAATCCACCTCCGATCTCGCCTTCTATCCGGTCACGCCCTGCCGCGTGCTCGATTCGCGCCAGCAGACTGGCAGCCTTAACCCGCCCCTTTTCCCGGCCGGCGCCACTCGCCAGGTCCCCGTGGCGGGAACCTGCGGTATCCCAGGCAATGCACAGGCTTACGCGCTCAACTTTACAGTCGTTGCGCAATGGCCGCTCGGTTTCCTTACCGCCTGGCCGAGCGGCATTGCCCGGCCCATCGTCTCCACTTTGAACGCGCCCAACGGTAGCGTGGTGGCTAACGCCGCCATCGTACCGGCGGGGACCGGCGGCGCCATCGACGTCTTCGTAACCGACGCGACGGAGGTTGTCATCGACGTAACGGGATATTTTGGGCCTGCGGCACCGGGTGGTCTGTCTCTTTACATGCAGAACACATGCCGGGTCGCCGATACGCGCACGTCGCAGGGTACTTCTGGAACGTTGGGGCCGCCATCACTCGCCGCCGCCGAATCCCGCCGGCTCGATCTGCCCGCAGGCAACTGTAGCCTGCCTCAATCGGGCAGTGTCGCCTACGTTTTGAACGCCACCGTGGTGCCGAGCCAACCGCTCGCCTTTCTGACCCTTTACCCCACTGGGTTGCCGGGGCTGCCCGTGGTCTCGACGTTGAATTCCTTCAGCGGCAGCGTTGTATCGAACATGGCCATCGTCCCCGGCGGAACGGGTGGAGCTGTCCAAGTCTTCGTAACCGGGCCGACGGATCTGGTTCTCGATGTTTCGGGCTACTTCGCCCCATAAGAAACTTCTGGCGTATTTTGCAGTACCTTAGATTGAATTGACGGATCTTTCAGTTCAACCGTAAGATTGAAGAGGTTCGTTGGAAATAGAGGAGGGTTGTTTGAGACGCACTGGGCTTTTCTTATTCATAACGGCGGTGACAGCGGCACTGCCGGCCTCCGCCATTACGACCTTTCTGGACGACCCCAACGATCCCATCTATCTGGCCAATTCCGTTTTCTATAGCGGCGTGGCGCGGCTCATTATCGGCATTCCCGCCGTGGGAACCTTTGGATGCACCGGTTCGCTGCTAAACGGTGGCACGGCGATCATCACCGCCGCGCATTGCGTCACCAACGATTCGGGCGCTTTCATCGCCGGCACGTCGGTGACCGCGAATTTCGGCGCGCCCGGCTCGGCGTCTTCCTCCAATATCCTCATCTACCCCTTCTATGACCGCGATACGAACTTCGGCGACCTGGCGCTGGTTTTCCTCGCCAGTCCTTTCCTCGGAGTTACCACCTACGATCTGTACCGCTCAACCGATGAAGCGGGCCAAATCGGCGATCTGGTCGGGTTCGGCCGGTCCGGCAGTGGGAGCACAGGCTCGGTAAATCCCAGCAGCAACGTCCGCCGCCATGGATCGAATCTCATCGACTACACCGCCTCCAACGGCGGTTTGCCCGCCAGCGGCGCGGCCGCCACCATGCTGGCCAGCGATTTCGACAACGGCCTGGCCGTCAACAACGCCCTTGCGCTCATCAACGCCGTTTATTCCGACCTGGGCGTAGGCAACCTCGAAGTGAACAGCGCGCCCGGCGATTCCGGCGGCCCCACCTTTCTGGCCAGCCGCATCGCCGCCATCACCTCCTACGGCGCCTGCTTCTCGGACGGAATCGCCTGCTCCATCCCGCCCGATATCGACACCGCTTTGAATTCCTCGTTCGGCGAGATCATGGTGAACACCCGCGTTTCAAGCTTCGCCGGCTGGATCGACGCCCAACTGGCGGTGCCCGAGCCCGCCACCGCCGTCCTGCTGGCGGCGGGCCTTGCCGCCCTGGCCGGTCTGCGCAAACGCGCCGCCTGAGCCTTCACCGCCGCGGCACGCCAGGATGCTATGTTGGAAGGGGTTAGACTACCAACCAAACTCATGGCAGACACGAAACTGGCAATTGCCGAGGCCCTGGCCTCCCAAGGCGGAGCTCCCGTCATCGCACCCGATGCCGATCCCCAGGAAACCGCCGAATGGCTGGAAGCGCTTGACGACGTCCTTGATTCGCAAGGCAACGATCGCGTCCGCTTTCTCATTGACAAGCTGGCCAACCGCGCCGCGCAACTCGGCGTCAAGATCCCGGCCAAGCTCAACACCCCGTACGTGAACTCCATCTCGCCGGACGAGGAAGTTCCCTACCCTGGCGACCGCTACCTCGAACGCCGCATCAAGAGCATCATCCGCTGGAATGCCATGGCGATGGTGGTGCGGGCCAACAAGTACGACAACGGAATCGGCGGCCACATTTCCACTTTCGCCTCGGTGGCCACCTTGTTTGAAGTCGGCTTCAATCATTTCTTCCGCGGCAAGATCGGCGACCAGCCGGGCGACTTCGTTTACTTCCAGGGCCACGCCTCGCCTGGCGTCTATTCGCGCGCCTATGCCGAAGGCCGCCTGAACGACCAGCACCTGCTCAACTTCCGCCATGAGCTGCGCGACACGCCGGGACTGTCCTCTTATCCGCACCCCTGGCTGATGCCCGATTTCTGGCAGTTCCCCACCGTCTCCATGGGCCTTGGCCCCATCAATTCCATCTATCAGGCGCGCTTCCTGCGCTACCTCGAAAACCGCGGCATCATTCCCAAAACCGACCGCAAGGTGTGGGCGTTCGTCGGCGACGGCGAAAGCGATGAGCCGGAAACGCTGGGCGCCATCACGCTCGCTTCCCGCGAAAAGCTCGACAACCTGATCTGGGTCGTCAACTGCAACCTGCAGCGGCTCGATGGCCCGGTGCGCGGCAACGGCAGCATCGTGCAGGAACTCGAAGCGGCGTTCCGCGGCGCGGGATGGAATGTTCTCAAGGTGCTGTGGGGCTCCAACTGGGATCCCCTGTTTGAGAAGGATCAATCCGGCCTGCTGGTCAAGCGCATGGGCGAGTGCGTCGACGGCGAATATCAGAATTTCAAAGCCCACGGCGGCGCCTACACGCGTGAGAATTTTTTCGGTAAGTACCCGGAGCTGAAGGAACTGGTCTCCCACCTGAGCGACGAGGAAATCTTCAAGCTCAAGCGCGGCGGCCACGATCCGCAAAAGGTCTACAACGCCTACCTGCGCGCCACCACCACGCCCGGCCAGCCCACCGTCATTCTGGCCAAGACCGTGAAGGGTTACGGTCTGGGGGAAGCGGGCGAAGGCAAGAACATCACGCACCAGCAGAAGAAGCTCAATGAGCAGGAGATGGTCTATTTCCGCTCGCGCTTCGACATCCCGATCAGCGATGAGCAGGTGCACACCATTTCCTTCTACCGGCCCCCGGCCGATAGCCCCGAAACCATTTATCTGAAAGAACGCCGCGAGGCGCTCGGTGGGTTCGTTCCGCAGCGCACCGTCAAGCCGATCGCGCTGCAGGCGCCCGCGCTCGATTCGTTCAAGGATTCCATCGTCGGCTCGGCCGGCCGCGAAGTATCGACCACCATGGCGTTCGTCGCCGTCCTGCGCAACCTGTTGAAGGACCCGGCGCTTGGCAAGTACGTCGTCCCCATCATCCCCGACGAAGCCCGTACCTTCGGTATGGACTCGCTGTTCCGCCAATACGGCATTTACGCGAGCCAGGGGCAGCTCTATACTCCGGTCGATAGCGACAACTTCCTGTACTACAAGGAAGCCAAGGAAGGCCAGATCCTGGAAGAAGGGATTACCGAGGCCGGCTCCATGGCGAGCTTCACCGCCGCCGGCACCGCCTACGCCAACAACGGCGTGCCGATGATTCCCTTCTACACCTACTATTCGATGTTCGGCTTCCAGCGCATCGGCGATCTGGCCTGGGCGTTTGCCGATTCGCGCGGCAAGGGCTTCCTCATGGGCGGTACCGCCGGCCGCACGACGCTCGCCGGCGAAGGCCTGCAGCATCAGGACGGCCACAGCCTGGTGCTCGCTTCGACCATTCCGACCTGCGCCACCTACGACCCGGCCTACGCCTATGAGATAGCCGTCATCGTGCGCGACGGCATCCGCCGCATGTATGAGCTTGGGGAAGATCGTTTCTATTACCTCACCATCGGCAATGAAAACTACGCCCAGCCGCCCATGCCCGAAGGCTCGGCGGAGGGCATTCTGCGCGGCATCTACAAGTTCGCCGCGGCTTCGAAACCCGCCACGCTTCAACTGTTCGGCAGCGGCTCGATTCTGAATGAGGCCATCAAGGCCCAGCAGATTCTCGAAACGAAGTACGGCCTGTTCGCCGACGTCTGGAGCGTAACCAGCTACAACGAGTTGCGCCGCGACGCGCTCGATTGCGACCGCTGGAACCGGCTCCATCCGGCCGAGCCCGCGCGCACGCCTTATCTCCTCGAAGCGTTGAAGGGCGCCAACGGCCCCATCGTCGCCGCCTCCGATTACATGAAGATCGTTCCCGACCAGCTCTCGCCGTGGATCGGCCCGCGGATGGTCACGCTCGGTTGCGACGGCTTCGGACGCAGCGAGAATCGCGAATACCTGCGCAAGTTCTTCGAAGTGGACGCGGCTTCGATCGTCGCCGCCACGCTTTCGAGACTGGCCCGCGACGGCCAGTTCGACGCCGCCAAAGCCGCCGCGGCGATCCAGGAACTCGGCATCGATACGGAGTCCCCGGATCCGGTCCGGCGGTAAGCGGGTAAGTTTAATCGGCGGCGGGTGTGTCGTACTCGCCGGGAACTTTGGGACTAAAGGTCGATCCCAGCGTGGTGATGGTGTCGTCGCCGTAAGCCACGCGCACGGTCAAATGATTCGGATTCTGTCCCGCTTCGGCGTAGGCAATTAGTCGCTCGAAAAATCCTGCAATCTCAATACAACCGTGGCTATAACCCTTGTGTGAGTCGTGCAAGTAAAATCCGCCGCGATGTGGAGCGGCGTTCCCGCCGATTGGTGTAAGCCGCACGCGGTGGGAACCCCAGCCCGCGAATTGCCATCCATGTGAGCCATGCGGGAGAATCTGGATTCCCTCACGGACATCCAATGTACCGGTCGTCTTATTCATCACCGTTGCTTCGCGCTTAGGGTCACGCCGCGCCAGAAACTTATACCGTCCTTCCGGAATCGGTCCCGCGTCCTTGACGCTTTGAAGCACCGAAATTTGGTTGTCCACCATGCCCGAGGTAGCTGAAAACTCAAGCGTGCCTTTTACGCCTTCGGGCAGGTTCTGGAACCAGACCAGTTTTTGGCCTGTGTACACCATGTCTTCTTCGGCCTTTTTCGGCGTGGCGACGTCCATGGGAAGCAGCACTTCGGCCATGCCACTGTACATGGCGAGCAACTGCTGCGCTCCTGGCAGGCGCGGCGTAATGGCGAATCGCCGCAGGTTCGCTCCAGGCGATAGGCCTTCCTCGACTTCGCCGTTGTCACCGGCGAACCGTACGGTGAGTTTTTCACCACCCGGCCCGGCGCCGGAAAGTCCGATGACGAGCCGCGCATCGAGACGGGCCGCCAGTTTGGTTAGCGGCGCGGTACCTTTCGTCGACGGATCGTAGAAATGAGCCATGATTTCTCATGGTGAGGGCTGACCACGAAGCGTTTCAGAGTCTACTTACCCTTACTCAGCTTACGGAAATACTCGGCCACCGCATCCGCGTAACCCGCCGGAACCGGATCCGCTACCGCGCTGCGCACCTGACCGCCCTGCTTCTCATCTAATTGCCGCCGCAACTGGATTTCGAGCTGTTCCAGATTGGGCAGAATCTCGGACCGCATCCGTTCGAGCAGCGCCGGATTGCCGGGGAACCGGGAAGGATCGATGCGCTGCATCTGCCGCACCAGGTCGGCAATCTCCTTGGCCGACTCGCTGCCGGTTTCCGACAGCGACGACCGCAGTTGATTCAGGTCGCGCAGCCCTTCGCGATACGCCGTTTCGAGACCCCGTCCGCCTTCCATCGGCGCCGCGTTGCCGCCCGGAGCTTCAAGGTCGCCGCCGTTGATGGCTCCGTAGCCCGGATCGCCCGAACGTTCGCCGCCGCCCTGCTGCCGGCGTCCCATCATCGGCCTGCCGTCGCCTGACGCCTGACCCATCCCCTGCTGTCCGCGCTGGCCCTGCTGCTGGCCTTGTCCTTGCTGTCCCTGGCCCTGCTGGCCTTGGCCCTGCTGCCCCTCTTGGCCCTGCTGGCCGGGCTGCTGGCCTGGTTGCTGTCCACCCTGCTGTTGCCCTTGCTGACCCTGCTGGCCTTGCTGACCCTGACCCTGCTGCTGCCCGCGCTGCGACTGGCGTTGCAACTGCGCCCGCAGCCGCTCCACCTGGTTCAGCGCCCTTTCCAATTCATTCGAGCCCTGGCCGCCGCCGCCCTGCTTGTCCACCTGCTCCTGCGCTTCCTTCAACTGCTCCTTGAGCTTATCGAGACCCTCGGTCACCGGCTGTTCCCGCATGTAGGTCGCGGCGCCATAGCCGCGCTTCAGCCATTCCGTACCAAGCCGCATGCGGCCGGCAATCTCTTTGCCCTGCATATCGCCGAGAGCCTCGCGAACCTTCGAAGACGCTCCGCGATTGGTCGCCGCCATGTCGCGCGCGGCCTTCTGCATATCCTGTTCGAGCTTCTGCAGATCGCGCTGCATCTGCTCCTTCTCACCGGCGAGTTGCTGAGCCTGCTGCGCCTGCTCCAGACTCTGGCGCATCCCGCGAGGATTGTTCGGGTCCTGCCCGGCATACATCTTGCGCAACTGGTCCTGCACCTGATGCTGCTTATCGGCGAGTTGTTCGGCGCGCCGCGCCAGATCGCCGACCGTGCCGGTGGCCTGCTGCTGCCTGAGCGAATTCAGCATGCTGCGCGCTTCTTCCAGCCGTTCGGCCGCACGCCGGCCGCTGGCGTCGCTCTGTTCCTGGCCATTGCGCCGCATGTCTTCGGTGGCCTGCTTCAACCGCTCGAGCGCCCGGTCTACACGCGGATCGACCTGGTTGCGCGCCTGCTGCTGGCCGCGCTGCATCTGCTGCAGACGCTGCTGCTCGGAACCCTGCGATCCCTGCGCACCCGACTGCTGGCCCTGCTGCCCTTGTTGCCCCTGCTGCCCTTGTTGCCCCTGTTGGCCCTGTTGCCCTTGTTGCCCCTGTTGGCCCTGTTGCCCCTGCTGGCCTTGTTGCCCTTGTTGTCCTTCCTGGCCGCGCTGCATCTGCTCCAACTGCTTCTGCAACTGCTCGGCTTCGCGGCGCAGCATCTCCTGCTGCCAGCGCTGCTGCGGCGTGTTTTTCTGCTGATTGCGCGCCTGCTCGGCGAGTTCCTTCTGCCGCCGCGCCAACTGCTCCAGCTTTTGCAGCGCCTCGTCCACTTCGCGCTGCCGCTGATCCTCGGATTGATTGGAGCGGCTGGTTTCGTACTGGTTCTTCTCGGTATCGAGTTCCAGGTCGAACAGGCTGGCCAAATCGCGCCCGCCGCCGCCCCCGCCACCACCGCCGCCCTGGTTGCCGAACGCCACCTGGATCTGGCGGAACGTGGCTTCGGCGCGCAACAGGTGCTGCAGCGCCTTCTGCTCATGCGGCATCGCGTCTTTCCAACCCTGTGACTTAAGCTTGTCGACCGCTCCGCCCATCGCCTCCGACGCTTTCTCCATATCCTGCGAGAAGCTCTTGAATTCGGCGTTGGTGCCCGATAGCTCGCGGCTGCGCATGCGGCGGGCGAGTGAATTCGCCTGGTCGCGCAGCTTGCCCTGCACTTCGGAAAGGAACTTGGCGTTCTCGGCCGCCGCCGTGCGGTCGTTCGCCTTCTCCCTAATCTGATTCCACGTCGCCGCGATGATCTCCTTCTGCCGCTGCGAAATCTTGGTCTGATCCTCTTCCTGGCCGCCCCCGCCGCCGCCCATCTGCTGGCTTTGGGAGTATTCGCGTTCAAACGGCTCGGCCTGGATGAACACCATATCGGTGCGCGCGGTTTGCGTCGCGTCCCGCGCCACCGCGTACAGGCTCACCACGTCGCCAGGCACCAGCTTGAACTCTTCGAGCGAGATCATGGTCTTGCCTTCCACCGTCGTCATGCCGGCCTTCGGCAAAACGTTGACCTTCTTCTCCTCGCCGCCGTTGACCGAATAGAACAGCGACACTTCGTGCAATCCGAAATCGTCCTCGGCATCGACTTCGATCGAAACCTCCTCGATCGGACTCGCCTTGGCGTCGCCGCGCGGCCGCCGGATCTTGACCACCGGCGCCATCGCCTCGCGCGCCTCGATGAAGAAATCGTCGCTCAACCGCACGGGCTCGCCCGCGTCCATGGCGGCGATATGATACATGCCGTCCTTGTCCATGGCGATCTTGCCCGAAAGCCATCCGCCGGCACCGGGTTCCAGCTTGACCCTGGTCTTGTTGTCGATCACCAGCAGCCCGTCGGGCAGCGGTTTGTCCGGCAGAATCGACACGGTGGCCTCGGTGCCGCGCACCGCCCGCAGATCGCCTCCACCCTCTTCGGAAACCTCCCGCAGTCCCGCCCAGCTTGGATACTTGTAGCCGATCCGGATCTTCTTGATGCCCGGCAGGTCGATGACCGTGATCTTGTGCTCGCGGCTCTTGATGGAGCCGGCCTGCACGTAATACTTCACCGTCTCCGGCAAGCCCGCCAACAGAAACTCGAAGCCCGCGCCCGAAGCCTGCGGCGTCATTGAGACTTCTTCCCACTTGGTCGTCCCCTGGTATTGCGCCATCAGTTTGACGTTGGCGCTTTCAAAACCCATCAGGTGCGCCGTCACCAGTTGATCGGTCCGGCGGCGCACCCGCCGGTCTCCGGGCGTCACGTTGATGCTGTAAAACGGCACCGACTCCTTGGGAGTGCCCGCCCATAGCAGCGAGGCTCCATGGCCCATGTAGCCGTCCGATTTCGTCAGCCAAACCAGCATCGCCACGGCGGCCAGGGCGGCCAGTCCAAAGCCGATCGTCTTGGGAGCCGGCAGAATGCTCGACGGCGCGGCGTTACCCGCCACCTTCAGCGTATCGGCGGCCAGCAGCTCGAGAAACGGATCCTGCGTATCGGAGGGCTTGCGCTCGGCGAACGTCGTCAGACGCTGTTTGAACTCGGGAAACTTTTCTTCCGCTCCCCCGGCGGCGCGGCGCGCGTTGGCGCGCAATAGCGGCGCGATCAGGCCAAAGCCCAACGCGAAGGCCAGCGCCAGGAACAGCGCCACGCGCCCGAACGTGATACTGATATCGGAGAAGGCAAAGCCGTTGATGAGAAGGACGATCGCCACGGTCGCCAGCAGCGCCGCCACGGCCGTCACCGCGGCTCCGCGGGTAAACGTCATCAGGCGAAGACGCCGCTCCAACGATTTCAGGTAGGATTCCAATTGCTCGAACGAGTTCATGCGGACTCCTTCTGAGATGTAAGATGTTGGCTCGCCAGCAGCGACTCCATCAGCGCCAGCAACACCGCCGCCAGCATCACATACCACCACAAATTCGCATTCTGAGAGGCCACCGTTTCCGCCGCCGCCGTGCCGCCGGGCGCGGTGGGCGTGCCGGTTTTCGCCCACAACTCCAGCGTGTCCTTTGGCGCCAGATCGAGATCCGATTCCTTGCGGTCGCTATTCACCGCCACCAGTTCATGGCGGCCGTTGGCGCGGCCCACGTCGTAAAAACCGGCTTCGGTCAATGGCAGCGCGCGCGCCGTCGAGGCCTCTTTCAAATCAAGCGCCCGCTTGCCCTGCGGATTCAAAACCTCCACCGTGCCGGCGCCTTTCTCCGAGCGCAATTCCAGGTACGAATCCACCGCATAGGCCGACTGGCGGACTTCGGCGCCCGTCAGGTAGCCGGCGCTCTGCTCGACAAACGGAATGTAGGAAGGGCGCAGCGGAAAATCGTTCGAGATGTTGTCGAAGGTGGAGGTGAATACCAGCACACGCCCTTCGCCCAGCTTCTTCTCCAGCAGCAGCGGCGTGTCGTCGGAAAGCCGCGCCAGCACTTTCGCTTCGCCCTGCTCCACCTTGATCACCTGGTAAAATTTCACGTTCTCCCACTTGCCCGCCGACTTGAGCGCCGGATGCGTCGAATCCACCGCGCCCGCCACCAGGAAGCGTTCCCCGCCCCGCGACGCGTACCGCGATTCGAGAATCTTCTCTCCCAGCAGCGGGACCTTTTGCTTCCCGGCAGCCGCCGGTCCAAGCGAATACAGCACCGAACCGCCCCCCTGCAGGTATTTCCTGAGCGCTTCTTCAAAGGACGGATTCAGCGAACCCGGATCGGCCAGCACCAGGAACGAATACTTGGCGAGCCCAAGACCCGCCGCCTGGTCGGCCGTGACGGGCTCCACCAGATAGGCGCCCTCGGTGGCCGATTCAAGCGCGGCGCGATAGTACAGCAGGCTGCGTCCGCGCCCGTCGTGAACAAACAGCACCGGGCGCGGGTCGGCGCGCTCCATCGAAAACAGATAGACGTCGTCGGCGGCGAGGGAGTCGGCGGAATCGATCCGCACTTCGCCGCGATTGAATCCGTAGGAGGCTTCCATACCGATGAACTCGGCGGTGGCGCGGCCGTTGGCGTCGACTTCCACGGTCTTCGAGGCCACCTGCTTCTGATTCACCAGCAGCGTAACCGTACGCTTGGCCTTCGGTGTATGGAATCCGGCGACGGTGGCGACGACGCGCGCTTTCTTCGGATCGAAGATACTGCGCGGCGCGGTCACGGTCTCCACCGTCCAGTTGGGCTCGGCCTTATCGGCAACCGGGTGCAGCACCAGCCTGGTATCGGGCGCCAGGGCGAGGTCGAGAAACGCGGGCGGCAGCGAGGATTTCTGCATGTCGCTGAACAGGTGCACTTCCACCGGCATGCGATTGGACTGCGCGATGGCTCGCAGCGCGCGCGCAAACTCGCCGTACGAGCCGCGGGAATAGGACGGCTGAATCCCATCCACCGCCGCCTTCAGCTCACCCGTTTCCGCCGTGGGCTGCGTCAGGGAATCGACCCTGGCATTCACCGTCAGCACCTGCGCCAGATCGGCCTTGCCGCGTCCGTTCAGAACGTCGAGCGCGCCCGTCTTGGCACGGCTCAGCCGGTCGCCCAGGCGCATGGAGAACGAATTATCCACCGCCGCGATCAGCAGACGCTTGCGCCCGCCCGTGCCGAGACTGCTTCCCTTGATGAACGGATTGGCGAACGCCAGCACCAGCAACAACAGCAGCAGCAGCCGCGCCGCCATCAGCAGCAGATACTTCAGCCGCCGGTGCTTCACCGAGCTTTGGGTTCGTTTCTCAAAAAACATGAGCGAGCTGAACTGCTTCGGCACAGTCTTGTGCTGTTGCAGCAGGTGCAGCCATACCGGCAGCCCCAACGCCGTCAAACCCGCCAGAAACCATGGTGAGAACAAACCCATTGGGCCTACATCCTCCCCTGCCGGATACGGAAGTATTCGCGCATGGCCGCGTCGAGCGGCTGCGACGTATCGACCAGAAAATAGTCCAGGCCCGCGCCCGCCGCCTTATCCTTCAACGCCTCCATATGCCCGCCGATCTTGTCGCGGTATTCGGTATTGACGTAGTCGGGGGAAACTTCCATCGATTCCTCGGTCTCCATGTCGACCAGAATCATGGGCTCGTGCAGTTTCGGGCGGATCTCTTCCGGATCGAGAATATGAAACAGGATTACTTCATTGCCGCGATAGCGCAGCGGCTCGATGGTTTTGATCACCGTTTCCGGCGGCGCGTAGAAATCGGAGAACACCATCGCCACGCCGCGCCGGAACTGGTACTGCTGGAAGTGAAAGAACGGCTTTTCGAAATCGGTGCGCTTGCCGGGTTCGGCCTTTTCCACCGCGTGCAGGAGTTTCGCCATCTGTCCCTGGCGCGACGAAGGCTGCACGTAGTGGCGCACCTCGTCGTCGAACACGATCATCCCGCAGGCGTCGCGCTGCTGCACCGCCAGGTACCCAAGCGACGCCACCAGGTAGCGCGCGTAGTTGATCTTGGTAACCGAGTGCGACCCGAAGCCCATCGACGCGCTGGCATCGAGCAGCAGCGTGATGCGCGTGTTGGTCTCGCCGCGGTAGCGCTTCAGAAACGCCTTTTCGGTGCGGGCGAACACGTTCCAATCCACATAGCGCAGATCGTCGCCAAGCGAATACGGACGGTATTCGGCAAACTCCTGGCTGAAGCCGAAATCGGGCGACCGGTGCAGGCCCGAGATAAATCCATCGACGACAGTCTTCGCCACCAGCGTGATATCGCTCATGCCGGCGAGAACTCTGGGATCGAGGAACTGGCTGCGCATCAGGCTCCTTTGGGCGCGGGCTTCGATTCGAGAATCCGCTTCAGAATGTGATCGGTGGTCAGTTTGTCCGATTCGGCCTGGAAGTTCAGCAGCACGCGGTGCCGCAACACCGGAACGGCCATCGCCTGCACGTCCTCGTGCGAGACGTGGTAGCGGCCGCGCATCAGCGCGCGCGCCTTGGCCGCCAGCACCATCCATTGCGCGCCGCGCACGCTCGATCCGTAGTTGACGTACTTCTTCACAAAATCCGGCGCGCTCTCGTCGCTTGACCGCGTGGCCCGCACGATCTCGACGATATAGCGCGAAACCGATTCAGCGATGGGTACCATGCGCACCAGTTCCTGGAAGCCGAGAATCTCTTCGCCATTGGTCACCGGATCCGATTGCGGCTTGGCGGTGGTGGTGGTGAGATGGACCACCTTCAACTCGTCCTCGGCCGGCAGGTAGTCGAGAATGACGTTGAACAGGAACCGGTCGAGCTGCGCTTCCGGCAGCGGATACGTTCCTTCCAGCTCAATCGGATTCTGCGTCGCCAGCACGAAAAACGGACGCGGCAGCTTGTAATGGTTCCCGCGCACCGTGCAACTCATCTCCTGCATCGCCTCAAGCAGCGCCGACTGCGTCTTGGGCGGCGTGCGATTCACTTCGTCGGCCAGTAGAACGTTGGCGAAAATGGGACCGGGCACGAACGTCCAGGCGCGGCGGCCCGTCGTGCCGTCCTCCTCGATGATGTCGGTTCCGGTGATGTCGGACGGCATCAGGTCGGGGGTGAACTGGATGCGCTTGAACAGCAGCCCCAGGGTATCGGAAAGCGTCCGCACCAGCAGCGTTTTCGCCGTGCCGGGCAATCCCGTGATGAGGCAGTTGCCGCCCACGAATAACGAAATCAGAACCTGTTCCAGCACCTCTTCCTGGCCGACGATCACGCGGCGGACCTGCTGGACGATATCCTGATGCGCCTTCTGAAACCGGTCGATGCGGGATTTCAGTTGCACGGCATCAAGTGTGGGTGCGGCGGAAAGTGACATGAATTCAGCGTGCTTCTTTCTGTTTGTTGATTTCGAGCAACAGCTTCTGCGCCGGACGGTATCCGGGCGCGGCTTCGAGCGAACTTAAGACGGCGTCTTCGGCGTCCTGCAGCCGGTTGGCCTTGGCGTAGGCCTGCGCCAGATGAAAATTCGCCGCCGCCGGATCGAGCGGCTTCGAGGCCACCACGGCCTGAAACTCGCGGATGGCCAATTTCGTGTCGCCCTGGCCAAGCGACAGCGTACCCATTTTGTGGTGCATATCGGGATCCTGCACCGGGAAGATATAGTTCAATCTCTCGTAGGTCGCGATGGCGTCTTTCGGGCGGCCCGCCTCCGCCTGCAGATTCGCCAGTTTCTTCAACGCCTCAGGGTAGCGGCCGCCAACCTTGGCATAGCGCTCCAGTTCCTCGATAGCCGCCTTCTTGTCGCCCTTGCCGAGGTAGGCATCGGCCAGGAATTCGTAGACGCTGCCGGCTTCGACATAATCCGGATACCAGTCGCGAATCTCCAGCCCTTCCTTGATCACATCGTCGTGGCGCTTCTCCTTGGCCGCCGCCGATAGCCCGCGCGCGCGCTTGGACCAGGTTTCGAATTTATCGAGCGGCGTGGCGATCTGTTTGTGCAGCCATTCGAGAAACTCCTTGTCGAAGGCTTCGGGCGACATGCCTAAGTGCTCCTTCACTACATCCGCCGTCGAAGTATTCCTGGCGTAGGAGTGCATCATCGCCAGCAGCTTTTCCCAACCCCACTTGCCGTTGATGTAATCGCAAATCTTGCCTGCCTGAAAATACGAGACGATCACTTGGTTGGGGTAGGACGGCCGGATGAAGCCGCGATCGAGTGTGACGATAGGCAGCAGCTTCTTATCGCGCACGGCGCGCAGCACCGTAGGATCGAGCCGGTCGCCCCAATCGGGCGCCGCCGCGGTCTCTTCATGCACGGCCAAACCTTCGGTGAACCAGCGCGGCGTGCGATGATTGGTCGCCGCCAGAACGAACACGTGGCTCAACTCATGCCACATCGTGCTCGCCCAATGGAAACTGCCCGGTTTGCGGCCGCTCGGAGAATCCATGGCCACGACGTATCCGAAGGTCACGCCCAGCGCACCCAGCCCCGGCATACCGAGCGTGCGTACGGCGAAATCTTCGTGATCGGGATAGACCTCCAGTTGCACCGGCTTCTTCAGCGTCAGTTTGTATTTCTTTTCGAAAGTGCCGATGGCGCGTTTGAGTTCCGGCTCCACGTAAAGCTTCAGCAGTTCCGCTTCCTTCTTGTGCAACCGCACGGAGGTGCGCGGCGTGGTGAAGGTCTGGAAGTTTTTGTAGCTATCCATCAGCCGCAGCGAATTGGTGGTGGGCGGATCTTTCCAGCCGTTGTGAAAGGCGAGTTCCAGATGCTCGCGGGCTTCCTTTTCAATGCCCAGACGCATGTAGGTGATGCCCAGTTCCGAGTGAACGTCCCACAGCTTCGAATTCTTGGCCAGCGCTTTCTTCATGTAATCGATCGCCTCTCCATAGCGGCGATTGAGAATGAGCATATGGGCGCAGAAAGCGTCGCCCTCGCCATAGACGGGATTGACCTTCGCGATGCGGTCAAACCACTGCGTGGGTTTGTCGCGGATCACGTCGACCGTCGCCAGCGCGGCCATCGCCGGCAGCGATTCGCTCGAAATCGTGAGCGCTTTCTCGGCTTCGGCCACCGCCTTATCGAAGTTGACGTCTTCAAGCGCCAGACGCGCGAGCAATTCCTGCGCCTCCACATTCTTCGGATCCGACTTCAAGGCGTCGGTGGCAAACTCCACCGCCTTCGATTCGAACCCGTCGGCGGCCACCAGCGCCATGCCAAGCTTCGCTCCCGAGTTCTCTTTGTCGATTTCGAGCGCTTCCTCAAACAGCTTGGCGGCCTCGTCCTTCTGCCAGTGTTCCTCGAACATCCGGCCCCAGCGGACCCGCACCTCGGCGTTCTTGGGCTGCTGTGCCACGGCCAGTTTGAAAGCATCGTTGGCCTGAGTGTAGGATTTCAACCCCCAGAATCCTTCGGCGCGCGCAAACGGATCGCGCGAAAAGCTCAGCTTTTCATAGCAGGCATCGGCTTCGGCCAGACGCCCGTACTTGCGGTGCTTATGGCAATCGGCGGGAGATTGAGCGAAGGCGGCAAAAGCGGCCAGCATCGCCAGGAACGTCATTTATCGAGTTCCTCCTGCGTCTGTGCCAGTTCAAGCAGCAGTGCCGCCAATTGCTTTTTGTACGGGTCGGTCGGCATGGCGGCGCGGGCGTACTTGAGCTGATCGATCTTCTGTTCGAGCTGTTCCTTCTTCTCAAGCAGGGCACGCTTGCCGGGCGTCGCCGCGGCGGCCTGCACCGAACCCAGGCGCAACAGCGCGAACTTGCCCGCCAGCAGACCCTGCCCGTTATCCGGACCGGGCGTGCGCGTCGGCTCGCCTTTGCCTGTGTCCTCGATCTGGGAATGCTCGGTTGAAAGCCGCTTCTGCGTATCGTAGAACCGCTGCGTCTTCTCGGTCGCGTATTTGAAGGCTTCGAGCGCGCTGATGACTTCGTTCTTATCGCTGTCTGCGGCGGCATCGCGCAGCGCCTCGGCCCAGTAGCGGGCAAACACCGTGGCATTCTTCTCGCCGCCATTCTTGGTGGCCGTGATCACCGCGCGGCCTTCCTTCATCAACGCCGCCGCCGACCCTCCGCTGCAACTGGTCATGTTCACCACCAACTGCTGGCCGGGCACGCGATCGAGCAGCGAGGCCAGTTCGATCGAACCCACGTCCGGCCCCGGCAGGTTGAACTTATATTCGATGCCGTCGAAAGTGCCATGGCCGATCAGCATCACCACCAGCGCATCCTGGGCCGCGGCCGCCTTGCCGATCGCGCCGAGAGCCTCGCTCAATTTGGCCTTGGTGGCCTGCGCGCCATAGAGCGTTTCCACGCGTCCGCCGCCCGCCGTCGCGCGCACCAGCTTGTCGATATCCTTGGCCAGCGTTTCGAAGCGCTGCTCGTATTCCGCCTCGCCACCCAGTCCCGCAACGGTCACGTAGTGCGTGGCCGCCGGAGCCAGCAGGCCACCGCAGAGCAAAAGCGCCAGCGTCTTCATATGACTCCCCAACGCCTCCTCAAAAGCCATTCGCCAGCGCGCATCGCCAGCAACAACAGAAAGACGAACGGCATGTCCCAAAGGTCACGCGTTTCCCGCACCGTGATCCCGGCCTCTGAATACGAAATGTCTTCCGCCAGCTTCTTGAGATCGGATGTCTTGTAGTACTTGCCGCCGGTTTCCGCCGAAAGCTTGCTGAGCAATTCGCGATTCTGTTCGGCCGCGAAGTTTTCCGCCACGCCGTCTTCCCGCCGGAAGTTCACCACGTCGCGGCCGGCCTCTTCTTCCCCCCGCCGGGCCAGGATTTCAGCCACGTAGGCGCCCGGCTTCTCGGCGCGCCAATCGGCCGAGTAGGATCCCGGGTTCAACGGATCGGGCAGCATTTCCACCTGCGCCGAGACGCCCTGCGGGCCGAGTACGTTGGCGTTCACCTTGGCATCCGCCATCGGCAGATAGTTTCGGTCGCGGATATCGGCGCGGAACGTCACTTTCTCTTCATCGGCCAGCACCGGCTTGGGCGTGGTGGCGATCACGCGGCCCGGCGTCTCCTGCACCAGCCAGCGCAGTAATTGCTGCCAGAACATTTCGTGCGTCTTGTCGGCCAGCGGTTGCGTCATCTGCCAGCGCCAGGTGCCCTGCGTCGCCATGACGCCCACGCGGCCACGGCCGTAGTTTTGGACGACCAGCATCGGCAGCCGGCCTTTACTGGTCGGCAGAGCGTCGGCCAGCACCACCGCGCCGGGCTTGGGGGCGCCCACTTCCTGGTAATCGGCGAGATAAGGAAGCTTCTTCCACCGCTCCACATTTTTTTCCGTGCCGTCTTCCAGGCGGCAGATCAGGCTGAGCGCGCCCATCGGCGTCAGCTCCACCGTGGCCGGATCGCGATGGAACGCCGGCTTGCGATCGGGCATCGTCACCGGCAGCAGATCGCTCATGGTGGGCTTACCCCATCCGCCGTCGCTCAAACCCGCCCGCCCGGCGAGGAACAGCACCCCACCGCCGCGCCGGTCGACGAACTGCTTGATCAGCTCAATCTGGCTGGAAGTAAAGTATCCCGCCTCTACGCCGCCGATCACGATGCCCTGGAAGGCGAACAGATCGTCCACCTTCGAAGGGAACCCCTGCGCGAGTTCGGCGGGATTCGAAACGCCCTGGGTGTAAATCTTGTTCTGCGTGGTACGCAAAATCGTCGCCAGTTGCAGCGAGCGGTCTTCTTCAATCGCACGGCGAATGAACTTGAATTCCCACTTGGGCTCGCCTTCGATATAGAGGATGCGCGGCTTGCGCGCTTCCACGTTCACCAGCCGCGTCACGGTGTTGTTGTTGGGATTCTCTTCGCCTGCCAGCTTGTCGATGAAGATTTGCAGATTCTTCACCCCGGCGCTGCCGGCATTGAACACGACGGCTTCGGTCTGCAGCGCGCCTTCGCTGCGCAGCGTGACATCCTGCACCGCCAGCGTGGCCCCCTCGGCCTTCACCGTAATGCGCGCCTTCGACTGCGTATACCCGCGCTGCTTCAGGGTGACCTGGGCGCTCAACCGGGAATCGGCCAGCGCGCGCGGCGCCACCTGAACGCCAGTGACTTCGACATCCTTTTCAAATCGTTCGCGGCCGACGCCGATCGTATGTACCGGAATCCGCTGGCGGCGCAGCAGGTTGATGGTGTCGAGATCGACGCCGCCGGAGTTGTCGGCTCCATCGGAGGCCAGCACCACTGCCCCGATGGGCAGCGTGGAAGACTCGGCCGCCACTTGCGCCAGGTTGTCGCCGATCCGCGTGGCGTTGCCGCCCGCCGTCAGCTCCTCCAGCTTCTCCATGCGCTCGAGCTTGCCCGAGAAGCGATACAACCGCACCAGGAACTTCTTGCCCAGGCTTTCGAGCACGCCATCCTGCAGAGCCTTGACGATCTGATCCTTGCGCGTGGTGCCCTTCTCGTCGAGCGCCATCGATTTCGAATCGTCGATTACCACGGCCACGATGTTCTGCTGGGGCTTGAGCGTGGCGACGCTGAGCGCGGGCTGCCAGATCAGCAGCAGCAGCAGGGTGAGCATGGCCGCCTGCAGCAGCCACAGCGAGGCCAGCCGGTATCCGCGCGCGCGGCCACCCGCCTGATCGCGGTTGCGCCACGCCGGGACGGCCAGCGCCAGGACGCCCAAAACGATGAGCGCGGGCAGCAGCCACACCGGCCACGCTCCCAGGAACACAAGCTTGCCTTTGGAGAAAACACTGGCGGGATACTTGAACAAAAGCTCGAACATCGTGCCTCGGCCGCCCTTATTCTATCAGCGGCTTTCGGCCGCTCGCCCTGTCGCGCGCCTCTAGTGCGTCATGGAGTAAATGACATAGTTCAGCCCTACCCGATAGGCCAATGACGCATACCGTTCCGGGTAGCGCGGATGATCGGCCCACTCCCACGCGTCGCCCAGATCCATGTTATGGCCGATGGCCACCATGATCCTGCCCTTGTCGTCGTAAATCGCCCGCCATTTCGGATCGACGCCATCGTATTCAAAAGTGCGGCCCGTGTAGAACATGATGATGCCGGGCACCTGGAACCGTTCGTCCAAATCGTAGAGCACGTGGAAGAGGGCGTCTTTCTCCTCCACATCCACCGCCGGCCGTCCCGGCAACACGCGGCCCATCGAATCCATGAAGATTTCCCATTCGAAGGTGCCGTGGAAATCGTCGGTCATCATGAATCCGCCCCGTTCCAGGTACTCGCGCAGCTTTCGTGCCTGATTCTCGGGCAGATCCCAATGGCCGGGTTCGACCACATACAGCCAGGGATAGTTGAACAGGTCGTCGCTTTCGAGGTCCACCACCTGCTCCACCGAACGCGTGTGCACGCGCGAGAGGCGGCGTACGCCCTGCACGAACTGGCGGTCGGCCTTGGGCCAGTCCACGGTCCAGTTGCCGCGCATCGACCAGCCCATGCTGCCGCCGCGGTAGGACGGATATTTCAGCCGGGCGAAGGTGTATTCGGTTTTTTCGGCGGCGTCGGCCGGCATGGGCGCCGGACTGTTTTCTTCGTCGTCGAACGATCGCCCGCGCTGCAGGGCAAACGCCGCGCCGAACAAGGTCAGCGCCGCGACAGCGGCCGCTAGTATGTTGCGCGATCGCATGTGTTTGGCCCCCGAACGGTCACCAGCATAGCATATAGGTTCGTTAATCCCTTTGACGCGCCAGGGTTGCGTTTGGTGTCTCCCGCCTGCGAAAAATCTTCGCCCTCCAGACGGCGTACAATAACGAATTCATGGTCTGTTGCAAGGAAATGGACGAACTGGTGGACCGGGAGTTCGTGCGTGTCGGCCCCATGCATTCTCTCGCCAACGGGCGCATTCTCACCGAAATCGATACCGAGTACTTCCTGGCCTTTGGCGAGGGGCGGCCGAGCTACGTCGGCATGAACTACTGCCCGTTCTGCGGACGCGTGATCTCGCGCGGCCTGTGGAACCTCGAAAAGAAGAAGCAGGGACGCTAAAAACATGAGACCGGTGGCGGTGGTGGGAATCGGCAAAACCCCGTTTGGAGCCTTTGCCGGCCGCGATTTGCGCTCGCTGACCAACGAAGCGATCGGCAAGTGTCTAAAGGACGCGGGCGCCGCGGCCGGCATCGTCGAGGCCTTCTATCTCGGCAACTTCGCCGGCCCGTCGTTTATGGGGCAGAATCATCTGGCTCCCTATGTCGCCTCCGGAGCGGGCATCCAGGGCGTTCCCTGCACCCGTTTTGAAGCGGCCTGCGCGTCGTCGGGTTCGGCGTTCTTCCATGCCTGGATGGCCGTCGCTTCCGGCCTGTACGACGCCGCACTGGTGGCGGGCGTCGAGAAGATGACCTCGCAGCCCACGCCCAAGGTAACCGAGATTCTGGCCGCCGCGGGCGACATCAACGGTGAGATTCGCGCCGGCGCTACCTTCCCCGCCCTGTTCGCGATGATCGCGCGCCGCCACATGCACCAGTACGGCACCAAGCGCGAGCATTTGGCCGCCGTGGCGGTGAAGAATCACGCCAACGGCGCCAGGAACCCCGACGCCCATCTGCGCAAGATCGTCACCATGGAGCAGGCGCTGGCGGGCAAGCCCGTGGCCGATCCGTTGACCGTGTTCGATTGTTCGCTCATCAGCGACGGCGCGGCGGCGGTGCTGCTGGCGCCACTCGACCAGGCGCCGCGCTACTCGTCGAAAGCCGTGCGAATCCTGGGCATCGCGCAAACTTCCGACACCCTTGCGCTCGATGAAAAGCAGGACATCACCACCTTTCATGCCGTGGCCCGGGCGGGCGAGAAGGCATACCGCATGGCCGGCCTCCGCGCCGCCGATATCGACTTCGCCGAATTGCACGACTGCTTCACCATCGCCGAAATCGTCGCCAGCGAGGATCTCGGCTTCTGCGCCAAGGGCGAGGGCGGGCCGTTCGCCGCCTCCGGCGCCACCGCGCTCACCGGATCGAAACCCGTCAACACTTCGGGCGGGCTCAAATCGAAGGGCCATCCGGTCGGCGCCACCGGCGTGGCGCAGATCTGCGACGTCGCGCTGCAACTGCGCGGCGAAGCGGGCGAGCGCCAGTTGCGCAAGCACTCGCTTGGTCTGGCGCAGAACCTGGGCGGCTCGGGCGCCACCTGCGTCGTGACCATCCTCGGAGCCGCGGCATGAGCGGCGGCATCGTCTACACCGAAACCGTCGTCTGGTCGGCCCCTGAGCAGTACATGGCCGAAGCGCCCTATCAGATCGCCATCGTCGTCCTCGATGAAGGAGGCCGGGTCACCGGACGCATCGCGGGCGCCCGTGTCCAGATCGGCGATCGGGTGGCGTTCGTCGAACGCCGCCAGGAGTTTCCCGTCTTTCAAAAATCTCTATGAAACTTGCCAATCGAATGAACCGCATCCTCATCGAGGGTGCCTTTGAAGTCCTGTCGAAAGCGCGCGCCCTCGAGGCGCAGGGGCGCAACATCGTCCACCTCGAAATCGGCGAGCCCGATTTCGAGACGCCGCGCCACGTCATCGAGGCCGGCAAAAAGGCGCTCGACGAAGGATGGACCCACTACGGCCCAACCCCGGGCTTCAACGACCTGCGCGAAGCCATCGCCGGCTACGTTTCGAAGACGCGCGGCATCAAGGCCGGCGTCGAGAACGTGTGCGTCGTGCCCGGCGGCAAGCCCATCATCTTCTTCCCCATGCTGGCCCTGCTCGACCGCGGCGATGAAGTCATCTATCCCAACCCAGGCTTTCCCATCTACGAGTCGATGATCCGCTTCTCGGGCGCCAAACCCGTACCGATTCCGCTGCTCGAAGAGCGCGGCTTTTCCTTCGATCTCAAAAAATTCAAGGCGGCGCTTTCGGACAAAACCAAGATGGTGGTGCTCAATTCGCCGCAGAATCCCACCGGCGGCGTAATGCCGGAGGAAGACATCGCCGCCATCGCCAAGCTGCTGCGCAAGCGCGACGTCATCGTTCTTTCCGACGAGATCTACTCGCGCATCTGCTTCGGCAAAACGCCGGTTTCGATTTCGAGCTACCCGGACATGGTGGACAAGACCATCATCCTCGACGGATTCTCGAAGACCTACGCCATGACCGGCTGGCGGCTGGGCTACGGCGTCATGCCCCCCTGGATCGCCGAAGCCGTCAGCAAGCTGATGGTGAATTCCAATTCCTGCACCGCCAGTTTCACCCAGCGCGCCGGCCTCGCCGCCATCACCGGGCCGCAGGACGACGTCAAGACCATGGTGGCCGAATTCCGCCGCCGCCGCGACGTATTCGTCGCCGGACTGAACAAGCTGCCCGGCTTCCGCTGCCAGCTTCCCGAAGGCGCCTTCTACGTGTTCCCCAATATCGAAGGCACCGGCCGCAAGTCGAAGGATCTCGCCAACGATCTGCTGATGAAAGCCGGCGTGGCGTGCCTCTCCGGCACGGCCTTTGGCGCCTATGGCGAAGGCTATCTGCGATTCTCCATCGCCAACTCGCTTGAGAATTTGAACGAAGCGCTCGAGCGTATGCGGCGCTTTCTGGCTTCCTAAAATCAGACTTCGCGCGGATCCCAGCGCACCACGCGCATCTCGTAATGGAAGTCGCTCGATAGCTTGGTGTAGTAGGCCGTCACCACCAGCCCGCCCGGAAGCGGCACACTCGCCGGATAGCCCGAATCCGAGTACGGCGAGTGTGCCAGACGGAACGGCGGGCTCCACGTCTTGCCCTCGTCGTCGCTCACCCTGGCATCGACGCCGTAGTTGTTCCGGTTGCGATTGCCATAACTCAACAGCACCCGGCCATCTGCCAGCCGCGTCAGATGGCCGGTGATTTGGCCCGGCTGCGTCAACGCGAACCGGCGCCTCCAGGTGCGTCCATCGTCTTCGGAATCGAACAGTTCGATATGCACGTCGCCCGGCCGGCCAAACTCGCGGCTGGCGGCGAGCCAGCGCCCGCGGCCCAAATGCAGCGGGGCGGTTTCATTGCCCACCGGGTTCAGCGGTACCGCTCCGCCCCAGTTGCGCCCATCGTCCCGGCTGCGCAGGAAGTAAACCCCGCGGCGATTGTCTTTGCGTACGTAGGCCGCGACGCACAGCGCACCATCGGCCGCGCGATGAATATCGCCGAACGGGATGTAGTGGTTGTCGCTGCCGATCCCGGTCTGTGGCGGATCGGGAAACTCACCGGCGTGAGCCCAGGTGCGGCCGCCATCGGAGGAGCGGCAAATCCACGGCCGCAGCACCCGCCCGTTGGTTGCCGGGGTGGGCTGCCCCGCCGGCCCGCGCTTGTCCCAGCCGCTGCAAAGCACCACCAGATCGCCGCTGGCGGCCTGTCCGGCGGCGCAATTCATCCGCGCCGTGGCCGGCTCGTGCGGAGCCGGACGCCCCCGGAATCGCCACGTCTTCCCGTCATCGGCGCTGGCCCAGCAATCGAGGCTTCCTTCCCACGACCCGTGGCACGGCTGATTGAAGATGGTGGCGATGAGTGTGCCGTCCGGCAGCCGCTGCAGGTTCGGCCACGCGCAGACACCTTGGATGGCGGTGAAACTTTCCGGGAATGCGGCGGTGGCCGCGGCCGGAAGCAGTGTGAGGAACTGGCGGCGGAGCATCAGCAGGCAGTGTAGCGGAATCTGTCTCATCCAGCCTCTCGGCGATCAAGGGCGCAAGCTGAGCCCGAACGTCTTCGCAGTGAGGTTGATATGCTCCCAGCCGAGCGGAGACGCTCTGCTGCTCGAGACTGCGGGTCCCGGACTTCGCCCAGCAGGTGGAAGAACACTGCGCGGGCCAAGGCGTCGTCGAGGGATAGCTGCCGAGTTTGCGCAGCATGAGCGAGGCGTGGCTCTCGCCCACGCGATGCAGGAAGTCGAAATCTTCCGGCTGCGCGAGTTTCCGCGCCTCAAGAAACGGAAGGTCCATGGTACCGGCCCGGTCGTTGAGATAATCACGTCCATGCCCATTCCCAGCCTGATCTTCCTATTTCTGGCTTTCAGCTTTCAGAGTTCGGCACTACAAATCGCGTCCGGTCCTGAAGGGGAGATCCGTCGCACTGTCGAGCGATACATGGACGCCGTTCGCCGGGGAGATAGCGCTCTTGCGGGGGTTGTTTCCACTCCGGACGGGAAACGGATTAGCCCTGGCGGTACAGTCGAGTCCGATCTGCGGCGACAGTTTCCTTCGTGGAAGCATCGGTCCAACATGATCCGTCGAATCGGAGTTCTCGGCGTCAACACCGCCGTCGCGACTGGCGTGTGGAGAGATTTTGATGCCAAGCCGCCGTTTGATGCGGGCACCTTTCATTACACCTTAATCCGCGAGAACGACTCTTGGATGGTGTGCTACGTCCACGAGTCGTTTTTGCCAGCGCCGCAAACTGTATCGAGTCTGGTGCCGCCGCAGGCAATAGATGGCTCAAGCGGCGTGGATGGCTGGGAGCCGCTTTTTGACGGGCGGACACTCAATGGCTGGTTGGGAACGTACGCGGGGCAGGACCTCGGGCGATCATGGCGAATTGAGAATGGCTCCCTCATTGCCATTGCCGGCGGCCCGCGCTCAAGTTTGGTGACGTCGCGTCAATACTTGTTCTTCGATTTGCGATTCGAGTGGAGAGCGGCACCAAAGACCAATTCCGGGGTGAAGTATCGCCTGCTTTCGTTCGATCGCATTCTAGACGGATCGCGGGAAGCCCTCGGTTTTGAATACCAGGTTGCCGACGACAATGGCGACCTCGGTGCACGCAGCGACCCGAAGCAAAGGAGTGGCGCGTTGTATTCCATTACGCCGGTGGAGCACTCTCTGGCGAAGCCACTGGGCGAATGGAATGCGTCCCGGATCGTCGTTACAGCGGATCGCGTGGAACATTGGCTAAACGGAACGATGACGGCGCGTTACGAGACGGACTTACCCTTTGCCAGTTCGCTCGTTTTGCAGCATCACACCACCGAAGTTCACTTTCGCAATGTTCGAATCCGACAGCTATAACCCGTCCCTAGCCTAAGTTATATTCCGGCTTCTGAGGGGACCCCAGCGCCATCGAATCGGAAATATTTCCAGCGCCATCGTTCAGCGAACCAACACTGTACTTTCCGAACCGCTCTCCCGACACCTTGTAGAAGTAGATCTCATACTCACCCGTCCCCGCACGTCTCCGCCATACCCGCTGGTTCCCCGTGCCGTAACCATACTCCTCAAAGCCTCCGCCGCCCGGCAGTGTTGTCTTTGTCAACCGGTTTTCAACGTCGTAATCGTAAAGCGTCGTTCCCGGCGCCGATGTCGTGTTTCCATTGGCGTCATACCCAAACGTGTAGAGCCGGTTGTTCTGCGGATTCGTGGGCTGGCTCCAATTCGGCGCATTGCTTCCGGTCTGCGAGTTCAGATTGCCAAATCCATCCATCCCAAACGAAAGATTCCAGCTCACGCTGCCCGCCGTCGTCTGCGCGTTCTGCAGTCTTGCCAGCGAGTCGTACGTGTACGCCACCCGCTGCACCGTCGCTCCCACACCATCCCGCTGCGTCATGGCTGTGATCTGCCCGTTGTTCGCTGTCGATGAAAACTCATACTCCAAGTCGAGGAACCCCGGGCGTCCACATCCGCGTCATCTGCAGCCGAGCGTTGTAATACCGGTACTGCGTCAGCGTCCAGTTGTTGTACGTGATCGAATTGATCTCGCTTCCCACTCCGTAGCTGATACCCGAAAGGTGATAAAAGTTCCCTTCCTGAACTTGGCTCAGACGCCCCATCGTGTCGTACCCGATGGTGTAGGACTTCGCCGGCTGTGGCTGCGCAGGACTTCCCGGCGCGTACACCCACGGATACGTCTGCCCTGTCATTTGCCCTTCCGCATTGTAGCTCTGCAGCGACTCCATCGACCCCTGCCTCAACCCGAACTGATATACGTCCTTGGTGATCCGCAGCTTCTTCCCCGACACCAGCCCGCCCTGCGTGTAGCTGTACATCTCTTCAAACCATCCAGGCCCACCGCAACTGGCCGTGTTCGTGCTTCCGTAGGTCACCGCCGCCAATCGGCCCGCCCCGTTCTGTGTGTACCCGCCGTAGCCATCGTAGGCATAGTTCACCTGTTGGCATGCGTCTTCCACCACCATCCCAGACTTGTACTTACGCACCTGCGTCACCCGCTGATTGCCGTCGTAGGCGTATTCCACCTTTTGCCCCTTGGCGTCCGTCTTGCGAAACAGCGTGTTGTCGGAGTTGTACTCGTAGCTGGTCGTTCCCGTCTCCGGATGCGTCTCGTTGAGCATCTTGCCGGCTGCCGTGTAGTTGAACGTCCGCGTCTGCGTCGTTCCATCGCGCGGCATCGACACCGTCTTCAGCCGCCCCGCCGCATCGTAGGTGTACGTGGTGTCGTACTGGCCGCCGCCAGGCCTGGGCTCAGTCACCTTGACCAGATTGCCGAAGGCATCCGTTTCGGTGGTCTTCCATTTGCCGGCCGGATCGGTGACCGTGGTCTTGTTTGCTTGGTAGGCATACGTCGTCGTTCCCGTCCCGCCGGGATGCTGGATAGTCAGCGTGCGGCCCAGTCCATCGTAGGTGTACACGGTCCATAGCGTTGGCGATCCGCCCGGTGCATAGGGCTGCGACACCCGCTTCACCTTACCCACCGGCGAGCAGGCGCAAGGCTCGTACTCGGTGTCCACCTGCGATTTGGATGCACCGGTATCGCCCGTTTCCACCCGCTTCACCCGCCCGATCCCGTCATACCACTCCTTCACCCAGTGCGTGCCCGTGGTCGCCTTCTTCCATCCTGGCGAAGCATTGTAGGTGAATCCAGTCCCGCCGCCATAGGGACTGGTCTTCGCCGTCAGCCGCCCGTAGTCGTCATGGCTCGATGTCCATCCCGCCTGGTTCGGCCCCGTCGCTCCCTTCAATCCTAAAAAGTCGGTGTAGAACAGACTCGTTTCCAAAGTCGTGTTCCCGTTGGGCGTGACTTTGCTGGGCGCGGCGTAATTGTTGGCTTGCGGCACCGTCAAGGTCTGGTTCTGCCCGTTGGAAGAGACTTGCTTCACGTTGCCCGCCAGGTCGTAAGCGATCAAACTCGGCCCCGCCGGCCCCGATATTCCGGTGGCATTGCCGCGAATCGTGTTGCTGGTGGTGTTGTACGCCGGATCGTGCTGCTTGATGAACTGCAGCGGCGGACCCAGCGGCGCCGATTGATCGTAGGAAAAATACCAGATGCCGCTGGCGTTCGACGCGGTGTCGGGCAGGTTGCGGATGAACCGGTCCTGATACACCGGCGAGGTGTTGAAACTGGCTGTGCTCACCCGGCTGGCCGTGCTCTCCGGCGCCGTACCCGATCCGAAATTGTACTCCTTGAGCAGCGTGGTGTTGCCCCACGCGCTCCGTCTTGGACTGCCCGAAATACTAGATGCCGCTGGCGTTCGACGCGGTGTACAGAGTTACTTCGAGCAGTGACCATCCCGGTTGTCGGTCAAGTCATTCATTTCATCACGCTTTGATCGGGATGCAAATTCACCGCTTTGATTCATTGATATAACTTTTGCACCTTTAATGATTTCAAGACAATACCGCCCTGCCGAAACATACATGATCACTCTAGCATGATGTGACTTCTCTACATGCTGACGGTAGGCAAGAAAACGTTCTCCTTCAAATCTTTCCAATTCAGGAAGTGACACATAACGACCCATCTTTTTCATTGCCCTCTCTTCGGCTGCATGCACTATTCGCCCAAGTGAATATATCGACAAGTCAGAATCCGAACTGATGTGACAGGCTGCAATAATTACAAACAGCCAGCAACTGAACACATAGAACAAGACAAGCTTTACAGGTTGCATCGTTGATGAATTAAATTAGCATTTCCCGCCTGATTCTCAGGAAATGTAGAGATTAGAGACCCTCCGCTTCCCAAAATTGTCATGGCATCGTACACATGGCCCATTTCGTGAATCAGTATATGTGCATTTTCTGAGTGAGCTTCCAATCCTCCATTAAATAGCAGGGCGGCGCGGTCGATAACAACTACAGAGATGACAATCGGTATCCTTATAAAGGGCGGAGTAAAAACGACATTGAGCGTTCGTGCAGCTGCCGAGTCTCCTGGTGGTAAATATCCCATCCCTCCCGTGTAATAACCAACACCCGTAAAAGTCGACACTGATTGTAAGGTCCGCCCATACAGCCGTCGAAGAAATCTGGCAGGATTCCAGGTATCCGTCGCTCTTCCTTCTGTCGTGGAAAAAATGGCCGCACATTGGGCCGAACGGTTCAATTCAATTATGGCCATATCCACAGCTTTGTTGCCAAATGCGAGAGCCTTGGCATCTAATTGAGCTTGCCCAAGGGTCACATTAGTTGCTGTCGCCTGCCAGCCAACCCGTTGATTATCAATGAAGCGATGAGTACAGGTGTAGCCCAGTGGCTGGAAAAAATAACATTCCGGAGGAAGATGCACATCTAAGCCGGTGGGGTCGGCATTGTTGACTGAATCTCCGTTGACGTAAGCGTACCTGTTCCAGCTTACGGGATCATTTGATCGACCACTCGCCCTGTATGGATCGGCCGTCAAGAAGCGTGCGCTTTGCATTGAGTAGTAGCGGTTGTTGGCGTAATCCAACCCTGTTGGCCCGTCCCGGTGGTATGTGCCGAACTTGTCGCGGTCGTTCACCGTCGCTGTCCGCTCTTCCCCATACGGAAAGTAAACCGTGTTCGCCGTGTACATTGCGTTCCCCAACCGGTCCCGGTTGTAGCGCAGGCTTGACGGTACGGCCTCCTCCTGCTCTAAGAGAAAGAAGCCAATGTTCCCAGAGCCATCATTCAGCGAGCCCACGCGGTACTTGCCAAACCGCTCTCCTGAAACCTTGTAAAAATAGATCTCATACTCTCCGGTCCCAGCGCGCCTTCTCCACACCCGCTGGTTTCCCGTGCCGTAGCCGTACTCCTCAAAGCCTCCGCCGCCCGGCAGGGTCGTCTTCGTCAACCGGTTCTCAACGTCGTAGTCGTAGAGCGTGGTTCCCGGCGCCGATGTCGTGTTTCCATTGGCATCATACCCAAACGTGTAGAGCCGGTTGTTTTGCGGATTCGTGGGCTGGCTCCAGTTCGGCGCATTGCTGCCGGTCTGCGAGTTCAGATTGCCAAAGCCGTCCATCCCAAACGAAAGATTCCAGCTCACACTACCAGCCGTCGTCTGCGCGTTTTGCAACCTTGCCAGCGAGTCGTACGTGTACGCCACCCGCTGCACCGTCGCTCCCACACCATCCCGCTGCGTCATGGCTGTGATCTGCCCGTTGTTCGCTGTCGATGAAAACTCATACTCCAAGTCGAGGAACCCCGGGCGTCCACATCCGCGTCATCTGCAGCCGAGCGTTGTAATACCGGTACTGCGTCAGCGTCCAGTTGTTGTACGTGATCGAATTGATCTCGCTTCCCACCCCATAGCTGACACCCGAAAGGTGATAAAAATTCCCTTCCTGAACGTGGCTCAGACGCCCCATCGTGTCGTACCCGATGGTGTAGGACTTCGCCGGTTGCGGCTGCGCTGGACTTCCCGGCGCGTACACCCACGGATACGTCTGCCCTGTCATCTGCCCGTCCGCATTGTAGCTCTGCAGCGACTCCATCGAGCCTTGCCTCAAACCCGAACTGATATACATCCGGAAATCGTGAGTAAAGGGTCGAGGCTTCCTACCCACCCTTGGCACGGCTGATTGATGACGGAGCGTCACCGGGAAGCGATGCGGAAATTGCTGGAGGCGCGGATCGGAGTCGAACCGACGAATAAAGGTTTTGCAGACCTCTGCCTTACCACTTGGCTACCGCGCCTCGGGTGGCGTGCTCTCCCTGAGTATAGCCTAACCGACGATGCGGTAGGCAACCAGCGCACCCGCATACGCCAGAAGGCTCATGTATGCAAACTGGATCGCCGGCCATTTCCATCCGCCCGTTTCGCGGCGCACCACCGCCAGCGTCGACATACACTGCATGGCGAAGGCGAAAAAGATCAGCAGGGCCACCGCTCCGCCGGTCGTCAGATCCTTCTGCAATGCTTGCTGCAGCGAAGGAGACTCGCCGTCCTCGGCGTTCTCGATGCCGTAAATCGTGCCCAGGGTGCCCACGATCACCTCGCGTGCCGCGAGCGACGTCAACAGTCCGATACCGATCTTCCAATTGAACCCGAGCGGCTGGATCACCGGCTCCACCGTCCGGCCGAGCGTACCCGCCAGGCTCTCCTCGATCGGAGGCGCCTTGCCATCCTTCAGCGGCAGATGGGCGAGTCCCCACAGCGAAATCGCCACCACCAGGATCACTGTCCCGGCGCGCTTCAAGAACACCTTGGCCCGATCGTACAGCCGCAGCCCGAGCGAACCGAGGGTAGGCCAGCGGTAAGGCGGCATCTCGAGCACGAACGGCGTCCGGTCGCTCGTCAGAATGGTCGATTTCAACATGCGCGCCGTGATCACCGCCGCCGCGAACCCCAGCACGTACAGTCCCAGCATCGCCGCCGCGCGCAGGTGCAGGAAGCTGCCAAGCACGGGCCGGTCCGGCAGAAACGCCGCGATGATCAACGTATACACCGGCAAGCGCGCCGAGCACGTCATGAACGGCGCAATCAGGATCGTCGCCACACGGTCGCGGGCGTTTTCGATGGTGCGCGCCGCCATGATCGCCGGCACCGCGCAGGCGTAAGCCGAAAGCAGCGGGATGAACGACTTGCCTTGCAGCCCCGCGCGCGCCATCGTGCGGTCGGCAATCAGCGCCGCGCGCGCCAGGTACCCGGAATCTTCCAGAATCCCGATGAACAGAAACAACAGCAGAATCTGCGGCAGAAAGACGACCACCGACCCTACGCCGCTCCACACACCCTCCACCAGCAGGTCGCGCCACCAGGTATCGGGCAGCCATCTGGAAAGCGCCGCCCCTGAGGTGGCGATCAGACTTTCCACGCCATCCATCAACGGCTGGGCGCCGGTGAAGATGGTTTGGAACACGCCCACGACCACGGCCAGAAAGATCAGCGGCCCCGCCACCGGATGCAGAAACACCGCGTCGAGCCGTCGCGTCCACAAGGGCGGCGCCGGCGCATGATACCCCGCCCCGCTTGAAACCTTCGCCGACCATTGGCGGCAACGCGGCACGTCCTGCAGAATCGGCAACTCCAGCGGCCGCGGCACGGCGAACTGGCCGTTCAGGTAGTCGCGAACCGTCTCCATGCCCTCGCCCTTGGCCGCGCTGACCAGCACCACCGGAGCGCCCAGGCTCGTCGCCAGTTGTTCGGTATCGACCGTACCGCCGCGGCGGCGCAGATCGTCCGCCATGTTCAGAACGACCAGCGTGGGAATTCCGCAGGCGAGCACCGGAGCCGCCAGCATCAGATGCCGCCCGAGATTGGTCGAGTCCAGAACCAGCAGGATTGCGTCCGGTTTGCCGATCCCATTCAAATCGCCGCGCAGGGCGTCGCGCGTGACGCGCTCATCTTCCGATCGCGGCTCCAGGCTGTACACACCCGGCAGATCGACCAGGTCGATGTCGCGTCCATTCGGCAGCCGCGCGACTCCCGCCAGATGTTCCACCGTAACGCCAGGAAAATTCGCCACCTTCTGGCGCAACCCGGTCAGTGCGTTAAACAGCGTCGATTTGCCCGAATTGGGCGGTCCGACGATGGCCACCGTTTTCCGGAAGCCAACCGCAACCGGTGCGGCGGTAGCCGTTGCACCCTGGTGGCAATCCTTCATCGCAACGGCCTATTCCCCCGCGAATCGGATGGTCAACAACCGGGCGGTTTCGCGCCGCAGCGCCACTTCGGAGCCGTCCACCTGAAACACCCGCGGGTCGCCCCCAGGCGCGCTCTTGGCGGCCGACACTTTATGGCCGGGCAGAAATCCCAATTCCATCAACCGCCGCGACATTTCCTCCGGCAGATGCAGGGCTTCCAGAATCCCGTGCTCGCCTTCCAGAAGATCCGCCAGAGTCTTACCCTTGGCCGGTTTGCGCGGACGCAGCTTATTGAAACTGAGTTGCAGCACGCTAACAGTGTCGCTCGCGGTTTCGGTCTCTGTCAAGCGGGAATCCTTGGAACTATTCGCCGGCGGGCATAGGCCTGGGGGTTGCGTCGCCCTCGCTGAGTCCCATGGCCCACTTGATTCCCTCCAGCCACATTTGCTGAATATCGCGGCGGTCCCAAACCTCTTCGCGATGACCCAGCGTGCTGTAGAACACCCGCCCTTTCCCGTAACGGCGGACCCAACTGACGGCGAAGTCCTTATCGGTACGGTTCACGTTCTTGCGCCCGAGGTCGATCTTCGACGCATCGAGCCGCATCAGCACCCGCACGCGATCGCGCGAGTAATCCTTGAACTGATAGATCTCGTCGTGAACCGTGAAGGTCGGCGGCAGATGGCGCGTCGCCGGGAACGTGCGGTCCTCGACGATGACCGGAGCGTCGAACTGATTCCACGGATGATGATCGAAGTAACCGCCCACCATCTCCCCGTATTCCGGCCATTTGTAGAGCGTATCGGCGGCGCTGTGCGATCCGATGTAGCCTTTGCCATCGTCTTTCACAAAGCTCAGCAGATCGCGCTTCTGGTCGTCGCTCAGATCCAGTTCCCCGGTCGTGTAAAAGAAGATCGCATCGAAATAGTCGAGATTCTTGGCATTGCCGCCGAGTTTCTTCTTAGTCAGCAGCTCCGTGTCGGTACGGATGTAGGTGTCGTAAAGGCCGGATTCCTGCCCGATCTTCCATACCGTGGCGAGCCCGTGCGACGTCGCGTCATGCTGGAATCCCTTCACCTGGCCGATGGCCAGCAGTTTCTTCTTCTTGGCGGGCGCAGCCTTAGGCGCCTGGGCGGTCAACGGCACCAGGACCGCGGCCAGCGCGGCGGCGGCGAATAGAGCGAACTTGGCCAATCGCATATGGCCGCCATCTTCCCACCGCCCGCGCCCATGCCGCAACCGGGCGGGAATGCTATGATTCCGCCGTGACGCACCTGATCCTGATTGCCGCCGCCTCGCTTTTCGCGGCCGATCCCCCGGGCCTGCCGATCTGGCCGGGCGACACCGCCGCCGATCGCGAGGAATCGTTCATCGGCCCCAACGACACCCATCGCCGCATCCGCAACGTGAATCGTCCGTCGATCACGCCGCTGCTGGCCGATCCCGCCAAAGCCACCGGCGCCGCGATCGTCATCCTGCCGGGCGGCGGGTTCCGCCACCTTGCCATCGACAAGGAAGGCTTCGACCTCGCGCGCTGGTTGAACACGCTTGGCGTGGCGGGCTTCGTGGTCAAGTATCGCGTCACGCCGGTGGGTAGGGATTCACCGGCCGATCGCGACGAAGCCAAGCAAAGCGGTGTCGCCGATACCCGCGAGGCCATCCGTCTCGTGCGCGCCCGCGCCAGAGAATGGAATCTCGACCCAAAGCGTATCGGAGTCATCGGCTTCTCCGCCGGCGGCTATCACGCGGCTTCGGCCGCCCGCAAGTTCACCGCCGAAAACCGCCCGGATTTCGCGGCCTGCATTTATCCCGCCGCTCCGGAACAATTGGATTACCCGGCCGATGCGCCGCCGGTCTTCCTGGTGCACGCCGACGACGACCGGCTGGCCGCCGGAGCGAATTCCGTGAAGATCTACCTGGCGTTGAAGGAAGCGAAGGTGCCCACCGAGATGCATATCTTCGCCAAAGGCGGCCACGGTTTCGGCATGACGAAATCCGGCGCGCCCACCGATGGCTGGACGGATCGCTTTCAGGAATGGATGGGCGGGATGGGCCTGTTAAGGCGCAATTGAGGAAGTCCCTGGGTGGGCCATCGGTCTTCGAACCCCTCAACATAATGGCGTATTAGAGGAGCTATTCGTTTCGGCCCAATCTAAAACGGCTACAATCATAGTGTTATGAAGAGTGCAGTCGTCGTTTCGGACCCGGAGATTATGCACGGAACACCGTGCTTCCAGGGGACACGAGTGCCCTTCAAGAACCTGATGGATTACCTTGAGGGTGGCTATTCGTTGGACGAGTTCCTACGTCAGTTCCCCACCGTGTCGCGCGAACAAGCGGTCCAGGCGCTTGAGGAGGCCAAGGATTCGCTGCTCGCCAAGATCGCATGAAGATCTTGCTGGACGAGTGCTTGCCGATTGATTTCCGCCATTCCTTTCCCGACCACGAAGTGCATAGCGCCGAATGGGCGGGCTTCAAGGGCATGAAGAACGGGAAGTTGCTTCGCGCCGCCGAAGATGGCGGCTACGAGGTATTTCTCACAACTGATCAAGGAATTCCACATCAGCAGAGCGCGACTGATCGACGGATATCGGTTCTGGTCTTGTGCGCCGCCACGAACAAGATCGGCGACCTCGTGCCGCTCGTTCCTTCCGTTCAAGCGGAGTTGGCCAAGCTTCCGCTCGGTTGTGTAGTTTTCGTCCGTTGAGTCAATCCCAATAGTCCCTCGACCGCCGTCACGCGGATGTGATTGGCGTTACTCAGGAGTCGGGGAGAATTGAGCGGAATGGAGCCAATCGTACTCAATGATGGCGTGATCATGTTGCGGGGGTTGCGCCCTGAGGACGCCGCCGCCCATCTGGCTGGTGAAGACTGGGCCATGGCCCACTGGTTGAGCGGTGGAACAAGCACTTTAGCGTCTGTCAGACGGCACATCGACGATTCGCTGGATCAGTGGCGGTTGGGTGGGCCCCGGCGGTCGTTCGGGATATTCGACTGCCGAACAGAAGTCCTGGTCGGCTCTGCAGAGGCGAATTTGTCTCTTCCGGTACTCCGCGCCGGGCAAGCCAACCTGTCCTACGGCGTCTTCCCTGATTGGCGTGGGAAGGGGATCGCAGGTAGGGCCATCGCATTGGTCTGTCGCTACCTGCGGGACTCGACGGACGTGCGACAGGCAGTGCTCAGAGTCACACCGCAGAATGGCGCATCCATACGTGTGGCGGAGAAAGCTGGATTCTTGCTCGTTGGGCCAGTGCGAGAATCTGACGGTCCGATGCTTCACTTCGTCCTCGACCTATGATGCCAACTCGCGAGATGTCGTTGCTGCGTAGAGCCATCATCAGACGCCTGAATCAGAAATCTGCTCGTCACCCGCGCCAAGCCCCCATCTCCTCGCCGCCGTTTGACACAATAGTTTTTTCATGACGCTTTCGTTCGCTCTCGTCGCGGCCAGCGCTTTCGCATCCGAGCCCGCGTCGATCTTCGAAGAGAAAGTCCGGCCGCTGCTCGCCGCCCGATGTTTCGGCTGCCACGGCGACGCCCGGGTCAGCGGACTGCGCCTCGACTCGCGCGCAGGCATGCTCGCCGGCGGCCGGCTGGGTCCCGCCATCGTCCCCGGCGATCCGAATGCCAGCCTGCTCCTGCAGGCCGTCACGCACACCCACGCGCGCCTCAAGATGCCGCCCGCCGAGCGCCTGCCCGCCGCCGAAATCGAAACCCTCCGCCAGTGGATCGCTGCCGGAGCGTCATGGCCGGAATCGAAAGCCGCCGCCACCACGGGGAAAATCAACGCCTCCCAACGCGCCTTCTGGTCCTTCGTCCCGCTGCGGAAACCGCCCGCGGCCACCATCGATTCCCTGATCGCCGCCAAACTGCGCCAGGCCGGCATCGAGCCCGCGCCCAAAGCCGATGCCCGCACCCTCGCCCGCCGCGCCGCCTACGATCTCACCGGACTCCCGCCCCGTCCCTCTGCGGATCAACCCGCTTGCTGCTTTCCGGACCAGCCCGGCCTCCGTCATCTGTCCCATCGGGCCATTACAGCGTCCCCGAGCCCCTCTTCACCTTACCCGCGAATCCGCCGCCACCGGTTTCATGATCCCGTGGCTATGCCGCTCCTCGTCGAAACCGGGTAAGATTTTTATGGCTGGATTCTAGCGAATTTCGAACCGCCCATCTGTGGAGCCGCCGGCGATTGTCTTCGAATCGGCCATACACGACCGCTGCGCACAATGGCGTTACTCAGGAGCTATGTCGTTATGCTGCCCGGAACCGCTATAAACCGAATGACTTAGGCGGCTTCGAGGTCGAAACGAACGCGGCATCCCAGAGCCGTCGCGATGTTCACTAGAGCGTCGAGTGAGAACCGGGATACCCGGCCGCGGAGCAGATCGTTGATGCGCGGTTGGGTGACGCCGCAGTGGCCGGCGGCCTCGGCTTGCGTCCAACCGTGTTTCTCCACGTGCGCCGCGATCTTCTGCATCAGTTCCGCTCTCGATCTCAGGTTTGCGGCCTGCTCTGGCGTATCCGCGATCGCGTCCCAAACGCTCGCATAGCTTTCCGTCTTTTTCATCTCGTGTCTCCCTTCAACTTCGCCAACCGTTGCCTCGCAATCGCCAAGTCGTTCTTCGATGTCGCCTGAGTCTTTTTCTGAAACGCGTGCAGGACGTAGACCGCGTCGGCGAGCCTCGCCAGGTAGATGACGCGGTAAGCCCCACTTGGATCACTGACGCGAATCTCCTCGACGCCTTGGCCAATGCTAGGCATCGGCTTGAAATCGTCGGGCTGACTTCCACGTTGCACTTTGTCGAGTTGATAACCAGCGTCGTGTCGAGCGTCATCCGGAAAGTCCCGTATGCATTTTAGGGAATCGCCGAGGAAGCGCACGGGTCGCACAAGGCTATTGTATATCCAACTGGATATAGAGACAAGAACTCCATCCCGAAACGTCTGGAGCGCCAAGGGTCGGGTGAATTCGCGCAGGTCCGGCGAACTTGGACCGCCCGACGAGGGTACTGGCTGACCGTCCTGAACTCGACGCCGGTTGGTACGGAGTGGATGCGGGTTCCCAAGATCCGGGTCGGAACTGCCGTTATGTGGATCTATTCCATCGGAATTGACTATTTCGAATACTGTTCTGCCGGAGAGGCGAGCATCTGCCGCAGATCAGCATGGGACACGTCGCCGGCCCTTCGTTCGACCAACTGACCGCCAACAAAGAGGAGTACAGTTGGCAATGCGCGGACTTCCAACCTCATCGCAACATTCAGATTTGACATCCCATCCAGCTTCCCGACCTTGACCTTGCCCTTGAACTCTCGGGCGACCGCGTCGACCTTCGGCGCGAGCCTCGCGCATCCGGTACAGCCCTTCGACCATACGCTCACCAACACCGGCATCGCTTCCCGCAGGACATCTTGTTCGAATGAGTCCTCTGAAAACGTGATTGTGTCAGCGCTGTTGTGCGCCGCTGTGGCCGCGACGAGAATGGCAACTGCGGAGTCGAAATCCTTGCCGGAAAGCATCGAGAGGCCCTCCATACGCCAGCGCAACATTGCCGGCCATTGCGCCCAGTCTGACCACGCCGCCAATAGAGAGAGCGTAACCTCAGCATCACCAGCGCTCTCGGCGTCCAAGATCGCCATCCAACGCTGCGCAAGATCCCTTGTAGCCTGGCTGGAGGTGTCCTCGCGTGGGCTGCTGACAACGTCGCGGAACAAGTCAACATGCGCCTGCCAAATGCGCGAGACTTCCTCTGGATCAGTGCTGGAGACTCTTTTCCGCAACTCAAGGTAGCGAGTCCATGACGACTGGTTGAAATACTTTCTTCGAGCATGGAGTGCAACCTGTTGCAAGAACTCCGTCACCTCCTCAAGATTGAATTCCGTCAGTGGTTGCTTCATTGCTTCAGGCCAGTTATCCCTGTCTGCCCAGGCCGTCGGCGAGTGCGTTTGAACGCTGGTGTCGCCTTGATACGCCCTCACGGAGAGCGCCAGCCAGCGGTCACCCAGATCCTGTGCTGCAGGGCTAGCCGGGTCCGTCTTTAGCAGCGCATTGGCCTCGCGGTATAGGGCGAGCCATTCTGGAGAAGGTCCTTCTTCGTAAAATTTCTCGCGTTGCGTCCATCCAGCTTCGTTGTAGTACTTCTTCATCGCTTCTATGCCTTCTTGCATGTTGATCACCTCAATAATCGTTCTCAATAGCGCGGGATTCGCCGGCTCTCCGGGTTTGAGAGACGCCTCCGCAGACTGAATGGCGCGGATGGCGCAGTCGAGTGTCCTTCGCTTTTCCTCAAGAGCATGGCGTTGGGCTCGTAGGGCGTCTGGCAGCGTCAGCGCTGGCCGATCAAGGAGTACCTTGATCTGCTTTAGCGGGAGGCCCAGATATTTGAGCGCGACGATCTGCTCCAGGCGTTCGAGATCGGATTCAAAGTATTCCCGGTATCCGGAGATGGTGCGCTTGGCCGCGAGGAGGCCGACTCGGTCATAGTGATGCAAAGCCTTGACGGTTACGCCTGCGAGCTTTGCAAACTCATGGATTTTGAGTGAACGGGACGTGCCCACAATGAGATTCTCGGCTCTCCCCCAAGGGCAGAGTCAAGGGCAAAGGCGTCAGACTCGTGATCAGTCGCGCTGCGTAGAGCCATCATCAGACGCCCGAATCAGAAATCTGCTCGTCACCCGCGCCAAGCCCCCATCTCCTCGCCGCCGTTTGACACAATAGTTTTTTCATGACGCTTTCGTTCGCTCTCGTCGCGGCCAGCGCTTTCGCATCCGAGCCCGCGTCGATCTTCGAAGAGAAAGTCCGGCCGCTGCTCGCCGCCCGATGTTTCGGCTGCCACGGCGACGCCCGGGTCAGCGGACTGCGCCTCGACTCGCGCGCAGGCATGCTCGCCGGCGGCCGGCTGGGTCCCGCCATCGTCCCCGGCGATCCGAATGCCAGCCTGCTCCTGCAGGCCGTCACGCACACCCACGCGCGCCTCAAGATGCCGCCCGCCGAGCGCCTGCCCGCCGCCGAAATCGAAACCCTCCGCCAGTGGATCGCTGCCGGAGCGTCATGGCCGGAATCGAAAGCCGCCGCCACCACGGGGAAAATCAACGCCTCCCAACGCGCCTTCTGGTCCTTCGTCCCGCTGCGGAAACCGCCCGCGGCCACCATCGATTCCCTGATCGCCGCCAAACTGCGCCAGGCCGGCATCGAGCCCGCGCCCAAAGCCGATGCCCGCACCCTCGCCCGCCGCGCCGCCTACGATCTCACCGGACTCCCGCCGCCCGCCGAAGCCCGCTTCCCCGCCCTGGTCGATCAACTGCTCGCCTCCCCGCATTTCGGCGAGCGTTGGGCGCGTCATTGGCTCGATGTGGCCCGTTACGCCGAAGACGACGTGCTGGGCTTGAGCCAGGAAAAATATCCCAACGCCTGGCGCTATCGCGATTGGGTCGTGGCCGCCTTGAATCGCGACCTGACCTATGACGTTTTCATAAAGGCCCAGATCGCCGGCGATCTCATGCCCGCCATCTCCGGTTTCGATCTGCGTCCCGCGCTCGGCTTGTTCGGACTCGGCCCCTGGCACTACGCCATCTCGCCGCCACCGCAGGCGCGAGCCGACGAGCGCCATGACCGCATCGACACGCTCACCCGCGGCGTTCTCGGCCTCACCGTCGCCTGCGCCCGCTGCCACGATCACAAATTCGATCCCATCTCTACGCGCGACTATTACGCGCTGGCCGGCGTCTTCGCTTCAACCGAATATCGCGAGTATCCGCTCGCCGGCGCCGCCCAGGTGGCACAGCACGAACAGCATCAGCAGCAGATCCGCGACAAAGAGAAGAGTGTCAAGGACTATCTGGAACGCCGCCGCCGCGTGCTGGAGTCCGCTCTGGCAGCGCAAACCGCGCGCTTTGCCGCCGCCGCCCGCTCCGGCGCCGCCGCCGGCACGCTCGATGCCGCTATCCTGGCCCGCTGGAAGGCCTACTTCGCCAAGCCGGAACATGATCATCCCTTCGCCACTCTGCCGCCGCCGGAACTCGAGCAACTCCTGCTCGGCATCATCGGCGAGAAACGCCGCATCGACGAAGAGAAGCAGGCCGCCGTCGAGCGGTCGAAGCCGCCCAAAAACTCCGCGAAAACGCGCCTTCCGAACGGCTTTGAGACCTACGACGAATTCTGCCCCGGCTGCGACATCGCCGTGCGCGCCCTCGACAGAGACAAGTACGCATTCTGGAACGATATGTTCCGCGAATCGGCCAAGGATCGCCCGGGCGGCGTTTACTGGATCGAGGACAAGGATATCCAGTCCCCCGAAATCCAGGCTCTGCGCTCGGAAATCGAAGCGCTAAAGAAGTCCGCTCCCAAGCCCTACCCTTTCCTGCACGGCATCGCCGACAAGCCCGCCGCCGTCAACCTGCGCATCGCCCTGCGAGGCGACCCTTACTCGCTAGGCGCCGAAGTGCCGCGCCGGTTTATCGAGGTGCTCTCGCCCGTCGAATTCCACTCAGGCAGTGGACGGCTGGAACTGGCCGAGGCCGTCATGGCGCAGCCCATCGCCGCGCGCGTCGCCGCCAATCGCATCTGGATGCACCTGATGGGCCGCCCGCTCGCCGGCTCGCCTTCCAACTTCGGCCGCTTCGGCGAGCGTCCATCTCACCCGGAACTTCTCGAATATCTCGCCGCCCGCCTGGTGGAAGAGAAATGGTCCGTGAAGGCGCTGGTGCGCGAGATCCTGCTCAGCGATACCTACCAGCGCTCCAGCGCCACCCACGCCGCCGCCGATTCCAAAGACGCCGCCAACCGCCTGTTCTGGCGCGCCAACCGCCGCCGGCTGGATGCCGAAACTCTGCGCGATCAGATCCTCGCCGCCGCAGGGTCGCTCGATGCCACCATCGGCGGCCCCTCGGAAGATCTCGGTCCGGCGTTCCGCCGCCGCGCTATCTATGGGCGTGTCAGCCGCTTCAAACTGAATGAAGCGCTGGTGCTGTTTGATTTCCCAAGCCCCTCGATTACCAGCGAAAAGCGAGGCGTCACGCACGTCCCCTTGCAGCGGCTCTATTTCCTCAACAACGGCTTCGTCACCGGTCAGGCCGAGGCGCTGGCGGCGCGCGTCAAGGGCGATTTGAGCCTCGCCTACCGCCTGCTGTTCCAACGCGAGCCCACCGCCGATGAGGCCCAACTCGCCCGCGACTTTCTCGCCTCGGCGGACTGGACCCAGTTCGCCCAGGTCCTTCTCGCCTCCAACGAATTTCAGTTCATCGATTGAAAACCATGCTCACTCGACGTCAGGCTTTGCTTCAAATGGGTGGTGGCTTCGGCATGGCCGCCTTCGCGGCCGAAAGCCCGCTCGCCGTCAGCCGGCCGCACTTCGCCGCCAAGGCCAAACGCGTCATCTTTCTGTTCCTCAATGGCGGCCTCTCGCAAGTCGACACCTTTGATCCCAAGCCCGCCCTCGACAAGTATCACGGCCAGCCGATGCCCGGTGGCAACCCCCGTACCGAGCGCACCACAGGCAATCTCATGCGCTCGCCGTTCCGCTTTACGCGCTCAGGGCAAAGCGGAATCGAAGTCAGCGAGATCTTCCCGCAAATCGCCGGCCTCATCGACGATTTTGCCGTCGTGCGCTCCTGCCACACCAAGAACCCCATTCACGAATCCTGCCTGTTTCTGATGAATACCGGCGACATCCAGGCCGGCCGCCCGGCACTCGGTTCCTGGCTCACTTACGGCCTCGGCACCGAAAACCAAAATCTTCCCGGCTTCGTCGTCCTCTGCCCGGGCGTGCCCGTCGTCGGGCCGCCACTGTGGAACTCGGCCTTCCTTCCCGCCGCCCATCAAGGCACACACATCCGCAACGACGAAACCGACCCCGCCAAGCTGATTCCCAACATCGTCCATCACCGTCCCGCCGCCGAGCAGCGCCGCCAGCTCGATCTGCTCGCGCGCATGAATCGCCTGCATGCTCAGGCCCGGCAGGGCGATCAGGAATTGGAGGCCAACATTCACGCCATGGAAGTCGCCTTCCGCATGCAGACCGAAGCGCTCGACGTGTTCGACGTTTCCAGGGAATCCGCCGCGACGCGCGAAACTTACGGCGATGGCGACTTCGCGCGCGGCTGCCTGCTCGCCCGCCGCCTCGCCGAGCGTGGCGTGCGCATGGTGCAGATCTACTATGGCAACGGCCAGCCCTGGGACAACCACGACGACATTCTGATTCACCGCCGCCTCGCCCGCCAGACCGACAAACCCATCGCCGCCCTGGTGCGCGATCTCAAACAGCGCGGCCTGTTTGACGATACTCTACTCATCGTTTCGAGCGAGTTCGGCCGCACTCCCTCGGTCGAAAACTCGGCCGCCGTCAAAGTCCAGAACGGCCGCGATCATAATCCTTATGGCTTCACCACGCTGCTGGCGGGCGGCGGAATCCGCGGTGGCATCGCCTATGGCGCCACCGACGATTTCGGATTCCGCGCCGTCGAAAAGCCCGTTCACGTGCACGACTTGCACGCCACCGCCTTGCACCTGATGGGTCTCGATCACACACGCCTCACTTACCGTTACAGCGGCCGCGATTTCCGCCTCACCGATGTGGCGGGCTCGGTGATTCACCCGATCCTCGCTTAAGGCGTTCCCGCCGATAACCCGAAGGTGAGTGTCTCCGCCGGGCGCATCGCCGTCCTCATCGCGATCGCCGCCGCCTGCCTGCTGCACTTCGCCGCCGGCAATCTCTATATCGATCACCTGGACGAAGGCATCTATCTCGAAGGGGCGGCGCGCATCGCTTCGGGCGACGTAATCTATCGCGACTTCTTCGCCCTCACAGGACCAGGCACCTATTGGATCGTCAGCGCGCTCTTCCAACTGCTGGGCACCACTCTCGCCGCGGCGCGCTGGGCGCCGTTCGCCGCGCTTGGCGTTCTCACCGGCGCCGTCTATTACCTCACCGCCCGCCTCACCGGCCGCGTCTTCGCCGCCCTGGTCACGTTCGCCTACTTCGGCTTCATGATCGCCAACACGGACATGATGGTGGTCAATCATCGCCTCGATAGCGCCTCCCTGAGCGCACTCGCCATCGCCTGCTCGATCGCCGGATGGCCCGCCGCCGCCGGATTCGCCGCCGCCGCCGCCGCGTGGACCACGCCGCCAATGCTCGCCCTTTGCCTGGCGATGCTGGTCTGGCACTGGCGCGGCGCATCTCTGAAGCCTTTCGCCGCCGGCATCGCCGCCTGCTCCCTCCCCGCCGCGCTCTGGCTCGCCTCGCAAAGCGCGCTGGTTCCGATGATCGACCATCTGCTGTGGTCGTCGTCCAACTACTCCGGCGCCAACCGCGCCTTCTATGGATTCCTCGTCGGCGGTTGGGCGGCTCTATTCACGGACGCAAGCGGCGCCGAACTTCTGATCCGCGCCGTCTTCATCGGCTACTGTCTGATGCTGCCCGCCGCTTTGCCCGTCGCCGCGCTTGCGGCCTCGGCCCTGCGCCTGTGGCGAAGCCGCGAGGAATGGTTCCTGGCGCTCTGCGGAGCGGCCCTCATCGCCTCCACCTATCCGCGCCCCGGTGTGACCAATCTCCGTTATCTCTCGGCGATCTTCGTCGTCCTCGCGGCATCGCTCGTCTACCGCGCCGGCCGGTGGCGCAAACCGCTGCTCGCCGCGCCCCTCGTCCTCTCGTTCATGCTGCTGTGGACCGCCGTGCAAACCCTGCGCTCCGGTACCGTCGTCGAGACGGCCCGCGGGTCCATCCGCGTATCGCCCAAAGAAGCGCCCGCGCTGCGCGCCTGGCTGCGCACTGTGCCTTCGGGCGCGCCTTCCTTCGCGTTCCCGTATCAGCCCATCGCCATGTTCCTCGCCGCCTCGCGCAATCCATCCCGCTACAACTACCTGCAGCCCGGCATGATGACCGCCTCCGATGAAGCCGCCGTACTCGCTGCCTTCGAAAAGAATCCGCCCGAATGGGTCCTCCATGCCAGCGTTCCACCGAGCGCCTATCTGCGTATCTGGCCCGCGAGCGACCCCGCCCGTCTCCACATGCCGCGCCTCGAAGCCTTCCTCGCCCGGCGCTATCAAACCAGCCAGACCATCGAGGAGCAGGGTATGCCCGTGCGCATCCTGCGTCTCACCGCTCAGTGATTCCCCCGATCCGCCAATCCGCGAAAACCACCGATCCACCCATCGTGCCCGTTCTTCTCCGCCTGGCCGCGGCGCTCTTCCTTTGCCTGCTGCTGGCCGCTTATGCCGTCGCCTGGCGGGCCCCGGCCACCGGCACCTATCACGACGACGGCATCTACCTGGTCACCGCCAAATCGCTTGCCGAGGGCCACGGATATCGCATTCTCAGCCTGCCCGGCGAACCGGTGCAGACGAAATATCCGGCGCTGTTTCCCGCCCTGCTCGCCGCCGTCTGGAAGCTCCATCCCGATTTTCCGGCCAATCTTCCCTTTCTCCGCCTGATCCCCATGGCGGCCGCCGCCCTGTGGCTGTGGCTCAGCTATAAGCTCTTCCGCGAACTCGGGGAAACGGCTCACGCCGCCGCCTCCATTACGGCGCTGGCCGCCGCCTCCCCCTGGATCGTCTACTTCAACACGGCGCTGCTTTCCGAATCCCTGTTCGCCGCCTTCATGACCGCCTGCCTGCTCTGTGTGTGCCAGTTGGAGCGCGGCTCGACGGCACGATGGCTGCCATGGACCATCGGCCTATTCGCCGCCGCCGCCTTCCATACACGCACCGCCGGAATCGCACTTGCCATCGCCGCTCCGCTTTGGCTCTGGATCCGCGGACGCCGCCGCGACGCACTCACCGCCGCCGCCTCCGCCGCCGTGCTGTGCCTGCCGTGGATGCTCTGGTGCGCCGCCCATCCCCCACCCGACGGCGTCCTCTACGCCTACTACACCAAGGCCAACTACACCGGCTGGAACCTGCTGTTCAACTTCACACCCGCGCAGAAGCTCGACATCCTGCTCACCAATCTTCTCTGGTCCGCCGCCAGCCCCGCCATCCTCGCCGGACTGCCTCCCGCCACGATCCCGGTGCTCACGCTCGCGCTCGGCAGCGTCATCGTCTGGCCCACCCTACGCCAGCGATGGAGCGTCATCGCGATCTTCCTGGCGATCTACAGCGCCATGGTGCTGCTGTGGGCTTTTCCCCCAGCACGCTTCTCTGCGCCGCTACTGCCGCTGCTCTATTACTTCGCCTGGACCGCTTTCCGCCATCGCGCCGTCGCCGCCGTGGCCTTCACCGCCGCCGCCATTCTGCTGGTGATTCAGATCCGCCAGACCGTCGAATACGGCGACGCCATGCCCACCACCACGCAGGGCGAAAATTGGCGATCGGTCACCGCCACCAATGACTGGCTGCGCCGCAACACTCCCGCCAACGCAGTGCTCGCCGCCAACCTCGATCCCCTGTATTACCTCTATACCGGTCGTAAGGCGATTCGCGGATTCGAAGCCGATCCCTATACCCTCGTCTACGAGCCAGGCCCGTTTCCACTCGGCCAGCCCAACGCGGTTCTCGGCCAGTTCCATTCGCTGCCGGTGTCGCACTGGATCGTCACGCCGTGCGCGCCGTTCGCCGAATGCCGCCCGTTGACCGAGCTTTCCAAAGCCACCGCCGCCACCGGCGAACTGGAACCGCTCGAGACCGGCCTCCCCTCCGGCGTGCACGTGTATCGCATCCGGAATCGGACGGTGGGCTCTGTCGCGAAGGGCGCGCCGGGACGATAGACCGGCTAGGTGAACGATCTCTTCACACAGGTGGCCTGTCCGCTGTGCAATGGCGCCGCGTATGACGTGCTGGCCCGCGCCACCTACCCGCCTGGCATCACCGCCGCCGAACTGGCCGCGGCCTACCGCGCCTCCAGCGACCATCTGCTGCTCGATCAGTTGGTAAGGTGTTCTGCCTGCGGCCTCGTATATGTCAATCCGCGTCCGAACGACGACATCATCGTCAACTCCTATCGGGACGCCGTGGACCCTGCCTTCGTGGCGCAGAATCCCGAACGCATCCAAACCTTCTCGCGGTCGCTGCGCAAAGCGATCCGCGATCTCGGCATCGAGCCCGAGGGCAAGCGTCTGCTCGACGTGGGCTGTGCCGGCGGCGCCTTCCCGAAAGCCGCCCACGATTTGGGCTTCACCGTCACCGGAATCGAACCCAGCCGCTGGCTCGCCGAATATGGCCGCGCGCAGTATGGGCTCGATATCCGCCAGGGTCTTCTCCGGCCCGGCCTGTTCGAGCGCCACAGCTTCGATGTCGTGACGCTGTGGGATGTCATCGAACACGTTCCCTGCCCCGAACAACTGCTCACCACCATTCATAAGATCCTTAAGCCCGGCGGCCACCTGCTGGTCAACTATCCCGATATCGGCAGCCTCGCCGCCCGCGCGCTCGGCCGCAAGTGGCCGTTTCTGTTGAGCGTGCATCTCACCTACTACACGCGCGAGTCGATGGACCGCCAACTGCGCCAGGCGGGCTTCACCGGACTCGAAATGAGCATGCACTGGCAGGCGCTCCGGCTCGGATACATCGCCCAGCGAATGGTCCCTTATATCGGCGCCGCGCGGCATCTGAAAGCGCTCGCCGAAAGCGTGGGCCTGGCGGGTGTGCCGGTGACCTACAACATGGGTCAAACCATGGTCACCGCGAGGAAACCCTCATGATCCTCGCCGGCGTCCGCGCCGTCGTCTTCGACCTCGATGGCGTACTCATGCTGTCCACCGGGATCCATGATGCCGCCTTCCGCGCCGTGCTCGAGCCGCTCGGAATCCATGACTTCGTCTATCAACCCTTCGCGGGTATGCGCACGAAAGATACGCTGCAGGCCGTGTTTGAAGCGCGCGGCGTTCAAGGCGCCGATGTCAACGCTCTCGCCCTGCGCAAAACGCAGCTGGCCCATGAACGCATCCGCGCCGAGAACCCCATCGCCCCCGGCTGCCTGGAAACGCTTACCGCGCTGCACCGGCGCTTCCCGCTCGCTCTCGCCAGTTCCGCCTCACCCGAAAACGTGGCCGCGTTTCTCGAAACCAACGCCTGCCGCCAACTGTTCGCTGTTGTGCTCGACGGAACAAGCGTGCGCCACGCCAAGCCGTCGCCCGAAATTTACCAGGCCGCCTTCCGCCAGCTTGGCTTCGATCCCGGCGATTGCCTGGTGGTGGAGGATGCGGTGGCCGGCATCCAGGCCGCCCATCAAGCGGGCGCCCGGATTTGCGGCATCGGCCCGCCGGCCGAAGCGCAAAGACTGCTCGATGCGGGCGCGGCAATCGTAATCTCACAGCTCGAGGAGTTGCTGACCCGATGACCGCGTCGCTCTGGACCGCCATCGTCCCCGCCGCCGGCCGCGGCTCCCGCCTCGGCTATGACCAGCCGAAGATCCTGTACCCGGTGGCAGGGCGCACCGTGCTCGAACACCTCACCGCGGCTCTCGATCCTCTGTGCGAGCGGATGGTCTTCGTCGTCTCCCCTTCCGGCCAGACGGCCATCGAACGGGCGCTCGAGACGCACCTGCCCGGCAAGTGGGAGACCGCCATTCAACCGGAACCCATCGGCATGGCCGATGCCGTGGCGCGAGGCGTCGAACTGGTAAATACGCCGCATACGATCGTCGTCTGGGGCGATCAGGCGGGCCTTCGTGCCGAAGCCGCCGCCCTGTGCGCGCACGTGCATGAGACGGCCGGTAAGGCCGCCACCATCCCCACCGTCCTGCGCGCGGATCCCTACGTCCACTTCGAACGCAATGCCGCCGGCCGCCTCACACGCATCCTGCAGGCCCGCGAAGGCGATCCCATGCCGGCGCAGGGCGAAAGCGACACCGGTCTGTTCTGCTTCAAAACCGAAGCCCTGCGCCACGCCCTGGAAGCACTCGAAGACGGCTGGGCCATTGGAGCCCGCACCGGCGAGCGCAACTTCCTGCCCGCTTTCGCCTGGATGGACCGTGAGCTCGGCGGGGTCCTCTGCCCCGGCGGCATCATGCACACCGGCGACACCATCGGCTTGAATTCGAGCGCCGATCTGCTCCTGCTCGAACGCTGGCTCGCCGATGCGCAGCCCGAAAGGGTGAAGGCTACGCCATGACGATCGCGCCGCTGCTCGATGCCGTTCGCGCCGCCGGCGCTCCGCCAACGCCCGCTACGCCCGGCCCGAAAACCAGGCTGAACATCGTCCTGTTCTCCGGCGGCACCGGCACCCACAGCATCACCGCCGCCCTCGCCCGCCATCCGCAAGTCGCGCTCACCATTCTCATCAACGCCTACGACGACGGCCATTCCACCGGCCGCCTGCGAAAGTTCATCCCCGGCATGCTGGGCCCCTCCGACGTTCGCAAGAACATCGGCCGCCTCATGAAAACCGGCGACGATTGCCATCGCGCCCTGGCGGAATTCTCCGATCATCGTCTGCCCGTAGGCATCGACTTCGCTCCGGCCATGGCCCTGGTACGCGCCATCGCCCGTCACGACCGGCTCAACATGGAGCCCAAGGTATGGGCGCTGTTCGAACGCCTCACGGTGAAGCAGGCCGCCTGGGCCGGCCGCTTCTGCCATCTCTTCGAGGAATACACTTGGAAGCGCCTCAAGGAGGGCGTGCGCTTCGATTTCACCGACTGCGCGCTGGGCAACCTGCTGTTTGCCGGCTGCTATCTCGAAAACGCCAAAGACTTCAACCGCACCGTGCAGGCGTTCGGCGAATGCTATGAAATCGGCGCCACGCTACTTAACGTCACTCACGGCGAGAATCTATTTCTTGTCGCCGTCAAGGAAGACGGCACCGTGTTGCCGAGTGAAGCCGATATCGTATCGGCCGCCAACACACGATCGAAAATCGCCGAGATCCTGCTGATCGGCGAAGACGTCTATCGCGCCGAGATCGAAGCCAACCCCGCCCTCACGCCCGGCCGCCTCAAGGAGATCTCCCGCCAACAGTCCGCGCCGGAGCTGAACCCCGAAGCCCGCGACCGCATCCGTTCCGCCGACATCATCGTCTACGGACCCGGCACCCAGCACTCGTCTCTGTTCCCGTCCTATCTCACGCGCGGCGTCTCGGAGGCGATTCTCGACAATCGCGGCGCCGACAAGGTTTTCATCGCCAACATCCGCCGCGATCACGATATCCAGCAGGACGACGCCAACGATCTGGCCCGCAAATTCCTGGGCGCCTTGAGCCGTGGCGGCCATGCGCCGGCGGAATGGAAAGACGTCGTGACGCACTTCTTTTTTCAGAAGCTCGAAGGCGATTCGGGTGGCGCCTACATTCCCTTCAACGAATCCACGTTTCCGTTTCCCATGGATACCGTCCATCTGCGCGACTGGGAATTTCAGGAGGGCAAGCACGCCGGCGGGTACGTTTTCCAGCAGCTCGAACAGATCGTGCAGTCGCGCATGGCCATCGCGCTCGAGCCGCACCACGACCTGGTTTCGATCGTCGTTCCCGTGCTCAATGAAGAACGCACCGTCGAAGCCGTGCTTCAGGAACTCACCGCCCTCGACTTCCAGAACTTCGGACTCAGCAAGGAAATCCTGCTGGTCGACGGCGGCTCCACCGACCGCACCTTGGAACTGGCCCGCTCGGTGCGCGGCGTGAAGATCCTGCAACTGAACGGAGTCTCCGGCCGTGGCGCCGCACTGCGCAGGGGCCTTGAACAGGCCCGTGGCGATCTGATTCTGTTCTACCCCGCTGACGGGGAATACCGCGCCACCGATCTTTACAACGTAGCGGGCTCCATCCTGGGCCACCGCTACCCGGTCGTCTTCGGCACGCGCGCCATCAAGACCAGTCTCGAAGACCGGCTGCGGCAGGTCTATGGCGGCGGCGTCGCTTACACGCTCAGCAAGTACGGCGGCATGCTGCTCAGCATGCTCACGCTGCTTCTCTACAACCGTTATCTTTCCGATACGCTCACCGGCGTAAAAGGCTTCGACGCCAAGGCGCTGCGCGATCTCGATCTGAAAGGTACCGGGCCCGACCTCGACCTCGAACTGGTCGCCAAGCTGAGCCGCGCCAATCGCTACATTCTCGAAATTCCGGTCGATTTCAAACCGCGCACGCGCGCCGAAGGCAAGAAGACCACCATCGCCGACGGCTTTCGCGCCGTGTGGGCTCTGCTGCGCTATCGCTTCTAAACGTCGCATGCGGCTGCTTTCCATCGTCATCCCGGCCTACAACGAAGAAGCGTTCCTCGGCACTCTGCTCGAACGCATTCTCGCGGTCGACACCGAAAGCGTCGGGTTCCGCAAAGAGATCATCGTCGTCAACGACGGTTCGAAAGATCGAACCGAAGAGATCGCCCGCGGCTTTGCGGGCGTCACCTGTCTGACCCAGGTGCCGAATCAAGGCAAAGGCGCCGCCGTGCGCCGCGGCATCGCCGAATCGCACGGCGACCTGGTGCTCATTCAGGATGCAGACCTAGAATACGACCCCGCCGACTATCCCGATCTCCTACGCGCCCTGGGACCCGGCCGCGATGCGATCTACGGCAGCCGCACCCTCGGCCAGATCCGCGAGCATGGCTGGACTTTGTTTCCCGGCAGGCATCCGCGGCAGGGCTTCGGGCCATGGCTGGCCGGCGTGCTGCTCACGCTCTGGACTTTTCTGCTGTATCGCAAGTGGATCACCGACACACTCACGGCCTATAAGCTCTACCCCGGCCCGCTCATCCGCGCGATGACTCTCGAGACCAGCGGCTTTGAGACCGATCACGAGATCACCGCCAAACTCATTCGCACAGGTGCGGGCATCGCCGAAGCGCCCATCCGCTACATGCCGCGTTCGGCCGAAGAAGGAAAAAAAATCAAGCCCATCGACGGCCTCATCGCCGTCTGGACGCTGCTGCGATTTTCGAGTACTCGCGTCCGCGCGGCGGGCTTCTTCCTTCTCGCCCTCGCGCTGCGCCTCGCCCTTCTGCCTCTCTATCCGATCCCCGAACCCGCCTATCACGACGAGTTCAGCTACCTCCTGGGAGCCGATACGTTCGCCTCGGGCCGGATCGCCAATCCGCCGCACCCGCTCGGCCTGTTTTTTGAAACCTTCCACGTTCTGACCACGCCGACCTACGCCTCGAAGTATCAGCCGGGCCAGGCGCTGTTTCTCGCTTTCGGCCAGGCCGTGTTTGGCCATCCGTTCGCGGGCGTGTTGCTTGGAACCGCGCTGTTCATCGCCGCCGTCTGCTGGATGCTCGAAGCCTGGGTGGCGCTGCCCTACGCGCTGCTGGGCGCTTTGACCGCGCTGCTGTCGTTCGCCGCCGGCCACTATTGGTCCGACTCCTACTGGGGCGGCTCGGTGGCCGCATTGGGCAGTGCGCTACTGCTCGGCTCCTGGCGCCGCATCACGGCGCAACACCGCACGGGCCTCGCGTGGCTGTACGGACTCTCGGTCTGGCTACTCGCCTGGACCCGCCCCTTCGAAGGAGGCGCACTCGCGGCATTGACCACCATCGCCTTGGGCGCATGGCTTACACGCCATCGCACACATGGCAAAGCTGTGCTGATTCCTCTGGTCACAACGGCGGCTGTCTTCCTCTCAGCCCAGGCTTTCTACAACTCCACCGTCACCGGCAACGCGGCCACCCTGCCGTATCTCGCCCACAGCCGCCAGTATCTGGGTGAGCCCAACCTCTGGCTCTTCGCCAAAGACGAACCCGCCAGGACATACAACTATCCGGAAATTCGAGCCGTATTCACCACCGGCGAAGGCCGCGCGCTGCGCGCACAGGGATTGGCAACCGCATTCCTCGAATGCCTGCGCCGCACCTTCTCCCTACTCGCTCCCACGCTGGGACCCTGGCCGTTCATAGCCCTGCTGCTCGCCTTCCTCCATCGGAACGTTCGACTCCTGGCCGTCGCCACGGTGGTCCTCATCGCCGCCGCATCCCTCGTCGGCATTGGCTTTCAACACTACTTGGCCCCGCTGTGGGTTGCCTGCCATGCTCTGTTGATCGCCGGCATCGCCCGCGCCAAGCAGCGACGCCTTCTCGCCGGCTTGCTCATCGCCTGGTCGGCGGGACGCATGGCCGTCGCCGTCATCGAACATCGGCCCGATCCATTGCAGCCCTTCGCCCAGGCACGCGCGCGCGTCATCAGGGACCTCGAAAGCCGCGGCGGCCGCCACGTCGTCATCGTGCGCTACTCCCCGCAACACTATCCGCACACCGATTGGGTTTTCAACCGCGCCGATATCGACCGCTCCCCCATTGTCTGGGCACGCGACCGCGGAAGCGAAAATCACCGCCTCGCCGAATACTACCCGGATCGCACCGTCTGGCTGCTCGAACCGGACGCCGCTAACGCTTTAGCCAGCGCTCGAAAAATCCTTGCCACGCCCGGTCGATCGCGGGCCCCGTCGCATGATGCCCGTCGGCGGTAAGCGCGAACTCGAGGCGATCCTCCACACCCAGCAGCCGGTACACCTCGCGCGCCCGGTTCACATAACCCCAACTCTGCAAATCGTCCGAGTCGCCGGCATTGTCTTCTTTCTGCGACCCTCCAATCAGCAGGAACGGACGCGGCGCGGCGAGCGCCAACAGCTCATGATGGTCGTGCTCGAAGCCCGGCGTCTTCGGATCCGTATCGAGCAGGTTCAGGGCCGAAACGCCATCGAACTTCCGCGTCCAGTCGAGATACCACGGCGCATAGTAGTTCGTCGACCCGTTGATGGCGATGTGCGGATCCACCGCCACCGTCGCCGCAATCTCCGGCGCGAACGCCCCCACATAAACCGCCGTCTTACCGCTCAAGGAGAACCCGATAAAGCCGACGCGCTTCGAATCCACGTCGCGCCGCGCCTTAAGAAACTCGACCTCACGCTTCACGTCGTGCACCATCTTGCCCATCGCCATCCAGTGCCCGAAGCGCTCGTATACCTTATCCTGCGCCCCCTTGCCGTAGTTGGAACCATCGCGATAGTTGCGAATGAAGCTCCACCCGGTCAGCACCACATAGCCGCGCGACGCCAGCCACGCGCCCCACCATTTCTCGGGCTCCTGGTAGTCGGGCGTCGTTGACGTCCACGCGATCACGGCCGGAAACGGACCCTTGCCCTGACCCTTGGGCACCAGCAGCAGATGCGGCTGGAAGAAATCGGTCTCCATGGGCAGTTCGAGTTTGATGCGCGTATACTTCTCGTTCTCCGTGGTTTCGAGCACGCGCGCCTTCGTGATATCGCCGAACCACTTTGCATCCTTCGCCGCCGGAGTCACGCGCCCCAGAATCCGCAGCCAGTGATCTTCGATTTCCGCGCGCCGCTTCGGCCAATCGGCCTTCGACTTCAATCCTTCCACCAGCGATGTCAGCGGCTGGTCTTCGGCTCCCGCCGACTGTGCCGGACTCTTCGTGCTGGTCACGCGATGCCGGTTCACCCGCCGCAGGTCGCGATGCACGCGCGCCACGTCCCACATGTAATGGTTCCCCGGATACTTCTCCGCCGCCTCCCGAATATGACGAAACGAACCCAGGGCGTCGCCCGCGGCTTCGAGATAAAGCCCAACGTAAAGATGCGCGTAGAACGCCGAATTGGCGTCCTTGCCGAGCGCCAGCACCTTCTCCGGCGCCGATTGCCCGCGGAACATCGCGTGCACTTCCATCATCGGAATCCGGTCGTCGGCGCGGATGGGAATCAATCCTTTCCGCGCCTGCGCCGCGCCCGAAATCTTCGCCACGCACAGGTAATGCCAGACGGCGTTTTCGACATCCTCCGGATTCACCGTGCGGTGCAGCTCAAACTGCTTGCGGCAATCGTCGTAGCGTCCCGCGTAGTAAAGCGAGATGCCGCGCTGCCAATGCTGCGGCGCCGCTTCCGGCCGCATCGCGATCACGCGGTCGAAGGCCGCCACCGAAGCGATCGCGTTGCCCGCGCGAAACTCGTCTTCCCCCAGACGCTGCCACTCGCCTACGCTCTGCGCGGCCAGCGGCAGCCACAGCAGCAGCCCGATCATTTGGGCACCTTGATCTTGGCCAGATAGATCGCCGTCTTCTCCTCATGCGAGGAATAGTAAAGCGTCCATAGCAGCCCTTTGTGCCATACGAATCCGGGATAGCTGCTATCGCCTCCGCTTGGCAGCGTGAGCTGAGGCGTGTACGACTTCAGATCGAGACGCGCCACCGTCGTCTTATTGCCGGCGGCCTCATACAACCGGCCGCCCGCCCACATCGCCCCATCGGGCAGTTCGATGAAATTCGGACCGCCGATGCGATGGCCGCCATCGGCCCACTCCCATTGCGTATACGGAGGTTTGGCGTGTCCGATATGCACGTTCCGGCTGCCCACTTCATTGCGGCCGAGCGCGATCATCGTGCCATCGGGCCGGAACCGCACGGTCGTTTCATCGATGCCGGGAACGCGGAACTCGGTGACCTGTTCCCAATTCACGCCGTCGCGGCTCTTCACCAGCACGGCATAGCGCTTATCGGTCTCGCCGGTTTTGGAAACACCATAGGCCACGCCCTTGAACCACGTCACCCGCCACAGCCAGTGGTCTTCCTGCCAGACCGCTCGAGGCGCGGTCCATTGCGAGCCATCGCGCGAAAACGCCACCCGCGGACGCCGGCCCTTAAACACGCCTTCGCGATAGATCGACCCGCCCGCCACGATCATCAGCCGCCCGTCGCCGGTCACCGAAAGATGCGGATCGCGGAGATCGACGCCCGCTTCCTCGAGCAGCGCGGCCGGCTTCCAGTTGCCGCCATCCCGGGAAACGATCACCCGCAGTTTTCCGTCGTCCGGATGCAGCTCGCGCGACGCCACGTGTTTCTTGCCTTCGCGAAACACCGCGTACCAGCGGTCCTGAAACCGGATCAGGTCGCCGAACGCGCTATGCGGCGTCTCACCCCAGATGCGCTTGACCGAGACCAATTCCGGTTGGGCCGCCATCGCGGCGCAAAGAAGCCAGGAAATCATCTGTTGAACGTATCACGTCAGGCGGCGACGGGACCATCGCCGCGCCCTAGCGCGGCCAGAATCGTCTCCTTGTTCGAACGGGCCGTCTCGATGGCGCGTTCCATCGACGCGGCATAGAACGCCGCCGCCGTCACCGCCGTGGCGCCCAGAATGCCGTAGAACACCAGTTCCGATTCCCATACCCAGCGCGCCCAATAGGCGATGACGAAGGGAACCAGCAGCAGCGGATAGACCAGCAGCAGCACCGCCTGCAGACGGCTGCCCGCGCCGCGCTTCCACGTCTGATTCGGATTCACCGGCCGCGGCGCATAAAGCGAACTCATGTTGCCCACCGCCATCAGGAACACCATCAGGATCAGACAGGTGAGAAACGCCTCCCACACCGCCACCGGCGAAACCTTCAACCTCAACGCCAGGCACACCAGCGTGATCGCCATCATCTCCAGCAAGATAAACAACGCCGTGGCGATATTCTTCGCCGCCAGAACCTGCCATGCCCGTACCGGAGCGAGCCAATACAACTGCGCCGCCGAGCGGTCGAACCCCAGCACGTTCCAGATCGCCACCTCGCTCAGCAGCATCAGCGAATAGCAGAACAGAATCGCCAGATAGTTCACGTTCAGCCATCCCGTGTCGTGTCCGAATACCGCCGGGAACCAGATGAGCAGCCCGAACGAGAATCCCATCAGGAACGACATGCGAAACCGCGGCGATCGCGTCATCGCGCGCAGTTCCTTTTCCACCAGCGCCGCCAGCGGATCGGGCAGCAGCGTGGCGGGCAGCCGGAACACAGATTCCACCCAGCCCGTGCCGCGCCGTGTCTCGCCTTCGGCCCGCGCCGCTTCGGCGTCGAATCGCAGCGTGGTTTGAAACTGCCACCGGCCGAACAGGTAGGCCGCACCGGTCCAGGCCGCCATCACAGCCCAGCCGGTAAGCTGCCAGCGTCCCACCACCAGGTCCGCGGTAACGGCCCACGGCCAGTGAAACTTAGGTATCAGGCGCGCCAGATCCGGCAGACCGCCCGCGCCCGTCTGCCTCAGAATCAGTTGCGGAGTGGCCGCCAGCAGCACCAGCGCGAACAAGGCGATTTCCCTCAAACTGCGGCGATTGAGCAGCCGTGTCAGCAGGTCCCGCAGTCCGGCCGAAAGGAACAGGTTCATGGCCACAAACGGTACGAACGCGATGGCGTGCCCGGCGCGCAGATTGGGATTCAGCGCGATCCCTGCACACGCTCCGGCGAGCAGCAGCAGCACTTCCGCCGCCGTCGTCAGCCGCAGCAGCACTTCCATGGCGAAGAGATCGCCCGGCGGAATCGGATACACACGCAGCCGCCGCATCTCGAGCGAAGCGCCCGAGTTCACCATCACCACGGGAATGATCTGCCAGTACAGCAGCGCCAGAAACAAGCCCGGCGCCAGGAACTGCGCCGCCTTGGCCTCGCCCCCGGCGCGAGCCATCTCATCGGCCACCGCCACGGCGGCAATCAGCCACAGCCCGTACCACATCAGGTCCGCCAGCGCGCCGATCATGCGGCCGGCGCGGGCCGCGCGCGGATAGCGATTGCGGGACGCGCGCCACTGTGCCCATGCGATCGCCGCCGCACGGCCCTTCATAGCCATTCAAGCGACTCCGTCAGCCGGCCCGCGCCTACCACGCGCACGAAGATGTCCTCGAGCGTTTCGCTGCCGGATCGCAGCGCTTCAATCTCACCTTCCACCACCAGCCGGCCGTTGTGAATGATGGCCACGCGCTGGCAAAGCCGCTCCACTACTTCGAGCACGTGCGACGTCAGAAACACCGTCGCGCCGCGGCGGATCTGTTCGAGCAGAATATCTTTCATCAGCCGCGCGCCCACCGCGTCCACGCCTTCAAACGGCTCATCCATCAGAAACAGCTCCGGCCGGTGAATCAGCGATGCCGCCATCGCCACGCGCTTCCGCATGCCTTTGGAGTATTCATTGATCAGACGGCGCGAGGCGTCCTGAAGCTGGAACAGCTCCATCAGTTCGGCGGCTCGCTCCCGCGCCACCTTGCCCTCGATCCCGTACATCCGGCCCACGAATTCGAGAAACTCAGGGCCGGTCAGTTGATCGAACAGCAGCGTCTCATCGGGCACCAGACCGATGCGCGCCTTGATCTCCAGTTCCCCATCGGGCATCGGCCGCCCCAGCATTTCGATCGAACCCGAAGTCGGCTCGGCCAGCCCCATCAGCATCTTGATAGTGGTCGTTTTGCCCGCGCCGTTGGGCCCGAGAAAGCCATAGAAGCATCCGCCCGGCACGGTCAGATTCAACCCATCCACCGCCGCGCGGTCGCCATAGACCTTGCGAAGGTCGGTCAGGCGAATGGCCGGACTACCGCCGGTCACCTACGCTCCCAGGTGCCTGGCGAGAAATGGGATCCCCTTGGCGCCGTGCCATTGGTGATCGGCGTCGAAGATCTCATGATCGACTCTATCGGCCGCCCCGAAGGTTTCATATACCTTCTTCACCCGCGAGAAGCTCTCCTTAAACGCGCCGATGGGAAAGATATCGTCCTTCGTGCCCGATTCGGCGAAGAAAGGCCGCGGCGCGATCAAACCCGCCACGTCATACATCTCCGCCCATTCGAGAATCCGCGGAACGTAGTTGTCGATGCAGTGCGCCAGGCTAAACACGCTGTCGCGAAACGTGCAGAGATAGCCGCTTGAGAACGCCGCCTTGATCCGCTCATCGAGCGCGGCCGAAAACACCGTGATCGTGCCGCCGCCCGAGATGCCCGTGACGCCCACGCGCGAAGCATCCAGGTCCTTGCGCGTGCCGATCAGGTCGATGGTGCGCATCACGTCATACACGCGCCATCCCACCATCGTCTCCCCCAGCAGCAGCGCCGCGCCCGCCGTGGGCTGGCAAGCCGACCGTCCGAGGCCGCCCTTTTTCGTCCTCGCATCGCGGCGGCAGCCAAACGCCATCGGCTCAATGGCCAGCGCCGCCACACCATGCCCGGCCACCTGAATGGCGAAGTCGTGCTGATAGCCCGATTTATCCGTGCGGTCGCGCCCCTTGTCGTCGATGCCAACGATATCGTCGACGCCGCGGCCATGCCCTGGCACGCACACCACCGTGGGATAAGGCGCCTTGCCCTTCGCCGGAATCAACAGATAAGCCAATACCCACAAGCCCGGCCGGCTTTCAAACACGAATTTCTCGCGCTTGTACGAACCGAAGTCGCGAGTCTCCAGCATCGTCGCCGATATCGGACCGCGCGCCGGCATGCGCCCCACCAGCTCCGCGATCTTCGGCCGAAGCTTCTTTTGCCAGTTCTCGGCCTGCTTCCGCGTCTGGGCTTCAAACGTCAGCTTCAACGGAGCCGACCGGTAGCGTTCGAGCGTCCACGCCACCGGGTCGAAGCCCTTCAGGTCGACCTTGTCTTCGAAGCCGTCCAGCGCGCCAGTGTAAACGGCGGGAGCCCCCGCCGCACCCTGCGCGGCAAAAGCGAGAGCGGCCATCTGGCGGCGAGTCAATTTGGCAGGCATGGTCAGGAGTTCACTTCCACCACTTCATCGAAAAGGCCCGGCGGCATCTTGATGCCGTAAATCTGCAGCTTCTCCATGATCTTCGGGGTATAGCCGGTCCAGCGGAACTTGCCCTGCACCTTGCCCGCATCGCTGACGCCGGTGCGCTCGAACATGAAAATGTCGCGCGTATCCACACGCTCATCGGACACGCCCACGACTTCGGAAATGCTGATGATTTTGCGCGTACCGTCTGAGAGGCGCGTCACCTGCACCACCAATTTGATGGCGCTGGCAAGCTGCTGCACGATGACGCGATTGGGAATCTGCAGGTCGGCCATCAGAATCATGGCTTCCAGCCGCGAGAACGCGTCCTTCGGATTGTTGGCGTGGATGGTGGTCATCGATCCTTCGACGCCCGTGTTCATCGCCTGCAGCATGTCCAGCGCCTCGGCGCCGCGGCACTCACCCACGATGATGCGGTCCGGACGCATGCGCAGCGCGGTGCGCAACAATTGCCGCTGGTTCACGCCGCCCGATTTGCTCACGCTCTGCGGCCGCGTCTCGAACTTCACCACATGCCGCTGCTGCAATTGCAGTTCGGCCGTGTCTTCAATGGTGATGATGCGCTCGTCTTCGGGAATGAACCGCGACATCGCATTCAGCGTGGTGGTCTTACCCGAACCGGTTCCACCCGAAATCAGAATGGTCGTCTTGGCCTGCACGCACGCCGCCAGAAACCGCAGCATCATCGGTGTGATGGTCTTATACCCGACCATTTCATCGGAAGTGATCACATGGCGGCCGAACCGGCGGATGGAGAGCGACGGCCCGTCCAGCGCCAGCGGCGGAATGATGGCGTTCACGCGCGACCCGTCGAGCAGCCGCGCATCGACGATCGGCTGCGCTTCATCAATACGCCGGCCCACCTGCGACACGATCTTTTCAATAATGTGCATCAGGTGCGCGTTGTCCTTGAACCGCACGGGCGAAAGGCTCAGCTTGCCGCCGCGTTCGATGTAGACCCGGTTGTAACTGTTGACCAGAATATCGGAGATCGACGGCTCTTTCAGCAGAGGCTCGAGCGGGCCGAGGCCCAACACCTCGTCGAGAACTTCCTCCACCATTTTGTTGGTCTCGGCCGTCGTCATGGGCACGCGCTCGTCTTCGAGCAGCTTTTCCACCACGCGCCCGATTTCGGCCCGCACGCGATCCTTCGGCAGGGAGGTGACCTTTTCCAGGTTCAGCACGCCCAGAAGTTTCTTGTGGATCTCGGATTTCAGCTCGAAGTAGCGGTCGGCGGTTCGCACGGGACCCGTAGGACCGCCCGGACGCGGAGGAAGAGGACGAAACGAGCTACCCATGTTTAGCCTCAATTATAGCCGCGCGCCCGGAAACCCGCCTAAACCCTGGGTATTGCCCTGGTCGAGTGACATCCGCGACCGCTGAGGGCAATCCGCGATTGGCGTGCAACCCATACGCGATAGGCGCTCATTCTGCCTGAGGGGCTATGCTTATCGGCTGGACAACGACGTGAGTAGCGGCGGCATGCAGCTTCCCATGACCGGGCCTCCGGAACAACAGCGATTCTGGACCAGAAATTTCGAAGCCCGTAACATTCACGAAACCGGCGCAATCGCCGAAAGCCGCTGCCACAGCCGGTGCCGCCGGATGCGCACGGCGCCGAATCCCGCCCGGTCCATCAGCGAGGCGAATTCCGCCGGCGTGAAGCCGGCCTGCACCGACGCCATGCCGTCATGCACTGTAAGGGGAAGCCAGCCAAAAATCCGCCGGGTCATTGGCAGAAAGTAATAGGCAAACCAGTTGCGCCGCAGGTCGATGGCGATCACAAAATGCCGTGCGACGCGCCGCATTTCCTGCAGCATCCGCACCGCTTCTTCTTCGGAGAAATGATGCAGGAACAGGCTGCACCACACCACGTCGAACGTCCCGTCGGCAAATGGAAGTGCCAGCGCGTCGGCGGCGACTTTGGGATGCGGCGCCCCGTTCAGGTTGCGAACCTGACGGTCGGCGCAAACCACCCGGGCGTTTACGGCCGCCTGCGCCATGTCGCCGCTCGCCGCCCCCACATCGAGCGCGGTAAACGGCCTTTTCCCGAACGATTGCCGGAGCAACCCGCGCAGAATGGCATGCCCGCCAAACCATCGATTGATCCGCACCAGGTCGGCCAGATTGCCCGCCGCCTCCTCCGGAGAGGCTAGATCCAGCAGTTCCCGGCCCAGTACGCGTTGGCGGCGATAGTTCATCATCGCTATGTTAGGATGCGGGAAGTGGATATCGTTACAGGGAACATCGGATGGATAGAAGTCATCTGCGGCCCGATGTTTTCCGGCAAGAGCGAAGAGCTAATCCGCCGTCTCCGCCGCGCCACCATCGCCCGCAAGCGGGTGCAGGTTTTCAAGCCCATCCTCGACGACCGCTACTCGCCCGATGAGATCGTCTCGCACGGCGAACAGCGCATGAAATCGGAAGTGGTTTCCACGGCCAGGGAAGTGCTGCTGAAACTCGATTGGCGCACTCAGGTCGTGGGCCTCGACGAATCGAATTTCTTCGGTGAGGATCTGATCGAGGTCGCCAATCAACTGGCCGATAGCGGCAAGCAGGTCATCGTCGCCGGCCTCGATACCGACTACATGGGCCGCCCGTTCCATCCCATGCCCGAGTTGCTCGCCCTCGCCGAGTCGATCACCAAGACCCTCGCCATCTGTATGCGCTGCGGCAATCCCGCCAAGCACACCCAGCGCCTGGTCGAAAGCAAAGAGCTCATCGTCGTGGGAGCGGCCGGCATGTACGAAGCGCGCTGCCGCCGGTGCTTCGAGCCCGGCGTCCCCAAGCAGGACTCGTTCGAATTCGCGCGTCCGCCGGTGCTGGCGCGTTCGGCCGGCGCATAGCCTTCACTTCACCGCTCGAACGTGGAACGCGGCGGTCATCTCGTCCCTGGTTCCCACCGCCCCCAGGGCGGCGCTTGGCGGCTTTAGCGAGTAACTGGTCATCTTGAACACGCTGGTGCCGTCGATATCGAGGGTAACGGGGTCAAACGTTACATCGAGCGTCACGGGCTTGCCGATGCCGCGAATCGTCAACGTGCCCTCTACCCGATAACGGTTGCCGCCTCCCGGCTCGACGCGAGTCGAAGCAAACCGCATCTCCGGGTGCCGCGAAACGGCCAGCATGTTGTTCAACGCTTCGTCGCGCACTTTCTTCTGGTCTTTCTCGCTCAGCCACGTATCGCGAACCTGGGCGGCGCGGCTGTCGATCGCCAACTCCACCTTCGAGTTCCCGGGCGCCGCCCGATCGAACGAAAGCGTGCCGGAATATTTGGGGAAAGCGATCAGGTGCTTCTTGCCGCGCAACAGGCCCGTCTTCTCCACTTCGAGCAGGATCTCTTTGCCGGCCGCGGGCTCGATGCGATACGCCACCGCCTCGGCCCCTACGGCGGGAGTCGCCAACAGCAATATCAGAGACGCGATCATCGCCTTCATTATGACTCGTGCCATCCTGAATGGTTGCGCATCAGGATCGGCCTGCATCTTTCCATCGCGGATTCGCTGGCGTCGGCGGCCGGGCGGGCGCGCGATCTCGCCATCGATACATTTCAAATCTTCACCGCCAGCCCGCGCATGTGGCGCGCCACGCGGCCCGGCCCTCTCGACGTCGCCCGCCTGTGCAAGCTGCGGCTCGAACATCGCCTCACGCCCCTGGTCGTCCATGACAACTACCTGATCAACCTGCCCGCCGCCGATCCGGAGATTCGCGCCAAATCGATCGCCGCCTTTCGCGGTGAAGTGGAGCGCGCCGCCGCCGTCGGCGCCGAATACCTGGTGGCCCATCCCGGCAGTTACAAGGATCAGACGATCGAAACGGCCATCCGGTGTTTTGCGGATTCGCTGGCCGAAGCCACCGCGAATTTGGATTGCAGCCGCGTGACGCTGCTGCTCGAATGCACGGCCGGTCAAGGGTCGTCGCTCGGCAGCCGCCTGGAGGAACTCGCCGTCCTCAAGATCCTCTCCGAAGGACGTACGCCGATCCGCATCGGCTTCTGTCTGGATACCTGCCATCTGCTGGCGGCCGGTTACGATATCGCCAGCCGCGATGGCCTCGAACGCACGCTCGAACTGGCCGATGAACTGCTCGGGCTCGACCATATCCCCGTCATCCACACCAACGATTCCAAACACGGGTTGGGGTCGCATCTCGACCGGCATGAACACATCGGCAAGGGCAGGATCGGAATCGAGGGCTTCTCCCGCATCCTCACTCACCCGGCTCTGGAAGGCAAGGCCTTCATACTCGAAACGCCGGTGGAGGAAGACGGCGACGAAGTCCGGAATCTGAACGCGCTGCGGAAGCTGGCTTCGTAATCACGAAAGCAGCATTTCGAGTTCGTTGCGGCCCAGATCGCGAATCAGGCTGTTGTCTTCGTTGATGATGGCATCGGCCAGATCGCGCTTGGTGCTTTGCAGCGCCAGTACCTTTTCTTCCACCGTGTCTTTGGCGATCAGCCGGTAGGCGAACACCTGGCGCGACTGGCCGATGCGATGCGTACGGTCGATCGCCTGCGCTTCCACCGCCGGGTTCCACCACGGGTCGAGCAGGAAGACGTAGTCCGCCGCCGTCAGATTCAACCCCACGCCGCCCGCCTTCAGGCTGATCAGAAACAGCTTGCAATCGGGATCGTTCTGGAACCGCTCCACGCGTTCCTGGCGGTCTCGCGTCTTGCCATCCAGATATTCATACGTGACGCCGTCTTCGTCCAGACGCGTCCGCACGATATCGAGGAAGCTCACGAACTGCGAGAACACCAGAACCTTGTGTCCTTCGTCGACCACCTCTTCGATCTGAGGCAACAGCATGTCGAGCTTTGCGCTCGCTTCCCCGGTACGCTTGGGATCGACCAGGCCCGGATGGCACGCCGCCTGGCGCAGCCTCAGCAGCGCTTCCAGAACGTACATCTTCGACCTCGCCAGACCATTCTTTTCAATTCGGCCCAGCAGCGAAGAGCGGTAATGCGCACGCAGTTCATCGTAGAGCTTGCGCTGCGGCGCTTCGAGTTCGCAATAGAGCGTCTGCTCGGTCTTGGGTGGCAGTTCCGAAGCCACCTGCTGCTTGGTGCGGCGGAGAATGAATGGACGCAGCGCGCGCGCCAGCACACGCCGCACTTCTTCATCGGCGTTGCGCATCAGGCCGGCAGCGCCGCGGAACACCGACGCCGAGCCGAGCATACCTGGATTCAGGAATTCAAACAGGCTCCAAAGCTCGCCCAGGTGATTCTCGACAGGCGTGCCCGACAGCGCCAGCCGGTTGCCGGCTTCGAGCAGCCGCGCCGCCTTGGCCGATTCCGAAGACGCGTTCTTGATCGCCTGCGCTTCGTCGAGAATCACATAGTCGAACTTCATGTTGCGCAGCCCCACCACGTCCCGCCGCAGCGTGCCGTAGGTGGTCAGAATCAGGTCGCTCTGTTCGAGCTTGCTCGCGTCGCGGCCCAGGCCCGTGTAGTCGAGCACGCGCAGCTTCGGCGTGAACCGCGCCGCTTCCTGCCGCCAGTTGAACACCAGCGATTTCGGCACCACGGCGAGCGACGGCCCGGCCTTGCCTTGTTCCCGCAGTTCGCGCCGCGTTTCGAGCAGCGCCAGCACCTGCGCCGTCTTGCCCACGCCCATGTCATCGGCCAGGCAGCCGCCGAAGCCGAACGTGCGCAAAAACTCCATCCACCCCAACCCCTCGCGCTGATAGACGCGCAGCGATCCGGTGAAGCCCTCGGGCTGCGGAGCCGCCTTGACACCCTGGAACTGGCTCAGTTGCGTGCGGATGCGCTCGAACCCTTCGTCCCAATCGACATCCTCGCGATCGGCCAGCAGCACATCGAGCACGCCCGCCTGATTCTTGCCGAACCGCACATGGTCGCCATCCAATTGCCCCATGCCCACCAGGGGGCGGATCTCGGCCAGCCACTCCTCCGGCAGCATGCCGAGACTGCCGTCGTCAAGCAGCACCATCTTGTCGCCGCGCTGCAGCGCCTTCAAAAGCTCCGGCAGCCGCGCGCTGGCTCCCTCGAAATCGGCCGTGCCGCGCAGCTCAAACCAGTCGATGCCGGAGCTGACATCCAGCTTGAATTTCCCGGCGCGGCGGAACACCTTGCCTTCGGCTTCGATGCGCCAGTTGTCTTTGACCAGTTCGCGCACCACGGCCGGAAGCTTGGCCTCGCTCAATAGCAGATACCGCTCATACGGCGGATAGGGCGAACTTTCCTCGCGCAACCCGGCTTCGAGAAGCCGCTGCCGCGCCTTGCGTTCGAACTCCAGATCGCGAAGCATCAGCTTCCGGCTGTCGGCATCGTAAACGCCACGGCCCGGACTTCCGCCGGCGATGCGGCTGTCACCGTACTGAAACGTCAGCGCGGCCTTCAGACGCACACGGTCCCACGCCTTCGATAATTCCAGGCATGGGGCGGGAGCGAGAATCACTTCCTCCACTTCCGTTCCCCGCGGAAGCACCAGCCGCGGCAGACCGGGAGTCGAGGCAAACGTATTCACCAGATCGTCAAAATGATCCTTCAGCGCTTCGAGGGGCGGCTGGCCGCGCATCTGCGCCACGGCCGCGAACGATTCCCCGTGATCGAGCCGCGCCACCCGGTCGCCCAGCACCACGAATCCGCCATGGCAGACGGCGCGGGCGGCGGAGATGGGCAGCCGCTCGCCTTCCCTCGCCAGCGATCCGGTGATCCGCCACACGCGGCCCGCATCCGCCAGGTCGAGCTCGAACACCCACGCCGCTCCTTCGTCCCACCGCAGCCGGGTCCAATCCTCGTAGTTATGGGTCTGAAGATAAAGCCTGCCCGTCGCGCAAAGCTTCGGCAACAGAAGTTCGGCACGCGGACCGCTCAGCCGCACCACGTCGCTGATGTGGCCGTGGCGATCGTCGTAATCGGTGGAATAGACGCCCGGCGAGCCCGCCATCAGCGACAACAGCTCCCTGTCTTCGGTGCGCGTCAACCGCGCCGCCGCCGCGCGGCTGATCTGCAGCGGACGCGGCTTGCCCAGGCCCCCGCGCTTCATCTGCTCGCGAATCATCAGCTCCACAAAGAAATCGCGTTTGCCTTCCGACCGCTTGGCGTTGAGCACATACGAGATCTCGCGGCCCGTTGGCCAGTCGGCCGAGACGTGGGCCCAATCCTGGTGGGCCTGCGCCAGCCGCATGACCTGCTCTTTCCAGCGCGGCGCCGGAGGAGGCGGCGGCGCCTTGGGCTCTTCCACGATCCGGCCGCGTGGATGGGGGATGTAGTCTTCGATCTCCTCGTCGTCGTCGTCTTCGTCGATCTCTTCCTCGCCGTCGTCGGGAGGCACCAGGCGCAGCGACGGACGCCCGTGCCGCTTCAACACTTCAAGCTTCCCTTTTGCATCGGCCGCCAGCACCATCGCCCAAAGGTGTTTGCAGGGCTCGCGATTATCGGAAAAATAGGGACACTCGCAGTGTGCCTCCAGCACTCCCTCGCCCGGAAAGAACTCGAGCGACACGAAGTAGTTGTAGGTACCCGCGACAAATCCATTGATTTCCGACCCGGAGGCATGGGACACGCTGACCGCGCCAGAACGGTAGACACTCGCTCCCCGGGATCGCACTTCCGCACCGAAGTGACGCTGTATTAGCGCCGCCAGACTCAGACGCACCAACTTCCCAACGTAGCAGATAGCACCCTCGCCGGGCATCTGATATACTCAGAAATTCATGCTTTCTGCAGCCTTCCGGCCTCATCATCACCATATACAGGACTGCGGTGTGGTGCCGCGACGGGCAGGGTTCTGAAACAGCGAACCCGATTGATTCAAGCGAATTAAGCCCGTCCGCGGTTGCGGCGGGCTTTCGCATTATTAGGGACGAAATGGAACTCGACTTTGAAAAACTGGACGGTCTGGTGCCGGCCGTCATTCAGGATGAGGCGAGCGGCCGTGTGTTGATGGTGGGGTTCATGAATGACGAGTCCTTCCGCCAGACGGTAGAAACCGGATACGCCGTTTTCTACAGCCGTTCGCGCAAGAAACTGTGGCTGAAGGGGGAAAGCTCCGGCCACCGGCTGGTGGTGAAGGAAATCGCCACCGATTGCGACCGCGATTCGGTGGTCGTCAAGGTACAGGCCCAGGGCCCCGGCGTCTGCCACAACGGGTACGAAAGCTGCTTTTACCGCAAGCTCGATAACGGCGCCTGGACCGTAACCGACCCTCAGACCTTCGACCCCGCCAAGGTATACGGCGCATGAGCGGGAACACGCTAAAGCTGGGTATCCCCAAGGGCAGTCTGGAAAACGCCACGGTCGAGTTGTTCCGCAAAGCCGGGTTCAACATCACCGTTTCGAGCCGCTCGTATTTCCCCGCCATCGACGATCCGGAAATCGAGTGTATGCTCATCCGCGCCCAGGAAATGGCCCGCTACGTCGAGGATGGCGTGCTCGACGCCGGGCTTACCGGCAAAGACTGGGTGGAGGAAAACGACGCCGATGTGGTCACCATCGCCGACCTCATCTACGCCAAGCAAAGCTTCGGCAAAGTGCGCTGGGTGCTGGCCGCGCCCGAAGGCTCGTCCTTCCATACCGTCAAGGATCTGCAAGGCAAAGTTATCGCCACCGAACTGGTCGGCGCCACGAAAAAGTACCTCGCGCGGCACGGGGTGACGGCGAAAGTCGAATTCAGTTGGGGCGCCACCGAAGTGAAACCGCCCGTCCTCGCCGACGCCATCGTGGAAGTGACCGAAACCGGATCGTCGCTTCGCGCCAACAAGCTGCGCATTCTCGATACCGTCCTTGAATCGAATACGCAACTGGTGGCCAACAAAACGTCGCTCACCGACGATTGGAAGCGCCGCAAGCTCGACGATCTCAAGATGCTGCTCGAAAGCGCCATCAACGCGCTCGGGAAAGTGGGCTTGATCTTAAACGTTCACTCCAAGGACCTGAACGCGGTGCTCGAGGCGCTGCCCGCGCTCAAAAAACCAACCATCTCTCGATTGAGCGACGAGGAGTGGCTCGCCGTTCATACGATTCTCGATGAGAACACCGTACGTTCCATCATCCCCAAACTCAAACAGGCGGGCGCGCAAGGCATCGTCGAATACCCGCTGAACAAGATCGTGATGTGAGTGCATTGAACCTATGATTCGGACCCTGGATGCCAATCAGGCAGATAAAATTCTTCTGCGGCGGCGGGCGCGCCTGGAGGAAGCCGAAGCGGAAATCAAACCGATTCTCGATGGCGTGCGCAAGCGCGGCGACAAGGCGTTGATCGAATACGCCAAGAAATTCGACGGACTCGAAAGGCCGTCGGTGAAGGTTCCGCCGGTGGAATTGCTGAAAGCCTCCGAAGAGCTGGCGCCCGATTTCGTTTCCGCCGTCAGGATCGCCACCGAAAACATTAAAGCCTACGCCCGCCTGCAGGTGCCGAAGCCTTTCCGCAAAGCCCTTTCGCCCGGCGTGCGTCTTGGCCAGATCATCCGCCCGCTCGATTGCGTGGCCGCCTATATTCCCTCCGGCCGCTATCCGCTCCCCAGCACGTTACTGATGACCGCGGTGCCCGCCCAGATCGCCGGCGTCCGCAATATCGTCGTGGCCTCGCCGCGGCCCAATCGCGAGATTTACGGCATCGCTTCCATGCTCGACGTGGCACAGGTGTTTCAGATGGGCGGCGCCCACGCCATCGCGGCTTTCGCCTTCGGAACCAAAGTCGTCCCCAAGGCCGACCGCATCGTGGGACCCGGCAACATCTATGTGGCCGCCGCCAAGAAACTGCTGGCCGGCGAGGTGGGCATCGACTTCATCGCCGGTCCCACCGAAATCGTCATCGTGGCCGCCGAAGGCGACCCGCGGTGGATCGCCGCCGACATGCTGGCCCAGGCCGAACACGACGTCGACGCCGCCGCCATTCTGCTCACTCCGTCGCGCCGCCTGGCAGGCGCGGTCGCGCTTGAAGTGGAGCGCCAGTTGAGCGAACTGCCCACGGCCAAGGTCGCCCGCAAGGCGATCGAGAAAAACAGCGTCATCATCGTCGTCAATTCGCTCGAACAGGCGGTCGAACTCGCCAACGATTTCGCGCCCGAGCATCTGAGCATTCCCGAAACCCGGCTGCTCGATCTGGTCAAGCACGCGGGCACCGTCTTCGTCGGTCCCAATTCGCCCGAAGCCGCCGGCGACTACGCCTCCGGACCGAGCCATGTCCTGCCCACCAGCGGAGTGGCGCGTGTGCGCGGCGGCCTCTCCGCTGCCGACTTTGTCAAGGTCATTTCGGTGCAGGAGTTGAACGGCGAGGCCCTGCGCCGCCTGGCCCCCGCCATCACCACGCTCGCCCGTTCGGAAGGTCTGGAGGCGCACGCGCGCTCGGTCGAGGTGCGGCTTGCCCGTTGAGACGGCCGCCACACTTCCTCCCCGCCAGGCCATTCTCAAAATGGCGCCCTATAAGCCGCCCGCCGAAGGGCGCGCCGGCAAGCTGCGGCTCGATTTCAATGAGAACACGGTGGGCTGCTCCTCGAAGGTGCTGGCTTATCTGAAAGCTCACCTGGAGCGCGAAACGCTGGCCGTCTATCCCGAATATTCGGCCACCCGCGCCGCTCTCGCGAAGTTCTTCGACCTCGACGAATCGCAGTTGGTCGTCACCAACGGCACCGATGAAGCGATTCAGGTTTTGGTGAACACCTACGTAGACGACGGCGACGACGTGATCGTCCTGCATCCTTCCTACGCCATGTATCGCTTCTATTCGGAAGTGGCGGGCGCTTCGGTGCGCGAGCTTTCCTACCGCCCGGACGATCTGGCGTTCCCGCTCGAAGAACTGCTCGATGCCATCCGGCCCGGAACCAGGGCCATCTTCCTGGCCAACCCCAACAACCCCACCGGCACCGGCGCCGATGTCGATTCGCTGCGCCGCATCATTGAGCGCGCGCCCTCAGCGGCCGTCCTCATCGACGAGGCTTACTACGAGTTTTCCGGCGTCACCGCCATCGACACGATCCGCGAATATCCGAACGTCTTCATCAGCCGCACGTTTTCGAAAGTGTATGGCATGGCCGCCATGCGCATCGGCTGTCTATTGACGCGCGCCGGAAACGCGGCCTATCTGCGCAAAGGCCAGTCGCCTTACAGCGTGAATCTGCTGGGCGCCATCGCCGTCCGCGCCGCCATCGAAGATTCGCACTACGTCATGAGCTACGTCGCCGAAGTCATGCTCGCCCGCGACCTGGTGTACGACGGCCTGCGCCGGCTGGGCATTCCCTTTTACCCCTCCATGGCCAATTTCGTGCTGTTCCGCGCCGGCGATCGCGCCATCGAAATCCGCGACAAGCTGCGCGACGAAGGCATCCTGGTGCGCGACCGAAGCTATGAGCTTCCCGGCTGTGTGCGCGTCACCATCGGCCGCCAGGACCAGATGCGCCAGTTCCTCGAGGCGCTGGGGCGGATCTGGTAATGGCGCGGCCTCTCATCGTCTTCGACATGGATGGCGTGCTGGTGGAAGTCACCGCCTCCTATCGCGAGGCTATCCGCCAGACCGTGCTCCATTTCACCGGCCACGACATTACCTACGAGCGCATTCAGCAGTATAAGAACTCGGGCGGCTGGAACAACGACTGGGCGCTGTCTCAGAAAATCGCCGCCGACCTTGGCACTGAAGCCGATTACGCCACGGTCGTCGAAGAATTTCAAAAGCTGTTTCTCGGCCACAACGGCCGGCCGGGTCTGATTGAGCGGGAGCGTTGGATCGCGCGGCCCGGCGTGCTCGAATCGCTCACCGCCCGCTACGACCTTGGCATCTATACAGGCCGCCCGCGTCCGGAAGCCCAGCTCACTGTCGACCGTTTCTCGGGCGCCGTCGACTTCTTCCCCATCCTCACGGCGGACGATGTGGAGCGCGGCAAGCCTAATCCGGAGGGACTCGAAAAGATTCGCGCGCAGCGGCCCGGCCAGCCGCTCTGGTACGTCGGCGATACCGTCGATGACGCGCGCTGCGCCCGCGCGGCCGGCGTCCCCTTTATCGGCGTCGCGTCGCAGGCCGCCAACCGGCGCCAGGAACTGCTCGATCTGTTCGCCTCCGAACAAGCGGCGGGCGTGCTCGACGATATCAACACTCTGGAGACGTTCCTTGCGAACCGCTAAGCTCACGCGCGACACCAAAGAGACCCAAATCTCCGGACGCCTCGCCATCGAAGGCAAAGGCCGCTATGAAATCTCCACCGGCGTGCGCTTCCTCGATCACATGCTGGAACTGTTCACCAAGCACGGCGGGTTCGACCTGGCGCTCAAAGCCCAGGGCGATCTCGACGTCGATCAGCACCACACGGTCGAAGATTGCGGCATCGTGCTGGGGCAGCTTTTCTCGCAGGCCCTCGGTGACCGCAAGGGCATCAATCGCGCCGGCTACTTCGTGCTGCCCATGGATGAAACGCTGGCCGTGGTGGCCGTGGACCTGGGCGGCCGTCCATCGCTTGTGTACAAAGACCAGGTGCGTGTGCGGCTGGTGGGCGATCTGCAGGTGGAGCTCGTGCACGATTTCCTCGAAGGTTTCGTGAATCACTGCGGCGCCAACCTGCACGGGAAAATTCTCTACGGGCGCTCCTCTCACCACAAGATCGAAGCGATCTTCAAATGTTTTGCGCGCGCCATGAAGTACGCGTGCTCCAAGGATTCGCGGTTGAAGGATCAACTGCCATCCACCAAGGGCCTGCTGTGATTTCCATCATCGACTATGGCGCCGGCAATCTGCGCAGCGTGCAAAACACGCTCGAAGAAGTGGGCGCCGAATTCCGCCTGGCGCACACGGCCGCCGATCTGGCCGCGGCTTCGAAGATTATCCTGCCCGGCGTCGGCCATTTCGGCCAGCTGATCCGCTCTCTCGACAGCATGGGACTGCGCGCTTCCATCCGCGAGCGTATCGGCGCCGGCGTTCCCTTCCTCGGCATCTGCCTTGGACTGCAGGCGCTGTTTGAACGCTCCGAAGAGGCGCCGGAACTCGAGGGGCTCGGCCTGCTGCCGGGCGTCGTGCGGCGCTTCTCCCACGACCTGCGCGTGCCGCATATGGGCTGGAACGGGATCGAGACACGGCCCCGGTCCAGGCTGCTCGGCGGACTCGACCCGCACCCCTATTTCTATTTCGCCAATAGCTACTACTGCCCGGTGAATGAATCGACCGCCGCCACCTGCACCTATGGCGTTCCCTTCACCGCCGTGCTCGAGCGGGCCAACCTGTTCGCGGTGCAGTTCCACCCCGAAAAGTCGGGCCCCCTGGGACTGCGCATTGTGAAGAATTTCGTCGATCTGACCTGACGCCGATGCTAGCCAAGCGAATCATTCCCTGCCTCGATGTCACCGCCGGACGCGTGGTGAAAGGCGTCAATTTCGTCAACCTGCGCGATGCCGGCGATCCGGTGGAACTGGCCGGACGCTATAACGCGCAATGCGCCGACGAGCTTGTCTTTCTCGATATCACCGCCACCCATGAACATCGCGAGACGATGATCGAAGTGGTGAAGCGCACCGCGCGCCAGGTTTTTATTCCTCTCACCGTTGGCGGCGGCATCCGCTCGGTGGCCGACGGCCGGTCGATCCTGCTCGCGGGCGCCGATAAGGTCGGCGTCAACAGCGCCGCCGTCAAGCGTCCGGAGTTGATCGCCGAGCTGAGCGCGGAATTCGGAGCGCAGGCGGTGGTGCTCGCCATCGACGCCCGGCGCCGCCCCTCCGGCGGATGGAGCGTCTTTACCCGCGGCGGCCGCGACGACGCCGGGATCGATGCCATCGAATGGGGCGCGCGCGGCGAGCAGCTGGGCGCGGGCGAGATTCTACTTACGTCCATGGATGCCGACGGCGTTCAGACTGGCTTCGACTGCGAGTTGACCCGCGCCGTTTCCCGCGCCACCCGCATCCCGGTAATCGCTTCCGGCGGCGCAGGCACCCTCGAACATTTTCTCGAAGTGTTGACCGAAGGCGAAGCCGACGCGGCCCTGGCGGCGTCCATCTTCCACTACGGCACCTACACGGTGGACGGCCTGAAGCAATACCTGGAACGGCACGGCGTGCCTGTGAGGAAAGCTTGATCATTCCCTGCATCGATCTGATGGATGGCAAAGTCGTCCAACTCGTACAAGGCCGCGATAAGGCGCTCGAAGGCGGCACACCCGAGGAAATGCTTCAGCGTTTCTCGGCCTTCCCGCAGATTCAGGTCATCGACCTCGATGCCGCGATCGGACGCGGGGAGAACGATGCGCTCGTGGAATTCCTTACCGCCCGTGCGTGGTGCCGCGTCGGCGGCGGCGTCCGGTCGCCCGAACGCGCCGTCAAACTGGCGGCTCAAGGCGCGCGCAGGATCATCGTCGGCACCGCGGCGTTTCATTCCGACGGCATCAACCGCCCCCTGCTCGATTCCATCGCCGCCGCCGTTGGGCCGGAACGGATTCTCATCGCGCTCGACAGTAAAGACGGCCGCATCGTCGTCAAAGGCTGGCGCGAAGCCACCAGTCTGACCGCCGAACAGGTCATCCGCGATCTGGAGCCCTACTGCGGCGGATTCCTCTGCACCTACGTAGACAAGGAAGGCATGATGCAGGGCACCGACCTGGACTGGTTCCGCCGCCTGCGCGCCGCCACCCGCCACGACATCACCGCCGCGGGCGGCATCACCACCGTGGAAGAAATCGCCGAGCTTGAGAAGTTGCGGATCGACTCGGCACTGGGCATGGCGATCTACACCGGCCGGCTCAACCTGGAGGAATTGGCGCGGATCGGCGCCTGAGCGTCAATCCGCCACGCTCTTGCCGAGGGTGTGCTTCAGATCCACCTGAACCATGCCGTCGCCCTGCCGGCGCGGAAGGCGATAGATATCCACGCTGCCGACGGTGGCCAACCTCTTCCAGCCATGACCGTAGCGGTCCACCATCTCCTTCACCATCGCGTGATGGGGCAGGGCCGGTCCCTCGCCGCGATCCACCACCAGGAGTTCCACGCCCTTTTCCGTCAAATGGCGCATCGCCGAATCCGCATCGTGCAGCAGCTTGTAGTCCTGCTTCATCCAGGAAGCCGAAGCGAACGTCTTGCTTGCCCGCAGCACCGCCCGGCCGGGCTTCGGTTCGCGCATCGCCATCTCGGCCACCAGCATGCCTTCGCCCGTCGTTTCGGCCGAAACCAGCACGCGCCGCGCCGATTCATCCTGAATGTGAGCCGCCACTTGCGTGTAGCCGTGATACGTTTTCCGTGGATCCCAATCCCTCGGCGTGCCAAGGTGGATCAGAGGCAGCAAGGCCAGCGCCGCGCCCGCCACCGCCGCGTTTGGAATGCGAGCGCTCACCAGGGCGGCGAGACAGGCAATGCCCTTCAACGCGAACGCCACCAGCGCCGGAACCGCCTGCGAGAGATACCGCTCGTCATAGCCGATATAGAAAAAATTGTGGAACAGCAGCACGGCCGCTATCTGCGCCGCCGGCGCCGCCCAGCGAACGTCGCGGTAGCGGTTCCGCCACCAGTCCGCGATGCCCAGAATCGCTGTGAGAAGCAGCAATCCCTTCAGAACGGTGGTGAGACCTACGGCGTGGCGCCAAAGCGAGTAGGGAATGTCGCCGAAGCCGGGAACGGGCTGGGCGGCATACCAGACCAGGTGGTTCATTTTCACGTACCAGGGACCCGCCAGCACCACCACGATCCCCGCCGGCAGCCAGAAGGCCCCGCGCTTCAACAGCCTGTAGTTGCCGGTAAAAACCACGCTCAACAGCGGCACGAAGGCCAGCGCCAGGGCATTGTACTTGGTCAGGATCGCCGCCGCCGCCAGCAATCCGAACAACGCCGCGTCGCGGGTCCGCTCCCGTTCGAGATAGCGCGCGAAACAGAAAACGGCGGCGCAACTGAGCAGCGCCACCATCGTGTCCATCATGACCTTGGTCGATAGCTTCTGCACGGCGGGCAGCGTGAGAAAGATCAGGCCGCCAATAATACCGGCGCCTTCGCCGGTCTCAGTCGCGAGGAACCGGGTGATCAGAAACGCCGTGCACGCCGACAGTAGCGCCATCAACATCAGAATGGACGCGCGATCGCCGGAAAACGCCAGCATCCACGCACCGCTCGCCAGGTGATACAAGGGCGGCCATGCCCCGAAAGCGACTTTCGGATAATGGACGTAATAGCGTTCGGCATACCGGTAAGGATTCTCCGGCATTCCGTCCAGAACATATTGGCGCACCATCAGACCCGTAACATAGTGCGCCGCCTCATCCCCCTCGGACCCGAATTCCGCCAGGTAGGCCTGATTTTGCCACTGGAACAGAAAAGTCACCAACAGGAAGAGGCCAACGATGGCTACGTTGCCAAGGCTAGAGCCGAGAAAGTGCGCAGGCGTCCTGATATGCGCCATAAATGTTGTTGGTCTTTGGGGCTCTACCGTACCGCCAACCATTCCTCCGAGTAGGCGGTTTCACAAGTTTACAGCAATCGATACAGACATCAAACACTTTTTACATTACAAATTCAACGTATGTGCTGTAACGGTACTTCTCTGGTACTGCTGGGACCAATTCCCCAAAAACCGCCCTCGCGTTAAAATCAACGGGATGCGGCGCCGTCATTTCATCGCCTCCTTCAGTTCCGGACTTCTCGCCGCCGATACCGGCCGGATCCGGCTCGGCTTCGATACCTACTCGCTGCGGGCGTGGAAGTGGAAAGATCTCGAATTCCTCGACTACGCGGCGCGCCTGAAGCTCGATTCGGTGCAGATTTCGAGCCTGAACGACTACTCGAGCCTCGAACCGGCCCACCTTGCCAAGGTCCGCGCCAGGGCGGCGGAGTTGGGCGTCTCCATCGACGGCGGCACCGGCTGCATCTGCCCGACCACCAGGTCGTGGAGCGCGGCCAACGGGACCCCGCCGGAGTATCTGCTGAAAGGTTTACGCGTGGCCAAACAGGTGGGCGCTTCGTCGATGCGCTGTTTCATCGGCTCCCCCACCGATCGCGAGGCGATGCCCGCCACGCCCATCGAGAAACACATCGAAAGCACCCTGAACGTCCTGAAAGCCGTGCGCAGCCAGGCCGAGGACCTGAACGTCCGCATCGCCATCGAAAATCACGGCGACCTGACGGCGCGCGAGCTCCGCCAATTGATCGAAGCCGCCGGAACGAACTTCACCGGCTGCTGCCTCGATACCGGAAACCCGGTGCTGCTTTGCGAGGATCCGCTTCTCTCGCTCGAAGTGCTGGCGCCCTACACGGTCACCACGCATATCCGGGATTCGGTGATCTTCGAGCATCCCAAAGGTGCCGCCGTGCAGTGGGTCGCTCTGGGTGACGGCTCGCTCGACTGGCAGAAGCTCGCCGCCAGCTACCGCAAGCTCTGTCCTCAGGCGGCCATGCAACTGGAAATCATCACCGGCCGCGCCCCGGAAGTGAAGCCCTACTTCGATCCTTCGTTCTGGCGGATGTTCCCCAAGCTACCCGCCGCCGATTTCACGCGCTTTGTCGAGTTGGCGCGCCAGGGCCATCCCTTCTATGGGCAGATGGTCATCGGCGACCGGCGCGGGCAGACGCCGCCTCCGGAGTTGGCCGAAGCGCTGCGCTATCAACAGCGAGCCGACCTTGAGCGGAGCTTCCAATTCGCCCGTCTCCAACTGGGCGCAGGCAGGGTATGATTGCTTCATGAGCCTAACCCGCCGTGAAGTCCTGCAGGGCGTCGCCGCTTCGGCCTTCCTGCGTCAACTCGCCTTCAGCGCCCAGGTTTCGTCGCCGTCGGAACGTACCAAGCTCAGCATGCCCGGCCCGTTCCCGGGCAAGGTCGTTGGCGTCGAACATTCCGGCTCCATCGCCGGCAACAAGTATCAGGCGCCGGTCATCGAGACCATGATGCACAAAGGCATGAAGGAGCTCACCGGATCCGATTGGGCCGATTCGTGGAAGATGTTCGTCAAGCCGGGCGAGCGCGTGGGCATCAAGGTCAATCCCGTCGGTTCGCCGCACGTCATCTCCGCCCCCGAGGTTCTGCACCAGATCATCGACGGCCTGCGGGCGGCGGGGATCAGGGCCGAAGACATCGTCGTCTATGACCGCTATCGGGCGCAGTTCCACAAGGCCGGTTTTCATACCTGGCTGCCCCAGGGAGTGCGCAAGTCGAGCGCCGTCGAGGAATACGAAACCGTGCAGTTGGGCATCGAAGGCTACGACAAAGAGCACTACATGGATATGCCCCTCACCCTGCCCGGCTACGACGTGTCGAACGAGACGGCCCGCCGCTCCTACGCCGCCAACTTCATCACCAAAGAAGTGGATAAGCTCATCAATCTTTGTCTGCTCAAGGATCACCAGTCGGCGGGCGTCACGCTGGCGCTCAAGAATCTATCGCATGGGCTGGTGAACAACGTGTGCCGGTCCCACGCCACCACCACGCTCAACTTCTGCAATGCCTTCATTCCGGCCGTGGTGCAGATGCCGGTCATCCGCAACAAGGCGGTGCTGCATATCCTCGATGGCGTGAAGGCGCTCTATCACGGCGGACCCGGCGCCCGTCCGCAGTTTGTTTGGGAGCACAAGGCGATGTACTTCGCCACCGATCCGGTGGCCCTCGATCACGTCGGCTGGCGCAAGATCGACGAGCAGCGCGTGGCCGTGGGAAAGCCCAAACTCGTAGACGACAAGCCCGACAAGTTCAGCACCTATACGCACCGCCAGCCCGAGCACGTGGAAATCGCGGGCGCCATGGGACTCGGTGTCTTCGATTGGGCCAAAATCGACTACAAGCATCATAAGCTCGGCTGATTGCCGCGTGTTAGAGTCAACATAGGAATGCCAGCAACTGCCAGTGGAAATTCTCTGCGTGAGCGTGGCGTGCGCATTACGCGCCAGCGCCAGATCCTGCTGGAGCTGATCGATGGATCCGGCAAGCATCTGGACGCCGAAGAACTGTACCGGCTCGCCAAAGAGAAAGACCCGAAGCTGAACCGGGTCACCGTCTACCGCACGCTGAAAATGCTCAAAAAGGGCGGCTTGGTGGATGAGCTCGACCTGATGCACTACGGCGGCGATCAACACTATTACGAGACTCGCCTCAAGCAGGAGCATGCACACATCATCTGCCTGCGCTGCGGCAAGGTGGAAGAGTTTTTCGGCGATCCCCTGCAGAAATTGCGCCGCCAGGTGGAAGAGCATTTTGGATTTCACATTCTGCTGACGCGCACCGAGATCGGCGGCTACTGTTCGCATTGCCAGGCCCTTCGCGAACGCGAATTGGAGCAGGCCGTCGAGCAGGACGCACCGGCTGAGCGTCCGCGAAAGCGGGGATGAGCGCGGCGCCGGCCTCCCCTCCTTTCGAGGAACCGGGTCTCGTTGTCATCAATCCCAGCGGCAACCGGTCTCGGCTCAAGCTGGCGCCGCTTCCGTTCACCATCGGCAGGCAGGCCGGCAATCATCTGGTGCTGCGCGACAATCGCGCCTCGCGCAACCACGCCCGCATCCTCGTCGAAAACGGGACCTATTTCGTCGAAGACCTCAAGAGCCGCAACGGCGTCACCGTCAATGGCGATCGGGTGGATGGCCGCCGCGCCCTCGCAAACGGCGATCAGATCGAATTCGGCGAGGATTCCTACCGCCTGATCTTCACGCTCGAAGAATCGGAGCTGCTCAAGCTCGTCGGCCAGCTGCAGTCGTCCGGCAGTGGACCGTCCTCGGGCCTCAGTAAGCTGCGCGCGCTTGTCGAAGTCGCGCGCACCGTGCAAAGCGCTCTCTCGGCCGACTACGTGCTTTCCGCCGTCGTCGATGCCGCCCTCACCGTCACCGGCGCCGAACGCGGATTTCTACTGCTCAACCGCGGTGCCGATCTGGAAGTCAAGGTCGCGCGCGACCACGCAGGCGTCACGCTCGACCCGGCCGCCCACCGCATTCCCACGGCATTGGTCCGCCAGACGCTCGACCGCCGCGGCGAAGTCATTGTCCTTCCTCAGGGCGGGCGCAGTGTGATGTGCGTCCCGCTGATTCAGGTGCGCTCGCATTCCACCGAAGACACCGTGGCATTCTCGCGCCTGCAGACCACCACCGGGGTCATCTATCTGGAATCGGGACAAGGCGCCGGACTGCTGGCCGCCGGCGACCGCGAGTTGCTTGAAACGCTGGCGCTTGAAGCTTCCACCATTCTCGAAAACGCGCGCCTGCTTGAACAGGAGCGTCTCAACCGGCGCATGGAAGAGGAACTCGCCATCGCCCGCCAGATTCAACAAAGCCTGATGCCGCGCGTATTGCCGTCGTCGGGCTGGTTTCGCGCCGCCACCGCCAACGTCCCCACCCATCAGGTGGGCGGCGATTACTGCGACGTCGCCCGCATCGCCGGCGAGGCCTGGGGCTTCATCATCGCCGACGTCTCGGGCAAGGGTGTGAGTTCGGCCCTGCTCGCCGCCTTGCTGCAAGGCGCTTTCTTTGCCGGCGGCCACACCGCCGCCCGCATGGATGAGCTGATGAGCCAGTTGAACCGCTTCCTCACCGAGCGCACGCAGGGCGAAAAATACGCGACGCTGTTCGCCGCCGTCGCTTTCCGCGATGGCACGCTGCGCTGGACCAACGCCGCCCACTGCCCCGCCCTGCTGATGCGGCGCGCCGGAACGCTCGAACGCCTGGAACCGACCAGCATGCCGCTCGGCATGCTGCCCGAAGCCGAGTTTGAGGTGCGTGAAACGCGGCTGTCGCCGGGCGACAAGATTCTCGCTTATACCGATGGCGTCACCGACGCCCACGGCCGCGACAAAATCCCTTTTGGCGTCCAACGTGTCGAGCAACTCGCCGTGCGCAACGCCGCCATGCCCTGCGACCGCCTGATCGCTTCTTTGCTCGCCGCCGTCGATTCCTTTAACAAGGGCACCGAGCAGGAAGACGACATCACCGCCCTCGCCGTCGAATACGCCGAAGCCTGATTACGCCGGGCGCCCACGGCCGCGACACGATCCCGATTGCCCTCCGCTACGCCAGAATCGGGCGCACCACGTGCCCGTGCACATCGGTTAGCCGCATCTCGCGCCCGCCGAAGCGGTACGTCAGCCGTTCATGATCGAGCCCCAGAAGATGCAGGATCGTGGCGTGCAAATCGTGTACGTCGGTCACGTTTTCCACCGAGTTCTTGCCGATCTCGTCGGTAGCGCCATACACCGTGCCGCCCTTGATCCCGGCCCCCGCCATCCAGATGGTAAACGCCGTCTCCAGATGATCGCGGCCGTCGCCGTTGCCCGTATCCGGTGTCCGCCCGAACTCGGTACCGTAAATCACCAGCGTCTCTTTCAGCAGACCGCGCTGCTTCAGATCCTTGAGCAGCGCCGTCACGGCCTGATCGGTCACGAACGCATTCCCTTCATGGCCTTTCTTCAGATCGCCGTGCTGGTCCCAGGTTCCATTGTTCTGGCCAAACAGCACCGGTGGATTCACTTCGACGAAACGCACCCCGGCTTCGATGAGCCGCCGCGCGCGCAGACACTGCAACGCATAGTTGCGCTTGTTGTCGTCGGTGGAATCGAGGCCGTACATGCGCCTTGTCGCCTCGGTCTCCTTCGACAGATCGAGCACGTCCGGCACCAGCGACTGCATCCGGTAGGCCATCTCGTAGTTCGATATCGCCGACTCCACGGCGTCGTCGTGGCCCGTCGCCGCGGCGAATCCGCGATCCTGAGCCAGCAGCGCATCGAGCTTGGCCCGCTGCACCGTGCGTTCCTTATCCGCCGGCACGATGTTGTCGATGGCCGCAGCCGTCGGCCTCACCGACATCGCCTGGTGCGTCGCCGGCAGATAGCCGTTCGAGAAATTTTCCATGCCGCCCGGAATGCTCGCGCCCGTGTGCAGCAGCACGTAGCCCGGCAGATTCTTGTTCTCGCTTCCCAGCGCGTAAGTAATCCACGAACCCATGCTGGGATGTCCGCCAACGTTGCGGCCGGTGTGAAACAGCACATTTCCGCGCGGATGCAGCGGAAAGCCCGACTTCATCGAACGCAGGATGGCCAGATCGTCCACGCAGGTCGAGACGTGGGGAAACAGATCGCTCACCCAGGTGCCCGATTTCCCGTATTGCTTGAACTTCCACGGCGACCCCAGCCATTTGCGATTGCCCTTCTCCGCCGGCTTTCCATCCAGTTCGCTCAGCTTCGGCTTGGGATCGAACGTATCCATGTGCGACACGCCGCCCGGCATGTAGAGCAGCAGCACGTTCTTGGCCTTGGCCGGAAAGTGCGCCCCGGCGCGGGCGTCTTCGGCTAGCATGGCCGTAAGCGCCACAAAAGGGAACCCGTTTGAAACTTCCTTCAGAAGAGCGCGCCGTGACAGCCGCCGGCTATCGGACATAGAGAAACTCCTTCAGGTTCAGAATCGAGTGGGCGACGTCTTTCCACACTTCCCGGCTCTGCATCAGCCGCTCTCGCGGCACCTGGTGCAGGCTGGCCAGTTCCGCCGCCAATCCGCGAAACCGCTGCCGTTCTTCCTCCGCCGGGGAGCGCTGCAGGGCGCGCTCAAACATGCCGTCGATGCGAGCTTCGGGCGTGGCCGCGCCATCGGTCAGCAGCGCTTCCGCCCAGCGACCGGCCTCGCCCACCACAAACGGATCGTTCAACAGTCCCAAAGCCTGCGGCGGCACGTTGGTGACGTCGCGGGCGCCGCGCGTCTGCGCGGGCGGCGGAAAATCGAACAGCTCGAGAAATGGCGAGCCTTCCATGCGCGTCACCTTCAAATAAATGCTGCGGCGGCCGTCCCCATCGAGCGCACCGCTGATCAGCTTGCGGTATTCCTTCGGATCGTCGCGGTGCGGATGAACGCTTGGCCCGAACAGCTTCGCATCGAGCCGTCCGGAAGCGTGCAGAATCGCGTCCCGGATCGACTCGGCTTCGAGCCGCCGCACCTGGTAATGGCTCAGCAGCCGGTTCTGCGGATCGATGGTGCCCGCGCCCGCACCCGGCGTGCTCGAACGCTGAAACGCCTCCGAGGTTACCAGCACCCGCACCAGCTTCTTCAGCGACCAGCCCTCTTTCACGAAACGGTCCGCCAGGTAATCGAGCAGTTCCGGATGCGACGGCGCATCGCCGAAGCGGCCGAAGTTATCCACCGAAGCCACGATGCCGCGCCCGAACACGTGGTGCCACACGCGGTTCACCATCACACGCGCCGTTAAAGGATTGCGGGCGCTCGCGATCGCTCCGGCCACTTCCTCGCGTCCGCTGCCTATCGTGCGGAAGGGTTCGCCGCCGGTAACGATCTTCAGATAATGACGCGGCGTAACGTCCCCGGGCGCTTTCGGATTCCCCGATTGCAGGATCGGAACGTCGTAGCCTTCGCCGAAATCGCCCATGCCGTTCACCACGCGCGGACGCGGCAACGTAGCCTCGATACGCCGGTACTCGGCGATCAATGCCGCCAGTTCCGGTGACGCATCGGCACGATTGCCGGCCAGCCCCAGCCTCGCGAACCAATCGAGCCAGAACGCATCGCCGTCGCCGGCCGTACCGTTGCCCCATGCCGCTGCCGCCGCCCGCAGAACGGCCGTATATCTCGCCGCGGCTTCCGCCGCCGTGGCCGGATCCGAACCTTCAAACAGCCTCAGCAGCGCGGCCATGTCATCCCGCGGCGCTTCGTCCACATCGTGCAGCACCACACGCCGCACACCGAAGAACGAGCCCGGCGAATCCAGTTGCTCCTGCTTGAAATTCTTCAGCTTGTCGGGCCGGTCCGGCAGCCGCGGATTGTCGAACTTGGTCGCCAGTTCCAGGTACACCGGCAGATTCTTTTCCTTGCTCAGCGTGGCGGACTTGAACCACCGTGGCGCGGCCGCGTCGATCGGCGTGTAGTCTTCCCCCAGCATGCAGTTGTCGACAATGGTGCGCCGCGCGCCCAGCTTCCCGCCCATCAGTTCGAGGCTTACGAACTTGCGGTCTTTCGGAAGGAACGGCGAGCGCAGCACGCCATTGAGCCTGTCCGACAGCGCATGCGTGTAAACACCGGAAGCGAATACGCCCGTCACCGCCGCCTCGCCTTCGGCCGCCACCGCGAATTCGCCCGCCGCCGTGGCGCCGTCCTTCAGACCTGCGCCGTCGGCATGCCAGCCCGCGAAGCCGCCCGCGCGAAAATCGCCAAACGGCCGGAAGTGTTCGGCGTTATAAGCCGACCGCCGTTGATGCTCGGCGCGCACCTGGTTGCCCAATCCATTCCAATCGGCCTTCTCCCACGCATATAAGGGATCTTCGAGTTTCGCCGGCTTGTCGCGATTCACCACGCCCGCCAGTTGCTCCGGCGTGATCGAGCCCGCCGACCAGATCCGCGCCAGTTCCCGGCGAATCCGCGGCTTCAAAGCTTTCAGCCTTTCGGCGGCGCCCTGATGAACCTCCGGCAGGTCCACGCTGCGTGTCACCTGCCGCGCGCTGGTGAGCACACCATACAAAGCATAATAGTCGGCAGTGGGAATCGGATCCATTTTGTGGTCGTGACAGCGCGCGCAGGACACCGTCAGTCCCTGAAACGCCTTGGTCAGCGTGTCGATCTGGTTGTCCACCACATCGGTACGAATCTCGCGAAACTCCACGCAATCGTCGTGGCCCATCTCGCCCATGCGGAAGAACATCGTGCCGATCATCGATTCGTTCAAGCCCAGTTCCCGGTTGAGCCGCGGCTTGGCCAGCAGGTCTCCGGCGATGTGCTCGCGAATGAGCTGATCCACCGGCACGTCCCGATTGAAAGCGCGGATCAGATAGTCGCGGTAATGCCACGCGCCCAGCGTTTCGTAGTTCCACTCATAGCCGTAGGTCTCGGCGAATCGCACCAGGTCCATCCAGTGGCGCGCCCACCGCTCGCCGAAATGCGGCGAGTTCAGCAACCGGTCCACGGTCGCTTCGTAACTGCGCTCCGGTTCCACGGCCCGCGGCAAGCCCGTGAGAATGAAACTCAGCCGCCGAATCAACGCCTCGCGCCCGGCCGAAGGCACGGTCTTCAATCCGGCCTTTTGCAGGGCCGCGCCCAGAAAGGCATCCACCGGATTTGCAGCACCGGCCGGTACGGCCACGGCCTTCACCGGTTCAAAAGCCCAATGCCTGGCTTCCACGGCTTGGGCCGCCGCTTCCTGCGGCCAAGCCGCTCCCTCGCGAACCCACTTCTCCACCGCCGCGATATCGGTCTCCGCCAGCTTGCCGCCCATCGGCATCTTCAATCCCTCGTGGCGCAGCGCCTTAACTATCAGGCTATCGGCGGGCCTTCCAGGCGCAATCGCCGGGCCCGTCTTGCCACCTTTCATCAGAAACGCACGACCGTCCACCCGCAGCCCCGCCATCTGCTGCCGGGGACCGTGGCAGCCGTAGCAATTCTTCGCCAGAACCGGCCGCACAGCACGCTCGAAATGCTCCATGGCGTCCTGCGCGGCACTCGCCGCGGCCAACCCAAGCAACAGGCAAAAGAGGCGCGTCATTTTCGGCTGCTCCGATTCTATCGAATATGATGGAGTACGTGACTCCGTTGATCGATCTGGACACCATCCTCGACTCTGGCGTTGAGGGCTTGTTCGACGTGCGCACCCATGGCCCCGGGCCCAAGGGTCTTCTACCCGTTACGCCGGAATTCCTGATGGAGCGGCCGTCGGGCGATCTGTTCGGCTGGACGCAAAACGCCGGCATGGGCTGGGATCCTTCCAAACTCGCCGGCAAGGAAGTGCTCATCCTCAGCACTCACGGAGGCATTCGCGCCGAAGACGGCACCCCCATCGCCCTCGGCTATCACACCGGCCACTTCGAAGTGAACCTGCTCATGCGGGCCGCCGCGGAAGAATTGAAGGCCCTCAGCGCGGTACCCTTCGCCGCCTATTGCACCGACCCTTGCGACGGCCGCACCCAGGGCACTCCCGGCATGTTCGACAGCCTGCCTTATCGCAACGATGCCTCCATGATCTTCCGCCGCCAGATCCGTTCGCTGCCTACTCGTTCGGCGGTCATCGGCGTCGCTACCTGCGATAAAGGATTGCCGGCGATGATGATGGCGTTGGCGGGTTCGCGCGATCTGCCTGGCATCCTGATACCTGGCGGCGTTACGTTGCTTGCCGAGAATGGCGAGGACGCAGGCAAAGTCCAAAGCCTGGGCGCGCGCTTTGCCCACGGCGCCGTCACCCTTGAATATGCCGCCGAAGCCGGATGCCGCGCCTGTGGATCGCCGGGTGGTGGATGCCAATTTCTCGGCACCGCGGCCACCTCGCAGGTCATTGGAGAAGCGCTCGGCATGTCGCTGCCTCATTCGGCCCTGGCGCCCAGCGGCCATCCCATCTGGCTCGATATGGCCCGCCGCTCGGCCCGCGCGGTGCTGAATCTAGAGAAGCGCGGCATCCGTATGAAGGATATCCTCACCGAAGCTTCCCTGCACAACGCCATGGTCGTGCACGCGGCCTTCGGCGGATCCACCAATCTCATCCTGCACATTCCGGCCATCGCCCATCAGGCCGGGTTGCGGCGTCCCCAGGTCCACGACTGGGCCGATATCAACCGCAAAGTGCCGCGCATCGTCGATTCCCTGCCTAACGGTCCCAAGTATCACCCCACGATCCAAGTCTTCCTCGCCGGCGGCGTTCCGGAAGTGATGCTGCACCTGCGCGACGCCAGCATGCTCGAACTCGATGCGCTCACCGTTACCGGCGAGCCGCTGCGCAAGTCGCTCGAATGGTGGGAAAAGTCGGAGCGCCGTAAACAACTGCGCGAGGTTCTCACCGCCCGCGACCGCGTCAATCCAGGCGACGTCATCCATACGCGCGAGTCCGCCCGCAAAGCCGGGTTGACCTCCACCGTCTGTTTCCCGCTCGGAAATCTCGCCCCAGAAGGCTCGGTGATCAAGAGCACCGCCATCGATTCCTCGGTCGTCGATGCGGACGGCGTCTATCGCAAGCGCGGCCCGGCCAAAGTGTTTACCGAGGAGTCGGGCGTGATTCAGGCGATCAAGCGCGGCGGCATTCAGGCGGGCGACGTCATCGTGCTGATGTGCCGCGGCCCCAAAGGTTCCGGCATGGAGGAAACCTATCAGTTGACCTCGGCCCTCAAGCATCTGGAGTTCGGCAAGCATGTGGCGCTGCTCACCGACGCGCGTTTCAGCGGCGTCTCCACCGGCGCCTGCATCGGCCACATCTCGCCGGAAGCGCTGGCCGGCGGCCCGATCGGCAAATTGCGCGACGGCGACCTGATCGAGATTATCGTGGACCGCGATAAGCTTGAAGGCTCGCTCAACCTGGTGGGTCACGACGCAAAAACCTATTCGCCGGAGGAAGGTGCGAAGGTGCTGGACGCCCGTCCCCCGCGCGCCGATCTGAAGGCCGACAAGCAACTGCCAGACGATTCCCGCCTCTGGGCCGCGCTGCAGGACGTTTGCGGCGGCACCTGGGGCGGCTCGGTCTACGACGTCGATCAAATCATACGAGTGCTCGAAGCCGGTAAGAGAGCCTTGACCAAAACCTGATCCATGGATGAAATCATCCGCTACTATGAGCGGACGGCGGAGGCGGATCGGCTGTTGACCGGCTCCGGGCTGCTCGAGCGGGAACGAAATCGCGAGATCATCGGGCGCTACCTGCCGCCGGCGCCCGCTCCGGTCGCCGATATCGGCGGGGGCCCCGGCGCCTATGCCGGCTGGCTGGCCTCGCTCGGCTACCACGTCCACCTGCTCGATCCGGTGCCGAAGCATTGCGCCGCCGCCGCGAAACTGGGTCTGGCCGGCGTCACGCTCGGCGATGCGCGCGCCCTGCCCTGGGCGACAGGCTTCGCCTCTCAGGCTCTGCTGCTCGGCCCCTTGTATCACCTGGTGGAACGAACCCACCGATTGCTCGCCCTGCGCGAGGCCGCCCGCGTCGTGAGGCCCGGTGGATTCGTGGTAGCGGCCGCCATCAGCCGCTGGGCGGGCCTGCTTCACTCACTGGTCGATGGCTTCGTCGATCACGAACCGTTCTGGCCCGTGCTCGGCCGTCAGCTCGCTGCCGGTCTGCATACCAACGACACCGGCATCGACAAATACTTCACCACCGCCGTCCTTCACAAACCGTCGGAGCTGAAAGCCGAGATGGAGGAGGCCGGACTGGCCGGTGTCACGGTCGCCGGAGTCGAAGGACCGGGTTGGCTGGCCAAGGATTTCGACGCCCGCTGGGCCGGCCCGGATCGCCGCGATCGCCTGCTACACCTGGTGCGAAGCGTCGAAAACGAACCCGAGTTGACCGCCGTCAGCCTGCATCTTCTCGGAGTGGGCAAGGTTTCCGGCTTCGCCGCCGATAAGAACGGGAAAGTCTAATGGACCGTCCGGAGCACACACCGTCGAGAGAGCCTAACGTTCAGGCGCGCGTTCGCGCCGAACTCGCCAGTCGCGGCCGGCACGGGCTGTGGGCACACACCATCGGCGCGGCCATCATCGCCTCGCTCTACTGGGATCAACCCGGCGCCTTCCTCGAGCGTTGCCCGTTCGTGGCCGTTATCCTGATCATGACCGCGCTTCGGGCGTTGTTGGTGCTGGGCCGCCACCAAACGGCGCTGGCACCGCGCCTCTGGTTTCGGCTATACGGTCTTCTCTTGTCCATCACCGGAGCCGCCTGGGGCCTGATGCTGGCGTTTTGCCTCGTGGTCGCACCCTGGCAGCCCGAGACTACGCTGATCCTGTGCATGATCCTGGCCATCGCTCTCGGGGGACTGACAGCCGTCGCGCCGCGCGCCGACTTCCTGATCGCCTACGAGATCTTCCTGTGGACGCCTTCGATCCTGGTCAGCTTCTGGAGCGGCGGAACCATGACGCGTATGGGCATTACCCTTGTGGTCCTGCTGGCCTATATCGTCCTCCAGTCGGTTCACTACGGCCGCGACTATTGGACCGGCTTGCGCCGTGAGCTGGAACTCGAACACTCGCGCCGCGCCGCCGAAGTCGCAAGCCTCGCCAAAAGCAGCTTCGTCGCCAACATCAGCCATGAAATCCGCACTCCCATGCACGGCGTGCTGGGCATGCTCGATCTCGCCCTCGCCGAACCGGTGCCTTCGGGCCCGCGCGGCATGATTGAGACGGCCCGCAACTCGGCTGAATCGCTGCTGGCGCTGCTCGACGATATCCTCGATTTTTCGAAGATCGAAGCCGACCGGCTCGAACTCGAACACATCCCCTTCCGCCTGGAGGAACTGGTCGGCAGCCTGACGCGGATGCTCGACCTGATGGCGCGCCGGAAAGGCGTGGAACTCACGGCCGAAATCGGAGACGGCGTTCCCCCTGTGGTCATGGGCGATCCGGTGCGGCTGCGCCAGATCCTGGTCAATCTGGTCACCAACGCCATCAAGTTCACCGCCGAGGGCTCGGTTCGAGTGAAGATCGGCCTGGAGAAGGTGGAAAACAACCGCCGCCATGTGCGGTTCACCGTCGAGGATACCGGCATCGGCATTCCGCCCGCCAAACAGCGGTTGATCTTCGAGGCCTTCTCACAGGCCGATTCGGCCACCACGCGTAAGTTCGGCGGCAGCGGTTTGGGACTCGCCATCTCCCGGCGCCTCACTTTGCTGATGGGCGGCGATATCGCGCTCGAAAGCGAACCGCAACTCGGCAGCCGCTTCCACTTCACCCTGCCTATGGAGCCCGGCGTGATGCCGGAAGTAGAGCCGCCGCGCGAAGCCCCCGCCGTGGCGCGTCCCCTGCGAGTCCTGGTGGCCGAAGACAATCTGGTCAATCAGTGGCTGGTACGTTCCATTCTCGAAAAAGCCGGCCACGAGGTCGAAATAGCGGCCAACGGCGCCACCGCTCTCGAACGCTGGGCGGCCTCCCGCTTCGACGTCGTCCTGATGGATCTTCAGATGCCGGAACTGGGCGGCGATGAAGCCACCGCGCGCATCCGCGCCGCCGAACCGAAGGGCAGCCGCATCCCGATCATCGGGTTGACCGCCAATGCCAATCCCGCCGACCGGCAGCGCTGTTTCGAAGCCGGCATGGACGATTACCTCACCAAGCCCTTCCGGCCCGCCGATTTGTTGGAGTGTATGGCGCGGCTGGTCAATCCGGCGCTACCGGCCCGTCCCGCAACGCGTGTTTGATGCGATCTTCCACGCCCGGCCAAGCCGCGCCGTCGCGCGGATGCAGCGTGAGGTAAAGCTCCGCCCAAACCCTGCCGGCCCACCGATCGCGCGAATGGTCAGTCCGGCTCTACCCACAACGCGCGTTTGGTGCGATCTTCCGCGCCCGCCCAAGCCGCGCCGCCGCGGCATCGCGCACGTGCAGCGTGCGCCCCTGCCGGCCCACCGATCTGCGCGAATGCATGGCCCGGCTGGTCAATCCGGTTCTACCGGCTCGTCCCACAACGCGCGTTTGGTGCGATCTTCCGCGCCCGCCCAAGCCGCTTCGCCAAGCACGAGCCGCGCGCCATCGGCGGCCTGTGCCCTTCCGGCCCGCCGACTTGCTCGAATGCATGGCCCACCTCGTCAGTCAGGCTCTCCGATTCGTCCCGCAACGCGCGTTTGGTGCGATTCTTCCGCGCCAGCCCAAGCCGCTTCGCCGGGCACGAGCCGCGCGCCATCGGCGGCCTGTGCCCTTCCGGCCCGCCGACTTGCTCGAATGCATGGCGCGGCCGGTCAGTCCGGCTCTACCGGTTCGTCCCGCAACGCGCGTTTGACGCGATCTTCCACACCCGCCCAAGCCGCTCCCCCGGGCACCGGTTCTAAGGCGATCCAATCGAGCCGCGCGCCGTCGGCGGCATGCAGCGTGCGATAAAGCTCGCGCGCGTAGCCCGTGGGATCGGCTGGCATCTGAAGAGCGAGCGCCGCCGCGCGCGGCGTGTTCCACCAGAGATAGGCGCCGCGCCCCGAGGGCAGCCTGTCACCGGCCAGCACCAGCGGCGTTCGCGGCGCGTAATGCTTGCGATGCATGCCGGGCGAAGGATGCGCGCCTTCCACCACACCGGCCGCGCGCACCTCAAGTCCCGTAACGGCGGCGATCTGCTCCGCCGTGATCGCCCCCGGCCGCAGCAGCACGGGCCCATCGCCCGTCAACGCCACAACGGCCGATTCGATCCCCACCTCGCACGGCCCGCCATCGAGAATCAGGTCCACCTCGCCGCCGAGCGCGGCGCGCACGTGCTCTGCCGTCGTCGGCGAAAGCGCCGTAAAACGGTTCGCGCTCGGAGCGGCCACCGGCGTGTCCGCGCGCCGGATCACTTCAAGCGCCACCGGATGCGAAGGCACGCGCAGCGCCACCGTATCGAGTCCGGCCGTGACGATGTCCGGCACCTTGGGATGCTTCGGCAGCACCAGCGTCAGCGGCCCCGGCCAGAACCGGCGTGCGAGCGCATCGGCTTCTACCGGCCATGCGGCGGCCAGATCGCGAGCCATTTCCAAACTGCTGGCATGGACGATCAGCGGGCTGGTGACGGGTCTGCCCTTGACCCTGTAAATGCGCGCCACCGCAGCCGCATTTAAAGCATCCGCGCCGAGTCCGTAAACGGTTTCCGTAGGCAGCGCCACCAGCCCGCCGGAGCGGAGAATGGAGGCCGCGCGGTCCAGATCCTGCTCGCTTACCACTTTGTCTTTTAGTCGGGCAGCTCGTCTTTGCCGTCGCCCGCCGTCTTGCCCGTCTTGCGCCAGACAAGAAACGAATGAATCAGCTCTTCCAGATCGCCGTCGATCACGCGGTCCACGTCGCCGACCGCCAGCTTGGTGCGGTGATCCTTGATCAGCCGGTACGGCGCAAGCACGTAGCTGCGGATCTGGCTGCCGAAATTGATCTCGAGCTTCGTGTCTTCAAGCTTCTTTTCCTCGGCCCGCTTCTTGGCCATCTCATGCTCATAGAGCCGGGCCTTGAGCTGTTTGAGAGCGCTGGCACGGTTTTTGTGCTGCGAACGTTCATTCTGGCACTGCACCACGATTCCCGTCGGCAAGTGCGTCATGCGAATGGCCGAATCGGTCCGGTTGACGTGCTGGCCGCCGGCGCCGGAAGCGCGAAACGTATCCACGCGCAGATCTTCCGGGCGAATGTCGATCTTGATCTCGTCGTCGATCTGCGGAATTACGAAGACCGAGGCAAACGACGTATGCCGCCTGGCGTTGGCGTCGAACGGAGAGATCCGCACCAGCCGGTGTACACCCACTTCGCTTTGCAGCAGGCCGTAGAGGTTCTGGCCCGCGATCTCGACGGTGGCCGACTTGATGCCCGCGCCTTCGCCTTCCTGCCGGTCCGTCACCGCGGCTTCAAAGCCATTGCGCTCGGCCCAGCGCAGGTACATGCGCAGCAGCATTTCCGCCCAATCCTGGCTTTCGGTGCCGCCCGCGCCGGGATGAATAGTGACGATGGCGTCGTGGGCGTCGTTTTCGCCCGAAAGCAGCATCGCGGTTTCAAGCGACTGCAGCCGCGCCGAAAGCTGGCGGATCTCCTTGGCGAGTTCGCCGGTTACGTTCTCGCCTTCCTGGCCGAGCTCAAACAGCGTGTCGATATCGGAGGTGATGGCCGCGATCCGCGCGTCTTCGGCGATCGCCTCTTCCAGCCGCTTCCGCTCTTGCATGACTTTCTGGCTTTCCTCGGGCTGGTTCCAGAAATCGGGCGCGGCGATGCGCTCTTCCAACGCTTCGAAGGTTTTTCTTTTTTTGGGGGCGTCAAAGATAGCTCCGCACAGCTTCTGCTTGCTGGCGGAGCGATACGTACTCCCGCTGGAGTTCGTCGATGGTCATGCTTCGATGATAACGCAGGCTTCAGCGCAGCCGGTAGAAAACGGCCTTGCCATGCGCGATACGCTCGAACTCAGAGGTGAGCCCGGCCGGATTCTCGGCCGCCGAAAGCAGCAGATAGCCGCCCTGCCGCATCGTCGAACGGATGCTGGCAAGGATCCGGCGGCAGGTCTCCTGATCGAAATAGATGAGCACGTTGCGGCAGAAGACCACGTCGAACGGCCCCAGGTGGCGCGTGGAGCCGCGCAGATCCTGAGCCTGGAAGGTGACCATCTTCCGGATGTCGGCGCTGATCTGCCAATCGGCGCCGCTCGCCTCGAAATACTTCGAGAGGTAGCTCTTCGGCAGGCCGCGGTCCACTTCAATGGCCATATACTTCCCTTCCCGCGCGCGGGAGAGGATTTTTTCCGACAGATCGGTGGCCAGAATCGAACACTTCCAATCCTCGAGATTCATCTCGCGCAGCAGCATCGCCAGTGAATAGGCTTCCTGGCCGGACGAGGCCGCGGCCGACCAGAAGTTGAGCATCTTCGCGTGCTTGCGCCCCTCGAGCAGCTCCGGCAGCACGGTAGTGCGAAGCGCGTCGTACTGCACCTGCTCGCGGAAGAACAGCGTTTCGTGGGTCGTCATCGCCTCGATGATTTCGCGCCGCACGCCCGGTACATAGCCGGTGCCGCGGATCAGGTTGCACAGATCGTTGACCGAACGGAACCGGTGCCGCTCGGCGACCGGCAGCAGCCGGGCTTCGAGCAGATAGTGCTTATCGTCGTCCACCACGATGCCCGACTCGCGGTAGATGAAATCCTTCAGCAGTTTCAGATTTTCCGGCAGGATCGGCGATGGTTTGAGCGGCATTGACTCCCTATCCCAGGTGCTTCAGAATCTCCGGAACGACCCTTGGCAGCGGCACTACGCTATCGGCCAGGCCGGCGCGAGCGATGGCTCCGGGCATGCCCCAGACCACGCTCGACGGTTCGTCCTGCGCGATGACATAGGAGCCGATGGGCTTCAGCACTTCCACGCCCCTTAGCCCGTCCTGGCCCATGCCGGTCAGAATCGCCGACACCACCGAACCGCCATAGACGTCGGCCACCGAACGGAACAGCACGTCCACCGCCGGCCGGCACGAATTCTCCGGCGGCCCCTGGTTGAGAGCGCAAACCACTTGCGTGCCTTTGCGGCGCACCGTCAGGTGATAGTCGCCCGGCGCGAGGTAGGCGCTCCCCGCCTCCACCGGCATCCCTTCCTGCGCTTCAAAGACCTTGATTTTCGAGATCTGCGTCAGCCGGTCCGCCAGCAGCTTAGTAAACATCGGCGGCATGTGCTGGACCATCAGGATCGGAACCCGCAAATCCTTGGGGAACAACGGAAAGATATCGGCGAGGGCGGTGGGACCGCCGGTCGAGACCCCGAGGGCAATCGCCCGCTTCGGACCCGGAATCGGTTTGAATGCCGTGGCCGCTATCTGGTTTGTGCGAGCGGCCGGAGCAGAAGCGGGCGCCGCGGCCGGGCTCACCCGCTGCGCGGCCGCCCGGTCGCCCCCGGGCCGCAGGAAAAACTGCTTGATCTTGGGCAGCAGATCGTCCCGCAAAGCTTCCATCGACCGGTCGAGCGAGCCCACGTTGGAGGCCTTGGTGACATAATCGTTGGCTCCCCGCGTCAACGCGTCCATCGTGGCCGACGCGCCGCGCTGGGTCAGCGTGCTGAACATGATCACGACCATGTTCGGATACGCCGGCCGCAGCGCCGTCAAAGTTTGCAGCCCGTCCATCACCGGCATCTCGACATCCAGAGTCAGCACGTCCGGATTGAGCTGCGGGATTCGCTGCAGCGCGATCGATCCGTTGGCCGCCGACCCGACCACCTCGATCTCCGGATCCTCGCCGAGCGCGTCTGAGACCAGGCGGCGGATGACGACGGAGTCATCCACCACCAGTACCCGGATTCGGCGTCCTTCCGCCAGCTTGATCTTCATGTTGCGCCGGATAGCCCCACTCTCTAGACTTTGAACCGTGAAACGAGTTGCTGCAGCGTGGCGGCCATCTCGTTCAGGGCCTTGGAAGATCCCTGCGTGTCGGAAGCGCCCTGTGCGGTACTTTGCGCCGCGCTTGCCACGCCGGTGATATTGCTCGCAATCTCGGTAACGCCCTTGGAAGCCTCGGTCAAATTGCGGCCGATCTCATTGGTGGTTGCCGTTTGCTCCTCGACCGCCGAAGCGATGGTGCTCGAAATGTCGTTGATCTGGTCGATCACTTTACTGATTTCGGCAATCGCCTTCACCGCGCCCTTGGTGTCGTGTTGAATGGCCTCGATCTTCTGCCCGATCTCTTCGGTCGCCCTGGCGGTCTCTTTGGCCAGTTCCTTCACCTCGTTGGCTACCACGGCGAAGCCCTTGCCCGCCTCGCCGGCGCGCGCCGCTTCGATCGTGGCGTTGAGTGCGAGCAGATTGGTCTGCTGCGCGATCGACGTGATCACCTTGATTACCTTGCCGATCTCCACGCTCGAATCGCCCAGCTTGGAAATGGTCTGGTTGGTCTGCTCGGCAATCCCGACGGCGCTGCGCGAGATGCGCGCCGCGTCGTTGGCGCTCTTGGAGATCTCGTTGATCGACGCCAGCATCTCTTCGCTGCCGCTGGCGACCACGCCCACGTTCTTCGATACCTGCTCACTCGCCGCCGAGGCCACGTTGGCTTGCGTGGCGGTCTCTTCGGAATTGTTCGCCATCTGCTGGCTGATCGCGCTCAACTGCTCGCTTGAAGCGCTCAGCGCCATGGCGTTGCGCGCGATGCCCGTCATGCTGCCGCGCAGCGTGGCCAGAAATTCCGTCAGGCCTTCGCCCATCTGTCCCATTACGTCCACGCCGTTGACGCCGACCTCGCGCGTCAGATCGCCCGAGGCGGCGGCGCGCACCGCTTCGAGCATCAGGTTCACTTTGCTGCTCAGTTCTTCCTGCGCCTCGCGTTCTTTCTCCACCCTTTCCTTCTCGCGCCTTTCCTGCGCCAGCCGCTCGGTGATCACATCCCAGGTCACCATCGTCCCAACGTAATTCTTGCCGTGGTCGTAGACCGGGCTCACCAGCAGCGAGAGCGTCTGGTCGCCCAGCTTGATGTTGGCATGATGCGGCAGATTCTTCGGATCGGCCAGCATACGCCGCTGGTGTTCCGGATGCTTGTGAAAAATGTCGATCGACTGGCCCAGCACCTGCTCGGCGCGAACCGGCAGCAGATGCTCGACCCCGCGCAAAGTCCGCAGCGAAGCCGGATTCACGTACCGGATCACCAGGTCCCGGTCGGCCATCAGGATGTTGATCGGCACGTTTTGCAGCATCGACTCGGCGCGCGCCGCTTCGTTTTCGAGTCTCGCCTTCTCGGTGATGATTTCCCAAGTCACCATGGGACCGAGGTATCGGCGGTTGCTGTCGTAAATAGGGCTCACCAGCAGGTCGAGAAGTTCCGGCCCCAGTTGGATGCGCGCCCGGTGCGGCAGATTCTTCGGATCGGCCAGCATGCGGCGCTGGTGCTCGGGGTTCTTATGGAAAATGTCGATCGACTGGCCGACGACATCGTCGGCCCGGCACGGCAGCAGGTTTTCGATCTGCTTCAGCGTGCGAAGGGAAGCCGGGTTCATGTAGCGGATCACCAGGTCGGTGCCGGCCTGCATGATGTTGCTGGGCGCGTTCTCCACAATCTGGCGGATCCGCTCCACTTCGATTTCGAGCTTCTTCCGCTCGCCGGTCTCTTCCCAGTTGACGATCACGCCCACGTAGTCGCCCGAGGCGTCGTGGACCGGGTTCACGCCGAGATCCACACTGAGCCCGGCCAGCTCGATCGCGGTCTGAACCGGAAGGTTCGCCGGATCCGACAGCAGGCGGCGAATCTCGCTTGCCCGCTCCGGCTGAAAGGCGCCGATCCCGGTGCCGATCAGTTCCTCGAAGCTCACGCCAAACTGCCCTTCGATGGTGGCCGCCAGGCCTTGCATGGTCTGGGCGGCGCGCCGGTTCATGTACACCAGCGTCAGGTCCCGATCGGCCACAAATACGTTGGTGCCCAGGTTTTCAAGCCCATAACGCATGGTCTCGAGAATCCCAGCAAGCCCCTCCGCCGCGGCAGGCGCGGTGGAACTCTTGGATACCGCCTTGGTTCCCCGCATCTTGCGCGTGTTGACCGCGCGCCCACTTTCCACTTCATCGATTACCGTCACGATTTCCCCCTTCTCCCGTCTCCTCTAAACGTAGTCGTGCGCCTGCAGAACCCGTTCCGTATCGAGCACCAGCATCAGCTTGCCTTCCAGTTTGTAGACGCCCGTAATGGTCTCCCGCAAATCGCGGGAGGCGTTCTCCGGCGCCGGCTCATAGTCGTCGCGCCGCACCGACAGCACATCCCCGATCTCATCCACCAGCAGGCTCACGGCGCCGTCGTCGCTGCGAACCACCATGTTCATCGGCGTCTCGGCGCCTTCGCGCGGCGCCAGCTTCAGCCGCCGCCGCATGTCGATCGCCGTCACGATCTGCCCACGCAGGTTAATGAGCCCCTCCACCAGTTGCGGCGCCAGCGGCACGCGCGTCATCTCCTGGTAGCGCAGCACCTCCTGCACTTCCAGCACTTCGATTCCGAAAAACAGGTCCTTGACGTAAAACGTGGCGTACTGCCGCGTCGCGTTCTCGGCCGGCGAGATGCCCGAAGGTTGTTCATTCATGGTGCGGTTCCTTTCCTGTGCCTAGCGGCGCGAACCCGCCGTCTGCTGTTGCGCCACCTGGCGCTCGGCGAGCGCGCTGGCCAGCCGTTCCACGCTGCGCAGCATCGCCTCGCGGTCGAATTTTCCCTGCGCGTCGGCGAATTTCCTCGGCGAACCGGCGTCGGCCTCCTGGCCTTCCTCGGTAAGCGCGATGGCAGGCGTATCGGCCGTCGTCGGATGGCTGCGCATGCGCGACAGCAGTTCCGCGCCTCCGCCTCCCTGCAGATCGAGCGAAACGGCGGCGATGTCGATGCGGTGGCGGCTTAATTTGTCCACCGCGTCGGTCACGCTCGAAGCCTCGACCACGCGATGGCCGCCCATCTCCAGATAGTGCTTCACCAGGCCTCGCGCAAATTGCGATGTTTCGGCCAGCAGTACGGTCGAACCCGACGGCTGGCCCGCGGCCGACGAATCCTTCTGAAACCACCCGCCGCCGCCGCACTGTTCGATGACCGCGTGAAGGTCCAGGAAATCGGTGACTTTCCCGCCCACCACCGCCGACCCGAGCAGTCCGGCCGCGCTCGCCTTCTGCCGCGCCACCACCACGTCTTCCACGATGTCCAGAATCTGATCCACCAGCAGACCGATACGCCGGTCGCCGTTGCTGAACACGATCACCTGTACCGGATCGCGCTCGGCCGCCAGGCCCGAGCCGTAGCCGCCGAGGAAGTTCTCGAGCGGCACCAGCGGCAGAATCTGTCCGCGGTACTGCACCACGTCCTGGCCGCTGGCACGTTCCACTTCCGACCGTGGAAATTCCTCAAGCCGGGCCACCAGCGACAGCGGCACCGCCAGCCGCTCGAACTTGCCCGAGCGGAACAGCAGCAGCGTCTGCCGGTCCGTATTCGAGTCGGCCACTTTATGTTCGCCGCGATGCGATTCGCGCGATTCCGAAAGCACGCCGCTCTTCAATCCCACCCCCAGCACGTCGAGAATCAACGCCACCTTGCCATCGCCCATGATCGTCGCGCCGGCATAGCTGGTCAGCCCCTTCAACTGCTTGCCGAGCGGCTTGACCACGATCTCCTGCGTGTCGTTGATCGAATCCACCACCAGCCCGAACTGCCGGTCCTCGGCCTGCAGCACGACGATGTTGATTACGTCGCGGCCGCCGGGGTCGAACGGCAACTGCAACGCTTCGTTGAGGTAGGCAATGGGCAGCAGGCTGCCGCGCCGCCGGTAGACCGGCGTGCCGTGGATCCGTTCGATCATCTTGCGGCCCGCTTCGCCTTCGAGGCGCACCAGTTCGAGCAGGCTCACCTGCGGAATCACGAACCGCTCGCCGCCGCTCATCACCACAAGACCCGGAATGATGGCCAGCGTCAGCGGAATCTTGATCTTGACCGTGGTGCCCTGCCCGTTGCGGCTGGCCAGGTCCACCGTCCCGCCGATCTTTTCGATGTTGGTCTTCACCACGTCCATGCCGACGCCGCGGCCGGAAATGTTGGTCACCTGCTCGGCGGTCGAAAAGCCGGGCTGGAAGATCAGGTTGATCGCCTCGCGCTCGGTGATGCGCTCGGCCTGCTCGGGCCGCAGCAATCCCTTTTGTACGGCCTTCTTCTTAACCTTTTCCGGATTGATGCCCGCGCCATCGTCGCTGATCTCGATGTTGACCTGACCGCCTTCGTGGAAGGCGCGCAGCACCAGCCGTCCCTGCGCCGCCTTGCCCGCGCCCACCCGTACTTCGGGCCGCTCGATGCCGTGGTCGCAGCAGTTGCGCACGATATGCGTCAGCGGATCCTTGATCGCCTCGATGATGCTCTTGTCGAGCTCGGTCTCGGCGCCGTCCATCTCCAGTTGAATCTGCTTGCCGCAACTGGTCGCCAGGTCGCGCACCACCCGCGGCAGCTTGTTCCACACGACCCCGATCGGCTGCATGCGCGTCTTCATGACGCCTTCCTGCAGTTGCGTGGTGATCAGGTTCAGCCGCTGCGAAGTCGCGTTGAACGCCGCGTTCTCCTGGCGCGCGGAAAACTGCAGAATCTGGTTGCGCGCCAGCACCAGTTCGCCCACCAGGTTCATCAGCTTGTCGAGCTGGCTCACGTCCACGCGGATATTGGAGTCGGCCACCGAACTGGTCTTGGCCCCGCTGCTCTCGGCTTCCGCTGGCGCCGGCGCGGCGCTTTTCTCCACCGCGCGCGGTGGCTCGGCAGCCGCGATGGCGACGGGAACGGGCGGAGCTACCGCTACCGCGACCTCCTCCTCCACCACCGCTGCCGCCGCGGCGGGTGCCTCGGTACCGCTTTCGCCGCAGGCCGCTTCCAGCCGGTCGCGCAGCTCGCGGTGTTCGTCGGCGCTTTCGGCCCCGCTTTCCTCGATCGCCGCCAGTTCGAACTTGACGGCGTCCACCATCCGCAGAATCAGGCTCACCAGCCGCGGGTTCAGGTCTCTTTCCCCGTTGCGCACCTGGCTCAGGATATTCTCGCCAACGTGCGTGATCTTCTCGAGCTTCCCGAATCCCAGGAAGCCGCACGTTCCTTTTATGGTGTGGATGGTGCGGAAGATGCTTGCGAGCAGGCTCGCGTCCTTCGGCCTCTGTTCCAGTTCCACCATCTCCTGATCCAGGCGGGCCAGGTTCTCGCTGCTTTCAATCAGAAATTCCTTTATGATTTCCTGATCTTCCATGTGTGTGGTTCTTCCTATGGCGCACGCTTGGGCGTGCCGAAACTCTTGAGGATCGCCTCCACCGGCCTTGCGGCCGTGGATACTCCGCACTAGTTTCAATCGGTCCGGCAGGTAAGGACTTTAGCTGAATCGTAGCGAAAACGAATAAGTTGCTCGCGTAAGTCGAGTGTATCTCAATCGCATTACATTCAGCGCCGTCTCATAGTGACGATCGCCACCCCGGCCAGCACCAGCGCGCCCCCCATCACCAGCCGTGGCGTAATCCGTTCGCCAAACAAAAGCGCGCTTAGACCGATGCCGCAAACGGGCACCAGGAACGCATACATGGACACGCTTCCCGATGAGTGTTTCTTCAGCAATACCGCCCAGGCCACGAAACAGAACCCCGCCACCAGGAAACCCTGATAGGCGAGCGCCGCCACGGGCATCCAAGTCAACGGCGCCAACAGCATCGGCTCGGCCGCCAGCGCCACCGTCAGAAACATCGGCACCGATGAGCCCAGCTGCCAGACGATCGTTCGCACCGGGTCGATCCTCTGCACCAGCCAGCGTGTGTAGATCTGGCGCAGCCCCAGCAGCACGGCCGACGCAAGCAGCAGCAGGTTCCCGGTCAACGGATCGGGGGCCAGCGCCTGGCTGGGGCGTCCATAGGCGAGCACGGTCACCCCCGCAAGCGAAAGCAGCAGACCGGCGATACGCCCGCCCGTCAGACGATCCTCATGGGCCAGAAAATGGCCGAACAGGTTGGTGAAGATCGCGTATGAGTTGAGAATCGCTTCGCCATAGCCCGGCGACGTCAGTTGCATCGCGCGGTTCAGCAGGCCGATCTGCACGGCAAACAACACGCCGAGCCCCAGCAGCGGCCGCCATTCCCCGGCCGCCGGACGCAGATCCGTACCCTGCGACCGCGCCCACACCGCCAGCGTCAGCGTGCCGAGCAGCATGCGCCAGAACGCGCTCCACATCGGCGGCACCGCCGTCAGACTCAGCTTGATGGAAACCAGGTTCCCACCCCAGATGAGCGAAATCAGCAAGGCGAGCAATACGCTCGGCCACGTCATCGGCAAGGGCGCGGAAGGTTGCGAAGCCAAGCCTCCATTGTAGGAGTCACACCCGTTTGCCGCCGCCGCCCCGCCGCGCTAAGTCATTCCTGCAAGGAAAGTTGTGCCCGCGCGGCGGCATCGCCAGGCGATCCGGCCGGAAAACGCCAGTGTAGCTTCCAGGTTGAGCGGAGGAGATATCGCAACCGCCCCTGGAGCCAATCTCCAGGCCGAATCCTGGAGGTTTTCATGTTTGTGCATAGCGCAAAGGGCCCGGCGCGGGCCGCCAACATCGGAGTCGACACATGCGCCGAGCCGCGCCGAGGCTCCGTCTTGCGCCTGTTATTCAATCGCGCAAAGGGCCCGGCGCGGGCCGCCAACATCGGAGTCGACACATGCGCCGAGCCGCGCCAAGGCTCCGTCCTGCGCCTGTTGCTCGCCGCACTCGGTCTGGCGGCTACCCTCACGGCGCAGATCCAACTAACAACGGTCGAAGACATCATCTACCGCGCCGACGGGCAGCGGTTTGACGGCTACGCGCAGATTGAATGGCGCAGCTTCCTTGCTTCCGATCAAAGCTCGATCACCGCCTATAGCAAGACCGTCCGCGTGGTCAACGGCGTCCTCAAAGTGAAGCTGACGCCCACCACCACCGCCTCGGCCGGCGCTTACTATCTAGTCAAGTACACCATCAACGGCCGCCTGCAGAACACCGAGTATTGGGCCGTCGGCCCCAGCACCGTCACGCTCAAGCTCAAGGACGTGCGCCTCGCCGGTCCGCCCGCCGGAGGAGCCTCGGTCGTCACAGGCACCGCCGGTCCCGTACAACTGGTGGACGTGGTGGGCCTGGCCGACGAACTGGCCGCGCGTCCCCGCAAGGGTCTTGCTTACTCGCCTTCCGGCGCCGCCGTCGTTAACTCGATTGGCGAGCTCGAAACGGCATCGGGACAGCCTTCCGACTGCGTGCGCGTCGACGGCACTTCCGGCCCCTGCGGATCGGGCGGCGGCGGCGCCACCTTCATCGACGGGGAAACACCCGCCGGCTTGATCAACGGCAGCAACGCTACGTTCACCCTCACCAACGCGCCCAACCCTGCCTCCAGCCTTCAGCTCTATCGCAACGGTGTGCTGCAGAAGTCGGGCAGCGACTTCGCCCTGGTCAACAACACCGTCACGTTCGCGGCCCCCTCCACGCCGCAGTTGAGCGACGTGCTGGTGGCGGGCTATCGCCTCGGTTCGGGCGGTTCGGTATCGGGTCAGGCGGGCGGCGCCCTCACAGGCTTTTATCCGTCTCCTTCCATCGCACCCGGCGCGGTGGCCAATCTCCACATCTCGAACACGGCCGCCATTTCGGAAACCAAGCTGGCCCTGAACTTTCCCACTCACACCAATACCAACGATCCTTCGGCCGCCCAGAAAGCCGCGCTCATCGGCAGCGCCGGCGTTCCCTCCAACGCCAACCGCTATGTCACCGATCAGGATCCGCGGTTGAGCGACGCACGCACGCCCGCCTCGCACGCCCTGCTCAGCGGCTCCCATTTCGATACCAATCCGGGCTCGGCCACCCGCGGCGATATCCTGGTCGGCCAGGGCGCCACGCCCACCCTCTGGTCGCGGCTGCCGCTTGGAGCCGCCAATCGCTGCCTGATCTCGAACGGATCGGACGTGGTCTGGAACGCCTGCCTGTTCACCGGGTTTCCCGCGGGCTCACTCCCCTTCGTCGATAGCAACGGAAACCTCGCTCACAACAACACCCGGCTGCTGTGGGACAACTCCGCCAGGCGCATGGGTGTCGGCACCGGCTCACCCACTTCCACGCTCACCGTCTACGATTCGGCGGCGGGCGAAGGCAAGACCCGCATCAACGTCAGGGCCGGGCAGGATCAGCAGACCACTCCGCTGCAATCCTGGCAGGATTCAAGTGGCGCCGACCTGGCCACCCTCGATTCCGATGGCTCGCTGCAGACCAAGTCCGTCAAGGCCACCACCAGCGTCACGCAGGCGGCCTGGCAGGAAACCGGATCGCCGGCTGATCCCGCCTCAACACCCGACGGCGCCGCCTGGTACAACTCGGCCGAAAAGGCGCGCCGCACCGCCGAAGGCAGCCAGATTCACAGCGGTCCGCAGATCGTCTGCTCCATCAATGGATCGAGCACCGATTCCACCACCCAGGCCCTGCTCGGACGATGCCGCATTCCCGCCGCCCTGCTCCGCCCCGGCGACCGCTTTGAGGTGCTCTTCGATCTCTCGCACGAAGGCACGGTGGCCGGATTCACCTACGCCGTCAACTGGGGCTCCGCCTCGCTCGACTCCCGCACCGGCACCGCCGCCGAAACCAGAATCGCCGGCCGCGCCGAAGTGGTTCCACAGGGCACGTCGATCTTCTGGAGTCGCATGAGTTGGGGATCGGCCGCGGCCCTGCAGGCCGCCGCCTCCAGCGCCACCGTCACCGCCGGCGAGGTGCTGGTCGAAGTGCAAGGACAAATGGCGTCCGCCACCACCGAAACGGTGACGCTGCGGAGCCTCACGGTTCTGCGGTTGCCCAACCAGAGCAACCCGTAGACCCCAGGCACTGAAGTGGATCGGGATCACGGCTCGATCCACTTCGGCCTGGCGGAAAGCCGAAGATAGAGATGTCGAATGACCCTGCCCCTGCCCCTGCTTCAAAAACAAATCGTCCGCTGCGAACTCTGCCCCCGCCTGCGCGATCACTGCACGGCAATCGCCCGCGTCAAACGCCGCGCCTACGTGCATTGGAATTACTGGGGCAAGCCCGTGCCGTCTTTCGGCGATCCCGGCGCCCGCCTGCTCATCCTTGGCCTTGCGCCCGGAGCCCACGGCGCCAATCGCACCGGCCGCATGTTCACCGGCGATCGTTCCGGCGATTTTCTGTACCGCGTCCTGCACGCCACCGGCTTCGCCACCAAGGCCACCTCCGTCTCGCGCGACGACGGGCTCGAGCTGCGCGATGCCTACATCACCGCTTCGGCCCGCTGCGCGCCGCCCGGCAACAAACCGCTGCCTGAAGAGCTCGCCAACTGCCGGCCGTATCTCGAACGGGAACTCGACCTGTTATCGAACGTCAAGGTAGTGGTGGCGCTCGGCCGCATCGCCTTCGATACTTATCTGCGCATCCAAAAGCATCGAGGCGCTATCGCCAGCCGCTCGCCTTACCCGTTCGGCCACGGCCTCGCGCATCGCCTCACGCCCGTCCTGATCGGTTCGTTTCATCCCAGCCAGCAGAACACATCCACCGGCCGGCTGACCGAAGCCATGCTGCGATCGGTATTTGAAATGGCGCGCGCGCTGCTCTGAACCTACGGCACCACCGGAAGCATGATCGCCGAAGCCTGGCTGCCGCCCACATACACGGCCTGCTGGGCCGTCACCCCTCGCCGCTCCTGCCCGATGGGCCCGCCCGTATTCAGGTTCCGGTCAAACCGCGGGAAGTTGCTTGAAGAGATTTCCACGCGAATGCGATGCCCGGCGCGGAACACATTACTGGTCACGCCGGCGTCCACCGTAATGGCATAGACCTTGCCCGGCTCAGCCAACACCGCCTTATCGAGTCCCTCGCGATAGCGCAGCCTCAGGATGCCGTCGGTCAGGTTCATCGCGCGCCCGTCCGGATAAACGTCCACCAGCTTCACCGTGAAATCGGTGTCCGTGGCCGAAGTCGAAACGAACAGGTTCGCCTTCACGGGACCTGTGACTTCCAGATCGCGCTCCAGAACGGGCGTCGAGTAAACCAGCACATCCGCCCGCTTCTCGACCTCACGCTGATCCATCGGACCCCAGGGAAACACCTGCGGATTGCAGCACACACCGCCCCCTCGCGTCGGCACGGGCTTTGACGGATCATAGGCGAAGCGGTCCACGCGCGCTTTCTTCGGTGGGCGCCGCTCCATCTTCTCACCCAGATAGAACACCGACGGTACCGCGCGCGCCAGCGGCCACTCGCGCTCCTCGCGCCAGACATTGGCCCCCATCACGAAGATCCGCAAGGGCGCCTGCTCAGGCACGGTCTTATCCCGCAGCCACCGGTCGAACCACCGCAACTGGTACAGCCCGATCGGAGCCCGCGCATTCGGCCCGAACGGTTCCCCTTCAAACGGCATCGACATGTTGTGCGGCCAGGGCCCGATCAGCGTATACGCCTGCCGGCCCAGCTTGCGCAGCGCCGAGAAAGCTTCCAGGTCGCTTTGCACGAAGTTGTCATACCAGCCGCCCACCGAATACACCGGCACCTTCACATCCGCCAGCCGTTCCCGCGTGCTGATCGACCGCCAGAACCCGTCATAGGCAGGATGAGCCAGCGCCGTCTGAAACATCGCCACCCGCTGTCCGGTCGCCGCCAGATCGGCGTCCACCACAGGCAGCGTATTCACGAACAGGCTGAAATCGGGTGGCTTGAATCCGCGCGCTTTCAGATTGGCGGACATCCACAACAACCGGTTCCCCAGCTTCAGCGCTCCGCCGGTCGAGCCGAAGCGGTCCAGGTAATCGTCGTAGCCCGACACCACCGGGAAAATCGCCTTCAGATACCGGTTGCCCGTCAGCGCCGCCTTCCACTGCACGATACCCAGATAGGACCCGCCGAGCATCCCCACACGCCCGTTCGACCACGGCTGCCGCCCGATCCAGTTCAGCGTATCGTCGCCATCGGCGCCCTCCTGCCCCAGTGGTTCGAAAACGCCGCCGGAAGCATAGCGCCCCCTCACGTCCTGGACCAGGATCAGGTAGCCCTGCTCCACGAAGTGGCGGTGGTTGGGCAGAAGGTCGCGGCCCTTGCCATACGGAGTTCGAATCAGGAGCACGGGCCCGCGCTCTACAGCCGGCGGACGGAACAGGTTGGCGGATAGCAGGACGCCGTCGCGCATCGGCACGGAGTGTTGTTGAGCCACCACCCCGGCCGGCTGGGCCGAAGCGATCTCAACCAAAACCGCAACTATCGCCGCCAAGCGATACATTTCGTTACCAGTTCACTGGCTTTCCAGGTTCCAGCGTCCAGATCTTCGTTCCCGGGGCTGCCGCCGCCAGATCTTCCGGCCGTCCGGCGAGCGCCGGGAACGTGCCCCAATGAATCGGAATCACCGTCCTGGCGTTCAGAAGACGGCACGCCAATGCCGCTTCGCGCGGCCCCATCGTGTAATGATCGCCGATGGGCAACACGCAAAGCTCCGGGGCATACAGCTCCGCAATGAGCTTCATATCGCCGAAGACGGCCGTATCGCCGGCAAAGTACGCCCTGCGCCCGTCGCCGAACTCCACCACGTAGCCGGCTGCCTCGCCTCCCGGAAGGGTGGTATCGCCGTCCTGAATCGACGAGGAATGCACCGCGTGGGTCATGGTCGCTTTCAAGCCCTCCACCGCGCACGAGCCGCCCTTGTTCATGCCGATGCAGTTTTCCACGCCCTTCGATTCGAGCCACACGGCGATCTCGTGAATCGCGAGCACCTTGGGCTGGAATCGCCTGGCCACCTCCACCACCGACGCGATATGGTCAAAGTGCCCGTGGGTGATGAGGATAGCGTCCACACGGGACAGCTCGAAGCCGGCCGGATGCTTTGGATTGCCTGCGAGCCATGGGTCGATCAGCACCACTTGGCCACCTTCCAGGCGAAGCTGCAAACTCGAATGTCCGAGCCAGGTGATTTCTACCATAGTCGTTTTCCTTTAAAATAATATGGAGCGGACATTGCACGCTCGATGCGGGGCGAGCGTCACACTTTGCAGATGAGCCGGCTCCCGCTGGAACCTAGCACCACGATGGCCACTTCGCGCAACGAAGATTCCGCCGTGCCGCGCCAGACCGCTGGATCTGGGACGGAAACCGACCGTCAGAATCAGTTTATCGCCGAACACCTGCGGCGCGTGTTTCTGCTGATCTACCGCATCGTGGGCAACGTCGACGATGCGCAGGATCTGAGCCAGGAAGTGTTCATCAAGGTCCTGCAGAGGCGGGAACAGCTGCGCGATCCGGAAAAGGCGGCGCACTGGCTCTCCCGCATTGCCACCAATGCCGCGATCGATTTTTTGCGCCGTCACAAGCGCATCGGCTTCACCGATATCGACGACGCCCCGCCCGTGGCGGCGCCGCTCGAAGCAAGCCCGGAGAATCAATTGCTCCGGGCCGAGAGCCAGTCGCGTCTGGAAGCCGGCTTCACTGCCCTCACCGAACGCGAACGGCTGGCCCTGGTGCTGCGCGACGTGGAGGATCTTCCGGCTGATGAGGTAGCCAAACATCTCGGCTGTTCGAAGGCGACCGTACGCAGCCACATTGCCAACGCCAG